>JAWKTL010000034.1:0-69187 GCA_041399105.1 Pirellulaceae bacterium | reverse complement strand
GAAGTATGTCTTGAAATAGAATGTGGTGAAGCCGGGTGTTTCCTGTTCCAAGAGTACGAAATCGGTAGCCGGGAATTGTGGTCGGACGGCTGACAATCGATCTTGATTGTCGACGATGCGTGCTCCGAATTCGAAGCCCCAGCGGTTTTCCGGCTCGGGATCGAGGAAGCGGATGCCGAGGCGGCTTTCCAGCGGAACGATACCAGCAAGGGGTTGATCGATCGTTTGATCGCGACCGGTCAGGTAGCTGATGGCGGCGAAGGTTTGAACCGATTCGGTCCAGTCGATTTCCATGTATCCATCGGCTCCGGCCAACGTGGCCAGGTCGGTGTTGGTCGTCTTCAACAATCGTGCCCCTGCCGGATCGGGAACCGTGTTGGCGAAGTAGGTGATGTAGTCGAAGACCCATGAGTGGAAGCCTGTCAAGCGGACGCGGACATCTTCCCAGCGTCCATTGAGTCGCACGTCAGCCTGCAGATTGCGTTCCTTCTCCAGCGTCGGCGTTCCAATCACGCGGCTGAATCCGTTTTGAATTACCGCCAGAAAGAGACCGTCGGAGTAGCGATCAGTCAGGTCGGGAACACGCTCGGCGTAGCCAACACCGAACTTTCCATCAATACAGGAAGTCAATTGAATGTCGTTTGTCAGATAGCCGGCAAGCAGCGTGTCACGCGCCCTCTCTGGAAAATTTCCCGGACCACCGAAGTTGTTCGTTCCACCCAGTTCCGATCCGGTTTCCGCGAAGTCGACGCGACCTCCACTGCTGACGATCCAGTCTTCGTGCAGTTCCAACGTCGCTTCGATATAGGCACCTGGATCGACCAGATACGAATCGGGAAGGGTGGTGGAGAACCGATTTCCAGGGGCAAGCTCGAACGGCAGGAAGTAGTCTTCACGAATGTTCTGTTGAACGTAGCGTGCGTCGGCACCAAAACCGAGCGAATGATTTCCCTCTTCAAACGTCATGCCCCAACGCAATCCAGAGTTTCGCAGGTAGCCGCGCACATCGCCGAAGAAGGCCGGATTGATCGTCTGACCCGTGAGTGCTTGATCGACTCGCTGGAGCACGGGGAACGAATCCAATCGCTTGCCTGGCTTGTCGGTATCACCAGCCATCGTCGTTTCGTTCAACCAACCGTCCAACCGGATCGCGGCACCGACATCGTCGATCTTGCGAATGATGCTGGCGCTGAAGCCGTTGGAGCCCAAGAAGTCGACGTCGAAGAACTGAGCCGCGTACTCGGTGTCGGTTTGATCCAGTCGGTGGAAGCGGAATTCGGCTCGCGTTTGTTCATTGACATCGATACCGAAGCTTCCGTAAAAGTCTTGAGCCTGATAACTGGAGGGAATGTCCAGTCCGTTTCCGGCTTCGTAATCGACACCGGTGCGGTTTCCGTAGTTGAATGTGTAACCGTAATCCTCGCCACCGCCGTACAGCGTCGCGCGGTTGTACCATTGATCGCCATTTGCACGGAACGTGCTTCCCAAGCGGACATGGGATTCCGGACCGTTTTCATAACGAAACGTTGGAACGGTGTCCAAGACGATGAACGAGAATCCCGAGCCGTAACGCAAACCGTACGGACCGCTGATGATGTTCAGGTTACCGATCAAATAGGGATCAACTTTGGACAGGATCGTGTCCAAGTCTTGTCGAACGGGAATCCAGTTCGCACCATCCTGAACGGTGAGAATCTGGCCGGCTTGGTAGCCACGGATACGGGTATCGAAAGAGATCGCTGACCGCTTCTTTGCTTGCACGGTTTGTGCCGTGGCGGTGTCGACGATCGCTTCGGCCACGTTCGACGATGCTTGAAATTGAACGGAGCTTGGCGTCACAAGGTCGGCTGGCGCGGTCGTGGGCAAGGCCGAAGTCGAGAGCGAAACCGCCGCCGTGGCGGTCGCCAAGGAGACATCGGTCGAGGAAAGGCCGGGAGGTGCCGCGAAGGTGGTCGTTGCTGGAGACGCCGCCGCGCTCGATGCCCTCGTGCCGGTTCGCTGCTTTGCAACGTCGACGGCTTCGGCTGGGATGCAAGCTTGTCGGGGCCACGAACGCAACCGGTCGCGAGGGTGCGTTGGGAACCGCGGCAGCCGTGTCTTGCGAGACACCGCCGGTTTCCAGAGGCTGACTGATGTCTTGCACCAGACGGATGTTTGAACCATCGTCCGTTGAATCCGTCTCGTCAAGATACGACAGACTTTGCGTCACCTGAGCACTGGCATTCGCTGACACCAGAATCGCCAGTATCATGAAAACGATCGATCGGTTCATGTTTCCACCTTGCAACAATAGCCGCACGCCCAGACATGGGTGTGCTACATCGGTTTATCCTTCGATCTAATTCGACTGTTACAATCGTTAACCTTGATAGAATCGGCCCAGCACGATCGAAGCCGGGGAATCGAGGTGTTAAGATATTCCGGTTGGGCGAACTCTTTCGTCGAATTGCCGTGTCGGCGGGGCGTTCTCGTAACTTTCAGCACAAAGACCAAAGTAAACTATGTCATTTACGTCATTCATGCATGCATTCGTCGGACTGCTCGCCGGTTTCGGCTTTCAACTCGCGTTATCAAAACGATGTTGCGCCCAGCAAGAGGCATCAAGCTATCAATCTCGTGCCCAAGCGATCGACGAGGCAACCTTGCGAGCCCACATCGCATTCCTTGCCGATGACCTGCTGGAAGGCCGTGGACCGGGAAGCCGAGGCGATCTGCTGGCCCAGCGATATATCAAGGCTCAGTTCCAAGCTGCCGGGCTGCAACCGGCCGCCGATGGATCGTGGTATCAAGACGTGCCCCTTGTTGGCGTTCATACCCACTGTCCGGAGGAAATCACGTTTGTTCACGACGAAAAGAAGCTCCACCTGAAGTATTACGAAGATTACATCGCGACGATAAGCAATGCTTCAACAAAGGCGACGATTCAGGATGCTGAAGTCGTTTTCGTGGGCTACGGCATTCAAGCCCCCGAATACGACTGGGACGACTTCAAGGATGTCGACCTGAAAGGGAAGGTGCTGCTCGTGATGAACAACGATCCGTCGGATGATCCCGAATTGTTCGAAGGGCGTCGGCGACTTTACTACGGTCGCTGGGACTACAAGTATCAAACGGCGGCCGAGCAAGGGGCGGTTGGGGCAATCATCATCCACACCACGCCATCGGCGGGTTATCCGTTTCAAGTGGTTCAAACATCGTGGAGTGGCGAGGAGTTTCAGCTAGCTGAAAACAAGCTGCCGACGATGCCGATGCGCGGCTGGGTCAGCGAAGATGCCGCAGTCGAACTGACCAAGCACGCCGGATTTGATCTCTCGCAACTGCAAGCCGCCGCCCAGCAACGCGACTTTCGCCCGATCCCGCTGAAGACTCGTTTGTCGATGACGATGACCGCCGATGTGCGCAAGCAAACAACGGCCAATGTGCTCGGTCTGTTGCCCGGCAGCGATCCCGAATTGAGCAAGGAAGTTGTCATTTTCATGGCGCACCACGATCACATCGGCATGGCCCAACAACGCGACGCGACGGGCGACAACATCTACAACGGAGCGGTCGACAATGCCTCGGGATGTGCCTCCATGCTAGCGATTCTCAAGGCGTGCTCGCAATTGGAAACGCCGCCATCAAGATCGATTCTGTTTGCGGCTGTGGGTGCGGAGGAACAAGGTTTGTTGGGGTCGAAGCATTTTGCGGAGCACCCGACGATTCCCGCCGGCAGGATGGCGGCGGTGATCAACATCGATGGCATGAACGTCATCGGACGCACGCATGATGTCAATATGATTGGCTACGGAAAGAGCGATTCGATCAAATTGTCACCGACGTTGCATCGCAACAGAAAAACGAATTGTCACGCCCGATCAATTTCCGGATCGTGGGTACTACTATCGAAGCGATCAATTCAGTTTGGCGAAGATCGGCGTTCCCGGCGTTTACTTACATTCGGGAATCAGCGTTATCGGGAAACCGTCCGAATGGGGAAAGCAGCGTTTGGAACAGTGGATTGAAGAGACCTATCATCAGCCAAGTGATGAATACCGGGATGATTGGCAACTTGATGGCGCTGTGGAAGATGTTCGATTGCTGTACGAAGTCGGAATGCGCATCGCCGCGTCGCCGAACCTTCCCGCTTGGAAAGCGGGGGACGAATTCGAGGCGGCTCGGAAAGCGGCGTTGCAGGCCGTCGGGTCAGCTGGCCAACGATGACGTTTCCGATGGCGATTGCGTATCCTCCACCGTCGTCTCGCCGTCTTGGTTGAAGTTCAATTCCCCTTCCAGTTCCAGCGGTGGAACATCGTCGGTCCCGTCGATCTTCAACTGATAACGGTATTTTCCGGGTGGCGGGGCGAATTGGGTGCGGAATCGAAGTTCGGTCGCTTTTTCGGGGAGGAGCCAACGTCCGTACCCGGCCTTCATCTCGACGATTCGCCCGAACGCATCGACCATTTTCAGTTGGGCGTTCAACGGCAGATGCATTTGACCTTCGTTTCGAATGGGCGCGACGAAGGCCGGGGGCTCCGAAGTCGCATCCCAGCGAAGCGGTTGGACGACAAGATTGGGCAGTTGCTCGGTGCGAGCCAGAACAGCAACGGGGATCTCGAACGTTCCGACTTCGGTTCGGTCGGCTGTTTGCACGGTCACTTGCAACTGTGTGTAACGATGAATATCGTCGCTTTGTCGAGCATCGAGGCTGAGCAGAAACTTCCGCTTGGAGCCGGCTCGGACGGTCAATTCCGTCGGTCGCACGACCAATCCGTCGACAAACGATTCGTTGTTGTTGGGTAGGACGCGGACATGCATTTCGTGAGGACTGTGATTTTGAATTTCGACCGCCGCCCGTCGGTCACCACCTCGTCGCAGGGACAATTCGACTTGGCTTGGCGCGACCGTCACATCACGGGCTGCCTGGATGATCGTAGCATCTTGCGCTGGAAAGTCACCGGCCTGAATGGATATCGGAAAGCTCGCTCGCTTGCGCGTGCGTCGATTGGTGATCAAAGCGATTTCAATCTCGTGATCGCCGGGGAACACCGCCTCGGGAAGCATCTCTTCCACGCGAAGACGAGCACCCGGGAGAATCCTGACGTCGAATCGATCCTCCGAATCGACGGCAGCGCGATTCGGCATCACCAGCGAGAATTCATTCTTGCCGACGGCATCGCCATCGCGTAGCAACGTCCCGCGCACTTGAAACTCCAGCGGACTTTCCGTTGGATTGCTGATCCACGCCCGCGCTTTGGCGAAGCCGTTTTCTTCGAGCAATTCGCACGACTCGATTTCGATATTCGTCGCATCCTCGCCGCGCGATCCTTTGACCGTCACATCAACTCGCAAAAGGTAGCGGGTCACGAAACGAATGCCCACGCGCCGGCTGGTGTTGTCCCCGGCATTGAGCGGTTGTTGATCGACGAGGCGTCCCAGATCGGTGACCAGCAGGCCGAACGAATGAAAGTTCGCCTTGGTGCTGGGCACGCGCACTTCACATGCGATCGTCGTCTTCTCGTTCTCGTCCAATTCGATCCGGGACTCGCTCAGCAACTGCAAGTCTTCCGGCGGATCGGCGTCGGTGTCGGGCATGATCGTGCCATCGGGCTCTTGTCGCAACGAGACCGTACGCACTTGGATCAGCGTGGCGCGGTCGACCGATTCGATTTCAAAGGTGATCGGAATGGTCTTCCCTCGCGATGCTTCCAGGCGGTGCGACATCGGCGAGACATGAAACGCCGGCGCAACATTCGGTTGCAGCTTCAATTCCTGATTGAAACCACGAACTTGCGCGCTGGCAATCGTTTGAAATGATGCGATCAAAATAACGCAGACACACAACGTGTCGCGAAGGAATGAATGATGGATGTGGGTCATTGTGGGCGGGGATGAAGTTCGACGGGGGCAACCGCACGAAGGTCGTCGGTTTCAAGGATCGGTTGGATTTCCTCAAAGTCTTCGAAACAATGGGGATGAACGATGCGTGGCGATATGAATACCGTCACTTCGGACTCTTTGTTCTGCTTATCGATTTGACGAAACAGTTTGCCAATGCCGGGGATGCTTCCCAACAACGGCACGCGACTTTCGCGATCGATCTCCTGGCGATGTGTCAGTCCGCCGATGGTGATCGTTTCGCCATCGCGAACATCGACCGTCGTCGTCACAAAACGACGGTTGATCAGAGGATAGGGGTTGGCGATATCGGGATCCGTTCCGGTTTCGCGGATGTCTTCGCTGACCTCCGCTCGCTTGATCGTGACCGTCACCATGTCGCCACGAATGACGGGCGTGATCTGTAACACAATTCCCGAATCGACCTTTTGGATATCTTGTCGAAAGAATACGTCGCCATTGGGAAGTTGGGTGCTGAAAAACGTCTCGCGATTGATCGATATCTGCGCCTCTTCACCATCCTTCGCCATCACGCGTGGCGCGGCGGTGATATCGAGATACCCTTCTTGCTCCAGACAGCGAAGAAAGTAAGCCGTGGTTCCGAAATCGCCAAACATCTCTCCCAACGATGCCGGTGAAACCGCGCCGGACAACGCCAAGCCCGAAAGTCCCGCGTTCAAGTTGCGATCCGAACCGTCCTGCACCATCTGCTTCAAATCCATGCCGAACTGATACGACGTTTCCGGAGAATGGACCGTTACCATCGCTTCCAGAACGACCTGAGGGATCGGTCGATCCGCATTCTGAAGTTCCAACAGGATCTCGTCGGCCCGTTCTTGCGGCGCGTGGATCACCATCAGATTCCGTTTGCCCACCGTTCGCACGAAGGGCTGTAATGTTTCGGGAAGCAACGGCAGCAGATCGTCGGGAGCGAAATGTCTCGGACGATAGTCAACCTTCACCGCCAAATAACGGAACAGAGCGGAACTGGGATCCGACGTGCCGATTAAATACTGGCCGTCCTTCTTTCCCCAGATGTATCCCAGCGGCAACAGTATGCGATTGAGCGCCTGTTCAAAGGGCGTGTTCTCGATGACGGCGGTCACCACGCCGGCCACTTGGTCGTCGACAATCACGCCGACACTCGCTTGGCTGGCCAGCGACTGAATCGCTTCGCGGATATCGGTCTCCTCAAAGATCTCATCGACCACCGGCCCCGACGCGGCCAGCGTGACATGCGCTATCTGAGTTGCATAGGGAGCATCGAGCATCGTGTCGTCGATTCGTTTTGTTTGAAGTTGGCTCGCCGCTTTCCGACGCTGCTGATTGGCGAGCTGCTGTTCTTCAGCAACACGAATCGTCTGATCGATGATCTCACGTAACGGGCGACGCTTGGGTGTCGGAGTCGATTGGCAACCGCCAGCCACAATCAAGCCAGCAGCGATGGCCAGCAAAACGATTCGCTTTGCTGGACCAACGCGCTGACTTGATTGGCAAACCAGAGGTCTTTGTTTCATCCGTGAATCTGTCAACTAAGATCTACATCGCGCCGGCGAGGGGAAGACGAGATGAGTTGCGCTGAATGTAGGCTGCAATCGTCTCACTTCGGACCACGCACGGCATAACGGCTAGTTCGCGGTCAGCGTCCCAACAACGGTCATTTCGTAGTCTCCGGCGGCAAGGTCGGCGAATGCTTCCTCCACCAAACTGACCGCCAAATCGAACGCGGCTGATCCAGGCCCCGTCGATTCCGCAGCGACCGAGACAACCTCGTCCGACGAAGCGTATGCGGTTGTTGCGGTGGGAGTCGTCACGTTCCACGTCGAGCCACTGACCAATGACAGGGACAACGATGCATCGCGTTTGTACGTGCTGTCGACCGTATGTGTGAAGGCCTGCGTGGTTTCAAAGACCGCCGTCGCGCCGGCAACATGGTTGGAGACGACCAACCAACGTTGCAACGGGAAGTTTTGATTGTTGTCCGTTTCGTCATGAAACTGGGAGACGGTTCCTGTTGGTGCCGCGATTGACATGCGAGGCTTCACGGTCACGCGAAACAATTCGCTGTCGGTCAGTTGTGCCTGAGAACTGCTGCTGAATGCAAGACAGAGCAATGTCGCAAGAATTGGGGCATGTTGGCGTCGAATCATGTTGTCAACCTCTTCAAGAAAAACAGGGCTTCCGATTCTGTATCGGGTTTTCCTTTGCGTCTTATAAGTCAAAAAGTCCGCAAAGTCGTAATAAACGTTAGGCCTGCCCCATTTTCCCCAGTTTGTGTCGATGCTGATGCAGCACAGACGCCCCCAAACTGGTCCCGAAGACATGGTGTTATACGTCGCTTGGTTAGAAATGAGGTGATTCGCTTCATTTAACGCGAAGGCATCATTTCGGACCACGCACGGTATATGTCTTCAGTACTCAATAGATAGGTTGCACTTTCGCAGACGCAAATAAATGTGCCCGGTTTTTCCCTAGGGCGACCACGTCTCAAGATCAACTGAGAAATATTGACGCAAGATATGCGTCGCGTGGCCGACAATGAGGTGATTCGCTTTATTGAACACGAAGGCATCATTTCGGACCACGCACGGTATAGGTCAAGTGTCGTGGACGGACTGGAAGTCCATCCTGCCATGAAAACGACAGGTCTATTTTTAATTGCCGGTTGCCTACCGACTGGCCTGGACAGCGAGATGTTTGGCGATGGCCTGAAGATCGTTGATGGTCCAAGATTCCGAAGCGGCCACTTCGGCTGAAGACTCATCGAAAGTGAAAGGTTTGCCACCGGGAAGCTGATTCATCGCGAAGGCTCTTTCGCCCGGGATGCCGAACAGAAATTCACGACGCAGAACATGCAGGCTTCTTTTTTCGCGGAAGTTTCCCGGCAGCAAGACTCCCGCGTTATCAAGCACCTGCCGAATCGCAGCACGATCGACGAACCAAACTGCGGAAGATAAGACCCCCGACTGGGGATGAACCCAGACTAAATGTCGCGCCAGAAAATCTCGATGTTTGCCATCCACGGCGACAATTGCCGGACAATCGATCAGCACAGCGGAATCATGTCGAAATGTAATGGATATCTTTTCGAGCGATCGTTCGGCTGCTTGAAGCACCGATTTGGCAATCATTCCAAGGTTTGCCGAGGGAACGTCCTTTTCGTCGGAGCTTCCACCCGATACGATCCGGAAGTTTGATTGGTCCGATACGGCAAGCCCCACCCCTAGCTCCGCCAGGCGGTAACGTTCATCGACCACCTCGGTATTGGCGGCAATCACCGTTGTAAACATCTCCGCATAGCGCAGGATCATCTTCGAAACGTCGGAGACATCGCCGCTGGAGACTTGCGGGGTCGCTAATAGGACAAGGTGCGACCAACCATCAACGCCTTGTTCGGTAATCGCGGCTCCCGTGGCGATTCGCTTCAGTGGCTCAGCTTGGGGTTCTTTTGAACACGTTCCGCAACAATGTAACGATAAAATACCGAGTAAGCAGCCCAGCCGGATGACCGGTTGCAAGAATGAATTGGCATACAAACGATGATGACGTCGTATACTTGAAAAGACCGCAAACAACTTAACCTCTCCAATTGTCGCAGATTGCCCGTGGCGGGGGTGTTCTGCCTAGCGCGACCACGTCGCAAGATCCATTGAAAAACAATATCGAAACATAACATCAAACGCATACATCATTGATATAGGCACGAAGCGTCTGTGCCGTTGTTTCTTCGTTTAGCGTCGCGCCGTAGGCTTCCAAAACACCAGGCAGCCGCAGGCGGCTTGCCGTTAAACAAGTTATGCACAAAAACATGTGCATGCGTGATTATACCGTGCAACACATTCCTCAAAACAAGTGAGCCGATGACGGACATGAAACGTTGGTAGGCATAGTTGAATGCTTTCGGCTGACGGATGGTCAGTGGCTGGAGTGGTTCGGCAGTGCTTGAATGAAACGTGGGAACAATCTTTATCAATGATGAACGCGTTTAATATTGTCTTGCGTTAATGTTTTTCAGTTGGTCATGCGACGTGGTCGCTTTATGGAAATAACAGGAAACAGCATCGAAATTCAATCGGGAAGGGAGGCGATCGTTTCACCGCAGGCCACCAGTGCGCCTGCGGAATTGCCGACGCTGATGCATCGGTTGCGGTGGTATGCGCAAACGACGCATGCCGATCGAATCGCCTTCACGATGATCCTGGATCAAGATTGGAACGACATCGAGCTGAGTTATCGCGAGCTGGATTGCAGAGCCCGAGCGATCGCGGCGCGGCTTCAATCGCTCGACGCACCGGGGCAACCGGTGCTGATCGTTCATGATCCGGGCATGGATTATGTCGCTTCCCTTTTCGGATGCATGTATGCCGGAGCGATAGCGGTACCCGTTTACCCACCTAGCATGTTGAAGCTTCAGCATACGCTTGGCCGCTTACAGGCGATCATTCAGAACGCGGGGGCTCGCGTGATGCTATCGAGCCGAGAGATTATCGGCGACGCCCTTAGTCCGCTGTGGAACCTCGATGCGTCGGCGGCGATTGCCGTCGATGAATTATCTTTGTCGGAGGCGGTAGATTGGCGTGAAACATCGCCGTCCCCTCGTGATTTGGCTCTGCTTCAGTACACCTCTGGTTCAACTGGCGTTCCGCGTGGCGTGGCGTTGACGCACGCCAATCTGATGCACAACTTGCGAGCCTTGGTGAGGCATTACCATTTTCCCGTGCAAAGGTCTCACTGGCTTCCCCTACCAAGGCGATGGCATGGGATTGATTATGGATTTTTGTTGCCTACCTATGAGGGCGTTGAAACGGTCATTTTGGCCCCCAAAGATTCGTCGCCAACCCGCTCCGCTGGCTGCAAGCAATCGATCGCTACAAAGGAACCAGCAACGGAAGCCCGAATTTCGGTTATGAACTGTGCGTCCGAAAGATCGACGTGAAGGATTGCGAAGGTTTGGACTTCGAGCAGTTGGAAGGTTGCCGTGTCGGTGCCGAGCCGGTCCGTGCGGAAACGGCCTCGACGTTTCACGGAAAAGTTTCGCCCATTCGGCTTCGGATCCAACGGCTTTCTCCCGCGATGGGCATGGCGGAGACGTGACCGTCATCATGACGGGGAGTCCCCGGCGAGTTGCATAAAACCTTTGATGTCGACCTGATCGCGTTGTCCGCCGGACGCATTGAAATTGCCGCGTCGCCGACGGCGAAGACGCAAACGCTGGTCAGTTCGGGAGAACCGGTGTTGGGGATGGAGGTCGAGATCGTTGATCCGACCACCAGATGCCGAGCGGCGGCGGGTGAGATTGGGGAAATTTACGTGGCAAATCGATCGCCTCGATACTGGAAGCAGCCTCGAACTGACGGCAAGCGACGTTCAACGCAACGATTGTTGATACCGGTGAAAACGGCTGTTGCGGACGGGCGATTGGGATGCAAGATCGATGAACAATTGATCGTGACCGGGCGGCTGAAAGAGTTGATCATCATCGGTGGTCGAAATTTCTATCCGCATGATATTGAAGCGACGGTGCAGTCGGTCAGTGAAGGGTTCAAGCCCGATTCGGGGACCGCGTTTTCTGATCGAACACGATCAGCAGGAACAGTTGGTGGTCGTGCAGGAGGTTTGGCGAAAAAGTTTTTGACGGACGATCTGTTGCCCGAAACACTCGACGCGATCGCCGCAACCTATCAAGTCACGCCGCATGCCATCGTCCTTGTCAAAGCGGGATCATTGCCGAAGACATCCAGCGGAAAACTGCGACGCTCGGATTGCCGTCAGATGTTTCTCGATGGAGAGCTTCTCAGAAACGTCCGTTGGCAGAACGGTGACGTTCAATCGGCACAACAAGAACGACGCTATGAACCGCCGACAACGTCGACACAACGCGAACTTGCATTGCTGTGGACCGAATTGCTGCAGGTTAAACAAGTTGGGCTTCAAGATAACTTTTCATCTGGGTGGCCAATCATTGTTATTGGCCAGCTCGCTGCGAAGGTTCGCACTGGATTTTGGAATCGACCTTTCGCTAACAACTTTGTTTGCAAACGCAACGCTTGGTCAACTAGCCGACGCAGTCGATCGGATAACGGGGGAAGCCACGTCGACCAGCAACTTGCCATCGTCGATTGGTGATTCCGACAGCGCTCCCTTATCATCCGCACAACAACGCTTCTGGCTGCTTCAACAGCTCGAGCAAACCGAAGCATTCCTGCACGTTCCCGTCTCGATCACGCTACGTGGATCAGTCGATGCCGATCATGTGCAAGCTGCGCTTGACCGACTTTGCCAACGCCATGCAGCTTTGCGAACAATCATTGAAACGGTTGACCAATCATTGCCCACCAATGATCGTGCGGAAATTGCAGGTTCCCGGCAGCAGGTCGATCGCGTTGTTCAGCAGCGCGTGTTGCAAACGTCGCGAGTGCCATTGCAGTTTGTTGACTTAACCGTTTCATCCGACGGTGGATCGATTGCCGATCGGCTTGCTCGACATCGCGACGAATCGATTCGTCGAGCGTTCGATTTAACCTCGGCTCCGTTGATGCGGGCGACGCTGCTGAAGATCGACAACGAGCATTTCGTCCTAGATCTCGTTTTGCATCATATTGTTTGCGACGCGGGGTCGCTTGAAATCTTGCTGCGGGACCTGTTCTGTGATTCGGACATGTCGGCGTCCGGGTTGCGTTACATTGATTTTGCCGCGTGGGATCAATCGGTCCAGCGCAGCGGAGACTTGCGAAACAGGTTGGATTATTGGTGCTCGCGACTCGCCGGACTTCCCGAACGATTGTCGCTTCCGAATTTGAAATCCAACGAGCGTCCGGCGACGGAAATGGAGCCGATTGTGTCGATCGTCGACGTGGCGACGGAATTGCGTCTGCAACGGATCGCACGCGATGCGGGAATGACGACGTCGATGCTGTATCTTGCGGCGATGCAGTATGCGTTGTCTCGCTACACCGGTTCGCTCGACTTGCCGGTCGCACTTCCAACATCAAATCGCCCGACGGGGCAACTCGATCAGACCGTCGGTTGCTTTATCAATCCAATCATCTTTCGTGGTCGGATCGATCCTGAAGCCTCTTTGTTGGAATGGTTTAAGACGACGCGTGATCAATTGCTCGAAGATTTGGAGCATTCCGATGTCCCCTTCCAGCATGTTGTCGATGCGTTGGCGATTCCGCGATCCGCGACCGTGATGCCTTTGGCTCAGACGATGTTTCTGTATCAGCAACCGCTGGCCGGGTTTGATCGGGAAGATAATGGACAACAGGCTGATGTCGCGAAGACTGGCGAGCATGCAACATCCGGTTGGGTCGCTTTCGCCGGGGGGAGCGTCGAATCGATTCGTCCCGATTACTCCGCCGTGACGGCATACGATCTATCGGTGATCGTCCATCCGAGCCGAGAGACCGAAATCACCATCGTTCACAATGATCGCGTCGATCGAGAGACGGCTCGCAACTTCTTGCAGTTGATGCAAGAGTCTCTTCGCGTCTTCGCCAACAACCCCGGTGCCTCGATCATCGACTTACCAAGCATCGCGGCAAACGATCGGGTCGTCGTTCAGCAGCATGCGGGCGTGGAAGGTCCGGTTGAAGCTTCCGTTCTGTTCGTCAAGAAGTTTGCTGAAGTTGCGAAGAAACGCGGCGATTCGATTGCGGTTACCGATGATCATCGATCGATATCATACAGCGAACTTCAGACGCAATCGACGCGAATCGCGCGGGGGTTGTTTGATCGTGGGGTACGGCGAGGAGACCGCGTTGGTGTCTCGATGTCGCGCACCATCGACATGCTTGCAGTATTGATTGGCGTTTGGAAAGCGGGAGCGGCCTACGTGCCGCTGGATCGTGATTTGCCTGACCAGCGGTTGTTGCAGATGATCGATGAGGCGTCTTTGAAAGCGATTGTCGTCGACGAAGACGACCACGCTGGCGTGTTTGCTGAACGCGGTTCGGTTCCGAACTGGCGACATGCAGACTTGTTGGACAACGCTTGCGATGCAACAAGCTTGCCGACGATCGAAGGGAGCGATCTGGCGTATATTCTGTTTACATCCGGTTCCACGGGACATCCCAAAGGGGTCGCGGTTGAACATGGAAATGTTGCGAATCTGTTGCAATCGTTCTCCCAAAGACCTGGGTTTTCAAGCGACGATTCTCTCTTGGCGCTGACGACGACTTCGTTTGACATATCGGTCCTGGAGTTGTTTTTGCCTCTATGGGTAGGCGGTCGTGTTCGTTTGACGGCCAGCAGCGCGGCCAAAGAGCCCGAAGCAATTGCTGCAATTCTTCATGACGAACCGATTTCATGGTTGCAGACGACACCGACCGCGTTCCGTGTCTTGTTGGCCACCGGATGGCGACCGCAAGCGGGCGTCGTTCGTTCGTCTGGTGAAGGGACACAACCGGAACAAAGCAAGCCGATCATCACGGCTCCGCCGCTGCGATGCTTAAAGCTGCTTTGTGGTGGCGAGCCGCTGCCGGCGGATTTGGCTAGGCAGTTGCGATCAACCGGATGCGAAGTGTGGAATGTTTATGGGCCGACGGAAACGACGGTTTGGTCGACCCTGTGTCGCGTTGAGGATGATCGAATCTCGATTGGCAAGCCGATCGACAACACGTCGCTTGCCGTGCTCGATGCGAATCAGCGTCCTGTTCCGGTCGGAGTGTCGGGGGAATTGTGGATTGGCGGAGCGGGAGTGGCTCGCGGATATTGGAATCGCCCGGAACTGACGTCGGAGCGATTCATGGAACTCAAAAACGAAAGCCTTTGCAACGGCAGAGCTTATCGAACGGGTGATCAAATTTACTTTGATCGCGACGGAAGTCTGTACTTTTTGGCTCGCAATGATCGCCAAGTCAAATTGCGAGGCTTTCGAATCGAGCTTGATGAAATCGAAGCTGTAATGGAACGCTGCGATCAGGTCCAACGTGCCGCAGTGCTTTTGTCGGGTGAGGCGGATCGGCGAGAGATCGTTGCATTCCTCCAGGGTTCGACCGACATTGGTGCGGCGTGATGGAACACGTGAAACAGTGTTTGCCGACATATGTTACGCAGCCGAGTTTCGTGGAAATGGTGAGCGAGAGATTCCACAAACGGGTTGCCGGGAAGACGGACTACAAGTCGTTTTCCCAACGTCTGAAGGACCGCGACATCCGCGTCGGAATGGGTGGATCGGCATCGCCACCGCGAACGCCGTTGGAGCAGCGGATCGCCGACGCTTGGCGGGAGGTTCTTCAGACGGAGGTGAGCGATCGCGATCTTGATTTTTTCCAATTGGGTGGCAATTCGTTGCAGGCGGCGCAATTGGTTTCCCGTTTTCAAGATCAGTTTAGTGTTCAGGTTCCGATGCGCAGGCTTTACGATTCGTCAACCGCCGCGATTGCGGAGATGATCATCGAATTGCAACTGCAATGCGAACCGAGCGATGGGCTCGATTTGCTCACTGAACTGGAGTCGTTGAGCGACGACGAGATTTTGCTCCGATTGAAAGAACTCGAATAACCCTTGAACGTCATCGCTCGACAATGCGTGATGAATTTCAATTTTGATACTAGTGAGGTTTGATCAATGATCACCGCCAACCAAGTACACGAAGTCGACCACATTATCCTGGGTGCCGGCCCAGCCGGATTGCAGCTTGCCTATTTCATGGATCGAGGAAACCGCGACTACCTGGTTATTGAAGCGAACGATCGCGCCGGCACCTTTTACGAGCGTTTTCCTCGACACGGCAAGTTGATTTCCATCAACAAGGTTCACACTGGGTACACCGACCGGCGAGCCCAGTTGCGATACGACTGGAATTCGCTGCTGTGCGATGACGACAGTTTCAGCTTTCAGAATTATACGGATGAGTACTATCCTGCAACGCCCCGCTCTACTCGCGGTACCTGCGTGATTTTGCTTCGCGATTTGATTTGAACATTCGTTACAACACACGCATCAGCAACGTGACCCGCGAGCGGGGTGAGCAGGGTGAAACGAGGCGGTTTATCATCCGCGACACCGACGGAAGGTATCACTCCAAAACGTTCACGGTGGCGACCGGTGTTTCGATACCGTTCATGCCGGATATCCCCGGAATCGAATTGACGGAGAATTATTTCGATATGTCGATCGACCCCAAAGACTACGCTGGGCAGCGATTGATGATTATCGGTAAAGGAAATGCTGCTTTCGAGACCGCGAACCAATCTGTTGGCGGCGACGCGGGTGACGCATCTTGTCAGTCCCGAATCCATTAAAATGGCGTGGCAATCGCACTATTTCGGCAATTTGAGAGCGGTTAATACGAATTCCTCGACACTTACATTTTGAAGGGTCAAAAATTCCGTTCTCGACGCAAGCATCGACAAGATCGATAAGGTGGACGGCGAATATCGCGTGGATATCACCTTCACGCATGCCGAAGGGCAGCGCGCAGATGGCGTATGATCGTGTGATCTGTTGCGCGGATTCCGTTGGGATCCGAAATTCCTTGATCGAGACTGTTCCGCCGGAACTGGCGTGGCGAGGACAGGTTGCCGGCCATGACGAAGCTGCCTGGGAATCGCCCAACATTCCGAACCTGTACTACGCCGGAACGATCATGCAGATTCGCGATTTAAAGAAGACGATGTCGAATGTTCTGCACGGTTTCCGGTTCAACATTAAGTCGCTGTACAACATCATTGCGGAGCGACACGAAGGCACCCCTTATCCTTCGCATCGACTTGCGATTTCCGAAACGCAGATCGCCGACAAAATCATTGATCGGGTCAGCAGCGACGCCGGCTTGATGCATCAGCCAGGTTTCCTTTGCGACTGCATGGTCGTCGACAAATCGAAAAACGAAGTGCGGTATCACGAAGGGTTGGCCGTCGATTACGTCTTGGAAAGTGACTTCGGAAAGCACGATGATTATTACATCGTCACCATGGAGTATGGCGACTTTGATGGCAACGTCTTCAGCTTGGAGCGCGAACCGCATCCCGAGAAAGCTTACAACGACGCCTATCTGCACTCCTCGCATCCGTCATATGCGTGGCAATCAGCTGCTGGCGAGCATCACATCAGCGAGTCGCTGGAGAACGACTGGAGGGTTCACGATCATTGCGAAGCGCAAGGAAACTGATTCGTTCGATCGATTTCGTTGGACAGGAAGATCCAAGTGCGTACCAGGAAACGCACTACAAAGCCGCTCGTAAAGTTTCTACGAGGTCAATTGACAGGGCAAACGCTCGATCCGTTGGGACAACTCGACGGACGCCAGCCTGCCAGCATCAGTGTTCCGCCCCTGATCATCTTTAAAGGTATTGAAGACCGAGCCGACGCCGCTCGCTACGGGGCTTGCTTGGGTTTTTCCGAGAGTTTTCTGAATGCGGTGGCGTCTTGCAGACTGGAGTGGACATGGTCGAACCTCCACTCAACGGGCTGTTGGATAGGATTCCTTATGCTAAAACGCGTGCGAAGACGCGACTGAACGCAAAGTTGGCCCATTCGTCTTCCATCAGCAGGATACCAGCTGCTGGTCTGTCTTTGGATTGAGCACGTAATTCCCGGCACAAAGCGGATGCTGGAACTGCGTCTGGATGTGGCGTTATGCAGTGTTCAGAAAGACACCAAAATCAAAAAAACGAATTTGGGCGATTTTTACGGTCTAAGTGATTGCAACGGTTTTCGCACGCAGTATCTTTAGGGTTGCACCAGTCAGGTGGTTCGCGTCAAGAATTGCTATTTTGGCACTTTGCGCCATGGCGGTCTCGCAATCGTCAAACCCCAACAATTCCTTCCCGCATCACGTTCGGAGTAAAGAACACCGTGCTCGAATCAAACCGTAAGCCGACGTTGCTCAGTCACCTGCTCCGCAAATCAAAATCGAGACGCCCAGTTCGCCGTCGCATGAGAGGGCAGCAGTCGCTCCGAATGGAATGTCTGGAGAAGCGAATCATTGGCTGGCGAGATTCTGGAACTTCATTTGATGTCACGCAAAACGGTCAATCATTGATATGGCAATACGCGTGACTTCAGTGTTGAAGCGGGGGAGCAGTTTGATCTGGAGGTCAAACATGATGACCTGCGGACGACGACCGGCTTTGTGGAAATCTTATCCTGGGGCCAGGTGCCTTTACGATCTATGCGGACATTATTGCTCTGAACAAGAACATTTTTACGCCTGTTTTGAGCGAAACACAAACGATCACTTTTGGAAGCGAACTTTACGATGCTACTGGCGGTGCCACCATTAGACGTGTCAATACGCAGGGGAGAACTGGCAGCGCGATCCAAATCCTTGGTAGCTTCGGATCTGCGAACGAAAACCCGTTCGCAGTGAATCCAGCAAGACTTTGAGCTAGCAATTGAGGCGTTAGGCTTCACCGACGTCGACGGACGGCTACCCCACTGGACATAACCAAGCGAATACGACCCATCATCGCAACAGTGCGTTTCAACGGTGAGTCCGAACAACTTGTCGATGTCCCGAAGCTTATAGTTGAATCTAACTTGACAGGCACGACGTTGGTGCTGGTGGTTCAGGAAATTCCGGTCTACGTTAACAACGACCCCCAACAGGGAATCAACCCGAACGCGATCCTGCCATTAAATATTGATCGATCCGCAGGCTTTGACATCGGGAACTATACAAATTTTTGAAAGCCGAAAGGTTTTGCCTTTCGTTGACAATTCCGATGGCACATTAGTGTTCGACGAGCTTATGGAGGAGGCTCCATCGATCGCCTTGACGTGTTGGCTCAGAACAGCAGCATCGACACCTATACGGGAGAGAATATCGAAGCGTATAGCTTGAGGATGAAAGCTATTGGGCGCGGGAGAAGTTTCATTTGGTTTCAGACTTCGCCGATACTGCTGTAACGAACTCGTGGCTCACGACATCGATCGAGACCTTAACACAAACCCAGACAACGCGATGTTGAAGTGATCATCGATTCGAACGATGATCCCGGTGTGCCAGGTGACGGACGCGGACTTTGTCCAGGAACGTTTACAGGTGGGGTTGCGAATTACGGCACCAAATCTGGATCAGATCGGTAACAAAGCAGCGTCGGAGGAAGCCTCTAACATTTGCTAACCGCCACCGACGATGGCCAACCGGTTGGTACGCTTGAGTTCTCGCTCGTTCCCGGTACTAGCGGAGCCGTGCCCCAAGGTGCGACTATAACTCAGGAGGCGATTTCCCAGTTGGACGCCCAGTTGAGCTTCAAGGAGGTCAGATTTACTTTCGACGTCCGTGTTAGCGATGGTGTGTTAACCGACTTTGAAACAATCACGGTTATGTGGTGGCGGAAGTCAACGCTTTGCCGGTACTGACGGCGATTGGCAACAAGAACGCGTCGGAGCATGTGGAACTGGCGTTCAATGCTTCGCCACCGATACCGACGATGGCCCCGCCAATGTGTTGGCCTTTCCGCCTGGAGGTTTCGGTTCTGGCGAGATTCTCCTGGTGCGACGACCACGCCTCAGGTGTCTACTTATACGCCGGGTGAACTCGATGGCGGCAAGTCTTACATCGTTTGGACGTGGTCGTCAACGACGGAACGGTCGACGTGAAGGAAACGATTACGATCGATGTAGCAAGCCAACGCTTGCCGGTACTGGCGGCGATTGCTAACAAGAACGCGTCGGAGCATGTGGAACTGGCATCTGTCGAAGCCAGCCACCGATACCGACGATGGCCCCGCCAATGTGTTGGCCTTCCGCCTGGAGGTTGACCTGGCGAGATTCCTCCTGGTGCGACGATCACCCTCAGGGTGTCTACTTATACGCTGGTACTGATGGCGGCAAAAGTCTTACACGTTTGACGGTCGTCAACGACGGAACGGTCGACGGCGAAAACGATTACGATCGATGTAGCGGAAGTCAACGCCTTGCCGGTGCTTGCGGCGATTGGCAACAAGAACGCGTCGGAGCACGGGAACTGGCGTTCACCGCTTCGGCCACCGATACTGACGATGGGCCCCGCCAATGTTACCTTCCGCCTGGAGGCTGGTTCTGGCGAGATTCCTCCTGCGGCGACGATCACGCCTCAGGGTGCGTTCACTTATACGCCGGTGAACTTATTGCGGCAAGTCTTACACGTTTGGACGTGGTCGTCAACGACGGAACGGTCGACGAAGGAAACGATTGCCGATCGATGTAGGAAGTCAACGCCTTTGCCAGTACTGGCGGCGATTGCAACAAGAACGCGTCGGAGCATGTGGAACCGGCGTTCAATGCCGGCCACCGATACCGACGATGTCTCCGCCAATGTGTTGGCTCCTCTCCGCCTGGAGGCGGGTTCTGGGCAGACTCTCCTGGTGCGACGATCACGTTCAGCGTTCACTTATACGCCGGTGAACTCGATGGCGGAAAAAGTCTTATACGTTTGATGACGTCAACGACGGAACGGTCGACGTGAAGGAAACGATTACGATCGATGTGGCGGAAGTCAACGCCTTGCCGGTACTGGCGGCGATTGGCAACAAGAACGCGTCGGAGCATGTGGAACTGGCGTTCAATGCTTCGCCACCGATACCGACGATGGCCCCGCCAATGTGTTGGCCTTCCGCCTGGAGGCGGGTTCTGGCGAGATTCCTCCTGGTGCGACGATCACGCCTCAGGGTGCGTTCACTTATACGCCGGGTGAACTCGATGGCGGCAAGTCTTACACGTTTACGTATCGTCAACGACGGAACGGTCGACGTGAAGGGAAACGATTACGATCGAGGTGGAAGTCAACGCCTTGCCGGTACTGGCGGCGATTGGCAACAAGAACGCGTCGGAGCATGTGGAACTGGCATTCAATGCTTCGGCCACCGATACCGACGATGGCCCCGCCAATGCGGTTGGCCTTCCGCCTGGAGGCTGGTTCTGGCGAGATTCTCCCGGTGCGACGATCACGCCTCAGGTGCTTTCACTTATACGGGTGAACTCGATGGTGGCAAGTCTTACACGTTTGACGTGATCGTCAACGACGGAACGGTCGACGTGAAGGAAACGATTACGATCGATGTGGTGGAAGTCAACGCTTTGCCGGTACTGGCGGCGATTGGCAACCGATCCGTCCTGGCGGGCGACGAGTTGACCTTTGTTGCATCGGCAACGGACACTGATGATGGCCCAAAGCAATACGAGAAAGCCCCGCTCTGAGGCAGGCTCAGGGGAGATTCCTTTACGGGCGACGATTTCGCCCACCGGGGAGTTCAGTTGGATCACCGATGTGTCGGACGCGCAGTTCATTTACCTTTAACGTGTTGTCGTGAACGATGGAACGGGCTGGATGTTTCGAAACCATTTCGGTCACGGTTGTTGAGGTCGTGCCGGACACGGTTTCAATCATCAGCTTGGATACGGTGAAATCGGAAGGAAATGGTGGAACGACCCCCTTCACGTTTACGGTTTCTCGCAGTGGCGACACCAGCGCCGCATCGAGTGTGGACTATTCAATTGATGGGGATGTGGACGCGACCGACTTCAGCGGACCATTGACTGGCAAAATCGACTTTGCCGCAGGCCAAGAAAGCTTTTCGTTGACGCTCGATGTGATTGGTGACTCCGTTATCGAAGCCGACGAGGCATTCACGGTGACGCTCAGCAATCCGAGCGGACCTTGGACGATTGGGACCGCAACCGCCAGCGGCACGATCCAGAATGATTGACTAATTGCCGGTTTCACTCATGCCGATGCGGCGGTCAAAGCGGAAGGAAATAGTGGGACGACGCCCTTTACGTTTATCGTCACACGCAGTGGAGACACGAGCATCGCGTCGAGTGTGGACTATGCGGTTGATGGTGACGTGGATGCAGCGGACTTCAGTGGACTGCTCAATGGCAAAATCGACTTTGCCGCAGGCCAAGAAAGTCATTCTTTGACACTCCAGGTGGTTGGCGACACAAGGATCGAGGCTCACGAATCGTTCACCGTGACGCTGAGCAACCCGAGTGGTCCGTCGACCGTAGTGACCGCGACCGCCAGCGGCACGATCCATAACGATGATGTCTTGACGGTTTCGATTGCTGCCGATGAGGCGGTCAAAGCGGAAGGGAACAGTGGGACGACACCACCACGTTTATGGTCACGCGCAGCGGTGATATCACGAGCATCGCCTCGAGCGGTGGATTACACCATCAGCGGCGACGTGGATGCAGCGGACTTCAGCGGCCCGCTGAGTGATACGATTAACACGTGCCGGGTCAGTCGAGTTTCCCCTTTGACGCTGAATGTGATTGGAGATTCCTTTATAGAGGCTGACGAATCGTTCACCGTGACGCTGAGCAACCTGAGTGGTCCGTCGACCGTAGTGACCGCGACTGCCAGCGGCACGATCCAGAATGACGATGCGGAAGTTGTGAACACGGTGGATGAATGCCGACGAGTCGTGTGGATGCGTTACCTCAGATTGCGTCGCAGAAGTCGTTTGAGATTTCGGTGACCGGCGATGATGTTGTGTCGAGTAATGTCGACGAGACTGTGTCGGGCGTTGAGCGGTTTGATGTGTATGTTGCAATTGGACGAGATGAGTTCCAGTTCTGGAAGTCTTTGGATCCGTCTTCCGTCCGCGATGTTCGATGCCGAGAGTGGTAACACTATTTCCTTCCGCAGTGTTGCGGTTGACAATGCGGGAAATGGTCAAAACGAAGCTCCTGGGTCCCGAAGCTGTGACAACGGCTCCTGATTTGGATGCTCCGATGACTTCCGTAACAAATGTTGACACCACGGATCGAGAGCTTGAAATCACATTCAATGGCAGAGACATCGGTGGAACGGGGATCAAGGAGTTTCAGCTTTTTGTAAGCGTTGATTCCAACCGCAACAAGCGCATCGGCGTTTTCCCCGGCGGGTAGTGCTGATACGGGTGGAACGTACTCGGGAACCGCTTATCAAGCCATCGCGGATGGAAACCCGCACTCGTATCGGTTCTGGACCGTTGGTGTTGATCGATCGTGGAAACGTTGAGGCGGAACCTGAGCAAATGAAGATATCGAGGTGACTGATGTAAGCTTCGCGGCACCTAGCACGCCTGGAAGCGACCAAGTTGGTTGTTCAGCACGGTCAAATGCAGCGATCATTCATCCGTACCCTGGAGGTCATGTTTAATCGTTCCGAAGGTGTCGATGCTTTGGTTGATTCAGGGCGATTGGTCTTGAGTCGCTACGCCCCCGATGGAACTGGCCCGGCGGTAGATGTTCCACTGGATGGCCTGGTTACGCCTAGCGGCGACAAACTGACAATTGATTTCGGTGACGATGGCATTGGCGGCGACCGGTTCAGCAGCGTTGGCAATGGCCACTACGTTTTGACAGTGGATACAACTGGAGATGGCAACCCGAATCATACGTTTGCCTTCCATCGGCTGTTTGGCGATGCTGACGGAGACCGCGATGTCGACCGGGATGACATTGTTAAGATTGTAACTTCTGTAGTTTCCCAGATCATTGATGGAAACATCGATGGTGAAGGCGGTGTAAACTTGTTTGATCGAACACGGAAGCGCAGCGGGAACTCAACAAGAGGATCACGAACAATCCGCCAGGTGTAACTGGATCGGGTGCAAGTGGTCAATTCTCCATGGCGGCTCCATGGCAAAACGTAGTACTTCCGACCGACATCAACAACGATGGAAACGTCTCTCCGATCGATGCTTTGGTTGTGCTGAACGAGTTGAACTACAATCGCGTTTCGGTCAACGGCGCATTGCCGATGTTTTCCCGCTCAGGATCCTTTGAATGTCAAGTACTACGATTCCAACGGCGACGGACGCGTTGCACCCATTGATGCGTTAATCGTGCTCAATCACCTAGCCAAGAACAATGTGCCGATCGAGGCGGAATCGGCGGTTGGCGTACCCGCTGTGAATGACAACTTTCGGCAAGACGATGACGAGGACGAAGAAGATCAAATTCAGTACCTCGACGATATTTTGCGCAATGGTAAGCATCCGTAACTAGACTAATGCCAGTGGCGAGGGTCGGCGATGGCGAGCACTAGCCTTGGCGGCTCGGCATAACCATGGCCCCTTCCGCAACTCCTAACCTTTGATCAAACATTTAGCACCATGAAAAGCATAACAAAGATCCTTCTAATCTGTGTGGCGGCATGGACGACGTTCCTTGCGGACTCCGCATCGGCCACCTTACAGGTTGACGTGCTTGACGCAAATATCCAGGTCGGCGGGACTGGGTTCGTGGATGTTGTATCCGGGTACGGGCGACCTCGTCAATGGACATCAATTGGAGTTGCTAATTACCCCAAAATGGGCGTCGCCAGTGCATTGCAGTTCGCCTCGACACAGACATTTGATTACTATGGCGACCGTCGTACATCTATGCAGGCGACAGTGAACTTTGCGGGCTGGCCCGCCGTATCCGAAGGATCTTGCTGAATCCTGTCGTGCAAGCCCTAAATTTCTTGGATGGTGACCTACGGACAGTTTCATGGATGTTGCATTGGTCGCGGATCTAATGTCACTGTTGCTTTTCGCCCGATTGAACATCGAACATATTGTTCCTGGCATGACTGATCCTAGCCTAGTGGTTGGTGATCAGTTCGACATTGATGTTGTGGTTGGCGGGCCGTTTGGTACAGAGTTCACCAACTGCGGTTTTGGTACTCCAACGTTGTCCGCTGGTACGGGTACGATTACGGTTACTGATGCAGCGGCGGTTCCGGAGCCCGGTAAAGCCGTGATGGTTGGCGTCGGCTTCGCTGCACTCTACCGAAGACGCAAACGCACAGCATAAAGCACAATGGCGAAGGTGTGGCAGCGAACCACGAAGTATCGCAAGGGGTTTGTTTGGGCGGTGATCAGCACTGTCTTTGGTTATACCATCGCCCTTCACTTGCAATATGTTCGCACTCATCCCGTGCTGTGGACCGCGTTTCGTGGATTCCGCTTGGTTTGGCGTTCTGCATTCGGCTATTGCTTCGTCCAATTGAGTTCCACAATAAAAAGTCTCTGGGCTCACTTCGATTGGTATGATCGGTTCTGATTGCGGGAGCGGTTTGGAAGCGAGACGTTGGCCTTGCCGCGGCTGGGCG
Source organism: Pirellulaceae bacterium (assembly GCA_041399105.1). GTDB lineage: Bacteria > Planctomycetota > Planctomycetia > Pirellulales > Pirellulaceae > Rosistilla. The sequence continues at coordinate 44,292 of JAWKTL010000034.1, read as the reverse complement.
TGGGCCGTCTCGATCGCGCTACTGGTGACATCGGTAAGATCCAACTCGTCGACACGGATGGCTACTCATCCTGTCGGTACGATACCCGTCAAGATCGTTGACCGAATGGAACCGTTGACGTTCTGGAACCAGTCGCTTGCCAGTTCCATCCTCGACAGTTTTGGCTCGCTTCATTACGTCGCCGATGGAGCGATCTGTTTTGCCGAGTCTGGAGCGTCGTTCAATCTCCGCTGCGAGACCTTTGCATCTCCCTATGCGTTGCTTGGACTGGTGGTGTTTTCACTTGTGCTATGGTCCAGCCGCTCGGTTCATCGTTGGTGTGGCGATCGCCATTGCATTGTTTGTCCTCAACGGCAGCGTGGCGATTCGATTACTGTTCGCTGGGTTCTTGAGCGAGTTGGGGCTTGCGACCGGTCCGCTGGCAACGGACCTGACGGTCTTTTTCACCTTGCTCATGTGCTTTGTTGTCGTCTACCTCCCAATGAGGCGACTGCTGTCTCCTCTGGCTGGTGCATCGCTGCCGTTTCCTCACAATCGCTTGACGCAATGGTGGAATCGAAGAACCACGACGGACCGCGCACTGCGATATCGAACATCGAAGTTTGTCGACGATACACCTGGTTTTTTCAAGAAGCTGTATCACTTCTGGCGCAACTTCGTCTCGTCCCTTGATCTCGCTCGATTATCGTCTGCGTTCTACGTTGCATTGTTGGCTTTTGCGTTCGGAGCGACTTGTGTTTGGTACTGGCCCAGTCGTACTCAAACGCTCCTGGAGTACCGCACGGCTTTCCAGAGTTCGTTGGAAACGAAAAGTTTCGGATTGGCGGAACGCTTGAATAAACGTTTGGAGTTGATGGGGGATGGCGGATCTGCAAGCGTCGAACTCGCACACGTTATGCTTGAAGCGGGGGAAGACGAACGCGCGATGCTGCAACTGCAGAACGTGATTTCGAGATTGAGTAATTCTGCTCCTGAAGCGCATTTGATGCTTGCGAAGAAATTCGCGGAGAATCCAGCGACATACATGCATGCGGATTATCACTTTGGGAAAGCGATTTTTTTGCGTCCGAATGCTCGGCAACCGATTGAGGCCTACTTCGAGTTTTTGTTGGATAGCGGTCGATTGGAGAAAGCGGTTGAGGTCCTGGAAACACTTGCTGAAAAGAGCGCTTCCTACCGTTTGATGGCGACGCTGCTCGCACAGCATCGGGGGAAGCAAGTTGTCCATCAGAATCATGCGGAGAAAGCACGAAAGCAGTTGGAGGAACAACTCGCGTTGGACAATCGTCCAGAAACACGCATCGCGTTATCGATCGCCATGGTGACTCAGCGTGATTTCCCCGCGGCGTTGGAGAATGTGGAGAAGGATCCCGATTGGCGTGACAACGATCGCCTTCGCGATGCCGCGATGATCGTCTACTGCGTCTGGTGTGAAGAGCTTGTTGAGAAGGAAGAGGAGCTACTTTCCGTCCTCCATCAAGCCACCGCGATTGATTCTCGACATCCGTTGTTGCTCAGCTTCTTGGCGCGGCAGCGGTATTCGGGGCGTTGGACAAACGATTCTCAAATCGCGACGATAATCAACGAGACGTTAAAAGCGGTCCTCGCCGATAATAGTGCTCCGCCTGAGTGCTTGGTGATCCTGGGAACTGGTGAAGCGCAACGTGGCAATTATGCGGTCGCCGAGAGTCTGTTTCGGCGCGTCTTGACAACCGAACCGGATGATTCTCGAGTGCTGAATAACATTGCGTGGACCATTTTCAAGCACAAACCGAGCCGCGCCGGCGAAGCTCTGGAGTATGTCGATCGAGCGGTCGAAGCTGCGCCGATGTCCGTCCACGCGTTGACCACGCGCAGCGAGATCTTGACACATATGAACCGCAAGCGAGAAGCGATTGCCGATTTGGAATCGGCGCTTCAGCACGGTGAACGCACGCCGGATATCTACAAGAATCTTGCCAGCCTATATGCTGGAATTGGCATGCCGCAGATTGCGAATGCTTATCGTAAGCTGGTTCCCAATGCGGACTGAAGCGTTGTTCTGGAATTTACGTTAATGATAAACCCGTTTGGTGTTATACCGTGGGTGGTCGAAAATGACACCTTCACGTTAAATGAAGCGAATCAGCTCATTTCTGACCACGCGACGTCTATACTGCGTCAATGTTCTTCAGTGGATCTTTCGAAGTCGTCACCATTGATTATCTAGCGTAAAAGAGGCATCAAGATGTGGCAGTTTCGGAATTCCGCCCGACCCGTTCTGCTTTCACGTTGGCTTCAATTCGAGGTGCTGGAAACGCGTACTCTGCTGGCGACGATGAATGTGTTGCCTGAGGCTGGAGTCGATACTTCCTGGCCCGCGCAGGAGAGCCCAGCACAAGCGAACCTGAAAGACGAGGTCTCACCCGCTCTGTATGGTCCGCAACCGTTGACTGTGTCTGACTGGATCGTGCAGTTCGACAAAGAGGCAGGCAGTGGCGAGAATTTGATCCATCGCTTTCGTGACGCATTGCAGACGGATGTTGCCGCTTTTGAGATCGTTCGCGGACTCGGTCGGCTTGGACTGTTTCAAGTTCATGCCCGTTCGATCGATTTGGCGACAGCCGAGGATGCGCTCGCGAACAATCGGCTTGTTCGTACGTGGCAAATAAATGAAACGGTTCACGGCGCGGCGATTCCCGACGATTCGGATTTCGGAAGCCTTGTCGGCTTGCACAACGTGGGCCAGTTCGGCGCAACGGTCGATGCCGACATAGACGCAGTCGGAGCGTGGGATATCACCACTGGAAGCGCAACGGTTGTCGTCGGCGTGATCGATTCGGGAATTGACGTGTCGCATCCCGATTTGTATCTGAACATCTGGATCAATCAGGGCGAAATCCCCACTGCAATGCGTTCGCAGTTGATCGACGTCGACGGTGATCAATTGATAACCTTCCATGACCTGAATTCGGCAAGCAATGCGTCGCAGGTGAGCGACCGCAACGGCAACGGTTTCGTTGATGCGGACGATCTGCTGCGTGATCCGCGGTGGTCCGATGGCGTCGACACCGATGGCAACGGTTTCATCGACGACTTCTTTGGCTGGAACTTCCGTCTGGACAACAACGAGACGTTCGCCCCCAACAATCCTTCGGACACATTGGGTCACGGAACGCATGTCGCCGGGATCATCGGTGCCAGTGGGAACAATCAAGCTGGTGTGACAGGGGTGAATTGGCGGTCGTCGCTGATGTCGCTCAAGTTCTTGGATCAGAACAACCAAGGCGACCTCGCATCGGCAATCGCGGCGATCAACTATGCGACGATGATGCGAAGCGACTATCAAACCAATGTCCGCGTGCTCAACAATAGCTGGGGACAACCCGGCAGTCCGAACTCGTTGGTCCAGGACGCGATCAACGACGCTGGGGACGCCGGAATCCTGTTCGTTGCCGCGGCTGGCAACGGCAACGTCTTGGGACAAGGTGTGAACAACGATGCTGTACCGTTTTATCCGGCGGGCTACGAATCGGCCAACGTGATCGCGGTTGCCGCCAGCGACGGCGATGATCGGCTAGCCTCGTTTTCCAACTTTGGCCCGTCGACCGTCGACGTGGCCGCTCCCGGGGTCGCCATTCGCAGCACTTTGCCCGGGGGAAGGTATGGCGAAGCGAACGGTACCAGCATGGCGACACCGTTTGTCGCCGGAACCGCCGCGCTGGTATGGGCCAGCCAACCGCAGGCGACTGTCGCGGAAGTGCGTGATGCATTACTCGGTTCGGTCGATGCGAAGGGAAGCTTGACCAATCTGGTTTCAAGCGGCGGACGCTTGAATGCCTTGAGCACTCTTGAATCGAAAGGCTTTGCCCCCGTTGCAACGATCGTCAGCGCGGGGGACGTTTTATCGGCGGGTGCGGCGGCGCATGAGATCACGGTCGAGTTCTCCAACAAATCGGGCATCGATCTGGCGACGATCGGGGATGACGACTTGATCGTTCACCGTCGCTGGGGCAACCGTGAATCGCTTTCGGTGGCTCTCAAACCGGGTTCCATTGTCTCGTCGGCGGACGGAGAATCCGTATCGGCGACCTACATCCTTACGCCCCCTGGAGGGACCTGGGATCCGCTGGATTTCGGAATTTATGAGGTTGCGACCATTGCGGGGGCTGTTCGATCCGGCGCTGGCGGCCTGCCGATTCGCGAGGAGTCGATCGGTGCGTTTCAAGTACGAATCGAAGATCCCACGGTGCTTTACGTTCGCGGCACCGTCGATTCGTCGGACGATGTCGGCTCGCTGCGCGGTGCGATCGGTATCGCCAATGCAAATCCCAGTACGGGATACACGATCATCCTGGACGCGGGAACGTCGACGCTTCAGTCGCCGCATGTCAACGACTCCACTCTGGACTTTGGTCTCCTTGCGACATCGCCGTTTTGTGCCGACCCATCCGCCGACGGATGGTCGGATGAGCACAGTGGAGACCTTGACATTTTGGGCGATGTTACGATTGCTGGTGATTCGCACGAGACGACGATCATCGACGCGGCGGGGATCGATCGAGTCTTCAAAGTTCACGCTGGCGCATCGCTGACGCTGCAACGCGTGCAAGTGACCGGCGGTGTCGCGCCGGCGGGTCAAGGTGGAGGGGTATTCTGTCGGCGGGCGATCTGCATTTGATCGATGTGCATCTAGAAGGGAACATTGCGGGCGATGTCGCCGGTCGGGTTGATCGTGGTGGAGGCATCGCGGTTTGGGATGGCAACCTTATTGTTCAGCGATCGCGCATCTCCAACAACCAGAGCGACCTTGGCGGCGGAGTTTTCGTCTGCGGTCAAGCGACGGCGAGTATCGATCAAAGCACGATCGACAACAATGATGGGGGCGGTTTGCTTTCGTACTCCAGCGTCGACGGCCGCATTGAAAACAGTACCGTGGCGATGAATGTCGGTTTGGCGATTGCAAGCCGAAGTCGCGACTTCGATGGCTCGACCGGTTCAAGTTTCGCACCGTCGATCAGCAACGACGGCTCGAAGGTTGCGTTTCTTTCCGATTCGACAAATTTGGTCGATGGCGACACCGGCGGTCACGTTGATGCGTTCGTTTATGATTTCGCATCTGGCCGCGTTGAACGTGTCAGCGTATCGTCCAGCCATCAACAGGCGAACGATTCGAGTCATGCACCGATGATCAGTGGCGATGGAGACTCGGTTGTTTTCTTTCGAGTGCGAACAACTTGATCCCCGGAGACGGATTCTTTTCCAACGATCTGTTCCGGCGGGAACCGGCTGTTAGCGAAACAACGCTGATTAGCACGTCGAACTTCATCAGCCGCGATGCGCGAGGCACGCCCGATGTCAGTGACGATGGTCAAGTCGCCGTCTACCAGCAAGCCGTCTTCGATGATCCAAACAATACGTGGGGCGTCTACATCGCCGATGACGGCACGGGAGTCATCGATCGCGTTCCGCTGACGATCGAGGGCAATTCGGTCGATATCGCATACTTGGACGCGACTGCGGTCAGCGGAAATGGTCGTTATGTGACGATCGCTTCCAAGGTTTCAGGAACAGCCGACGATCTGCTTCACGATTTGTTCGTCTTCGATCGGCAGTCGGGGATGCTTGCCCAGCCGGGGCTTCGACCGACCGGAGTCCCCGGCGATGGTTCGATCTATGATCCCGCGATCGACTTCGATGGGCGATACATCGCGTTTGTCTCGGACGACTCCCATTTGGTGTCCGATGACAACAACGGCGTCGCGGATGTGTTTGTGTACGATTCCGAGACGGGTTCGATTTCACGCGCCAGTGTCGCTCATGACGGCGGCGAAACCGACGCGGCAAGCTGGGCTCCGTCGATCAGCAGCGATGGTCGCTACATCGCGTTCCGTTCCGCGGCGTCGAATCTTGTGGAGAACGATAACAACCAATCAGATGACATCTTTGTTTACGATCGATTGACGCACGATATCGAGCGAGTCAGCGTCAGCAGCGTCGGCGGCGAGGCCAATGGTGACTCCGGTGCTCCCGCAATCAGCGGCGATGGGCGGTTTGTTGCATTTGAATCGACAGCGAATAATCTTGACTCGGGACATGCGAGCCATGTCCCATCAGTCGATGCAAACCGAACGCAAGTGTATGTCTTTGATCGCGTGGACCGAACCACCACCAGCGTTTCGCGATTCAGTTCACCATCGACCTTGCTGGTCTCCGGCTCCACGTTGGCATTCAATTCCGGTAACGCGACCGTCGCCGGGAACGTAACGACGACTGGCACCCTGTACGCTGGAAACACCGTCGCGGGCGACCTTGGGGCTGGAAGCGTCTCCCTCGGATACAATCTCATCGCTTCGGCGACCGACCTGTCCAAGCTGCAGTCGACCGATATCGTTGATTCGACCTCTGCCACTCGGCTGAGCCCGTTTCAGTCGCTGCAAACCCTTCCGCCGGGATACTTGCTGCTGCAGGGAAATGCGGCGATCGACGCGGCGGCGTCCGATCGCGAAGGGATGCCCGATCAATGGGGCCGCACTCGGAACAATCCTGATATCGGAGCCCTTGAAGCGGTCTCGGCATCGGTGACCGGGACGGTCTTCGTCGATGACGATGCGGACTTGGCGCAGGGGTCCGATGAGCAGGGGCTCGCGGAACTGACGGTCTTCGTTGATTTGAACGGCGATGGTGTCCGGCAGCCTGACGAGCCATCCACGATCAGTTCCCTGGGGCCAACGGCGAGGGACGCCGGAGCAGTGGCCGGTCAGTTTCACTTCGATGCTTTGGCTCCCGGACCAAAGACGATTCGAGTGGTGACGCCTGAGCATTGGCGGGCGACGGGCGAGCCGATCGTTCGCGCCGCGATCGGTACAAAGCACGGCAACGGCGATAGCACCCAGGCGGCGATCAGTCCCGATGGACAGTTGATCGCATTTCTATCGACGGCTGATAATCTAACGACGGGCGATACGTCCGATCCCAGTTTGTTCATCCTTTCGATTTTGGGTCAGTCGATCGCCAAGGTCCCGGTGTCGGGCGTCAACCTAAAGCCGATCGGCTTCGTGGGCCAGGCGAATCGATTCTTGCTGATCGGCACCGACGCGGAATCGAGTTGTACGATCGCCAGTCGAACAGTCTGGAATTGGTCAGTGTCGCCGACGACGGGTCCGCCGCAAACGCGCACAGCGACGATGCCGCAGCCAGCGCGGACGGTCGATGGATCGTCTTTTCTTCGTTCGCGGACAACTTGGTCGCTGGGGACAACGACGACTTCGCCGACATCTTCCTTCTGGATCGAGACGATCATTCGGTGGTCAGTATCACGGCGGCGGCGAGTGGCGTACAAGGGAACAACGACAGTCAGCGACCAACCATCAGCCGCGACGGGCGGTTCATCGCATTCATATCCGACGCGTCGAACCTGGTTGCGGATGACACCAACAACCGCGGTGACGTGTTTGTTTTCGATCGTGTTGATCAGTCGATCCGCCGCGTCAACGTCTCCGATTCCGGCGAAGAAAGCAATGCATTTACCTATGCTCCCGTGATCAGTGGCAATGGACGATATGTCGCCTTTCAATCGCTGGCGGACAATCTGGTCGGCGGCGACACGAACCAAACAAGCGATCTGTTTGTCGTCGACCTCGACGCGTCATCGATCGAGCGACTGGAGATACCGTTTGAAGGTTCGTCGCAAACATTCAGCTTCGCCCCCTCGATCAGTGACGATGGCCAGTACATCGCCTTCGAAGCCCCGGCGTCGCTGGCCGATCCGACGGTCGACCCGTCGTTGCGAAGTCTATTCGTATACGACCGACTTCCGAAAGCGAGCCCCGACGACGATGCATCCGATCGCTTGGCGCTCGTCAGCGAAGCTCCAGGGGGACAGCGGGAGGATGAGCAAAGCCGACGGGTTCGCATCTCGGGTGATGGACGGTGGCTTGCGTTTGAATCAACGTCGACCAATCTGATCAGTAACGACTCGAATGCGCAAAGCGACATCTTCGTCGCTCCCAATCCGTTTGAGAACGCAAGTCGTGGCATCGTGCTCCACGCGGGACAGGAATTAATGTCTCTTGATATCGGCTTACTGCCCGAACCGGGGTCCATCCGAGGAACGGTTTTCAACGATCAAAGTTCAGACGGCGCGTTGGGGCTCGGCGATCTGACGCTCGAAGGCTGGACCGTTTATCTGGACCTTAATAACAATCAACGTCACGACGACGGCGAACCGACGACGGTCTCGGGTATTGACGGAACTTATGAGTTTCACGATGTCGTCTCCTTTCGAGAGTACGCGGTTGGGACACAGTTGCAGGCGGGGTGGCAATCGACTGGTCAGACGCAGGCGTCCCACACTCAGCGGGTGTTTCTGCCCGCCGGCGGCGACGTCGGGCAGGTGAACTTTGGCTTTCGCGTTGAACAAACGGGCGGTCAGTCGACCAATGGTCGAATCGAAGGGGCCGTGTTCCGCGACGTCAATGAAGATGGTCTCAGGCAACCTGACGAAGTTGGCATTCGCGATGTGGTGGTGTTTCTGGATCTGGACGGGGATGAAGAACGCGACTTCAACGAACCACAAGCCGTTACCGATCAGGATGGGAAGTACAGCTTCGCCAATCTGGGAGCGCGAAGTTATTCGGTACGCATCCAGTTGACGGAAGGGAACAATCTCACCGCGCCGGTGGGAAACCAATTCTCGGCCAGTGACTTCGAGTTCAGCACGACCTCGACTTCCATCCTCACGCCACAGGATGTCGTGGTGGCCGACTTCGATGGCTCCAGCGGTCCCGATACCGCGATCGCGCTTTACTCGGCAAACGCGATCGCGATTCAGTTGAACGATGGACTTGGAAACTTTGACCGGGAACCTCTGATTGTCGAAACTCCCGGCACTCAGGGACCGCTTGCACTTGCCAGCGGCGACCTGGACGCTTCGGGAGCCACGGATTTGGTGGTGGCTGGCGCGCTGAACAATACAGTCACCGTGCTGCTGGACTTCCAAGGCGATCATTTTTCAAAGACCACAACACTTTCTTTAACGGGCACACCGACAGACCTCGCTTTGCTGACCTCGATCGAGACGATGATCTTGACCTGATCGTGCTCTCCCGTGGGATTGACCAAATGGGACGGCTGGAGATCTTCTTAAATGACTCGCTTGGAACATTTACTTCGGCGGCTCCGATCGAAACTGGAGCGAAATCGCCAACCGCTATCGTTACGGGTGAATTTGACGATGATCAAACGATTGACGTTGCTGTTGCACACCTGGGAGATGTTCGGCTTGCCAACAACGCTGGAGATGTTCGCGTCATGCTTGGCCTTGGCGACGGCCGGTTTTCGTCGGGCAATGCTTACCGAGTCGGAGCGATTCCAGCAAGTATCGATCGTGGCGATCTGAACGGCGACGGCCTGCAAGACTTGGTCGCGGTCAGCTTTGCGTCGGACACCGCGACGATTCTGCTGGGGGATGGTGCCGGCCAGTTTTCGATTTCCTCGCAACAGCTTTCGACCGGTTCGGGACCTGTGCAGGTGACGGTGATCGATGTCGACGACGATCAGGATAGCGATATTTTGGTCTCGAACCTGAAGTCACGTTCGGTCACAATTTTGCGAAATCGAATCAGTCAGTTGACCGACCCTGATGGATCGATTGCGTTTGAGGCGGCGGAAAGCCGGTGCCGCCGCGTTCTCCGCCGCCCCTCGACTTGTATTCGCCGCCGCCGATTTGGATCAGTCGGGGACGATTGATTTGGCGCTCGTCAACAGCGAGAGCAATTCGACGGGAATCTTGCGTAATCGTCTCATCGGCGGAGCGAACCGATTGAACCTCAGCGGTACCGAAACAATACCCGATCAGAATTTTGGCATTCGGTCCTCGATCCTTCACCCGTCGGTGGCGTCGATCGATGCGCCCAGTCACGTTCTTGAAGACGCCGGCGCAATCACCGTTGAAGTGTCCGGTATTGAGCGTGGTTACTCCAGTGGCCCTCCGCTTCGCATCACCGCCGTCAGTTCCGATTCGTCCAGCGTCACCATCGACAGCAGCGTCAACCAATCCGCGAGCGATGACTCGACGGCGCGGATCGTTTTGGTTCCGGTGTCGGACGCTGTTGGTTCGGCAACCGTTCGAGTCAGGATTCAAACGCGGGAGCCGACGGCGTATTTGACAATGCCGACGATGGGATGGTGGAGAACTCCTTCGATATCACGATTACGAGCGTCAATGACCCGCCTTCGATCACGCTGGGTGGGAATCAAGTTGTGACGATCGGTTCGGACTTGCGAACGGTTTCAGGTTTTGCGAGCGATTTCGTGGCGGGAGGGGGCGATGACGAAGCGACGCAGGGCGTCTCGGAGTTCATCGTATCGAACGACCATCCTGAGTTGTTCCTTGTGCAGCCACGAATCGACAATCAGGGGAACCTTCGTTATCAGCCGGGGCTGACGGCGACGGGGGTCTCCACCGTTCAGGTCCGAGTGCGCGACGATGGTGGAACCGAGAATGGCGGGACCGATCGATCGGTCGTACAAACGTTTCAAATCAACGTGACGGATCTTGCGGACGGCGATATCGACTTTGGCGACGCTCCTTCGGCGAATCAGTCAGGGTTTGCGGCGAGTTATCCGACGCTCTTGCGAGACGACGGCGCGCGGCATCGCATCGGCGGTCCGTTTTTGGGTTCTTCGATCGACGCGGAACTCGACGGGCAAATCACGGCGGACGGATTGGGGGATGACGAGGCGGAACAAGATGATGAAGACGGTGTTGTCTTCATTGGCTCGCCACTGGCCAGCCCGAATCTTCCGACAATCGCCAGCGTGGTCGTTCATGCTTCTTCAGCTTCACGGTTGGATGGTTGGATTGACTTCAATCAAGACGGCGACTGGAACGACACTGGGGAACAGATCCTATCGAGCACTTCGCTCGTCGCGGGACGAAATCTAGTCAGTTTCACGGTTCCCGCTGGCGCGAAGACGGGAACAACCTTCAGCCGTTTCCGCGTTAGTTCCTCAGCGGGCTCCGCCCCACCGGCGAAGCCGCTTGATGGAGAAGTCGAGGACTACGTGGTCGAGATTATTGGCGGTCAGGAAAGCCACACGATTTCCCTGAATGTCAGCGACTTGGGCGATCACCAGTTGTCAGTCATCGATTCGATGTTGATGATTCGCGATGCAGATCGAACGATCTATAGTGTTCCCGTCGGAATGATTGCGAGTGTTCAAGGCACTGATGAAAGCGATCCACCTGTCTATCGGATTTCGGATTCGATTGCTGATTTGCAGGGTACGATCCAGTACACGCAGGCAGATCATCGCGTTACGCTGCTGGCAGCAAATCCGGTCATCGATCTAGCAGCAACGCTAAATACGCTGACCGGCATCGATCAGGTCGTCCTGACGAGCAATGTGTCACAGGAGTTGCGGCTGAGTCGCGAGACCGTTGAGGCTCTGAATGCTGGGCAGTCGGTGCAACTGGAGCTCGGCATGGGCGATTCTCTGTCGGCGAGCGAGCATTGGACGTTGACGAATCGACGTATTGAGAATGGGCGGATCGTTCATGTCTTTCAAAGTGCGGATACCGAATTGACAATCGTCAGCCGTCTGCATGGCGGAATCCTTTTTCGCAGCGTCGACGTCGTGCCTGATGGAAACGTCGCGCCGATCGATGTGTTGGTTGTGCTGAACTACTTGAGTCGCGTCACCGGCGTCGGGGATGATAGCCACCTTTGTTTGACGCGAGTTCTCCGCTCGCCACTCCGCTGCTCGATGTAAATGGCAATAATCAGATCGAGCCTATCGACGCCCTGATCGTCATCAATTACTTGAACAACCAACTTCGTGGTGAGGGTGAACAAGCGATTGCCATCATACCAGCGAAAGAGACTGCCGAATCCGGCGACCAGCCGGATCAACTGGATGAGACCATCGGCGTGATATCGAATCGAAAGCTTCGCTCATCACCGATCACGTCTTCCTCTGCGTCTTGGGCATCAACCGTGAAAACGCAAACCGGCGCCATCGATCAGTTCTTCGCCGACCTCGCCGAAGAAGACAGCGCGAAAGATAACTTGCTGCTATCGATCGACTGGAAGAAGCTCAGCGGAATCTGAAGCACGGACGCGCAGAGATCGCGGAACAAACAAGTTTATTCAGGTTGGATTGACTTTTGAATTGTCGAAAGTTCCCATCTTTCGATAGTCAACGCTCGGCGAGGCGCTTGTCCAAGTTCTATCAACCGTTCTTGCAATTCGATGCTTGTATCTTTGCGATCTCTACGTCTCTGCGTCTTCCACTCCACTCAAAGCCCCAGCACGGATCACTAGGATATGCGGGGTGCATGCGGTACAATGTTGGGCGAGACGATTCTCCCAGCTTGCATCTTGTTTCAAACTTTTTTAGAGTTCCATCATGTCGATTGCAGTTCAAGCTTCTTCGATCGCTGATCGCCTTCGCGATTTAGGCGATATCGCGATTGATCGCGTAAGGGCAACGCCACCGATCGGAACGGCAACGATTGATGATTTGATCGCTGCAAACGATGCGAAGTCCCGCCCCCAGTGTGAACTGGTCGATCAGGCATTGGTGGAGAAAGCAATGAGCTACGAAGCATCGGTCGTCGCGGCGGCAATCATTCGAATAATCAGCAACTTTGTCGTTCCCCGACAGATGGGATTGGTTACTGGAGCTGACGGTTTTTTTCGACTGCCGGCGGGGGATGTTCGTGGTCCTGACGTTGCCTTTGTTTCTCGCGAGCGGTTGCAAGCGTGCGGCTTTCCCGGCGAAGCCTATCCGACGATTTCTCCAGACCTTGCAATCGAAGTTCTCAGTCCCGGCAACACTCGGCGGAAATGACACGCAAGCGAATCGAGTATTTCAACTCCGGCGTCCGCTTGGTTTGGATCGTCGATTGTCGGCATCGCACGTTTGCGTTTATACATCACCTGGCCAATACACTCTCATCGGAGAAGACTCCAGCATCGACGGTGGCGATGTCATCCTAGGATTCGCGAGTCCCATCGCACCCTTTCTTGCCGAACTCGATGTCAACTGGCAGCAGCAAACATCGTAGACACGCACTATTTGATGCGAAATCCCTTGTGGCTCGTTCATTCTTGCGGGGAGCGAAACGCCGAGATCGCAGAGCTGAAAGGTTGTTTCAAGAGTTTCCCCTCTTCGATCCTGCGTTCGGCAGCCTTCAAAGCTGCTGCGGACAAGCCATAACAGCCCTTTACCGCCCGTGCCGGCTCCGATTCGTTCGCCATTTTCAAAAAAAGATCATTTCCCGCGCAGCCAGCGGTGCTTTGATACGTTTACTTGCTGCCAAGGGACTATCGTTTCGCGATTCCCGGCAAGCACGATCGAGCGTCATTGGAGGATCGCTTCTCGAACTCTAACGCGATCCCAGATTGCACGCTGAAAACACGCAAAATAGACTGAGTAAAGTCCTCAGCATGAATCTCAAGGCGGACCTCCGCATGCCTAAACGAACTACAAAACTTCTGCAACTGTGGTCTTTCAAGAAACGAAGTCGCACACGTCGTCGCCCCCAAGAAAAGCGTCGACGACTGCGAGCCGAACGCTTGGAAGAACGAGCGATGCTGGCTGTCATCACATGGACGAATCCGATCGGTGGCGACTGGAGTGTTGGGTCCAACTGGAACAGTGGGGCAGTCCCTGGACCGGGGGACGACGTGGTAATCCCCGACTTGGCCGGCGATCAAACGATTACGATCACCAGCGGAAGCCATTCCATCAATAGACTTGATGCCAGCGAGACGGTTCGACTTCAGGCCGGTTCGTTCAGCATCGCGACAACTCTGGATTCGAGTGTCGGCGTTACTCTCGCTGGTGGAGGATTGCAGGGCGCGACGGTTTCGTCAGGAACGACCATTACCGTAACCAATGCCTCAGGCTCCAGTCTGACCGACGTCGTCCTTGACGGCGACTTGGACGCATCTCAAATGAACAACAGAGTCTCGATCTTTGGAGGATTGGAACTCAACGGTACGATACACGTCGGCAACGAGGCGGGGAACACTTACGGTCGCGTTTACTTTTCTGAACCCAACAGTCCCGCTGGATCATTGATCGGCACGGGCACGATCGAGTTCGGTGCCAGCTCCTTTAATCTGATTGAAAACGACTGGAATCAACCTGGCGTCGATGGCACGCTCACGATCGGCTCGGGTATCACGATCCAAGGTGCTGGCGGAAGCATCACCAGTTACTACGGCAATGGCAGTCTGGTCAATGAAGGAACGATCAATCTTTCGCTGGGGGACAGTCTCAATGTTGGTGGCGGCGCGAACAGTTCGTTTTCCAACAGTGGCACGATCAATGTCAACGAAGGAACGCTCGGCCTTTATGGTCAAATCGCCCTCAGCGAATTGGGAACGCTCAACCGATCCGGCGGAACAGTCGAACTGGCTGGAACGCTTGATCTGGAAGGTGGCGACTGGAATCTTGACGCTTCAACCGGTTCGTGGCATCGTGCGGCGGGACAATCAAGAACGGGACGATCAATCAATCCGACGGATCATTGCTGTTTGCCACATCGACAACATCCACTCTGCAGGACATCGTCCTGAATGGTGATTTGGATGTTACTCAGATGAACAACGCCCGTATTTCAATCCTTGATGGCTTGGAACTCAACGGCACGATACGCGTCGGCAACGAGGCGGGGAATACTTACGGTCGCATTTACTTTTCAGAACCCAACAGTCCCGCTGGATCATTGATCGGCACGGGCACGATCGAGTTCGGTGCCAGTTCCTTTAATCTGATTGAGAACGACTGAATCAACCTGGCGTCGATGGCACGCTCACGATCGGCTCGGGGATCATATCCAAGGTGCTGGCGGAAGCATCACCAGTTACTACGGCAATGGCAGTCTGGTCAATGAAGGAACGATCAATCTTTCGCTGGGGGACAGTCTCAATGTTGGTGGCGGCGAACAGTTCGTTTTCCAACAACGGCACGATCAATGTCAACGAAGGGGACGCTCGGCCTTTATGGTCAAATCGCCCTCAGCGAATTGGGAACGCTCAACCGATCCGGCGGAACAGTCGAACTGGCTGGAACGCTTGATCTGGAAGGTGGCAACTGGAACCTTGACGCTTCAACCGGTTCATGGCATCTGGCGGCGGGACAATCAAGAACGGGACGATCAATCAATCCGATGGATCGTTGCTGTTTGCCACATCGACAACATCCACTCTGCAGGACATCGTTCTGAATGGTGATTTGGATGTTACTCAGATGAACAACGCCCGCGTTTCGATCTTTGATGGCTTGGAACTCAACGGTACGATACGCGTCGGCAACGAGGCGGGGAATACTTACGGTCGCGTTTACTTCTCAGAGCCTAACCGTCCCGCTGGATCGTTAATCGGAAACGGCACGATCGAGTTCGGTGCCAGTTCCTTTAATTTGATCGAGAGTCATTCGAATCAAGCAGGTGCTGATGGTACCTCACGATCGGCTCGGGTATCACAATCCAAGGTGCCAGCGGAAGTATCACCAGTTACTACGGCAATGGCAGTCTGGTCAATGAAGGAACGATCAATCTTTCGCTGGGAGACAGTCTCAATGTAGGTGGCGGCGCGAACAGTTCATTTTCCAACAACGGCACGATTAATGTCAACGAAGGGACGCTCGGCCTTTATGGTCAGATTGCCCTCAGCGAATTGGGAACGATCAACCGATCCGGCGGAATGGTCGAACTGGCCGGAACGCTTGATCTGGAAGGAGGCGACTGGAATCTTGACGCTTCAACCGGTTCATGGCATCTGCGCGGCGGGACAATCAAGAACGGGACGATCAATCAATCCGATGGATCGCTGCTGTTTGCCACATCGACAACATCCACTTTGCAGGACATCGTCCTGAATGGTGATTTGGATGCTACTCAGATGAACAACGCCCGCGTTTCAATCTTTGATGGCTTGGAACTAACGGCACGATACGCATTGGCGACGAGGCGGGGAACACTTACGGGCGTGTTTACTTCTCTGAGCTTAATAGTCCCGCTGGATCATTAACCGGTAACGGCGTGATTGAGTTCGGTGCCAGTTCCTTCAATTTGATCGAGAGTCATTCGAATCAAGCAGGTGCTGATGGTACCCTCACGATTGGACCAGGCATTACCGTGCGGGGAACCAGCGGTTCGATCGCCAGCTACTACAGCAACGGCAGTTTAGTCAATGAAGGTACGATCATCGTTTCCTCGCGGAGCGACTTAAGTGTTGGTGGTGGGGCCAACAGTTCGTTCACGAATGCAGGAACGATCGATGTCGCAGTCGGTGGTACCATCAGCATCCCAGGTTCTGTCTTGAACGGGACGACGGGAAGGTTGCTGCGCGAATCGCCGAATCTTCTCAACATGAGCGGGAATTTGCTTTCGAGTTCGAACGATTCCAGTTTCTTCAGCGGGCAAGGCACGACGACGTTTTCCGGCGGAACGGTTGGCTCGCCTCGATTGCTGGAGGTGATGGGACGCGATATTGGACGCGCGTTGCCCGGTTTCAGCGAATCGAATTTTTCGTTTGGGACGCTTCGTTTGGCGAATAACACGCACGTCAGGCTTGTTGATCTTTACGATAACGCTCCAGACGCGGTGCCCGAGGCACTTTATGTCAACACGTTGATTATTCCTTCATCGAGTACGTTAGACGTTGCGGGGCTTCCGGTCTTTGTGCGGTCGCTCGTTCAATCTGGAACACTTCTCAATGGAACCGTTACCGAAATTCTTGACCCAGCGATTTCGTTCGCCAATGCGGACTCCATATCAATCGGTGGGGAGGGAGTGGGAATTTTCGCGGCCAATTTAAACCGCGGTGGTCAATTGGACATCGTCGCCTCACGCGGGAATCAGTCTGGAATCAGTACGCTGTTTGGTGACGGTTCCGGCGGTTTTTCCCAGCCGCTGCCGTACGCGGTGGGTTTCCAGCCGTGGTCGGTCACGGGGGCCGACTTTGATGATGATGGTGACGTTGATATCGCAACGGCAAGTTTCGGAGCCGATTGCGTGACAACGCTGCTGAACGATGGCGATGGAGTTCTCGCTTCCGCTCAATGTCATGCCGCGGGAGACGGCCCGCACGCGGTGGATAAAGGAGATTTTAATCTGGATGACAACGTCGATCTCGTAACGGCAAACTGGAACGCCAACACGGTGTCGGTTCTTCTTGGTGATGGGCAAGGGGGCTTCGCGGCCCCGCTTACCTTTCCCGTCGGCAGGAATCCGCGAGGCCTTGTGGTGGCGGATTTCAATTCCGACGGTCGATTGGACGTTGCGACGGCGAACGCCTCAAGTGGTACGGTGTCCGTATTGTTCGGATCGACTTCTGGTGTGTTCGACTCGGCGAAAGAGTTTTCCGTCGGAGCAAACGGTCCGTACGCGATCACCGCCGCCGACTTCAATGAAGATGGCCTGCCTGATCTCGCCGTGGCGAACTATCACAGCACAAACGTTTCCATTCTGATTGCTGGTGACGATAAAACGTTCTCACCACCCTCGATGGTTCAAACAGGAGGGAATCTAGCCGGTATTGCGACAGGCGACTTCAACAACGATGGGAAAGCCGACCTTGCGTTTTCCGATTTTCAAGGAGCCAGAGTGGGGATCGTCGCTGGTTTCGGGGATGGTTCGTTCAGCCAGGTGACTTTCAAGAATGTTAGCGGTCAGCCTCAAAGCCTATCAACCGGGGACTTCAATGGAGATGGACTACTCGACATCGTCAACGCAAGCGAAGCGGGGACGGTTTCGCTTCTGCTTAACACCTTTGATCAGCCGACTGCGGTTATCGAGATAGCGGAGAGTTCCGATAGCGGATCGTCACAGTCAGATGGGATCACCAACGACACAACCCCAACGTTCAGTATCGCGGTCAACTACGCTGGTCTGATTGAAGTCGACTACTTTGGCGATGGTTCGATTGACGACACCCTGAGCGCCCCTGTGGCGGGCGTCTATGAGTTCACGCCCTCGGTTGCATTTTCGGATGGTGTCTGGGACATCGTTGCGAGTCTGACACCGACCAACGGTTTGAAAATTTCGTCTGATCCATTCAGCTTCACGGTCGACACGCGTGGCCCACGGGTTACGGAAGCGTCGCTAACGCCGACATCGCGGATCGACCTGACCTTTGACTCGCTCATCGACGCAACTTCCGTTTCGGCGGGTGACCTGAAAATCATGGGTCCTGCCGGCGAAGTCGTCCTGTATTCAGCGACGGTTCAGGATGACAAAGCGACGTTCTGGTTCCCACAACAGCTTGCCCAGGATCCTACTCTATATGTATTTGGTCCCGACATTCGGGATATTGCCGGCAACGCGATGAATCAAGATGGCGACGCGACCAATGGAGAACTGGTTCGATGAAACGAACAACATCGCATCGACGACCGTGACACTGGGGCTGCCACCTTTGCCCGATCTGGTTGTTGAGAGTATTGAGACCAAGGATTTAACCGTCGCGGGGCAGAGGGTGCGGGTTTCGTGGACGGTTCGCAATCAGGGGGATGGTGATGCGACGGGGAGTTGGAATGAGCGGGTTTATCTTTCGGCCGATGGGGTGATCGGGGGTGATATTCTCCGGGGGACGTTTGCATTTTCGGGGACGGTGCCGGCGGGTGGGGCGGTGGTGCGGACGCAGGAGATTGATGTTCCTGGCGATATCGAGGGGGATTATCGCGTTGTGGTGGTGACCGACAGCGGTGATGCGATCGAGGAGTTCGCCAATGAAGATAACAATGCCGCGATTGATGATGCGGTGATGACCGTCGATCCGATACCTTCGGCGAATCTGGTTGTCGATTCGGTGGTGTCGCTGACGGAGAATCTGTACACGGGACAGGATGCGACGATCCAGTGGGTGGTCAGCAACATCGGTAACGCTTCGACGAATTCGACCACGTGGATCGACCGCGTTTATCTGTCGGATGACGAAGTCTGGGATGGCGGTGATGTGTATCTTGGCCAAACCGGAAACGAGAGCTTTCTGGACCCGAGCGAAAGTTACACCAACAATCTGACGGTGACATTGCCGGAGGATGCCGACGGGTTGCATTACTTTATCGTGGTCGCCGACCGAACGAATCAGATTCCCGAAACGGGAGCGGAAGATGATAACGCGACGGCATCAATCGCGAGCGATATCAAACTCACGCCGCCGCCGGATCTTCATGTGACGGATGTGGCCAGACCCGATCAAGCTTTCGAGGGTGAATCGATCCTGGTCAGTTGGACGGTGAAGAATCAAGGGGACGGGGAGACACGTGTTTCAAGCTGGACTGATCAGATCTACCTTTCGCTGAACGGCAATGACATCGACATGGATGACACGTTGCTCGCCAATGTTCCGCACACCGGGTCGTTGCAGATCGACGATGAATACCAAGTGCTGAACTACAGCGTGACGCTGCCGACGGGCATTGCCAGCGAGGAAGCGTACATCATCGTTCGCACGGATGCTTCACATTCGGTCTACGAACACGACTTTGAAGGGAACAATGATCGAGCCGCCGCACAACCGATGCAGATCTATCTGCGGCCGCGTCCCGATTTGGAAGTGACCTCCATCACGCCGATCGCGGGTGCCGTGGCTGGTCAGCCGCTGAACGTTGCCTATACCGTCGCCAACGGTTCGATCGTCCCGACATCGCAAAACAGTTGGCGCGACGCGGTTTATCTTTCTTCCGACAGGACGCTCGATCCGCAGACCGACATCTTGTTGGGGAACCGTCAGCGGTCGGGCATCCTGGCGGGCGAACAGAGCGAAGCGCATGCGTACAGCTTTGTCCTGCCCGATCAGATTTCAGGCAATTACTACTTGATCGTCGCCACCGACAGCGGGAATGTCGTCGAGGAATCGGACGAAGCGAACAATGTCCTCGCTTCGGCGGCCCCGATCAACATCGTGATCGATCCGCCCGACTTGGCGATCACGCAACTGAACATCTCCGACGATCCGAAGACAGGACGCGACTTCACCGTCGATTTCAATGTTCGCAATCTCGGCAACCATCCGACGCCGGAAGACGCTTGGCACAACGCGATTTATCTGTCCAGCGACGCGACCCTCAGCGGTGACGATCGCTTGATCAGCGAGCGGCTGCGGACGGGCGTCTTGGCGGCGGGGCAATCCGAATCGCAAAGCATCACGCTCCGGCTGCCGACCGATTGGATCGGCGACGCCCATGTCATTGTCGTCAGCGATCACCGCGACGCGGTCTATGAACTCGATAACACCAACAACGTGTCCGTCGCATCGACCACGATCGCCGACGATCGCCCCGACCTTCGCGTCCGCTCGTTCACCGCCAGCATCGGTTCGCGTGGAATCGCACCCGGGACGCAGTTTGCCATCGACTACGAAATTGAAAACAACGGCATCGGCGGCACGTTCGGCGATCCGTGGGTCGAACGCCTTTTCCTGTCGACCGACTTGACGGTCGGCAACAGCGACGACGTCTTGCTGGCGACTTTCTCGAACCTCGGCGACTTGCCAGCCGGAGGGAGCTACTTCCGCCGCAACGCGGTGACGACGATTCCCGCCAATACGCCCGAGGGGCTGTATCGTTTGTACGTGGTCACCGATGCGACCGGAAAGGTGCCCGAGATCAATGAAGCGAACAACGCCTGGGTGTCGCATGATTTCTCGGTGACCAACACGCCGATCGGCGATCCCGACAACGCTCATCTGTCCGACCTGCAGATCTCCGCCTTGAGCGTTCCGACATCGGCCAACTCCGGAACCAGCCTACCCATCAGTTGGACCGTCACCAACACCGGGCCCGCACCATCGACAACCAGCATCTGGCGAGACGCGATCTGGCTTTCCGAAGACGAATCGATCGACAGCGGCGACACGCTCATCGGGCGATACACGCATTACGGCACGCTGGACGTGAACGAGTCGTACACGCGAAACATCCAGTGGCCGATCGACATTGATCTGTCGGGCGATTACTTCGTGATCGTGCAAACCGACACGACCGGCGCGGTGATCGAAGGGAGTGGCGAAGCGAACAACCAGCGCACTTCGTCGCCGGTGACCAACATCTTGCTCAGCGACACGCCTGATCTGCAAGTCAGCTCCGTCGCGCCCCCCGCCACGGCGTTTTCGGGACGCGTGGCCGATTTCGATTGGACGATCCTGAATGCCGGTGGGGCCGCGGCTTCGCCACGCTGGTCCGACAGCGTCTACCTGTCGCTCGATCAGGTCTTCGATCGCAAGACCGACATCCCGCTGGGCTACATCGATCACCAGCAAGAACTTGCCGGTGGCGCAGAGAGACCGACCGGCGCTTCGTTCCAAGTTCCATCGGGGCTAGATGGTAATTATTACATGATCGTCGTGGCCGATTCGACGAACCGAGTTTACGAACGTCAGCTCGAATCGAACAACATCACCGTTTCGGATCAAACGATCGCGATCGGTCCGGTTCCGCCGTCCGATCTGGTCGTCGGCGACATCACCATCCCGGCCAGCGGCGTTTCCGGCCAATCAGCGTCCGTCACCTTCACGATTCAAAACACCGGAACGCAAACCGCTTTTGGGGGCTGGACCGACACGATCTACTTGTCGCCGGATGACACTTGGGACCCGGGGGACGCTTTGTTCGGAAGCGTTTACCGCGCGGGAAACGTGCTCGCCGGTCAGTCATATACAGCGACGCTGACCGCCCCATTGCCCGGCGTTCTGCCCGGCGATTACCGTGTCATCATCCGGTCGGACATTCTCAACAGTGTCCCCGAAGTCGATGAAGCGAACAACGTCAAGGCGACGCTGGACGCTTTCGCGATGGAGACGACGGAGCTTCAGTTGGGAACACCTGCGGCGGGAACGATCACCACCGACGCCGCGGTTTATTACCGAGTCGACGTTGCCGCCGGCGAAACGCTGGTGATTGAATTCGATTCGGATTCCTCGATCGGATCGACGCAGCTTTACGCGACATTCGACAACGTTCCCAGCCGCAGTTCGGCCGACTTCTCATCGCGTCAGCCTTACGAAACCGATCAGCGGATCGTGATTCCATCGACACAGGCGGGGACCTACTACATCATGGCCTACGGTACCGACGTCGATCTTGCGACCAGCAGCTACACGATCCTGGCTCGCACGGTCGACTTCACCGTGTTCGACACGGACTACGGTCGCGGAGGCACGTCGGGTGAGCGAACGATTCAAATCAACGGAGCCAAGTTCGATCGCAGCGTGACGGCACAACTGGTCGATTCACTGGGGCAGTCGCACGCGGCGATCCGTTACACGCCGGTCAGCTCGACGCGATTGTACGCCACATTCGACCTGCAATCGGTCGCCGAAGGAATCTACTCGATCGAACTCACCAAACAGACGACATCCGACAGCGTCGACGTCCCTCATTCGTTCGAGGTTGTCGCCGCCCCGGTCTCGTTGCAGCCGATCAGCCTGACGCGTCCGGACACCTTCAACCGGCGACGCAACGACCGCCCGCCGGCGACGATTCCCGTGACGCTCGCTTGGCGAAACAATACGCTCAACGACATCCAAACGCCTTGGATTCATTTCTCGGCGACCGATCCTTTTGCCGATTCTCTGGAAGGGGCGGGCACCGACGAAACGATGTTCGTGTCGGAATTTCTGGGCTATTCCGAATCGGATGGGCCGCGCGACATTCTGCTGCCCGGCGAAACGGTCAGCCGCACCTTTTATGTCCGACCGGCTCAGGTGGACGCCGCCAGCGAGCCGCTGGACATCCATTATGTCGCCGAATATTTCTACCAGCAGCCGCAAGCCGACTATCTGTGGGACTTCGATCTGAGTCAGTTGGACCTGTCGTATCTGACCGACGCCGAGGCGATCACCGAGATCGAAGCATTCAAGTTGGAGTTCGCTGGCAGTATCGATGCGTTGCGGGAGGCGATGACCACATCGATTCGTCGCACCGGAGCCACAACCCCCGCCGCGATCGACGCCGCATCGCGCGCTCTGTTGCAGGATTATTTCGATCGCTTCGTCGCCGACAGAAAGACTTCCGTTGTCGGATCGGTTCACACCAACGATCTTGCGACTGCGTATCATGGGCTGGTGTTGACGTTGTCGGAGACATCCGGTGGCGAAACCTATTCGACGACCGTTCTGTCGGACGGATCGTTCGTCTTCCCCACGCTGCCGACAGGCGACTACACGGTCGCCATCAGTGGTGGCCGAGTCGAGCTGGTTGACCCGATCGCAATCCAACTAGCGGTCGACGAACACTTGCGGATCGATGTTCCGATTCAAACAGGCGGTTTCACCGAGCCCGCAGCGCTGACGCCCGCCGTCCCCTCGGGGGTCTCCAGCATCGCGGCCCCTTTTATAACGCGGCCTGGAAAGATCCGACAGGAACTGACCGGCAATGTGCTTCAGTCGGTGCTGCCACAGCTTGCGGGCATCGATTACCGTGTTGAGATCATGGGGGATGTGCCGGCGGGCTTCACGTTGGACAACGAAGGGAATTACCGGTTCCGCAGCGATGAGATCACGGCCTTTGTGGTTCATTATGATCTGGTCACTCCCGATACGCAGACGCGTGTCGGGCGGCTGTTTGATGCGGAAATCCGTTCGCGGGGGGCGATCGCGATCA
Source organism: Pirellulaceae bacterium (assembly GCA_041399105.1). Classification (GTDB taxonomy): domain Bacteria; phylum Planctomycetota; class Planctomycetia; order Pirellulales; family Pirellulaceae; genus Rosistilla. The sequence goes on along the minus strand of JAWKTL010000034.1, from coordinate 20,691 downwards.
CGCTGAAGAACAATTTCACTCGCGATGTTCGATCGTTTGATCCCAACGATATCCTGGGACCCAAGGGGGTCGGCGACGAGCGGTGGGTATCGGCGGCGGAACGCTTGGCCTACACGATCCGATTCGAGAACGATCCGGAGCAAGCTTCCAGCGCGGCCCACTCGGTGCAAATCGTTCAGACGCTCGACAGCGATCTCGATATGCGGACGTTTGCGTTTGGCGAGTATTCAATCGCGGGAAAGACGTATGAGCCGACAGATGCCAGTCGAATCAATGATGTGGTCGACTTGGTTGACCAGCTCGGTGTCAAGGTCCAGGTCTTTGGGCGGCTCGATCCTGTTTCACGAGTGGTCCGCTGGACCTTCACCACGATCGACCCGAACACAAGCCAAGCGGCGTCCGATCCCGATCTCGGCTTCCTGAAACTGAACCTTGCTCCGCCTGAAGGTGATGGCTTCGTCAGTTACTCGGTACGGGCGAAGCGGACTGCGGCGACCGGTTCCAGGATCGACGCTCAGGCACGCATCATCTTCGATGGCAACGAGCCGATCGATACCGGAAGCATCTTCAACACGCTCGATGTCGACAGCCCCAATTCGATGATCATGTCGGTCGATCCGGTCCCCGAGAGTTCGATGTTGATGCTCAGTTGGACCGGCGACGATGGTGAGATCGGTGCCGGTTTATCGGAATTCGAGGTCTATGTTTCGGAGAACGGCGGTCGTTATCGCCAGTGGCTCAGCACTTCCGAACTGCACGCACCGTTCGAGACGACGCCGACGGTCGATTACAAGTTCATCACCTTGGCCCGCGATCAAGTTGGCAACTTTGAAGACGGACTGAAAGTGATCGATCCCGGTATCGCAACGCTCTACGACGTCTCGCTCGCCGCTTCGGAATTGATCATTCGCGAAGGGACATTCGGCCGGATGCTTGATCGCCTCCCCTACGACACTCAGGCTCAGATATCGACCAGCGAACTTGACGACACCGTCACGCTGCGGCCCTTCGACGCGGATGGTCGCTCGCTGACGCTTCGATCCGGATTGGGGGACGATCATATATATGCATCGCATTTGAACTTCACAACGCTCGATGGCGGCGATGGCTTCGATACACTGCACTGGACATCCGAGACGCCCCTGTCGCTCAGCGCTTTGCCCGATGGTTCGCTGGTCGAACTGGAGGCGATCGAATTAGCCGCCGGTTCGGGATTGACGATCGATTCGCCAACCGACCTCGCACGCGTCCTGGGGGCGTCGTCCGCGTTGGTGATCACCATGACCGGCGACAGCATCGCCCAGTTCGGAACCGGCTGGACCGTCCGGCGACCGATCTTCGAAGGTGGCCAAACGTATCATCTGCTCGAAGGTGATGGCCTAGCCATGAAACTGCACAACGCAAAGGTTTGGACCAACCCGTTCAATCAATACGATGTCAATCGCGACGGCCGTGTCGCACCTTTGGACGCCCTGATTCCACTCAACTACTTGAACGCTCACGGAGCGTTAGCCCTGCCGGTCCCCACCTCCGCTCAAGATGTGCCGAACTTCTATTATGACACCACCCAGAACGGCCGCGTCGAACCACTCGACGCCCTAATCATCCTCAACCATTTAAACCGCCAAGCCACCAGCGGCTCCGGCGAACAACCACTCGCTCACCACCCCCTCCTCTCCCAACCCGCAAACACAACCAACACCTTCCCCCACGCCTCCACCACCACTCACGCCTCCACCACCACTCACGCCTCCACCACCACTCACACGAACACCACCGCTTTCACCTCCAACCTCGCTCACACCTCCACCACCGACGATCGTCATCGATCCGAACCGCCACAACTTCTGCGGCCAACAAAATCCATATCAACAACCCCAACATCCGACACCCGCGCCACCACCGCTCCCTCCCAGACCACCGCTCAAACCGCCCCGCAGCCCCAGCCCGCCGACACCAAAACAAAACCCCACGACATCGACAGCATCTTCTCAACCCCCCAAGACTGGCTATCCGACTTATAACGCCTCCCGAAAGCAACTTCAAAACAAGATCTTCGGCTAAGCAATCGAAGAGAACGTAGACATTCGGAATAAGCACTTCGGCATAAGTCTTTCAGTTGAATCAGCAGTTGAGCGTTAGATTACGGTTCCAAAGAACCAGACGTTATACCGTGCGTGGTCTGGAATGATGCTTTTGCATCTAATGAAGCGAATCACCTCATTTTCGGCCATGCGACGTATAACAAGAGCGTGCCGTTTAGGCCGGAGGCCGACATATAGCTTGCCGGTGGTGTAAACCACCGGATTGTTGCGATTCGCTTTAGGCGGGAGGCCGGCACCATCCACTAAACGCTAATGTGCCGCCCGCCGGGCTAAAGTCGTCATTGTTTCGGTTCTGGGGTCTGACGGCCCCGGCAGTTTTTGTTTCGGCCTCCGGCCTATGCGGGAGCTGAGTGCGCTGCGGCTGATTCCGTTTTGCTTAAGGTGACCTATGCCGAGGTGCTTACGTGAGCGGCCGTCCAGTTCACAACAACTGCTGACCTTCTCAGACTTCGGCGATCAAGATCGCGTGAACTCCGCAATCCGGCAACGTCAGAGTTTGAACTGGCTGGCTTGGTGTTGACGCAAGCGAGAACTGGGCGGGGAAAACCGCAAGGAGTGTCGCCTTGGCTGCGAAGTTTGCGTATAATGGAGCCTACCCATGCTGTTACCCTAATCCGGCGGAACCTGATTTCGCTATGCTTGCGAGAGCATCTCCTCTTCATGGACGAGGCTTTGAAAGCCTGTGGCGTTTATATGAACCGAGCAAAACACCGACGCAAAGCCTTTCGCTTGGAACGGCTTGAATCACGCAGTCTGTTGGCCGCCGATGCGGTTTCTTTGGATCATCTGTTCGATTCCGGGTCGATTGGCGAAGACGCAAGGGTCCTGGGAACCCTAAATGTCCGTGTCGCGAACGATATTGTTTCTTATGAGGTCTTCGCCTCACGAGGCTTCCAACCGGTCAAGCCATCGGGGGATCATCTTCCGCGGCCCGGTGGGCACGGTCATCCGTCGCATTCACCTTACACGATCGACCCATCAGCCTATCGTTTCACTTTTGTCGCGTTACCTTCATTGCAAACCCGCCTGGCGATGATGCAGCCAGGAGGTGAACAGGGGGACCGACGTTTGTTGTTTCGATGGGATGACGCATCGTGGAGCAGCCCGCGTTCCCTTCAATCAGACGCTTCCGAATCGTTACCCTTGGTGATTGACGATGGCTCCAGCAGCGTTGGCTCCGAACTGAACCCAAATACACAAACAGAAATTTCTTCGGGTTCAGACGGTACGCACTCCGAGGACGCAACGACGCCCGGAGCGTTCACCTTGAATCATACAAATGCGGATCAATGGTCGACGGTGAGTGAATCGGGTGACCAAATGGCCGATCCATCTGAACAAGAAAACACCGACCGGGTTATGCGTGACTGGATGAAGATGGATGGTGAGCGAGCGTTGCTCGCTGGCGAAGACTTCTTGGAGGACGAAACCGCCGATTCGGAACCGAGCGACGGTTTAAGATTGCTCGCGCGGATCAAAGCTGCTTTGAATGATGCGGAACCATCGTCCGAAAGCTCCGGGGATATCAATGCGAACGCTGAAGCATCGGCGTTCGAGCGCGCTCGTGATGCGATACAAAATTCCGAACGAGGCTTCTTCGGTCGGCGAACCTATGATTATTTAAAAAACTGGGTGATCGACACGGAAGCGATCGATAGCCGGATGGCCTCGGCAGCGCGTTTGCAGATGCTGTCGTTTGCTCTGGATGGCATGATGCCGCTGACCAGTCTCTCCGTTCACGGAACAGGTTCGATGCAGCAGGTGTTTGTTGCCGCGGACGGTTTGTTGTTTGGCGGTGATGCTTTGGAAGTCGGTCCCGCCATGGAATCGGAATCTCCCGAAGCTGAATCATCGTCGAGCATGCATCAACAGATTGCTTCCGCCGTTGGACTGTTTGTGGTCGCCACTGGCTTGTTCGTTCGTCGAGGTCGCTATTCCAGTTCTTGAACTTCAGCCCCTTCGTATCGGCACCCGACGCGCATTCCCCTTCCCACCGTTTGCTTCCTTCGCATCTTGAGAGCGTCTTCATGCGTCCCTCCTTCGTCCTTTCCTTCTGCAGCCTGTTGATCTTGCATTCGGCGACTTCCCTTAGGGCTGCCGAGGCATCGCCTCCCAACATCGTTTACATACTGGCTGACGATTTGGGTGTCGGCGACGTTCACGCCATGAATCCAGACGGCAAGATTGCAACGCCCGCAATGGATCGTTTGGCCGCCGAAGGGATGCGGTTCACCGATGCGCATTCGGGCTCGGCGGTCTGCACGCCGACACGCTACGGGATTCTTACCGGACGGTACAGTTGGCGGACGCGTTTGCAGTCGGGGGTCTGTTGGGGTTATTCGTTGCCGCTGATCGACGCGAATCGAATGACGGTTGCATCCATGCTGAAAGCGTGCGGTTATCGAACCGCCTGCGTCGGCAAGTGGCATTTGGGATTGGAGTGGGGGTTGACCGATCCGTCGAAAAAACCGAGCGACAATCCCAACGAACCGTGGGAAAACATCGATTTCAGCAAACCGATCACGCAAGGACCTTTGCAACTCGGTTTCGATGAGTTCTTTGGCATTTCCGCATCGCTGGACATGCATCCATATGTCTATATCGATGGCGACCGCGTTACCAGCCTGCCGCGGGAAATTGTTCCTGCGTCGACGGGGATGAAGGTATGGCGTGCGGGTCCGGTGAGTGAGGACTTCCGGCACATCGAGGTATTGGATCGGTTGACCGACAGAGCCGTGAAGATCGTGGAGTCTCAGTCGGCGGAGCAGCCTTTCTTCCTTTATTTCCCGCTACCGGCCCCTCACACGCCGATCTTGCCGACCGAGCAGTTTCAAAATCAGAGTGGCCTAAACCCATGGGGCGATTTCGTTATGCAAGTCGACTGGACAATCGGTCAAGTGATGCGGGCGCTCGACAAGAAGGGTCTTGCGGACAACACTTTGTTCATTGTGACCAGCGATAACGGGGCGACGCCTAAATGCGATTTTTCAGCACTTGAGGCCAAGGGACATCACCCGAGTTATCGATATCGGGGAAACAAAGCGGATATCTTTGAAGGGGGACATCGCGTCGCCTTTATCGCTCGCTGGCCTAAAACGATACCCGCAAACAGCGTTTGTAATGCCACGATTTGTCACACCGATCTGCTAGCGACGGCGGCGCAGCTCAACGATTTTAAGCTTCCCGAGAACGCTGGTGAGGATTCAGTGAGCCTCGTCCCACTGATGAGCAATCCCAAGTTGCCAGCGGTTCGCGAGGCAACGGTTCACCATTCGATTGATGGATCATTCGCCATTCGCGACGGGAAGTGGAAACTCGCTTTTTGCGCCGGTTCGGCAGGATGGAGCAGCCCACGGGAAGCGGTTGCTCGCAAAGAAGGTCTACCAAAATTGCAGCTTTACAATTTGCAGGCCGATATTGGCGAGACGAAGAATGTGGCGACGGAGCATCCTGAAACGGTCGAAGCTCTGACAAAGCGAATGCGACAATACATCGAACAGGGTCGCAGTACGCCTGGCGCATCAATGAAGAATGATGTGCCCGTAAAACTGATCAAGTGATTTCTGCTTCCAATCGTGTGCAATCGCGAGAATTGCCTGTTGCGCGGCATCAGCGTCCGACGGTTAATGGAAGAAACCTCGGCATGCGTGTTGAATGATGGACCTAAACAATAAGTTACGGATACTGGCGGATGCGGCAAAATACGATGCGTCGTGCGCCAGCAGTGGTGTTCGCCGCAAGGGAGCGACGGAGGGAAAGGGAATTGGCAACAGTTCAGGGATTGGTATCTGCCACAGCTACACTCCCGATGGACGTTGTGTCTCCTTGCTGAAGCTCTTGTTGACGAACTACTGCGTCTATGATTGCCAATTCTGCGTCAACCGCGTTTCCAGTTCGACGCCGCGAGCGAGATTCACGGTCGATGAGGTTGTCGAACTGACGATCGACTTCTATCGACGCAATTACATCGAAGGGTTGTTCCTTAGTTCGGGGATCATTCAAAGCCCCGATTACACGATGGAACAACTGACGCTCGTTGCCAGGAAGCTCCGGACCGAAAAGGAATTTCGCGGCTATATCCATCTCAAGGCGATACCGCTTGCGTCGGCTGACCTGCTGGATGAAGCGGGGCGCTGGGCTGATCGATTGAGCGCGAATATCGAACTGCCAACCGATCGAGACCTTCAAAAGTTGGCTCCGGAAAAGCAAAAGAAGCACGTTGAATCGGCGATGCTTCATCTTCGTGATCGCGTCGCCGAATCGAAACAACAACGGCAAGCGTCCAGAAAGGCACCCGTGTTTGCTCCCGCGGGACAGAGCACCCAGATGATTGTTGGTGCGACCGACGCGCCCGATGTCGACATTCTTTCGACCAGTTCGCAGTTGTACGGCGATTACAAACTTCGTCGCGTTTACTATTCCGCGTACAGTCCGATTCCGCATGCCGATGGTCGCTTGCCATCAGTCTCCCCACCGCTGATTCGCGAGCATCGTTTGTATCAGGCGGATTGGCTGATGCGATTCTACGGGTTTGAGGTCGGTGAAATTTTGAATGCTGAGAGTCCGAACCTCGACCTGAAGCTTGACCCCAAACATGCTTGGGCGCTACGCAACCGACATCGTTTTCCTGTCGATGTGAATCGCGCGGACCGAGAACTGTTGCTGCGTGTGCCCGGCATTGGCACTCGAAACGTTGCTCGGATTCTTCAGGTGCGGCGACATCAGAAACTGCGAATAGCGGATTTGAAACGGTTGCGGATCGCGTGGAGTCGGGCCGCGCCGTTTGTCATCACCGCCGATCACAATCCAGCGTTGGCGGAACTTGATTCGCAACGCTTGCATCAACCTGCCCGAAGACGTCCTCAGCAGTTACTGCTGTTTGAATCGCGGACATCCGCCCGATCCGGCGAGTTCTAAATCTAGTGTCTGTTCGCATCTTCGATTTCGATCAGTGGCGATCACAGGCAAGGCGTTATCTGCAAAGCCAAACACCTCCTGAAGAAGCCAGGTTTGTCGATGGGTGGCGTCCGCAACAAGAACTCGGCTTGCGGTTCGATGCGGCTGACGATGAGCGCCAGGCGGATGAGTCAACCGACGATGCCAAACCGAATCCCAATTTGACGGTCTCGCGAGCGTTCCTCGATCTCGCTCGGGAAGTTTCCCATCATCGAAATCCCGGTCGATGGGATTTGCTGTATCGCATGTTATGGCGGATGGGACACGGCGAACCGCAATTGCTGGAACTGTTGACCGACGACGATGTTTTCCGAGCGCGGACGTGGCAAAAACAGATTCGCCGCGATTGTCACAAAGCGAAAGCGTTTGTCCGCTTCCGGAAATGCGAACGCGACGGCGAAACGTGGTATGTCGCGTGGCATCGGCCCGATCACTACATCTTGCCGCGAGTTGCTCCGTTTTTTATCGACCGATTTCGATCGATGCGCTGGATGATTCTGACGCCCGATCAATCGATCGCTTGGGATTTGCACGAGCTTCACGATTCGCCCGGCGTGCCGCGTGAAGCCGCCCCCAGTGGCGATGAACTGGAAAAGCTTTGGCTGACGTACTATGGCGCGATCTTTAACCCGGCGCGAATCAAACTTGCCGCGATGAGGGGGGAGATGCCAGTAAAGCATTGGTCAACTCTCCCGGAAGCGAAGATCATCGACCGGCTTGTGGCCGAAGCACCGGATCGCGTGGCGCAAATGCTGAAGCATCAAGAGGGTTGGTCGACGACCGCTCGAGACTTTCTTCCCGCTGGGAACGATTGGTCTTCGCTTCAGCAAGCCATCCAAAAATGTGAGGGCTGCCCGCTGTATCGCGATGCGACGCAGGTCGTGTTCGGTGAAGGGCCGGTCGACGCGCGGTTAATGTTCGTTGGCGAGCAACCCGGCGATGAAGAGGACTTGAAGGGACGACCGTTTGTTGGCCCAGCGGGTCGCTTGCTCGACGAGATTCTCGCGGAAGTTCAGATCGACCGGGCTCAGGTCTATGTCACCAACGCGGTCAAGCACTTCAAATATTCACAGCGGGGGAAGCGACGCCTGCACGCGAAACCGAACCGCAGCGAAGTCGTCTCATGTCGGGAGTGGTTGCAACGCGAGTTCGCCTTGGTGCGTCCCAAGGTCACCGTTTGCTTGGGGGCTACGGCAGCGGAAAGCTTGCTGGGACCAGCCATCCGGATCGGCCCGAACTTAGGGAATGTGCTCGTTAGCGATTTTTGTGAACAGACGATCGTCACCTATCATCCTTCAGCCGTGCTTCGTGCGGCGACACCCCAACGATCGACCGAGATTCGTCAAGCGATCGCGGACAGCCTGAGACAAGCGATCGAACTTATGGGAACCGGTCCCGGCTTACTTTGACGACAGATCGGCGAAGCAGGCTTTCTCACGATCTTGGTTTGATGGGATCGGCTCCAGTCTGGGATCGTTGGCGACGCATCGATCCATTTTATAAGGACACCGCGGATGGAAAGCGCACCCTGCGGGAAGCTCCGCTAAATGAGGAGGCTGACCTTCAATGGCTTTAAGCAATTCGCTGCCATGCTGGTCCCAGCGAGGAATCGAATTCATCAAGCCTTCCGTGTAGGGATGCCTGGGCGTGGCGAAGAGAGCTTCGGCGGAAGCCTTTTCGACAATCCGGCCCGCGTACATGACAAGCACTTCGTGACAGATATTCGCGACGACGCCCAAATCGTGTGTGATCATGATGATCGCCGTGTTGTGCTCACGCTGAAGCTTCTTCAGCAGATCCAAGATTTGGGCTTGGATGGTGACGTCGAGCGCCGTCGTCGGTTCGTCGGCGATCAAGATTTCGGGGTTGCAGGACAGGGCGATCGCAATCATCACGCGTTGACGCATGCCACCACTGAATTGATGCGGATAGTCGTACAACCTTTTTTCCGGCGCGCTGATACCAACCTGAGTCAGCATTTCGATCGCGTGCTCTTTGGCTTGTCGACGACTGTAGCCCAGATGCAGCCGCGTCACTTCGGTTAGCTGGTCTTCAACGGTCAAGAACGGGTTCAGTGCCGTCATCGGATCTTGAAAGATCATGGCAATCCGACGCCCACGAATCTTGCTCAGTTCATCCTGACTCATCGTCAACAGATCGTTCCCGGCGAACATCGCTTGCCCGCTTGTGATCTTACCTGGAGGCATCGGGATCAAACCCATCATCGCCAAATTCGTGACGCTCTTGCCGGAACCCGATTCTCCCACGATACCGATCGTTTGCCCCGGCATGACATCGAACGAGACGCCTCGCACGGCATCGAGCATCCCTTCGTCCGTTTCAAAACCGACGCCTAGATCTTTGACTGACAAGAGCGGTTGGTTCATGTTCGATTCTTCATCCTCGGATCCAACGCGTCGCGCAATCCGTCTCCCAAAAAGTTTAAGGCGAACAGCGTTCCCGCCAATGCGGCTCCGGGAAAGACCACCAGCCACCAGCGTGTCTTGAGCGGCGTGATCGCTTGAACGCCATCGTTCACAAGCAGCCCCCACGACACATCCGGCGGAGATACTCCCAACCCAAGAAACGACAGGAACGCGTCGAAGAGCATCACCGCCGGGATCGTCAACGTTAGGTAAACGATCACGATGCCCAACACGTTGGGCACCAGATGGCGAAAGATGATTCGCGTCTGAGAGGCTCCAACGGTTCGCGCCGCGTCGACGAACTGTTCATGTTTGAGCGACAAGACTTGTCCGCGAACAACACGCGACATCGTCAGCCAATAGATCGCACCGATCACGATGTAAAAGATCATGATCTGATCGATACCATAAGCGGCTAGGTTCGCGGCGATCGTTGGTTCGCTCAAGAACGTCATCAGGAAGATCACGACGAAGATAAACGGAATGGAATAAAGAATATCCACGATCCGCATCATCACCGCGTCGACGCGTCCGCCAAAGTATCCCGACGTGGCACCGTAGGAGACACCGATCAGGAGGCTTACGATTGTCGCCACAACACCGACAACCAACGACACTCGCGCACCCCAGAACAAGCGAGACAGCATGTCGCGTCCCAGATCGTCGGTCCCGAAGATGCTTGGCATCGCCCAGTCGCCGAATATGGTGACGCGAGCACGGGTCAATTGCCATGCGACCGGGTCCAGTTCGTTCCACAGTTGATTGAACGGGTGACTGGAGCGGCTGCGCAGTTGCCACTCGTCCCGCAATGCTTGTCGCTGCCGGGGATCTTCGACTTCGTTGACCTTTTCGGCCAACGCGAGCATCTGTTGGCGATACCGGTCCATTTCGGCAACCAAACTGTTGCTGTCGAATTTCAAATCGCTACGCTGCCCCATTTGATAGGCCTGCAGATTGGGAGGCATCCCGCGACGGTTCTCCAGGTCTTTGTCGAGCGGGCTCTGCAAAGGGAGAAGCGGCGTAAAAAATGCGAGGACCGCCAACGCGATCAAAAAGTACATCGACAGCATCGAAGCCCGGCGCTTGCGCAAACGACGCCATGCATCTTGCCACAACGACACGCCTTGAATCCGCTTTGCATCGGCCAACAGACGGCGATAATGTTCGCGCTGTTGATCGGTCATCGCATCGGCGGGAACCTCTGGACTGGACTCGTTTTTCATTCCAGTTTCACTCGCGGATCGATAATGGAATACGACAGATCCACCAGCGTATTCATCAAAAACAGGAGAGCGGTGTATACCAACACGAGCCCCATCGACAACAGGTAATCGCGTTGCAACGCCGCCTCCACGAAATGACTTCCCATGCCGGGGATCACAAAAATTTGCTCCAGGACAATCGATCCGGTCAGCACACGAGCGGCGGCCGGGCCGAGGTACGACACGACCGGCAACAACGCACCTCGAAGGGCATGTTTGCCGATCACCTGTCGCATCGGCAATCCTTTCGCCTTCGCCGTTCGGATGTAATCTTGCCCGATGGTTTCCAATAGTCCCGCTCGGGTCAGACGAGCGATATACGCGGCGATGGGCGCCCCCAAGCACAACGCGGGCAAAATCAAATGCCAAGCGCTCCCCCAACCGGCTGTTGGAAACAGATCGAACCAGAACACGAACACAATGATCAACAGGCTGGCCAGGACAAAGTTCGGAATGGCGATTCCAAGGGTCGCCAAAATCATCATCGTCAAGTCGCCGAGCGATCCAGGCTTTAATGCGCTGACGACCCCCGCGGACACCCCCAACAGCAATGCAAAACAAAGGGCAAGAATCGCCAGCGATGCGGAAATCGGGAACCCTTGGGCGATCACTTCATTGACCGTGAAATCTTCCAGACGATAGCTGGGACCAAAATCGCCTTTGAGCGTCCGCATCAGCGAATCGAAATACTGCACCGCCAACGGGTCATTCAAGCCAAACCGGGCTTCGATGTTTCGCTTGATCGCTTCGGGAACGTTCTTCTCGCTGCTGAAGGGACCGCCGGGAACGAATCGCATCAAAAAGAAGGAAATTGTGAAAACAATCCACAATGTCAGCAGCATCCAGGCGAAACGTCGGATCAGAAAGGCGATCAGGTCCTGCACAATCGTTTTCTCGTTCAAGCGACTCGGTGAATGGTGCGATTCGTCTGGAAGCTTATTCGATATCCCTCGGCAACGCAATCACACGCTCGGCATCGGCATTGGAATGCCTTCTCATCCGGGGAGCGGGCGATACCACCGACTCGACGGCTGAAGTGGTTGAGCAAGACGTGAGGCCAGGATCGCGAACACAAGGTTCGGCTTGTTCCACCAGTCCACCGGCAAGCGCGATCGATAGTACGCAGGCCGCGAGAATGATCGGCAGGGCAAAAGTGCAGAGGGCCGCTACGATCCGAATCGTCGCCAACCGACGCAGGGAAATCGGTAGGGCCGCAGCTAATAATCCAAGAAGGATGCGGATCGTGGTTGTCTTCCCCGCTCCATTGCGTCCCAGCAAGGCGCAGGTCCGCCCAGTCGGAATGCTCAATGAAACGTTCTGCAGCACCCGCCGCGCCCCAAAAGATTTGATGAGCCCATCAATTTCGATCGCTGGATCACTCACTTTTCTTTTCCGAACCGACTTCGTTTGAAAAATGCTGTTTTGCGTCCGATGCCGCCGTCGTTAATGCATGTCTCAACTCGCTCGGCCACCGTGAGACCAAGCAACAACCCACGCTGGATGGTCGACGCATAATCGCGCCAGAACAGTTCTCGCTGCTGCTCCAGTTCCTCCGCGACCTGCGTCGCAGCGGACGGTGGCAAGGGGATGGACTAAGGGTCCAAACCCCCTACAATCTGAAATGTCAACTCCGCTCTCTATTGCTTCAACCGAGGGATCGATCGCAATGCAAACGAAGAATGTCAACGAAAACGTGGGCGAAGAATTCACCTTAGCGAGAGCTCTTGCCGGGGCACGTCGCTTCGCCTCCTTGCGCCACCTATTACGTTCGGATCAATCGGAGATTCGTTTCGACATCGAGACTGTCGCCGAACTTAGGGATATGCTGCGTGCCGTGATGCACGTTCGCGATTGGAGCGACGATGAGTACGACGCAATTTTCGTCGACGACCAAGATCCTTATTCCATCGGATTTGACTGCGCACAGTTGATTTGTCGTGGCGGGTCGCTGCTCGGGATAACGACGGTGATTGAGTTTTTTGAAGCGGGGATCGCGGACGGCTACGAAAACTATCTCGATTCTTATGGACCAAATGTCATTGCGTCCACGGCACCGAAGATTGTTGACGCGTGGTTGGAACCGATCTGCAATACAGAAGCCTCTGATGCGATCGTATCGGTCATTGTTGATGGGCTTGAGACATTGGCGAAGGCACAACCTTCGGTTGTGCAGACGATTCGACCAAAAGTCGTCGAGATATTTGACGGCTTTCGACAGTGGACCGTCCACCGAACGACAAGTCTGATGCGATTGTTGGTGGAACTGCGATTTTACGAAGCGGCTGAGTCCATCGAAGAAGCGTTTTCATTGAATCGAATTGATTGCGGCTTCATGGGGGACTGGGAAGCAGTACGAAAGCGATTGCACGTACAAGGCAAAGGCTTGCCCATGCCGAAGAAGCCAGTTAATTCGATAATTGATCTGCGTCGCAATCTCGGTATCTGTTGCTTCTCGGAAGATGCTTTGTTCCAGATTGGCGGAATTAAAGACGAAGCTGTGCAGCGATATTTGGAAACCGCTTGCGACGTTTTTGCACGCTCTGAAGAAGGTGTTGCGGTGCTGTCTGACGGAGATCGAGCATTCGCGGTTAAAGAGTTCCTTGAACTGGGCATCGGTCACTGCGGTGCTACAACCGATTCAATGACGATTGCCAATGTGCATGAGATCCTTCTTGAGGTTTTTCCTCGAAAGGTATCCATGGAACTATCGGAATGCGACGGTGTGATCGACGAGTTGGTTGCTTTTTGGAAGTTTTGCGATCGAGTCCATCAATTGGATTCCGCCGCCATCATTGCCGGGGAAATCGCGTCGCTGCGATCGGAGTTCCACGCCGCCATGGGCGACGCGTCGAAATTCGGCATGGCAAAGAGCCTCGTCACGCAGGGCAAAGAGGCGGGGTTTGACATGACCACAGAAGAAGGATGTGCTGCATTTGTCGCAGCCTACAATGCATCGACGATGCAACAACGCATGAGCAGTCAAGCGACGGATTGGCGATTGGATACGTCCGCACATACGTCCGCCCCAATCCCAAGCAATCTTAAAAGACGAAAGAAGCTGCTCGCAAAGAAACGGAAAGCCGCCAAACGAAAGGGGAAATGATCGTTCTCAGCCCAGCGGCCGACACACTTTCGGGCACTAAGGTCTCAGGTGCGGCCATTGTTTCGGCCTCCGGCCTACCGGGACGCTCTCGATAGCGTCCGGTTCCGCGAAACGGTGAGCTAGCGTTCAACGGCTGATTCTACCTCATGACTTATGTCGAACTGCGAACTTCATGAAGCAACCGTTCGCAAGCAACCGTTCGCAAGCAACCGTTCGCAAGCAACCGCGACGGACGGCATATTCGCGGATCGGGGAAATCAAGCGATCGGCAGAGGCGATGGTTTCGGACTGCGGAGCGATTCGTATTCATGGCCGTACATCGCATCCATGTAATCTTGGATCTGCTCGGGCGTCTCGAAATACTGGTCGTATGTCCAAAGGTCTTCGTATTCACATTCAGCGGTTGTGTAATCGCGACAGATTTGAGGACGGGTCAGATAGATTCCGCAGCGATTGTCGTCTTGCAGATGCTTGCAGGTCGTATGCACCAGCAGATACCAAGTCTCTCCTTCGACGAAGACGCTCGCTCGATCATGAAGAAGATACCAACGAATGAAGTCGAGATCTTTCGCGCAGTCGGGGGTGTCGATCGGCAGCGCGAAATAACGGCAGCATTTGGCGGTGCAGTAATCGCACAGGGATGCGTTGGCGGGAACCAGTTCGCGAGGAATGCGTTTGGGACGTTGAGATGTCATTGTGTTTGCTAGCGACGAATGGATATCAATGGATCGAATTATATCGTGCTTGCTTTGAAATGATACCTTCACAATACTTCCTCATTGAGCAATTCACTTCATTTTCGCGTTTGCCATGCTTTTGAAATCGATGTCTTTGGGCGGACGCTCGTCGCGAGAATCGACCAAATGTAAAGCTTGCTTGATCGGGCTCGGTCGGTTACGTTGCTATAACCATTGATGAAAGCGGTTCATGTTTTACCGTGCGTGGTCTGAGATGATGCTTTCGCATTTAATGAAGCGTATCACCTCATTTTCGGCCATGCGACGTTATACTGTGCGTCGAGAGATGCTGCCTTTAATAAGGCAATCACCTATTGTCGGCCACACGACGTATAACGCAAACGTCTTTCATTGAGTCTTGCGACGTAGTCGCTCAAAGATTGTGAACGAGAGCTTTCAGGGATGCTGCTGTTTCGGTGGGAGACCACCATCTGCTAGGTGACAAATGGAATTGCGTCGTACTGTCGAATCGTTTGAGGGCTTTGGCCCCAATCCTCTGGACCCCGCATCACCTCGCCCAACGTCTTCGGTCAGCGCCAAGCGGCCGGATGCACTGCGCGAACTTGTTCGCGGAATGCTCGAAAACGGCGGGCGTCTACGGGATGTTGGACCGACACCAGCAATTGATTTATGTCGGCAAATCGAAGCAACTGCGAACTCGCTTACTTTCTTATTTCAGTCCACGCAACGCGGAAGAGAAGGCGGGGCGAATCATTCAATCGGCGCGCACGATCATTTGGGAGCGGCAGCCCAGTGAGTTTGCGGCGTTGCTTCGCGAGCAACAACTCATCCGAAGATGGACGCCGCGCTGGAACGTCCAAGAAATCCCCAAACGCCAACGTCCGGTTTATCTCTGCCTGGGACGTCAGCCCGCACCTTATTTCTTCCTGGACAAGATGCCTCCCGCCGATGTGGTTTGCAGCGAAGGACCTTTCCTCGGGGCGGCTCGCATGCATCGCGCCGTTGACGCGTTGAACAATCATTTCAAGCTCCGCGACTGCAGCAGCAAGCAGACCCTACGATTCGCCGACCAGTTGCAGTTGTTCGAATTGGAACATCGTCCGGGATGTTTGCGGTTTGAAATCCAGAAGTGCAGTGGGCCTTGCATCGGCGCGTGCAGTCGCGGTCAGTACGATCAGCAGATCCAGGCCGCCCAAAGTTTCATGGACGGACTGAACGATGCTCCATTGGAAACCGCTCGTCAAATCATGCGGCAGGCCTCCGTCGGTCGACAGTACGAATTGGCCGCTCGCATGCAACGCGACCTTGCGTCGCTGGAGTATCTGCATCGTAAGCTAGCGTTTTTGGCGGACGCGCGTCGTCGATACACGTGCGTTTACGGCGTTCCTGGTTCGGACGAACGATGCATTTGGTATTTGATTCGCCAAGGCGAAGTTTGCGAATCAATGCTGGCACCGCGTGATGCGGAGGAATACCGCATTGCTCGCAATCGACTGCAACGCTGGAAGCGAGCCGTCGGCAATTTGCATGACCATCAGTCCGCCAGCCCCTTCCCCTACACATTGTCGCTGGTGGCGGCTTGGTTACGGAAGCACCCCGAACAACTTGAATTCACGTTTCAACCCAATGAAGCGGGGCGACGATACCGCGCTTTTGTTAAAGCAGCATTGCTTGCAGGCTGAGTCGATGTTTGCGAAACATTCGTCTTGTGGTCGGTCGGCTTTGTTGCGTACACTCCCGCGCGATTGGATACCGCAAGGTTCCTGATCTCGAGATTGCTTACATCCGTCGCGTGGGCGGAAATGTGGTGATTCGCTTCTTGAATTGCGAAGCCATCATTTCAAACGACGCACGGTATCGATCGTCTTTTGGGGAAGAGATGCTTAACGCACGTGCCTGCCGTTGGCTGCGTCCTGCGCTGTTTATGCTGCTCGTCGGCCTATGTGCCACGCTGCGCGGACAAGAGCAGTTGACGGAAGGTTTGGCATCGTTGGCCGACGGTGCCTACGAAAAGGCCGCCGATGTCTTGGGTGAATTCGTTCGCAAGAATCCGCAACATCCGTCGGTCGCGCAAGCGATGTGCGGGGCCGGGCAGGCATTGGCCGCCATTGGCCGGCATGGCGAAGCGTTGGAACACTTTCATAATGCGTTGAAGCACCCCAATCATCGCTTACGTGTCGCCCCCATTGAACTGGCGTGCGCACGATCGGCGATGGCTCTGGACCAGTACGATGTCGCGATTGGGCATGCAACCGAAGCGATTAAACAGTCCGACGACATACGCCATCGCGCCGCTGCGCATCCGATGCTGATTGCGGCACTCTGCAAGGCGGAACGGGTGAGCGAGGCGTGGGCACATTTCATCAGCGTTGCGTCCGCCAAGGAGTTGCCCCTTTCAACCCTTTCGTTACTCGCGCGACAAGTCGGTGCCGACGCGCTCAATCGTGGCGAGGCCGCGACTGCATGCGAAGCCTTTCGCTGGCAACAGGAAAACGATCAGGACGTTGATTCAAAGCAAACCGCCGCGCTGGGCTATGCCTGGGCGCAGTCCGCACTGGCCACCGATCCGGAAGAAGCCGCTGAAGCGTTTTTAACGTTCATCGAACAGTATCCGAAGGCGGCCGGTGCTCCGCGAGCGATGCTTGCGGCCGCGCGAAAGCGAATCGAAGCGGAGCAAATCGATCAGGCGATGCGGTTGCTGCAACGTGTCGCGGACGATTATCCCGATGCCGATGAGGCGTCCGAGAGTTTGTCATTGCTGATTCAGTTGGCGCGTCAAACCGAAGACATTGATCGCGAGCGGAAGGCGCGCGATCAGCTAGCCGTTCAGCACGTCGGTTCTCCCGCCGCGCGATCGGTGTTGCATGTGGCGTTGATCGAGGCCGCGAAATCGACCGATGCCTCGCAGTTCAAAGCGATCAGTTCGTCCATTCTGAACACGGGTGAACCGCTATTGGTCCGTCAAACACTCGACCGTCTTGACGAAACTTCAGGAAATGAAGTGGTCTTGAGGTTTGCCGACGTCGGACTTCAACGAATGATCGATCCTCAGCAGACTCCAACGACGTCGGTCATCGTCGATTGGTTGTTCGAGCACAAACAATGGTCGTTGATCACGGAAGCGGCCGCGAAAATGCCGACCGATGTTTTACTGGCCGACATCCATCAAGCGACCGTCATAGCTGAAAGTTATCATCGTTTGGGAAGCATCGAAGCGTCATTGGACCTGTTCGACCGACTCGCAGCGCAACCGAAAGCCGGGTTTGTTATCTTCTTGCGCCGCGCTGAATTGGCGGTCCAGATTCGTACTCTGGAGAACGCCGAGCAGGCGATCGAAGAAGCGTCGCGTCAGGCCACGTCCTCGCGGGACAAACAGTACGTTCAGATCGTGGCGGCTCAGTTGTCCATTCGCAAAGCCAACTTTGATGCCGCGCGCAAGCAACTGGAAACCGTTGTCCTTTCGCCAACGGCGGACCAGCGATTGCGCGGTCGCGCCCAGTGGCTGGTGGGAGAGACGTACTTCATGCAGCGAAACTTTAACGCGGCAATCGACGCATACCGACGCTGTGAGACACTCTTCCCCGAGTCCGGTTGGTCGGCTGCGGCGATGCTTCAAGCGGGCAAAGCCTTTGAAAAATTAGGGAACTTCCGAGACGCGGCGGTTTGCTACACAAACCTTCTCAATCAACACGGCAGCTCCCCATACGCACAGCTTGCCAGTCAAAGGCTTGGATGGATCGGCAAGGACAAACTTCGGTAATCACATGGGCAGCCAACAATTTCATCAGCGTCCGCTCGCAACGGCAAAGAGCCTTGTCTTTTTGGCGATGTTCCTTTCCGCAACGACCGTGATCGCCCAACAGTTCCGACAACCGGGGATGCAGTCGCAGCCTCAGCCATTCGCAAATCAGCCCGGATACGGCCCGCAGCCCTCCGCGATCCCGAGCATTCCGCAGGCCGCGATGCCGCCAAGCGACGCAACCGGGCAAACGTCGTCACCCGATGGCGATTCCGAGAGCGGCGATGAAGCTTCATCGTCCATGTCCTGGGCATCGAACCTGAAAGCACAGATCGCCGCCGGGGGTATGTTGATGCTGCCGCTGGGCATCTGCAGTCTGATCGTGATCACCTTGATCGCCGAACGACTGATCTCGATGCGACGCGGACGCGTGATTCCACGCCCCTTTGTGCGGCGTTTCCGCGAGAAAGTCGAAGAAGGCCAGTTGGACATTGATGAAGCAACCGAGGTTTGCGACGCCTTCGATTGTCCGGTCGCCGATGTCTTCATCGCCGCCGTGAAGCGAACCGGTCGTCCGATGGTTGAAGTCGAAGCGGCGGTGTTCGATGCATTGGAACGGGCGGCGGATCGTTTGCGTCGCTATCTGCGAATGTTCCACGCGATCAGCAACGTGGCGCCGCTGATCGGATTGTTGGGAACGGTGCTGGGCATGATCGATGCGTTTGAAACCATGGCGTCGCAGTCGGGTGTTGCGCGTCCGGAATTGCTTGCCGTGGGAATCAGCCAAGCGTTGGTCACAACGGCGGGAGGATTGTTTGTTGCGATTCCAGCCTATCTGGCGTATATGTATTTCAGTTCGCGGGCGGATCGCTATCTGTCGGAGATTGAAAAACTGTCGCTTGCGGTGATCGATGCCGTTTCTGCCGAAAGTGCTAGCGGCGGCGGCAAAACCCGAAGACGAAAGGCAGCCTAATGGCCTATCAACGTCGCTCGGGCGAAGAAGCCACGATCAACTTGACTCCCATGATCGATGTTGTCTTCCTGTTGGTGATCTTCTTTATGGTGGGAACCAAATTCACCGAGGAAGAGGGGAATATCAAGGTCAACGTTCCCGGAGTCGGCAGTTTGCAATCGATGACTCGTGGACCGGATCGTCGTGTGATCGACGTCTTGGCCGATGGCTCGATCATGTTGGACAAGAACCCGATTGCTATCGCGGATTTACAGCAAACCCTTGCGGGTGCGGCGGCGGATTATGCCGATACGAGTGTTATCGTGCGGGGTGATGGCCAAGGAAACTTTCAGACGGTGGCCGCTGTCCTGCAAGCCGTGCGTCAAGCTGGAATCACCGATATGGGAATCGCTGTCCGAATGCAGCGATAGCATTTGCTCTCGTCATGCGTTTACCGCAATCATTGAATCCAACATCGCCGGCGATCACGCCTTGGATTGCGTTCGTTGCGGTGATCGCCTTCATTTTGGTTGTCGCCACATGGATTCTATGGCGTCGCCGAGGCGCTCGACGTCCCAAGACGGCCATCGCCTGCGGAGTACTTTCAATTGTGCTGCATGTCGGTTTGTTCTGGTTTGTTCCCGCCGCCAAGCAGCACGGCAGCGGAAACGGAGAAGCCAGCGGCGACATCGACGGTACCGCTCCGGTGATGGTTACCGTGACCGATTTGGAAAGTTTTGATCCGGATCAACCCGCGTCGCTCGACACGACGCCTGAAACATTTGTCCCTCCGCTGGAACTTCCCGAGCCATTGATCGAACCGATCAAAGCTGTCGTGACCGCTCCGGAGAGTCCGTCAGCCGATCCGGTCGCTGGTGAGCAACCGCCTGATCTTTCACAGCCCTCGGAGAGTTTTGATACCGCGGCGGCTCAGGTTGATCAGTTGCTCAGCGAGTTGCTGCTGGCGGATGCTTCGGACAAGCAACCCGAACCCATGACGAGCATATCGCAAGTTCCCGAGGCGATTCCGCAGGACACGATGCGTCCCGCAGAGCAGCCGCCATCGACCGTTGACGCGACGCCGCCTTCGGCTTCGGGAATTCCCATTCCGAGTCAAATGGTTGCGACACCGATTGCATCCGTGAAACCCGATGACTTTGCCAACCGACGTGGTCCCGCCCGTCGCAGTGCTTTGATCGCAACCGGCGGCGATGATCGAACCGAAGCCGCCGTTGCGGCTGGATTGCGATTTATTGCTTCGCGTCAGCGTGCCGACGGTATTTGGGACCCAACGATATCGGGGGCCGGCCTGGAACGAGCCGTCTTGGGACATAATCGCGATGGGGCTGGGAAGCGAGCCGAAACGGGAATCACAGGTTTGGCCTTGCTCGCTTTGATGGGAAGCGGTCATACCCATTTGGAAGGTCCATATGCAGACAACGTCGCCCGG
>JAWKTL010000033.1:0-69362 GCA_041399105.1 Pirellulaceae bacterium | reverse complement strand
CGGGGTGACTAATTCGTTGGGCGAAGTTACCATCCGTGGCACCACGATCGAAATCGGAAGCGACCTATCGACTGCGGGAGGCCCGGTTGAACTGTCGGCGAACGACGGCGTTTTGATCGCGCCGAGCGGTACGATTGGCTCCGGCGGAGGAATGTTGTCGATCGATGCGGACGACGATGATGATGGCGTGGGCATCTATGAACAACGCGCTGCGATCGCAACATCCGACGGTGATGTTTCGGTGATCGCTGCCGATGTGCATCTGAACCAGACCATCGACGCCGGCCAGGGAACGATCACGTTTGAACATTCGCAGCCCAATCGATTGATTCAGCTTGGAGGCAACGCTGGGTTTCCCGCGGATGTTCTGGTGACCGATGTTCGATCGTATCGATTCGCCGCGACCGACGGATCGCATTCCGATTTCTCGGGCCTTGAAGTCGCATTGGTAGGCGATATCAACGGTGATGGCATCGACGACCTGTTGATCTCCGCGCCGCATCACGATGCGATGATCAGCACCAGCGCCGGCGGTGGCGTCGGTTATTCGGTCGACAGAGCGGGGCGTTTGTACATCGTGTTCGGTGGTGAATCGAACCTGCTGGCGTTGGATGCATTTGACGGTACCGTCGACAATGTGATTCAGCTACCCAGCGTCACCGCCGCGCGCGACGCGAGCGTGACGTCTGGCGGACTGGAGATTGTCGGTAACGTTCCAGATGGTCGACTGGGCACGTCGGCGATCGGCACGGGTGATTTCAACGATGACGGACATGTCGATTTGTTGATCGGTGCCGAGGGCGAGCCGTTCAATTCGTCCGCTCCACCTGGCAAGGCTTACGTGATTTTTGGCGGTCCTGTTGCGGACATCCATCTGAACGATCCACCCGCCAACGTGCTGGAGATCCGTGGAGACGCCAGCGGCGATCGATTCGGATCGGCGGTCGCGGTCGGTGATATCAATGGTGACGGAATCGACGACGTGGTGATCATGGCCAGTCGCGGCCAGTACTCATCGTCATCGGGGTTCAGCAGTCCCGCTCGATCAAATCGTGCTTATGTGGTCTTCGGCGTCGATGCCTCTACGCCAGCGGCCATCGGGGCGATGGATGCGGCGGACGGAGCGTCCGATGGTTTCTTGGAGGCGGGATCGCTTACGTCGGCGACCGGCTATCGAATTGAAACGCAACGTCTGGTCCAGGCCGTGGCGGTGGGGGACATCTCGGGCGACGGCACCGACGATTTGATCCTGGTAGGCGACGACCAGATTTTCAATTCATCGAACCTGTTGCAGGTCGGTGTCGCTCATGTGTTCCTTGGCGAGCGTCTCGGCTTGATCGATGCCGCCGATGGAGACCTGGATGGTCGGATCGAGATGGAACGGGCCGATCTGAGAATCCAGACTCCGGTGGGCGAATCGACGATTCAGTCGGTCGCCGTTGTGGGAGACATCAACGGTGACGGTGAAAACGATTTGGCCCTCGGCGTTCCGTTCGACGCCAACGGCGCGGGCAGCAAGGCGTACGTCGTTTTTGGTGGCCTTGGGAATCTGCAATCGCTCGACAAGATCGGTGGCGGCGACGGAATCATTCATTTGACCAACATCGACGGTGACAATGGCTTTCGAATGACCGACATTGACGCGTTTGGTGCCGAAGGAGGAAATCTGGATCTGGTTTCCGTCGGCGACATCAACGGCGATGGATTCGACGATCTGGCGATCGGTGCGGCGACAGGAGGCGATGGATACCCCAGCCCCGGACAAGTTCACGTTGTTTTTGGCAAGGATACCGACACGAACGACGATGGTACCCAGGACGATCCGTTCGCGGCCGACTTGTCCGTCACCACGCTGGACGGACTGGATGGCTTTACGTTGACTGGAGCGATGACTCACGAACGGTTTGGATTTTCGGTCAGCGGATCGGCGGATATCGATGGCGATGGGATTACCGACCTCTTGGCTGGATCGCCATACAACCCATACCACGGCTATCACCCCGAACAGCCAGGAAGCGCCTATGTGGTTTTCGGGCAGTCGGGATCGACCGGCTATGAGTCGGGGGAATTTCATCTCTCCGATGTCGAACTGACATGGTTGGTCGCGGACGAAGTGATCATCGACGCACCTGGGGCCAGCAGCATCACGCGCGTCTTGGACGACATCGCGTTGCCAACAGCGGACGGACTGACATTCGACGGCGGTGGAATTGTCCAGGTTTGCGGAGATATTGCCGTTGGCGAAGCGGGAGTTGGCGGTGGTGGCGGATCTGGTGGATCGGTCGAGACCGACATGATTATCTTTAATCAAGACGTCCTGCTGTGCGCCGATGTTCGCTTGATTGATTTTGGTTCGGGTGTCCAATTCAATCGTGGTTTGGCGTTCGACGTGTATGATCCCGATCCAGGGACGGCGATCGTGGAGCCGATCAAGACGTTGACCGTCGATCTTACCGCGGCAGCCGCTGGGTCATCAACGTTGCGAATCGGCGACTCCGCCGACGACACGCTTCGACTAAGTCTGGCGGGCGTGGACGCTTCGGTGCTGCATGAGCGTATCGTTCTGCTTGGACGGCTCGAACTGGGGGGCTCCCTGGAGCTGATCGATGATGGCGAATTCAGCCTCTCGGCGGGAAGCGAAGTTGTTCTGATTGATAATGACGCCAGCGATGCAATCAGCGGCACGTTCAGCAGCGTTAATGGCGGATCGGCCGACGAAGGGGCGATCATCACGATCAGCGGCATCGATTATCGACTGAGCTACCTCGGGGGCGATGGCAACGATGTCGTCGTGTTGCTGGCAAATACCGCACCGTTAGCCGACATTGGCGGGCCATACATCGTGAGTGAAGGCGAATCGATCACACTCGACGCGCGCGGCAGCAGCGATGCCGAAGATGATCCATCCGCACTGACCTATCATTGGGATTTGGATAACGACGGCATATTCGAAACGTTCGGCGCGACGGTTAGCTTCGCTGCGATCGACGGTCCCGATACGAAAACTGTTTCGCTTCAAGTGATTGACACGGCGGGAGCAAGCGATATCGCGACAACGGATATCTTGATCGAGAACGTATCGCCGACGGTCGACGCGGACGTCGCCATCGTTTCCGTGGACGAAGGCGAGCGAGCGGTCAATTCGGGAACGTTTGACGATGCGGGTGACGACATTGTTACGATCACGGCGTCGATTGGCACGATCTCTCAGCACGATGGCTCGTGGACGTGGACATTGGACACGACCGATGGTCCAGATGATTCACAAACTATCATCATCACGGCGACCGACAGCGATGGCGACTTCAGCACAACATCGTTTGAACTTGACGTGACCAACGTATCGCCGACGGTCGACGCGGACGTCGCCATCGTTTCCGTGGACGAAGGCGAGCGAGCGGTCAATTCGGGAACGTTTGACGATGCGGGTGACGACGTTGTTACGATCACGGCGTCGATTGGCACGATCTCTCAACACGATGGCTCGTGGACGTGGACATTGACACGACCGATGGTCCAGATGATTCGCAAACGATCATCATCACGGCGACCGACAGCGATGGCGACTTCAGCACAACAACGTTTGAACTTGACGTGACCAACGTATCGCCGACAGTCGACGCGGACGTCGCCGTCGTTTTCGTGGACGAAGGCGATCAAGCGGTCAATTCGGGAACGTTTGACGATGCGGGTGACGACGTTGTTACGATCACGGCGTCGATTGGCACGATCTCTCAACACGATGGCTCGTGGACGTGGACATTGGACACGACCGATGGTCCTGATGATTCGCAAACTATCACCATCACGGCGACCGACAGCGATGGCGACTTCAGCACAACAACGTTTGAACTTGACGTGACCAACGTTGCGCCGACAGTCGACGCGGACGTCGCCATCGTTTCGTGGACGAAGGCGATCAAGCGTCAATTCGGGAACGTTTGACGATGGGTGACGACGTTGTTACGATCACGGCGTCGATTGGCACGATCTCGCTCAGCACGATGGCTCGTGGACGTGGACATTGGACACGACCGATGGTCCTGATGATTCGCAAACTATCACCATCACGGCGACCGACAGCGATGGCGACTTCAGCACAACAACGTTTGAACTTGACGTGACCAACGTTGGGCCGACGGTCGACGCGGACGTCGCCATTGTTTCCGTGGACGAAGGCGATCAAGCGGTCAATTCGGGAACGTTTGACGATGCGGGTGACGACGTTGTTACGATCACGGCGTCGATTGGCACGATCTCTCAGCACGATGGCTCGTGGACGTGGACATTGGACACGACCGATGGTCCTGATGATTCGCAAACTATCACCATCACGGCGACCGACAGCGATGGCGACTTCAGCACAACAACGTTTGAACTTGACGTGACTAACGTAGCGCCAACCTTCGAGGCCGGGGACGATGCTTCCCTGCCTGCTTCGGCGGCGGGGGTCTTCTCGCGGACGATTCATTTTGTCGATCCTGGAGCAGACTCGCATCGTGTCACGATCGACTATGGCGATCAACCACGATCGAAACGATCGATGTTGCCGCAGGTGAACGCTCGTTCGATCTTCAACATTCGTTCTCCAGAGGTGGAAGTTTTACGGTTACGGTGACGGTCAGCGATGGCATTGCCGATTCGACGGATACGCTGGTCATTGATGTGACGCCGGCATCGATATCGATCGGCGACGCTGAGGCACTCGAACAAGGCGGGGACCTGACGTCATTCACCTTCACCGTTGTGCTGGAGTCGCCGGTCAGCAATCCGATCTCCGTCGATTATGTCACGTCTGACGGAACCGCGACCAGCGGTGGTACCGATCCCGATTACTTCGCCCAGTCGGGAACGATCACGTTCGCGTCTGGGCAAGTGTCGCAGCAGGTGACGATCGACGTCGCCGGTGATGCACTGATCGAACGGAACGAAACCTTCTTTGTTGCGCTGCAGAACCTCGACGGCGGCGGCTTGGCGGTCGAGATCGCCGATGGCGTGGGGACTGGCTTGATCCTCAACGATGATGGTCCGGCGGTCTGGTCAATCGAGGCAACGGATACGGTTGCTGAAGGGGATGCGGCGGATTTGACAATCCAGCTTACAGGGCGGTTGGGAGCGGGCGAGACCGCATCGATCGATCTTTCATCGTTGGAGCACGAAGCCTCGGCGTCCGATTATCAGTCCGTTGCCGATGCGATCACATCTGCGGTGACGGGCTACGTGGGGCCGGGGAGTTTGACGTTCGATGGCACGACGTTAATCTTCACGGCCAGCGGCGATGGCGATCAGATGACACCGCTGCGGGCGACGGTGTTTGCCATCGAAGACGGTTTGGTTGAGCCAACCGAAGCGTTCGCCGCTCGGATCGACAATCCTGGATCATCGACCGGTATCAATGTCGTGATCGCCGAAGGAACCGATCAGGTCGACATCAACATCGTCGATGATGACGCCCTCTTGATCGAATTTTCTTCGACGGAATCGTCCGCGGGCGAAGGGGGAATCGTCGACGCCGGTGCTGTTGGTTTCCGGCTCGGTTCAATCGGGACATCAGGTTTTGTTGCAGCCGACGCTCAGCGGCGCCTTGGACGATGTCGAATTGCCCGCGCCGATGCTGATCGGCGGCGGGACCCTACAACTCAGGTGTGGTTCCTTTGTCGCGGATCCTGATCGTCGACGACCCTTGGATCGAATCCGAAGAAACCGTCCGATCGACGGAATCGTCGGGCCGGCGATCCTGTTTGGCGATGTCGACGGCGACGGGACCACTCAGACGGAGCAGTTGCTCGGCATTGTTGACAACGATGGGCCTGGAGCATGGAGCATCCTTAACAACAATCCAGAAATTTCGGCGGGGGACACGGCTCGCTATGTGATCAACCTGGCTGGTGATTTCGGAGTGGATGAATCGGCGATCCTGAACTTGCTTTTTGTTCAAAACGAATCGATTCCGCTCGATCAAGACGATTTTGAAGAGGCGATTCGCAACGCGATCAATGGGCGTCCCGAATTGCAATGCACGCTGAACGCTGATCCCGCCGGACCGCTACAACTCATTTATACCTCCCCATCGGATGGTTCTTCGTTGGCTCCCATCGTCATAGAATTGCCGACATCCAGCGGCGGTGTTCCTCAAGTGGACTCGGACGTTCGAGATCCATGCTTCCTTACCGCTGACCGGTTCGGCCTCCCCGCAACTCGCAATATCGAGCGACCCGATCGTTCGCACAATCATCGCTGGTGACATCGACAATGGGGCTCCTGGGTTTTCCGATCCGATTCCCTATCAGTTGATCGTACAATCGAACACAACCACGCAATTCGTCCCGAGTTCGGTATCGTCGTTTGCGCCTCAGTGGTTCGGAGGAATCTTCCTCCCCACTGCATCAACCGACATCGGGGGTGGTTCGGCCGACAATCTTTTCGATTCGTCCAACACCGCATCACCATTGGCGGAGAACGATTCGTCGGTGAATGCCGACGCTTTTGAAGAATCTCGCATCGCGTCCCGGGAGGGCACACTTTTCTTTAACGTCATCCTGCCGTCGGGAGAGTTGGGCGAAAAGTTCTCGCTGAACATTGAATTGTTGGAACAAGAGGGACTCTTCGATCTGTTCGCAACATTTCCTGACGATCAATATGGCGTCTTTTATACCGAGCCGGACTCCAACGATGCCCAGCAACTGTTTCAGATCACCGTTGATGATGGTCGAATCATCACCACGGACCAACGTGACCTGAGCGATTTCGAGCCGATCGACGTCGCGAACGATCCGCCAAGTCATCGGATTGCCGACAGCGAGACCTTACAGAGCGATACGGTTTCCAACGATTTGAACACCGACGAGGCGGACTTGAACGGCAACGAGACGGGTGACACCGATGCACGAAGCTCGGAAGCGGACGATCCTAAGCAAGTCGCGAGTCCGATCGACAGTGAACCGCTGGGGGCTTTTGCGGTTCCGGTTGCCGCCGCCTCCTTGGCATTGGCCCGTTACCGATCCAGCGCTCCTTGGCGGGCCGACATTCACAGCGCGATGGAACGAGCCTCACTGGACCTGTCCAAAGCGGGACGCCGTTCGCAACGAATACGCGCCGCCATCGAACGCATCGTGTCGTCTTGAGTGATGCGCGGCACGGTTGCGAACCAATCAGAATCGAAACGTCCCAGCAATGTAGCGACCGATACGTCGAGCCAATGATTCGTGAGCTACTTCGATCTTCGCCCATCCAGTCGCTCGAATCGGAATATCAAACAACGCTTTATCCAAGGCGGCGCTGGCTTGGTACGAGCGTGTCGCCAAGCGAGATCCTTCATGTGTTGTCGTCTCCAGATCAAGCTCGCCTCGCCGAGCCAAGACTTCCGGTGCCGATTCAACCTCCGCGATCGAGACTTCGCGTATTCTTGCATCGATTGCGGAACCGGGGTGCGTGTTGAGCCAAACGCGAACCGACTGCCCCGCTTTGATAAGGTCAATACTGTCCTGTGGGATGATCATGGTCGCGGTTAGATGTTGCGGATCGCCAACCAAACAATAGGTCGAACCTCGTTGCAAGGTGCATCCCGCGTTGCGGACATCCAGAGGCGTGCCAACCCAACGTTTCCGACGATCGACCTCCGATGTGGGACGCGACTCTTCGTCGTGCCAGCGATCGGGTAAGATCACGCCATCGATCGGTGCTCGCAAGGTCAAGGCCTCGCGTCGCGAAAGCAAATCGTTTCGCTGACTCTCTAGCGCCACCAACAGTTCCTTCGTCGGCAGAACGCTGTCACCGATCGACGCGTTGCGAATCCGCATGACGGACATTGTGTCAAGCCGCAGTCGAAGCGCTTCGATTCGCTGTTCCAATTCGGCCAGTGTCAATTCAATATCGGCATTTCGCAGTTGAATTAACGGCTCACCGCGAATAACACGCGTCCCCGGAACCAGCGGCCGCGAATGTTCACGCGGAACACGTCCTGCTTCCGAAACGAACACTTTGACGGCATCGGAAGGCTGAACATAGGCAGGGACGGTTATGCGTTGAGGCATTGGAACCAAGAAGATGTACGCCAAAGCAACCCCCACGACCATCGTGACGATTGAAAAACGCATCCATTTCACTGGGTGTCTCCTCAATTGACGAATTTGTGACAGCAGATTTCGCATCGTTGCAATGACCATCGTGCTCACGACAAGGATTGTCAGCAGTTGGGCCAGTGCAATCAAACCAACCGGCTTAAGGACTTGATGCAGAAACCACAAGATCGCCACCAAGACGAAGCAACGATACAACAATGAAGCAACCGCATAGGCAATCAATCCCCACCGCCCCCGTTCGGGAAACGCTCTTGGATTGGCCAGTCGAACACCACAGGCAATGCGAGCGAGCCAATCAATTAGCAAGTCGCGAGAACGCATGCCCAAGTTGGGCACTCCCACAAGATCCGTGAAGACGTAGTAGCCATCGTACCGCAGCAAGGGATTGCCGTTGAACAAGACCGTGTTGATCGAACAGACAACCATCACATTCAAGCAGACGGTGTTCAGTAGCCCCGGTTCGCTGAACCACCACAAAAAAGAGCAGATCGCGGCCAAGAAGAGTTCCATGAAAATACCCGCCCCGCTAACCGCGATCCGATGCCACCGGTTGTTCATCAGCCAAGCATCGGACACGTTGCAGTACAAACACGGCGCGAAAACCAGCAACATCATGCCCAGTTCCGTGCATTGGCCACCGAACCGTTTGCATGTCAGCGCATGAGCGAACTCATGCAGAATCTTGATGCAACTTGTGGCAAGCGCAACCCACAACAGATTATGTGGACTGAAGAAAGTTCCAGCACTGGGAAGCCGAATCGCAACAGCATCATGTTTCGCGACCAACAGGATGATCGCCGACAGCATCGTTCCGACGGCCAACATGAGCGCGATCGGCGAAAAGCACCATCGGACGTACGGAAACAAAGCGTCTATCCATTTTCGTGGATCGATTCCTCGCCAGCGAATCGCCAGCGGATTCGACCACGACGCAATCCGCATTCGTTGTCGCAATCGGTCGCGTCGGTCGACACTTGAACGCCCCGACGCATTGCGATGAACCACCAGTCCTTGCGCATGCAACGCGCTGATGTACGTCTTCAACTGCTCACGCGTCAGTCGAACCGGTGCGAAAGCTCGATGAAAGGCATCAAGAATCGCATCGACCGAGGTCGCCCCATCGAGGTGCCGAAGGATAAAATACTCTTCTTCCCGCAAATGAAAGTAGCTGAGCGATAGCGGATCCTTAACCGCCCACTGCATCCGATCAGCGTAGCGTATCTTGCGACAGACAAGATCTTTCCTGCGAAACAGCGAAAGCACCTCCGGTTCGTTCGATTCTGGGACGAGTTGCAAATTCACAATTCACTTGTCCACGGAACGTGCTTGCGATGACTGATCGTCGGCAGTCGACGATTCAACCGATTTCAGGTGGACCGTCATTCGGCCACGCATGCCCGGACGCAAAGCACCATCAGGATTCTCGATCTCCGCCCAGACTTTCACACGACCATCTCCGGCGACGACTTCAGGGCTTTCAAATCGCATGACTCCGGCAAATGTGCGGACCTTTTGATCGGGGAACGTCACGCTGACCGTGACCGACTTGCCGACAATCGAATGCGTCAATTGTTCCGCCGCAACGTAACATTCGGCGCGTAGTCGCTTGGTTCGCAGAACTCGAAAGACCTCTTCGCCGGGCTCGACCCATTCGCCCACGTTATGCCGTACGTCGACCACGACACCGTCAATGGGAGAAGTAATTTGCGTCAATTCCAAGTTTCGTTCGCAGATCAGTAAATCGGTATCCAAGAACTTCACTTCGTTCGCGGCAGCCTTCAATTCACGCTCGGCCTGCTCCAGTTCGAGCTTCGCCTTTTCCACTTTCAAAACACGTGACTCGTACTCTTCATTTGAAACCGAATCCGCCAACAAGCCGCGTGCGCGAATTGCGCGCTGTAAATCGGCCTGCGTCAATTCCAACGCCTTCTTCGCCAAACGGACCATCGTATCGTTGGCCGCCTCTTCAGCAGCGGCCTGAAGTTGCGCGGCAATTCGTTGACGAGCCAAACGCGGTTCGCCATCATCGATCGATGCGAGTGACTGCCCCGCCTTCACCTGATCTCCTTCCGATACATCGATCCGATTGATCGGACCCCGGGATCGCGCCGGGACGTTGACATCATTGATCGCCGTAATCAAGACATCGGATATTTCGATCGTCGTCGCGTCGCTGGCTGAGCCGAAATTCTGTGACGCGATAAGCAGCAGAAACAGGCATCGCTGAAGTTGTCTCTGGATTCCAAACATTTGTGTTTTCCGTTTTCTTTGATGTGTCCGAAAACATGCCTTCGCGAAAAATGAAGCGAAGCATCTCATTTCTGACCACGCGACGTATATTCAAAACAGCAGCTTCATTCGAACCGTATCGATCAGATCATAGAGCCAGACATAACCCATCGGCTTCCGACCGCAATCAATCTTGGCGATCACCGTTGTTCCCGGACGCAATGAGGTCATTTGCTCGTCTTGTCGGATTTCTCCGACAACTCGCACAGCAGCACCGTACTGTGGATACCATTCCGTCGACATCGCAATCTCGGAAACCACGCCGTGATACTCGCGCTGCGGATCCGACTTATGAATGAACGTCAACATCTGAGGCTCTGTCCGCGATTGCCGCCCGGCCTGTACGTATCCGATGTGTCGATCCGGCACATACAGTTCCAATCGCCAAGGACCGTCCGGATCGATGATCCGCATCAGTCGCTCCCCCTGCTGGACAGGCTTCAACATCAACTCGTCCACAACCTTCCAGGTCAAAATTTCGCCCGCCATACCCGCGCGCACAGAGAGTGTCGCCAATTCATCGCGAAGCAGTTTGATCCGTTTTTCAAGTGCTTGTTTTCGAACGCGCAGTTCCTGTGATTGCGCCGTCAGTTCGTCGAACCTTGTTCGCTGCTGAGGATCGCTGGAGCGACCGATTTGTTCCAAAATGACCGCTGTGCTATCAAGCTGTTGATCCGTCGTTGCCTGTTCACCCAAGAGTGTTGTCAATTGATATTCGAGTTCTGAATTCTGCAACTGAACGACGATATCTTCCGGCTGAACACGAGTTCCCGTTGTGGTGTCGCCCTTCATGTTGGCCTGTTCGATCGCCGGTAGGGACGTGACGATTCCTTCCCGCGGCGCGAAGATCAACTCTTGATGAACCGGTTGCAATTCGCCCCGCGCCTCGATGACAAATTGTGCTGGAACGACACACAAACCAATCACTCCCCCGATGATCGCCAATGCAAGAATCAATGTGAACGAAACACGACGGCCATGCAGTACGTTCGCGTCAAGCCAGCGACTGAACCGCGAAAAGGGGAGTCGACTTACTCGGCTTGCGTTGCCGATCGCGCTGCTGGCGTGAAGCGCCATCCATTCCGCTCGTCCCTGCAAAACATCTTCTTCAAAGCGGTCATTGGAATCGAAATACTCGACGACGAACAACGCCAGAGGTTCTTTTTCGCCAGTTTCATGTCCGGTGGAATGGATCGCAACCAAGCCGACTCGCTCAGCTTCGGTGTCGGCGAAGTATTGCTTAACGGCCGGGAATGCATCGGCACTCACTTCGCTCTCCCGAAACCAACACGATCGGTCGTCAAGAGCAGTGTCCCGCGCGAGTCGCTCAATGGCGAACAGCGTTTGAGAACGCCGATCCAATAGATCGACTCCGCTGACCGATTCGAGTTTCATCTGCTTGCCTTTCCGCAGGAGAACCGAGAGGCGATCACACTGCAACAATTCGCGTCCGTCATTGGCGATCGATTGGCACACCCTCGCCAAGTCAAAGTCTTGATGAGCCCTGAGTACAAAGCGATCCAGTTTACCGCGAGCCTGTGTTCGATCTTTTAACTGACGCAGATTCCAACTGCGGTAGTAGTCCAAAGCGATTTCCGTGGCGACATCCAGCAACTGATTCGTGCCATCACGTACCGCGAGGCAGCGATTGGGCGGAAAGGTCAACTCGATCAATGCGATCGGCTCGTCGTCGATCTGAACGATGGCGAAGGTCAGATCGCAGGGAATGACTGCATTTCCGAATTCGGGAATTCTTTGTTCAGCCGCGAACGTTCGTTTGTCTTCGCAATTCGATGCCAGTTCGACAAGCCTCGCTCGCAGGGTCCGATTCGCCGGATCCAGCCAAAGGGCGTCGCGATCGTCGCCGCTCCCCGTCCGCTCGGCACGCAAACGCCAATGAGTTGCGGCTCCTAGCGTTTCGCTGGGTGACCAGATCGCCGCGCTATCGGCAGCGGTAAGCTCGACCAAGCGATCGATGAATTCGGTTTCAAATCGTTGACGCGAATGAGAATCTTTCGCCAATCGAACCAATGATTCGACGGAATTTGCGATTTCCTGCCATGTTGGATCTGCGTGGTTCACATTGGTTGCCTAGACGCCTCAATCCGCGATCATCCGACACATACCGTTGAGCAGAACAAAGTATAGGGATTCTACCAAGAATAACGCCTGTAAAGTTCGTATGCAACGTTCGGACTCTCGGATGCCGAACAAAGATAACACCTATATCAATGATGAATGTGTTTCATATTGTCTTGCCCAAACGTTTTTCATTTGATCTTGCGACTTAGCCGCTCCATGCCCATGTGACGTACTATGACGAAGCCGAACAAATGCGCGAATCCAGAATAATCCGTTTCGATAGCATCCTTCTCGCAATTGCGTCGCTGGTCAGCCTGTCCACCGGTTGCCATCTGCCTGGTCATGGAAAGACGGACGAAAAGTGCGACCCTTGCTACAGCAGCGTGGCGTCCGGCATATCTTACCCAGACATAGCAACCTGCTCGCATGTTACAACCGTAACATCTGCCCCTCCGGTTTCGCTGCTCGATCCCCACGAACGCATTCGCTGGGAGTTAACGTTGTCCGAAGCCATTCACTTGGCGGTTTGCAACTCGCAGGTGATTCGGGATTTGGGTGGCCAAGTCCTACAGTCTCCCGAAGCGGTGAACACGATCCAGTCCCCCGCGATTCAAGAAACCGATCCGCGTTTCGGCATTGAAGCCGCACTGAGCGAGTTCGATGCGAACTGGTCGACGCAAATGTACTTCGAGAAGAATGATCGTGCCTTGAACAACATCCTGTTCGGCGGCGGCACGCGATTGTTTCAACAAGACCTCGCGACACTTCGCAATCAACTCTCAAAGCGGTCGGCGACGGGAACGTTGATGTCCGCTCGCCACAATATTGAGTACGACTTCAACAACGCAACCGGCAACGATACCCCGAATCGACCTTGGACAGCCAACTACGAGCTGGAAATGCGGCATCCGCTTTTGCAGGGCGGCGGAACGAGGTTCAATCGCATCGCCGGGCCGAATGCGGTCCCCGGCTTCTACAACGGAGTATTGATTGCGAGATTGAACGCCGACGTCAGCGTCTTGGAATTTGAAACGAGCATCCGCGATTTAGTCAGCCAAGTGGAAACGGCGTACTGGGAATTGTATTTTGCGTACCGCAGCTTCGATGCCACCCTGGCGGCTCGCGATCGCGCGTTGGCGACTTGGCGTCAAGTTGAATCGTGGCGACAAAGCGGTCTCCGCAGTGGAACCCCTCAGCGTGAAACGCAGGCTCGCGAGCAATACTTTCGCCTGGAATCGGAACTACAAAACGCCCTGGCGGGACGCCAAACAGGATCAACTCCTTCGCAGCTCTTTCGAGGCCTGGGAGGTGTCTACACGTCCGAACGCGACTTGCGAGCGTTAATGGGAGTGCCCATCAATGATGGGAGGTTGATCTTACCGGTGACCGCTCCGACGGCGGCGCACATCGTCTTCGATTGGGAGCAGTCGCACGCCGAAGCAACGACGCGACGTATGGAAATTCAGCGTCAAATGTTGTGTATCCGTCGCCACGAACTCGAAATTACCGCGGCCAAGAATTTCCTGTTGCCGCAGCTCGACGTTATTGGGCGCTATCGCTGGCGAGGCTTAGGTCATAATTTGCTCGACAGCGGAGACAACCTGCCTCAATTTGACAATGCCTATCAAGACCTCTTCGATGGCAACTTTCAGGAATGGCAATTGGGGCTTGAATTGACCAAGCCAATCGGATTTAGACGAGCCCATGCAGCGGTTCGACATGCGAACCTGCAGCTTCATCGCGAGCGAGCGATCTTGTCCGAACAGCAACGTCGGATCACACTCGAACTTAGCAACGCTGTGGCCGAAAAGGACCGAGCGTACAAGTTGTCGCAAATTACGCTCAATCGCAGGATTGCCGCCGCCGAACACCTGCGTGCGACGGAAGTCTTGCACGACGAGGCGGACGAAAACCAAAAAGCTTTCTTGCTCGACCAACTTCTGGAAGCACAGCGTCGGTTGGCCGACGCCGACATTGCATTCGTGCGCTCCACCGTCGATTACATGATCTCGATCAAGCAGATTCACGCCGCCAAGGGAACGCTGCTGGACTACAACCAAGTTAATCTGACTGAAGGTCCGTGGCCTTCGGCGGCATACGAACTCGCAGCGGATCGGAACGCCAGAACAATACGTCACTGATGCGACGTGTTCAGCGAAGGCGCTGCGAGGCTGTTGAAGTAATATCGCGGAGACGCTCCAAGACCGACCGCGTCACAAGATCAACTGAGAAACAATAACGCAGGATATACGTCGCGTGGCCGAAAATGAGTTGATTCGCTCCATTAAATGCAAAAGCATCATTCCAGACCACGCACGGTATAACATCAAACGCGTTCGCTAATGATCCAGCAGCCCCATGTCTCGCATTAACATCTGCATGTCTTGCCAAGTGGCCCCCTTCATTTTCTCGTTACGCAGTAAGTAGGCCGGATGATACGTCACCACGACTTTGCTGCCGCGGTAGGCATGAAAGCGTCCCCGCATGCGTCCGATCGACTGGGTGCTGTCCAGCAATGACTGCGCCGCGAATAGTCCGAGGCACACAATATACTCGGCTGAATGATCTCGAACTGTGCTTCAAAATGTTGTCGGCAATTCGCAAGCTCTTCGGGTGCTGGATTGCGATTGCCTGGAGGACGGCATTTAAGCGTGTTCAGAATATAAACATCGTCGCGTCGGAGCTTGGAAGCTTCGATAATCTTCGTCAACAGTTGCCCAGCTCGTCCAACAAACGGAACTCCTTGTCGATCTTCATCGGCACCGGGGGCTTCGCCGAAGAAACAGACCCTCGCCTGACAGCTTCCTTCTCCGAATACGGTATGCTTGCGAGTGCATGCCAACTCGTTGCAAAGAGTGCATTGCGACACGCGTGCTCGCCACGTGTCCAGTTCCGCTTGTCGCTGAGCGATCGGCAACGCTGGCGTTTGATACGCTTGTAAGCCCGAATCGGCAGCGGGCAAAAGCGATCCCGCATCCCTTTTCTCTTGCGCCGCCACCTGCCGCGTTTGCGCGGGTGTCGCGGCCCTCGCGGGTGATTCAGGTGTCGGCAGGTTCGATGCCATCGTTTGTTGCGTGTCGCTCACGGCTTTCGATTGCACGTTGTCAATGCGCTCGCCCGAGGGGGCATGATCGAAGCGGGCGACCCAATGCGATACCGACGCCTCGTCGGGACGCGGCAAATGCGAAACTCCCAACCGCTGAAGATGTTCCAAGAATTGTTCGATGCCGACGTGCAATCCGTCAGCCGACAAAGATGCTTGTTCCGGCGAAGTCGATTCGTTCATCAGTCGACTCTCCGCGTGCAATCGAGCGTTCCGACGATCTCCCGGATCGTTGTCGCCGACAATTCGTCAAGCGCCGCTGGCAATTGATCAATCAGTCGAGTCGAAACTTTTGGATCGTAATAATTCGCTGTTCCGATCTGAACCGCCGACGCGCCGGTAACAAGAAACTGCATCACATCATCGATCGTAGCGATACCTCCGATGCCAATGATCGGAATCGACGAAGCCGCTCGGACTTGGGCGACGCATCGCAGCGCGATTGGCTTAATCGCCGGCCCGCTGAGCCCCCCCATGACGTTTCCCAACATCGGCCTTCGTCGCCGCCAGTCGACAGCCATTCCCAATACCGTATTGATCAGACAAACCGCGTCCGCCCCCGCGTCGGCGGCGGCGCGGGCAATCTCCGCAATTCGAGTCACGTTCGGCGTCAACTTCGCCAAAACGGGGACCGCACACTTTTCCCGCGTTGCGGCGACCAATCGATAACAGGCTTGAACGTCGGTTCCAAAATCGACACCACCGCTCACATTTGGGCAGGAAACATTCAATTCAATCGCGGCAACCTTCCCCGTGTCGCCAACGCGTTGCGCTAGTTCAACGAACTCGGCTTCGGTGCGCCCCGCAATGCTCACAATGATGGGTGCGCCAAGACTTGCCAGATACGGGAGATGATGTTCCAGGAAGGCGTCGATGCCATCGTTGTCAAGCCCGATGGAATTGAGCAGTCCCGCGGATGTTTCCACGGTTCGCCAGGGTGCGTTGCCAACACGCGGTTGGGCCGTAATTGTTTTGGGAAGAATGCCTCCCAACCGCGTGCAGTCAACCAACTGCCGCATCTCGCGCGCGTATCCGAATGTCCCCGACGCCACCATGATCGGGTTGGGCAATGCGAGTCGTCCAAGCTGCACTGAAAGATCGGTCAAGGTCTGGACTGCTTATGATCGGTGTTGCGAAGGGAGGAACTCAACGTCCGTTCAAACATATCGCGCCGACGTTTTAGCGGCTAGAGGCGGCACGAACCCCCGTGGCGAACGCCTCCATTTGCGAATAATCTTTTCGCCACGTGGTATACATCCAGGCGTCGATTCCCTGAACGCCTCGTGTCGCTTTCGCCCAACGATCAACATTCTCCTGAGCCTTTTGATCGTAAAATCCCGCAATGATTTGACGATGCCCTCGTTCTTCAAAGAACTTCAGCGATTCGGCTGCCTTACCTCCGTTCCAATTCACAATGGACACATTCGATTGCAGCCCCTTCCATGAATCGGAAACACTTCCCTTGGTAAGGTAATAATTGTCGCGAGCGTTGTGAAACGGATCAAACATGTCCGACCAGACCATTACATCAGCCGCTGGGTCCAATTGCTTAATGATTTGTGTGCAGCGACGGGCGTTTTCGGCAAGCAGGGTGCCCGTGGAGCGTCCGTTGGCCAGAGCGTCCCATCCAGCCACACGGATCTCATCATGTGACATGAAATACCGCTTGGGACGAATGTACTTTCGGATCAGGGCGACCTCTGTTTCCAATATCTCGAACACTTTGTCTTCAGCAAGGCTGGCGCAAACTTGACCATCGTGAATGATCGCGGTGTGATAAAAAGAAACCCGCAGTCGACTCCCTTCACGAATACGCGATCCGTCGGCGATGACCAGCGGGGCCGGATCGTGATCGTCGTCGTATTCGCCCAGATAGGGAACACGCCCAAGCTTGGAATCTTCCCAGCGTTGATAATCGCGTCCCTCTTGATAGACCATCTGTCCACTTTCATCCCGAACACGGATCGGGCATCCGCTGCGGCGCAACAGATTGACGCCGGCCACTTCCCGCAGTTCGACGTCGTCGATCCAAACGGTGCCGGAGTGCGCCTGCCACAATCCCAGATAGATGCTCACTTCCGCATGATCGAGTGAATTGAAGATAATGCGATGCCGGGTCCAGTCTTGGTTCGGACGCGTGCCAAGATTTGCGTAATTCAGTGATCGTCGGTCGCCTCCCACGGGCAACGGATTGAACCGAAACTCATCGGCCCGCAACTGATCGGTCTTGATCCAGGCGGTGAACTGATACTGATGAAACGGTTTCAGCTTCACTTTCTTGACAACCCGACAGTTTCCTCCGCTATCGGTGGTCGTTGCAAAGTCGGTCATGCGCAGCGAAGCGTTTCCTGAATGCTTCGTCGCGGTGTCGAGCTGTGTTAACGTTTGAAAGCCATCGATCCAATCCCAATCGACGGGGCGGTTACGTTCGGCCCGCTCGAAGTCACCCCCAGGAAGCAGATTCTCCGTATTGGCGGGGATTGCCTTGCCGTTGCGAACAACCATTTCGCAATCGATCACCGGTAAAGCCGCCGCCAGGTTCGGATCGTTCTGCAGAATGGAATTGGAATACCCGATCTGCATCACCAGGGGTATCAGTTCGATGCCAAGCCGTTCGGCCTCGGACACGACGCGTTCCAAATTCGAATAATACCGATCCGGCCGGTCTCGCAAGTTTCCAAACTTATAGTCGGTGATGACCGCCGCCTGATATCCCGCTTTCCTTCCTTGATGAAGAAGGTCGATAAAACGCTGTGTCTCAGCTTCGACTTGGAAGTTCACGGGAGCATAAAACCACAGGGATGGCTGCTGCTGAGCGCTCGCTTGCAATGAAAGCAAAGCAACGAACAGCCAACTTGTCCACAATCGCATCTGCGTACTCCTCGCGCGGCTACACCGTAAGGTCGACTGAACGAGCCGATCCAGATCGACTCATGAAGATTTCCCTGAACGTACAAGATACATTATTATGAACAGAGCATCGTTGCTTGGGATTTGTTCCGAAACAGATTCCTTAAGGCGGCGAAGCCGCAAACCGTAGTGGATCTTGTTAAAGATCCTGCCGCACGGGATCTTTAACAAGAACCACTACACCAAATCGGGAATTTATTTCGGGGCAGTTGCTTAGGCTTGCGATTTCAGGCCACGAAAAGCAGAACGTGTTTCAGAGCAAAGCTTGACAATGTTTCGATTCTTCAAGAAATTCACGACTTCCGCGATTTCGGCTGTCTCGGCCTTCGCGATTGCCGGGGCGACTGTGTCGGTCGGTTCAAGCTTCTGTCACGCCCAGTCCGATCTTTCCAAGGATGAATTCAAAGCATTGCGCGAGCAGCTTTCCAGCGGCGGTTTCGCCGATCGGCAAGCGGCAATGCATCGTTTGTGGGGACTTGGCAATCCAGACGACGTGCAATCCGCGATTCAAAGCGATGATCCCGAAGTGCGGCTGCGCGCCACGTGGATCGGCGAACAATGGAAGTTGGGAATCCGGCCCGACACGCCGGCAAATGTTGCTCGGATCTTAAGAAACGGCGGCGATGCCGCTGATATCGGATTGGAGAATCTGATTGCCACAGGCGACTTGGGAGCATTGGCTGAGTCTCTGCTGCGTTCGGAAGTTCCATCGACGCGACATCGAATCGCCGAACAGTTGCGAAGTGAATTGCCGCAGTTGATGTATCAGGCGATGCAGCGCGATCAGACGGAAGCCTTCATTGACTTGATGGCGGGCATGTCCGATGTCTACATCGTGGCGTTGCAACGTTGTCGCATGATGCACCATCTGGGATACAGCCCGGAGGAGTGCGTCGCTTTGCCGAAGGCCACCGACAACATGAAGCCGGAGATCCGCAGCGATCTGCGAGTGATGATGTATTGGTCGATCGGAATGAAGGCTGATGCGATTCGTTTGGCCGAAGAAAGCAAATCCTCTTTGTTGGCCTACCTCTGCCTTGATGCTGGCGATTGGCAAGGCTTAATCTCCGCCGCGCGGCAAGCCGCCGACGCCGTCGAGTTGCCTGATGAAACGACGTTTGAAGATGCCCAGTCCGCCGCGACGTTCCTAATTCAGTCGGGGCGGAAAGTGGAGGCTTTGCGACTGCATCTTGTCGGTCTTTACCGCGATCAACAGCAAGACGCCTTTGATCTGGCCATAAGCGAACTGACCGATCTCGTGACGTCGGATCCCTACATGCGAGCGATTGGATTTCTGCAATCGCAATCGAGCAGCTATCGCACCGATTTGACATGGGCAACCGTCAACGCCGCGATAGGACTGATCGCGGTGGATCGACCCGAGATCGCCGTGCGCGTGCTCAAGGACCTTGTGCCGACGCGGGCTGTTGAAATTCTGGAGGCGCAAGCCAGATACGATCAAGCGTTTGAGATACTGGGAGTCGATTGGCGCTCGCTCGACAGCAGCCTGATGGAAATGGCGAAACGGGCGGCGGAAGACGCGTCGAAGCAGGAAGAATCCGATGATGACGAATCGTCGGCAGCGTCGGACGTTCAACAACCTTTGGTGGATCGGTGCCTGGAAGCCTGTGATCTTGCATATCAAGTCGGCCATCAAACCACGGCGCGGCAAGCCCTTAAGAAAATTGCCGCTTCGCGGACCATTGACGCTCCGCTGAGACGCCTACGCGTCGTGGAAGCGGCGTTGGCCAGGGCGGATAGCGATTTTGCAATTGAAATCGCGATCCCGTTGTTGCAAATGGAATCGAGTGACGAAAAGACGCCGCAGGTCTTGTTTCGCGACTCCATTGGCGGTGAGTTATATCGTGCGATCGGAAAGCTGTATCCGAAGCTTTCAACCCGACGGCGGGCTGAAGTTTTGATCGATCTGTCATTGTTGAAGCTTCCCGAAGGCTGGTCCCGAAGTGTCGATCTGAATCGCTTGGCGAGCCAGTTACACGATCAGACGATCTTTGAAGCCGAACAGATCAACCCCGAGGATTGCACGGCGATTGCAAAGTTTTTTCGGGGATTCGCTCGCGAAGATTGGGCCGCAACGTTCTATCAGACGGCCGCAACCTATGGCAGCTACGACGCTTGGATCGAGCTTGCCAACTCGGCCTTTCAACAAGGGGATATGGCGTCGGCCGCGGACCTTTACGAAGGAGTTTGGCGACGGTTTCCGAGTCATCCTGAAACATTGGCTCGCTTGGCGGTCGCATCACGCCTCGACGGGCAGGACGATCACGCCGACCAAGTCGAACAGCGACTGAATGCTTTAACGCTGGAAGTCAACCAATATTATGACATCGCGTTGTTGTATAAAGAGCTTGACCGCATGGACGACGCGCGGCGATTCGCTGAAAAAGTGATACGCTACACGCCGGGAACGTCCGACCGACGGTATCACTATCTGTCGCTGATCCTTTTGCCTTTGCTGGAAGATCAGGTTTCGCCTGGACAAAAGGCTGAATTGGCGCTTCGTCGGATGAATCGATTGCTTGGCTCGACGACGTTGAACAGCATGGCGTACTACCTGGGAACCGCCTTCGATTATCATCAGAACCGCGCGCGGCAAGCTCTGATTGATGAAGAACATGACGTTGCGGAGCAGCACTTTGAATTGGCACTGAGACACCTTCCAGCCAACATCGACTTTGCGGAGAAAGATCTGGTTGAGGTCCGCAAGCAAGGTCATGCCGAGCAGGCCGATCGCGTTGCGGACTCGATCTTTCAAGCCGCCGATTCGCATTTGCGCACGTTTCCGCTGCATGCAAATATGGCGAACAACGCGGCATGGGTCGCCGCCTTGCATGGCCGACATCTCGATCGAGCCTTGGAACTGGCCAGTTCAGCGGTTGCGGGATATCCGATCAGCTATTCTTATCGCGACACGCTGGCCGAGGTGCTCTATCGACTTGGCAACGTGGAACAGGCAATTCAAGTGGAATCGAACTGCCTGCTGGATGTCCCCGACGATTATCACCTGCACCAGCAATTGAAGCGTTTTAAGCAGGGGCTGCCGTAGCCGACGCGAATATCTTCAGCCGCCGCATCCCCAACGATGCAATTGAAGCGTTTTAAGCAGAGGCTGCCGTAGCCGACCTCAGCGCGACGAAGTTTTTCAACAACGCCAAGCCGCTGGATTGACTCTTTTCGGGATGAAACTGGGTTGCATGAATGTTGTCTCGCCATACAGCCGCGCAGAATGCACCGCCATAGTCCGCTTCAATCGCAACGACTTCCGCGTCGTTGGGTTTGACGAAATAAGAGTGGACGAAATAGAAATGGGTTCCCGTCGGGATGTCTTTCATCAACGGCGTCGGTTGCTTGATTTGACATTCATTCCATCCCATGTGGGGCACTTTCAAAGCAGGGTCGATCTGGAAACGGACGACCTCGCCGGGAATGATGCCGAGCCCTTCGTGTCGGCCACCTTCGTCGCTGGTGTCAAACAGCAACTGCAGGCCCAAACAGATTCCGAGAAACGGCTTTCCCGATTCAATAAAGTCGCGAATCGGATTGGCCAAGTCGCGTCGATGCAATTCCGCGATCGCGTCCTTGAATCCACCGACACCGGGTAAGATAAGCTGCTCCGCCGAAGCGATCTCACTCGGGTCGGATGTGATCCGCGTTTCCTCACCCACCCGTTGCACCGCTTTGCTGACGCTGCGAAGGTTCCCCATTTGATAATCGACAATCGTAATCATTTGCACTCGCAAAGGTGGTTCTATATCAATAATGAACGCGTTTGATGTTATCCATTGCGTGGTCTGGATTGATGCTTTTGCATTTAATGAAGCGAATCACCTCATTTTCGGCCACGCGACGTATATCTTGCGTCAATGTTTTTCAGTTGATCTTGCGACGTGGTCGCTCTCGGAGGCTATCCGGATAGGCCCTCAACGACGCATTTTAAAGCAACAAGGTCCGTCGTGATATAACGTATATCAATG
Organism: Pirellulaceae bacterium; assembly: GCA_041399105.1. Classification (GTDB taxonomy): domain Bacteria; phylum Planctomycetota; class Planctomycetia; order Pirellulales; family Pirellulaceae; genus Rosistilla. The sequence goes on along the minus strand of JAWKTL010000033.1, from coordinate 46,902 downwards.
ATGAACGCGTTTAATGTTATCTTGCGTAAATGTTTTTCATTTGATCTTGCGACTTGGTCGCTCTATTATCCCGCCGATTCAACTTGCCGCAGCCGGAACCGCCATGAAGCTGAAGTATTTTTCGTCGCTTAACCGTCTTTTATTCGGGTGCTTTCTGCTCCTTGTCGCCACTCCCGCGCAAGCAGCTTCTCCGCCGAACATCTTGCTTGTGATGGCCGATGATCTCGGCTTTTCCGATCTGGGGTGCTACGGTGGGGAAATCGAAACCCCTCATCTCGACCGGCTTGCCGCCCATGGATTGCGATTTACTCAGTTCTACAACACCGGACGCTGTTGGCCGACACGAGGTTCGCTGCTGACCGGCTACTATCCGCAACAAATCCGTCGCGATAAGGTTGCCGGTGTTCCCAGTGGAAACCGCGGCAAACGTCCCGCTTGGGCACCGCTGTTGCCTGAACTTCTGAAAGATGCCGGCTACCGGTCGTATCACTCCGGCAAGTGGCACCTGGATTCAATGCCGATCGCGACCGGATTTGACCGATCGTTTTATCTGGCCGATCAAGGGCGTTTCTTTTCGCCGAAAAGGCATTTTGTGGATGATGTCCAAATGCCGCCGATCGATCGGGGGACGGGCTTTTATGGAACGACCGCGATCGCCGATCATGCGATTGAATGTTTACGTAAGCATCTGGACGAATCTCCCGATCGTCCGTTCTTCCAGTACATCGCGTTCACGGCACCCCATTTTCCATTGCATGCGCTACCGGAAGATGTCGCGAAATACAGCGATCGATACGATGTGGGATGGGACAAAGTTCGGGCGGATCGCTATGCGAAACAGAAAACACTGGGAATCGTCACCGCAGCACTGTCCGATGTTGAACGGGAATTGGGACCTCCGTACGACTTTCCCGATGCCATCGAGCAGCTTGGCCCGGGAGAGATCAACCGCCCTCTTTCTTGGCAATCATTAACGCCGCAACAGCAAGCGTTTCAGGCAACCAAGATGTCGTTGCACGCGGCGATGATCGATCGTCTGGATCAAGAACTCGGACGCGTCATCAAACAATTGAATGAAAGCGGTCAGCTCGAGAACACCCTGATTTTCTTCTTGTCCGATAACGGCGCAAGCGCGGAGATCATGGTCCGTGACGACGGACATGACCCCAGCGCGGCACCTGGGTCGGCGGACAGCTATCTTTGCCTGGGGCCTGGCTGGTCAACGGTCAGCAACACGCCGCTGCGCCGACACAAGACGTGGGTCCATGAAGGAGGAATCGCGACACCGTTGATTGTCCATTGGCCTGCGGGCGTCAGCGACAAGGGGAAACTCCGTCGCACACCCGGCCATGTGATTGATATTACCGCGACCGTGTTGCAAGCCGCTGGCATCGAACAGCCTGCGACGGATGACCAGCCGAACAAGCCTGATAGGCCAGGGAAAAGTCTGCTTCCCGCATTCGACAGCGACATCGTGATCGATCGTGACTGGTTGTGGTGGTCGCATGAAGGGAATCGGGCTTTGCGGAAACAAGACTGGAAGGTTGTTCAGTCAAATGATCATGATTACTGGGAACTCTATAATCTGAAGGAAGATCGCACGGAACGGACTAATCTGGCGCGAGAATATCCTGAAAAGCTGCGGCAGCTCGTTGAGCTATGGCATTCGACCGACAAGGAATTTCAGAAACATGCGAAGTCCGATTTGTAAGCGTCTGACATCCGTTCGACGATGTCTCTTGGTCTGTCGAAGTCGCGGAGGAAATGATTGATGTTGCGATTCGTCATTTGTATTGCCGCTGTGTTGGTCTTGCGTCATCCGATTCAAGCTCGGACGATCCATGTGCCTGGGGACCATTCGACGATTCAAGCCGCCATTGCCAGCGCAAGTTCGGGGGATACGGTCGTTGTTGCTTCGGGTCGTTACTTCGAACATCTGGAGCTGAAACCAGGGATCTCGCTTCGTAGTGAAGGTACGAACGACACGGGTGTTGAAAGACTTCAACGAGCCGAAGCGACGATCATTGATGGCGCGCATCGTGTCGGCGAGCCGGGCGTTCGGATGGCCGAAGGGAGTTCGATCGATGGCTTCACCATCACCAATGTCGGACGCTACGATGAGGCTATCTGGACGAAGCACTTTGATTCAAACGGCGAGGAGTTGGGGGATGAAGAAGGATCGGTTCAAGCGGAGGGGACAGCGCCGGCTGTCAGTGTTCAGGGCTGCACATGCACCATCACGAACTGCATCGTTCATCACAATGGGGACGTCGGCATCGGAATTTTGGGAGACGTGAAGTCAGCAACTACACCCGTCGTCGTTGGCAACCTCGTCTATCGCAACATGGGCGGGGGCATCGGCGTGGCGGAACATGCCGAGGCGATCGTTCAAAGAAACACTTGCAGGGAAAACCTGCGAGCGGGGATCGGCTGCCGCAAAGCGAATCCGATCATCATTGATAACCGATGCTTTGAGAATATCCGAGCCGGGATCGGCTGTCGGGAGGGAGCGAAGCCGCTGATACGCAACAATCAATGTTATCGCAATCGACGCGCGGGGATCGGCATTCGCATGCAGGGGACCGCCCCTGTGGTGGAGGGAAACGAATGCTGGGAGAACGAAATGGCGGGCATCGGCTGTCGCGACGGAACGAGTCCCGTCTTAAGCAACAACGTTTGTTACAATAACAAGATGGCCGGGATTGGGTGTCGGGAGAACGCAAAGCCAATGATCGTGGGCAACGAATGTCGTCATAACGAACTGGCCGGGATCGGTTTGGAAATGATGGCTGACGCCTTGATTCATCGGAACCGATGTCTTGACAATAAGCTTGTGGCCATCGGCGTCACGGGACATTCATCGGCCACCATCCTCGACAACCAGTTATCGCGCAACGGCGGAGTCCCGCCGATCATTGCGATCAAAGACAACTCGGTCGCCCGAATACACAACAATGCAATCACAGGTGGCGGAGTCGCGGCGGTTCTCGTTCAAGGAAACGCCACGATTGAAGGGAACACCTTCACCGGTGTCGGAGCGAAACAGGGGAATGCGGTCTGGGTCTGGGAACAATCGACCGCCACGATTACAAACAACACATTTAATGGCTACCGCACGGCGGTCCATGCGACGAAAGCGAACATCACCGCATCGGGGAATCGGATTCGACAGTTTCAGAAGACCGCAATCATCGTCAAGGACAGCACCATGCCCGCGCATATCTTCGGAAATATCGCATTTTCCGCGGATTCAAAGGCGCAAGCGGTCGACCTTCAAGGCCCATCCGGAATCGTACGAGACAATGAGCTGAAGGTGGAGTAGCCCTAGAGCGACCACGTCGCACGATGAACTGAGGAATTTTGACGCATGATAACATCCAACGCGTTCATTATTGATATACGTCGCCTCAGCAAAAGACACAATAACCTTTCTACAACGGACCAGCAGTTATGAATCGACCGCTCCGCATGATCGCCTTACTCGCACTTTCTTTGCCGATTGCTTTCAGTCAGTCCGCCGTTTTCGCCGAAGTGCCACTGCTGACACCGAAGGAACTTCAAAGCGATTCGACTCACATTGTCATCGGCAAAGTTCGCGGCATCTACACCGCGACAAAAATCAGCGAGGATTGGCGACACAGCGACTCCATTGTCGAGATCCTTGTCTCATCGATCGAGAAAGGAGACGGCATCGGCACCGTCGTTTATGCTCACCTTTGGAACAAGGAATGGATTGGTGATGGCGAACCCGCTCCGCACTCCAGAGGGCACCATGGCGTCAACGATGGCGAAACCATCAGGGCGCATCTCAAGCGTGAAGGGGGGACTTATCACGTTCTGCTCCCCAATGGCTTGATTCCTGTGAAACCGGACGAGGCTGAAGCCACGAAAACCGCCAGCGATGATGCGGACGCGGAACTTGCCGCCATTCAGGGCAAATGGAGTCGTTCGGTCGAGACCGATCGAGGTACGTACAAGATCGTGAAGGAGCATAAAGGAAACACTACCACCTTGACCGTCACCGATTCCAATGACCGCGTTATCGAAGCAAAGTCGTCGGAGTTTCGGCTGGACACGACCAGCAAGATTCGCGTCTTCACCTTCTTCAACAACACCTTCACCGCGGGTCCAAACAAAGGGCACACGATTGATCGACCGCATTCGTACGTCTACGGCATCGAGAACGATAAGTTCTATGAAGTGCGTGGATTGTTGATCGACGAAGACGACGCATTGTCCGTCATTGTGTGGGATCGCGTGCAAGACTGACCCATCAACCATGTGGACCTATCGGATACGGTCGCGTTCAGTAAAATGGAACAAACCGTTGAAAACAGGTGAGGCTTGTGGGAAAGAAGAAGCAGAACAAATCAAAGGCGAAACCAACGCCGGCAAAAAACGTCGCGGAGAATCGAAAAGCGAGGCACCAGTACGAAATCTTGGAAACCCTTGAGTGCGGGATGGTGCTGGTCGGCAGCGAGGTTAAGTCGATGCGCGACGGAAAGCTTTCGCTGGACGAAGCCTATGGACGAATCCAGGGGGGGGAACTGTGGCTTGTCGGAGCCGACATCGGACACTATTCCAACGCGGGCTTATGGAATCATGACCCTCGCAGGCCGCGAAAGTTGTTGATTCATACGCGGGAATTGAACAAGATTGGAGGCAAAGCGAAGGAGCGTGGCTTGACGATCGTCCCGCTGCGCGTCTTTTTCAACGATCGAGGCATCGCCAAATGCGTGATCGGCTTGGTTCGCGGTAAGAAACTGCACGACAAAAGGGAGACGATCAAGAAACGCGAATCGGATCGCGGCCTCGCTCGCGCGATGCGGCGACGATAGCGACATGATCGTCATTTCGGGTTCGAATCGGCGTCGCGTGCGCATAAGGAGCCGGTTCGCTTCCTACAACGCGATGGCAACATTTCGCACCACGCACGATAGAACATGCATCTTTCATTTGAAAACAACCTCGGAGTTAATCGTCATGAAAATTGTCTGCTTGGGACCAATCTTGTTGTTGCTTGCGTCGACCGTCGTCGCGGGAGAGATTCAAACGGTCGCCGGCACCGGCGAACCGAGTAACAACGGCGGAGAAGGTCTCGCCATCGAAGTGAATGTCGGTGATCCGTTCGGTGTCGAAATTGGCCCCGACGACGCATTGTACATCACCGAAGTTCGCAATCATCGTGTCTTGAGACTGGATCGAAAAACGGGTCGCTTGACAACCGTGGCGGGAACCGGGACGAAGGGCTACGCGGGTGATGGCGGACCCGCCACGCAATCGCTGCTAAACGAACCTTACGAAGTTCGTTTTGATCGCGACGGGAATATGTACTTTGTCGAAATGATGAATCACGTGATTCGACGGGTCGACGCGAAAACCGGAGTGGTTCAAACGATTGCCGGAACGGGAAAGCAAGGCTACTCCGGCGATGGTGGCCCAGCAACGCAGGCGACATTTTCAAGACCCCACAGTATCGCTCTGGATCATCGCGGTGGTTTGTATGTGGCGGATATCGGAAATCATCGCATTCGTCGAATTGATTTAGAGAGCGGCATCGTGACGACTTTTGTCGGCAATGGTTCCAAACAGCTTCCCAAACCGGGGCGTGGCGATGAAAACATGCCGATGCTCGGCCCCCGTGCGTTGGTGATTGATGGCGATACGATGTGGATCGCGCTTCGTGAAGGTCACAGCTTGTGGCGATTGAACCTCACCGATCGGGCGCTCTCGCATGTCGCGGGGACGGGAAAATCGGGATTCAGCGGCGATGGCGGCGATCCCGCAAAGGCGACTTTCAATGGACCCAAGGGGGTTGCGGTTGATCCGGAAGGAAACGTTGTCATTGTCGACACTGAAAACCAAGCGATACGCAAGGTCGATCCGCGAAAGAACACGATCGTCACCGTGGCTGGACAAGGGCCGAAGCATCGTGGCGGCGAGGGGGACGGCGGGCTCGCAACCCAGGCTCAACTCGATCGACCCCATGGCGTGTGCGTCGACGCCAGCGGCGTGATCTATATTGGCGACACGCTTAATCATCGCGTCCGCCGCGTTCTGCCGTAGACAACTGGAAACGCTTCTTTAGCCGAGCCGAGGGGGCATCGGGAATTCGATCGTAAACTTCGTTCCCCGCCCCACTTCGCTCTGCAATGAAATACGGCCACCGTGCGCTTCGATTATCTTTTTCGCCGTCGGCAGCCCGAGTCCCGATCCACCATTCTTGGAACTGTAGAACGGTTCGAACATGTGCATGATCGTGTTGTCATCCATGCCGCAGCCGGTGTCGATCAAATCGATCGCCACGGTCTTTTTCGTGGTGTAGGTTCGCGCCAAGAGTTGGCCGCCGTCCTCCATGGCTTCAAGTGCGTTCTTTACGAGATTCATCAACGCGGCCTGCAATGCATCGCTGTTGATCATGATGCTGGGCGCGTCGTTGTCCAAATAGCGAAGAATTTCAACGCCGTTGAGATCGGCTTGGGCCTGATACGCCTTGAGGACTCGATCGATCTGATCGTTCAAACTGCCGGGCGTCAGTTCCACCTTTTGCATCCTGGCGAAACGCAGGAAGTCGCGCAGCAGGTTCTCCATGCGTTGGCACTGCTGACGGATGATCTCAATTTTGTCGAGCGCCCGCCGACGAATGGGTGAATCCGATTCAGCGATCTCTTCGCTGAGAAGTTCCGAATTCATGTGAATGACGCTCAGCGGATTCTTGATTTCATGGGCAAGAGAGCCAGCCAATTCAGCAAGCTCCTCGTAGCGTTTGCGCAGCAGATGATCTTCCTGCGGGGATTGCTCCGAAGCGGTGGGGGGCTGAGGTGAATGAACATTCATGTGGCATCAAAATCCAATCGCGAATTGAACCCTTCCACTATCGCACAGCCAACGCGTGCTGACCATCGGTGATCCGGTTTTCATGCGGAGATCAAACGAATCGCCGAGTTCCCTCCGCTAATCTAAAGAAGAACCGATCCATGAATTCCAGGTGCTTCGCTGCCGGAGGCGAGCCCTCGGGCGATATTGAATCAGAACAATGCATCCGCGGCGTATTGTTTCAGATACCTCTTCACTTTCAGCTTCTTCGCCGTATTGTCGCTGCTCATGTAGCGGATTTTGCCGAAGACATCGCGTTCCTGCCATGCGCGATCATAACGTCCCAACACCCAAAAGATTCCCGAGTATGAGTTGGGGTTTCTGCCATCGACGGCGTACTTATTGTTTAGATGAATCATCACCTCCAACGCTTCGCGCGGGTGGCGTGTCCATTCCAGAATCTTCTTCCCCCATAACATTCGCAGATAATTGTGCATCTTGCCATCGCGAACGACTTGACGTTGCGCGGCGTTCCACAGTTGATCGTGCGTTTCCGCCTCCTCGAACTGCCGCATTGAATAAACAAAATCACGGCGATCGGAAACGTGTTCCTCAAGCGTGGCGCGTGCCCAATCGGGCAGCGATTCGTAGCGACCGTAATCGCGACGCAGGCTTGCGAAGTTGTAGCCGACTTCTCGCCATGTAATCAATTCATCCAAGAAGCTTTCGGCTTCGGGACTCGTCCCCCACCAGCCGTCACGCGAACCATTGACCTTGCCCGAAACCGCGTCGGGGGACCAGTTTTCCCGTTCCGCCACTGCCGCAAAAACATCGTGCGCTGAAATATGTCCGAAGTGAAGATAGGGTGAAAGGCCGCTCGATGCATCGCTCTCGGGTTGATTGCGATCATCGGCGTAGCGAGGCAGGCGATCGGAGATGAATGATTCCAGGACTTTGCCGGCCGCGTTGGCCCCCCCGGTAATGACGGCGGGTCCAACGCCGTGATCGATTGGCAGTTTTGATAACTCCTCCGATCCGGCTTGCAGAAGCTTGTCGCTCGCTTCCGGCCATCGCTCAAGCACGTCGCGAGGTATCGATGGGCGCGGCGAGAGTCGATAACCTTGCAACGGCGACGCCTTGGGCATCGTCGGCAGATACTTCATCAAATGCTTTTGCAGAAAGCGACGAAAGTCATGCCCGAGCAAAGACCTTGTCCGTTGCGCAGCGGCAGCAACCCGTTCGAGTCGACCGCCTGCATGCGAACGTTTACTTGTCTGGACGCCAACCGAAGCATCGCCGGAATGAAAAAGCAAGGGAAGTCGTCCGTTACGATGACGCATGCCTGTTGCGAAAGACGTTGCAGAAGGCCACTGCCGTGATTGCGTTCAGGCTCCACATAAGCGTAGTAGCGAACATCGGTATCGGCCAAGGCGGCGCGATTGTCAGCCATCCCTTGCAACACGAATCGGTGCAAGCGATCCGAGGCCCATTGATAGTCACATTGCAATGCTTCCAGAACCAGAAGCGGCTTGTTTAGCCGCGCGGCGAGAGACACCGCTTGATCAAACGAAAAATTGTACCGCGTACGGCGATTGGCGATCATCCAGTAAAGCACATAATGGCCGTCAGGATTGATCGGTTGTTCGTTGAGATCTCGGATGCGAATGGCGGGTGTGTGAGACATGGCCTCTGTTTATTGAATGTCGTTGTTTGAAGATCGTCGAACGGTCACGCGAATGCTCGGCCTCGATAATTCGATGCTCGAATGTTCGACGACTGATCGACCAGATACTTTATGCCGCTGGTTCAACCATGCGTTTGTTCCGCCAATTTCCTGGACAAAGCGTCCAATCATTGCGGCCGCCAGCGACATTACCCAGCCTGTAAGCATCCACCACCACCAATGCAAGATATTGTTTGCGTAACGTTCACCGCTGATGCCAATCACCGCCCAGATGATCGCGACTGACAAACTGCTGAAAAGAACAAACCACGTGTCACCCGCCCCACGCAAGGCTCCGCCGAAGATCAGTTGGGCCGCATCAAACATGCAATAAATCGCAACGAAGCGAAGCAGGATTCTCGCTGCGTTAACCGTCGATTGAACTTCTTCCGTTTGGCTGCCCACAAGGTACAGCGACAGCAGGGTATCGGGAATCAACAAGTACGCACCGGCCCACACACCGGAATAACAAACCCCCAGCAAAACCGCCGAGATTGCTCCCCGTGCGGCAAGTGTCGCTCCCGATTCGGTCAAATGCCTGCCGACCAATACCGATGCGGCAATCGAAACGCCCACCAAGGGAACGAAGGCGGCCATGTTGAAATTAATCGCCATCGCGGTTGCCGCGAGCGCCTCACTGCCAACCTGTCCGATTTGTAACACGATCATCGCAAAGCCGCCCGACTCGGCAAGATACTGCAAGCCGGCCGGAACGCCGAAGAACAGCAACCGACCGATCAACTTTCGATCAAAGCAGACTCCCGAGGCGATCCCATACAATCGGGCGTTATCGGATCGCAGCATCAACAGAAAATAGATCGCCGCTTTCGTCCAAAACGACAGACTGCTGGCGATGCCAGCGCCGGCAATGCCGAGTTCCGGTATTCCCGCAAGACCGAAGATCAGGATCACGTCAAGCACCAGATTGAGAACCGAAGCAACGATGTTCACCCACATCACCACATGCGTTCGTTCCGTTCCGCTGAAGAATCCGGCCAGCGCGGACTCCAGCACGGTTCCGCCCGCTCCGACAAGCAACCATTGCAGGTAAATCGTCTCCAGCGGAATCAATGCATCGGCTTGTCCGGTCGCCACAAAGATATTTCCGGCCACCGGGATCAATAACCACATGACCGGCGAGATGATCAGCGACAGCCAAGTCGCCTGCCACATGAGCCGCCCGATCTGATGCGGTCTGCTGCTGCCGACGTACTGCGCCACCATGGCGCTGGTCATCGAAACGATACCGATGGGAAAACAGATCAGGCTCCAGAAGAGATTGCCTCCCGCCATCGACGCGGCCATCTCGCGTTCGCCGTACCAGAGCAACAGCGTTCGATCGGAAAACAGCGTCAGCGTGAGGCAACCGGTGCTGATCATCAGCGGCAGCGCAAGACGCATGACCTCGGCAATGCCAGCAGGCCGACTCCAGAGGTTCATGAAGGCAACCGCGTCGCGACAAACGCACACGCGATGCCGGCGAACAACCCCGCCACGTGCGCAACATTTGCAATCGCATGACCTCCCATCGATCCACGCGGCATCACGATGAAGATGACCATGAACAGCAGCATCAGCATCACGGTCGATGACGGCATTACATTGGGGAACGAAGGTTGCAAAATCGGTCGCACCCACAGATAACCAAAAAGCCCGTAAATCGCTCCGGAGATCCCGACAACGAACGGACTTCCACCAAGCTTCTCGGGAAACAACGCCTGCACAACAATCGCGATGACTCCCGTGAAGACAATCAGTCCCGCCAAGGACTTCGGGCTTTGCAAACGTTCAATAACGCCCCCCAGGAAGAACAATGCCAGCATGTTGAAGCCAAGATGCATCATGCTGCCATGCAAGAGGTTTGGCGTGAAGACACGCCAGACTTCCCCCTTTTTTATGGTGGCCAGCGGATCATGTGACTGGACGTAGTCTTGAACCGTTACGAACGTCAGGCTCTCGAAAATGTCGTTTCCCGAATCCTCGCGGTTTCGACGACCTCCCGAATCGGTGACCAGAAAGAGGATCACGCAGATAACGATCAGGGTGATCGTCAATCGCGGCTTCTGATGCAGATTCGCCCCCGCACCGCTCCAAGCGGGCCTGCCCCCCATTTTGCGTTGCAGTTTTAATCGCTCTTTGTTGTCCGCTTCCCTTTGCCTGCGAATGCGATCGGCTTCCGACGCAACGTTGTATTTCTCGTCCGTGGGGTTCGCTCGGAATTCGACAAAATCGGCGCGTCCTTCCTCCAGCCGATCCTCGTCGCGAATCCAAATCACCCAGTGGTCATCCGATGCGTCCCCAAGTTCCGCCATCGCCGAGATATTCTTTGTCAACAGATAATCGCAAAACCGCACCGCCTGAGCACGATCATTGAGTTCGCCGAGTTTACGCATCATTGTCCTTCATCAGCTTGCGACGCATCGCTTCGCTGCGTTCATAGTAGTCTCGATTCTTCAATTTGGACGCCGCATCCGCGTCCAGAATGAATACCGCATTGCTGTGCAGTTGCAATGCCGAAGCCGTGTTTTGGCACGTCAACGGACCTTCAATCGCCCCCGCAACAGCTTCGGCTTTGTGTTCTCCGGTCGCCAAGAGGAGGCACTGACGAGCTTCCAGAATCGTCCCCACCCCCATCGTGATCGCCAACTGCGGAACTTCATCGACCGAATCAAAGAACCGCGCGTTGTCCTGAACCGTCTCCAACGTCAGCGTCTTCAATCGCGTGCGGCTGGCCAACGACGATCCCGGTTCGTTGAAGGCAATGTGACCATCGGTGCCGATGCCCAGCAATTGAAGATCGATCCCTCCCGATTCCGCAATTTGTTGCTCGTATTGGCATGCATGCGCTTCAAAATCTTTCGCCATCCCGTCGGGAACATGCGTTGCCGATGTTTCAATGTCGATGTGATCAAACAAGTTCACCTGCATGAACCGACGGTAGCTTTGCGGGTGATCGGATGGCAGCCCCACATATTCGTCCAAGTTAAATGACCGGCATTGCTGAAAGCTCACCTGGCCCCGACGATGCATTTCGATGATCGCTCGATAACACGCAACGGGCGTTCCTCCCGTCGCCAAGCCGAGCACACTGGCGGGCTTGCGGCATACTTGGCGGACGATCAGTTCGGCGCATACCCGCGCCGCGTCGACCGCCGTATTCTCAATGATGATTCTCAACGGATGCTACTCCCATTCGATCGTCGCCGGGGGTTTGCTGCTGATGTCGTAGCAGACCCGATTGACCCCTTTAACTTCGTTGATGATGCGCGTGCTGATCTTCGCAAGCAAATCGTACGGCAAATGCGACCAATCGGCCGTCATGAAGTCGTCCGTATCGACCGATCGGACCGCAATGCAGTTGTCATACGTTCGGGCGTCCCCCATGACGCCAACGCTTTGCACAGGCAACAGCACGGCGAACGACTGGCTGGTCTTCCGATACAAACCGGCATTCTTGATTTCTTCGACAACAATCGCGTCGGCTTCGCGAAGCACTTGCAACTTCTCCGGCGTGACTTCTCCCAAACAACGAACGGCTAAACCGGGGCCGGGGAAGGGATGCCGCCAAACCAAGCTTTCCGGCAGTCCTAGTTCCAGCCCTAAGCGACGGACTTCGTCTTTAAACAGGTCGCGCAGCGGCTCGATCAACTCGAATCCCAACTCTTCCGGCAGACCGCCTACATTATGATGCAGTTTAATCGTCGCCGCGGGGCCATCCTGCGCCGCACCGCTCTCGATCACATCGGGATAGAGCGTTCCTTGCGCTAAGAAATGGGCCGCTTCGATTTTGAGAGCTTCCGACTTGAACGCTTCGATAAACTGATGCCCGATCCGGCGTCGCTTCTCCTGCGGTTCGGTGATTCCCTCCAACGCCCGCATGAACTGTGCGGAAGCACTGACCACGTGCAGGTCGGCTTTGAAGTGTTCGGTGAACGCCTTGACCACATCTTCCTTTTCGGATTTTCGCAACCGTCCGTTGTCGACCAAAATGCACGCCAATTGCGGCCCAATCGCCTTATACAACAGCGCTGCGACCACCGACGAATCGACCCCCCCCGACAGACCGCAGATGACTCGTCGATCACCCACGACCTGACGAATCTGGGCAATCGTTTCCTCGGCGAAATCGCTCAACTGCCATTTGCCCGTGCAACCGCAAACGCGAAGCACAAAGTTCCGCAGCAAACGTTTTCCTTCCGGCGTATGAGTCACCTCGGGATGGAACTGCAGGCCGAAGACCGGCAGCGTCGCATGTTTGACGGCGGCAAATGGACAGGTCGATGTGCTTGCCAAAGGATGAAAGACATCGCCAATGGAAGCGACTTGATCTCCGTGACTCATCCAAACTTCCATCCGCTCGGGCAAATCGGCGATCAGATCCGAATCCCCCGTCAATGTGCAAAACGCTCGGCCATACTCGCGGCTGGGCGTGTGCTGAACCCGACCTCCCAAGGCATCACAGGCAAGCTGCATTCCGTAGCAGATTCCCAGTACCGGAATGCCCAGTTCAAACAGTTTCGGATCGCATCGCGGAGCACCCGCTTCGTAAACACTGCTTGGTCCGCCTGAAAGAATGATCCCGCGAGGTGCGTATTCGGCGATCCGCTCGGCCGCAATGTCATGCCGGACAATCTGGCAATAGACATTTTGCTCGCGAACCCGACGTGCAATCAATTGAGCGTATTGGGAACCGAAGTCGAGAACCAGAATACGCTCGTCCATCAATACCGAACTGTCGGAGATCGCTTCACTGGCAAGAACGCTCATATTCTCTAAGCCTACCCGTTTGGGCGGTTACCGCTCGTCGTTGCGGTCCCGCACATCACCTGTCATGAATTGGAAAACAATCCGGCAGTATACGCCACCAGCCATCGTTGGGCACGGGGGCTTTCAAGGTGCAACGTACTTGGATCGACCGCGTCGCAAAATCGACTGCCAACGGAAAGGTGTACGTCGCGTGTGCAAAAATGAAGTGATCCGCTTCATGAAATGCAAAGGCATCATGTCAGACCACGCACAATATATACGTCGCGTGGCCGAAGATCACGGGAATTTGGCTTCCGGCGGTTTCACCGGCTCTGGTCGCGAATACAAGCTTGCCGATGCCAGCATCGCAAGCAACGGGACGGCCAAGGCCCGCATACGCATATTGCTCCAATAAATACTGTGGACTCCGCTCAACGCGACCGCCAACAGGAGCATCGCCAACCAAGCCGGAGTCACCAAAATTCGCCCGAGCCGCCAAATCCCGATCGCGCATGCGAGCATCATCGCAGCGTAGTAACCACCGACCGCGTATCGCAACAACGGATGATAGTCTCCCGCATGCGGCATCGGTGACCACAAACGCCCGAGTCTGACAAAGCTGCTGTAGATGAACATCTCTGGCTCACGCTTGATGGCGGCTTTTGCTGTCGCATACGCCAAGGCATCGTCTTCTAATTCCGGGGGAAAAGCATCACTTGCGAAGCTCTCGTTTTCTGAACCGTCTGGGTCCTTCGCATCGACCTCCCACGTCTTGCTCCAGAACTCGGCTGATGTCGGATCGCCGGCAATCCGCCGCCCCCAGCGAGCGTGAAAGAAACTGGCGTCCCACTTTTCGCCAAACCTTCCTGTTCGCAGATACTCATAAAACGAAGGATTATTCCCCAACAGCAACGTGTAGCCGCCATGGGTCGTCGCCCAAATGGGCTTTCCCATGACCCTTGCGTTTCGAAAGGTCCATAGACTGACGGCAAGCAAGATCATGCCGCCGATGGACGCCACCATCCAGACACGCCGACGCTCGAACGCGATCGCGCGGAATGAAAGCATTATCAAAATGAAACCCGCCCAAACGATAAACACAGGACGACAAAGGTAGCCAGCGGCAAGGGCGAGCCCCATCGCCAATGCCCATCCGGTCAAGCGTCTTGAGCTTTCATGATCGTTTAACTCTCGTTCGGCGTTCAAGTAAAACCACCAAGCCAATGCCGACAAAAAGGTCGACACCGTTTCCGTCATGACCAGAGTTGATTGCCCCAGAAGAATCGGGTCGATGGCGACGAGCAAGGTTGCCAACAGCGCTCCCCGTCGTGGCAGCAACTGTCGACCGATCCGATAGGTCAGCGCGATCGTCAGGAATCCAAGGGCAATGTGCAGTTCGGCAACCGAGAGGGGCGATAGCTTGCCATCGAAGACGAACCACGAAAGCAACCACGGGTAACCGGGAGGGCGAAAGGCAGTCGGCACCCGATTCCCATCGGCATCAACACCTCCGAGGACCTTATGTTGGGCAAGATTCTCGGCCAGGATGCGATAAGCGTCGGGGTCCTGCTGCAGTTGTCCGAAACGCCACGCCATCACGGCACCACGCGAAAGCAGGGCCACCAGCAACGCAACCAACAACACCGTCCATACGGTCTTTGAGCGGTTGGCGGCCATCGGTGCTGAATCGGTCTTCGGCATGAAACGCGTTGTCGCGGAATTTTACGTGCGTGGTCCGAAATGATGCCTTCGCGTTGAATGAAGCGAATCACCTCATTTTCGGCCACGCGACGTACATACCGTGCGTGGTCTGGAATGATGCTTTTGCATTAAATGAAGCGAATCACCTCATTTTCGGCCACGCGACGTATATAAAGCAAGGTGCCTGCTATTGAAAAGTGTTCGACCGCGATCAAACCCGACGTCGACGAGGACCGCAATTGGTCGTTGCCGCTTCCATTGGCGGACGTCCCCTTAAAGGTGACCTTCCCGCCCAGCTTTCTGCATGTAAAATGCTGCAATCTGAATCATTTTCCCTCAACCTCTAAAGGGTCCCACAGTTGTTACGATCGCACACCTGCGGCCAGCTTCGGTCGCGTGATATTGATACTGAAGTCACACTCTGCGGTTGGGTTGAAAGCACGCGGGATCACGGCGGTGCCGTATTTATCGACCTTCGTGATCGCTACGGCATCACTCAGGTGGTTGTCGGTCCCGAATGTGGTTCAGAAGCCGTTGATGCCGCGGGTCGGCTGGCGAATGAATCGGTCATCAAAGTCATCGGCACCGTTTCCCTGCGATTGGAGGGCAAGAACAACGAAAAGCTGGCGACCGGTGAAATCGAGGTTCGGACCAAGACCTTCGAGCTGTTGAACACTTGTCAGCAGGCTCCATTTGTTCCGTCACAACAAGACTTGCCAGGTGAAGATCTGCGGTTGAAGCATCGCTATCTCGACCTGCGTCGCCCCAAAATGCTCAATACGATGGTTCTGCGAAGCCGGATCATCAAGTTAATGCGGGACTACTTTGCTGAGCGCGACTTCATTGATGTGGAAACACCGATCTTGGGGCGGAGCACGCCCGAAGGCGCTCGCGATTATCTCGTCCCCAGCCGCGTTCATCCGGGGAGTTCTATGCGCTGCCACAATCGCCGCAGTTGTACAAGCAAATTTTGATGGTCGCCGGTTTCGATCGTTATGTTCAGGTGGCGAAATGCTTTCGCGATGAAGACCTCCGTGCCGATCGGCAGCCCGAATTCACGCAGCTTGACCTGGAGATGTCGTTTGTCGAAATGGACGACGTCATCGGCATGATCGATGGTCTCGTCGGAGTCGTCGCCAAGGATGTGCTCGGCATCGACGTACCAGCCCAACTGCCACGGATGACATGGGATGAAGCGATGACCAAATATGGCACCGATGCTCCCGACCTGCGTTTCGGGATGGAGATCGTTGATATCAGCGATATCGCTGCGACGGTCGAGTTTCGCGTTTTCCGAGGGGCTGTCGATGGCGGTGGGAAGGTCCGAGGCTTCAACGCGAAATCGGCGGCGGCCCAATATTCACGCCGTCAGATCGACGAGCTTACCGATTACGTCAAACAAAACTTTGGCGCAAAAGGCTTGGCGTGGTTCCGAGTCGAAGATGATGGGACGCTGTGGTCGCCGACGAGCAAGAATTTTGAGGCCGATCAGTTGCGGCAGATCGGCCTCCGCATGGAAGCCCAACCGGGCGACCTGCTGTTGTTCCTGGCCGATTCCTGGGAAGTGACCTGTCGCGGATTGGCCGGCTTGAGGAAACGGCTGGGTGCGGAACTGAACCTCTACGATCCGAAGTCGATGAGCTTTTCGTGGGTGATCGAGTTCCCGATGTTTGAACATGATCCTGACGAAGATCGCTGGGTGGCGATGCATCATCCATTCACCGCTCCGCGTCAATCCGATCTGCCACGTCTGCAACAAGACCCGGCGTCGTGCCGCGCGATCGCGTACGATCTGATCATCAACGGCAGCGAAGCGGGGGGCGGTACGATCCGGATTCACGATCCAGCGACTCAGCAGCAGGTATTCGACCTGTTGGGCATCACCCCTGAGCTTGCGGATGAACGCTTCGGATTCTTGCTCGACGCTTTGCGTCTGGGAGCGCCGCCCCACGGAGGCATCGCGCTGGGTATCGATCGTTGGGTGATGCTGTTTGCCAATTTAGACAGCATTCGCGATTGCATTGCTTTTCCGAAAACGCAAAAAGCTTCCGACCTGATGACCGAAGCGCCCAGCCAAGTCGATAAAAAACAACTTGACGAATTGTATTTGCGAACGGTCCCGCCACCATCGAAAGTTTGACGATTGGGAACCGGATCGGGCATTTGAACGGTATTGGCGTAGAGCGGTAGGACCGCCAACCCATGCGAGCTACCGCTCCGGCCGACTGTGGTCCGCTTCCGTGGGGCGTTATACCGTGCGTGGTTTGAAATGATGCCTTCGCGTTAGATGAAGCGAATCACCTCATTTTCGGCCACGCGACGTCTACATTCTCGCCAGGATAACATCAATCGCTTCGATAACTGATGTAGAAGGGTGCAACGGTGAGTGATCACTCGTCCGATGAAGATCGGCCAGACGAAGAACTTGAACCATCGGTGAATCCCGATGACGAGCACGATGAAGACGAGTTCACGCTTGACGATTTAAGTGCCGCGTACGCTGAGGCAATGGTCGAGGCGGGACTCGCTCCCGAGCCGCCGACAATCGATCCAAACGAGCTTCCTGCCGATCACGATGAGCAGGCGAGTGTCAAGGACTCTGAGGAACCTTCGGTCGAGGAAACACCACCAACGCCCGAAGGGGTTGTGGAAGCGGCTTTGTTCATCGGACATCCCGAAAACAAACCCTTGACGTCGAAAGAGATCGCCCGCGTGATGCGCGATGTGAGCCCAAAGGAGGTCGAATCGATCATTGCCGGGCTGAACGAGTGCTACGTTTCAAATGGCCATGCGATGCGCATCGTTCTTGAAAACGGTGGCTATCGAATGTTGCTGTCACCGGAGGTCGATGCCGTTCGACGTGTTTTCTACGGCAAAGTCCGAGAAGCGCGTCTCTCGCAGGCGGCATTGGAAATTCTGGCCTTGGTCGCGTATCAACCAGGCATCTCGGCGGGCGAACTTGCCGATCAGCGGGGGCGCGACTGCGGCCCTTTGCTGAATCAACTCGTCCGCAGACGCTTGCTGGAAGTGACACGTGAAAAGGCTGCCGGGGAATCACGAGCCGTTCCACGCTATCATCCAACGCAGCGATTCTTGAATCTATTTGGTCTCAGCGACCTTGATGATCTCCCGCAGGTGGACGAATCGATTGTGCAAATGTGAAAATTCGCCGCAATCGTTAAAGTTTGATGTCTCATGATTCGATAGGAATCTTTGGGGAGGGTGGAGCTGCGCGGCGATTTGTTCAGAGCTGTTGTCATGCTGCGCCTATTTCACCGTACGACGATTTTGCTTGCATTCTCTGTGCTCGTCGCCCCCGGCTGTAGCCTGTTCCCCGACGTTATCAAGCATCCTCAGGTTCACAATCCGTTCCCTCAGCTAAAACGGATCGCGGTGCTGCCGTTCTTCAATCAGTCGAATGAACCGACGATCAATCAAGATGCTGTTGCCGAGGCCTATTACAGCGAACTTCAGCAAATCCTAGGCTTCGAGGTTCTGCCGATTGGCGTCACGAAATTAAAGTGGCACGAATTCCGACAGCTTTACGGGGAGCCGACCGGCGCGGAGGGATTTCAGCGATTCGCGCAGTACCTTGATGTCGATGCCGTTGTTGTCGGTGCCGTGACCGACTTCACGCCGTATTACCCGCCCCGTATGGCGATGACAACGCATTGGTATGCAGCCAATCCCGGCTTCCATCCGATTCCCCCTGGTTACGGTCTGCCTTGGGGAACACCCGCCGAAAAGCATATCCCTCGCGATGTCGTCTTGGAAACCGAATTCGAGTTGGCTCGACAGCAACTTAAAACACAGACACCGAAGAACCTCGCTGGTACGGATCACCCGCCATATCCGAGCCACGATGCTCCTCCCACGCCTCTGCATCCCGAGGCCTTCGTGGAAGGCGACTTCATCGACGAAGGGGAGGTTGCTGGCAATCTGCCCAGCGGGTGGCCCGATCCGACCGGGCTGATACCGAACCCTCCCAATAATGTTCCCCCCGCCATGATCGCTCAACACGAACCGGTGCTATCACACACACGCATCTATCGTGGGAACGATCCCGAGTTTACGCAAAAGCTGGCCGATACGTTTTATTCGGATGATGACGCGCGATTTGGCGGGTGGCAATCTTATCTAAGCCGCAGCGATGATTTCATCCGGTTTTGCTGCAAATTACATATAACCGAAATGCTCGAATCTCGGGGGGGCAAGCATAAAAGCGATCTCATCTTGCGGTGGCCAATCAGCCGATACGAGCGATAGGCAATTCGGGCAAGATGGGCCTGGAGTGCTGAACTGGGCAATGCAAGCACTTTAAGGACGTCGCTGAATGGATAAGGAAATCAATGTTCTGGCGCTGGTCAAGGGGAAGAGAGTTCATCTTTCTCTACGACGATGCGAATCGAACCGAGACCCTGCGGATGTTGGGTCGGTTTGCCGCCGATCCAGACATCGACTTCTCCTGGTACGACGCCGCCGTTCTCAGCAAACGTATTCGCGATTCGATTCCGGCAGTTCCGGCAAGGAAGACGACAACCATCGTCGCTTCGCGGCGTGACCAATAGAAACGAATTGCAAGAAAACAACAAACGCTTCGATAACTGATGTAGGGTGTGTCAGAGTACGCAGACGCACCCCTTCTTTGCTTCAACAATGAGACGGCGATGCGTAGCGCGTCAGTCAGTTCTTGCAGTACCTTTCCGACGAACGGAATGCGTCGGCGTTAACGATCAAGGCATATCGCGAAGATCTATTCGGTTTGCTGGAATTTCTCGAAGACCAACGCGGTGGCACACCGCAACCTGGCGACCTGTCACCGCAAGACTTGCGCGGGTATCAGGCGGCGCTTCAGGAAGCCGAATACGCACGCACAACGATATCACGCAAACTTGCATCCCTTCGCAGCTTCTATCGCTTTTGTCAGCGACAGGAACTCGCGACGACGAACCCCGCTTCCCCGCTTCGCAATCCACGACGCCAACGCAAGCTGCCGCATGTCCTTTCGACGGCGGAAGTCAATCGCATCTTGAAGACTCCTCCGTTGGATGATCCTTTCGGCTTGCGGGATCGCGCCCATCCTCGAAACGATCTACAGCGCCCGGCTTGCGGGTCAGTGAACTCGTCGGGCTCAACGATTCCGATCTCGACTTCGATCAGCAGGTGATCCGCGTTCGCGGAAAAGGTCGCAAAGAGCGGATCAGTCCGCTGGGATCATTCGCCGCCCGCGCATTGCATCGTTATATGTCAAACCGTGATCGCGATCCCGCGGATCCGAAGCTCCGTTGGTGGCGACGTTCTTGAACCGTTTCGGTCGGAGGCTAACCACGCGCAGCATCGGTCGCATGTTGGAAAAGCACATCAAAGCCGCCGGGCTGGATTCCCGAACCAGCCCGCACACCTTGCGGCACAGCTTCGCAACCCACCTGCTCGATGCCGGAGCCGACATTCGCAGTGTTCAAGAATTGCTTGGGCACAAAAGCTTGGCGACGACTCAAATCTACACGCACGTCAGCGCCGCCAACCTTCTGGCCATCTACGAAAAAGCGCACCCCCGCGCAAAGTGACTCGTGCGAAAGACTGCAGCCAAACGAACCTCAGTCTGCGGCGTGCGTGATCGGAGATGCCAGACGTTGCATCGAGCGATTCATTTCACTTCCGCCTACCCGACGAACAAACTAAAGAGGTTATACCGTGCGTGGTCTGGAATGATGCTTTTGCATTTAATGAAGCGAATCACCTCATTCTCGGCCACGCGACGTATAACACCGTTACGATACTGTGGCTTTTAATCGGCGTTAGTGAATGTTCCCTGAAGATTGCTGAACGCTCGTGAACTGGAAAATGCTCCACCCCCCTGGTCGAGTTGTCATTCGGGGAACAAACATGAGGAGTGTCGGTTTTTTCTCGCTGGTTAGCCAGATACCGTTTAGGTTTCGGTCAAAACAAACCGCCTCACCTTGTCGACGAAATGGGGTCGGCACCAATCGAGGCTGACTATTTAATGTTTCTGACCAGTCAATTGTCGCCGTCTCGCGCATTCTCGCTGGTTGATACAGAAACGCATCTAGATAGGTTGAAAATACGATGCGGTGATCATGCGGATGAATGTCCATCCCGGTGATAAATGGGATGGGAACCTTCCCAAAAATGTGGCGGTTGCCTCCTGATATTTTCGGTCGCTATCGAGTTTCACGCCATAAAGTTCCGCCTGAAGGCCTTTGGATTTCGTGGCCAGTACAAGCAACTGCTGTGAACCATCGACGGCTATCGCTTCGCAATCACGCGAGCCCTCGGGGTAACGAATGCTCCACGTTTGAACCACCTTTGCCCGATCGTCGGTCAGTTGCGGTTCGACGATACGATAACAGGTCACCGATTGTCGGCTCAATCGATTGTCTCCCACGTCGCCGATCATCAAACTTGCAACGCCACCGATGTCATAGGACGCGATATCTTCCCAGTCGACATGCTCCGCCCCCTCGATCTTGACTTCGCCGCGATGACGTCCGTCGGTATCGAAAGCAAACAACCTGGGGCTGTCTCCCGAATCGTTGTGTGTCCAGAGAACGTTAGGATCGCGGTATGACATGGCGATGCCGCTGCTTTCAATGACGTCTCCGCACTGAATGACCGCCTGGATCGCTTTCAGACGCGCAATGTCTTCGCTTTGTAATGCCGATTGCAGGGCAAGAGTCTGGATGCATACGGCAAGGATAATCACGAGACGCATCATTCGTTACCCTCGCCCGAAGCTTGGGACAGGATACGACTGAACTCCTCAACCGCGTTCGTTGGTGACGGATGGTGCAAGATCGAACCCGCGACCGCTATTCGCCGAAAGCCGGTTTCGACGACCTGATCGACATTCGTTAGATCGATTCCGCCGATGGCAAAAGCGGGAATGCTTGTCTGGGCGGCGACGTCCTTTAAGAAACGGAGTCCCGCGAAGTGTTGAAACGATTTCGTCCGCGAGGGAAACGTCGGTCCGCAACCGATGTAATCGGCCTTGGATAGAACCGCTTGCTTCGCTTGATCGAGATCGTGCGTCGAGATCCCGATCAGCATTTCATCCCCAACGATACGTCTTGCGGCCGTGATCGGAAGTTCCTCCTGGCCCAAATGCAGCCCATCGGCATTCACGCCGATGGCGATATCAGCCCGATCGTTCACAATGAAAAGACACTTCGTCGGACGCAACACCTGAGCCGCGATTGACGCGCGTTCAAACAGATCGCGATCATTCAATGATTTATCACGCAATTGAATGGCGTCGACACCTGTGTTTGCCATTTCGAGCATCAAGCGGGCCATTGCTTCGGACGATTGCTGTCCATCGATCAACAGGTACAGTCGACACGACGATAAACGTTTCCGTCTGGCGTTCAGGTTCTCCATCGCAGCGGAAACGGTGTACGTCCGGTATCGAATCGTTTCAAACTCCGCAGCCGCCTTCACGTCGACAAGCTTACTGTACTCCTCCAGGCAGCGCAGCGATTGTTGAACACGCGACAACGCGGCAATTGCGATATCAGTCGCACTGGAACGCCGCCATTCATCGGGCGTCTTGATCGCCACGCCCACGTCGCCGACCGTGTCGCGGTGCGTTTGCAATGCCTGCCTCGGAAACCGGCGACCGACAACACCGACCTCATGCCGCAAAGCTTTGATTTGCTCGGAGATCAAAGGATCATTCAAAACAAACCGCGCAAATTCTTCGGCCGTTCGCAGCCCTTCAGCGACACGATTCAGAGAGGAATCGATGATCCTCCAAACTGCCGACGTTTCGTTTGTTGAAGCGGACAAAATCTCAATCTCGAACTCAGGGATCAATTTATGCGAACCGTAGTTTACCACCGAACCGATTCAAGCGATAATACCCATCTCAAACGCCCTGGTAGCTCAGTTGGATAGAGCGACGCTTTCCTAAAGCGTAGGTCGCAGGTTCGAGTCCCGCCCAGGGTGCTTCGTTTTGACCAGTCGAATCGTTGATGAAACGATACCGGGCCAAATCCGTAGCGACGTTTTCGTGCGTCGGCGTACCAGTCGATGGTGTTGCGGGGACGAAGCCCAATGCCACGAGTGGAAGGTGTTTTCCTCGGGCCTCATCAAGTTTGCAATCTCGCCGCTCGCAGTTTCCAGTTCGACGGAGGTCGGTATTGGCGAAGGTTTATTTGATCCGAACCAGCTTCAAAGTTCGCGCACCACGGATCGAGTCGTCAATTGGACACTTTTTTGACACAGCACCAGAACACGCCAAACACCCCTACGAAGGGGCAAAAGGATAGGGCGATGTTATCAAGAGTCTCGAAACTGGAAGCCAGGGTCAGCCGTAGAACATCATCCGTCGGCATGCCCAGCCTTTTCTTGTACAAGGCTGTAAACGATAGAGGACAAGATCTTAAGGCGAGCGGCAAACAAGAATATACCTGCCCTTTTCATGGTGGGACGCACTGGAAGTCCATCCTACGGTACGCGTTTATCTGCCGCTCGCCTAAAGCGAATCAGGTATAGCGATCTGTCCACGGAACATTGCCAAAGGTCTTGTACTGCCATAGGTCTTGCATTGCCCGATGATCTGATCTGACGCTAGGCATCTTAACAGAACACAGTCACGTCAGGTTTTAAGCAAACAAGCTGAACTGCAACACACGGCTATGTCGTTCGCGCATCAATTCGCCACGCGAGGCTATTCGACTGCGGGAGGCTGCGCGTTTTTGTCTCGCAAGAGCGCGTCGGCTTGAGCGGGATTGAGCATGCGGAGGTAGGCGAGCTTGCCGCGCAGACGCCGATCTTGAACGCTGTCGGGTGTATCGGCCTGATTCCGCTGGTGAATTGCAGCGCGTAAACGACGTCGCTCCCGCCGCGAAAGGCCAGCGACTTTGTTGACCGTGACACCGGTAACGGTCTGACGGCGACCGGCACGCATCACGCGTGTCTTTTCTCGATTCACGGCGAATCCTTCTTCGCGAACGATCCGGCAAGCAAGGGTAATGATCGCCTTGACAGCGCTCGTGTCGTCACCGGAAAACGTTAGATCATCAGCGTATCGCGTGAATGCAAATCCATAACGCTTGCCCAGTCCCGCCAGCCGGAAATCCATTCGACGCAGCACCGCGTTGCAAACGCCGGGGCTTGTGGGAGCACCTTGAACGCAAACTCGCGGACCGACCGGTACATGATAAAGCTGACCCTCGATCTCCACCGGCTGTCGCGGCGGTTCGGTCATCAGCACCGCCAACACCTGAGCGACTGGATAGCTGTAACCGTAAGCCACCAGCAGCGAGCGCACGCGGCCAAAGTGAATCGACGGAAAGCAGTCGGCCAGATCAAGCTTGATAACACATCCCTTGCCGACGTGCGGCGCTGCATTGCTGGCCACGGAGCGCCCCGTACGAAAACCGTGAGCGTACGGGCTGACAGGCAAGCGGGCGATGAGCAGTTCGTGCAACTTGCGCTGGATTGCTTTCAGTCGTCGCTTCGGAGCATGGATCAAACGTTGGCCGCCGGAACGCTTGGGGATGGCAAACGTCACGTAATGCGGCGTTGCCTCACGCTGACGATGGATGCTGTAATGTCGCAACTGTTTGACCGTCACATCCAGGGCGTTGGCCACATCACTTTCGTTCAGCCACTGCGGCAATCCATAACGATCAAGTTGTTCGGTATCCGAGGCCAAATCACGAATCGATCGATCGCGGGTTCGCATCGTCGCGGAGAACAATCGATCGGCTTCATCCCGCGACAGAACGTTCTTTTTCCGTCCAAAGATGCGCGTCGTCGGCTTTGGCTTGGGCAACAAGCGACGGTCCCGAATCGCTCGGCGTTGGGAACCGGGCTTCAGCGGACCCGCATCCAGCACGATCGTTTCCTGCTTCGTCGCGGCATCGTCATCGACAGCGCCGACGCTCAGCACCGACACATCGCGGATGATGCGGCGAGAACCAAACAACGATCGCAGCCAAGTCACGACATTCATATCAGCACATCGAGCATATCAGTACATATATCAATAATGAACGCGTTTGATGTTATCTTGCGCCAATGTTTCTCAGTTGATCTTGCGACTTGGTCGCTCTAGGGAATTGACCCGCATGTCCCGCCCCTACGCTGAACCACTTGCAAGGCTTTGGACTCGTGGCTTCCCACGTTGCGTACGTGGGAACCGTGGCGGCGTAAAGGACGCAGCAATCCGTCACGGCGAAACACCGTGGCATAGCGGCTGGTTGCAATCGCGCGGGGACGGGACATGCGGGTCAATTTGAATCGGGACAAACAACAGCAAGAAGCTATTCCTGATCATCATCAGTCTCCTCCGTCGGCACAGGGGGTGAAGCCGCTGTGCTCGTCGGTTCTTCAACACGCAAATCCGCGCTGGCTTGGAACAATGCCAAGATATGCTCGCACGGACCTTGCTGCAACAGGTTTGCGTCAAAGAACGGACAAGTGCAGCGACCAAAGATGATACTGCCGGTGTCGTTGATCACCGTCTGGACTTCAGCGCATTGACCGACCGCACCACTGACATGCCAATCTCGATAGGTAATCTGTCGAAAAACAGGTCCCTCGGGGGACTTCAGCTTTCGTGTCTTCACGGTCAGCTCGGCACAGCAGGAGTCGACCCGAACGCGACCGTCACGCAACAACTGCGACGCCAGTTCTCGCCGCAGATCGGGCGGAAAATACTTCTCTTCATCAATCGGCGTTTCGAACAATTCGCGGTGACGATAGCGCCGAGTTTCGACGTCGAACATGCACTGGCCCCGTCGACAAAGACGCGTCAGCAGACGAGTCGCTTGCGCCTGATCAGTCCGCAATTCTTGCGCGACTTCGTCAACCGATCGGTGATAGTGACTTCGAAGGAGTTCCAGCGCGGGCTCAAGCAGCGGATCGTCGTCCTGCGCCGCCTCGCTGAGCAGATCAAAACCGCCCGACGATGTAAAACTTGCGTCAGAAAAACCGCTGAGTCCCAAGACGAACGTCATGCCCGCGAGCTTCACCGCGTAGAAACTTGGCATGGCGCGGCCCTTCAGATAGACCTGCACCGAATCGGCGAACGGCAACAAGCCTTCAATCAGCTTCAATCTGCGCCGCCCCCAGATTCGCACCACTTTCTTTTCCGTATAGCCATGTTCGGCACCAACCAGTCGCACCGAATGCTCCCATGGTTCGAGCACCAAGCGGGCGTCCTCGCCGGGCTCGAATTCGTACCGCAGCGCTCGCGGCGAGACTTTCGCTTTCGTGTAACGCAAGAAGCGAATCGCTGAGAGGAGGTCCGCTGGTTGTACGTCGATTCGCGTTCCGGGGAAAGCCATCGCCGCTTGCACTTGCAAAAATCCGCGCACCCATGCATCGGGGAGATCGACCTTTCGCTCGAAGCGACCTCCGGCATTCTGCGTTGCAACTTCGAAGCCTTCGGGACCGATACCAATTGTGGTGTGACGCCCCGACCGCATTTCCCCTAATGCTCCCCAGAGCCAAGCGGTGAAATCGATGTTCGTCGTCCCTGTGACCGATTCGCCACGGATATCGAAAATCGCTGGGTCGACGATCAACGCGGCATAGACCGACTGATCTTGACTGAAGGCTTCAAAGAAAACACGATCCGGATGCACTGTGATCACGGGGTCAAGAATTTCGGAACCCGGAATCCAAGAATCGTTCGACCAAATCGCTTCGCCGAGCGCTCGCAAGGCAATCCTCAGATTGAATCCGTTGTCGCGCACGACACCATGGAAACGAACCGGCCGACGTAAATTCGTTGCCAATCCCAACGAAGCCGATTCGCGATTCGACTCGAAGACCGAAGGAGAAGCGTAGTCGACAAAAATGATCATGCCGCCGTCTCCTGAAGGCCATGGATCACGGGCCGCTCTCGCTCGCTGCGGAGTTCGGGCCAAGTATGCAGGATCTTTGCAATAAGTTCGACCAGTTCCTCTTTCGGATACTTCTTGTCAGGCAGACGCAGCGCATCGCGGGCTCGTTTGAGTACGCGCTGCGCCGACGACAAGTCATAACAGGCCGCATTGAACAGTGCTCCGAAAGCGGACAATCGCGTCTTGCGATGCAGCGGTCGCAACAGTGTGCCTTGCAATATATCAAGCGTTTCGGCCGCCAGACGCCGCGCTCGTTCATCGGGCTGAGCCAACACACGATAGCCAAGCATCTGCACGTGGATTTCCGATCCTTCGATCAAGTCGCGCACTGCGGAGGGCGAGGCAAGGTATGCGGAAAATGATCGCACAAACAGCAGTCGTGCTAAGTCATTCGTTCGCAGCAGTTGGTCGTAACCGTAGATTGCAAACGCGGGAATCTGAGTCAACACGGTCGCAGCCCGTCGCGCGAAGGTCGCTTCGTCACGGTCCCGCAAGCTTTGATAGATCGAAGAAAGATCGCCGGCACTTGCCAAAATCTTCGACTGTTCCTTGCGATTCCAGGCAGTGTCGTAGCCAACGCGTGTGACGTAGCGACTGGCAAGCAGATCGACCAATTCTTCGTCGTTCGCATCGAGCGCGGCAGCTAGAAGCTTCGGTCCGCCGCGCCACCAATTCGGCACGACGTTCGGCTTGAATGGACCACGCACAAGATGCGGATAACGCTGGTACAACGCGACCGCAGTGTCGTCGTCCAGGGAATGGACGCGTGCCAAGCCGAAGCCAGGCCAATTCCATTCTCGCGAAACTCCCGCCAAGCCTCGAAGTCGTTCCACGCGCGCGGATGCATCCAGACGCTTGTCGTCGAGCAAACGTTGGGTCTCGCGGTTGAAGTATTTCGGATCGTTCGCGGTCCGCACGATCGCCGTCCAAAGATTCCACCAGCCTTGCGACTCAGCGAATTGCAGTAGCTTCTCGACAGAATCACGACCAGTCCAACCGCCGACAATGGTCGATAGTTGTTCCCGCACATAGGGCATCACGTCGCGCCCGCGCAGCTTCAGCAAATCCAGAACGCCATCGGAGAGCTTCAAACCGTAACCTTGAGGATGTCGTTTCTTCAGTTCGCTGTTCAGTCGCTCTGGGTCAGCGATTTCCTGGGCTAGCCGCGTGATGTCGCGTCGCCACTCTTTCGCGTCAATTTGTCGACGGTAAAGCGTGAAAGCAAGCTCTTCATCGCCAGCGTCCTCAGCCATGCGAATCATCTCTCGCCATGGTTGACGTTGTTCGCCGCCCCAGAAAGAGAATTGGAACGGCAGATGTTTCAATACGAACTTGGAACAACTCGGATTGATGCGGTAGAGTTCGGTCGCGGTCTGTTCGTCAAGTCGAAACCAGACGTCGAATTCATCCAAGACCGCTGCCTGCGCGGCGGCGCTCGTGGCAGCACGATATTCGGCCGTCAACGCTTTGCACCAAGGTTCCTCGGCAATGCCCCAGCGGTCGTTGGCGAATTTCCAAGCCAGAAGCCTACGCGAAAGCGATGTATCACGATGTTCACGCGTTGCTGTCAACCAAGCTTCCAGGCGATCCGCATGGTTTCGCCACTTGATGCGTTTGCCTCCCCAAAATCCGCGTTCAAAATCAGAGAAGTGGTTGAGGATGATCTCGCGAAAGACGACTCGATTGCGGCGATACAATTCCGGCCCCCAGAACCAAGTCAAACTTGAAAAGGCAGGGTCTTTGCGAATCCCCTCCAGATGATCTCGCAGGCGCAGATCGTCCCCTTGATCACGCAGCAATTGCTCGACTGTTCGTTTTACCCGCTGAGCGTCCCGCGAAAGTGCCATATGTCTTTCCTCCATTCAGATTGACCGAACAGGACGATAGAGTAGCAGATTCTTGGTCGCCAGTGTTTCGTCAAGATTGCTAAGCACCTCCGCGTACGTCTTTGGGTAGAACCAGCCGTTGAGCGCTAGTTCACGGTTCGGGAAAAACGGACGCAAAAGCGTCCCGAATGCGTCACGTTCAGTTCTTTGATTGGCGACGTGCTTCCTTCACCGATTCGATCGATTTGAGGATGTTCTCTCGCCAGGTGCCTTGCAACTTTTCGACGTTGGCGCGGTTCAGAGTGCGCAGCGCCTCTTCAAAACGCCCACGTCGAGTCTCGATGCGGGCAATCCCCTGCAACGCATGAAATTCATCGGCACCGCCAATGCGTTGTCGGTCGGTGACGATGGCGTTGAAAGCTTCTAACGCCGAGTCGTCATCGCCGAGGTTTTGTTCGCGGTTGTGTGCAAGCGTCAGCAACAGCGCGTCGCGCGTCCGAGCCTCGCTCGTCCACGTTAGTGCCTGCATCAGGTCAGCTTCCGCACGCTCACCCGCTTTGGCAATGAAATGGGCGCGACCCCGTAAGTGATAACCGTCACCCCGTTTCCAGAATGGCCACAGAGTAAAATCTTCATCGGCGAATTCAGAAATGACCTCGGACGCCTTTCCACTCGCTAAGCAGACCGCGCATCTTCGCCGTCTTTCTCACGGCTTCAATCGGAATGCGCTCGATCGTTGTCTCCGTGTTCCCACTGTCCAATATTGCAGCTTGTTCCAACGCTATCGATTTCTGCAAATCAGTGATCTTCTCCTGTTCGGCAAGCACCAGAAACGGGTCAGCCTTTCGCTCTCGAACCGCCTTCGAATAATCAATTGCGAAGTCGCTGACATTGGGATCGAAATCGAACCGATGCGACCGGCCGTCATAGAAATGGGCGAACTTCATCGGTTCGTGAAAACCTGGAGTGCCGGTCGGTGAAAGCGCGCTGAGTTCCTGACCATCCTCGCGAATGCGCTGGCGGCAGAGATTAATATGCCACGGCAGGCTTTGTGTGGGATGGCGTCCAATCACCTGATTCAGCGGGTCGTTCTCGTCCGATGTCACGGGAATGCGAACTTCGACAGTCCAGTGATCGTCCGCAATTTGTGTGGCGACCTCGGCCTTCGAATCCCAGCCAAACCATTGCCCTTTCGCCGCACCACGATCAAGATCGACGACGTGACCGGCGGGACTGACGGCAATCTGGTAGTAGGAGTGCGTTTCGGTTGCCAGTTCGATCTCGATCGCATCGCCGTGCCAAATCGCTTGGTCATCGTCACGCACGGTAGTAATGTTGACGGATGCTGGCGGTGTTTTCTCGTCCGGCAACCTGGTGAATCGTCCGACAGTTTCCTCGCAACGAATTGCGAAGTAAAGATTGCTGCCTTGCCATCCCGCTTTGAACGTCGTGCCAAAGGTGGGCGTGCGACCGGTTTGCAATTCACGGAACTTACCAGTTGCCGCCACGGGACAGTTTTGCCAGTATTCTTCGTCGAGTTTACCGTCGATGACAATATCATGCGCGTCGCCAACCAGACGTACTGTCGGAACTTGGCCACGCTTCTGTCCAAGCTGTTCAGTTTTCATCCGAAGACCCTTGAGATAATCGTCGATGAGGGCCAGTCGTTCTGCGTAAATACTTGTCGCCTCACTTTTCGCTTTTGCCTTATCGAATAATGCGAGTGCTTCATCGGCTGTCGCTTTTTCCTTTTCCATCAACATCCAATTGGTTTCGCAATAACTGAAGAACGCGAGCATTTCTTGTTCGGCGGGGCCGTAAAACAGGCGACAGTACTCGCGCAGCATCGCGTCGGCATCCGCGTTCTTGCCGTCCCAGTACATCATCGCGGTGAAGTAGACGAGGAAGTGGTTGAAACCGACATTCTTCGTCGCGAACTCCTGAGATGCGCTGAGCCAGATATCTTCTCCGAACGAAAAGCCTTTCGTCGCATTTATGCTCTCGCCAATCGAGCGGGCCGCAAAGCTTGGCAAGTACCAACCGCGATCGGTGAAGGGGTAGTTCTCGAAGTTCAGCAGTGGATTGTCGGTTTTCTTCAGCCATGCCGCTCGCAACGCATCGGGTGCAGATTCACCTTCGCCTTTTGTCCCCCCTTTGTTGATCGGGCGTCGCCCACCGACGATGCATACCTGCACGTTCGGTTCAAGTTTTTCGATCTCGAGCGGCGGCAATGTGTACGCCCCGTAGGCACAGTTCAGCACCTTTGCGTGCGGGTGCGTCTTTGCAACTTCTTTCGCGATGCGATTGACAAAGTCCCATACGTGATCACTCAATAGTCCTCGTTCATTGCGCTGTGGTGAATCCTTGCCTTTGCACTTTTCGCACTGGCAGATCGCGGTGTAGCCGTCTGGTGGCATAATCGATACCGCGTCAAATTTATAAGTGTCGAGCAGCGTTCTCGCCCATCGCACGGTTTCATGGAAAAGTTCGTCATTGGAATAACAAAGCTGACATTTTGAGTCTCCAGGCTTGAAGTCGGTCTTGCCGCCGTAGATTGCAAACCAATCGGGATGTGCGTCGAAGACGGCTTGATTGTTCGTCATCGTGGACATGCCATGAGCAATTTGCAGACGCTCGTCATTGCGCATTCCCAGCCGCATCGCCCACATCGCGGTATCCAGCCCCGCCGTGCTAAAGCGAAAGTTGAACTGACGCAGAGGAAAATCGGGCTGCACGGTTTCGTCGATCTGAGGCAGCGGAATCGTTTTCATCGACGGCAGCACTTCGCCGAGTTCTCCAGGCAAATACCAGCGAGCGCCGAGGCTTCGCAAGTATCCACAAACCGCGTTAAAGCTTCCTCGCTCGTCGAGCCCCCACACTTCCAGCGTCTCCTTCGGTGCAGTGACCGCACCGTCAGGTTTTCCCGTGTCCCCGGGAAGACGCAGTCGGTTTTTGTATAGCCCGCGAGAAGGCATACCGTACGGAGCCCCGACGATTTTCTCCCACTCGGCTTGCGCCCGAGGAATGTCGCTGTTACTCTTCGCAAATGGTTCGATTGGTGTGAATTCGCTGTCATCGCCGATCAACGCCATCCAGTCGGTCCCGGTAGCAATGCGATAGGCACCATATTTCAAACCGTCGGCAGTCACCGGGTTCTCTGGACTTGCGCCGATGAAGATCTTGACAGCACGTTGGCTCGGCGAAGTGACGATCGGCAGTGTGGCCCCGCTTATTTTCGCGACGTTCCGACGGAATTCGTGTGCCGCGACGCGCTGCATCCGCGTCGGGTTCTCGGCAATGACGATTTCCGCCCTCGCTTGACCATCTTCGACGATGAACCTTCCCGCTGCATGAAGAGTAGGCACTGGGGCGAATTGCAGCATGACAAAGAATATAATTGTTTGCTTGAACATGTGATAAATCGTTTTGGTATTGAACTTTGTGCCTTTGTGGGCCGCGTCCCGCAGCACCAATCGTCAGGATCGATCGTATCAAACTCGGCGGATGGTCGCTGATCAAATGGGACACGTCTCAGATGATCTGTTCACAAATTTGGTTCAGCATCGTGCAGAGGTCATTTGTGTCTCGCTCGCTTCTGCGAAGAATCTCGATTGCGACGGTTATTTGCTCCTTTAGCGATATCAGGTTGCGCGGGCTGCAACCTCGCGCGATCGCTTTGTGGTATGCAAGAATGGTGTCGCTATGAAGTTTCTTGACTTTGTCCATTCTTTTATCAAGGTCGCTCTGTAACTCCTGCCTGTGTTCCTCTTCTAATGTTTTCTTCGCCAAATCGACCTGGAGCGATAGAATTTCGTTGTACTGGAGCAGCAACGTTAGGAATGGCATATGCCCACACCAAGCCGCCGTCCAGAAGCTCGGTTCTAGTTTATCACGACCGGCAGCGATCTGCGTCATTCGCTGGCACCATGTTTCAAGTTCCTGAGGCTTGAACTCTTGGTTCTCGTTTTTGTCAATCAACGCTACGAGAATGCGGCACAGGTTCCAACGAAAGCCGGCATACTGACCGACATCCCAGGCGGGGCGAGAGAACTGAATTCCACGCGTCGGGTCCTCCTGCGACTCGGGCGTGATGTTCTTTTCCAGGTTCGCGGCCTTCAAAAATTCCTTTTCGGCATCCTTCACCCGTGCTACCACATCGACGCGTTTTGCTTTCGTACATGCAATGCGCAAGTAGAGCGACCCAAGCATGTTATGTCGATCGGTGGAGGGAGCCACGTTTTCTCTAAATTTGATGAGGTCGGTCTTTGCTTTTTGTCAATGGCCCCCCGCCCTTTCCAGGCGTCACGAGGCGATAACGACATTCGATGCGACGGTCGAATGCCGCGATGGGGATCGGACCGCTGGCGTTCTTACAAGCCCGTTCCAAGAACTCGCCCCCGCGAACAAAATCGCCAAGTTCCGCAAAGGTCAAGCCGATGGCGGCGAGAATCCGATGATCGCGATTGCTTGACTCTGTCGCCTTCTCAACCATTTGTTCAACCTTTTTGATCAACTTGTCGGTTTGCT
The DNA here is from genome assembly GCA_041399105.1 of Pirellulaceae bacterium. Taxonomy (GTDB): domain Bacteria; phylum Planctomycetota; class Planctomycetia; order Pirellulales; family Pirellulaceae; genus Rosistilla. The sequence continues at coordinate 13,687 of JAWKTL010000033.1, read as the reverse complement.
GTTGACCAGACACAGCCGATGCTTGTTGGGCCAAGTTGTATAAATCGTCGAGAAGTTCTTCCGCATCATTCCATTTATCGGCTGATCCATGGTTGGCTCCCGACAAGGTCATCGCCTCCTGTAAACGCCAACCGGGATCACCGTAACATTGGTACGCGGCGTACGTATTCACGGATTCATGATCAGTGTACGTCTTGTTGCGTGCATCCTTAACGGCCTCGCCAAACGTGCGACCTCGCAGAAGGGATTCGTAAAACGTTCCGGCAAAAGTATATGCGGCGTCATCATTGACGGCCCAACCAGCAGCGACGACAGCACGCACTCCGATTCCGATGAATTGCAGCGCCAGGTTCGCGGCCAACTCATGATAATCGTCTCGGTAGTTTGACAGTGGAGGGTTATCAACGGGTACGTGTCCCAGATGGCAGCAATTGATAAAGACCAACTCCGGGATGCCGCCGCTGGTGTTACGCACCATCTCCGGCGTGAGGAAGATATCTCCTCCCAAAACCATCCCCGTGATTCCTGGAGTGTCCACGTCAGGTTGCTGGATGCCGGAGACTCTCGCGGGCTTATGATATTTCATGACGGGAGCTTGATCCTCGTTGCCCAAACTTGGATGATCTTTGCGCCAGGCAGCCAAATCAAATTCGTACACTCCATGTCCGGCAAGGTGCAGGATACGATACTCCTGATTGCGTAGATCGCAGACAATATCGGTCCCCGACTTACGAATCGGCGGGTCCACTTGATATTGCATCGACGACAAGATATCGGCCACCAACTTCGCTTCTTTCTGGGCACCGGGCAGTTCGACGAACTCCGAGATCGGATCGCCGATCACCAGTGCCGTTTTCTTGTACGCGTCGCGCGGCCCATTGCGATAGTCGTGACTTTGTAGTGCGCGCAGCATACCAACCTGCACGGACAGAGGATGTTGATCGTCATTTTGCCGCTGGATCAAAGCTTCCCAGGGAATCGCCGCCGAATTCTTGTCGACAACCAACACCAAATCGGACGACTGACTTGCCCCATCCTTCAAATCGATCGGCACCAATTCTTGAAACAAAGCGTTCGCGGCGGAGCGGAACGGATCATCGTTGGCCGTGTTTCGTATCATCCTCTGGATGAGCGAACGGATCAGCCGCCGCTGGACCGTCTGTCGCCGCACCGGTTGGATTGCTCGGCGAGTCAAGGAAGTAAATTTATACGCACCAGATGGCTCCTGTTCGATCAGTATGCGATGCCACCAGCCGGCTGCTTCCTCGGGAATCAGTTGCCGCTGCCCGCCTTCGCGATGATGCAATGTTAAATCGAAATCACATGTCGTCTCAAATCGCTGATCCTTTTTCAATCGTCTCAACTCTCGCATGGCGAGTGCCGCGCGAGCATGGAACAGTTCCACAAACTCGATCTCGGTGATCTGAATCAGGTTCACCCGTCCAGGATAAGTCGTTTCACGCAGGCGACGATTGGCCGATAACGCGGCAAGAATGGTTTCCGAAAGTGATTCATAAATTGGCAGACTATCGGCTCCCGTACCAATCAAGACGGTGCTTACGCCAAGCATGCCTGGTTCGTCTGCATCCTTCACGGATTCGGACGTTTTCATGGCATAATCCAGAAACGCTCGATGCAACGTTTGACGCAGTTCGCTGGCATTCAGTTCTCCGGCGTTTCCAAGTCCCACGACAATCGCTCCATTCCTTGGACGCGATTTCCCTTCATCTTCGTTCACCAATTCGATGACGTTGGTTTTCACCTCTCCTGGATAGCCACCCAGAAATTGACGAATGGACAACCGTCGGTTCACCATTTCATCCAACTTCTTTTCAGCACCGATAATCGGGTCGCCGACATAATGCCCCACGAGTACCGGATGACGGGAGAACGCCAAGTCGGCGTGGACGATGGAGACCTTGATCGGACTTGATTCGTCTCGCGAGAATGTGTCGGCCGGCGTGCCCCAAAGCGCCGCCGCCTGAAACTGACGGTCCGTGGGGAGCATCGCGGGTTTGAACGTAGCCGAGGATTCGCGAAGTTCTTCGGAAACCGAGTCCATTTCGTCCCCCCGTGAGGCGTCCACCCGAAACGGCGACTCGCGAAGTTCGGCATTCACCGTGGAGACGCGTCCCAGTTCCAGGAGTTCGCGAATGGCCGGAAACGCTGGCGGGTGATCGGCCAGATTGCCGTGTATCGTGTTCATCCACCAGCGACGTAATGGGACGTTGCCCAAGTCCCAAAGCACGCTGTTGTCGCCCTGCTTGGAAACCCAACGCTTGAGTTTCTTACCGAACGTGTATCCAGCCGGCGTTTCATCCGCCTGTCCATGGACATAAAAGACTTTTTCGACATCCCAAGAGTCAGGTTGATCCGACTTCAATTCAGCGATTTCATTCGCAACCAGCAACGCCGTTTGATCGGGAAGCAACACGCTTCCCTTGCTAGTCGATTCACTAACTTGTCGCCAAGAATCGATATCAAAAAAATCATGAATCTCAATCTTACTTTTAGGTCGTTCATGTTGAATTATCTGTTGAGGCAACAACTGCAACATACCCGGGAACCGCCCGACGATTCCGATCAGGTCTTCCTCACTCTGCCAAAGATCGAGGGTCGCCAAGTGCCCCAGCGTACTGAGTTGCTTCGTAAAGACATCGACGATCCCGAAAGACCCAAACAGCGGTGTCCCCAACATTACCGTATGTGAATCTCGTCGCGCGCAGACTTGTTCCCACACGTCAGGGTGATGGATCATCAGCGCTCTGGCGACAAGCCCTCCCATGGAATGGGCCAAGATCCGGATCGGTTGATCCTGTTGCTTGGTCTTCTCCAACAAACGCTTCAACGCCATCGCCAACGTGTCCGCCGCTTGAACGACCGACAGTCGCCAGTCGTACTCGAAGGGGACGACATGGTGAGAAGTGCCCAAATACTTGGCGATGCGTCCGTAGGAATATTGGAAAATGGCTTCGGCACCGGTTCCCGCAGGGGCGATGATGCGATTCCCTCGTTTGAGTACCTTCAGTTTCGCCATCCCACCCCAGGCGAGGTCGCGAACGTCCGCCCAAACGCGATTGTCATTCACCTTCAAATGGCTTCCCATGATTCCCGGCAGGATCACGACAACGGGTCGCGTCCCATCGACGCGGTCCATGCTCTTGGAATTCAATTGACCGTCATCGGTTACGAATCGGAGCGCGGCACCGCGATCTGGGTCCGTGATCTCGTTATCGGTGATCAGTCGAAAACGGCCATGGTATGTATCGTCGCGAGCCGTCAGTCTGGCAACGATTTCGCCGGCGGTCATCGCTTGCCCGAAGTACGACGAATGCCCGACGCTGGCAATGGGATCGATAAAGTGAAGTCCTCGCGATTCGTTTCCCACACGAGTTGCCTGCGAGTTCCCTTCCACGACTCGAAGAGCCCCGCTGTACATCGATCCGGTATTCACGACCCCATCGTTTGGTCCGCCGTAGAACAGTTCCCCGAACCACGTCGTCAACCCCGAAAGAAACGACGTTTCACGCAATTGACCTGAAACGGCCGACAAGTCCGCGCATACCGAAACCTTGTCGTTGGAAACGATTCGGATCAAGCGGCTGCTTGGCATCATTGCCTCCAGACCAGGCAGAACGTCCGCCCTGGTGCGCGTCTTGATCAATGCCGTCGCCAAATCCGACAGCAAGTCGATTCCCGCGCCGAACGCCTTTCCGGCAATCGACGACACACCAAAGTTCAGCAGCGACGTCACGCATGACAGCCACCGATCCAGCTTCCCCGAAGCCAACGTCGTTCCGCGCGCCGGACAGGCAACGCGCAGAAATCGCCGCACGCGAAACTGCTTTTGTTCCAGAAGTCGATTCAATTCGTGGATTTGATCGCGGAGCTTTTCCGTGGTTTGCTGATCGATCGCTTGCCCTGGCAACGGTTGGTCGTACAGCCCGAGTTCCTCCGTGGTGAACGGACTAGCGTTCTCCCATGACAATGTCCGCGGATTTTTCGCGACGCGTTGAGCGCGGCAGAGCAATTCTCCGATCAGTCCCCCGCGCGAATGGCTGACGACGTGCAACACCGCCTTGTCGGGCAGAGACTTCGCCAGTTCGATCGCGTTCTCGATCGGCCCTTCGGTTAACGTACGATGCTCGAACGCAACAACCCGATTCTTGTAGAACGCATTCAAACTTTCGCGAAGCTTGCCGGCATCCGTTGTTCGATTCCAGAACTCGCGAAAGGCCATCCTGGTGTGCGATCCGGTTCCATGAATCAAGACCAAGATCGGTTGCTCTCCAACCAATGAGGCAACGTTCGCGGGTTGCGAAACGTTAGGCACCGCGTCCCCAAAGGAGAACGATCTCAGACCTAGATGATTGACGCCGTCAACTTCAAACATCTTATCTTCGAAGCGTCGACACACCTGATAACCGACGTTCTCGGTAAGCTTTTCGGCAATTCGAGTCACGCGAATCGATCGCAAGACCCAACCCGTCGGACCACCGCTCCGAGCCATCGAAGCTGATGTTGAAGCGTGGTCGGGTGGCAGGAACGAACTGAGTTGATAGGTTGGTGTGTCGCCGTCCCCATTGCCTTTTGAGCGTACGGTCGACCGCTGTGAGAATGGGGGCGGCTTTAATGAGCCGCTAAACTCTTCAACAAAATCGGCACCGGAGAAAAACAATCGCGCTCCGTTTTCATAATCAACAGTGACGATATCGTCATCCTTGACTTCAACCGCATGGGGTTGTTCATTCGCATCCCGCGAAACTTGCGGCGCTATTCGATGCAGCTCGACGGTGTCTTCGGCCAAACCCAACAGTTCGGCAACCTGCTTCTTCTTTTCAAGCTCTTCGTCCGAAGGATCGGGAGCCGCATAACCGTGCAGGGTAACCAGAGTCGTTGCCATAAGAATTCGGTCTCAGTCTTGGTGTCTTGAAACGTTTACATCGAAATAGCATACACGAAATGGAGCGACTGTTTATCCAGAGGCAGGGTGATAATTTGGCGTCGTTCGATGATCGTTCCTGGTGTCGGGAACCAGCTTGGCAAATTGTTATCCGTCGTGCGTCGTTGGATTCGTCGACACGGCTTGATCGGTTCGCCGGGGCAGCGGTATAAAACGGCATGACTGATGAAGAAGTAGAACTATATCGCGCCGTTGTATCGCCACTGGGCGCAATCCATCTGATGGTGGTTGAGGGAACTGACAGCGATTTTGGTCAAGCCGGCAATGTGCCTGGGGAACTGGTTCGTTCCTTTGAACAAAACATGTTCGCGGGGCTGACGTACTTATCGTCGACTGGGTGCGATCAGATTCTGCCGCCATCGATTCAGTTCTGGCGAGATTTTGCAACCCGATACTTTAAGGCGTTGTGTCGCCAATCCTCGTCGAATGCCGTGGACTGGATCAGCCCCGAATGTCCCGATGAAGCGGCATTGTTGGAACTGATCGAGGCGGCTCCGCCGATGCGCGGGCTGGAGTATGTAACCGCGGAGTTGTTGGCGACACTGTGGCGTGGGCTGGACGAGCATACTCAGAAAAAAGCGAAGGCGAAGAAGGGAGGCTTGGCGAGTTACTTGCATCAGCTTCGGTCCGACTGGAATTTGGTCGGACGGGTCACGTTTCATCTGGCCGAGAACAAGAAGAACGAGCAGCGTCCGTTTGCTTTTCTGGCGACCTACAGCCGTTGCAAAGCTGAAAGCACCGCGATCGAACATGTGCCGCTGGCCGAAGCGCTGAAGCAGTCGATCGCGATGAAGGATTCGAGTCAATTGAATTTGCTGCTGGCCCCCGTAGCCCTGGCTGCCGAAAAGGTGGAGGTCGTCGACGAATTGCTGACGTCGCGGGCATTGTTTTCTCCCCAGTCGTGGAGCATCCGACAGGCGTTCGATTTTCTATCCAATGTTCAGAAAATGGAAGATGCCGGCGTGGTCGTGCGTGTTCCCAATTGGTGGAATGCGTCGAAGCCACCACGGCCGCAGGTGCGCGTGCGAGTGGGATCAAAGGAGCGTTCGGGGCTTGGCGGCATCGATTCGTTGGATTTGGATGTCAGTGTCGCCATTGACGGCAATCCGTTATCGCCCGAAGAAATCGAAAAGCTGATGCAGGCTCGCGAGGGGATGACCCTGTTGCGTGGCAAGTGGGTGGAAGTCGATGCCGATCGGTTGCAGTCCGCGTTGACGCAGTGGGAACACTTGCAGCGTGAACATGTCACGGGCGTTGACTTTTTGGAGGGTTTACGACTGCTTTCGGGAGCAACGCTGACCGGTAATCCGGTCGACGACGAGGTCAATGGTTACAGCCGGTTGGAAGCGGGTCCCTGGTTGGCTGAGATGCTTGATACGTTGCGTGATCCGACCAACAAGAAAATTCAACTCGATCCCCAACATCGACTTCAAGCGACACTACGTCCTTACCAAGCCGATGGGGTCCGCTGGTTGTGGTTCGCGACACGACTGGGGTTGGGCGTCTGTCTAGCCGACGACATGGGGTTGGGGAAGACCATTCAAGTGATCTCGCTGTTGTTGCAGTGGAAGTTCCGCGACGAATCGTCCCGCACACGGCCCAGCTTGCTGATCGTTCCGACATCGCTGCTGGGCAACTGGCAACGAGAGGTGCGGCGGTTCGGTCCCGATTTGCGAATGCTTGTCGCCCATCGATCGATGACAGACGCGGCGACGTTGAAAAAGATCGCCGCCAATCCGGTGGAAGAGCTTGCGGAATACGATCTTGTTGCGACGACGTATGGTCTGGCGCGTCGCGAGCGATGGCTTGCCAAGATGTCGTGGCATCTGGTGGTTTTGGATGAGGCTCAAGCGATCAAAAATGCTGGCACGGCGCAAACGAAAGCGATCAAGGCGATCCCGGGGCGTGGACGCGTTATTCTTACGGGTACACCGGTGGAAAACGATCTGGGCGATTTGTGGTCGCTGTTCGATTTCTGTTCGCCTGGGCTGTTGGGGACGGCAAGCGAGTTCAAGCAGTTTGTAAAACCGAAAGTGAATGAATCGATATCGGGTCGCTTGTCCGCGGTCCGCAAATTGATTCGGCCTTATGTCTTGCGGCGAATGAAGACGGATCCGAACATCGTACCGGATTTGCCCGAGAAGATGGAGATGCGAGTCGATTGTGGTTTGTCAGCAACACAGGCCACGCTCTATCGAAAGGTGATTGATGAAATGGAGCAGGCGCTCGATGTCGCAACTGGAATCCAGCGTCGCGGCATGGTGTTGGCGGCGTTGATGCAACTGAAACAAATCTGCAATCATCCGTCGCTGTATCTGAAAAGTTCCGATTTCGCAGCCGACGCGTCGGGCAAGTTCGCCGAACTGCGAACGATTACCGAAGCCCTGATCGCCAAACAGGAGAAGATGCTCGTCTTCACTCAGTTTCAATCGATGTGTGATCCATTAGCGGATTTCCTGCATGGCGTGTTTGGACGCAGCGGCTTGGTGCTGACCGGAAAAACGACCTCCGCCCGGCGTAATCAGTTTGTGAAGAAGTTCCAGGAAGAGTCCGGTCCGCCGTTCTTTGTTGTGTCGGTCAGGGCCGGAGGCACGGGATTGAACCTAACACAAGCCAGTCATGTGGTCCACTTTGATCGCTGGTGGAATCCGGCGGTGGAAGACCAAGCGACAGACCGCGCGTTCCGCATCGGGCAACAACGCAATGTGGTCGTTCATAAGTTTGTGTGCCGCGGCACGCTGGAGGAGCGGATCGACGATATGATTGAATGTAAAAAAACGGTTAGTCGCGAATTGTTCGGCGGCGATGGCGAGATCAATTTAACGGAGATGTCGAACGAAGAATTGATGCAGTTTGTCGCTTTAGACTTAACAAAGTCAACGACCGCATGAAGTTGAAATGCCGACCACGTCCTGGTTGCAAATGATGTCCACAAGGGAGTTCGTGAATGAATTGGCGTGATGATCGTGGCTACCGTGGTTGGGATCCCTATGTCCCTGTGGCCAAGCGGAAAGCGGATGGTTTGAAGAAAGCCAAAAAACTTCTCGGCAAAGGGGAAACACTCGCCCCGATCGAAAAGTTTTCCAGTCGCAAAATGGCGGCCACTTTTTGGGGACTGGCTTGGTGCGATTACATGGAAACGTACAGCGATTACGCCAATCGATTGCCGCGGGGGCGAACGTACGCACGCAATGGATCGATTGTCGACTTGCGTATCACCACGGGAAAGGTCACGGCGATGGTCTGTGGATCGGATTTGTACCGGATCACCATCACGATCGACAAGATTGGCAACAAACCCTGGCAAGCGATTTGTTCGGATTGCTCGAAGTCGATCCATTCAGTGATCGACTTGATGCGCGGCAAATTGAGCGATGAAGTGATTGCTCGTCTGACCGACCCAAAGTCGGGCATGTTCCCCTCACGGAGTGAAATCAAACTCCGCTGCAGTTGCCCTGATGGCGCTGCCTTGTGCAAGCATCTGGCCGCCGTCTTATATGGTGTCGGCAAACGATTGGATACGCAGCCCGAATTGCTGTCTGCACTGCGTGGCGTCGACGGGGCTGATCTGGTTTCCGAAGCGATGGCCGGTGAGTCGTCTCGACCAATCGAGCGGATCGAATCAATCATCGGACATCGACAGTGACGCACCTGGAGTCCATTTTTCGGCATCGATCTAGCGACCGTCGATTCGACAACTCCAGATGCTCCTGCGAAAAAGACGGCAACGCGTCAGAAAAAGCAAATGCTTCGGACCAAGCGGACCGCGAAGGCGAAATCCACGAGCCGGATTAAAAGGGACGGGCACTGTCAGCGTGAACGATGTCGCAACCGCAGTCGACAACAAAGCGACAAAGAGCAACCGGCAAAGAAAGCGTCCTCCAAGAAAGCGTCTCCAAGAAAGCGTCCTCCAAGCGTCCCAAGAAAGGTCCTCCAAGAAAGCGTCCTCCAAGAAAGCGTCCTCCAAGAAAGCGTCCATAAAGAAAGCGTCCGCAAAGAAAGCGTCCGCAAAGAAGCCCGCCACAAGGAAAACGGCCAAAGGCAACCAAGAATATAGAGGGCCGCGTTGAAACGCGAAAGTAAGAAAGAGGTGGCGAAGCGTTGAACTCACTGAGCGACAGTGGTGAGATTTTGGCATTGTAATCTTCTAGAAAGATTGACGCTGCTACGCTGGACAAATCGCCACCTGCTTCAGGCTCATGGGGGCGTGCCTGAGGTTCACCGATTTCTAGCGGATGGCGAGGATCGCCATTCGTTGAGCCGTTGGAAGACGACGAAGAAAGTGGGGACAAAGAGCAGGAAAAAGAGTTGCGGCGAGCATCCCACCGACAACGGCGTTGCCCACCGCTTGGCGACTTGCGGCTCCGCACCAGTTGCTACCAGCAAGGAAGAAAGCCGAGGATGGATGAAACGGCGGTCATCAGAATCGCACGGAAGCGGAGACGGGCGGCATTGATTGCAGAATCACCGATGGAGAGACCGCGGCGGCGTTCCTCGCTGGCAAACTCTACGATCAAGATGGCGTTCTTGCTGGCAAGGGCGACTAACAAGACAATTCCGATTTGTGTGTAGGTATCGCTGGGAGCCCCATGGATGACCAGAGCAAGCACAACGCCCAGCACGGCCAACGGGACAACAGCAATCACCGCCGCTGGACTGGTCCAACTTTCGTATTGTGCGGCTAATACGAGAAAGACGGCGACGATGCATAACATAAAGACGGTCGCTTGACCATCGCCGGCAAGCTTCTCTGATACGACATTCCGGTCCAGGCATAACCAAAACCGTGGCATTCGTGATTGAGCGACTTGTTCCATTAACCGCAATGCCTCACCAGAACTGGTCCCCGGTGCTGGCGCCATTAATCGAAGCACTAGGGTAAAGGTTGTATCGACGGACGACGGAGGGTCCAAACGCATCGCGGACGTTGACGATCGAATGTAGCGGTACCATGTTGCCCGACTGGTCGCGAACATCCAGACGATCGATGTCGGCAGTGGTCGCCCGGTATTCGGGTTCGGCTTGCACGCGGACTTGGTAGGAGCGATTGTTGTAGGTGAAGTCGTTCACGTAGGCCGATCCCAAGTAGGCCTGTAACGTGCCGAAGACACTTTCCAGCGGAACACCCATATTCTTCGCTTTGACACGATCAACGTCAGCGAACAATTGTGGAGCGTTGGCCCGAAAGGTAGTGTTCAGTCCGACTAAATCGCTTTGCCCATTCCCTGCGGCAACAAGGTCTTCTGCTGCGGCCTGCAGGGCGTCGTATCCAGCCCCACTTTGATCGAGAACTTCCATTTGAAATCCGCCGGAGTTACCCAGTCCATCAATCGGTGGCGGGGTAAAACGCGAAGACAACGCCACTTTGAATTTTACTGAACCGCTGTTGCAGATAGGCTTGAATCTCAGAGGCTTTTGCCCGCTTGTTGGCGATCTTCCCAAGGCTCAAGAATAACAACCGAGAATCCCAGGTTGGATCCGCTGCATTACCGCCCAGTAACGAATAGCCCGCTATTGAGACATCGTTGACAACGCCGCGTTTCGCGATAGATCTTTCAAGTTGCTCCATCACCGCTTGCGTTCGAGCGTTCTGATGCCGAACTGGGAAGCTGGACGTTGACGAACAGATAACCCTGATCCTCGGATGGAACGAATCCAGTCGGCAGGGAACTGAATGTTACTCCCGTCGTACCGTAACCAAGGCGACGTAGACGATCATGACAACAACGACCAAGCGAACAAACCATCGAATGACAAAACCATAGGCAGAGGTTGCATCATCAAAGCCTCTGATTGAACCATCGAAATCCAACAAAGCTCGATTCTTTGGGTGCCTGCAGGATTAGACCGCATAAGGCTGGGCTAAGCGTCAGTGCATTGAGGGTACTAATCACGACAGCACCTGAAATGGTTAGGCAAATTGCCGGAACAATTGCCCGGTAATACCGCCCATAAAGCCGCTCGGAACGAACACCGCCAACAGAACCAGGGTGGTTGCGATCACCGGACCAGTGATTTCCGACATCGCCTTGACGGCCGCTTCTCGAGGTTGCAGTCCGTCCGCGACGCGTTGTGTTCTCTACCACAACGATTGCGTCGTCGACAACGATGCCGATGGCCAAAACAATTCCGAACAGGGTCAGCATATTGATCGAAAAACCGATCACGCTCATCACGGCAAAGGTGCCGATCAGCGAGACGGGAATTGCAACGACCGGAATAATCGTCGCTCGCCAGTCTTGCAGGAAGACGTAAATGACAAGAACCACTAACAAAACCGCCACGAACAGCGTTTCGTAAACTTCCGCGATGGATGCTTCAACGAACAAGGTCGTATCGAAGGGTATTTCGTATGACAATCCTTCAGGCCAATTGCTGCTGTTGCTCAAGTCTTGCATTTTTTGACGCAGCGCGCTGGCGGTTGTCATCGCATTGGCACCGGGAAGCTGATAAATAGCGATGGACGCCGACGGTTGGCCGTTGTACCGTGAGTCAAAGGTGTAGTTCTTTCCGCCAAGTTCGACACGAGCGACATCCTTCACTCGCAGGGCACGGCCATCGCCGCCGGTGGTGATGATGATCTCCCCAAACTCTTCGGGGGTCGTCAAGCGTCCCCGCGCACTGACCGTCAATTGAAAAGCGGTCCCTTCCGGTGCCGGTGCGGCTCCGATCTGGCCAGCGGCAACCTGTACATTCTGTTCGCGGATTGCGGCCATTACGTCGGCAGTTGTCAGGCTCCGCTGCTTCAGCTTGTTGGGGTCCAGCCAGATTCGCATGCTGTAATCGCCGGCACCAAAAACGGTGACCTCGCCAACGCCGTCGACTCGGCTTAGTTCATCCTTGACCGCAAGCGCATAGTTACTCAGGAAGAGATCGTCATACGTTTGATTGGGTGATATGAGGGAGATAAATTGCAGTATCTGAGTCGATTTCTTCTTGGTGGTGACGCCTTGCGAGCGGACTTCGGATGGGAGCTGGGCTTCGGCAATCGCGACACGGTTCTGCACCAACACCGAAGCGATGTCCATATCGGTGCCGACATCAAAGGTGACGGTCAATGTATAGGTGCCATCGTCGGCGCTCGTCGATGACATATAGATCATTCCTTCAACGCCATTAACTTGTTGCTCGATCGGCGTGGCGACCGTTTCGGCGATGGTCCGCGCGTCACCGCCAGGATAGACGGCTGTGACACTTACCGTTGGTGGTGCAATTGGAGGAAACTTAGCGATCGGTAGCGAGCGAAATGAAACGACACCAGCGAGCATGATGATGATCGATATCACCGTGGCAAAGATCGGACGGTAGATGAAAAAACGTGACATCAGGTAATCGGGCTCTCGTACGATCTACTCGGTTTCAAACGGTTCGGATTCGATTTCGGGTTTGATCGACTCGATCGCATTATCGGAGTCGTGAGGAATCGAAAACCCTCTCAACAATGTCTGACCTTCGACTGTCAAAGGCTTTCGGACAGCTTTCACCTCCAGCCCTGGACGAGCGCGTTGCAGGCCGTCGACAATCACAGATGCGTCGGGCATCAGTCCGCTTTCAACAACCGTCCATCCTGTAACCGTTTTGGAAGTTGAGATCGCGACCCGTTCAACCTTTGCTTCGTCGTTGACGACGAGGACGAATTGCCCACGTCGGTCGCGAAGGACTGCATGTTCAGGTACCAGCAAGGCCTCAACTTGTTCGCCAATCGGGATCCGAACGGTGACGAACAAACCGGGAAACAGACTGGCGTCGGGATTGGGATGCCGGGACCGCAAGCCAAGCGTTCCCGTTTGGGCGTCAATGCCCTCTTGGTTGACGTAGTCCAAAACACCAACAAATGGGAAGCCTTCATCGCTTTCGCGTCTCAAGTAGACGGGTACTTTGCTCCAATCGAGTTCGGTGTACTGCTCACCCGGCTTCATGCTGGCACGCCGCGCTTTCATGAAGTCGAGCATCGCGCGATCGCTGATACTGAAGTTCGCAAACACTTCGTTTCGATTGACAACGGTTGCCAGTTTCCCACCATCTTCAACCAGGTTTCCGGCTTTTACATCGGTGGCGGTGATGCGCCCATCGATGGGCGATCGCACCATGGTGTAATCCAGGTCCAACTGCGACTGGGCCAGCGCAGCAACGTTGCGTCCCTTTTCCGCAATCGCGGCCTCGACGTTTGCGATGGCCGATTCTCGCGAAGCGCTGGCCGCATCGTTGGCTGCGATTGCGGCGTCAAGCATCGCTTGAGAACCGGCATTCTGCTCCATCAAGTTTTCCTCGCGTGCCAAATTCTTTTGGGTCTCCTTGTACTTTGCCTCAGCGACCTTAACTTGCGCTTGGGCAACAGCAATCGCGGCTTCCGATGCTTCAACGGCCGCTCGCGCCGACTGTACTGCCGCGCGATACGACTCCGCTTCGATCTGATAAAGCACCTCCCCTTGAGTCACGTCTTTACCAGGTTCAAACTTCACCGCTTCAACAATGCCACGAACCCGGGCACGCACCTCAGCTTGATCGACCGCTTCGATAACGCCATTCTCTTGCAGAAACGGCGTGAACATTTGTTTAACGGGCTTTGCGGTTGTTACCTCCGGTGGTGGCGGTGGCACGTAAGCATTCTTCGGTGATCCGCATCCCGCAATGAAGACGGCCCAAATCAGAACGAATGGGCATTTGAAAAGGACAGCATGGACTCGATTCATCGTCGCTGGCTCGGGATGTAGGACGACATGG
>JAWKTL010000032.1:0-79067 GCA_041399105.1 Pirellulaceae bacterium | reverse complement strand
CACCATTCCACGTTGACCTCACTGACTTTGTAACGAACGGGCGTTTTGGCGCGTTTGATCGGAACACGCATCGCGACACGGTCCTTTCCGTCTTGGGCCCGCGCCCCACATCACCTTCAGGATTTGCAGCTCCAACTCGGTTGGGTATTCAGGATTCGGTCTCGCCATAATCTGTCTCTCCAGATGCCGACGACATTTCTAGTTAATTAGATATTGTCCGCGTCGGCCGCCTGCAGACCACGCCCGCGCGCGACTCGAAACACAACCGGTCCATATAGCCCCACGAATTCTTCCCACGCGGCCCTATCGTCCACGATTTGTAAACGCAGAATCAAGCTGACTCGGGTTTCAGGAAGATTGCTGGGCAACGATCTACTTTATCAGTCAAACAGACGTCTGTTGATGTAGACCGATCCAACCGCTTCATTCTTGCACAGCTTTACAGAGAAAAATTCTTGAAGCGACCGACAACGCGATCATCGAGGCGTGATTGCGTCAAACTCAAGAATCCATGCAGTCGCTCAAACCGCCCAGCGGAGCTTAGCCGTGACGTCCGCTGCCTATATCAATAATGAACGCGTCTGATGTTATCTTGCGGCCATATTTCTCAGTTGATCTTGCGACGTGGTCGCTCTATGTGCCTTGCTGAGCGTACGGATTCATGCGAACCTTCGATTCTCCGGGAAGGGTCGGAAAATCATTGGAAGCGGGTTGCTTGCCCGACTCTTGCGAGCCACCTTGCTGTTCTCCGCTGTTTTCGCCGAGCTTCACTTTACTGATTTGATCGCGAAGCTGCTGCATCCTCTCAACAATCGACTTCGTCGCATTGTCGGCGTTTGAATCATCCCCGCGAAGTTGATCGACAATTTGATCGAAGGCAAATGAACCATCTTCCAATCCCTCAGGGGCTTGGAAATCGGCGTTCTCCAAATTGAACTCTTGATCGAAGTTGAAATCTTCACCCGCGAGGTTTGCGTTCATCAGTTGTTCGCGTTCACGGATCGCTTCGACAAACTGTTCTCGGAACTCTGGATTCTTGATGACAAATCCAGCGACGGTTGCCAGGGACAAAAGACAAAGGGCGAAACTCTTGATGGTCAAGCTGCGCAAGCGTGGCGAATGGGTTCCGAACAATCCGTACAACACCGAGCCGGTCGACCAAAGAGCGAGCGTCGCCAGAATCCACAACAACTTTGCCATGCCCGACGTCTCTGGGGAACGGGCGCAACTGACGATGCAGATGAACGGATGGACCAAATTCAAGAACAAAACCGTTGTGATCAGCATAACAACGGCGACGATCAGCACGATGGTCATGGGAGCAACTCAGCAGCGTCAGGGTTGATGAAAAGTGCCGCAATGACATTGCGACATGCAAACCTAGAGCACAATACCGAGCGTCGCCGATCAAATGGATGTGATTGACGATTGATCGCACGCCAATGCGATCGGATGGAGCGTTTTTGACGATCGCGAGGGAATCGACAATGGATCAGTCCGGCGTATCCAGGTATGGATCCTGACCAAGCTCGCGCTGCATCTTCTTTCGTTCACGTTCGTGGTGCAGCAACACCATTCGATCGCGGAAATGTTTCCTCTCGACCTTTAACTGGGCCTTGCGGAACAACGCATTATAGCTTTGAAAACTGCTGTTACTGCTGGCCCCCTGCTGCTTCCAGCGGGCAGCCTTGACCGGCCCGAAACCGTTCTTGAGGATGTCGTCGTCCAACGCCAGGTATTGCCGGTACGATCCCTGGTCGCCCTGTCGTCCGCAACGTCCGATGAGCTGCCTGTCGATGCGAGCGGCGTCATGAAGTTCGGTGCAGATGACGTGAATTCCTCCATCGGCCTCGACATCTTTGTCGACTTTGATGTCGGTACCGCGACCAGCCATGTTGGTTGCCACCGTCACTCGGCCTCGCTTCCCCGCTCTGGCGACAATCTCCGCCTCTTCAGCAACCTTGTTCGCATTGAGAACTTCATGATGGATACCCTTCTCGTCGAGCATCTTGGAAAGCATCTCCGACTTGTCGATCGACCGCGTGCCAATCAACACTGGTCGACCTTTGTCGTGCATTTCGACGACTTCATCGACGATTGCGACAAACTTTGACCGAATGTCGCCAAACACTTTGTCCTTCATGCGAACACGCTGCGGCGGACGATTCGTCGGGACGCGAACCACGGGAGTCCGATAGATCTTTCTCAACTCACGAGCCGATGTCGCCGCCGTACCGGTCATTCCCGCCAGATGTCGGTAACGCAAGAAGAGATCCTGAATGGTGATTCGCGCTGCTTGGCCCGTTGGAACCGATATCTCGATGCCCTCTTTCGCTTCGATCGCTTGATGGATTCCGTCTCGCCACTTCCGCCCTTCGGCAAGCCGTCCCGTGAATTCATCGACGATCACAATCTCGTCATCCCGGACGACATACTGCCGATCCAAGAAGAACTCTTGATAGACTTTGACGGCACGTTCGATGAATTCATACAAGTCGACCAAGCCGACCGTCCGCACCAAGTCCGGTTTCGGTAATGAACGAACCTTCTGACGCCCACGACTGGACAGTTCGAACTGTTTCGTATCGGGATCGATGTCGTAATGTTCATGCTCGACGAAGTCGGGGGCGAACTGCGCCGCCCACTGATAGGTTTGCACGATCTGTTCACGCACTTGATCTTCGATCGATCCGATGATCAAGGGGGTTCTGGCTTCATCGATAAGAATACTGTCTGCTTCGTCGACCAAACAGAAATGGACGCCTCGCATCACCGGCTTGTCCCCGCCACCGCCGACGAAATTCGATTCGCCATCCCCCAAGAAATCGGATTGCAAACGGTTCTGTGCTCGCAGCAACAACCGATCGCGAAGAAAGTCGAAACCGAACTCCTTCGCCGTTCCGTAGGTTACGTCGCTGCCGTACGCCGTCCGACGCTGACCTTGATCGCACTCGGTTTGAATGATCCCCACACTGACGCCGAGAGCTTGAAACAGGGGCGTCATCCACTCGGCATCGCGTTTGGCGAGATAGTCGTTGACCGTTGCAAGGTGTGATCCCTTGCCGGCCAATGAATGCAGGTACAGTGGCAACGTCGCCGTCAACGTTTTACCTTCACCGGTTTGCATTTCGGCGATGCAACCTTCATGCAACGCCATGCCGCCGATCATCTGCACCTGATAGTGTCGCATGCCCATCGTTCGGCGACCCGCCTCACGGACCAGAGCGTAGGCTTCGGGCATCAACGCACCCAACGTCTCTCCCGATTTTGCGCGATAACGCAACGCGAGACTGCGCTTCCGAATTTGATCGTCGCTCTCCTTCAGCAACGTCGGTTCCCACTGCTCGATCTGTTGCAAGTCACGCTGCCAGCGACGGATACGGGTGCTGGCCCCCATTCCAAGCCAGCTTTTGAAGGGGACTTTGATATCCGACCGGATTTGCGGGGCTTGGGCGTCTTGAGGCGCATCAGCCGCTTCAATGGGGGCATCAAGAGTATTTGCTGTCATTGCGTTGGTGGAGTCTGAAGGAACGGATTCGCCGGAGGACATAGTATTTTCCAGTGCATGCGGTAGCAAAATGCATTGTAACCGAATGTCTTCCGTGAACATGGGAAGACTGAATGGACAATGCCGTTAAAGATGGGTTGTTTGGGTCATCTTTACCTGGCGTTCGGAATGATCTGAAATTTCTGTTTGTATGCGTCGATTCAATACTACCAGTCGTGGCAATCATCCCGCAAATGCGAGCCGAAAGAAAATGAAACGAACAAATATTTGGCTGTCCCTCTTCGCTGTTCTCGCCGGAACGGTGTCAGCATGGGCTGGGGAAACCGGCCACAAACAAGGTGTTACAAATTCCGTCGGTCACACGACACACGTTGGCGATCTGTCGGACGATGTGCGAAAGCCACCGGCACCAAGTCGACTGGCTAGCCATAAAAAGCAGTCATTTGTATCGAATTGCAATACGTCTTGCGATAGCTCGTGCGACGCAATGTGCGATGACGGCTGCGACAGCATGGCTGGCGGAGGCGGAAGTTGCTTGGCTGGTATTCTTGGAGGCAAGAAGTCTTCCAAAGGTTCCGCCGCCAACAACGGAGCATGGGGCCGCATCGATACACTGCTCTGGTGGACCGAGGATCGCGACAGCCCGGCCTTGATCAGCACAACGCCGAATTTTGGTGACCCCGCGTTTATCCCCGGGGGAGGCACGGTCCTTTTCGGCGGTGAAAATGGGCTTGAATCCGGTTTGCTGTTCGGCAATCGCATCGATTTCGGAAAGTATTTCGGAAGCGACGAGACGTGCGGCCTGGGGGCGAGAATCTTCGGTATCTGGAATGGTGACGAAACGGTCAGCTACGTTTCGGATGGAACCGGACCTTCCATCGGTGTCCCATTCTTTGATGTTGCCGATACCCCCAACACCGGCGTCGCCGTCGGTACTTTCGGATTCTTGCCGATTGGACAAGATTTGGGGGGTGGACTGGTTGTCACGGGCGACATTACCGGTGAAAGCAGCTTGGAACTGATCGCCAGTGAAGTTTACGGGCGGACATTGCTTGCCCGAACAAGCGACTTGCGTCTGGACATGGTTGGTGGTTACACATTCCATCGCTTGGAGGATACGGTTCGCCTGAGCGGCACGTCGGTCCTCAACAACACCGTCATCAACCAACTGGTTCCTTTAAATAGCTACTCGTTCAGCGATCGGTTCGCCGCCACCAACACCTTCCATGGCGGACAAATCGGTTTCGAGACGCAAATCGTCAGCAACCGAATCATGTTCTCGGCACTGACAAAGGTACATCTGGGCAATATGAACCAACGCGTTCGTCTGGATGGAAACTCAAGCTTTGACAACTTGCCCGGCGTAACCACGAACAACAATCGTGGCCTGCTGATCCAAGGCACCGAAGGATTGTATGAACGCGACGTCTTCGCCTTCGCACCTGAAGCGAACATTAAAATGGGATATCGTGTAACGCAATGTGCAACGTTGAATGTCGGATACAGCCTGTTGATGTGGTCGGACATCGCTTTGGCGGGGGATCACATCGACAACCGCATCGACGGCGAACGGACTTTGGCTAACTTGAACGTTCCGCTGCGAACCGATGTCCCGAACTTCACCTACAATACCGACAGCTTCTTCATCCATGGACTCGATCTTGGGATCACGTTCATGTACTAATCGACCAACGACCCCAATCGTTGTGTGAGCGAAAAAGCGATTCGTTGCCATCGAGCTTCGAATCGCTTTTTTTGTTGCGCGAGCATGCCGTTACGGTTTACGTGACCCGATCCAATGGAATGCTCAAGACCGAAGTCGGGCGAATCCGCTGGTAGTCCTGTGGTTTTACACGGTCTTCAGCGTCGATGAAGCGAACAAGCATATCAATGGATGCTCAATCCGATTAACTCGCAAAACGGCTGGTTCCGCCATGAAACGCATTATCTGCTTTATCACATCAACGCTTCTTTGCTTGGCGTCCGTGAGTCTCCATGCTCAGGAACCAATCCCAGCGGCAAAGCCTATTGTCCTCCAGGACGCTCGTGGCTACGAAAGTGTACCCAGACCGCTCACCACCGCCGAATTGCGGCAACAAATCGCCCTTGAAAAGAAGCGGCAACGAATCGCCAGGATCGAGTACAACGAATGGCTTGGGCATTCCCCGCTGCGTCCCAATGCATCGGATATGCCGATGATGCGCAGCAATTACGTCTATCCGTATGTCCGCTTCATCTACGTTCCCGTCTTGGTACGCTGAACGTATCGATTGCAATAATTGCTTCGGAAACAACGGCCAATTCAACCGTAAACTTCTTCTGAACTGAGATTTGGAAGGGAGCGGTTGAAAATGATGTCGTATAAATCTAGTGAGTTGCGGCCAACGGAGGCCGACAACCTGACGATTGTTTCCAGGGGCTCTGCACGATGTTACGTTCAATCAACCGCGTCTTTCAAGTTCACACTTCCTCCTCCGAACCTGAAGTGATATCTCAATCCGCCAATGACGAATTGAATTCCGAACTGAAACAGTGGATTCAAGCGATCCAAGAGTCGTTCGCGACAATTGAATTCGATTGCGATGGCACCATCCGAACCGCGAATCCAAATTTCTTGAAGGCTGTCGGATATGATTTGCATGAAATCGTCGGCAAGCACCATCGGATCTTTGTTGAATCCGAATATGGACAATCGCCCGAATATGCCCGCTTTTGGCGTGAATTAGCGGACGGACAAGCCAAAACCGAGCAATTCTGCCGAGTTCGCAAAGATGGTTCGGAGATTTGGATCCAAGCCTCTTATATGCCTCTGTGTGATCGTGAAGGCACCGTCACCGGTGTCATGAAGATCGCCAGCGACATCAACGAGAAGAAACGAGAAGAGTTCCGAAACCAAGGCAAGATCCACGCCATCGACCGCGCCCAAGCCGTGATCGAATTTCAACCCGATGGAACGATCGTCAACGCGAATCAGAACTTCCTGACGACGCTCGGCTACTCGCTCGATCAAATCGTCGGCAAGCATCATCGAATCTTTGTCGACTCCGCTGAGGTGAATACGCAGGAATACGATCGATTCTGGAAGGATCTGCGTGGCGGTGAATTTAAAGCCGGACGTTTCAAGCGAGTTGCGAGGGATGGGAAGGAAGTCTGGATACAAGGGACTTATAATCCGATCTTTGATTCCAAGGGTCGCGTTACGAGCGTGGTTAAATTCGCCACCGACATCACCGACCAAATGAAAACGGCGGAAATTCGCGAGGTCGGAAACTCCGTCGCCGCCAGTACGACGCAGATGACCGCCACGATTCGCGAGATATCCGAAAGCGTTTCACGCGTTGCGGAACTGGCCGGGTCGACCGAAGAATTGGCGCTAACGACGTCGGGAACCGTGAAACAACTCAGTTCCTCCAGTCGCGAAATCGAACAAGTCGTCGCCACCATTCAGCAATTGGCCGATCAAACGAAGCTGCTTGCATTGAATGCTCAAATTGAATCGGCCCGCGCCGGCGAAGCAGGTCGCGGATTCTCGGTCGTCGCCAACGAAGTTAAAGAATTGGCGCATCAAACGGGGGAAGCGACCGCCGCCATCGAAGAGACGATTCGCGGTATTCAGCGGCAGATCGAGTCGGTTGTCGATTCGACCTCCAACATCACCACCAGCGTGGCGGATGTTAACTCGAACATGAATACGATCGCGGCCGCCATCGAAGAGCAATCGGTCACGATGGAATCGCTCGATCAAACCGCGCGGAAACTGCAAATGACAACGGAGTAACAACGACTTCCGTTGAAATCTGGAAAGCTTCATCGATGAGGCACCCTTCTTATGACCTCGCATCTGCTATATTGCAGGCTTGCCGCTAAGGCATCGCCTGTTGCGATGCGGAGAACGGCGGCAATTCAAGATTCCGTGTTCTTCAACAACTCATAAGAGGGTTCAACCGATGAAGCTTTTGTCTTATGCGCCAAACTTGGTGCTTCCCGTTGCAGCTTTGATCGCATTGTGGTTTCCCGCGTCCGCATCGGCGATCAGTGGTTTGTCCCCCGGTTCGATCGAATTGCAGTCGTTGGGACCAATTACCTTTTCCACATCGGGCGTCTTGATTGTCGGCGATCCGAAGCAAGCGATGGTGTATGCAATCGACACCGCAGACCGTCGGGTCGATGGCAAACTGAGTGACAACCTCCCGAAAGACTTGACCTCGCAACTGGCGAATGTTCTTGAAGCGGACGCCGCCAAGATCGAAATCGGGGACTTGGCCGTCAACCCCGAAACCGGCAACGTTATCATTTCGGCGCGCGCCGGCAATCGGGTCCGTTTGATTCGATTGACGGCCGATGGCAAAATGCAGCCGATCGACTTGAGCAAGATCGATCACGCGAAGAAGCAGTTGCCCAATCCGCCTGCGGATGAAGTAACCGGCGAAGGCCGACGCCGACGCAACCTGCGTGACCAATCGATCACCGATCTGGCCTTTTTCGACGGCAAGATCATCGTCTCGGGACTGTCCGCCGGGGCATCTCCATCGTCGGTGATCGAGCTTCCGTTTCCGTTCGCTGAGAACACCGTCATCACGAATGTGGAGATCTTTCACGCAGCCCACGGGCGGGTCGAGGACGCCGCAATCCAAACGTTCATTCCGCTGAACATCAATGGCGAACCATCGTTGTTGGCTGGATTTACCTGCACGCCGCTGGTCAACTTCCCCATCGGGAAACTCGACGGGGACGAAAAGGTTCGCGGTAAGACAGTCGCCGAGTTGGGCAACCGCAATCGACCCATCGATATGATCGTTTATGAACGTGACGGAAAGCAGTTCTTGTTGATGAGCAATTCGGTTCGTGGCGTAATGAAACTGCAAACCGACAATATCAACGACGCCCCAGGGCTTACCGAACGCGTCGCGGGAGGTGGAACGGCGGGACAACCTTTCGAGAAAATCGAGTCCCTTTCGGACGTTTCGCAGATGGACAAACTGAACGACCAGCAGGGGATTGCCTTGGTGGCGAAAGCGGATACGCAGCCTTCATTAATCGTTTTCGATCTCCCCTAATGACATTGTCGCGAGGGAAAGGAGTTGATTGTCCAAGTTGACAAGAAACGTTCATTTCAGACCACGCGCGGCATAATCGCTACGATCCGCGATTTTTTGCTAACGCTCAGGGTCGCGTTGGTGGAACGACGAAGGAGAACTCAAGCACGCGACGGTTTCGGCTGTCGCGTGCGTCATCCTCCTTCCGTTCTCCCGCAATTCGTAGGTCGCAGACTAATGTTCGCCAACGCACCGGTCCACTGGCACGAAGGCATGTTTCTTCGTCCGCAGCACTTTCAGGTTTCCGAAAGAAACATTGAAAGTCAAATCCGCGACAACATTCAGTGGAATCGTCACTTCAGTTGGGGCCTCCGTCGATTTCGATTGGACACGACCGCATTGGCCAACAATCGCATCGTGATCAATGATCTCGCCTTGCGGATGCGCGATGGAACGTTGATCGCCTATCCTGAATCAGGCAACCTGCCCGAGCTGGACCTCCGTCAAGCGATCGCCGGCAAACCGACCGTCACCCTGTTTGCGGCCATCCCGAAAGCGGAAGCGGCGGCGAGTCATGTGAATCGATATCGCGTCGAATCGGTCGACCTGGAAGACTTGAACTCCGGGCAGAACGCGCGACCGATTCAGTTACGCCGTTTGAATGTGCAGTTGCTGACCGACGCGCACGACCACGCCGGATTCAGCACCATTCCGCTGATGCGAATTCGGCGAGCGGATCATGCCGAGGGTGCTCCGGAACTCGACCGCACTTACATCCCGCCGTTGCTGGCTGTCGATGCGTGGCGAATTTTGGAACAAGATATCGTCCGCCCGATCTACGATCGCATCGGCAAGAAGCTTGATCTGGTTGCCAATCAAGTCGTTTCGCGAGGGATCACTTTCGATTCGACAGCACAAGGCGATCGCGTGATCCTGGAACAGATGCGCGTCATGAATGAAGCCTACGCCGCGATGGGAGTTCAAGCGTTCACCCCCGGGGTGCATCCGCTAGAGGTCTTCAAAGACTTGCTCAATTTCATCGGACGCATGGCGGTCTTCACGGCTGCCCGACGCGTTCCCGATTTGCCGAAGTACGATCATGACGATCTGGGAACCTGCTTCTGGTCCGCCCGACGATTGGTCGATGCCGTCTTGGACGCCGTGATCGAAGCCGAGTATGGCGAGCGAGCCTTCGTCGGTGCCGGGCAGCGTGTTCAGGTCGCGTTGGAGCCGGCTTGGATTGAAGCTGGCCAGCGATTGTTTGTCGCCGTGACATCCTCGATGCCTACCGAACAGACACGGCTGCTGGTGGAGAAACGATTGGATATGAAAATCGGAGCCGGAAGCGCCGTCGATGAACTTTATCGCCTGGGCCGAGCCGGTTTACAGTTCAGCCATCAAGCCGATCCTCCCCGATGCTTGCCAATGCGTCCCGGTCGGGTCTTCTTCGGTGTCGACACGAAAGCGAGCAGCGACCAGTGGGATGCTGTTCAAAGAAGCCTCTCGCTGGCGGTTCGATTCAACGAGAACCTGATCGCCGGTGACGTTCAAAATCGAACCGCAATCGATGTCATCATCGACGGCAGGCCATCGACATTGGAGTTCGTTCTCTACGTCGTTCCTCCGTCGGCGGTATAGACTGCGGTCGCCGAGAAAACGAATCAAACCGCGTTGCTGACGCTCGCCTCGGAAGTGTGGGGGCGATCCGGCCCGAGCCCGATCCATCCGACGCCGACTCCACGCCCGCTTGCGTTGAACACTTCTGGCGCGATAATGCAGGTTGTTTATCCGAAACCGCTCACTTACTTTCAAATTAGCCGAGGACTTTCCGATGCCTCTCGTCCCCCTTCGCGTTGTACTGGACCATGCCGCTGAAAACGACTACGGCGTCGCGGCGTTCAACGTCAACAATATGGAGCAAATTCAATCGATCATGGAAGCGGCGAATGAGACCGATTCGCCGGTCATCGTCCAAGCTTCGCGTGGCGCTCGATCGTACTCGCAGGATGCCTATTTGCGGCACCTAATGCTGGCCGCAACGGAGCTTTATCCGCACTTACCGATTGTGATGCATCAAGACCACGGTAACAGCGTCGAAACCTGCATGAGCGCCATTGAGAACGGATTCACGAGCGTCATGATGGACGGATCGCTGGAGGAAGACGGTAAGACTCCCGCTTCGTATGAGTACAACGTACGCGTTACGGCCGAGGTGGTGAAGCTCGCGCACGCGAAAGGAGTTTCCGTCGAAGGCGAATTGGGATGTCTCGGTTCGTTGGAAAGTGGTGAAGGCGAGCAGGAGGATGGCCACGGTGCCGTCGGCGAATTGACCCACGATCAATTATTGACCGATCCGGAAGAAGCGGCGCGATTTGTTGCCGAGACGAATGTTGATGCTTTGGCCGTCGCCATCGGCACCAGCCACGGCGCTTACAAGTTCACTCGAAAGCCGGACGGCGAGGTCTTGGCGATGTCGCGAATCGAAGAGATTCATCGTCGCTTGCCCAATACGCACTTGGTGATGCATGGCAGCAGCAGCGTTCCTCAAGAACTGCAAGACATCATCAATAAGTACGGTGGTCAAATGAAACAGACCTACGGCGTCCCCGTCGAAGAAATTCAACGCGGCATTAAGAGCGGTGTTCGCAAAATTAACGTCGACACCGATAACCGTATGGCGATCACGGGAGCGATTCGCAAGGTTTTCCAAGAGGATCCTTCGGCCTTCGATCCACGTGCGTATTTAAAGCCCGCACGCGATGCGATGAAACAAGTTTGTGTGGCTCGCATGGTGGCCTTTGGACAAGCCGGCCAAGCATCGAAGCTGCGTCAAACGATGTCCGTCCTAACATAAGAGCGGCACGTCTATTGTTGTTTGCCGCTCGCCGAAGCAGGCTGCAATCACCTGTCGTGCGAGCCAAAAAAAGAAGGCGAGGCCGAACCCGAGGGTTCAGCCCCGCCCGCACGGGGGTGAGAAAGCCATGCTGGATGATCGGCAACATCGAGCGACCAAGTCGCAACATCAAATGAAAAACGCCTGCGCAAGATGACATCAAACGTGTTCATCATTGGTATAAAATGTTGCCGGACCGATTCATGGATGATGCTTGAAATGAAATGAATCGATCTCTCCCGAGGCATCTTTTGTCAGAAACCCTCGGGACGCAAAAAACTTACCTTCGGCATTTGTCTTCGCCACTAAAAAACGAGGCTGCCAAACAATCGGGCGAATTTTGCGTTTGCTGAGCGTCCGCTTTTAACGGCTATCCGGCTTATGTCGCTGTTTGAAGAATCTGAAGTTGAATATCTCGAAGCGTCCAAACCGCTTGCGGCGAGAATGCGCCCACGCAAGCTTGATGAATTTGTGGGGCAACAGCACCTTTTGGGAGAGGGAAAGCTGCTGCGACGCATGATCGATTCCAAGCAACTCGGATCGATCATCTTCTTTGGACCTCCAGGAACGGGAAAGACCACGCTTGCCGAACTGCTTGCAACGGAAACCGGCGGACGCTTCGATTCACTCAGCGCTGTTCTTTCAGGAGTGAAGGAACTCCGCGAAGTCTTGTCGCGCGCTCGCGACGATGTTGCGGCGGGCGAAGCTCGCCCCGTTCTTTTTATTGACGAGATTCATCGGTTCAACAAGTCGCAGCAAGATGCATTGCTGCCCGATGTGGAGGCTGGCATCGTCGCGTTGGTCGGAGCGACAACAAGCAATCCGTATTTCGCGATCAATGCGGCACTGATCAGCCGCTCGCAAGTCTTCGCCTTTGAACCGTTGGATCGCAACGAAATCGTTGGTTTGTTGCGCCGCGCAATTGAACTTCCTGGACGCGGACTGGGCGACATCCCGATTCAAGCTGACGACGACGCGCTCGAGTACATCGCCACGATGGTGGAAGGGGATGCGCGCAAGGCCTTGGGAGCACTGGAAATTGGTGTCCTTAGCAGTTCCCAACAACCGGTGCGTTTCACTCTGGATCTGGCTCGTGATTCCTTGCAACAAAAAGCGATACGCTATGACGGGACCGGCGACGAACATTATGACATGGCCACGCAGCTGATCAAGAGTTTGCGAGGGAGCGATCCCGACGCGTCGCTTTACTGGCTGGCGCGGATGCTTGAATCAGGTGAAGACATTCGTTTCCTCTGTCGCCGACTGGTGATCTTGGCCAGCGAAGATGTTGGGAACGCCGACCCCGCCGCGCCGCTGGCGGTGGCGGCCATGCAGGCATGTGAATTTGTCGGCTTGCCGGAATGTCAATTGACACTCAGCCAAGCGGTTATCTATCTGGCGCTTGCCCCCAAAAGCAACTCGGCGACAACGGCGATCGGGGCCGCGAGGAAAGAGGTCAAAGAGGGAGCCCTCGTCCCCGTCCCGGTCGCGCTGCGCGACAAGCATTATGCCGGGGCCGCCGCGTTGGGACATGGCGCGGACTATATTTATGCTCACGATCAGCCTGGGGGTGTCGCGGCGATGGACTACTTGGGAATCGACCGCCAATTCTATCAGCCTACCGACCGTGGGTTTGAACGCGAGTTAGCTTCGCGCCTGTCACAAATTCGTGAAACGCTGCGGCAAGCAAAGCGATCAACGAATGCCTAGCCGCGGCGTTTCTCTCAGATGTTTTCGCCTAAAATGGCTTCGCTCGTTCGCTGGCGATTTGAATGTGAGGCAAAACATGTTCGTCCATGGTTGCGTCCGCGCAGCTTGGCCTCGTACAGCGCGCTGTCGGCGCGTTCGATGATCGCATCGACGGTATCGCCCGGGCTGGCCGCCGTTAAGCCAGCGCTTGCGGTGACGCAGAACTGAATCCCTTCATAAACGATCTCCCTTGAATTGATACGCTGCAAAATGGCATCCATTTGCTCGATGGCTTGTGGCGGGCGAAACGCGGGGAGCAGTACGGCGAATTCTTCGCCCCCATAGCGGGCGGCGATGCATTTTTCCGTCAGCGACTTCTGCAGAAGCAAGCCAATTTCGCTCAGTACGTAATCACCGGCGCGATGTCCGTATCGATCGTTGAAATTCTTGAAATGATCGACATCCGCAATCATGAAGGCAAAATCCTGCCGGTCGAGGGCGAAGCGTTCGACGGCGTGCAACAGATACTGATCGAGCGCTCGGCGGTTGGGCAAACCCGTCAACGCGTCGGTGTGCGCCGCCGTTTTGAAGTGACTGATTTGTCGCTGCCTGGCGATTCCATATCGCATCGCTCGATAGAGAAGTTGTCCGTTGATGAGGTCCTTCGCAATGAAGTCCTGCGCGCCACATTGGACCGCTTGCAAACCGAAATCCTCGTCGTTCTCATCGGTCAGCACCAACAAAGCCAATCGCGGATCGGAATTGCGGAAACGCAGCAACGTGTCGCACCGGTCGTGATCGGTACGATCCAAATCGATGATGACACCGTCAAACTTCTGTCGGTCCAGCGCTTCAAAGGCTTCTTCAAAACCCGTGACATGTTGAACTTCAAAGATACCGTTGGGAGCATGCAGCAGCATGCGATGCAGCAACAGCGCATCGGCTTCGCGGTGTTCAACCAATAGGATCTTTAAGGATGAATCGTTCAACGGACGGATCGTTCTCTGGAAAGTCGAAAAACGGGGCGTCTGATCGCAAGTACGGTGTAATCAATTATTGACACTCAAAAATAGGTTGCCGATGATGGCGGCGATGCCCAACTGAACGTAATCACATCCGCCACCCGCCAGAGTGGAACGTTTATGTCGGTGACGATCATTATTTGGATCATGACGCGATGGGACAAGCATCATGCCGTTTTCTCGGATCATTCGGCGTCACGACTCGTTTCAGGTACTAAGCTTCAGATACTGCTTCAGTATTCGGCGTTCCGCAGTCGACGAATCTGAACTGCGTGACTGCTTTCCAAGTCTGATCGTGTCGATCAAACAAACCGACGTTGCCACGGCCACCGACGATTCGCTATTGGAGATGCTGTCCGAAGTTGACTGGCAGGGGAATGCTGATGTTCACAAAGCACCCCGCAAGTCGATGGATCTTCAACTTAAAAAGACTGTCGGGGGAAACAACGATGAGTGGTTGGTTGCTCGTTAATCAGAATGTTCAATGGACCGATCGAACGCGCCAGCAAGTCAACTCTCGTGGCTTGGCTTGCGAGACCGCCCATAATTGGCAAACCGCTCAGCAACGATTGCAGAGCCATCAATATGATGTCATCATCATTGATGAGGCGATCGACACCGGAGACGAATACGGTGTGATTCAACATATTGCTCATGTTGCAAATCGCGACAAAATGAAGTTCGTGTTGATGAGCGACCAGACGATGGACCTTTCACAGCCCAGCGACCCTGGCGTGATCCGTTGCGAGTCGATGATGCTCAGCGACATCGACCAGTTGATACGCACTGTGAACTGCTAGAGAGATGGAGTTGCTCGTGTCGGAGCTTAATGGTCACCGAATCCTCGTGTTTGTCGGCGATATTTACGAAGATTTGGAATTGTGGTACCCCAAGCTTCGACTAATCGAAGCGGGAGCAACCGTCGTCGTCGCGGGGCCCGAGGCGAATCAAGAGTATCGAGGCAAGAATGGTTACCCTTGCGCCTCCGATGCCGCCATATCTGACGTTAACGCCGACGACTTCACGGGATTGATCGTTCCCGGTGGCTTCATGCCCGATAAGCTTCGTCGCGATCCCATAACCCTGAAACTGGTCCGCGATTTCCACGAAGCGGCAAAACCGATCGGTGCAATTTGCCATGGCGGCTGGATTCCTATCTCCGCCGGTGTTTACAAAGGTATTCGTGTCACCGGTTCTCCCGGAATCAAAGACGACCTGATCAATGCGGGCGCGATCTGGGAAGACGCTCCCGTCGTCATCGATCAGAATCATATCACCAGCCGCCGACCGGATGATCTCCCCGACTTCTGCAGAGGTTACATAAACGTGCTTGCGTCAAAGACAAACGCCGCACCATAAATGTCACCCTTCGCTTGCGAAATAAACAAGCTGGGCATGAATGCGGATGTCACGACCTTGTTGTCGACACGATACGAGGCAAATCTTGTTTTGTATTCGCCGGGGAGCATTCTCGAGGAAACGTCCGGAAGGGACGGTGCCGCCAAACCCCAGGTTTCAAACTGGGGGCTTCTGCATATGCGGCGACCTAAACCAAGTTCTTGCGAACGGCCCAGACTGCCGCTTGTGTACGATCGGTGACACCAATCTTTCGCAAGATGTGCTGAACGTGCTCCTTCACCGTCTCGTAGCTAATCTCAAGAGCCTTTGCGATCTCTTTGTTCGTCAAACCTAGAGCCATCTGCCGCAGAACTTCACTTTCGCGTTGCGTCAACGGAACGTCGATATCCGATGCTAGCCGCGGCGTGGCCAAAGCTCCCGTCACGCGACGGAGTTCATCGCGGGTCCAAGCCGATCCGCCCGACGCACACAGTCGGATCGCCTCAACCAGTTTCTCGCTGGTGCAATCCTTCAGCAAGTATCCCGATGCGCCAAGCGCCACCGCTCGGGCGACATAAGTGGGATTGTCGTACGACGAAAGCAACAGGACGGGAAGTTCGGGATACTCCAGCTTCATACGCCCCAGCGCTGCAAGACCATCGCCCCCTTCCATGCGAATGTCCATCAGAACCAAGTCAGGCGTCTGCTTTTCAAGAAATTTCAAGGCCCCTGCCGCAGTGGAGGCTTCGGCGAGTATCTCAACTTCGACATCCGCCAGCAAATTACGAAGCCCCAAACGCACGACTTCATGATCATCCACGATAAGAAGGCGAATCTTCATCTATTCAAGTACTCCTTCTAAGTCCGCAACAGCGAAACTTAAACAATCAATTAAGGATAACAATATTAATGCTCGCCAACCCCACTCAAAGGTTCACTTTGAGTAAAGCAATGATTGGCAAAGCGACAAGGGGCGTCGACTCGCCTCGTTTCGGACGCACCGACCCCCCCATGCTAATACGCGTAGGGAGAACCGTTCGCCCGCAGGGACTATTACCAAAAACCAACTCTGTGGAAACTATAAAATGCCTGCCATACGCCAGCTTGCCTAAACCATACGCGGTCAAGGGCTTATCCAAAAAACATTTGCCGACATTACTCGCTGGGCGTCTCTCTTAAGCCTTCGGATAGGTTCATGAAAACAACACATTCGCATCAAATAAATGCGAATCAGCTCCTTTCTGGCTGCATGCCACATCTATCTGCGGTTACCCGCAACGATCGTGTATTGATTCTAACCCAATATCATATACCTCTGTAGACGGGTGCGACAAGGATTGCATTAATTTTTCAGCAGGCTAATCTGATCACATTGGTTTGATCAATTCTTCAGCAATTCCATTCAGGTGAGATCACTGATGCCCGTCGACCGCCGAAATTTTATTTACTCAGCCACCGCAATGGGGGCCGCCATTGCCGCACCCGCGATTCACGGGGCCTCCAAGAATCGCAAATACTCCGTCGGATTGATCGGATCGGGTTGGTGGGGAATGAATATTCTGCGGGAAGCGTTGGCTTCCGGACAAACGAAGGTTGTTGCCCTTTGCGATGTCGATCAAGACAAGTTGGAACTGGCGGCCGAAGAAGTCGAAGACTTAAGTGGCGATAAAGCAAGGACTTATGTTGACTTCCGCGAAATGCTCGATGCCCACTCCATGGATATCGTGATCATCGCAACGCCCGATCACTGGCATGCTTTGGGAGCGATTGCAGCCCTGGAAAAAGGCTGCCATGTCTTTGTCGAAAAGCCCACCGGACACACCATCGGCGAAAGCCGTGCGATGCTCGATATCGCTCGCGCAACGGGACGAACCGTTCAGGTGGGGTTGCATCGGCGCATCGGTCCACATCACGTGTCGGCAAACGATTTCTTGCGACAAGGCAACGCAGGCAAGATCGGCATGGTGCGAATGTTTGTTCACAGCAGCGGTGGTGGCGAACAGCCGACACGTAACTCCGAGCCGCCGGAAACGCTCGACTGGGAGATGTATTGCGGCCCAGCCCCGCTGCGACCGTTCAATCGCAAGATTCATCCAGGAGGCTTCCGCAATTTCCTCGATTTTGCCAACGGCACTCTGGGGGATTGGGGCGTTCACTGGCTCGATCAAATGCTGTGGTGGTCCGAAGAGAAGTATCCCAAAACGATTTATTCAACCGGTGGACGTCCGGTTCGTGGCGAACCCGTGCTGACCGATGCGGAACAAACGACGGACGCCCCCGATAGCCAAACGGCGGTTTATGAATTTGATTCATTCACGGCAACTTGGGAGCACCGACGCTTTGCGGGAAATGGTCCCGAGCGTCACTCGGTGGGATGCTACTTCTACGGCGACAAAGGGACCTTGCACGTCGGTTGGCGAGATGGTTGGACGTTTTATCCGTCCGATTCGAAGAAGCCGATCGAACATCAAGACGCTCAGTTGCAGGAACCCGATGGACACAACATGCAACTGCTCTGGGCTGACTTCTTGCAAGCGATTGAATCAGGCAAAAAGCCGACCTGCGACGTCGAGATCGGCCACCAAGCGACCAACCTTAGCTTGTTGGGGATGCTTTCGCTGAAAGTTGGCCGCAGTATCCGATGGGATGGTGCCAGGGAAACGATTCTCGACGACGACGAAGCCAATCAACTGCTGACCCGAGAATATCGCGGCCCCTGGAAATATCCGTCGGCCTGATCGCCAAACGAGAAAACGCTACCTGTCGAACCGACCAGTTCAGGTTCGACCGTACGGCATCATTCGTCTCGGTCGCGGCTGCGGCGTTTGCGTTCAAAGCGAATGCGACATCCAATCGGAACCGTTTCGGTGGCGGCAGGCTCGCTGCCGGTCAACGCTGCATCGAGCGCTTTGCGAACATATTGCTCCCCCACCTGCTTTCCATCCGGGCTGTCGTCGAGCGACCCCATGTAAACCAGATGTCGTTGGGAGTCAAAGACAAAGAATTCGGGAGTGTATCCCGCACCGTAAGCCTTCGCGATTTGTTGTGTTTCGTCCTTCAGATACGAAAAGTTGAAACCGGCCTGCTGGGCGCGCTGTCTCATCGCTTCCAACGAATCGTCATCGACGCTGTTGGAATTGATCGCCACCACCTCGACGCCACGGTCGCGATAATCTTTCGTCAACGCAATCAATCGCTGCTGAGCGTCCACTGCATAGGGGC
Source organism: Pirellulaceae bacterium (assembly GCA_041399105.1). Classification (GTDB taxonomy): domain Bacteria; phylum Planctomycetota; class Planctomycetia; order Pirellulales; family Pirellulaceae; genus Rosistilla. The sequence goes on along the minus strand of JAWKTL010000032.1, from coordinate 60,359 downwards.
ATGAATTGCATGTGAAAACGATGACCATCGCCTCGGCTTGGTCAAAATCTGCAAGCGAATGAGGTTTGCCATCGACACCCGGAAGTTCTTTCCAATTGGGAGCCGGATCGCCGATGTCAAGGACTCGATTGTACTGACCCCCTTGTCCATGGGTTGTCAGCATGGCGACCAGAAGAAGAAAGAGAATGCGCATCTATATCAATAATGAACGTGTTCGATGTTATCTTATACCGTGCGTTGTCCGAAATAATGCCTTCGCGTTAAATGAAGCGATTCACCTCATTTATGACCACGCGAAGTAGACATTAATGTTTCTCAGTTGATCTTGTGACTTGGTCGCTCTACATCAGTTATCAACGCGTTTGATGTTATTCCGCGTTGAGATTTTCAGGTGCTATCAATATTCAAGAGTCAAACGAACCGTCGCGATCAAAACCACTCGACAATTGGCTTCCCTTCGATCAGCCGAACGGGACGTCCATCAGGGCTTTGAGCGATCAGATCGTGCGGGATTCCAAGCTTCGCGTAGATGGTCGTCGCACTGTCTTCAGTCAAGTATTGATCTTTCACGACATGCCCCCCTTCTTTGTCCGTCGCCCCGACGATGCTGCCCCCTGGGACACCTGCTCCCGCCATGATTGCAAACCCGGCGCTTGCCCAGTGGTCGCGTCCGCTGGCCGCATTGATGTTGGGCGTGCGTCCGAAATCGGTCAACCAACAGACAAGGGTGTTATCCAACATACCTTGTGATTCCAGATCGATCAGCAACTGTGGCAATGCCTGATCGACCGGTGGCAAACGAGAATCCTTCAGTGATTTGAAATTGTTCTGATGCGTATCCCAGCCGCCATCGGTCACGGTCACAAAGCGGACCCCCGCTTGAATCAGACGTCTTGCCAACAAGCAACTCTGCCCAAATCGATGACGCCCATACGCGTCGCGCAGACGATCGTCCTCTCGTTCGAGTTCAAAGGCCTCTTTCGTCGACGGAGCGGTAATCATGTTGAACGCGGCCTGATAATGTTCATCCAACGCATCATAGGCGGCCGGTTGAAGATCGGTTTCCCGCTGCATGCGATCAACGGCGGCAAGCATTTTCTGTCGCCGCCCGACGCGATTCATCGAGATCCCGCCTGGAGGCGTGATATCACGGACTTTGAAGTCCTTCGCATTCGGATCGGCCAGCATCTCGAAGGGGCCGTGTTCCAGTCCCAGCACGCCCGGTGCTCCGCCTCCGAAACGGTTGTCAATGTTGTCCCCCAATTGCACATACGGAGGGAGCGCCGTCTTGAAACCGTGATGATAACTGACGACCGAACCATACGTCGGATAATGGACCGCTTGGCTCACCTTGCGACCCGACAACACATACTGATCGGCATGTCCGTGCGAACCGTTCTGCGGGTTCCACCCACGCAGCACCGCGAAACGATCTTGATGTTTCGCCAAGTTGGGAATCACATCGGTGAAGTAGACGCCAGGCGTGCGCGTCCTCATCACCCCGAACTCGCCGCGGACGCTCGTCGGCGCATCAGGCTTGGGATCGACGGTGTCGTGATGACTGGTTCCGCCACGGGTCCAAATCAGAATGCAGTTCGTTTCACGTCCCGATGTCGCGGCAGCCGCCTTTTGCTGAAACGCCATTGGCAATGTCACACCCAAGCCCGCCAAGCTGCCAATTTGCAACAGGTTGCGGCGAGATAATCCATCACAATAGCGAGATGCAGAATTCGAGAAAGTGAACATTGCAGTTTCCTTTGCCGCGGAGGTGGGGCCTGTATCAGGTGGGACAATCATTTCGAGATCGGTTCAGGCAAGCCGGTCTCGCAAGGAATACAAAGTCGATCCAAATATGCCGCTCGCCCTAGCGGGAAGTTTTGCCGACAATGCATTCACTTGAGCGCGTCAGTCTAACAAAAAAACAACAGCGAGAAAAGCTTTTTTTCATCCATGACGAGCACATTTACGCGAGCGGCAGCTAAAATCGCACCGTAGGATGGACTTCCAGTCCGTCCTACCATTCATACGGCAGGTATATTCTTCCTTGCCGCTCGCCTTGAAATTCTTGTCTTTTCCGTGTGCCTAGGCAAACCAATGGGGCTTTGCCCCGAAAACGACTTAGCGCAACGCGGAACTTCATAAAGCGAAAGCACGCCCCGCTTTCGCTGCTCCGCAGCTTCCCGATTCGACACGATATTCTCACCAGCGCGAACCATGTCATGCACCCCCCGACGCGGCAACCATCTCCCGGCGTAGACTTTGACTTGACGCTTGCGATACATTGGACGGTTTTGATCCGCTGCGCAAGTGTTCCATGCCCGATTCCGCCCATCAGTCGATATTGCCGCGTCCAGCAGAGCAGTTATTGATTCAGAAGTCCGAGACGGGTGCGATCGACTGCAATGGAAAGCAGGTTTTGACGACGACTCTCGGTCGCGCTCAGTTGGCCCACGCTCTTGCCATCAATGGAACGGTAACTTCTGTCGATTGCTGGTTTGTCGATCAATATCAAACCAATCGGGCAAGACATTATTTGGGCGAGCTGCCTGAATCATTGAACTTGATGTGTCTGCCCGATCCACCCGATCGGACATACGACATGGCACTGCTGCCGCTGGGACGCCGTGGCGAAACCGAATTTGTGCGTGATCAACTGCAATGCTTGTTCAACCGTTTGCGAATCGGCGGTGAACTGTGGGTTTGTGTCGACAACCCGACCGACAGTTGGGTCGGCGAGCAAGTGAAGAAATTGCCGTGCGATGTGACGGTATCAACAAGCGAATCGACAACGGCCTATTGCTGCGTGAAGCAAAACGAACTGAAAAAGCAAAAATCGTATCACTGTGAGTTCGCGATTCGTGACCGAGGCCGACTGTTGAAGGTGCATTCGCGACCAAGCGTCTTTTCCCATCGTCGAATCGATCCTGGCGCTCGCCATCTGATCAATGCGATGTCGGTTGGCGAGTCGACGAAAGTGCTCGATCTCGGTTGCGGATCGGGTACGATTTCATTGGCTGCCGCGGCTATCGATCCATCGGTCGTCGTTCACTCAATCGACAGCAACGCACGCGCGGTTCAATGCACTTCGACGGGGGCGGACTTGAACCAATTGGAAAATGTTTCCGCCATGCTTTCTGATTGCGGAGATCTGAAAATGGCGTCGGACTACGACCTCGTCGTCGCCAATCCTCCCTATTATGCCGACTTTCGGATCGCTGAGTTGTTCTTGCAAACCGCGCATCAGATGCTTCGTTCGGGGGGCCGCGTCATGATCGTCGGCAAGGATGAAGCGTGGTACATCGAACAAATGCCGGTATGGTTTCACAGTGTCACGGTGGAACCGGTAAAAGGTTATGTGATCGCTCAAGGGATTCGGTTGTAATGGATGACGACGACAATGCTTCGATCGCAATGGATGCCCGTTTCGATTGGCTTCGTAAGCGTTTGGAGCGGCTCGAACAGTACGACTCGCTTCGACGACTGACCGTTCGGCAGCCGGTTGCCGGGCGGATGCTGACCGATTGCGATGGCAAACGGCTGATAAACTTCGGATCAAATGACTATCTGGGGTTTGCCGCCGAGAGCCCGCTGCACTTGCGTGATGTCGAACGCAGCGGCAGCGGTGCGAGCGCGTTGGTTTGCGGTTTCTCCAGCGAAGCACAGACGTTGCAGGATCAACTTGCCGACTTTGAATCGACCCAAGGGGCCGTCCTGTTTCCAACGGGTTTCGCGGCGAATTTGGGCGTGATCGCGACTTTGGCCGAAGCGGGTGATTTGATCCTCAGCGACGCGGCGAATCATGCCAGCATCATTGATGGCTGTCGGCTGTCGAAAGCACAACGTTTCATCTATCCGCATGCGGACACATCGGCCGTGAAGGCTCTGCTCGATGCGCACCGCCGCCGGTTCACGCGCGCTTTCATCATCACCGACAGCGTCTTCAGCATGGATGGCGATTTCGCGCCGCTGGGCGAACTGTGCGACCTTGCCGAACGTTACGATGCGATCTTGATTGCCGATGAGGCACACGCAACGGGTGTCTACGGCGAGCATGGCGGTGGGCTGTGCGAACACCTTGGCGTGAAGCATCGTGTTCCCATTCGCGTCGGAACGCTCAGCAAAGCGCTCGGTTCCATTGGCGGATTCGTGGCCGCGCCGCGGATCGTCTGTGATTACTTGGTCAACGCGGCTCGTTCGATGATCTACAGCACCGCGCTTCCACCGGTTGCGATTCACGCGGCGATGACGAACTTAAAACGCATCGAAGACGAACCGCAACGACGCGACAGACTGTTGGCCCTGTCGGATCGCTTTCGTGATCAAGTGTCGTCGGCATGGAGAATTCCGTCGGCATCCGCCACGGGACAGATCATTCCATTTGTGATTGGCGACAATCGTCGAACGCTGGATCTGGCCTTTCGGCTGAGAGAAGAAGGCTTCTTCGTTCCCGCGATTCGACCGCCAACGGTTCCCGAAGGGTCGGCCCGATTGCGAGTCAGCCTTTCAGCGGCTCATCGGGACGACGAGGTCGATCAACTGGCGGCGGCATTGTGCCGTCAAAAACTTTAGCGTGATTTCGGAATCAAACGGAAGCACGCAACGCGATTGGCACCGCGAACGTACATCAATCCATTGGCCACGATCGGAGCCGCCCAGCAAGGAGAATCCAAAAACGGGGCCTCAAAACCGCCCAGTGAATCGGACAGATCGATTTCGGTAACCGGGCGATATGCGTCCGACGTCGCTTGAATCAATTGCATCCGGCCACGTTCATTGAGGACAACGAAATGGTCGTCGATCAACAGCAAGCTCGTGCGGATGCGATTGTCTTCGGTCCACATCAGTTCGCCATCGGACCAGCGGATGCATCTCAAATCGCTGTCGGGTTCGTTGCGACCGCTGCAACCGTAAACGTAACCTTTGTATTCGATCGGCGTCGCCCAATGCGCTCGCATCGCCTGCTCCCTGCGCGACGGGGGATCTTGCCACTGCACTTTGTAATCCGACTTGGTGATCTTTAACATCGCGCTTCCAATGTCGTAGCACTCCGAAATCAGAACTTCATCCCCACGAACGATCGGCAACGCCGCGTTCACGCTTTCCAATCGAGGGGCGCGCCAGGGGAACAGCCAATATTCTTTGCCCGCCTTCGGATCAAACGCCAACAATCCGCCACGCGTGAACGCAAAGCCGATCGGATTGGCGTTGACATTTGCGATCACGGGAGTGCTGTAACTGGCGAGTTCATCGCTAACCCGATAGACTTCACGACCATCGCTCTGAGCGAAAGCGACGATCCCCGAACCATTGCCGCTGACCATATCGAGGCGTCCCAAGGGCAATCGCTGATCCGCCGGTGGACTTCCACCGACCATGACAATGACCAAGTCTTGAAACAACACCGGACAGCAGGAAACACCAAAGAAGTTCTGCACGACGCCATATTCTTTGTTGATGTCTTTTTTCCAAATCAGCTTGCCGGTTTTTTGTCGTGGCAGCTCAGCCGACCAGCCACGCCGTATGTGAAAACGTGTTCACCGGAGATTGTCGGCGAACTTCGCGGCCCATTGTTGTATCCATACATGTCTTGATAGACGACTGGCTGATCGACTTTCCATTGTTGCTTTCCCGTCGCCGCGTCCAGGCAAATCAGTCGTTCGGAATCGCCGACTCGATCGAATTGATAATAAAGGCCATCGGCAACCGAGCCGATGCCGTAGCTCGTGTCCAGATCATAAGTCCAGACGAGCGGCAGGTTTCCATCGGACCAGTCGGTCAGGATTCCGGTTTCCGGCGAAATTCCATTTTGCGAAGGGCCTAAAAAATTTGGCCAGTCGCCACCGCATGCCGTCCGAATGTCAGTTACGATAAGTCCCAACAAACAGATCAGCAAAGCAATCATGAACGATCTCATACTTAATTCCCGAACGATCATCCCCGCCGGGCAGCTCAGCGTCACGCACGCGCGAAGCAGCGGACCGGGAGGGCAAAATGTAAATAAAGTAAACTCAAAGGTGACTCTAGCGTGGCGGGTGATCGACAACGATATTCTCGACCCATCCTGGACACAACGCGTGCGGGTCCGCCACGGCAATCGTATCAATCAATCTGGCGCACTGGTGTTGACCAGTCAACAGTATCGCGAACAACATCGCAATTTAAATGACTGCCTGGGAAAACTGAGAACCTTGCTTCTTGAATGCCAGCATCCGCCGAAACGTCGTAAACCCACAAAGCCATCTCTCGGATCGAAACTGCGTCGCTTGGAGTCCAAACGACAGCTCAGCTCGAAAAAGCAAAGTCGCGGCGGTCGCTGGGACTGAAATTGAATGAAAGTTTATTGAAATGCAAACAACCCGTTATTGGAACGCTTTATACTCCGCATCGAATCCGTTGGCGGAGTTGCAACCACTGAGGCGAATCTCGTCATTTCCATCCACTCGACCGATCATTCTGCTCCTCGCGGCATTGATCATCGGTGCCACGGGCGAACTGCGAGCCGAAGAAGAATCAAGCCCCAAGGCACCGAAAACGCCGCGTCCCGCGTTGCAGATCATCAATGCAAGCGCGGAGCCGATCGATGTCATTTGGATCGACGGATCAAATCGACGGAAGATCGAAACGGTCGACGCTGGAGGGGACAAGGTGATTGCCACAACGATCGGTCATCGGTTCGAGATCGTTCCGCAGGACAGCTCCGCAAAAGCCGACGTTGTTTCCAAGTGCTTGATTCAGGGCTTCCGGTTTGATCCGTCCGCAAAGGATGGCGTTCCGAAGTTCTACACGCAAACCGCTTCGGCGGGGGGATTCCCCGTCGTCGCTTCGGAGACCGTCAATCCATTCGCTCTGCAAGAAGCCGTCTATCTCTTGAATCAGATGCTCAGAGAACGCGAAGATGTTCGTCAGGCGTTGATCGACAGCGGCGCTCGTCTCTGTATTATCGCTCACGATGAATTCACGACCGACCTTCCCGAATTTGCACACATGGGCAATTCCCCCGTGCCGGGATTTCCAGGTCTCAGCCCGAAAGACTTTTGGGACGCGCGGGCTCGTGGCACCGGCGGCAGTCCGACCGATCCGTTCTGTTCCTGTGGTGAAGAGAACCTGCTCGCTTATGAAGGTGATCCCTACCATCAAGAGTCGATCTTGATCCACGAGTTCGCACACTGCATCCATTTGCGGGGGATGGCGAACGTTGATCCCACATTTGACGATCGATTGCGCGAAACGTATGAAGAGGCAATGAAGGCTGGATTGTGGGCCGGGAAATATGCCAGTGTCAATCATCACGAGTACTTCGCCGAAGGGGTTCAATCGTGGTTTGACAACAATCGCGAAAACGATTTGGAGCACAATCACGTCAATACACGCGACGAGTTGCTGGAATATGATCCGAAGTTGGCCGCCATGTGCCGCGAAGTCTTCGGCAGTACTAACATTGCGTACACCAAGCCAACCACTCGGTTGCGTGATCATATGGCGGGATACAACCCCGCGACAGCGCCCAAATTTCGGTGGCCCGAGCGATTGGAACACGCAAAGATTGCGATCAGGAAAGCTGCGCAGGAGCGAGCGGACAAGGCAAAGTAGCTCGGTGGTCGTCCCCGAGACTCTTGTCGATCGACCGTTTCTCAGTGCAATGCGAAGGCGTCATTATCCGGTCATGCATGGTATAACCCCATCGCAACCAATGCTCTTTCGGGTATTCTTTATCAATAATGAACGCGTTTGATGTTATCTTGCGCCAATGTTTCTCAGTTGATCTTGCGACTTGGTCGCTCTAGGAAATATGAAACTGCACTGCCTTGGAACGGCCGGATATCATCCCAGCGAATCGCGTCACACGTCGTGTTACTTTTTGCCTGAATCGGGCATTGTTTTCGACGCTGGGACAGGGATCTTTCGGTTGCCTGATCTGATCCAGACCGAAACCCTTGATGTTCTGTTGTCGCACACGCACCTTGACCATGTCGTCGGGTTAACCTATCTGCTGGGGCTGCTGTATCAAAGTCCAGTGACGAAGTGTCGGGTTTGGGGCGAGGAGGAGAAGCTCGAGGTGGTTCGCAAGTGCTTGTTTCATCGAGACATTTTCCCCGCTGAACTGCAAGTGCAATGGAAGGGTATCCGAGCGGGAGAGTCTTTCTCGCTGGCGAAGGATGCCCGAGTGATGAGCTTTGCGATGGAGCATCCCGGCGGATCGGTCGGTTATCGGATCGATTGGCCAACGCGAAGCATGGCGTACGTTACCGATACGACCGCCGATTGCGAAGCCGCCTATGTTCGGAAGGTCCGCGGCGTCGATCTGCTGCTGCATGAATGCAATTTTCGCAGCACGCAGGAAGATTGGGCGGTGAAGACCGGGCACAGCACAGCGCGCCGCGTGGGACAAGTCGCGGCCGCCGTGGGGGCGAAGCAGACATGGTTGATCCATCTGAATCCAATGGAGACCGATTACGACCCAGTCGGCATCTGCGATGCACAGGCCTACCTGCCGAATATTCAGGCCGCGTTCGATCGCCAGGTCATCGATTTTTAATGCGGTTATTTTGTCGGACCTTTTTTCAATCATGCACGCGTTTGATTTAAACTTGCGCTAATGTTTCTCGGCTGATCTTGCGACGCGGTCGCTCTATGGAACTCACGGTGGCCGCCAGCTACAATGCGGTCCGTTTCCATCTCCTTGCGTTGCTTCGCCGGCAACTTTCTTCCTTGATGAGGCGTTCATGCCAGCGTCCGGTTCCGAGATTTTGATGCAACTTCAGTCGGCCGTCGAAGCCGCCAAAGCTGAACGGGAGGTGTTGCAGACTCGGCATCAAGAAGTCCTGCGGCGGTCAGACGCCCTGCTGGCTGAACGCGGAGAGACATTTGTCGAGCTGGCCGAACATTATTTGCCGGAACTGAATCAACAGAATGTTCAGAGGAGCTGGGCGGAGATTCGGCCAAAGATTCAAGATGTCTTGTTGCGCAAAGAAGACCGGCATCGCGAGTTGCTTGAGCAATTGAAGAGCCTGCAAGAGCGGAAGCTTTCGTTGGATCAGCAGCTTGACGGCATCAAGCTGACCTTGCAGCAGGTCAGTAGTCGGCGGGACGAGTTGAGCAAACAGTTAAGCGAAAATCTGGCGGGTGACCCGGATTTTCAAACCTTGACCGATCAGGCGGCCATTGCCGAAGTCAATCTTCAGCGAGCCGAAGCGAGTTTGGCGGAGATCGAGCATGAGGTGATCGCCAAGCTTCCCGCTTATCAACGCAGTCATCTGTTTCAATATCTGCTGCGGCGGAAGATGGGAACACCGCAGTACACCGCGCGAGGCGTCTGGCGACGATGGGATCAGTGGATCGGCAGGTTGATCGACTTTCCGAAAGCTCGAAAGAGCTATGCCTTCCTTTCCGAAGTTCCTGAGAAGATGCGAGAGCTGATCGCGCAGCGGCGGGATGCATTACACCACTTATTGGATCAATTGGAATCGAAGCAGCAAGTTGTTTCATCAGAATTGGGACTCGATCAGGTCCTCGATCAAATTCACGAAACGCACCAGCAGCGTGACGCCATGTTGCGCGATATCGAACAAGTTGTTGTGACGATCAACGAAACACATGCAAGCATCAACGAGTTGCTCGATGGCGAAGGTCCCTTTTACCGCGAGGCGATTCAGTATTACAAGCGATTGCTCGAACAAACCGAGACATATACTCTTGAGCTTCGGGCGGCGCAGTCACCCGAGCCGGTCGACGATCAGTTGGTCGCGCGTTTGAAACATATCGACGAAGAGCTTCAACAATTCAAACGCGATGCCCAGCAGCGGCGCGACGAATTACAGGATGTCGAAGAGCACGTGGAGGCGATCCAGTATGTGACGCAGCAATTTCAGCGAGCGCAGTTCGACAACGCACGAAGTTACTTCGACGACGGAATCGATCTGAGTGACAATCTGCTGCGACTGCGCGACGGTCGCGAGCGTCCCGATACGTTGTGGCAGCATATCCGACGCCATCAGCATACCGCTCCGAATTGGTATGAAGAAAGTTCGCGGCGGGTTGCCGGGACGGTAAACTCTCCCCTGGGGCAGATTCTGTTGCAGACGATGGCGCATGCCGCGGGGGCCGCGTTGCGCGAGAACGCGCGGCGCGCCGGTGCCCGGCGAATCAGCCAAGCACCCGCCGCACGCCAGAGCGTTCGTCCCGCGATGCCGACGCCGCGTCGATCGGGTTTCAGCACGCGGAGCGGATTCTAAGTTGACACGCGGTGATCACTCGATCGATGCCACCACTGCAATTCCGATCGAAACAATCGATTCATCCAAGAAACCAAGACCATGAATCTTGAAGAGCCATCACCCCGTCATCCGTCGCCGCCGGTAAACAGAACGGAATATGAAATGCCGATCGAGGAGACGTTCGCTTTTCAATTGCTCAAGGCGTTGTTGCCGGTTGGCACCTTCTGCTGCAGCGTCGCATCGGTCGTTGTCTATTTCGCATATGGCCAAACCACGCCGATGTTGGGGGTCTATCTGCTGACGATTGCCGTTTCGTATGAGCTGATGCGTCGCCACTGGGTACCGCGAATACGCACCCGTTCGCAATCGGATGTCTTGGCTTTAGTCGTCTTCGGCGGTGCGTTGGGGGCGGATTTTGTCAGTGCTTGGGTTCATGCGGCCGGTTCCCCGCTGAACACCGCGTTGCTGTTGGCGCTCGGGTCGTTTGCGTTTGCCAGTAACATCGCCTTTGCCTTGCTTGTCGGAATCGGTATCAGCGGTCAGCTTCTGTGCCGGATTCATTTGGGCTTACCGATTGACATCGCGTGCATTCATTTGGCGATCTTGGCTCCCGTGTATGCGATTCTGCTACGGTTTTCCGCTCAGTACCTGCAGCGACGTGTGCTCACGGCATCACTCGCCCTGCGGGAAAACATTCGGGAACTGGAAACGGAAAAACGGCGTCGCCAGGAATCGGAAAAGCAATTGGTCCATGCGCAAAAGATGGAGGGGCTCGGGCTTTTGGCGGCTGGGGTGGCGCACGACTTCAACAACCACTTGCAAGCCATCGGCACATTGGCGGAACTCATTAAACGCTCACCCAATCAGGATGACATCCCTGACCAGATCATTCGATCATCGCAGCGGGCGGCCGATATTTGCCGCCGGATGTTGACGTACGCTGGCAAGACGCTCGACGAACGTGATGATATCGACTTGATATCGCTGGTCCTGGAGTCGGAGCCGATCTTAGGGGCGGGAATTCCGAAGCCGATTGAGTTGCAGTTTCACAGCAAGATTCAGTCGGCGATCGTGCATGGCAATCGCTCGGCGTTGCAGCAGTGCGTCACCAATCTTGTCAACAACGCCGTCGATGCGGTCGATCCTCGCCGCGGCAAAATCGATGTCTCGGTTGATCGAGACAGCAACAGCGAACCGCAATGGAACGCGTGGCGCGTCTTTGGAGAACGACTTCCGAATTCAGACTTGGTGTTTCTCGAAGTCCGCGACAATGGATGCGGCATGGATTCCAAGACCCTTGAATGCGCGTTCGATCCCTATTTCACGACCAAACGAGATGGGCACGGTTTCGGATTGGCGACCACATTGGGAATTGTCCGCAGCTTCGGTGGAGCGATCCGGTGCGAGACGGCGGTGGGCCAAGGAACTCGCATGCAAATGGTTTTTCCGCTTATGAAACCGACCGAAGCAATGGGGCAAAGTTCCTCCAATGGAATGCGCAACATGAACGTGCAGAATGTCTTGCTGGTCGACGACGAGGCGATTGTCCGTAATGCGATGGCTCGATTGCTGACGGCGAACGGTTGGCGAGTCAGTTGCGCCGCGTCGGGGGACGAGGCATTGCGAGTGCTTCGCAGCAGTTCGTCGCCGTTCGATTTGCTTCTGCTCGATTATGCGATGCCGGAAATGACCGGGCTTGATTTGCTGCAGGCCATTCGGGCGGAAGGCCATCCCGGCCAAGCGATCTTGTGCAGCGGGTTCGCCGAAGACGCCATGATTCAAACCGAGGCGGTGCGTCCCGATGCGTTTCTCACAAAGCCGTACCGATTTGAAGACTTGATCGATGTATTGAAAAATTGACGCCACGTGATCAGGCGATCAACGCGTCAATCGACTTGCCGCCAAACTGGCTCAGTTGCTTGAAACGTCCAGCGTGGTAGTAAGTCAATTTGTTATCGTCGAGTCCCATGAGTTTCAGTAACGTCACATGAAAGTCGCGGATCGGGTGGACGACCTCAACGGCGGTGTTTCCCGTTTCGTCGGTGGCTCCGATCGTATGCCCCGCTTTCGTTCCGCCCCCCGCCATCCAGACGGTCATCGCATTGGGATTATGATCGCGACCGTAAGCGATGCCGCCACGAACACCGTTGTCGGGACTGCGACCGAATTCACCGCACCAGACGACAAGCGTGTCCTTCAACATCCCCTGCCGCTTCAAATCCTTGATCAATGCCGCAATCGGACGATCGACGCTCAGTATTCGTTGCTTGTGCGCCCGACCGATATCGTCATGGCTATCCCATGTTCCGTCGTAGAGTTGCACAAAGCGGACACCTTTTTGCACCAGTCGTCGCGCCAAGAGGCATTTGCGGCCAAAGGCATCGGTCGGCTCGCTTCCGATTCCGTACATGTCGAGCGTTCGCTGATCCTCGTCGCCGATGTCGAGAATGCCGGGAACTTCCGCTTGCATTCGGAAAGCCAATTCGTAGCTTTCCATGCGGGCCTTTAATTCTTCGGCCGCCGGATGGTCGTTGGCGTGACGCTGGTTCAGCTTGGCCAGCAGATCAAGATTTTCTCGCTGATGCTCGCGACTGATCCCCGCGGGAGGCTGCAGGTTCAGCATCGGCGTTCCTTTGGGTCGCAGCGCGGTTCCCTGATAATAAGCCGGCAGAAATCCGTTGCTCCAATTGGATGGCCCGCCTTGCGGGAAGGATAATTGCGGGAGCACGACGAAACCTGGCAGGTCTTGGTTCAAGCTGCCAAGTCCATAGGTCGCCCAAGCTCCCAAAGCCGGATCGCCGCCGAAACGATTGCCCGTGTTCATGTGGTACAACGCCGTCGGATGATTGACCGATTCGGCTTGTAATCCGCGATAGAAACAGATGTCGTCGGCGACGTCGGCCAGCGCCTGCCAGTCGGTCGCCATGTCGGCCCCCGAGTTCCCACATTTGCCGAATTGGAAGGGGCTTTGGACGAAGTATCGCTTGCCGCTTGCCATCGCGGAAGCTTTTTCGTCGTTGCGTGTAAACTCTTTCAGATGAATCTTGGCCAAAGCCGGTTTCGGATCGAACGTGTCGATATGGCTCGGCCCACCTTCCATCATTAAAAAGATGCAAGCCTTTGCTTTCGCTGGAAGATGAGGCGGTTTGGGTGTCAACGGACCACCGACAGCTTTGTCGGAAAGCATTGCGTTAAACGCAAGCGTTCCAGCCGTAGCACCCAGACCGTAGAGAAAATCGCGTCGCTGCATGATGCTGTTGTTCCGGTACCTTCGGCTTGTGAGTGCGAAAGATTGAGTCACGGTTTGCAAACCTTGTGGGCTCCCTGGGCTGCCCTCCCTTTTTAATGATAGACGTCGCATGGGCGGAAATGAAGTGATTCGCTTCATCGAAATCGCAATCAATAGTGGGGAGGTCGTTCGTCGGGAACTTCGTCCACCGTTTGGGTTTCGGCCAAATATTTCAGCCTTGCCTCGTGCTTTTCCAGTCGCAGATTGGCTTGATCAAGTTCCAACCGAATTTGTGTGATGACTTCGTTAAGCTGATCGATCGCTCGCTGCTGGAAGGAGACGGTTTCCTGTAGTTGAACGATAAGGTCGTCGGTCCTTTGACGTGCGGTCATCGATTGCTCTCCTGGTCACAAGGGGAAAGCCGCTGTGTTACGATAAGGGTTCCATGCTTTATACGTCGCGTGGCCGAAAATGCGGTGATTCGCTTCATTAAATGCAAAAGCATCATTTCAGACCACGCACGGTATGAATTCCAATTTTAACACATGCTCTACGAATCGCACTCCCATACGCCACTTTGCAAGCACGCCGTCGGCAGTCCCAGTGAATACGCAGCCGTTGCCGATCGGGTCGGTTTGAGCGGGATTACCATCACGTGTCATAATCCGATGCCCGACGGGTTTTCCGCTCATGTACGGATGGCTCCCGAAGAATGGGACGAATACCAACGAATCGTCGCCGAGGCGGCTGAACAATGGCGGGGCAGGATCGATGTGCGTTGCGGCTTGGAAGCGGATTACTATCCGGGGTATGAAGACTACGTTCGCGAGCAGATCGCATCGACACCTTCGCTGAGTTATGTGATCGGATCGGTTCATCCGCAAACGCCTGAGTATCGAAGGGACTACCGCAGCGATGATCCGTACAACGATCAAGTGACTTATTTCAACATGCTCGCCGAAGCGGCTGAAACGAATCTGTTTGATTGCATTTCGCATCCCGACCTGATCAAAAACGAGATGCCCGATGATTGGAGGGTTGATCGAATTTTAGACGTGATTGCGGGCGTTCTGGATCGGATCGCGGCGACGCGAACCGCCATGGAATTGAATACCAGCGGACGGCAGAAGAAGATCGCCGAAATGAATCCGTTCCCTCAGATGCTTCGCATGATGCGCGATCGCGATATATCGGTCGTGATCGGTGCCGACGCTCATGTCCCCGATCGTGTGGGCGAAGGTTACTTGGACGCAATGGATTTGCTTCAACAGGCGGGATACGACGAGATCGTGTTCTTTGTCGATCGGCAGCCGCAGCGGGTGGCCATCGATTCAGCGAGACGTCAACTTGTTTAAGGGGGCTGCTCAATAACCGCTAGCACAAACTGCGCAAAACAGGCAAAATGTACGTTGTAACGTTTGTGCGTATTGGTCTGGTTTTGACGATTCTCTGAATCCTTTCACGGCGGATATCCGATCTCGTAATTCAAGGGAGCGGCCTACCATTGGGCTGCATGGATTGACGAAGGGGAAGGATTCGCGATGAAACAGCTATTAATCGTTGCCGGTTTGATGTGGACACTCTCATTGACCGGTGGATGCGCATCGACGATGTGCGGTGGTGGCGGATGCACTTCGTCATCTTGCGATACAAATTGCAGCGGAAACGTTTGCTGCAACAACTGCAATGGCGGCTGTCAATCGTGCAGTGGTGGTCGCGCAGGTATTTGTGGCACGGGATGTGTTGACGGTCAGTGTGGTCATGGCGCACGCGGCTTGATGTCGTCATGTCGCGGTGGTGCTTGCACGGAAACGGGTTGTCGTCCGGGACCGCTGTGTTGGCAGCAAGGGGGAACCGACTACGCTCACAAGTTGACTTACGGTATGGTGAAGCATGGCCAGGTGGAACAAACGCCCGGGCCTCCATCGGCATCGGTCGCCTATCCATATTACACAACACGAGGTCCTCGCGACTTCTTGAATCCAAATCCGCCATCGATCGGATACTAAGATCGAACGGGCTCTCAATCAGCCGGACTGCGAACGCGTCCGGTTTTGCATATTATCACAGGATTCCTAGCGATGGCGTCTGACTTTCGTCTTAAAGAACAATTGCCTGACCTGATCGAACAAATTGTGGCGACGTACACACCGGACGATCAGATCAATCATTTAGGTCATTGCCCTCTGCCCAGCTATGATGCCGTTGTCGAAATCGTTGAGGACTTCAAGGATATTTTGTATCCGGGATATCGCCGCCGCACCGGTTTGCATCGAGGAAACATTCGCTACCACGTCGGCGGGCTGATCGATCGGTTACACGACTTGCTGACAACGCAGGTGGGGCGGGCGTTACAGCATGAGGACCGTGTGAAACGCAACCACAGCGACTGCGAGTCACAGGTCGATTATGAAGCGAAGGGCCAAGCGATGGCATTGGAAACGTTGCGGCGTATTCCTGGGCTACGCAAACTTCTGGCTTCGGATGTGCAAGCAGCGTATGATGGCGATCCAGCATGCCAAACGGTTGATGAGATCATCTTTTGTTACCCGGGGCTCGAAGCGATCACGGTCTATCGGATCGCTCATTTGTTACTTGAGTTCGGTGTCCCCTTCATACCGCGCATGATGACGGAACTGGCGCATACAAACACTGGAATCGACATTCATCCCGGTGCTCAGATCGGCGACCATTTCTTCATCGATCACGGTACCGGCGTTGCTCATCGGTGAAACGTGCAACATCGGCAGTCACGTGAAACTGTACAAGGCGTGACGCTCGGGGCGTTAAGTTTCCCGACCGACAATGATGGTCATCTGTTCGGGAAACACGTCCAGCGACAGCACCCCTTTGTGTTGCATGTCGCTCAACACTTGATGCCGCCAACACAGAATCTCAGCGGCGGCGGCGGCTTGATAGAATTGCTCCGGATGGGCGGATGGATGATCCGCGAAATCGAACAGTTGGTGATCGCGTAGCAGAACCGCCAAGGGGAGATGCTTGCCGACCAAATTTGTCAGATAATCAACGATCTGGCTGGAGTTGACCTCGTCGATCACGTTGGTGGTCAAGACGACCAATGATCGCTGATTGCAATGGTTTGACAAATACAAAAACGCCTTGTCGAAGCGTGATTCAACCAGGCGAGGGAACTGATCAAAGCCAGCTTGCAGCAATCGGTTCATCTGCGTTTTACCGCTTCGCGGCGGAATAAACGCGTGAATGTGATCCGAAAAACAGAGCAAGCCGACGGCATCCCCGCGTGCTAGCGCTACATGGGACATCATCAGAATCGCGTTGAGCGAATGATCCAGAAACGACATGCCACGATGTTCGTTTGTCATCATGCGTCCGCAATCGAGCATGAAGACGACGCGTTGAGACTGGTCGGTTTGAAATTGCCGAACGGTTAATTTGTTGCGCCGAGCCGTTGTTCGCCAATCGATATGACGGTAGTTGTCGTCCCGTGAATAATCCCGAAGCCGTTCAAAATCGTTGTCCTGCCCGACCACTCGCGAACGCCGAACTCCGATCAAACTGAGTCGATCCTTTCGAGCCAACAAAGCGTAATCGCTGATCTGTTTCATGTCGGGATAGACATTCAGCTTGCTTTCGCAAGGCAGATGGAGATGACGCTTCCACAATCCCAACTTGCTGCGCGAGCGAATGTAAACGGTCTGCAAGATCGCCGAACCACGCTGCATGGGTGTCAGGCGGTATCGAAAGGTCAGGCGACTGCTGGGGGGCATAGACAATTTTTGCTCCGCCGGTTTCGCATGGAAACGCTCCGGCAAGTCATCGCGGATCGCTCCGGAAAGTTCAAGGGATCCCCGATGGATGATCGTCAGTTCCACCGGCGTGGGCGACCCGATGGATGCGGTGCGAACCAAGTGTCGTTCAGCGCGTAAGCCCCGCGTGGTCGGCAGTGTAAAGAAATCGACGTAGCCGAGTAAAACGATCCCGATGTCAACACTCATCACCGCATAGGTCCATTGATCGGCAAGCACGGTCCCCAGGCTGAGCGCTGTCGGGATCGCCAGCAACACGATCCAAAGGCGACTTGGGAACGTCCTGGTGAACACGGCGACCAACAACATCGGGGCTAACACCACCAACAGAAGAGCCCATGGATAGTTGGCGATCGCGCCGATCGTTTCGCTAGCGTCTAGTGACAAAATGAACCCAACCTCTATCAATGATGAACACGTTTGATGTTGTACCGTGCGTGGTCTGGAATGATGCCCTCGTGTCAAATGAAGCGAATCACCTCATTTCTGACCACGCGACGTATATTCTCAGGCTGGTCGTTCGCTGACAGGTATCGCACCGGGAAACGTGTTACGATGATGATATTGTGCGTGGTCCCGGCGAATCACCTCGTTTCCGCCGCGTGACGTACAAACGAAGCCTACCTTACGACAAAGCCGCCAGCGGCTCATTAACTGTCGCGTGGCCGGATAAGAGGTGATTCGCTTCATTAAATGCGGAAGCATCATTCCAGACCACGCACGGTATAACTAGGAAAACAAACTCATCTTGCTCTATCGACTGGTATAGTTATGACGACTGATGCGACTAACCGTTCTTATCGATTGTCTGTTCCATCGTTGGCCGTATTGCTTTGCGCGAGCATGCTGCTGAACGCGTTCCATTCCAGCGTCTGCGTGGCTCAATCGGATGATGGTGCGTCGCCGGACGAAACGTCGCTGGCAACTCAGGTCGAACAGCTTGTCATCCGCTTGGATGCTCGGTCGCTCAACGAACGGCAGCGGGCCGAGCGGGAACTCATTCAACTGGGGCCCGCCATCCTGAAGTTGCTTCCTCGCGAAAACGACGCACCGAGCGCCGAAACGCGACAACGACTGCGGCGGATTCGTACGGAATTAGAGAAAGTGCAATCCTCCACTTCGATCGATGCGACTCCCGTGACGATCAAACAGGCCACATCGGTGGGTGATGCGTTGAAACAAATCACGCGTCAGACCCAGGTTGAATTCGCGGGCGACTTCAATCCAGCGGCACCGATCGATGTCGATGTCGATCGAATTCCGTTCTGGAACGCGTTGGACGAAGTTCTCGATCTTTCCGCTCTGGACGTCGATCCGTTCGGTGGCGTCGATCGTTCGTTGAAGTTAGTTCCGCGACAGGAAGGAAGGCCCGATCGAAAGTTGGCCGCATACAGCGGCGTCTTTCGCATCGAGCCGATCAATATCGTTGCCCGGCGCGATCTGCGGCAATCGTCACTCAATGGACTCGAATTGATGATCGATATTGCTTGGGAACCGCGATTAACACCGATTGGATTGACATTGCCCTTGAAGGAATTTGGCGCGAAGTTGGACACGGGGAAGTCGCTGCAACTGCAAGAATCGGCGGAGACCGCCGAGGCCATGCCGAGGGTGGGCGTTTCCTCCACGCAGACGACCATTCCATTTCAGTTGCCCGAAGGTCGCCCTTTCGCCATCGACACGCTGTCCGGTCGGATCGACGCCTTGCTTCCCGGGCCGATCAAAATCTTTGACTTCGATCTGAAGCAGGAGTCTTTTACGACGCAAGACGCAGGCGATGTGAAGGTCTTGGTGGAAAGTGTTACAGCCAACGGCGATTTGCACGAGGTCCGGTTGAACGTGAAGTTCGGCGATGCCGACCGAGCCTTGGAATCGCATCGCGGCTGGGTGTTCGACAATCCTGCGTTCATCATTGCGACGGACGATATTGAAGAGACGTCGCCTCCCCGGATCGAGAATTTGGGCTATCAGATGTATCGACAGTCATCCGAAGAAATTGGCATCGGCTATCTATTCGATTTGGGTGGCGATCCAGAGAAGTATGTCTTTCGGTATCAAACCCCGTCATCCATCATTCGCAGTGAAGTTCGCTTCACCCTGCATGACATCCCATTGCCATGACGAACGAACCACGTGATCGAATCTGCCGGTCGACGAACGGTCGCGTTGCGTCTGAAAGCAAATGGGCATTGTGTTTTTGCCTGCTTTGCTTGCTGGCTGATGCCAACGCCCAAGAAGCGTATCAGACAAACGAAGCAGCAGGCGATGTGATCGTCCTGGTTGGGGACGATCCGATCCGGCGGGCCGATATCGACTTGCTGCTGCATCGTCGTGGCTGGACTGCGACCCAGCGCGACGCCAGTCCCGCGCTGCGGTCGGCATTGGCCGAGACTTTGGTAAGGCGGCAACTCGCCTTGCAAACGCTGAAAAGATCCGGAAGCAAGTCAGCGGAATTGAAAGTTCAGCAAGCGATAAAACTTTGGGAGCAACAGGTGGCCGCGACCGGTCAGACTCTCTCGCAATATGCGGACAAGCACGCGACGGATGTCCAGGCGATGCAAACGGAGATCGCTTGGTTGACCTTGTGGAATGACTATCTTGGTGCTCGTCTGACCGATGAGAACCTGGAAAAGTTTTTCAATACGCGTCCCTTCTTGTTTGACGACACGCAAGTTGACGTATCGCAAATTTTTCTGAAGGACGTCAGCCGACGGGAGTTTCTGACGCAACTGGCGGAGCAAATTCGTGACGAATCGATTTCATTCGAGTCGGCCGCGAAGGAGTTCTCGGATGCGGGAAGCGCCGCTGAAGGTGGGCATTTGGGCTGGATTGACGCCGAAGGTGATCTGCCTGATATTGTTGCGGCGGCATGCCTGTCGTCCGAAGCGGATACATTGTTGCCCGTCATCCGTTCGTCTTTGGGATTGCACTTGATCTTTGTGCATGAAGTGCGTCCCGGCCATCGCAGCTTTTCCGAATTGAACGATCATCGCAGGCTGCGTCGACAGGCGGCAGATTTCCTCTTCGAACACTTGATCCGGCAGAGCGGGGATACGACGGTGCGTTGGATTGACGTCCGGTACAAACCGGTCGACAAGGATGAATATGCTTCGGGTGGTCAGAAATAGGGTGATTCGCTTCATGTATCGCGAAGGCATCATTTCGGACCACGCACGGTATAAACTTGACGGATGCCGATCTGGCAAAGGTGACGCAGTACGATGGACACTGAATTCAATCGCAGGGAATCACTTGTTGAGGCGACGGTCGCGGGTTGTTTGTCAGCCGTGATGTTGTGGCTTGCCCATCCACCCATCGCCTTCAGTTATCTAGCGTGGATTGCTCCGTTGCCGCTGTTGTCGCTGGTACACCGAAAGCCCGCGTTGTATCGACGCGACTACGTGATGCTCTGGCTCTGCGGAACCTGCTTTTGGCTTGCCGCGATGGCTGGCATCCGACATGCCAATGTGGCGTTGATTCCGGCATGGATCGTCTTGGCGGCTTATTTCGGCGTCTATACTCCTCTGTTTGTCGGCTTGACCCGAACCGCTTGGCATCAAATGCGGATGCCCATGGTCGTCGCGGCACCGATGATCTGGACGGGGCTTGAACTGATTCGCGGATACGCGTTCTCCGGCTTTAACGGTGTGATGCTGGGGCATACGCAAGCCGATCATCCGATGCTCCTTCAGATTGCGGACCTTGGCGGAAGCTATGCCGTGACCGCATTGGTGATGGTCGTTTCGTCGGCGCTAGCGGTCTTTCTGCACTGTCGTCATTTAATCCCTCGGAGCGACGATCGATCGTTGATCCGAAGACGTCAGCTTCATGCGGTGGCGACTGGTGGAGGCGTTTTGTTGGCCGCGGTCGCATACGGTCATCATCGGCTTCGCGAAGCCGAAAAGATGCATGCGATTTCGGACGATCGTCCGATGCCGACCATCGCGCTTGTGCAACGAGACGTCGAGGTCGAGTACATACGACGAGCAGCGAGAGATCGACACGGCGCGTCGTTACGTGAAGGGCTCGCGCGATGCCGTTGCAACAGCACCCGATGTCGGCTTGATTGTCTGGCCGGAGTCAACCTACACGGCGGGGCTGCCATGGCGAGTCGTGGAAGACGGCTTTACATTGCCCGCCGATTCGGGCGTTACGAAAGCCGAAGTGGTCGCGGGAGTCAAAGACGCGCAAGATCTTTTCCAGCGTCGCGCCGCGGATATTCAATTGGCCTTGCGAGCTTCCAGCGGTAAGGAATCACCGCCGCAGTTGATGGTCGGCTGTAGCGTGATTCGATACGTCGACGGACCCGTCCAAATCTTCAGCAGTGTTGTGGGTATCAATCGAAACGGCCGCGTCGCCAATTGGTATGGGAAAAGCCATCTGGTGATCCTCGGCGAATACATACCGTTCGGCCATTGGTTTCCCTGGCTCTATTCACTCACGCCGCTGTCCCCCGGTGTGGTACCCGGCGATGGTGCCGCGACATGGGACATCGAGGGGGCGAAGGTGATGCCGAGCGTCTGTTTCGACACAATGGTCGAACGCGTCACCAACAGACACCTGCGAAAGCTCGATGCTTCGGGGGAACACGTCGATGTTGTGATCAACGTGACCAACGATGCTTGGTTCAAGAATTCGGCGATACTGTCGCATCATCGGCGATGCACCCAAGTATTGGCGGCGGCGCATCATGTCCCAATCTTGATCGCCGCCAATGGCGGGCCAACGGTGTCGATCGACAGCAGCGGTCGCGTTATCGACGCCTTGCCGCATCAAACGGAAGGTTTCTTGATCGCGAACCCGCGACGGGATTCAAGAGTTACGTTGTATCAGCGGATCGGTGACCTTCCAGCATGGGTTGCGGCGTTTTTGTGCATGACATTGATGGCGTCGGCAGTCTACAATCGGATGCGTCGCCCACCCGATGTATACCGTGCGTGGTCTGAAACGGTGCCTTCGCGTTAAATGAAGCGAATCACCTCATTTCTGACCACGCGACGTATCGTACGTTCGGTGGCGGGCCGGAAGGACACATTGTTGAAAGGTTGATATCCAATGGCTTCGGAATCGTCCTCGTCGGTTGGCCTCGAACCCCGATTGATTCGCAATCACGAAGATGGCGGATTGTGGGGTCGCATTGATCAAATCAGCGAACGGGCTTCGCGTTGGCTAAACCCAATCCTCATCAAAGAAGCTCGCCAGTCTTTGAAAAGTCGCCAGTTCACGACGACCTTCTTTTTCTTGTTGCTGGCCTCTCTGTTCTGGATGGTGATTGGCGTATCGATTTCAGCACCGGATATCTATTACGTCCCCGCTGGTGTGACCATGCTGTCGGGATACTATTTCCTGCTGGCTCTGCCGATGATGGCGATCGTTCCGGTCGCCGCCTACCGATCGTTGGCCGCCGAAATCGAAGATGGCACCTTTGAATTGCTGGTGATCACGAATCTGTCTTCGTTGAGGATCGTGACGGGGAAACTCGGAAGCGCCATCTTGCAGATGATGGTCTATTTCGCGGTGTTGGTACCATGCCTTGCGTTCTGCTATCTATTGCGAGGCATCGACGTATTGATGATTACAACCACGCTGGTGCTGGTTGTTTCCCTCTCCCTATTGCTGACAACCATCGCCCTGTTTCTGGCGACGATCGCCCCCACAAAGGCGTCGCAGTTGCTGTCGTTATTCTGCTTGTTGGGGCTTATCTTTTTCAGCGAGGTCATTGCGGCAAGTTATGTGTTTGCCGAATTGCTGCAACGAGGGATCGATCTTAGCGGTGAAACGGTGATGTTTGTTGTTTTGATCGCCGCGGTCGGCGTCAGCCTGATGTTCTTGTTCGTGAAAGCCGCGGCGGCGCGGATTGGAACCGTGACGGAAAATCGATCGACGTCGCTCCGTTGGATCATGCTGGCTCAACAACATATCTGGATCGGAGGACTCGCGACGGTGGCGTTGTGGTACGAGGATCGATACGTGGTGATGTTCGCCGCGATGATCCTGACCGGATACTGGATCGTCATGGGGACGCTGATGCTTGGCGAGTCGGTCGAGATGAGTCCGCGAGTTCTCAGAGCCCTCCCCAAAACAACGCTCACGCGAATGCTGCTGTTGTGGTTGTATCCAGGCCCGGGCACCGGTTATGTCTTCGCGATCGCAACCGGATGCACGGGGTTGCTGGCGCTGGGGATCTTCGCGGTAACGATTGACAGCGAAATGCTGTCATCGTTGTTCTGTCTCTTGATGATCGGCTATTTGACGTTTTATCTGTCCGCCGTTCGTTTGATCGTGATGCCACTATCACGTCACATTGGCGGATCGTTTGCACTGCCGATCGGGATGATGATGGTCCTGTTGATCAGCGGCGTGGCGGGACCAACGATCGTGATGGCCCTCGTTACCGGAGCCCCTTCGTCGTCCTACGCGCTTCAGGAGGCGACGAATTGGATGTGGTCGATTGTCCACTGCTTCTCCGATAGCGTCATCGAACCACTTGTCGTCGTCTTCATGCTGGGTTTGGGGGGCTGCCTGATGCTGTTGAACCTGATGTTGCTGTTTCGAGAATTTGCGTATCGGCCCGTCGTCACTCCAGAACGTGTAATGCGGGACGAAGCGGAAAAGAACGAAAGTCATTGAACACGGGACGCATTCAGTTCGTCCAACATCTCCAGCAGGTTGCGAGTCAAAATCTCGGAGGCGTCGAGTTGTACCTTGTTGGTCCCCAACCATGTCTCATAACCGCCCAAGCGGTGTTGTTCGGGAGTCGGCAAGTATCCGTATCCTCCATTGGCAAGTTCCACCAAGAACGTATGCGGGAACGGACTCTTCTGTTTGATCTCCAAACCAATCTCCACGAAGACTTCAAACGGCATTGAAACGATCGCCTGATCGCCGATGCGAATTGCCTGAACGATCACCGACTCGGTCTCGGGATGCTCGGGATCGGCCATGCGCAAGGTCGACTGGGCGTATTGCGTTGCCCGCGAATTGATCGCGTCGCGTTCCTTGGCGGGCAAGTCGAGCATCTGACGAGCTCGCTGGACCTCTTCGTCCGTCGGTCGTCGATACTTCAAAACGACCTCACGTTGTCGAACCGCGATCACTGGATCTTCGTCGTAATCCTTGATCTTCTTGACCGCTCGATAAGCGGCGTCGGCGGCCTTCCCCGCGACAATGCCGATCTGCTCGAAAGGAGCACGCGGAGGACGTGTTTGGTCGAAATCGATGTTATTGATGTCACCACTTGCGCGTTGGTCATCATGGCGACAAAGTTTTCCGGCGGCTTGCTTCCACCGATACGAAACGGCATCCGACGCGCAAATTCGCCGAAATAGTCCGCTGACGCCATGCCAACGACGCGACCATCCGGCTCGGTCACCGTGGGAATACCGCCGACATAATGAAGCGCGTAGTTGGCGATCAACCCCAGCGGACGCCCACGTCGGTTGCGAACGTCGATCACGCAAACTTCGGGATCGGTGGGACCGGCCGGTTTCAACAGATTTCCCCGAGGCGCGTTGGTTCGCACCTGATCAAACAGGCCAAAGGGATTCTTCTCCATCGTGCCTGGCTTCAAGAACCAGCGTCGATTGTAAACTTCACTCGGCTCCTCATCCGATGCGAACCCAACCTTTGCGGGCTCCAGCGATTTGATCGCCTCGATCAACGCCTGCGCTAATCCCTCTCGTCGAAGCCGTTCATACGCGATCCTGCCGGGGGTCGTGTCGCCTCCTTTGGGAGCGCTGTGCGTGTGGGTGCCACTGACCAACATCTCGTTTGCATTCCAGCCGGTCTCTCGCGCGGCGACCGCCTTTGCTTCGTCGACCATCTCGCGACCGACGCCAATCGCGTCGACTAGCGCGATGGCGACGCGTCCCTCGCCATTCTCCAGCGCGACGCAACGCACGTGAAGCGGATCGTGGACATGGTTTGAAGCCCCTGATCGCAGTTGAATCGGAAACACCGTCGGCGAGATATCGACCGCCGATGTCCCCGCGTGAAGCCCCGCTTGCTTCTGTCCCCACGCAAACCCGGCAAGGTGAAGGGACATAAGAACGCAAAACGATCGGACGAGGATTGATTTCATAAAGCTTCTACGTCGCAAGATCAACTGAAAGAAACTGGTGCAAGATAACATCAAACGCGTTCCTGGTGGATTTAGAGCTTCTACGCTGCGAGATCAACTGAAAGAGGCTGGTGCAAGATAACATCAAACGCGTTCATGGTAGATAAACGTGCGTATCCGATCACAACGGGACATCGTCAGTTGAAGGGAGATTTCCTGGAAACGATTCGAGAACTTTGAGCCGAACACATTATACCGTGCATGGTCTGGAATGATACCTTCACGTTATATGAAGCGAATCAGACAAACCGCTTCCAATATTCAATGCGGCTGGCCGCGAATTCTTTTGCTTGGGAGGCGAGGCTTTCTTCGGAAGGCTGTTGGTCATGGATCAAACGCGAGCCCAGCACCAATTCATACGCACTGATGATCTCCTCGGCGCGGGACTTGCCCCATCGCTGCTCCAAGGTTCTTGCTTCGGTCAGATAATTCATCAATGTGCGTTCCTCACGCGTCAACGTCGACAAGCCCGCCTGTTCGAAGCCGGCGATCAAGTCATTGAACTTGGGAATTCTGCGGGTGACCGATGTTGCGGCTTCGGTTTCGCCCGCTTCCTCGGTCAAGATATTGAAACTGAAATAGCCGCACAGCAAAATCACAGCCAGTTGGATGGCGGTGTTTAACGATTTGTTCTTCTTTTCGACGACCTGATCGTCCGCAGCGGTCGCCGCACCCGAAACGTGCAGGGCCAGTGAAATGCTGCGAGTCAATTGAACGGCGTTTCCGGTACGCCATTCACACCGGCTGCCAGGGGCCAGTTCATCGTTGCCAACGTAGATCGCAAAATCGTTGTGATTGTCGAGGAAGATCACATCCCCGGCCTGATCGATCGTCGCCGCCAAACCCGCGACTTCCGGATGGGGAATGTGAATCGGTCGTTTCGCGTCGCTTCCGAGCTGTTGTTTGCCCGGCGCAAGCGGATGGGATGAAAACGTGCTCCCGTTCTCGAAGACTTCAATTTCAAATGGCATTACTGAATTCCTGGAATTGCGGACAGGATGAAGGGAGCCACCACGATCGCAAGGCAAGCGATCATGATCAGCATGGCGGGAAAGACAATCGCAACCTGCGATTCTTCAGCCGCTTTCTCGGCCCATTGGCTTCGCTTTCGCTGCATCTGTTCGGATTGATTGCGAAGAATCGATGTCAGCGGAGTTCCCAATTCCTCCCCTTCATTGATCGACATAATGACTTCGGCCATATCGGGATCGCGCGTCCGTCGCGCTAAACCGGTCAAGGCTTTGCTGCGCAGCGAGCCCATGGCGATCTCTTTCTTGACCAACGCGAGTTCTTCACCCAGCGGATTGTTTCGCGCCTCGTGAGTCGCCACATCCAAGCACTCTTGAAAGCCGGCCCCAACTTCCATCATCAGCGCCATCAAGTCGATGGTGGCTGCAAACCGGCGCTTCATCTTGACCTGTCGCAGCGCCGCTTCGCTGCGCAAATATCGAACGACGAACCATTGATGTCCCAGATAACTGAGCCAGCCGGCGGCCAGTCCGCCAAAGAGCCCGCTGCCCATGATGAACAACGCGATCAGTCCACAGCAAATGCCGAACAAGATCCCTTCGACACGTTTGGTGTTGACATACTCTTCGGCATGCCAAGGCTCTCGCACGCCCGCACCGTTCAAGTTTTCTTCGATCTGATGCAGCTTGTCCGCCGGGACCGGCCACGACCGGCACCATTCGTCGATCAACGGCTCAAACCGCCGATACACGTCGCTCGATTCGCGCAACGCCCGACGCCGATCCTCCTCGAACCTTCCCATCGACAAGTGCTTCGTTCGCCCGATCGTCAAAATTTCCAAGACGGTCCAGCACAAAGCGACAACGGCCGCGGCAACAACTAGCGACGAGACAGCGGCCATCGCGGTTCCTCATTGTATCGTTTAGCGGACATTTCCCATCACCCAGCAAGTTTTTTGATGAACCACATCAACACCGACACCGCGTCGAGCGACCACGTCGCAAAATCAACTGAAAAACATCGGCGCAAGATAACATCAAACGCGTTCATTATTGATACAACGCGGTCAGGCTACAAATCGATATCCAAAATTTTCAAACACCAGACCCACGAGACATAAACGATGACGAGAACGAAAAGGATCACAAACTGACCAATCAACGAACCGAACAGAATTCCCATCGCCACCGGATCCAGAAAATAAAACAACCCGAGAAAGCCGATCGGAAACAGGCTCAAGACGAGCGCAAGCTTCTTGCCGGCGGCGGAATCGGCCTCCAACTTCCGTTCAAGCCGCTGCATCTCCTGCAAACCTTCGCTGATCCGCTCCAGTGAGATCGCGATGTTTCCACCCTTCTGCAGCGTCACGATGACCGCGGAAGCAAACGTCGTGAACGCCTCGATATCCAGCCGCCCCTGCACTTCACGAATCGCATCCTGCAACGGACGCCCCGCCTTGTAGTCGCGAGTGATCCGCTTGAGTTCCACCGCCAACGGAGGACGTGTTTCCTTGCTGATCTTTTCAATGGCTTGCGGCAAACTCAGACCTGCTCGGCACGCATTGGCGACGCCGATCGTGGCGCGAACCAATTGGTCGCGGAGAGTAATCCGACGTCGCTCCAGCATCCAATCCAAAATGTAGCGCGGGGCGATGAATACGATAAAGACGGCGAACGTGGCAATTGGCGGCATCTCCAAGATGAACACGAACAAGATGAATGTCGCCAAGATCGACAATCCCCACCAACGCATCCACTCGTGCAGTTTGTCGTCGCCAACATCGACGCGTTTCATTTTGGGACGCAGATCGGCCAGGTAACGATCGGAAAGCTCGTCCCAGACGCCCCCCAGTGACTGAGACGCCAGGAAAACGGCTCCGAAAACGCAGACGCTGCTGAGCAATCCAAGCATGAAAACCTCAACGATAAAAAGTGCTCAGGTCGATTAATTTATTGTCGATCAACTCGCCCATGAAAGTCGGCAATGCACCCGTCGGCATCAGCCTCGCGTTGTCCGTTTCATCCTCCAGCAGAAACAAGTCCTTCGTCCGCAGCACCCCTTCCGATTTGTCATACCCGACGAATTCCGTAATCTGCGATATACATCTTCGTCCGTTTCGCTTGCGAGTCAACTGAACAACGATATCGATAGCCGAACCAATTTGGCTGTGGATGGACGACATCGGCAAATCGGCCGCCGTTTGCACAAGGACCTCCAACCGTTGAATCACATCTTCGGCGGTGTTGGCGTGGATCGTTGTCATCGACCCATCGTGACCGGTGTTCATCGCCTGCAACATGTCGAGTGCTTCGGGACCGCGACATTCACCGACAACAATTCGGTCGGGACGCATGCGCAATGAGTTCTTGACCAGATCACGGATCGTGTACTCGCCGGTTCCTTCGATGTTGGCCGCTTTGGTTTCCATGCGGACAACATGTTCTTTCTGCAGTTGCAACTCGGCGGTATCCTCGATCGTGACGATCCGCTCCTTGTCGGGAATGAAATCGCTCAGGCAGTTCAACAGCGTCGTCTTACCCGAACCGGTTCCTCCCGAAATCAAAACGTTGCAGCCAACGTGGACGCAGGCTTTAAGAAACTCCTTCACAACCGGCGTCAACGCTCCCTTCTTGACCAAGTCGTCGATCAACATCTTCTTGGCGGGAAACTTACGAATGGTTAGGCAGGGGCCGCTGAGAGTCAGCGGCGCGATCACGGCGTTGACGCGGCTGCCGTCCAGCAAGCGGGCATCGACAAGCGGCTCGGCCGTGTTGATGCGCCGCCCCACCCGATTCACGATCCTTTCAATGATCGCAACGCTCACTTCATCGGAGACGAATCGACGTCCCGATTTTTCGAGCACGCCATTCTTTTCGACGTAGATTTTGTCTCGGCTGACGACCATGATTTCCGAGATATTCGGCATCCGAATCAGATCCTCCAGCGGTCCGTAGCCGAAGAGGATGTCTTTAACCTGCTTCTTGATGTAACAACCGGCGAGATAGCGAATCAGACTGCTTCGGCTGTCGTACTTGCGATTCTCCAGCTCTTGCTCCCAGGTCTTGAAGAACTTTCGCTCAATGGCGGCGATCCTTTGACTGATGTCCGCCTTCTGGTCGGGAGCGATCATGTTTTCGATATGCGACGCCAGACTGATCAACTCGGATTCAAAATCGGGTGAACTGGTCAGCATCCGCGTCCAGCGTTCGTCGGACGATCTTTCGACATGGGCTCCTTCGATAATCCCACGCAAAATGCGGCTCTGCGTCGTCATCGCGGCGGCGCGCAACATCAGGTCCGCATTGGCGGGGTCTTGCAATCCGTTGATCCTCGCCAATTCATCGATATCGTGTTCAAGCTGCAACAAGAACTGATCGGACTCACGACGCGAATCATCGGTGTCGGCGACGTCCAGTCGTGACAATACCGCCGAATGGATGGCGAGGATCAGTTCCGAAATCCGATCCATCAACAGCGTCTGCGCATCGACATCGCGACCGTCCGCATTCTCCAACTTCAGCGTGAACGGAAAGATGCGGATCGATTCGCTGCGACCGATAATCGCCCGCTCTCCCATGCGGATCGATTGATCTCCCACAAAAATCTCATTCTCACCCAGCGGGGTCAGTTCCCAAACGTCGCCGTTGCGATTGAGAACGGCATGCGTCGGTGAAACGTAAGGATTCTTCAGCACGATGTCATTGCCCACGTCGGAGCCGATGCGGATGATGGTCGCATCGCTGTTGAAGTATGTGGGGTCGGCTTGTCCAATACGGTTGTAGGCAATTCTCATTTCTTCGGCTCGTACAACATTGGATAGAACTGTCCCCCCAGCGGCTGTCCCTTTGCAATGGGATCCGTGGTCGCCAACAACGGTTGATCGTCCATGCTGCGGACCCCATCCCGCACCACGTTCAAGACAGCGGCCCGGCGGGGACGATCCGTCCGATTCTCGAACGAACCATGGACCATCAACGGATGATGAAACGCGCACTGTCCGGCTTTCAATTCGATCGCCGTGGGATGCATCAATTGTTCAAACTGTTGGTCGTCGAGAACCTCTCGGATGGCTTGCATGTCACCGGCCAGCCCCGTGATGGGAAGCAACGGCCAGCGATGGCTGCCGGGAACATATTGCAGGCAACCGTTGTCCGCCATGGCGTCGTCCAAACCGATCCAGCATGTCAAATGAGCCATCGGCGCGGTTCGCGTCCAATACGAATAATCCTGGTGCCACGCGACCACGCCCCCGTGCCGGGCCGGTTTGCAAAACAACTGATCGTGCCAGAAGCGAACCGCTCCATCGAGCAACTGGCTTGCGGGAATGGTAAAGGCGGCATTCCACAACATGTCGTGAAACCCGGCCCGGATTCGCCATGCACCCAACGCATGAAACAACACCAAACTCGGATCGCTCGATTCGTTGCTGTTGTATTCGTACCAGTATTCGCTCCCTTCATGATCGGGCTGCGTCAACTCCGCCAGCTCGTTCCGCAACCGTTCAATCTGCTCATCGTTCAAAACCTGAACGCCGGCAACGTAACCGTGTTCGTGATAGTGATCGACCTGATCCTGAGATAGGCGGAATCGATCGTCCGCTGACGATCCATCCGGCAGCGGGAACAGCGAATCGGTCGGATGGTGGAAGGTTGAGTAATCCATAGAGACACTACACGGCTACGGAGGCCTTGATGTGAGGATGCGGATGATAGTCCAGCAGCTCGAAGTCTTCCGAGACTTAAAATCAAAGATACTCGATTGCCGACCGTGAATCAGCATCTTCGGCAAAGGCCGTGGTTCCCGAGACAATTGTAATCGCGCCCTTGCTCGAAATGGTTGTGGTACAAATGAACATCCCCCAGCGTGTGAACAAAGTCCCCCGGCTGAAGTCCGGTCACCCGCGCCATCATCATCGTCAGCAAGGCGTAACTGGCGATGTTAAACGGAACGCCTAGGAAGAAGTCGGCGCTGCGTTGATACAACTGGCAGCTCAGTTTATCGTCAGCGACGTAGAACTGAAACAAACAATGACATGGCGGCAACGCCATCTTCGGCACATCGGCGACGTTCCAAGCCGAAACGATTAAACGCCGCGAATGCGGATTGTCGCGGATTTGCGTTTCCAATTGCTGAATCTGATCGATCACGGTCCCGTCCCCCGCCGGCCAACTGCGCCATTGATGACCGTACACCGGGCCGAGTTCGCCATGCTCATCGGCCCATTCGTCCCAAATGGAAACGTTGTGCTCCTTCAGCCACGCGATATTCGTTTCGCCACGAAGAAACCAGAGCAGTTCATAAATGATCGAACGAAGGTGAAGCTTCTTCGTTGTCAGCAACGGAAAACCGTCCGACAGATCGAATCGCATCTGAGCGCCAAACAGACTTCGGGTTCCCGTCCCGGTTCGATCCGAGCGATCGATCCCGGATGTCAGAATCTGATCCATCAGTTCAAGATAGGTCTTCATTGCGATACCTCCTGCTTCCTCAAGTCGATGGTCCAGTGGCGATCACTGGTCATGGAAACCGCATGTTGCGGCAGATCGTTGGCGGACAACATCCGCCGGACTTCGTCCAATGTCAGCGCCGCGTGAAACGACTGTCGCAGCAACTGCTGGGCAAGGGGCGTTTCTTCCCCCGCGTACAGCGCGACCAACCGCTCGACTTCCGCGTCGCTGTCGGGGCGGACCAGATCGCGAATGAACAGACGTCCTCCCTCGGCGACCAATCGATACGATTCGGCAAGCATCACCGATGGGTCGGGCAAGTGATGCATCAAGCTGTTGCTCATGACGCAATGAAACATTTCATCCTCGAAGTCACCCATCGACTTCGCGTCCCCTTGCATCAACTGGATGCGGTCCACGGCGCTTGCCAATTCGATGTTGTACGACGCCAATTGCAACATCGAAGCGGACGCGTCCAACGCCATCACGCGAACATCGTCGAGCCGCTCACATAACAAAACGGGGATTTGAGCCGTACCGGTTCCGAGGTCCAGGATATCTTGGCCGATCGTCCCTCCCGCGATCAGATCATTGACGAATTGAACATTCACTTGCGAGTGATTCATGTCGTCGTACGAAGCCGCCTCGGCGGGATCGTCCATACATTCGGGTTCAAGCACACGAGAAAGCATCGCGGTTTTCGTTTGGTTCGAGTCAAGCGGAACGGTATTGATTGCGTCGCGCTGGCGTTCACGAGTCGAATCGCTTCAATGTTGCGAATGTCTTGTCGAAGGCCACGCACGAAAATAAATCAGTTTGCTGTAATGTATCGTATGCGCCCCTTGCTATCGATCGGTCCGGACGATTGCCCACACGAAACACCCGCGATCGAACGAACTGGACGAAAATAGGGGAATGGGCTACTCTAGACCCATGACTGCAAATCCCGCCGGACTTTGCTTAAGTCTTTAGGCGGCGAAGCCACTACGAAACGAGACACGTGTTTCTCGAACGATCCTAAGCCGACGAAAAGTCGCTGTTCCGCTCGATCAGACGCAACAGAATGAGCACCGAACCCGCTTCACAAACCTATCGGCTGGACGACGGGCCAACCATCGCGGTCGATACGCAATGTCCGGTTTCGGTCGAGCTTCCGTGTGTCCATTGCGGTCTGCCAACCCGAGTGGCGGCTCAAAGCGATCCGAGTACGGTCTTTTGTTGCAACGGCTGTCGCGGAGCGTATGAGTTGATTCATGGTTGGGGGCTTTCCGATTACTATGCCTTGCGAGATCAGTTGTCCGGCGGTGCCGGCCAGACGGCGGTATCGGAACGGTCGCGTTACGAAGTATTTGATCAAAACGAATTCTTGGCTGACTCGGCCCCGCGACTTCAATCCGACGGTTTATTGGTGTCGGATCTTGCGCTCCATGGACTGCATTGCGGTGCTTGTGCTTGGTTGATCGAGAATGCCGCGGCCCGAATCGACGGATGGCGTCTGGCCCGTGTGAAGATGAGCGACCATACGATTCGGATAGTCTTCGATCCGCAACAACTTCGGCTCAGCGAGATCGCCCGAGTTCTGGACCGTCTCGGATACCAATTGTCCCCTTTGACGAAGGAGCTTGATGATCACTTCGCCATCGAAAACCGGAAGCTGCTGATTCAGATCGCCGTGGCCGGATTCTGCGCCGCCAATGCGATGTGGATCGCGATCGCCTTGTACGCCGGTGAAGCATCGGGCGTGGCCGAGGAACATCGCACGTTCTTGCGAGTCATGGGAACCGGCCTGGGTCTGTTGGCGGTCGGATTGCCTGGGCGTACCTTCTTCCGTGGGGCGATTGCTTCGTTGCGAACACGAACACCGCACATGGACCTTCCCGTTGCGCTCGGCCTGTCGGTCGGTTCAGTTGTTGGCCTGATTCATGCCGTGACGGGATACGGCGACATCTACTTTGATTCCTTGGCGGTTCTGGTCTTCCTGCTGTTGATCGGTCGCTGGATTCAGTTTCGCCAACAACATCGAGCGGCGCGTGCCGTCGATTTGTTGTTGCGCATTACGCCACGCCATGCCAGTCGCATCTTGGACGATGGCGGGACGCAGCTTGTCCTGGCCGATCATTTGCAGCCCGGCGAATCGATACGCGTCGCAAGTGGCGAAAGCCTGCCGGCTGATGGTTGCATCATTGCTGGTGAATCGACAATCGACCGATCGTTGTTAACCGGCGAAAGCGAGCCGATTCACGTCGCGGTCGGCGATACGGTGTCCGCCGGAACGGTAAACGTCACCCGGTCGCTTGATGTCTGCGTCCAAGCGGCGGGAAGCGCAAGCCGTATCGGTCGCGTGATGCAAGCCGTCGAAACGGCCGCGGCTCAGAAGACCCCCATCGTTCAATTGGCCGACCGTATTGGTGGCGTTTTTGTCGTGGTCGTTACCCTTCTGGCCGGTGTTGCCTTTGCCTTCTGGGCGCGGACCGACTGGCAGCTAGCCGCGTCCCATGCCACGTCTCTGCTGATTGTTGCGTGTCCGTGCGCCTTGGCGCTGGCGACGCCATTGGCCATCGCGGTTTCGCTTGGACGGGCCGCGCGACGAAAGATCCTGATTCGCGATGGAACCTCGCTGCAGCAATTGGCCCGATCGGGAATGGTCTGGTTTGACAAGACAGGTACTCTGACCGAAGGACGATCGCGCGTCGTTCGGGTGATCGGCCAGCGTGACGCTTTGCGGATGGCGGCGATCGTTGAACGTAGCGTTTGCCACCCGATCGCCGATGCGATCATTGCGTCCGCGCCGACGGAAGGGACGTCAAGCGATAACGTCGCCCCGACGGAGGTGTTTTCCGGCGGAGTTGTCGGCTGGTGCGAAGGTGAACAATTGACGATCGGCAACCTCAGATTCATGAGGCTGCAAGCAATTGACGTGGCGGACGCTTTGTCGCAGGCGGCTGACGAATTGACGCAGGACGGGTTCACGGCGATCGTGATCGCGCGCGGTCCCACTGCGGTCACCGTTCTCGGAATCTCCGATCCGTTGCGGCCTGGCGCATCCGAAGCGATTGCAAAAGTGAAGGCCTCCGGCTGGCGAGTCGGGATTTTGTCGGGAGATCATCCGGATGTCGTGCGGCGAATCGCCAAGCAGGTTGGCGTTGACAATTCGCAGGCATTTGGAGGATTAACCCCTGAGGAGAAGTTAGCGATTGTGTCCAACGGGGACGGTTGCTTCCATCGAAATGCCGATACTTCGGAGGGAACGTCGGCGAGGCGGGGGAGTGTGCGTCCGCAGGTGATGATCGGGGATGGCGCGAACGACGCGGCGGCTTTGGCGGCCGCCGATGTGGGAATCGCCGTTCGCGGCGGGGCGGAAGTTAGTTTGCAGGCAGCGCCAATTTATGTCGCGTCGGGTAAACTGACAAGCATCGTGGAGTTGATCGACGGAGCGCGCCGAACCGCACGCCTGATTCACACAACCTTTGCTGTTTCGCTAGGATACAACGTGATTGCGGTCGCCCTCGCAATGGCGGGCAAGATTAGTCCGTTGGCGGCCGCGATCCTGATGCCGCTTAGCAGCGTGAGTGTTCTGTCGTTGACGCTAGCATCGCGAAGCTTTCGTCGGTTCGACGGATCGGAGATTTGATTGGGATGAGTGTATTGTTTATTGCCTTACCAATTGCATTGTTGTTGGGAGCGGCCGGCATGATCGCCTGCGTGATTTGCATTCGCGGCGGCCAGTACGATGACCTGGAAACTCCCGCGGTGCGGATGCTGATCGACGATCGGGATGTCCGCAAGGATCGTTGAAGAATCAGAATACATTTATACCGTGCGTGGTCCGAAATGATGCCTTCGCGTCAAATGAAGCGAATCACCTCATTTCTGACCGTGTGACATTTAAAGAGTGAACGCCTCGATATCATGAGCGAGATGACGATAATGAAGAAGGTCTTTTGCGCCGCCACCGCAGCGGTTGGATTGTTGGGATTTACCGGTTGCGAAAAGCCATACGTTGCCGAATTCGAACCGAACATGGTTTATTCGCATCGATTTGTCATGGAACTGGAAAGTGAAGATGTCGAATCGATGGACGAGGATGAACGCAAAGAGCACGAAATCAATCGGCAAAATCTGAAGCAAGCGATCGCTGAGACACAACAAGCCGTCAGCGATATGTTTGGCACTCCCGATGACCCCAAACTGCCGCGGTTCATCACCGAAGATGAAGAGTTCTCGTCCATGCTGAGCATGGACCATTTGATGGCCGCTTCGGGATCGCCCACCGACGAAGGGCGTGGGCTGTATCGGCAATACTGCTCGACCTGCCATGGCATCACGGGGAACGGTCGCGGGACAACCGCCGCGTTGATCGATCCCTATCCCCGCGATTATCGAATGGGAAAGTTCAAGTTCAAGTCGACCGAACCGGGAGCAAAACCGTCGCGCGAGGACCTGCATTACATCATCGAACATGGCGTCTCTGGAACCCCGATGAAGTCGCTGCGGGAACTTGCCGGACAGGATGTATCGATCAGCAAGGAAGATATCGAAGCCTTGGTCGATTATGTGATTTATTTGTCGATGCGTGGCGAGATCGAGAGGATGTTGCTTGAAGAAGGTTCCATGCTCGAATTCAACAATGGGGAATCGCTTTACAACAAGGAACTCATCGCCCGCTATTTAGACAAATACAAGGAGGGCGTGGAAGCGGAAGCTTTCCCCACCGAAGCGGAACAGGAAGCATACGAGAACTTCGTGGATGCGTGGGAATACCTGAAGGATGATGTCGTGTTGGCGGTCGCCGACAGTTGGCTGTCCGCCGAGGAGAGTGCCGCCGAGATTCCGGAACCTCAGGACGTCGTTGTCCCCGAAACGATCGACGAAGTCGTTGCCGCCGCCGAATCGGATGAAGACTCGCCGGTGAAGCAATCGATCGCTCGCGGACGTGAATTGTTTGTCAGCGAGAAAGCGGCCTGCTCGAAATGTCACGGCAAAGAGGATACGGCGACGGACAGAACAACGACTTCGATGCCTGGGCGGCCGACTGGGCTCCCGAATGGGTGCAAGCGGCGAAACTCGATCCGAAGAAAGCGGAAGATCAATCCTCGTTGGTTCCGTTGATCGCCCGTGGCGTTCTCCCGCCAAGAAACATCGTTCCACGTGACTTCCGGGAAGGGATGTTCCGCGGTGGTGCGGAGCCGGAACATTTGTATCATCGCATCCGATACGGAATCGATGGCACGCCGATGCCTACCGCCACGCTGGAGCTTCAATCAAATTTGGGATCTCGTCAATTACGTTCGCTCACTGCGTCAGGAGACGCCGCCGACCGGCGATCCCGCGGCAACGCAGCCCAAGGCGAACCAAGCGGCTTCGACGCTGGAATCGTCCTCCCAGAAGACGGAATCCTAGAGCGACCACGTCGCAAGATTAACGGAGAAACATTGGCGCAAGAGAACATCCAACACGTTCATTATTGATCGAGCGTCGATCCGTAAACATCAACCGAACGCCCCCGGTGTGACCATCAATTGGGACAACGCAGCGCGTTCGCGTTAAGCA
The DNA here is from genome assembly GCA_041399105.1 of Pirellulaceae bacterium. Lineage (GTDB taxonomy): Bacteria > Planctomycetota > Planctomycetia > Pirellulales > Pirellulaceae > Rosistilla. Next base: position 23,043 of record JAWKTL010000032.1, on the reverse strand, counting down.
CCAACGCATAAGTTTTTTCGTTTAACGGCAAGCCGAAGGCGACGTTTTCCATTGTTTCGCCGTCGCCTTCGGCTTGCCGTTAAACGAGTTATGCTCAAGAACTTATGCACGGGTGCTTACCATTGCGTTTACTTTTGTGACGCAGCAGATATATTGGCTCTTGGATAAATGGCCTGAATTCACATATTCGCTTCATTTGAAGCGGATCAAGCCATTTTGCCCGTGCGAAGTCGTAACTTCACCTATCGTCATTATGCGTCGCGTGGTCAGAAATGAGAGGATTCGCTTCATTTGACGCGAAGGCATCATTTCGAGCCACGCACAGTATAAACTCATTGACACGGAATTGCTCGCGGGACCAGAAGGGGCGACTGAATTTATGAGCGAATGGTTCATTCAACACGATGAAGAGACGGAAATCGGTCCGTTGAGACCAAGCGAGTTGCTCGATCTGGTTCGCAAAGGGATCGTGACCCCCGAAACGCTCTGCCGCAAAGAGGATTCGCCCTGGTATCGCGCTCAGGATGTCGGCGGATTGTTTAAGGCGGCTGAAAGCCAAGTTGTTGGCTCTCGCTGTCCGTTCTGTCAAAAGCGAATCAGCACGCCGCCAACTTACTGCAAGGGTTGCAGCAAATATGTTGATGAAGGAGTGGAAGTGCTGCGAGACCCGAATGGTCGAAGTGCGGCAACCGCGAAAGACTTTGATCTGCCTCGCGAAACCCTCTCGTCGTGGACAAACTGGGTCGCTCGCTTGAAGGCTCAGCGAGAAGAGCGTACAAGCGGTGGCAAACGTCCCGCCGCCGACGACGAATAAGCACTCTTGCGGATGTTTCTTCGTATGCTCAAGGCTTACGGAAGATACGGCCAGTAGGTAACGCGACCTTCGTGCTGTGCAACGAAACGAACGTCTCCATCCTGAGAAACGACGACCGCAATCGAATCAGGCCACCCGCTGACGAAGCGGTACGCCGAACGATGGCGTGTGCCGGACGAATCGGCCCGTTCAGCGATCGACGCCGTCGCTTCGACGTTAAGTGCGCGATGAATGATGTCGACGTGGGAATCGCCAAGAATTTCGCCGCCGAAGCCGATCAAACGGAATGATTGATCCAGGACCATCGTCCCATCAACGCTCATTAAATCCGCAAGGAAGTGTCCAAATTCGATCAACGCCTCTTCGATCCGCAACAGTTCCGAGTCCTGCATTTTGTGATAGTCGTCGTAGGTCACGCTCCGCAGCCCCATACGAGTACCGACTTCGCGGGCTCGCGACAACAATCGAACGATCAGTCTGCGAAAACGCAACGTGGAATCGTCTTCCTTGAAATGGACCCTCAGTCGTAACCAACGCTCCAAAACGGAACTTCTGGCGATCGTTTCGGGCACGTAGACCAACATTCCGCCGTGTCCCCGAGTTCTCACCAATCGCAACGTCCGTCTGACAACGCTCTGCGCCGCATCGCGAACAAACGTCTCGCAGATTTTCGTGCCCGATAGCTCGCCATCGTCGCGCTCATCCGTTTCACGTCCTCTCATCGATTGCAAGATGTCCCCGCGAACGCCGCCGAACCGCTGCGAAAGCCATTGCGAACGAAAGGGATCGAAACCTTCGGTCAATAAGCGTCCCCCCGATGTTTCCAAAATGCGAGCGTATCCGCTGGCGACGATCAAGTGCCCCGGTCCGACACAGTGAACAACCAGCTTCGACGGCAACATCGTCTCGCCTGGAAAGGATGTTTCGATCCGGTTGACCCATTCGGTGCCGGTGTTGATCATTCCCCAAATAAAGGCGTCACCGGCCGCATTCAATTCGACGGCCAACAGAGCGCGGTAATAACCCGCCGCCGACGCCAGCTTGCGAATTTGATGCGGCGTCAGTTCGCAGCGTTCGGAGAAGCGAAGCACCTGCAGACGGCTCCCGCCATCGGCGACTTCGCTGGCAAAATCGTCCGCCGACGACACGATGATCCTGCATTGCACCGGCTCGGACTCTTCGCACAGTAAACTGGCCTGGTAAACGATGTCGAGCAACGACACCGTTGCTTGCAAATCCGGGAGCGCGTCGGATGGGAAATCGCGTTCCTCCCACCGCTGATGCAATGCCGCGGCCATCGCGGCGGGATAAGTGGAAATAGGCTTCACAAGAGTATTCGCATCCTTTCGTTTGACCGGTACATCACAAGCCGGTCATGATTATTGCGGTCTATCGGTCGCCAGCCAATGCCGCATGCACCCATCCTTCGCTGGCGACAAACTGCGTGACCGACAAACTTCCCAAACGGTCGACCGGATCGCTCAGCTTCTCGACCGGAATCGGTTGAATCACGAAGTCGGCGGGCAATTCGTCCAGTAATCGCCGCATCAGAATATTCTTCTGTTGAATGAACCGCCCGCCGCGCTGACCTTCGGGCGCGCTGATATCGACATGCGGCTGGCGCACCGCCACGAACCGGTCGGCTTGTCGTTCGATGGCGTAAGCAAAACGAACGTTCATCGCAACGAGGGCATTGTCCTCGACGAACCATTGCTGGCCACGAAGGGTCACGGCGATCTGGTTGTCTGAGAACGCGACACCGATCGGCTGTTCATCGGCAAAATGGATACCAAAATTCTCGGGAATCTCCTGCTCATCCTCCGCCGACAAATCGATTCCCACAACCTTCAATTCACGGCGAATATTCTCGATCTTCCGCCCTGAATAAATGCGATCGGTCACGGCCTGAATCATCGACTCATGCAGCGCCACGCGAAAATCGGCTTCCGCAACGCGAAGCGGTTGCTGATAGCGAGGAACCGCGATTCCCGAACGGAATTGCAACGCCACGTTCAAGCTGTGCGGGTCGGTTTGAAAATCAATGGAATCGGCTTGCGTGTTCAGCCTTAAAAGCGACCGCAACACCTCCTGCTCAAAATCGACGCGTGCTTCGGCAATCTCCTTCGCGACATCCTCATTGAACTGCTCCAGGAACGAGTCCCGTGATCGATTGGAAAGATCGCGTTGACCTTGAGGACGTTCTTCAGCGATCTTCTTACCCGCGATTTTACGCACTAATTTGCCGATGCCTCCGTGAATCGTGGAGCAAACCTGCCGCGTCCGCAAGTCGGACTGAGCATTCGCGGATGCGGGGAGCACCCAAAAACGATCCGACTGCAAGACGACACTCTTTCCCGCCTGCAACTGCGTGTTGCCCGAAAGGACAAACGAGACGGGGCCTTGTCGCCCATTCATTGTTGACTGCACGATTCCGCTGAAACGGATTTCGCATTGTCCCGGATACTGTCCGGCAACCGGATGCATCATCGCCGTGCCGGTCAAGATCGCGTGCCCGGTAATCTGTGCTTTACCCTGTGTTTCACGAATCGGTTCGACTTCATAGACCGGACGCGCCGTCAGCGTCCCCAGCGTCGCTGCGGGAACCTGCAGCCAGAGATTGTGGCCGCCAAAACGTTGTTCGACACGCGCCAGCAGTTCCGGAATTTGCTCACGAAATCGAAGCCATTGAGTCGCCTCGGCAATTTCACGCATCGATGCCGCGTCGCGTGGCGAGCCTATCGCCGATGATGACGCCAGGGATGCGATGCGTGTCGACAACAATTCCGTTCGTCGGGCAAATTTCTGCTGCATCGATTCAGGACGTTCGTCGGCAAGTTCTGGATCGTCGGGGAACATTTCCAGATCCTGGGCGTGCTGCTCGGCTTGCCGCCGCGCTGACTCGACCTCCATCGCATTAAGCAATCCGCTGCGGAGCGAAATGAGCCGACTTCGCAACGCCACGAACGATGGCTTCTCGATTCCGTCGTGCAGCCCCGCCAGTCGGTAGATCGTCGCCGTGACCGCAGCGAGAGCTTTTTCCTGCTGCTCGGGTTCCTTCAGCGATTCGTCCAGCGATTCAATGAACAGATACTTTCGCCAAGTGTCGCCATGTTGGGCGATCCGCAGATCCCACTGGACGGCTTGCAAGGCATCGCGGGCAGCTTGCCAACGACGTTGAACTTCAGCGGATTCGATCGGTCGATAATGTGCCGCCGCAATGGACGCTGACAAATCATCGGCATCCGCATACGGTGAACAGACTAGACCGAGAAGACATACAACGAAGGTCGTTCCAACGAAAGCTCGCGTCAAGTAACGTTTCATCTGCAATTTCAATTCATCAAGAAGCAAAGTCATGGAGATATTAAACGCCTCTCCGAAAAACCGTGGAGGCGAAAGCGTTAGCTGCGGGTTTTTACTGGGTTCTCGGAATCGTTAGGTTCTAAGGCGAGCGTGACGACGAAAGGTCACATGGCCAAACATAAGTTGATTCGATTGATATGGTCGCACCGCACCATTCGAGCCACACGCGGTAAACTCATTCCGGTCGATCGTATGCGCCGACGACGATCGTCCAACCGTGATCGGTGATGTTCCCAACATTTGCCAGCATTCCGAAGTATTCCCGCACCTCTTCGAACGGCGGCAACTTGGAAAAGTCAGTTGTCGGTTGCGGCTTGTCATCATCCCCTCCCAGCAACATTAGCAGGGCATTTCCATACAAACTCTCGGCTCGACGAAGCCCTTCGAGTCCGTCGGCGCGAAGCGTTTCGTAGGTGTTGCGGATGTCGCGATCCCCATGAACCAGCCCTTGCATGAACGATCGCTCTCCCTTCCAAGCTTTCATGCGGTCTTGCATGTCCGAATAAACCGAGCTGTTTGCCAACGGTGTCTCACCACCTTGCAATAACGCATCGCGGATCATGGATGCATGGGTCGCCAACCATAAACGACCGTCGGCGACCATCACGCCGGCACGGGTGAAGGTCGCGTTACCGAGTTTGTCTTGCATCGCGATTTCCCACAGATCGTATCGATGTGGAGGGATGCGTGAACGAACCGCGTTGCTGTCCCCGCGCAGAAACCGATAGATCAACGACGCCACACGAATCTCTTGAGCTTTCGGATTGTCGATGGGAATGGAAATGAGCGTCCGCTCCTGCCGATTGTCATCCAAGAAATCGCCGTAGCTGACGACTTCCGATTGCAACATCGGCAGCAAGCCCCCGATTAGATCAAATCCCAGATCGCTCTTCCAATCGGCCAGCGTTGCCTCCCATGCCCCCGGCGCATCGGTAACATCGTCGTACACGTCCCCCAAGTTCGAAATCAAACTTGTCAGGTTCCATCGATTGACCATCATGTTGTTGCCGGTCGACAGAACGAAGGGAGGCGGCGTCAGATCGCCGGTCACGAAGTCCAACGCCTGCAACGCGGCGACACGCGGCTTGGGGGCGAAGACTTGAATATCGTTTAAAAAATCAAAACCATCTTCCTTCAAGAAGCCGTACCCTCCCATTGCTTTGATGCCCGGAAAGCCATGCCGCATCGGAAACGGATCGCGTCCGTCAGCCGCGAGTGCCTGTTTGGTTTCGGCGTCGTCTGACAGCACGGCGATTTGAATCACATCCGCGAACCAGAAGAGGTCGGCATCGCCATCTCTGGGAGGCGTAGCGGCAATCGCTTGAAACGATGGCAAGGAGGACAGGCTCTCGTCTTTCGCTTGCTTGCCCCAACGGTCAATCATTTCTTTCGCAACCGCGACATCGCCGCTGATCAGCAGATATCCGTCGTGGACCGCATGAACAACCTGTTGCCCATCGGGCATTTGATAAATGGTTGCATCAATGGGAAACTCAGTTTGGCTGCGGGTTGCACCGATGTCTTTTAAGTTCTTGCCGGCTGTCGCCATCATTGCTTTTGCCGACGCCGACTCCAATTCGATCAAGAAGGTTAAGGAAATTTCGTCGTCGCTGGTTTTCACGCCGCCGACAACGAAGCCGCCGTCGGCGTGCTGGTGCAGCAAGTTTGAATCGATACCGTACGCACTGCGAAGCTGGCCAAGAACGCCCTGCTGACGTTCATCAAATTCCTTTCGAAACGCTTGCATCGATTCGCTGGACCACAGCCGTCCGATCGATGTCGTTCCCAGCTTCTCTTCGAACGTCTTGTAATTGGAAATCGCAACAAACAGGCAGGTTTGCTTTGGGAATCGATCCGCCGGTTCAACCGCAAAGGCTGCAATCGAAGTCCAACAGAGAAGTACCGCAGAAATGAAACGCATCATGGCTGGACTGTTCTAGGGTTGTATAATTGAAGTGCCGCTGAAGTGCCGCCCAAATTTTTCCCACGCGTGGAATGCAAATCTTGGTCCACTGTAGTTACTTGTTTGCGGCTATCAAAGCAAAATACGACGCGTCTGGGTCGATGCACGGTTCCGGAGGACGTGTTAGATTACGTTTGGTTCAATCGAAATACGTCGCGTGCGTTGATTCGCGTCCCGTAATTCGAAGGCATCATTTCAGACCAAGACCACAAAAAACGCTCTGCCCCAACAAATTCAGGAAATTCATACACGATGCATCTCATGAGAACGCTGTCGATCCTTTTCGTCGCCATGCTCCTTGTCACCGGTTGCCGGAAGCAGCAATCGCCTGCGCCTGTCGCTGATCAGGTCAACGAAGGTCAAACGGACGTTGTCGAGCCTGCTGAACCGTCGGCTCCAGATGATCCCGAAGTCGTCCAGGCCATCGAACAAGCTGGCAGAGTCGCGGTGAAGAAGAGTGGCGATCACATCGTCGAACTCGACCTTACCGGTTTGACGGGGGACGCCGCAGCCGATCAGGCCGACGAATTTGCTTGGGTTGCCGGGCTGCCAATGTTGCAAACGATCAAAGCGAAAGGTCCTGGTGTGACATTGGAAGCTGTGGAGCATTTGAGGGAACACCCATCGCTTTCGGTGATTTCGTTCAACAGTTGCACTCAAATCGGTGACGATGCTGTTGAAATTTTGGTAACGCTGCCTCAATTGGCGGATGTCGACTTGATGAAGAGTGAAATCACCGACCAGTCATTGAAGACATTAGCCGGCAATGATTCGCTGAAACGCGTTCGGATTGTGCGCACTGAAAGTCACCGATGCCGGGATCAAGCACTTGGAGGAAGCGACACAGTTGGAACTGCTGGACCTTCTGGAATGCTCCGCTCTGACAAATGCATGCGCCGCGTCGATCGGCAAGCTGACGAAACTGCGAAATGTCCGGTTGCCGAACTCGGTCGACGATTCCGGACTAACCCACATCGAGAATCTGAAAGGTCTGGTCGCGCTCGGTTTGCAATATTGCCGGGTTGGCCCGGAAGGAATCCAACATCTGACCGGCCTGGACGAAATGAAGGAACTCGATCTTTACGGTGCTAGTAAAGTGAACGACGAGGTCTGGCCTTTGCTTGCCGATTTGCCGAAGCTGACCAAGCTGAGGGTTCGCGAAACGCGGATTCGCGGCGAAGACGCGGCTTCCTTGGCGAAGCTTCAGCAATTGCGCGACTTGGACTTGAGCGAGTCCCCGGTTCAGGATGCGATTATGGAGCATGTCGCGCAATTGCCAAAACTGGAAGAACTAAGTTTGTGGAACACGGAAGTATCCGCGGAAGGTTTGGCGAAGCTCGAGGGGAAGCTATCGCTTAAACAACTCAGTCTGGAAGGTCTGGGTGACACGATTGATGACGACGCGCTGGACATCATTGCGACCATGACGAATCTTGAATCGCTTGATTTGGCGGGGACAGGCGTCACGGACGAGGGAATGTCAAAGCTGCACGGTTTGAAGAAATTGAAATCGTTGAACCTTAAGCGAACGTATGTTATCGAGAAAGGTTCGGTGGAAGCGCTGCGTGAACAGTTGCCCAATGTGACGATCGGTTGGTAACACGCCGCGAAAAACATCGGGCATGGTGTTTGCTGAGCGTTGAACCTCGGTAACCATTGAGCCAGGTTTCCGTTGCCTATCATGTTTTGTGGGAGGACGAAGACCAACAATGTTGCAACATGAGTACAAAGGTTGGCTGCTGCTGATAGCGGTTTGTTTGTCGACTTCAATCGCGCTCGGCCAAGCCCCTCAAACCGGAACGTTCATCAACGTCGCGTTGCCCATCGACGACAGCGTGACGCGCGGTGTCGTGTCGACCGTCAAAGCGCTCACGGCGGGGGATGAATCGGCTGACACGCGGCGGATCGTGATCCTGCACTTTCGATCTTCCGATGGCTCGACCACTGGCAGCCAAACACAGTTTGAACCGGCGCTGGCTTTGGCCCGTTTCCTGACCGGTGAAAGTGCAACGCGGATCAAGACGGTTGCGTATCTGTCGGGAACCGTCGAAGGGCATGCCGTGTTGCCGGTGCTTGCCTGCGATCAAATCATCGTTCGGCCACAGGCAAGTCTTGGTTCGGCGGGAATCAACGAATCGAACTCCGATCCGGTGGTGCGGTTGGCGTACGAATCGATCGCCGAACGTCGGCGAACGGTTCCGCTTGGGGCTGTCCGCGCGATGCTGCTGCCAAGTCTGGAGTTGGCGAAGATCAGTCAGGTCGATGGGGGCGATCTTTTTTTGGCGGGGGAGGAACTTCAGGAAGCGCGCGCCGCCGGAAAGGTCTGGAAGGAGGAACAACTCTCCGCACCGGGGCGTCTGGCGAGTTTCGCTGGTCCGCAAATGCGGAATTACCGCTGGGCGACGCACGAAGTTCAAGACGCCGAGGAGATCGCGAATGTTCTTGGGCTGAAGCAACTTCAAGACGCTGAATCCTCCGAGAATGTTCAGCTTCAAGCGGTCTTGGCCGATCTCAGCGGACCGGTCAATCGGCGACGCATGCAGCGTGTGACCAACAGCTTGCAAGATGCGATCGACCGTCGTGGCGTTAATCAAGTGTTGACAATGGTTGACAGCGCGGGGGGGAATTTGAACGAAGCGGTCAAGATGGCCTCATTGCTGGCTGAGTTGCCGGCTTCCGGTGTGCGAACGGCCAGCTACATTCCCAGTCAGGCGATCGGCGACGCCACGTTGATTGCCCTGGCCTCGCAACGAATCTACATGGCTCCACAGGCGACCCTGGGAGGTCCCGGAGCCGAATCGTTTCGCAGTTCCGCTGTCGAAGAACTCGGGGATGCGATTGACCGGATTGCAACCGCCTCCGGTCGCAGCCCGGCAATCTTTCGCGGCCTCGTCGATGCGAAGTTGGAGGTCTATCGATATTTGGATTCTCGATCAGGCCGAATCGCGTACTTTACCACCGATGAACTGGAACAGCGCGAGGATTCACAGCGATGGAAGCGGCAGGAGCGGATCGATCTGAGCAAAGGAATCAACGCGGAGCAAGCTTTGACGCTCGGATTGATTAACGGACTGGCGGACGACCTTCCCTCGGTCGCTCAAGAAATTGGGCTTCCCGGCGTCCCGAAGAAGTTAGACGACCGAAAGATCATTCAGTTTGTCGAAAACCTAGGCAGGCAAACGTGGCTCCCGCCGTTATTGTTGTTTCTCGGATTCGCCATGTTCTCGGTGGAAATGGGGGCACCGGGCATTGGGATTCCCGGCTTCGTCTCACTGGTCAGCCTGCTGCTCTACTTTTGGATTCAGGTTGCCGGAGGCACCGCCGAATGGCTGGAAATCTTTCTGTTTGTCGGTGGCTTGGTCGGATTGTTGATTGAGGTTCTCGTCTTTCCCGGATTTGGCATCTTCGGTATCGGAGGGCTCGTGATGCTGATCAGCAGCCTAGTCCTAGTCAGTCAGACGTTCGTCTTTCCCAACAATTCGTATCAATATGCCCAGATGACCCGCAGCCTGATCGGCGTTGTCGCCGCACTAGGGGGCATCATCGGCGGAGGCGTCGCCTTGCGGTTGATGCTGCCTCAGATACCATTCTTTCGTCATCTGATCATGCTTGAGGATGAAGACGAAAAACAGATCAGAGCCGCGAATGAAACGATCGTTCGGTTTGACCATCTGCTCGGACAACAAGGCATCACGACGACCCCGCTGGTTCCGTCCGGAAAAGCTCGTTTCGGGGATGAACTGGTGGCTGTGGTTAGCGATGGTCCGATGATCGATCCCCATCAAGCGATTTCCGTAAAAGCCGTTTACGGAAATCGAATTGTTGTCGAATCAATCGATTCCTGATCGATTGATCCTGCAGCGATCTGTTTGTTTAGACTCTTGTTTACGTTAGAATAGGGGGACTGGGAGGCTCGGTAGCCACTCAGCCCCGTCGTTTCGCAGGAATTGGAACCGAAGATGAAACAAATGAACACGCACGCGGTAACACTCGATCGAAGAATGATGCTTCGCGGCTTGGGCACCGCCATCAGCTTGCCGTTTTTGGATGCGATGACGGCGACGCGTTGTTTGACCGCGGCGGAGAACCCAACGTCCTCCATTCCACTGCGGATGGCGTTTCTGTACGTTCCCAATGGCATGCACATGCCCGACTGGCGTCCGACGAAAGAGGGGCGAGATTATGACCTGCCGCGAACACTCAGCGAACTCGCTGAACACCGTGGTGATTTCAATGTTCTTTCGGAATTGGCGCTCAGCGGCGCGGAGGCACATGGGGATGGCGGCGGCGATCATGCACGCAGCGTGGCGGCGTTCTTGACGGGAGCCCATCCGCGAAAGACCGACGGAGCAAACATCTTTAATGGCGTGTCGGTCGATCAGGTGGCTGCCGAAGCGATCGGTGACAAGACGAAATTCGCCTCTTTGGAGCTTGGCTTGGAAGCGAGCGCGCAGGCGGGCAACTGCGACAGCGGTTACAGTTGTGCTTACTCGTCAAATATGTCGTGGCGAAATCCGACGTCGCCGGTCTCGAAAGAGATCGATCCGGCTAAGGTGTTCGACCGCCTGTTTGGTGCCGGAACAAATGAAGAGCTTCGTTTCGCCCGGGCGACCCGGCAAAAGTATCGCAAGAGCGTACTGGACTTCGCACTCGACGAGGCGAAGCAGTTGCAATCGTCTGGGGGAAATGGATCGCCGGAAACTTGATGAGTATCTCTACTCGGTCCGCAGCGTGGAAAAACGGATTGCTGGCTCGGACAAGCTGGACATGGCGGAGGAAGGAATTCCAGATTATCCTCGGCCCGCCGGTGTGCCGCGAGAAATTCAGTATCATGCGGAACTGATGCTGGACATGATGACATTGGCCATGCAAACCGACAGCACGCGGATTATTTCCTTTATGTTCACCAACGCGGGAAGCAATCGCGGTTACCCTGAACTGGAAGTCCGCGAAGGGCATCATGAATTGTCGCATCATGGCAAAAGCGAGGACAAACAGGCGAAGATCGCGACCATCAATCGATTCTACGCCGCCCGTTTTGCATATTTTCTGAAACGATTGAAGGAAATTCCCGAAGGGAACGGAACGCTGTTGGATCATTCCGCCATCGTCTATGGCAGTGGCATTTCCGACGGTGACCGACACAATCACGACGACCTTCCGATTCTTTGGCCGGACGAGCCGGGGGACGCATCGACACCGGACGCCACATTGTCTATCCGAAGAAGACGCCGTGCAACTTGTATCTCTGATGCTGACGCAAGCGGGGTGTCGGCGGCTTTGGCACGCGGCCCGCTCGATCATACCGCTGGTGCGAGATGTCGCCAATTCAACGTGAATACGGTAAGAGCATGGCGACAGTTCATCGACGGTCAGGCGCCCGCCTTCCTGCTTGAGAAACGCTACAATGAGTTAAGCGTGGGAGGAGGTATTATGTCTGATATGTCTGAGCGGATTGGGATTCGAGCCTGGATCGATTTCCCCTTCAAGAAGATCTTTGGCAAACCTGGGAATGAAATCTGCCTGATCAGCTTACTCGATTCAGTCTTGGATTTGCCTGAACCGATCGCGGCTGTTGAATTCCTCAACCCCTTCTCGTTGAAAGAATTTGTCGATGCCAAACTTATATGCGTCGATGTCAAAGCGACCGATACCCAGAAGCGGGTTTTCATCGTCGAAGTGCAATTGGTTGTGTCTAATAGCTTTGCCAAGCGAGCCATTTACTATGCCGCCAAGGCCTACGTCGATCAACTAACTCCAGGGCTAGGTTACGGGAAGTTGAAATCGACCTATGCCGTCTGTTTGCTGATGCGTTCCTTGTGGGGGGATCAGCGGTTGCATCATCATTTTCGATTGACGGAGAAGGGATCGGGAGAAGTCCTTCAAGACGCGATCGAGATTCACACCGTTGAGTTGTCAAAGTACAATAAGGATGAACGCCCGCTGTCTCAATCAAGCTTGCTGGAACAATGGTGCTATTGGATTAAGCATTCTCATGAACATAGCGAAGAAGAGTTGTGTGAGTTGCTTCCAGGGCTAGCCTTCCTGCGGGCAACAAGGGAACTTAATGCGATTCGGGAGATAACAGAGGAACGACAGATGTACGATTCACGAGCAAAAGCCGCCCTGGACTTGCAATCAGGCCTAATCGACGCAAAAGAAGAGGGGCGAATCGAAGGACGAGAAGAGGGGCGAGTCGAAGGACGTGAAGAAGGGCGAGAAGAAGGACGCTATGAAGGACGTGAAGAAGGTCAGATCGAACTAATTCGGACTCTGCAGGAAATTCTTGGCGAACCGGTGACGGAAGAGAAGAGTCTGGAAGGTCAAACGCTGGAGCAATTGCAAGCGAAGGCAGCAGCGTTACGTAACCGAATCCTCCGAAGGTCGTAACATCATGCTTCTGAGTTCGTTGCTCCGTGGCGACGTCCATCTTCCCTGAACTAGGTCAACGTAAACATGTTCCACGTCAGCGGATCAGGAAGCCAAGTTTCCGGCTGTTCACGATCGGCGGCGTCCGCTAACGTCGACTTAGCGGGAATGGCTGTTCAATCATCGAGCAATCCCCCGGCTTCCTCACGCATGGACTCGCGCGCAGCATCGAGCCGGTCGCTGGCATAGTCTCGAAGCAATTCTTCGGTCAAAGCGAGTTCGTCGTCTGGGCTGGGTAAACCGCTGGGCTCTTGGCCCGAATACCATCGAAAGTACGCAACTTCAAAGGTTGATACCTGGGGCTCAACGACACGGTCCTTTCAGGACGTCTCCCCAAGACTGTTGCCGGACGAAACAAATGAAACAAAACCGGAATAGTCCGAGGTTGTGTGAATACTGATTTTTTAGACTCCGGCGCTAGCGTGGGGCTTTATCGATGGGTTACGGCTAAGTTCGACATCCGCGGTTCATGCCGTCGGCTCATGTTTATCCGAGTGGGGCTTACTTCGCCATTCATGCCGTCCGGGTACTGACAGAATCGCTTCAATGGTTCAGACTGTGGGGAGTATCCGTACTCCGCCGCGTAAAGCTAGAGACGACCTATATGACTTCGAAGACTGACCTTTTGCCCGAACTTATTCGTGAACGAATCCTGATGCTCGATGGAGCAATGGGAACGATGATTCAACGACTTGGCTTGGACGAGATGGCCGTTCGTGGCGATCGATTCGCCGATCATCACAAAGACCTGAAGAATTTTTCCGATATCCTTTGCCTGACGCATCCAGAAAAGATCACCGCCATTCATGACGCGTATCTTGAAGCGGGGGCCGATATTGTCGAAACCAATTCGTTTGGCGCTTCTCCCGTTGGGATGGTGGAATTTGAACTTCCCCTGGAATTGGTCGACGAAATCAATCATGCGGCGGTCGCTTGCTGCCGTAAAGCGACGGACAAATGGAACGAGCGGACGCCAAACAAGCCTCGTTTCGTGGCTGGTTCAATCGGCCCGACAACCCAGCAGTTGGCGATCAGTACGAAGGTTGATGATCCCGCGTTTCGCAGCACGACCTTTGATGCGATGGTCGACAGCTACTTTGCGCAAGTCAAATCGCTGGTGGAGGCGGGGGTCGATATTTTGCTCCCCGAGACCGCAATCGACACGTTGAATCTCAAGTCGTGTTTGTTCGCGATTCAGAAGTACTTCGACGGCGGAGGGCGTCGCGTTCCGGTGATGGTCAGCGGAACGTTCGACAAGGGGGGGCGAACATTCGTCAGCGGGCAAAGCGTGGAAGCGTTCGTCACATCGTTATCGCACTTCCCATTGCTGTCGATCGGCATGAACTGCGCGCTCGGACCCGATGTGATGCGTGCGCATGTCGAAGAGATGTCGCACGCAACGGGCATTCCGATCAGTTGTCATCCCAACGCGGGCCTTCCCAACGAGATGGGGCAATTCGATTTAGGCCCCTCGCAAATGGCGGAGATTGTCGGCGAATACGCGGACAACGGCTGGATCAATATCCTTGGCGGCTGCTGTGGCACGACGCCGGATCATATCCGGGCGATGGCTCAGCGTGTCGAAGGGAAGCGTCCCAAGCAAGAGCCTCCGTCCAGTGAGATTTTCACGCGGCTCTCGGGTCAACTGCCAATGGTGATGCGGCCGGAAATTCCCTTTACGATGGTTGGCGAGCGGACGAATGTCACGGGAAGCAAGAAGTTTGCTCGTTTGATTCGCAATGATCAATTCGATGAAGCGGTCGAAGTTGCCCGCGAGCAGGTGGAGAATGGCGCGACGATCATCGACGTCAACTTTGATGATGCTTTGCTCGATGGTGCCGAAGCGATGACTCGCTTCCTGCGTCTGATATCGGGCGACGACGTCGTGGCTGCGGTGCCCGTCATGATCGACAGCAGCAAGTGGGAGGTTATCGAAGCAGGGCTTCGCAACGTCCAGGGTAAAGCAATCGTTAACTCGATTTCCTTGAAGGATGGCGAAGAGGAATTCCTTCGTCGCGGGGCGCTGGTTCGTCAATATGGCGCCGCCGCCGTCGTGATGGCTTTCGACGAGGAAGGGCAGGCGGCCGACGAGGACAGCAAGGTGCGGATTTGCAAGCGTGCTTACGACTTGCTGGTCAACAAGGTGCGGTTCCCACCGGAGGACATCATCTTCGATCCGAACATTTTGACGGTCGCCACCGGCATGGAGGAACACAACAACTACGCAGTCGATTTCATCAACGCGGTTCGTCGGATCAAAAAGGAATGTCCGGGTGCGAAGACCAGCGGAGGTGTCAGCAATATCAGCTTCAGCTTTCGCGGCAATGATCGCGTTCGCGAAGCGATTCACAGTGCCTTCTTGTATCACGCCGTCAAAGCGGGGCTTGATATGGGCATCGTCAATGCGGGCCAATTGGAAGTCTACGAGGAAGTTCCCAAAGACTTGCTTGAGTATGTCGAAGATGTGCTGTTGAATCGACGTCCCGATGCGACCGATCGGATGCTGGAGTTCGCCGAGACGGTGAAGGGTGACGGCAAGAAGAAGGCGGGCGAGGATCTGAGTTGGCGGGATGCACCCGTCCAACAGCGGATGAAGCATGCTTTGATCAAGGGTATCGACAAGTTTATCGTCGAAGACACCGAAGAAGCGCGTCAGCACTTCGATCGCTGTTTGCAGGTGATTGAAGGTCCGCTGATGGATGGCATGAGCGTCGTGGGAGATTTGTTTGGCGAAGGCAAGATGTTTCTCCCTCAGGTCGTGAAGAGCGGCCGGTGATGAAGAAGGCTGTCGCGTATTTGGAACCGTTCATGGAACAGGAGAAACGGGACGCGGGAATCGAGAACGATGACGCTCGCGGTACGTTCCTGATCGCCACGGTTAAAGGCGACGTTCACGATATCGGCAAGAACATCGTCGGCGTCGTGCTGCAATGCAACAATTACAAGGTGATCGATCTCGGTGTGATGGTCTCCAGCGAAACCATCTTGGAGGAAGCCGAAAAGCATAAGGTGGACATGATCGGTCTCAGCGGGTTGATTACACCCAGTCTCGATGAAATGGTGCATGTTGCTCGCGAAATGAAACGCAAGCGGATGACGATCCCTCTGCTGATCGGAGGGGCGACGACCAGCGCGAAACATACCGCCGTGCGCATTGCGCCCGTTTACGACGGGCCGATCATTCATGTGCTCGATGCAAGCCGCAGCGTGAATGTCGTGGAGAAATTGATCAGCAAAGAGCATCGTGACGCTTTCATCGCTGATAACGTGGAGGTCCAGAAAAAGCTGGTCGCTAGTTTTCAAGAACGCAAGCAAAAGCTGGTTCCCTACGGCGAAGCTCTCGAAAAACGCTTCGCGACCGATTGGCGGACGGTTCAGATCGATAAGCCTTCATTTACGGGAGTTCGCGTTTTAGAGGACTTCCCCATTTCGGAGATTCGCCCCTATATCGACTGGTCCCCGTTCTTCATGACCTGGGAATTGAAGGGGAAGTACCCGAAAATCTTCGACGACGCAAAGGTCGGCCCCCATGCGAAGGAACTGTACGACGACGCCAACGCGTTGTTGGACGAGGTGATCGCGGCGAGGTCGCTGAAGGCGAATGCCGCCTACGGTTTTTGGCCGGCGGCAAGCGACGGCGACGATGTGATCCTGTTTACCGACGAAAGCCGATCGTCGGAACTGACACGTTTTCATTTCCTGCGTCAGCAATGGGAGCGTCAAGGACAAAAAGACTATCGGTCGTTGGCCGACTACATCGCTCCGATCGACTCGGGCCGCGAGGATTACATCGGTGGCTTTGTCGTGACGGGGGGACTGGGAGCTGAAACGTTGGCGTTGCAGTATAAAACCGCGTTAGACGATTACAAGGCGCTGATGGTCTCCGCCGTCGCCGATCGATTGGCCGAGGCCTTTGCTGAACTGTTGCACCAGAAGGCGAGACAAGAATGGGGCTTCGGCAAGACTGAGAGCCTGTCGACCGAAGATTTGATCGAAGAGAAGTATCGCGGGATTCGTCCGGCGGCGGGCTACCCGGCGTGCCCGGATCATACCGAGAAGCGAACCCTGTTCGATTTACTGGAGGCGGAAATCAGCACGGGCGTGCGATTGACGGAAAGTTTCGCCATGACTCCGGCAGCCAGTGTCAGCGGATTGTATTTCGCACATCCGGAAGCACGCTACTTCACCGTCGACCGGATGCTCAAGGATCAGGTGCGGGACTACGCTCGTCGGAAAGGGATGCCGCTGGCGGAATTCGAACGTTGGCTGAGCCCCAACCTCGCTTATGAACCAAGCTAGATCGGCACCCTACACGAAATGCGATCGTAACAATAACATGCATGGATGTTACCTTTTGAAGAGCTTCCCGCCTTTGCCGCCGTCGTCTGTCTAGGAATCTTCGCGCAAGCAGCCACCGGCTTCGCGGCGGGGCTCGTGATCATGCCGTTAATGCTTTGGGCCGGACAGGGGATTCCCGAAGCTCAAGCGGCATTGATCGTTTCGACCTTGCCGCAGAATCTGTGGGGAGTCTACCAATATCGTGCGACGTTGGAATTCCGAACGATCGTCTTTCCGGCCAGCTTGCGATTGGCCGCACTACCGATCGGCATGGGAGTGCTGTTCTTCGTCGATGACTTTCCCGTGGTTCAGCTTCGACAAATCATCGGCTTTGTCGTCATACTGTGCGTTCTGCTGCTGATCATTTATCGCCCCAAACCAAGCAATCACTTGCACCTTGGTTGGACATGGTTGGCATTCTTGACATCAGGTTTTTTTCAGGGATGCACCGGCACCGGTGGCCCAATGATGGTTTTGTGGGTTCAGGCACACGACTGGAGCACCAAGCAAACGCGGGCGTTTCTCTTCTCGATGTATCTGATATCAATCATTCCAGCTTGGGGAATCCTTTACTACCTGTTCGATCAACGAATCTTGGCCTCATCGTTAACTTCGCTAGCAATGCTTCCGGCGTTGCTGGTCGCCACATGGGTTGGCTTGCGTTTGGGAACGTGGCTTGGCCGCGATCGATTGCGGCGCGTCACGATGGTTTTGCTGCTATTAATCGGTCTGTTTGGTTTGTTTTCCCCTTGGCTATACGTCAGCGACCGAGGCACCCAAGCTCGCGAGAAAGTCGAAGCAAGCGAAGCACCGAGCCATCGACGTCCTTAATCGGTCTTGGTTTCGATTCGACCGATGCCTATACTCGGCGTCATCAACCGGACCGTACGGCACCGTTCGGTTTGCAATGGACTTCGACTGCGACCATGGAAGGGAACAGATGCTTCTGAAGACAGCTCACGCGAAAGCCATCCCTCGTCTATCGCCCCATCCCATGTGGTCGTCCGTTTGCGGAAGTCGCTGGAAAGCAATCGCCGTCCGCCTGATGGTGCTTGTACTCGGTTGCTCTTGTTGTTGCCCGGAGCTTGTTGCTCAAGTCACCCCGCCGCCGACAACGGCACCGGTATCGACGCCTCCCAGTTTGCAGACGCCTCCACCGGCGCGCCCCACACCGTTGGCTTCGGGACAATTGCCGCGAACGGCCAATCAAGAGATGCGGCAGTATGACTTGAGTCGCTACACCAATGGATTGAACAAGATCGACAAGCCCGAGCGCGCCGTGGTCGACTGGGTCTTGCGGGAAACAGGGACCGACGTTTGGTTTACGGAACCCTTCGGTTTCTTGAGCGCCAACCGGACGGCGCTGTCGGCGTATCATACGCCCGACGTGCAGAACGTGGTGAAGAGAATGGTCGACCGGTTTGTCAACGGTCCGACCGATGCTCAAATCTTGAAGATGCGATTGATTACGGTTTCCAGTCCAAACTGGCGCGCCACGGCGCTCCCTCTCATTCAAGATGTCAACGTTCAATCTCCCGGCGTCCAAGCGTGGTTGTTGACGAAGGAAAACGCGGCTGTTCTGACGAATATGTTGAAAATGCGAAGCGACACGCGCGAAGCACAGAACCAACAATTTCCGATATTCAACGGACAATCACAGCAGATCGCCAGCACAAAGGGGCGAACGTATGTTCGCACGATCCGGCAGGCCTCAACCGTCTGGCCTCCCTACGAACCGGAAATCGCGGAGGTTCAGGAGGGCTATCAATTGGAAATCAGTCCGCTGCTGGACTTGGACGGGGAAACGATCGAATGTGTCATTCGCGCCCAAATCGATCAGGTTGACAAGTTGGTCCCGGTCGATATCGAACTGCCGCTGCCCAATGGCCAAGTTCATCACACGCGAATCGAAGTTCCGCAAATGGTCAGTTGGCGACTGCACGAACGCTTTCGCTGGCAAAGTGATTTGGTGTTGCTGTTGTCTTGTGGAGTCGTTGCCAGTCCCGACCGTCAACCAACGGCGATACCGTTGTTGAATTTGGATCGATTGATTGGGAACACCCCCGGTCGCGCCGATGCCTTGCTATTCATTGAATTTGGCGGACGTGCCGCCGAGGGGCTGGCTCCCGTGCAACGCTCCGCGTCGGCAAGCGGCAACATCAGCCGCGGCCGGTACTGAGAACCCATCCCACGACCGTCAGCCCACAGCGCTAGCTGCTCGCCCTTAGGCCCCAACGAACGGCCAATAGAAGTATACCTGCCGTTTTCACGGTAGGATGGACTTCCAGTCCGTCCTTAACACTTACGGACGGATTGTCCCCCGTTCACTCTTACCGTGGTTGGGATAAAATACCCGGTTTCAACTGTTTTGCCATCGGATCGCTAGAAACATGCGTGATTCTGATTCAAGTCGCCGCGTTGTCATTACAGGTGTCGGACTTGTAAGCCCGTTGGGCAATCAAGTCGACACGCTGTGGGAATCGCTGCGCAACCGCAAGAGTGGCGTCAGTCTCCTCCAGTCTCCCGCCAATCAAGCGTTGCCGATCCCTTGCGGTGCTGAAGCGAAAGACTTCACTGGAGGCATTGACGATTTCGGGCCGTTGGACAAGGCACTGCAACGCTCCATCAAGAAGGGGCTTAAGTTAATGTGTCGAGAAATCGAAATGGGGTGGCTGCGGCCCAGTTGGCGTTGCACGATTCCGGGCTCTCGTCGGACGTTCGCGATCCTGATCGGACAGGGGTACTCTACGGCAGCGATTACATCATGACGCTCCCCGACGAATTCACCGAAGGCATTCGGAAGTGCCAAGATGAGGAAGGGCGATTTCGATTCGACAGCTGAGTGAAGCGGGGCTGCCGGAAGTCAACCCGTTGTGGTTGCTGAAGTATCTCCCGAATATGCCGGCCAGTCACATCGCGATCTACAATGACTTACGAGGCTCGAACAATTCGCTGACGGTTCGCGAAGCATCGCCCGGCGCGGCGATCGGCGAAGCGGTTTCGACGATCTCCCGCGGCATTGTCGATGCGATGGTTGTCGGTGCCACCGGAACGCGTATCAATCCGTTTCGGACGTTGCACGTCATCACTCAGGAACTTGTGGCGCGAGGCGACGCGGACCCATCAACACTCTCGCGACCGTTCGATAAACACCGCACCGGCGTCGTATTGGGGGAAGGCGCGGGAGCGATGATTCTCGAGGATCTGGAATTTGCAAAAGCACGCGGTGCGACGATCTTGGGCGAAGTGGTCGGCTTCGGCTCCAGCGCCGTCGGTCGCGCCGCCAACGAGCGTTACCTCGGCCTTGCCCTTGCCAATGCCATGCGAGCCGCCGTCGGCGATCAAGCGAAAAGCGTCGGCCATATCAATGCACACGGCATCGGAACGCCCGACGGCGACGCTCAGGAATCTCAGGCAATCATCGAAATCTTCGGCCCGCAAACGCCCCCGTTGTCGCCGCAAAAAGCAACTTCGGCAATCTCGGTGCGGGGGGCGGCATGGTCGAAGCCATTGCCAGCCTGAAGGCCTTGGAGGTGGGAACGCTTTGGCCGACGCTTAACTATGAAACTCCGGACGAAGATTGTCCGATATCCGTCGTTACATCGCATGATGTTCCGGCGGGGAACAGCTTCCAGGCGCTAACGTCTCTCCGCAGGGACAGGCAACCGCGTTTCACATCGCACGCTTCACGCCCTAGTAATCTGGGTCGGCAAGTTGTCCCAGACCACCAACTGGAACACCATTCCAAACCACGCACGGTATCATGCCCGAACTGCCTGAAGTCGAAACCATGCGGCGCGGCATTCTGCCGATTGTCGGTGCAACGATTATCCATGTCGAACGTCCCGCATGCGACTGTCGGCCAATCGCGATGCATCCTCGCATCGACCACTTTGCTCGCCGCGTTAAGAACCTTCGGATCAGTGAGGTTCAGCGACTGGGAAAACGCATCGTCCTGATGCTTTCCGATCGACAGGCAATCGTGATCGAACCGAGGATGACCGGGCTCGTTTTGCTTGCCGCCCCTCCGACACAAACGCATCTGCGCCTGCGGATCACATTGACGGGCGGTTCACATCCCGAACTCCTCTTCTGGGATCGTCGTGGCCTGGGAACCGTCCGTTTACTGCGCCCTCAAGAATTGCAGTCCCTCCAGTCCGATCGCCTCGGACCCGACGCGTTACAAATCTCACAGGTTCAGTTGCAAGAAAGACTCGGAGCAAGCCGACGCGCAATTAAAGTCGCACTGTTGGATCAACGTGCCGTTGCGGGAATCGGCAATCTGTACGCCGCTGAAATCCTGCACTTGGCTGGTGTCGATCCTCGATGTCGTTGTGACGCCGTCAGCGATCACAGTGGCGGCAAAATCATGCCGCGATCAGCCTCATTTTGACTGAGGCGATCAAGTATGAAGCTCAACCCTTTCCGGCGGCACCTATCGGAAACGCGTTGAATGATCCGGGATCGTATCAAAATCATCATCGCGTTTACGACAAGCCGATCAGCTATGCTCCCGTTGCGGTGAAGCAAACGTTGCACGGATTGTGCAGGCACAACGAAGCACCTACTTCTGTCCCAAATGCCAGCGTCGTCGCGGCCTTCATCCTTCCGTGAAGACACTAGAAGGCCGATCACAGGCCTAGATTCCCAGCCGCGTTTATGTATGCCCGATAGCCAACATTTGCTGCTCTTCGGTCAGATTCGTTGACGTCAGACGCGACGGATCTAGAACGCATTTAACGCAGTCGTCCTCCTTGTCCTTGAACATCTGATAAAGCTTGGGACCATCTTCCAGCGACCCACGATGCGTGATCAGATAGGTCGGATCGATTTCGCCGTTCTGAATATACTCCAGCAATTTCGGGAGATATCGATGAACATGCGTTTGACCCATTCGTAACTGCAGTCCCTTTCCGAATGCGGCTCCAATCGGAAACTTGTCCAGGAATCCACCGTAGACGCCCGGCAGCGAGATTGTCCCCCCTTTCCGACAACTGTGGATGACTTGCCGCAACACATGGCCCCGATCCGTTTCGAGCATCAGTTTGTTTTTGACCAAGTCGTACCAATGATCAAGCGACGCACCGTGTGCCTCGCTGCCGACCGCATCGATACAGGCGTCGGGACCACGTCCAGCCGTCTCTTCCTTCAACGTCTCGAAGACATCAACATCCTCGTAATTCAATGTCTTGCAGCCTTCGTGGCGACGCGCAAGGCTCAAGCGTTCCTCGAAACGATCGATCGCGATCACCTTCCCAGCACCCAACTTCAATGCACTCCAGATCGCGAACTGGCCAACCGGTCCACAGCCCCAGACGGCGACCGTATCACCCTCTTGGATGTTGCAATTTTCCGCCGCCATGTATCCGGTCGGGAAGATGTCCGACAGGAACAACGCCCGCTCGTCCTCCATCCCTTCGGGAACCTTCAGCGGTCCAACGTCGGCGAACGGAACACGCACGTACTCCGCCTGCCCACCGGCATAGCCACCAAACAAATGCGAATACCCGAACAAACCCGACCCGGCGTAGCCATACAACGCCTCCAACTTCGCGGCGTCGGGATTCGAGTTGTCACACAGCGAATACAAATCGTGTTGGCAGAAGTAGCAATTGCCGCACGCGATCGCGAAGGGGACGACAACTCGATCACCCTCCTTCAGATTCTCGACCGCGTTCCCGACGGCCACGACCTCTCCCATAAACTCATGCCCCAACACATCCCCTTCCTGCATTGCCGGGATTCGGCCTGCATAAAGATGCAAGTCCGAACCACATATCGCCGTCGATGTCACGTGAATGATGGCATCTTTCGGGTTTACAATTTGCGGATCGGGAACGCGTTCGACGCGGACGTCGTTTTTCCCGTGCCAAGTGATAGCTTTCATGTCTTAACTCCTTCTGCATTCGTGGTTGATCGGTGTTGGATGTTGCGTTGACGCAAACGAAGCAATCCGCTCCATGTGATCTGGAAGCGCCATTAAAGGCAACGCAAGTTCTTGCTCGCGGTTCACTTTCTGACGAAATCAGGCTGGCTGTAACGCCGCCGTGGCGACTTCGCCGGTTTCCATCAGTTGCTTGAACCGACGAAGGTCGGCGTTGAGTTCTTGCTGCAATCCTTGACCGAACCAGCTTGC
>JAWKTL010000031.1:0-79147 GCA_041399105.1 Pirellulaceae bacterium | reverse complement strand
ATTCGTCAGAAACGCTGGTGGGAGTCGAACCCACTTCGACCGGGTTGCAGCCGGTTGCCTGGCCATCTGGCTCCAGCGTTTTGTTGACAAATAAGACCCTCAGGGAAGTCCATGGTTCGCATCAAACTCAGAAGAAGCTCAAGTCTTCGCTCGGCCAATGAAGGCACCGTCGCTCATAGAGCAAAGACTGTTTTGAACCATCTTACAAATGGCTGAGCATTTTCGGATAGCGGATTCAGCACCCGTTCAGCAACAGCTTCGTGTAGTTGACGTCCTGGTGGATCCTGCCAAGCGAGCCAGGTATGAATATGCGACTTACTTTCGTGTGCTTCGACGAATGGGGCACCCAATTCCTTGGCGCGGCCCGTTGCCTCAATTGCATGTTTATGAAGTGGATCGGACTGGTTTGGAAGTAAAAAGCAGAGAAATGTTTCCAACATCCCGCTTGACGCATTGTCTGGCATGATCCAAACCCCGAGGGTAACTCCTCTCGAAGTCTCGACGACGAGACCTTCACTTGGTAACCTATCAGAAATACTTGGACAAGCCAGAATGCAACGATTCCGGACTGCATGCCATCTCGATGCAAGATCGTCATCAGCGTCCACAACGATCCCTAGATGCTTCAAGCCTGAAGCTTTTAGCTCCGCTTCAATCACGCCAGGCTTAAGAAGATTGTCGACACCGTTGAATTCCTCAATGTCGACGATCGCTTCATCGCGTTTCTCGCCCCAAGGAATACCGTTTTCCTCAATCAGGTAAGGAATGAGACGCTGCTCAACCCGTCCTTCCACCAGAAGTCTGCGGTGATTGTTCCGACGAGACATTAAATTAACGCACCTCGATTCCGCGTTCTGAGGCAGCAACTATTTCTTGCTCAGTGAACGCGGTCGCTACCGGTGAATCTGATTCGATGCGCTGTATCGTTACACAGCTATTGTCGGTCACACCTTCTCGTGAGATCGTCGCAAGGCTCTCGTAACAGTCACGACTGTGCGTCGTTGCGAAGACTTGAACATTCAGACGATTCGCCGTTGCCTGAACCAATCGCCACATGTTTGAGAGCACCGAGTAGTGCAAGCCTGTATCAATCTCATCAATCAACACGATTCCATTTTCAGCATTGACTAAGGACAAAGCGATTCCGAGCATTCTCCATATCCCATCACCCATGCTGCCAATAGGTATCCGATCCGGGAAGTCTCGGAGCTTGACAACGATACCACCCTGCCGTGAGCTTCCGGGATAGCGGCTTCTATCGCTTCCGATTGACGCAATTCGATCGATCGAGGGCTCAATCGTTTGAAGCGCTTCAACAAGAAGCTCTTCCTCTGGTGAGAGAACAACTTCATCAAACAGGGTCAACACGTCAGTTATCGACAAAGCCGAAGTGGAGATAAATTGAACCGGTGGCGACTCAATAGCTTCGTTAGGCCGGCGCGAGAGGTTTCGGCTGTTCAACCCACCTCTCGGCGAAAGCGGAATTTCAACAATAGAATGCGGCCTCCCGTTTTGCCAGGAAACGCGCAGGCTAAGATCTTCTGTCAGCCGCACACTTCCCTGCTCAGAAAACAAAGAACCTTGCTCTTCATTCTGGGGAATGATCTCAACAACGACGGCTTCTGATGCAGCATCTGTCTCGGCCGAAACCGCAATAGTTGATCCGACTTGGAATCCGTGCCCGAAGAAAAGGTGCGATACATCGCCTTCGGAATACCTGCGAGTTTCGTCCTCCACGAAGAATCGTTCGCCGCGTCTAAAGGTTGCATTCCAGATCGTGCGGAAGCTGCCTCTCGATGATAAAAGCTCCAAGCCCTCAAGGATGGAACTTTTCCCGCTGTTGTTCGTTCCTACTAGCAGGTTGACGCGTCCAAGATTCTTCATCGAGAAATCTTTCAGACCACGAAAGCCCTCAATATGAACGGAACGGAACATAGCTACCTCGAAGGAATGATTTACCTTTTGACTCAAGCTTAGCGTATTTAACGGCCAATTCGTAGACGTCTTAGCATCCAATGCCACCCAAGATTCCAGGAATCGAACCTGATCTACGACTTTCGCGCCATCGCGGAGCGCTCCTCAGGATCGACGTCGCGTGCTGTCCAGCACACTCCAAGGACGAAAAATCGCAGGACCGATGATCCGGTTCTCGGTCCTGCTTGAATGAATTGCTCGATTCGCTTCCATCACGAATCGTGCTTTCCTGAATCCGTTCCGTTCAGACTGACTCGGTCGAGACCGAGGTACAGTCGCGCGTTGCCGTTCTTGGCCAGTTCGCGCAGCGCCAGCGAGTTCGGCCAGTCGCAGCAGTGCCGGGTGGCCTTCCGTCGCGTCGGCTGCCTTGACGCGCAGAGCGTACGCTTGCGTTTCGGCTTCCGCCCTCGCTCGCGTCCCTGGCCGATTGCGATCGCCCCTCTGCGGCTGGTCCTTTCGAAAAACCTTGAAGAATAAGCGATGAACCCGATCGCGATTCTCAGCAGCGCAAACAATGTCATGCACCCGTCAGAGGCTCGGCACCGCAAATTAGCTTGGCATCAATGGCGGTTTCTGCAACAATAGATGTGTTCTACAGGAATGCCCACGCGACATTAAATTGATCACACATCCCTCTTGCCGTTTCCGCAAGCCTTTCCCCAATCCCGCCGAAAGTTTCTCGATGTCCCGTTTCCTTTTCATATTCTTCATCTGCTTGGCGTCCACGGTGAATGCTGATCCAGCGACACAGACGGAGTTCTTTGAGCAGCACATTCGCCCAGTGCTGATTAAGCATTGTTATGAATGTCATGCGGAGGATGCCGACGAAGTGGGTGGCGGTTTGTTGCTTGATTAGGCGGCGGGGTGGAAGATTGGGGGAGACAGTGGGCCAGCGATCGAGCCGAAGCATGCCGACAAGAGCTTGTTGATCTCGGCGATTGAATACGAGTCGATGGAGATGCCTCCCGCCGGACGTTTGCCTGCCGACGTGGTCGAGAAGTTTCGGCAATGGATCGACGACGGGGCTTACGATCCGCGGACCGATACCGCAGCGGCCATCAAGCCGAAGGGAATTGACATCGAGGCGGGGCGTTCCTTTTGGGCATTCCAGAAACCGGTGGAAACATCGCCTCCAGTCGTGCCTGGATCGACCTGGGCTTGGACGGAAATCGACCGTTTTGTCGAGGCCAAACGTCTAGAAGCGGGACTTCCTTCGCCCGGTGATGCGGAGCCAATCGTCAGTCTGCGTCGCTTGTGTTTCGATCTCACCGGATTGCCGCCGTCACCGGACCTGATTCGTGCGTACAGTGCCGATCCGACGCCACAGCGCTGGCGTGCGATCGTTGATCAATTGATCGGCTCTCCGGCTTACGCCGAACATTGGGGGCGTCAGTGGCTGGACGTCGCGCGGTACGCCGATTCAAACGGTGGGGACTTCAATGCGACCTTCCACGATGCTTGGCGTTACCGCTGGTTTGTCATTGATTCGATGGCCAGCGACAAACCGTTCAACCAGTTCGTTCGCCAACAGATTGCTGGGGATCTGTTGCCTGCGGAATCGGACGCGCAACGGACGGACAATTTGGTTGCGACCGGGTTCTTGATGATGGGACCCAAGATGCTCAGCGAGCGTGATAAAGACAAATTGAAAATGGATGTTGTCGACGATCAGATCGACACGGTCGGTCGCGCGTTCTTGGGGATGACTCTGGGATGTGCTCGATGCCACGATCACAAGTTCGATCCGATTCCAACGGAAGACTATTACGCCTTGGCTGGTATCTTCGCCAGCACGAAGGTGCTTGACGGGGAATCGCAGCGGTATGTCAGTACCTGGGTGAAACGAGAGCTGCCCGTTGAATCGAAGCATCTTGCCGCGTTCGAGGCGCATCAGGCCGCGACAAAGCAGCTTGACCAACAGCTTGCACAGGCGAAGAAGCAACTCGACGCCGCCCGCAACGCTTCGACCGACCAATGGGGAGGAACCATCGTCGACGATCAGCAGGCGGAAAAGGAGGGGGGCTGGAAAGAATCGACGTATTCGCCCAAGTTCGTTGGCAGCGGGTACGTGCATGATGAGAATAGCAACAAAGGTAAAGCGAGCATCACGTTTACGGCAAAGTTGGAGACGGGAAGCTACGACGTTCGCTTGGCGTATATCGGATCAGGCAACCGAGCTTCGCGTGTGCCCGTCGAGGTTCACACCGCCGAAGGGGTGAAACGCGTCATCTTGGATCAATCCAAGCCGGGTTCGATCGAAGGTCTCTGGGAGTCGATCGGTGAGTTTGCATTCGATGCCAAGCAGCCCGCCAAAGTGGTCGTCCGCAATGACGATACCGAAGGCTATGTAATCGCCGACGCCGTGCAATTCATCCAGCCGGGAGAAGTGTCGGTGAAGAAGGTCGATTCCACCGACACGAACAACGCGATCGCCGAAGCCGAGCGTCGCGTCAAAGAGATCGAGGCCGAACTGAAGTCGCACGCCCTCAGCGCACCCGATCCGCTCCCGCAGGCGATGGCGGTCGTTGATGAAAAGGAAGTTGACGACGCCTGTTTGTGCATCCGCGGCGAAGTTCACAACAAAGGACCTTCGGTCCCGCGTGGTTTCCTGCAAGTGGTTTCAAACAGTTCCGCGATTGCGATTCCCGAGGATCAAAGCGGACGTCTACAATTGGCCGACTGGCTGACCGATCCGGATAATCCGCTGACGGCTCGTGTGATTGTCAATCGCGTTTGGATGCATCTGTTGGGTGAAGGGATTGTGCGATCTGTCGACAACTTTGGCGAACTTGGTGATCGTCCGAGCCATCCCAAATTGCTTGACACACTGTCGGTCCAGTTTGTTCGCGAAGGATGGTCGATCAAAGCATTGGTGCGGAAGATCGTGCTTAGCCGTGTCTATCAACAATCCGCCAATTTCAATCCGGCGGCCTTCAATCAGGACCCCGATAACCGATTGTTATGGCGAGCGAACCGAAAGCGTCTGCCGGCCGAAGCGTTGCGCGACACGATGCTGGTCGCATCCGGGCAGCTCGATCGGACACCATCGACTCACGTGATGAACGATTTTGGCGTTCTGGTCAACAACAACGATGCAACGTCGCAAGCCGCCCAGTTGCGGCAATCATCACGTCGCAGCATGTATCTGCAAATCATCCGTGGACAATTACCCGCGGTCCTGGCGACATTCGATTTTGCCGACCCCGACATCCTTGTTGGCAAGCGTCCCACGACAAATGTTCCATCTCAAGCGTTGTTGATGCTCAATAGCCCACTGATTACAGAGCTATCCAGCCGCATCGCCGAGCGGATTTCGCGGCAGACAAGCGTTCCCGACCAGCAGATTGAGACGGCGATGCTGCTCTGCTTGCAGCGTTTTCCCGCAAGCGATGAAAGAGAACTGGCCAAAGCCTTCATCGGCGACGATCCAACACGTTTTGCTCAGTTCATTCAAGCACTACTCGCAGGAACCGAGTATCGTTATCTGGACTGAGAGTTTATACCGTGCGTGGTCCGAAATGATGCCTTCGCGTTCAGTGAAGCGAATCACCTCATTTCTGACTACGCGACGTATAGGACCGCTCGCGAAACCAGTGTCTCGTTTCTTAAGGCGGCGAAGCCGCGAACCGTAGTGGATCTTGTTAAAGATCCTACCGCGTGCGATCTTTGACAAGATCCACGACGACATTTATGGATCGACCGAGCCTTACTGACCGAACCTTACTGACCGGATGCCTTGGGTATGAAGTTGCGTAAGTAGTCGTGGCTTTGACGCAGCGCCGCCTTTCGTGATTCAAGCGTCCCTTCGTACACTCGGTCTTCGACTTCAACGCAAACAGGGCCGCGATAACCGATCTCGCCCAGCACCGACACAAAACGACCCCAAGCGACATCGCCCAATCCCGGCAACTTTGGAGAATGATATTCCAGCGGATTGGCCATGATTCCAACCTGATTCAACCGATGTCGATCGACCCGCACATCCTTCGCGTGAACATGGAAGATATGGTCGGCAAACTCCCACAACGGTTCGACGTAATCGATTTGTTGCCAGACCAAATGTGAAGGATCGTAGTTCAACCCAAAACGTTCGCTGGGAATGGCGTCAAACATACGACGCCATATCGCGGGCGTTGTCGCCAGATTCTTTCCCCCTGGCCACTCGTCGTGGGTGAAGAACATCGGGCAATTTTCGATTCCGATGCGGACATCATGCTTCTCGGCCACGTCGACAATCGGCTTCCACGTTTCCAGAAATCGAGGCCAATTCTCATCGACGGATAGTGCTTGATCACGTCCGATGAAAGTGTTCATTTGCCGAATCTCAAGCATCTGGCAAGCTTCGATAACGGCGTGAATCTGATCGACGGCAGCCTGAGCCTCCTGCTGGTCGGCGGCCAGCGGATTGGGGTAATATCCCAGTCCACTGATCGAAACACCGTGCCGCTTGGTCAAAGCATGCACTTCTTCGACTTGAGCTTTGCCGAAGTCCGCGACATCAATGTGTGTGATGCCCGCATATCGACGTTCGGCCTTTCCCTTCGGCCAGCACATGACTTCGACGCAGTCGTAACCGATCTGGGCGGCGACCTGCAAAACTTCGTCCAACGACAATTCGGGGAGGATCGCACTGACAAAACCTAGCTGCATCATGAATCAAACTCCTCAAAAATCTTGTCGTGAAACGTAGTAGCAGCCGACCGCGAGCATCAGCAGGGTGAAGACGCCGCAACTGATCAAAGGTGGCCAGATGGCGAGCAATTGCCGATCGTACGCCAAATCGACACCACTGGGCGGCCCGGCTTCGATTTCGCTATCGCCGATGACCAACCCTTGGACCGTCTCGCCCAATTCCCCTGGTTTAGGAAAAATGAAATGGAGCGGTTTGACGAACCAATCGCGAACCAGTCGCCAAACCCCCGGTGTCGGGATCAAAACGTCCGACACAACCTCCGACGAGGGATCAAACAGGGTCACATGATTCAAATCGTGAGCGATCAACATCGGACCACCGTCTGGCCAAGCGACACTGACGATCGAACCTTGATGCGGAACTTCCACATCGGCCAGTTTGCCCGTCGTCGTGTCGACCAACAACACATTCCTGTCCGCAAACAACATGGCAACCAGCGTGCCACCGTCAGCCTGAGCGATCAAATCGGTCGGCTTTCCGGAGTCTGAAACCGGGACGCTGGATTGTTTTTCAAGCGATTGCAAATCGTAAATTTCGATCCCCGAATCTTCGCGAGCGATCAGAACATGGTTGCTGGTGGCCGCCAACGCGGCGCGTTGGTTGGATTCACCTTCCAACGTGACCTCCGTTCCCACGACATAGGCATTGCTGTCGCCGGGATCGAGACGGATCAAACGTCCTCTGGTGTAGACGACTATCGACTTCGAGCCGGGCACGAGGCCGACATTCATCGGCGTGTCGAGTCCCACCGAATCGGGATTGATGATCTCAAACCCGTCGACTTGCTTCCCGAGCATCGACATCAACCCGGAAAAAACGCCTCCCGAAGGAGCTGGCTTTCCGTCCGCCTCCAACTTGTCGGAGGTTGCACGCGCGATACCGCGCGTCCCGTACGCATACAACGTGTCGTCTTGGCCGGCAAAAATGTCGCGTGTTCCGGCTGGCAACAGAATCCCGTCGATCGGCTTCCAATCTTCATCGGGTGTCAGGATCATCAACCTGTCGTTGCTGCCGGAAAAAGGATTGAACGGACCGCCTCGCGTCTGCACGACGAGCACTTGATTCGATTCAGGCAACGCGACCGGACCAATCGCGCGAGTCCCACGTCCGAACTCGGCTTCCAGCAAGACTTGCCATTCCGATTTTGAACGATCGAACCGCTGCAGATCGCCGTTTCGCGTTGCCGCGACGATGTCGTCGTTCAAACGTGCGACCTGCGTTAGCGTCGCTGGCGCGGCGACAAATTCGTCGAACATGCCGTTGGTGACGTTCACCAGAAAGCAAGCGATCCAAAAGAGAACGGTCAGTGCAATCGATACGATCGCATTGCGCCAGATCAATCCGGTCACCGCCGAGACGCTGTAATAGACCATGAACAGAAAGACGAACAGCGGAATGCACAACAACAAGTTGTGATTCCAGTGGTGCAGTCGGAAGCCGACGATCAGCCAAAGCCCGACGACCATGAACGTGATGTTCAGCGTGACAAAGGAACAGCCACCGACGAATTTCGCCAAGAACAGGAATGAACGCGAGATTGGTTTGCTGAGCAGTAGCTGCAACGATCCCGGCTGGAAAACTTCGGGGATGATCGAACCGGTAACCAAGATAGCGATGAAAACGCCAAGCACGCCAAGAAGTAGATTTACAATCAGCGGCAATGCGACGCGGTTCAAGATTTCGTTGAACGTAGCTCTTGTGACGACGAAGGCATCGGGAAAATCAAAGATTGCATACTTCAAGCGAACCGAATCCCCCGACCGCGGATGAAACACACCTGGCAAAGCGGCTTCCAAACGCAGCCGGTTGCGTCGGCGGCGGGTGTCGTCGGTCAACGTCGATTCGTCGGCTTCGTCGAGTTCGCGAAGCTCCCGCAAACGAGTCGTCTCCGCCCACAAAGACGCGTCGTACCAATCATCGTTGTCCAGCAAAGCATTCAACGCATCGATCGCGTCTTGCGTGCGTACCTTTTGAGCGTCGGGACGTTCGGATTCGCGAAGCCGCTTTTGCAGGTCGTCGGGAAACGCTTCGACAATCGCCTTGGCGGCCGTTCGGCGCGGCATGATCGCCGCCGCCTGAAGTAGCGACACCAGGCGTTGGCCACTGGTGACATCAAAGCGTTTGATCTGCGTGGTCACTTCGTTGCGAACGCCCAGCGGCGACAAGACAGCCAGGAACAACCCGATGCCCAGCACCACAAGCCACAGCACACGCGAGGCAAGCGCTTCGCGGAACGAATCCGTGATGACGGCAAGATACGGTCTCATGTCGCCCCCTTCGTGTTCGGCTGAACCAGCGAAAGAAAGATCTGTTCGAGACTCGATTTGCCACGATCGATCTGATGAATGCTCGCCCCCGCCTCCCGCAGTCGATCGATCATTGCGTCGAGCTGAGCGGACGAACAGGGATCGAGTTGAATCCGCAGTCGTTCGTGAGGGAGCGGATCGATGATTGCTTGTTCAAAGTGTCCCTTGATCTGTTCAATCGTCGCTTCGGGAAGTCGGTCCGTTGTTAATACCGCAGCCACATCGTCGCCGGTGCCGCGCAGTTCATCAATCGTCCCGACGGCTTTCACTTCGCCGTGCGCCAAAATTGCGAATCGATCGCAGATCATCTCGACTTCCTGCAGGATGTGGCTGTTCAGGAAAATCGTCTTGCCCTGTTGTTTAAGCTGTTGGATGATCTGTCGAACCTGAGAGCGTCCAACCGGGTCGAGCCCGTCGGTCGGTTCGTCCAAGATCAACAGATCGGGATCGTGAAGCAGGGCTTGAGCAAGCCCCAGGCGTTGCCCCATTCCCTTGCTGAAGCCTTTCACCGATTCGCGATCTCGATTGGCCAAGCCAACCCATTCCAGCAGTTCGTCGCTCCGCTGTGCAATCGCGCGCGAATTCATACGACTCAGGCGGCCATAGAACTTCAGCGCCGTTCGTGCGGTATGATGTCTTGCAATCCGCAAGTTCTCGGGAAGATAACCGACTCGCCCGCGGCTGATCTGACTGCCCGCAGGATGCCCCAGCAATGACGCCCGGCCACCTGACTTGTGAACGATTCCCAACAGAATTTTTATCAGCGTTGTCTTCCCCGCACCGTTGGGACCCAGCAGACCAAAGACTTCGCCGGGGCGCACGTCCAGCGAGACACCACGCAGCGCGTGCTGTCTGCGTTTGCGAAGCAGCCCCTCACGATACGTCTTGTGCAGGTCTTCGGTCTCGATAACCAGCGGCAAATTCAAAATAAAGCCACCAGTTGGGATGCAACGTAGGCCGCATAGGCGACGCCGACTCCGCACGTGCCGGCGATCAAAAGACGCATCGATCGATGACGCCAAGAAAATCGGGATGGTTCATAATGATAGATTTGGCGGAAACGGTCACGCTGGTCGGCCGCGTCGAAAACGCCGTCATCCACCAATTCATGCAATCCAAACTGGATCGAGTATTCGATCACGCCATAGATACGAACGCGACGGTCGTCATTGGCCAATGCACGTCCTTCGAAATACCAGAGTTGTCGACCGAAACATTCGTCGGTCTCGCTTTGATCATCAACGCATCGCAATCGCTCCACGCGCGATTGCTCGACGTCAAACTCCCCACGTTGCAACGACCGCCGACAGTCGGCAGCCACTTGTCGAAGAGTTTGCTCAGAATATTGCTGCTTGCTGGCGTGTGATGGCATCGGCTGCTCCTCCACGGATCTGCCAATGAAAGAATACAATGTATGAAAAGGTCCCGATGCCTTATTATAAGGAAATGGCGGACTCCGCGTCACGCGTGGTTCGCAAATTTTCGTCTGGATTTCCGTCTCTGTTCGCCCGCGAATCGAAAGACCTCATGTTTGAACGACGCAGCATTAAATGGCCAATTATTTTAGGCGTTGTCATGATTCTGCTGGTGGTTGCGTTGACCATCGGCTGGGTCGTGTTGACGGTTATTGGCGGCTTGAAGGATCCCGAAAGCGCGCCGATCTATTGGGCAAGCCTCAGTGTTGGTGCCGTGCTGCTGGTATGCATCCTCGCCGGGGTGATCGTCTATCTGACGGTCACGGTTAAGGCGATCAACCTGAATCAGCGGCAGTCAAACTTCATTGATAGCGTTACGCATGAATTAAAGAGTCCCATCGCCAGCTTGAAGCTTTACCTGCAGACCCTCGGTCGTCGACAAGTGACCGACGCCCAACGACAAGATTTTCATCGCTTCATGATGGAGGATGTCGAACGCCTGGACAATTTGATCAATCATCTGCTTGATGCCGCCCGTCTTGATCGCGAAGCCGAACCGAAGCCGATCGAAGATTGTCGTGTCGACGAGATCCTCAATCGCTGTGCCGCGCCGCTTGCTTGCGATATCGGCAGCCCATTGAAACAGTCGTTGTACATGCCGAACCAGCGATCATTTCGGCAACGCCTGTCGATCTGGAAATCTTGTTTCGCAATTTAATCGACAACGCCGTCAAGTACAGCGATTCCCCCCCGAGGTGATCGTCCGAATGCGATCCCTGCCGGGAAAGCGACTGTGTGTTCGTATCTCGGACAATGGACCGGGAATTCCCAAGGATCTTCGGCGAAAGATCTTCGGTCGCTTCGTGCGTGTCGGCAACGAGTTGGAGCGAGCGAAACCAGGAACCGGACTGGGGCTGTATCTTGTCCGTAGCTTGGTGAAGAATCTGCGAGGGACCATCCGTGTCGAGGACCGACGCGGACAGGTCGGTACCGAGTTTGAAGTCATCCTGCCGGGGATTCGATTGGCTGACGTTTCTGTCGCAAGCGGTTGCGAACAATCGCATCGAGCCCCTACGCTGAACCAAATAACCGCCGTCGATGTCGAATCCTAGAACGAGCACGTCGCAAGATCAACTAAGAAACATTGACACGAGATTTATGTCGCGCGGTCAGAAATGACGCGATTCGCTTCATTGAATGCAAAAGCATCATTCCAGACCACGCACGGTATAACATCAAACCCGTTCATTATTGATATAGTTGCGTTTTGTTTTCCGCAAAGTTGTTCCAGATCTGTTTCCCGGTCTGTTGTGCCATGATTGTTAGCGAAGGGTTTAAGAATGATTGGTTCCACACACATCATGCTTGTCGAAGACGAAGAGCATTTGGGCGTTGGCATTAAGTACAACCTTGAGCAGGAAGGCTACCGAGTTACCCTGTGCGCCGATGGTCCGACGGCACTGAAGCTTGTCGAGCAGAAGCCGGATTCGATCGATTTGATCATCCTTGATCTGATGCTCCCCGGGATGAGCGGTTACAGCGTCTGTGAGACGGTACGCGATTGGGGATTGACGATCCCAATTCTGATGCTGTCAGCCCGTACCCTGGCCGAAGACCGGACGCGTGGATTCGATGTGGGTGCGAATCAATATCTTGCCAAGCCCTTCGACCTGGACGAATTGTTCAGCCGCGTGAAGAACTTGCTCAATGCGAACCGTCCCAATCGCGAACCTCGTAAACCCAAGCCGGCTCCCGTGAAGGAAGTCTGCTTCGGCACGACTCGCGTTAACTTTGAAACCTTCGAGGTCGAAGTCGCCGACAAGTCGATCCGCATGACGCCCAAGGAGCTTCGGCTGCTGAAGTATTTTGTCGAAAACGCTGGTCGCGTCATATCGAGACAGGAATTGTTGTCGGAAGTTTGGGAACTCCCAGGCCAACTGCAAACCCGAGCTGTCGATCAATTTATCGTCCGCCTGCGAAAAGTGTTTGAAGATGACCCGTCCAATCCTCGTCATCTGCTAACCATCCGCGATGCGGGTTATCGGTTCATTAAAGACCCAACCGACGCGGATGATGACCCCGAGTAGACGATAGACGCCGATCCAACGACCCGCAAGCTTTAGCAATGCGGAAAATTTGAAAGCCCCAGCCTCGAACAAGGGGAATCCTTCAGGAAAATGACCTCAACGGATCGACACTCGGGTTGAGACTGGAGTGTCCAAACTTCGAGCTTATACCGTGCGTGGTCTGGAATAATGCTTTTGCATTTAATGAAGCGAATCATCCCATTTTCGGCCACGCGACGTATAACTCGGATTTGGAGCATATTGTTTTTGTTCCATTCGCAATGGAAGCCAACGATTGCCGATCGTTCCCAATCAAACATGTTGACGATTGCATGGTGCCCCCAATGCCGCACACATCGACGTCGGCCGGGCCAAAAGATGATTTCCAATGGACCGCGAAACGTTCGTCGATGCGATCATCGACATCAAAGCCAACTTCCTCGTCAACGAGAGCAATCAGAAGTCCCCGTTACCGGAAAACCATTTTCCCGTTCCGGCAAATTCGATCAACTGACAATTCATTTTGTCACCCGTCTACGCGTCTGCCGTCCGCAGTACTGATTTACGCACGGCACCTACCAGGTTCCGTCGACACGATCAGTCTGTCTTGTTTGCCGTGCATGCATAGGGTATGATTGCATTAGGCGGTTCATGCTGACATCGGCAATTCTAAATAAAGCGGAAGTTTAGAATATGGATCGAGAAACCGTTTTAAGTGAACTTCGGACCGGCCCGATTCGGATCGTCATGAACGATGGAACGAGCCACGACGTTGATTCGAGCGAGATGGCTTTGGTCGACGACATCGCCGCCAGAGTGATGTTTCGCGACGACAAAGGGAAATATCGCACGAAAGTTCTGGCGTTGGTCTGCATGGTCAGTATCGAGCAACAGGAACGAGCCAGCTAAGCCCATCGCAACCGACGGTTCTACCAAGATCTCCGAAGCCGCAATCCGCGACATCATCGCAACACGCTCGAAAACTGAACCTGACCGCGTACGCAATCCGCCAGCGTCGCAGCTTCGGTTTTGCCGAAGCCGGTGTTCATTGAGAATTTCAAGATAATTGAGCGACGTACGATCCAACGCAGTCACTTTTCAAGCGTGATGGAGAACTTGCAAGCAACCACGAAAAAACGCGGTTTCGTGAAAACACAAAACCGCGTGAAAGCATTGAAAAGATGACCCCAACGGGGTTCGAACCCGTGTTGCCGCCGTGAAAGGGCGGAGTCCTAGGCCGCTAGACGATGGGGCCGTGTCATCTGGGTAAGGTTTACCATTGACTATAAGAGAACGTCAAGGGTGCCAGCGAAAAAAAGCTGGGCAGAATGCGTTATCGGACGAAACGCCTCACCAATTCACTCGATAACTGCAAAGATCGGTGATTCGACGGAAAGAGTGGTGCCAACAAAACCAATCAAGTTCAGATCACAGCCACTAGCCATCGACCGATTCGGTGGAATCATCTTGCTGAACACGCTGAATCGCATCATAAACTTCACGACGATGCACCGGCACCTCACGGGGTGCTTCAACGCCCAAGCGAACTTTGTCCCCTCGGATTTCAACAATTACGATTCGGATGTCATTATTAATGACAATGCTCTCGTTCTTCTTTCTTGATAGCACAAGCATGGTGCATTCCTTTGTGACCGGCGTCACGCTCCTCAAACATTTCTTGGTAATCCCACGCAGCCATTGCAGCTCAACGTGGTCTAAATTTCCCGATATCGCAACTCCAGGCGGGGAAATAGCGATCGAATCGCTAATGTGACTCATTGAAGTTTAGGGCAACTTAAGCGAAAGTCAAGAATATTTATTTTGTCAACCGGGCTAATGCTTTAAAAAATTAGCGGTTGTGGCACGAAATTTGATTTTTCGACCTATCTTTCGTATCTTCCCTAGACACATGGTTGTACAACTGGACAGTTTGTTTGGATTTCAACTGGGTTCCAAGATTTATTGAGCAATTTAACGAATCTGGTCGGCAATGTTGCGTGCGACCTAGCGCCAGCGACAGAGTACAATCGAGGGAGATTTCTCCGCCCGTCCTCTGAATAATACCCTATCATTCTATGGAGCGATCCGCCTCTTTTCCGCTCTCGCGTCGTATAAAATGTCATCGGGAGTGTGGAGCGCGTTGTAGACACTTGATGGCTGGACCAGACAAAACCAATCGTGGGTGATATGCCTAGAATCCTATTAACGGCCTTTGAGCCTTACGACGATTGGCAAGAAAACAGCAGTTGGTTGACGCTGGTGGAGCTTACCCGATGGTTTGACGCCGGCGCATCGCTGGTGACGCGGCGTTACCCGGTCGATTTCCAAGCGGTCAAGCAGAGGTTGGCCGTCGACATGCAGGAGGAGTTCGATGCGATTCTCCACTTAGGGCAGGCCCCCGGTTCCAGCGTTCTGCGATTGGAAAGTTTTGGCATCAACGTCGGCAGCAACGACCAACCATTGGTTGAGGGGGGGCCATCCGCGTTTCAAACCCGGCTTCCTTTGCGTCGTTGGTGCGAGAAGCTTCGAGAACGCAGTGTTCCAGCCGTCATCTCTCACCATGCTGGAACGCTTCTTTGCAACGCGACGCTATACATGAGTCAGTTCTACGCCCAGCGCGAGCACTTGCGGACGGATTCAACCTTCATCCACTTGCCTCTTTCGCCTCAGCAAGTCGCCGATCGATGCGAATCGATGCCTTCGATGAGCGTCCCTCTGATGGTCGCCGGGATCGCGACCATTCTTGAAGAGTTGCTTGCGGACAATGCGGCATCTCCTCAACGATTGCGGCTTTAATGATGGCGAGAGGCTACCGTTCGACTGACGAATTGATTGCCTACAGCCAGTTTCCGGTCACTCCGATTGTGGCAAGTTGCGTCTTGGCCCAACGCAACAAGAACTGAGCCATCGATACCTTTTCTTCGTCGATCCGCACGTACGCCCGCTGGCCACAACGCAGCTTCAAGCTTTTCGACGGCGAAAGTTCAATCAACATGTTGACCCGAGGTTCGCACAGGTTCATCTCTTCTTCCGATTGGACAACGACCGCCAGCGAGCCTCCATTGATTGCCAACAGCGAAGGATCGGGAGGGGCTGAATCGGCGCGAGCTTCAATGCGAGTGATGCGTTCGGTCCACGATGAAATTCCGTCGACAATAATCCTGCGCGTTGACCCTTCCATCGATCTTCGTCACGGGCTGAATACTGGTTGACGGAAACCTTCAGACGTTTTGAATCTTCGGTTCCGACGACCGCCAATTCTTCCCCGATATCGACGAATGTCCCCTCGATCCAGCCTAAGCTTCGTGAGACGACGATGCCGTCAACGGGCGATCGCAGCACCAATGCGTCGACATCGGCCTGAACCTGCCTGACCTGTTCGCCGAGCCCCATTTCTCGCGTTTGAGCGTCCGCTAGTTCTGATGACTCTCGTCGCCATCGAGCGGATTGAATCTCTTGCTGAACCTGACGATGCTGCTTCCGCAAGTCCGACAGTTTGAGCCGCAGGTCATCGTTCTCAAGTGTCACGATCGGTTCGCCTTGCTTGACGGCTTGTCCGTCGCCGACGTGGATATGCTGTACGAATCCCGGAGATTGAGCGCGAATGATCGCCGGCGGACTGTACTGGACAATGCCGGGCTGCGTCCAACTGAATTCGGCGGGTATCCAGAAGAGCGGTCCAACCAGAAGACCCACCAAGCCGGTTAAACGTATCGCCAAGCGGCCTCCATTGAGCGAACCGGCGACCCACAATTGACGAAGGGATTCAATCAACATTCCCAATGGATAGAGAAAGAACAACAACACTCCGACCACCGCGATGACAACCCCGGCACCGTGAAAGAGCCGCGGTGGCGGCAATGATCAGTCCCGACACCGTAAACATGCGATAGATCGCCGCTGAGACTCCATACACTTGAATCCATGCGGGATGCGAACCGGGCAAGTTCGGCTTCCGTTCATCCAAGCCCAATGCATAGCGTCGGCCAACGTATCGCGCGTACGACTGACCATAACTGTACAAATTGTCGACACCGGTGAGATCCGCCAGCGAAGTATCCATCAAACTTGAGCAGCGGATTCAGGTTAAACAGCAACGAACTCACCGTTCCCAACACAACAACGTCGGCAGCGGCCTGTTTCAATGTCATCGAATCGAACAAGCCCCAGCACAACAAAGCAACCGCCGACACGAACAGTTCGGCGGTAACGCCGGCCAAGGTCACTTGCAACCGTTGCATCCGCGATGGAAAACGCCAGCTTGACGTAACATCCACATACGCGATTGGCATTAAAAGAATCATCGCCAATCCGGCTTCGGGAACGTCGCCACCATTTCGTCGGCATGTCGCTCCATGAGCGATCTCGTGGACGAGTTTCAAACCGCACCAAGCGACAATCAACCAGATCCAGCCGCCAAGAGGAAAATAGATTGCCGTACCCCGAGAAGATTTCGGTCCAGTGGTCGATACTGAAAACGATCGCCACGGCGAAGCAAGCCAGTTGAACCAACATCGCCGTCGGACCGAAAAGCCAAGGCGTGGCATTCGCCATCCCGCCCAACCAACGATTGGGATCGAGCAATGGAATCTTCCAGAAAAACGCTTTGCCGAACGATTTCATTCCAGCCAGGCGATTCAACAGACTCGACGCTTCCGCCAACGGAGGATTGCTGTCTTGGCGGGAAACGCCAGGCTGTTGAGCACTGAATTCGGCAAGCTTTTGGCTGACCAGCCATTTGCAGAATTCGGTCGCCTTGTGTTCGGAAAGCCGCTGTTCTTCCGGAAGCTTCATGCATTCCGCATAGGCTTTCGCCATGTCGTTGGTGCGGAGGGCGGCTTCCACAAAACAGGTTTCCGCAACGCCCAAACGATAGAATTTACGCTGCCTTGGATCCTCCAGAACGCTGCGGTGATCCTTTCCGTCACGACGGTGGAGACGCAATTCCCGACGTAGCGAAATAGCGGTGTTGATGGCTGTCGTGTCCGCTTCACCCTCTGGTGTCGGGCTTGGTTGCTTCAAGTGATCAAGTTTTCTGAACTGCATCGGATCACCATCCGATTCGTTTGCGAATTGCGTCGTAGGGACGGTGGAACAGCAACCAAGCGATCGGTTTGTATCCAGCTTCGATGGCCGCGGTACCATTCATGCCAGGTCGCAACGTGTGTTCGTCGTTCGATAGCTCTGCTTGAGCGATATAGACGCTCGCGTTTTCTCGCAGTTCGCTTCGCTGATGGATTCGCTTGATATTGGATTGCCGCGACCATCCAGGAGCCGCATCCAACCAAATCCGAACGGACTGTGACGTGCCAATGGATGTCACCCGCGACTCGGGGATCGCGATTTCGGCAATCAGGCGATTCAAGCTCGCGATTTCAAAGAGGTTATCTCCGAGGGACACGGTCGCACCCTCGGCGCGTTCCAGGTCGCCGGAAACAACAACACCATCGATCGGCGAACGAATGCTCAGCTTGAGCTGTCGTTTCTCTAAGATTTCAAGTTCGTGCAGAAGATGCTCCATCTCCAGCCGCTCGAATTCCGATTTTGAATGGTCGCCTTGTGACAATGCGGCGGAATGACGTTGCTTTGACTGAGCCAACTTGGCGCGAACGGCGGCGAGTTCGTTATACAGTTCGCCGCCATCGAGCGTCGCCAACAATTCGCCTTGCGCCACGGTCTGACCGACGACGACATGCGACTTCAGTAGTCGGGCATCGAACGGTGCGGCGACATAACGCCTGATCGCCGGTTCGCAGACAACGTTGCATTTCACGGTGTAAGGCCATGGAACGAGGCCTACGAGGAATAACGTGAGCGCACACGCCAGCAGAGTTTTGGCCTTTGCTCTTCGTGCCCGAAGCGCCGACCTGCATTTCCCGCGGCACATTTGGAAGAGTTCCGACCAACCAGGGAGCGTCTCCGTCTCGGCCACGCTTGGTTTTTCAGGAACCTGCCGAGATTCAAATTCGCTCGCCTCTCGATTGCGGACTGGGACGGCATTGCGGTCCGATCTCGCTTCTTTCCCATCGATATCGCCCAGAGACGAAGCATACCGTTCAACGGCATGCAGCGTTCTCTCGACCGCTTCGATCGTGTCGACGCCATCGATGGTCGACTTCGCGGGCTGAGCTGACGGATGCAGCGATGCTTGCACTTCGGTTGGCATCTTACTCACGATCACCTACGTTGAGCTTCCGGCAAGGCCTCTTCCGTGGCGACTTGCGCTGGCGGTGATGGCCGTTGATGCGTTGCCTGGGCCGTTGGTGATGTGTTCGGATTATCGATTCGCTGAGCACTTCGATGCGGTTTCGTTCCCTTTTGTGACAGGCTCTTCGTTTCGATTTGACAACGCTCCCCCGCAGTCAGCTTGCCGTCGGTGTTCGCGACGCGTGCTTTCAACGTGTATGTATTGGTTTCGCCGTTTGGATACGGGGAGATGTACTCGATGGTTCCCGGCACGACACGGTTCGCATACGTAAACAGAATCTCAATCCGGTCGTCGACTTCCAAGTGATGCAGAAGATATCGTGGCACCATGAATTCGACGGACAATGTGCTGAGGTCGGCAACGATGCAAACGGTCGATTCGCCCGGCCCGACAAATTCTCCAAGTTCTTTCTTCAGTTCAACGACGACTCCGGTGAACGGAGCCTTTACCGCAAACTGATCGGCTTCGGCGACGAGACGTTGGTAGTCTGCGATTTGCTGCTCGCGTCGGTCCTCCGCACGCCGCAGATTCGCTTTCGCCATTTCGACATCTTCCCGCGCCTGCAGCAGTTCGCTGGGAGTCGCGTGCTGACGATCTGCCAGTTCTTGGATTCGACGCAGACGTGAAACACCCGCGTTCAACTCAGCTTGTGCGCTCTGCAACTCGCCTTGCGCGTCTTTCGCCAGCCGGGCTAAATTCAATTTCTCATCATGAACGCCACGATCAAGCTTTACGAGAGTATCGCCATCGGCGACGATGCTCCCTTCACGAACATGGATCGCGCGGACAATCCCAGGGATTGCGGCTGCAACCGATGCAATTCGTCCAGGTTGGCTAAAACCTTGGATCGAATGGCTGTCGTCGTATTTCGCGGTCTGAGCAATGCTTTCGAGAGGACAAACGAAAACCAGTACGATTGTCCACGAGGCCACAAAGCATTGACTCATGCTTTTAGGGGCTCGCATAAATCAACTCTTAAGTGATCGATAAGGGAACGGCTGCGGAAGTCTGCAAGGGTTCCTCAACAACGATACGTCACAAACGAACGGTTTCCAAATGACGATCGCGATTTTGTCTGGAATTCTAGGCGTAGAAGCACATAGAGAGCCCCGCTTCCAGGGGGCGTTCGGGCAGATGACGCCCGCCAGGCGCTCGATTGCCTTCCTCAGTTCCGCAACGCGAGAACGACTGCGCCGGTTAGCAGGATTGCCCCGATGATGCGACATGTTAAGGTTCTTGAGGAAGCATGACGCTCTTGCATGTCAAAGCGGCGAGCCAAGGCGAAAGCAAACAGAACGCCCCACAATCCGCGGAGCGCGTAAACGATGTTGACTCGCGTCGCGTCGCCGAAATAGGCCAGGGTGCAAACCAGACACATCGCTTGCAAGGAAACCAAGAACGCGCCAATCCACAAGGGAAGCAGTAAGCCCGGTCGTTTCCACGCGGAATGATCAATTTTTGGCAAAAGCGCAAGAGAAAGGACCCATCCCGTCCAAAAAATGATCGGCAGAAAGTGACCTGATCCCCAGCTTTCGGCCCACTCTTGAACAAGCACATCAAACATGGCGAATGTTGATGCGGCCGAAAGTGCGAAGACGATGGTCAGGACAAGCCTACGGTGTTCGCCGCGTCGATCGGTCTGCTGGACCATGATGATGCCCAGCATCGCCATCAACACGGCGCTCCATCGCGTCGCCGACAGTCTTTCGCCCGCGATCACCGTCAACAAGATCGCGACCCACACCAGTTTGGAACTCAAGATCGGCGTCGCCACCGAGACGTCCCCTCGGTCAAGCGCCATGTAGGTCAGGGAGATTCCTAGAATGTACAGCACACCGACCAGCAACGGCTGCCAAATCAACGACCAGGGGACGCTCCGCGATTCGGTGAACCAAAAGCCCGTAAACAGCGTTGCCGACGCGGTGTTGCCGACAAAGATGATCATCCATGTCGAGGCACCGCGAGAACCGGCCCGCTTGGTGGCGATCAATCCTAACGTAAACAAAATGCTGGCCAGCAATGGCAGCAACAAATGGATCGGTATGTCCGACAAAATTTACTTCGAGTCGCCGGAAAGTTCTTTAAGACGAATGTTTTTCCAAGCAACCTGATACGGGCCCTTGTCCTTGCCGATACCGTGAACTTGCAATCCGATGAAGCC
The DNA here is from genome assembly GCA_041399105.1 of Pirellulaceae bacterium. Lineage (GTDB taxonomy): Bacteria > Planctomycetota > Planctomycetia > Pirellulales > Pirellulaceae > Rosistilla. The sequence goes on along the minus strand of JAWKTL010000031.1, from coordinate 58,324 downwards.
TTCCGGGTGCGTTTCGTAAATGGCTTCGTCGGTCAAATCCTCAATCGCTTCGCCGTTGATGAACGTTTGAATTCGCGGTCCCTTCGCAACAACGCGAAACTTGTTCCAGCCATCGTTATCGAAATGGTCATGCGGCTTGAGCCGTTCATTGGGCGTCAGCCAACCGCGTCCGGTTGCTTCGCCGTAGACGTAACCCGCTTCGGCCGGTCCCGATTCAATTTCCACCTGCGGACCGTAAACGCGACCGACCGCGTTGTTCTTACCCTGGCCGTCGGATTGCTCCTTCGTTTTGCTGCGGATTTGAACTCCCGAGTTGAGCCCTTTGTCGACCTTGACTTCAAACTCCAACTCGAAGTCGCCATAGTTCTTGTCGGTGCAAAGAAACGAATTGGGACTTCCCACAGCCGTATGACCGACGATGGCACCATCTTCAACTCGATAGGTTGCCGTTCCGTTTTTCTGCGTCCAACCGTTCAATGATTCGCCATCGAACAGAGAGACCCAACCTTCATCGGCCATCATTGATGAACATGGCAGGAGAGCAAGAGCAATGAAAAACGCGAAAACGGAAACAGGGAAACGCATGATGATTCTTGGGGTTGCTGGAGGGGGAGGTGAACGAATGTTGTGAGCCCTGCCGGACCTTGGCACCGCGGACGCTGGATTCGACGGAGCGACGCATCTATTCTGATCGATCAAGCGTGGCTGTCCAGTCGGGTCGATGGACTTCGCGCCCAATCAGAAGGCCGCATCCATGTTCGCATCAGGTTGGTCGACTGTCGAACGCCTCCAAAATTCTCGAAAGCGCTGTGGGCGAGTCAGTTGTGCTTCGTTCCGTTTTCTCACATCGTCAGCAACCTCCCGTTGCGTTGCCGGAGGAGGATATGCTTGCATCGAACGAAACGGAAGCGGATCGATCGTTTGTCCCGTCAGTGTGTTCAAGTCCGCATCTTTATCCCAGCCGACACAGTGCAACACGAAGTCGCGAACCCAGCCGTCGGGAATCGGCTCGGAAGGAACGGGAAACGCGAGCCGCATTTCGTCGCCGGCACCCATCACCACCATGGTGTCATCCCAATCGGAAAGGAGCGACAGCACATCGCCGTACCGCGTCAGGTTGCCCAACAATGGAGGCCACTTCGGAGCTGAATCGATCCGTTGATAATCGTATCGATGCGGTTGTGTCGACGTTCGTGGAAGCTGTGAAGAGAAGCCGTGATATCCAAGCTCGGCGGTCGCGAGCTTCAGGACGTGTTGCCGCGTCGATGCCTGTGGCGGATCGACCGCCACGACCGCCTGATCCCAGTAGATCTGTGCGGACGTTCGGACGCGGGCACGCTTGTCGTTGAGATTCAATTTGCCGGAGATATCGACCACGATGGTCTTCGTTTTTCCACCTGGAAAGCCGATGAACGGTATCGCCGTACGCCAACCTCCATTGTCATCGGGCACTTCCAAGACTGGATACACGACACGCGCCAAATCGGGATTCTGCGCGATCTGAATGTTGAGTGACGTATCGGTCGGGAAAATCCATCCGGTCAAGATCAAGAACGTCCGCTCTGCGTCCCCGTCAACGGAACTTAGGTCGAGTTCAATCCAGTGAGGCTGACAAAGTCCTTGGCAATACTGCCGTTGGAAACCTTGAACGTAGTCCTCGTCGATCGCTTTCAACGTTGATGTCACATCTTTGCCGGACGAATCCGACGCGGCGACGATCGGCTGAACGGAGTTCGCATCAAACGCATAAATTTGATGTTCCGCGATGCTTGGCGGCCCCACTTTCTCATTCGTGAAGATCTGAACGTTCGCGGGGTGATCAACAGCAGTCAGTTCGAGATGATCGAAATACGCCAATTCCCAAAGCTCCTCCGTGATCCGCAGTTCATAAAATCCTTCCCGTGGCTTGATGAATCGTCCGTCGACTTTCAAGTACTCCCAAGGTCGATCGGGAACAACTTCGCCTGGCGCAACCTGCAGTCCCAGAGGTGCCGCCCAGAGGCAATCGGTGACAAACGCAAACTTTTCTCCGTCCCAACCGTACAGATAAGGGCACGATCCCTTCAACGTTTGCTGCTCATAAAGGATTTGATTCGCCTCCGGTTTGACAACACTCTGCGTTACGCCGTTGGGCAGGATCGCTCGCAAGGTAATGGCCTGATCGTAGGTTCCCATTCCGAAATGTGTGATCGGATCGGTTATCACTTCCGCGCGATAGAAAGGTCCGTAACGTAGCTCGAGAACCGATCCGATCGCATAATGATTGACACGACCGCTCGCGTTGTCGTCGATCCCGCGAAAGCTCGCACGCAGATAGTTCCCAACATTTTGGGTCGCATTCCTTCCAATCCGCACACCATTTTTGGTCGCGATCGCCAAATCTAGCTTTCCATCAGCATCGGCGTCTCCCGCCGCAATGCCATTGATTGCCGCGGAGTCCTGGACTGCAAAGTTTCCCAATTCAGCGCCACTTCCGTCCAATCGGAGACTGATGACGTGCAGTCCTTGATCGTTCCAGCAAACCATGTCCGGCCAAGGATCATTGTTTAGCTGCGTGATCTTGAACCGCGAGCCAGGAGCGGCGAAGGACTTTCGCCCGATGGTCTTGAAGACGCCGATGTCGCTTGTTTCGGTGAAGATGACTTCAGCCATCCCCTCGGACTTGAGAAGCAAATCCCACGAAACGTTGCCGTCGACGTCCGCGAAACCAATGTCCGTCGTCCGCCGTCCAGGTTCGTTCGCCCAGTCCCACTTCGTCCAGCGGAACTGAAGATGCAGCAAGTTTTCCAGCAGGCCGACCGTTCCGTCTTTCAGCAATGTAATCACATCCATGTCGAGATCTCGATCGAAGTCGACAAACTCGAAATCGATCGCTGGGTTGTCCTCCGGCGGCAACTGGCTGTGCGCGGCGACCGGGTAGAACGTCATGTTGCCGCGATTGATCCAGATTTGCACCCCTTTGTCGCGCGTTCCGAAGATCAAATCGATATCACCATCGGCATCGACATCACATGCGGTCGACGCGGTAACGCCGTCAATCCCTTCAAGCCCCGTCGGCTCCTGCGGAATTCGCAGACGCCCGTTCGGTTCGGCCGATTCTGGATTGATCTGCAGAATCGAAACAGCATCGCCGCCGGACACCACGAAACTGCGAAACGTATCGTGCTGATTGGCTTGCTGGACGCCGGTCGCCGCATCGTCGGAAACTAGAGACTTCCGCAATCGCTGGTTGTGACTCGAATCAACTAAAAACAAATCGGCGACAACGAATCGTTCGCTCCCTTCAGGCACTTTCGCCGACGCAAACAATTGCCATTGATCGTCAACAAGTTGCCAGAGGGCCACCGATTCCGAGTCCAGCAGCGCCAAGTCGGTCGCGCCCATCCAGATTGAAGTCACCCCAAGTCGCCTGAAGAATGGGACGGTCCGACCACGCATCGGCCTCCACAATTTCAAGGTTTACCGGCGTGAACGCTTCGGACGTTTGATTCGCCTGCGCCCATTGGCTGGCGAGTCTCTGAGACAGGTCGAACGAGATGAAATCCAATTCGTGCGGTGTGGCCAAACGCAAGTCGGCACGGTAGGCTGCGGTTGCCTTGTGCATGTTCGTCCAATAATTTGTGAACAACGCGGCTTGCCGCCAATCGTCATTTGCAACCGCCTCGATGGCTTTGTCAGCGACTTCAAGCGGCTGCATTTTCAACGACGATGCGATCGACTCGGTTTCCGAAACCAGCGGTCGAGCCAATTCTTGTGACCGCTTTAACAAGCCCGTCGCGTGATCGGATTCTTGAGCGACCGCCAATCGAATGGTTTCCAGGGCGAGATACAGATTGCGCGGATTGGCTTCGCTCGCCGCCACCAACACAGGAAGCGCCTGAACGGCAAGCTGATCGTCCGATGACTCCTCCAACGCCGCGAACAACGGCCCAGCCAGGACCAACCACTGCGGATGCTCGGCCAACTGATCGATTAAGAAATGTGCGTTTTCGCTGGCCAGAAGATGCGACGGTTGTCCGGCATCGGCGGTTGCCGCTCGCACTTCGTTGTAACGACCACGCAACCACGACGCGATCGGATTGGGACCGACCGCCGCCTGGAACTGTGCGATGCGAAAATCGGCGTCAGCCAGGGCGTCGGGAAACGCCGCTGCGGCGGCATCGATTTGCTGTCGATCCAGGCTGCCATTGGCCATGGTCCCGGAAAGCTGACGCAAGCGTGATACCGCGTTGACCGCCAAATTTTGTTGCAGGCTTGGATCGTCGGGAAACCGTTCGTTCAGCGCGACGAGCGTTTGCCGCGCCGCGTCGACTTCCAAATTCTCGATTTGGCCAACAGCGACGCGAAGCTGCGTCAAGGTCGGCAACAGATCGGTGGATCTGGATTGAAGAAACCAAACGACTCCCGCGATTGCGACCAGGAGCAACAGAACAATCCAATACGAACGCACGGCGGCGCGTCTGTTTCGGATCGTCGACCAACACGATTGCTCGGACATAACAACGGATTCCCTGAAGGCCAAGACGCTGCCGCGATGGCGATTGCTTATTCGTCCGCGACGGTGACCTTCTGCATCTTGTCGCCTTGCTTAATCGAATCGACAACGTCTTGCCCTTCGATCACTTTACCAAAGACACTGTGTCGATTGTCCAGATGCGGGCAAGCAACATGCGTGATGAAAAACTGCGACCCATTCGTCCCCGGACCGGCATTGGCCATCGAGAGGACTCCGGGACCATCATGTCGCAGGTCTGGCGAGAACTCGTCTTCAAACGTGTAACCAGGACCACCGGTCCCCGTTCCATGGGGGCACCCACCTTGGATCATAAAATCGGGAATGACTCGGTGAAACTTCAAGCCGTCATAAAACCCTTCGCTCGCCAACTTTTCAAAGTTTCCCACCGTCTTGGGCGTCTGTTCGGGGAACAGTTCAATGCGAATGGTTCCTTTGTCGGTTTCGATCGTTGCAGTTTTCAACCGGATACTCCCTTGGCGTTTGATTCTTGAATGTGGTTGTCGAACGTTATCGCAAAGTCGATGAATACTTTGGAATGATGCGTCTTTCAGACAAAGCTTTTCAAATCTGAGTCCGAATTCTCGGCTGCATTCTAAGGGCTCTTGCCGGAACCAACAACGGGACGCACATGCGTTGAAATAATCGATCGCCCCGTCCGGTTTGCCACTGGAGAGCACATTGGTCGACCCGAGGACGGGTCGACCTACCTGTAGGCTGGCCTGTCCCCAGGTCAGCCAATACGCTGACCAATATTGTGAACGGAAAGCAGCTTCGATCACTTTATCGAAGCACAATACTTCACCGGTTGGCATTGGAGAACGCATTGGTCGACCGAGGACGGGTCGACCTACATGTAGGCTGACCTGTCCCCAGGTCAGCCAATGCCTTCTAGCGGCAAAGGAATATTAGAGACCGCACTCACCGTTCCCGAGTCGTGGCGCATTTGACTCGCTATTCAGCAGTTTAACTGCGTCGGTAAATCGCCGAAGTCAAAGTCATGGTTCGTCATTGCCGCGTTCTCGGAGTCGGTTAGAGGCTGGCGGCTTCAGTCAGTTCGCTGACGTGATCGGAGTTGACACCCCAACATTGGCCGAGTTTTCTTCAGTTGCTCGCTTTCATTCGGGCTGAACTCGCTGAACGCACGGCAGAAGAAAGACCAACGCGTGGCGAAACTGATCGTCGTCCAAGGAACGAATGTATTGGGCCAGTTGCTGCCACAGCGACTGTCGCGCCCAACAACGCGTAGCGATTGCGTTTGGCAAGTCCCTCGAACCATCCGGCCCCGAGATCGGCGGGAGCCGCTGGGGAGAGACGACGCGAACTTCTCGCGATAGTTGCTCGCTTTCAAGCCGATCTTCCTCCAACAGCACGGCATGCGTATCCGCTGAGCATCGGATTGCGGTCGTCGCGGTCGCTCAGTCGTCGCAGTTCGTCAAACCAAAGCGAATCGTCGACCTGTTGATGGAACTCCAGTGCGACGCGATGCAACGCGTCGATGGCGAACACGAGCGATCTTGCGGTGTCGTTGTCGCACGACGCGGCCGACGACAACGCCAACGCACCTTGAACGAACATCGTTTCGATCAGGGGAATCAGAGGAAGTGTCGAAACGACGAACGTCTCCGAATTTGGTGACATTGGCTAGCTCGAACGTTGCATGCGCGACCGATGCGAAATCGCTCGATTGCGATGCCAACGACTGCAATCGCTGACGCGCTTTCCTCCATCGCTTCCATCATGCCGCAACGGCAGGCCATGCCGACCGCTTGGGATGCATCGGCAACGCTGGTGGCTTCGTCCAGCAGCCGACTGAATTTGAACGCCGCAGCCAACTCGATCGTCTCGCCCATTAGAACAGCTTCCACCAACGAGATTTCCGATTCCGGATTCCATTGGATTTCCCAACGTTCAGCCCACGTGGAGGCTTCTTGCCGACTGGCAATCGGCGTCGCGAATCCGATCCCCAGCAGGTTCAGCCGATGCAGGAAACTGGAACGATGCAAATCGAGGAAGGCGGCCGAAGGCGTTTTCACACGCCGATTCTCTCGCAGATCGAGCGTCAGCTCCTGCCGAACGGCGGAACGATACTTGGTCAGCTTGAGCTGCCGCAATTGTTGATTGAAGTCTTCTTGAATCGACGTCTGGGAAACGCCCGGCGGCAGGCTGCCGATTGCGGTGCCGACGTCGATTTGCGCCAGTGATTGGGCGACACTGGATCGCTGTCCTTGGCCGATGAGTGTGACCGCCGCGTCGCAGGTCGTCCAGCGTGGGTGCCATGCCGTCTTTCAATGCCGAAAGCGTCTTGGCAAGTCGGACCGCTTCGATGACTTCGGCCGTCGAGCGATGGGTTCCCGAATCACGCTGATGTCGAACGATCTCGGAAAGATAGCGTGCCGGCAGTTCGTCAAACTGCTCGTTGTCGAGCGTTTCCCACAATAGGTCAAAATATGCGGGTGCTTCGTTGCCCGCCCCGTATCCCGATTGGCTTGACAAGCGGAAATAGGAATAGGGCATCAACGTCAACTGGCTGTTCAGTCGCGGAAGCTGCTTCAATTCTTCGTCGCTCAGTGGCGGATGTTTATGATTCAAAACGGGGGCGTGATAGGCACCCACCACGGCAACAATCCGTTCCGCCGCTACGCCACGTCGGACGGTTTCCAGAATGCGTCGTCGCATGAAGGCTTCGCGAATCAGGTTCTCCGCCATTGCCCGGGGCGAATCGGTGTCGAGTTCCCGCAACTGAAATCCCAATTGCAACGTCGTGCTTCGATACGCATCATCGGACCGATTGTGTTCAAAGTTACGTTCCCAGAAACTCTCGTAATGCGACTCTCCAGCGATTGCCGCCAGCCGTTGATACACCGATTCACGCTGGATCACCGGATCGATCGCGGGTTCTCCCGGCGAAGCGTGACGCTGGTCCTCGCCACGTCGATGCTCGCGATCCTGCAATCCAAGAAAGATGTCACTGGGCAGATCGATGAATTCACAGTCGACGCGATTTTCATGAGCCCAGCGGATTGCTTGATACTCGGGGCTGTATCGCGCTAACGGGTAGACAAAGGATCGCAACGGCACGCTGTTGGAAAAGGCAAGGATTCCAATTGGAGGGACCGTCTCTTTCGCGACGAGATCGTCGATTAAACATTCGGCATCGCATGGACCTTCAATCAAAACGACTTGTGGCTTGACAGAATCCAGAAAGCGTCGCAACTGCCACGCCCCCATCGGCGACAAATGTCGCACGCCAAACACATGACAGAGCGATGCCGTATCGATCGCTTGCATTCCCAACCGCCTTTCCCGTCGATGTGATCACGGAAGCTGAAAGATGATGTATAATGAAGGCCCACCGGTTTCCTGATGTCCGTGAGCCGAAATGGCGCTGTCGCATCATTTCGGTCGACGCAACGTTCATGTCCGATTATCACCCTCCTGCCTGTTCTTCGCCATGCGATCTATTTATTTCGTTCCGCTTTTGGTAGCCCTCACGTTGTCCGCGTCGCAAATTGACGCAGTTGAATCGCAACCTAGGCCAGTCCGATTCAATCGTGACATCCGAGCAATTCTGTCCGACAAGTGTTTCGCTTGCCACGGGCCCGATGCAAAGACGGTGGAAGGGGACCTCCGCCTGGACGACCGAGAAAACGCCATCGATCGCGGCGCGATCACGCCTGGAAAGCCGGATGAAAGCGAGTTGCTGGCCCGCATCTTTTCAGATGACGAGTCGATGGTGATGCCCCCTCCCAAAGCGCACAAATCGCTCGAGCCAGGGGAACGTGAACTCCTTCGTCGCTGGGTCGCCGAAGGTGCCCAGTACGAACCGCATTGGGCCTACACCGCGATCCGGCCCGCGGACACCGCGAGTCAGCCGGAAGGTTCAGCGAAGGATCACATCGTTGATCGTTTTATCGATGCACGATTGCAGGCCGAAGGAATCACGCCGGTCGAGCAGGCCGATCGAGTGACATTGATTCGTCGCCTTTCGTTTGATTTGAACGGCTTGCCTCCTTCGTTGGAAGAAGTGAACGCGTTTATAAACGACACGTCAGAGCAGGCGTACACGAAGCTGGTTGAACGGTTGCTGGAATCGAACCGGTTCGGCGAACGAATGGCGATGTATTGGCTCGATCTGGTTCGCTACGCCGATACCGTCGGATACCACGGCGATCAGAATGTTTCTCAGTCGCCATACCGCGATTATGTGATCGACGCCTTCAATGACAACATGCCGTACGATCGTTTTATTCGCGAACAGCTTGCCGGTGACTTGCTTCCGGATGCGACATTGGAACAGCGGGTCGCATCGGGTTACAACCGACTGAACCAGACAACCGAAGAGGGCGGATCGCAAGCAAAGGAATATTTGGCGATCTATTTCGCTGATCGTGTGCGTAATCTTTCGCAGGTATTCATGGGAGCGACGATGGGCTGCGCTCAATGTCACGATCACAAATACGATCCCTACACAATGAAGGATTTCTACTCGATAGGAGCCTTCTTCGCCGATCTGGAAGAAAGGGGCGTTTACGGTGCTCGATCGCGTCCGCCGATGATTCCCGTGCCGACGGAAGCCGAATTGAAGGCGATCGAGGAAATCGATTCTCAGATCGCTGAAGCGAATCAGCGCCGCGAACCGCTGAAGCAGGAACTGCTGAAAGCTCAGCCGGCCTGGGAGGTTTCCACGCTCGAAACCTTAGATGCGTCCAAGGAAGTTGTCCATTCTTGGCTTGATGACGTCCAAGACACCGGTGGCAATACAAGCGGCACTTTCGATTTTATCGGTGCCGATCAGGGGCCGGTCCACAGCGGGCAGAAGTCGCGACGTCAACGCGCTGGCGGGTTGATCCAGCACTTCTTTGATGACGCGAAAACGAAGGTTCGTGGCGAAGAAGGCCTACGTTTCTTTGTGTGGGCTTTCCTCGACCCCGAGAATCCGCCCAAGGCGATCATGTTGCAGTTAAATGATGGCGGGTGGGATCATCGGGCCGTCTGGGGTTCCGACGACATCGGATATGGACTTCGCAAAGAGAACTGGGCCGGATATCAGCGACAAGGGAATCTTCCCGAAGTCGGCAAATGGATTCGTTTGGAGGTTGATGCCGCATCGCTCGGAATCACGAAGGAACAACAAGTCGATGGGATGGCTTTTACTCAGTTCGGCGGAACGGTCTATTGGGATCAAGCTGGCTGGATCAGTCAGCAAGGCATCCCTGAATCGGTTGTCGAAGCGTTAAAGGTCGCCGCGGAAAGCCGAACGGAGCAGCAGGCCGAAGCGGTCAGTGCGCATTATCTGGCCCACGCTCAGCCGATGGTTGACTTGCAGAAGCGGATCGACCAGTTGGCCAAGCAGCGTCAGAACCTTGAAGACAAGATGACGCAAACGGTTGTCAGTCGTAGCGTTTCGCCAAGAGAGATCCGTATCTTGCCAAGAGGCAACTGGATGGACGATTCCGGCGAAATTGTGCAGCCCGCAATTCCGGAATTCTTGGGGCGGCTAGAGATTGGTGATCGACGCGCGACCCGTTTGGATTTGGCCGAGTGGCTTTGCCGCGACGACAATCCGCTCACGTCGCGAACGATGGTGAATCGTCTTTGGAGCCTGATGTTCGGGCGGGGAATCTGTGCCAGCGTCGATGACTTCGGTGGCCAGGGAACCTATCCATCGTATCCCGACTTGCTGGATGCTTTGGCGTCGGACTTCATTAAATCGGGCTGGGACATAAAGCATGTCATCCGCCAAATCGTGCATAGTGACGCCTACAAGCGATCGTCGAGACCGACAGACGAACTGCGACAAGTCGATCCTTATAATGACCTCTTCGCTCGACAGGGGCGTTACCGGTTGGATGCCGAAATGGTTCGTGATGCGGCATTAAAGACCAGCGGATTGCTGGTGGAACGGATCGGAGGTCCGAGCGTGCATCCGTATCAACCCGCCGGCTACTACGCACAATTGAATTTTCCGCGACGCGAGTATCAACCCGATCATGATGAAAACCAGTATCGGCGCGGTTTGTACACTCACTGGCAGCGAACGTTTTTGCATCCGATGTTGAAAGCGTTCGATGCACCCAGTCGGGAAGAATGCACCGCTCAGCGATCGCGAAGCAATACTCCATTACAATCGTTAACCTTATTGAACGATCCGACTTTCGTTGAAGCGGCCCGTGTCTTCGCGCAGCGGATCGCGACCGAGGGAGGTGAAACCACCGACGAAAAACTCGAATGGGCCTATCGGTCGGCGGTTTCTCAGACCCCTTCGGTCGAAATCAAAGACGAGTTGCGAAAGGTCTACGAGACGCACCTTTCACATTATCAAAGCAATCTCGATGCCGCAAAGGAATTGATCGCGGTGGGGGAAGCGACTGTCCAGGCCGAAATCGACCCGGCGGTTCATGCTGCTTGGACCAGTGTGGCGCGTGTGATTTTAAACCTGCATGAAGGCATCATGCGCTATTGATGGAACTTTGCAGGTGTCTCCTCGGAATTGCATGCGGACTGCAACAAGGTCATCGCTTGCTGTCGCATTTGGCGGATCAATGGTTTGCGTTCCGGATTTGTCGTCGATGGCAGGTCATTCAATAATCTCGCGGCCCTAAGGAGCGCTTCGGCGGCACGGAAGCCAGCCTCATGGTCCACTTGTCGAACGGATTCAACGTGTGCTTCGTCCGCTTCGTCGAGCATCGAACCGTCCAACACGCTACCTTGACGCTTGATCAGATCGAGGACGTCTTGCAGCAAAGGTTCGTCGGCCGACGCCGTTTCCGATTCCCCTTGCAGCGCGTTCCGAATCGACTGCTGAACCTTATCTTGTTTGCTCGGCGACGCGGCGTCCTGCGCCAACACATTCCAAGCGGCTAGCGTCACGATCGCGCCGACACAACAGAAAACCAAGACTCTTTGTTTCTTGAAAGCATGTTTCGTGCGGGATTGCATGTTCGATTCCTTGATTACATGTTCAAAGCGTCGTCGTAGACGCCCACGACGCTCATTGCCATTTTCAGAATCATAGCGACTAACAGGATCGTGACTGAAGCCCAAATGACGCCTGTCATCACGCCAACAAGAACGCGCATGGCAATCTTCGCCCGCTCGTCATAAATATTCGCCAGATTGTGCAGCGACTCGGCATCGGTTCCCGATAACTCGGCGGCTTCAATGAAATGCAGGAATTCCTCGGGAAAGATTCCCGTCGATGCGAAGCCCTCGGCCATTGTGCCGCCTGATTTGATCGTCGCCACCGCGGTGTCGGCTTGCGATACAAAGTAGTCGTTCTGCGTGCTCTGCAACGCCATCTTAATACTGCGGAAGGCATCAAGTCCCGAATCAAGGGCCAACGACAACGTCCAGCAGATGCGCGACAATGCGATCGTTTGCAACGATTCGCCAACTTTGGGCACCTTGTAGACAAGAGCATACAGTCGATGACAACCAAAAGCGTTGAACTTCACCGCCAGACCGGCGGCGATAACCGTTCCGAAGAACAGGAAAACGATGGTGAGGTATTCGCCGAACGTTAGTCCGACGGCATTGAATTCAGACCCCAGCATCTGCGTGATCAATATCGAAAGACCAATAACGACAATTCCTCCGATCAACTGGAGCATCGGCCATGCGATTCCTTGCATGAAAGTGCGTCTCATCTTGATGCGATGCTCAAAGTGCTCGGCCAGTTCGATGAGCGTCCTTTCCAGTCGCCCCGTCGTTTCGCCGATGTGAACCATTTGGATCATCAGCGGCGGAAAATACTTGTCGACGTTCATCATCGCCCTCGCCATGGGAACACCGGAAATGATGTCGGTCGTTACCGAATGCATCGCCTCGCGATGACGCGGAGGGCCATGCTTCGATTCGCGTTCGCACAGCCTCAATAAGTCCATGCCTGCCCGGAAGCCGGTGCCAATGCGTCGACAGAATCCTGCAGCGGCCGAAAGGCTCATGCGTTTGGAAATCACTTCGGGAAGTCCCTGGAATAAAAAGGATCGAGATCGAGATCAATAATGAACGCGTTTGAGTTGTCTTGCGACAATGTTTCTCAGTTGAAATTGCGACGTGTTCGCTCTAGGTCAATGATGAACGTGTTTGCAGTTATCGTGCGACACGGTTTTTCAGTTCAACGTGCAACGTATTCGCTCTAAGAAACCATCATCGTAACGTGAATCCGGGCGAATTCCCAACCGGACAAGATCAGGTTAGTTTACCCAAGACTACGAAAGCGAGATTGCTGGCGGTTCTTTCGCTGTCCAAGCCTGACTTCGGCGAGGCTTTGACGACCGCAGTCTTTGCGCTATGCTTGTTCGTCGCATTGATGGCATATTCTGAATAGCTGCCAAACGTGGCCAAAACAATCTTGCGGCTCCCGGAGCGTCCAGCAACAACATCGCTCTCCAAGTTGCGTGGAACAACGAGCGTTGTCACGACCGGAAGAGGCTGTACCGGGCCTCCGGCACTTCGCGAGACCACGCACGTCCTGGAGTCATGCTCCGGGTAGGCTGTGAACGTCTTGACCAAGAACTTATGCCTTGTGCTTATCGCTGCCGATCTTCCGCCGCTGGTACCGACATGTGAATGCTCAACGGATGTGGTTGCTGCTTTGGACGCGCGTTCAGCTTTCCAGGCAACTCTTCGCCCAAAATAGCCGCCAGCCACGCCTAGGTAAATAGCAGCCATGCAATTTGCTATGTAGCGGATACGGTTTCGGGTTGCATCGCGAAGATAATTGTTGCGAGTGGGAGCAGACATTGCATCGTACCGCACGCGATCATACGGAGACCAGTCGAAGTACACGTCTTCGGGACCCGCCGACCACTCAGCAACGACCGCTGGAACCGAGTAAAACTCATCATGGGGAGACCACCGCCGACGAGAAAGATGTAAGCGAGGAAACGATCACGAAACCGGTCCAGAAAGGTTTTCGCTCGCGATCAGTTAGCAGCATGACGACAAAAGCAAAGATGATGATTAGGTGTGTCGTGGTCGACAGTACTGAAACGATTGGGCGTGTACGAACGACGAGCGCGCAATTCCAACCGCCGTAAAAGTAAACATGCCGAGGAAAGCGGCGAGCGAAATTCGTGGTTTGGCGGGCGTTTTCATGGTACCGATACGCCCAGCCGCTGGAACGCGGCAAAAGGTTTCAATCAACCAACACGCGGAAACCACATCCTTTCGCGGAGCCGATGGTTCCGATCTGTCGGTGGCGTTGGAAACATTTCCAATTCACTGAAGACTGGCACAGTGTATCAACCCAAGTCGTCTGCGGCAACTTGGTGCTGTATCTTCGACGTCGTTACGCTCTGCTACGTCCGATGCGTCTGAACGCATCGTCGACCAGTGATACCACGCGACCAATTCGGAATGCACCAGCCGATTCAACCAACCGACGCAATCACTTCTATCTTTGCGATTCTAAAACGGCCACCACCATCAACACACCTTCGATTACGATGGTTCCACAGTCAAAGCATCGTCCAGACCGACACTCCATCGCATGATAGTCGTTTGATGCGAGTGGGACGAGTTATACCGTGCGTGGTCTGGAATGATGCTTTTGCGATATATGAAGCGAATCACCTCATTTTCGGCCACGCGACGTACAACGCAAATACCGGAACGCAGTGAGACGTGGTGACTCGTTTCACGCCGGGGCAGGGACGTAATTGAAGTGCATATTGTTATCAACCGACACACGCTCTTCAATCCATCCACAACGAGGTGCCATCTACACAATCGCCATCGCTCCCACCTCCCGGCTTCTGCAACTTCATGGCACCGATTCAGGAAACACACCGAACCTATGTCAGTTCAGCTAACATCGAAGATATCTGGTACTCGACTCGCCCATCGAAACGTCATGTACTTGCAAGGAGAAGCCGTAATTGGCGATAATGAGACGCAAGTGACGTTCTTTAGCAAGGTTGTCTGGCGTCGCACTTACCAGGTTGCGTTGCGACGCTAGGTCGAAGAATGGTAAAAATTTCAAACTCCTTGGGTTGTTGGCAATCCGTCGTCCGGACATATGAGCGTTTAAATCAATGAAAATGCGGGCTGTTCTGCATTCATCGCCATCCTAATCTGCTGCTTCACCAATTTTCTTCTGAGGGTTTGCAAGACTGAGACAGGGCCAGAGACAGTTTGGCTGCAGTGGCGTGGTGCAACCTGGGGGTTAGTTTTGATTGCACGCAGCCGATCCGCTACGAAATTCCAAGTCAGCAAGCCGCACGACTGATAAAGTAATTGACGCTGGTGGCCAGCGACTATTGGCGGACGCTCAGCTTTCGATGGGGGCTGCGGCTCGTTCTCAACTCTCCGACATCCGTCTATACCCGAGAATACTGGACGTTTAAACCGTTCGCTTCAGGGCTAAGGCCAGTAAATTCGATCAGCCAACAAGACCGGTTGACTGCGAACCAGGAGTTCGAGGCCATTATGCAGTGATCGTCGTTTGACGTTGGCCGAACAGGCGACACGTTTGGCACGGAAACAAAGTTTCTGGCGGCTTCGTGGTTACTTGGTATTCCAGCATTCTCGTAGATCAGATACTCAAGGGCAGCCAAACGGCGGAATGGAGCAAGTTTGTACACGAGGCGCAAGTCCATGATCCAGGAAATGCCTTATACGACTATCTCTCTGCGGCTTTCTACTGGGACAAGCGCAAACCTGAGTAAAGGGGATCACCTGGTGACCTTTTCGTGTTCGATTCGAGTATGTTCGATCTAAGGAACCTCTCATTTTCTGAATGCGTTGAAACAGGCATTGATGACAGTGAAGACGACGCTCACGAAGCAACGTTCGCATTCTTGCAAAGCACGGACTTATTGCGTTCCGACCGAGCCGCAATACTAGATGTGGTTCATTCGAATGGACGTCGTCGTCATGTTGTCAGCGAAATTTGGTCGTTTCAGGTTGCGAGAGCGAGCAAACTTGCTCGAAGTGGTGACGTAAGGAAAGCAGTCGAAACGCACGGCCACGTTCTCCAAATGATGAATGCTCTATCAACCAATGAACATTTCATGCCCCGAACAGCCACCACAGGTGTCATGCAAGACTTAGTAGGAAGCAACTCGCTCTTGTTTTCGGATGAAGAGAGAGAGACCATTGAGCAACTTGATACCGCTATGCGTTTGAAGAAATGCTGGAGAAAGAAAGGCACGGAAGGAAGCAGCCAACGCTCGTTCCATTTCGCCTAGAACCGAGACCCGCTGGGATTACGGCAAGCGATCCGTGATAGCCTTTCTTTCGGGCATGGCACCCGAAGTGATCGTCACCTACTTAATCGGTGGCTTTGCCGCGCTGCTGATGTCAAGTGTCAGCAAACAGCCTACGAATCGTTTGATCGGTTTCCGTCTACATGCAGGATCTTCTGTTATAGCGTTCGTTTGCACATACTTGGTATTGGGGCTAGCACCTGCAAGAATTATCTCCGTACGGCTTCAAGCGGACATACTTACACTCCTTCTTATAGTCACGCCGTGCGTTGTTGTTGGCTGGGTACTGTTCACGGTTTACTGGAGCGATCCGTTCAGTTTAGCCTTGCGAACCTGCTAATGCTTATGTTTGTAGTCTCGTCTTCGCCACGATATTGTTCACCAGTTCAGGTCCGAGTTCCTTCCAGCAGTTTCCATTCGACCTAGCGGTGCATCACAATGTCCGTGGACTTGATGTCTTGTTGAAGGATTTAGTTCTTGCGTCCCCACGGCCAATCTCGTGGTCGGTTCTCCAGTGGTTAAGCTACGGTGGTCCCGTCTGGACGATGGTCTTGTGGTTCGCGGTTAGCGTGGCAATCCTACGTCTGCGGATGCGTGAGCTTGTCACCGGAAATGGCGGTGCGAATCTATCGTGGACCGTTTTCTTGGTTGGAACGCTGCGTTCCCATGCGGTTGCATTTTTGTCGGTCGCATTACTTTGGTTATTGATCTATTTGAGCGTGATTCCACTTGGTATATCAATTAAAGAGACGAACTTCTAGCGTTCATTGTCGCTTTATCGCCTCAGCATGTAACATCATATCTTAGTTGAAGATCGCGTCCACGCGCGAATGATCTTCGGACAACATGGGATCGTGTAACACATGGGTTGACTGCTCAAACAATAGGGATCCGGCCTGACTTCGGCTGGAAGCTCCGTGATGCGAGGGGGCCGGTGGTGATTGAATCGTTGTAACGCAATTGGCACGCAACGAAGTCATGGATGCAACAATGGCCAGACGACATTTGTCACGCGACAATGCGACTCGCCATTGATCATCACAACTGAAAAAGATGGAACATTCTGCGCAGACAACGCTAAAGTCTGTAGTCGTCAGAGTTTCTTTCAACCCAAAAGAAAGCCTAATCGGTTGTTGGTCCGATGAGGTAATTGAACACATCCCACCTTCGACGTCCTGACCGCACCAGGGCGTCTCTGAACCCGAATTCATTCAATTTTTTATCCCCGATACAACGCGTTGCCCTGCGATTGGGGCGGTCTCCGCGAAGAGACACGGACAGGTTGTATCGGTTTGCCACGGAGGATTATACCATGTCTCGTAGCTTACGCTTGTTCCTGTGTACGATTGCAACCGTCTATAGCGTTTCGACGACGCGAGCCCAGTCATTTGTCGGTCCTATCGGTTTGGCTCCCGTTGCCGTGGAGAACAGTTGCCCATTGGCGATCGTTCGATGGAACAATGAACTTTGCCCGCTGGCGGGAACTCACGACACCGCCCCGCCGAACGCGAATCAAGAAGATGCTGAGCCGAATGAAACGCAACCTGTGGCTCACGTTGCCGTACTGCCAGTCGATCAAGCCGCTGACGCGGATACCGAGGCCCCTGAACTCGCTCTGGTCGATCCGCCAGCGAGCGATCCACCTTCGATCGAATCCGCCGTTGTTTCGGATGTGAACGATCATGTGGAAGCGACCGATAATGACGATACGGCGGTCTCCGATCTTGAACTTGTTGAAACGACGGAAACTGAGTCGGCGCTTCAGCTTCCGGACGAAGAATACCAGCCGTACGACGTCGCATCCGACAGCATCGTCAAAGTTCAAATCTTCCCGTCGGAAGCACGTGTCGCCAAGAACTTCGTTGAACTGCCTGCCGATGCTGATGCATCGCACGAGCCATCAAAGACGGAAATCCAGGAGCCTGCGCTCGCTTCAGAATCCGCCGATCCGATCGACGAGGCCGTCGCCGCGACTTCATCAGCCGACGCTGATGTGATATCGGATGAAATTCGCAAGGCCAACGAAGCACTCGCGGCGATCCTGAACGAGATCGAAGTGGAAGCGATCATGGCTGGGGAACCGCACGATGTTGAAGCGTTGGCCGAAGAAGTCGCCGCGCTGAACGAAGGAGCATCGGCCAACGAAGCGGAGGTCGTGGAGTCACCGTCCGAAGTCGACGTTGTCGAGACGCTAGCGATCGATGCCCAAGCCGACGTCATTCCGCTCGAAGAGCCAAGCTTCTCAGAAATCGCCGCGAACGAGTCTGAGCCGGAACTTTTGATTGCTTCGGCGGATCAGATGCCGACTGAAGAGATTATCACCGAACATGCGATCAGCGATGTTCAAGATGCGGATATCATCGACGATTTCGATGTCGAAGAATCGATCGACGTTGTCTCCGACGAATCCGCTAGCGACGAACTGGCCGAGGCTGCTGCGGCTGAAGAGGCTGCGATCGCCGAGGAACTGATTTCTGAAGAAGTCGCCTCGGACGAAGCGTTGGCCGAAGAGGTTGTCTCCGAGGAAGCAAGCGACGAACTGGCCGAGGCTGCTGCGGCTGAAGAGGCTGCGATCGCCGAGGAACTGATTTCTGAAGAAGTCGCCTCGGACGAAGCGTTGGCCGAGGAGGTTGTCTCCGACGAAGCAAGCGACGAACTGGCCGAGGCTGCGGCGGCTGAAGAAGGCTGCGATCGCCGAGGAACTGATTTCTGAAGAAGTCGCCTCGGACGAAGCGTTGGCCGACGATGTTGTCTCCGACGAAGCAAGCGACGAACTGGCCGAAGCTGCTGCGGCTGAAGAAGCTTCGATCGCCGAGGAACTGATTTCTGAAGAAGTCGGCTCCGGACGAAGCGTTGGCCGAAGACGTTGTCTCCGACGAAGCAAGCGACGAACTGGCCGAGGCTGCGGCGGCTGAAGAGGCTTCGATCGCCGAGGAACTGATTTCAGAAGAAGTCGGCTCGGACGAAGCCTTGGCCGATGACGTTGTCTCCGACGAAGCAAGCGACGAACTGGCCGAGGCTGCGGCGGCTGAAGAAGCTTCGATCGCCGAGGAACTGATTTCTGAAGAAGTCGCCTCGGACGAAGCGTTGGCCGACGACGTTCTCTCCGAGGAACTCGCAACGGAAGACGCTTTCGATAGTAACGCTGACGAGGATGTCGCGGCGGCGGAGGAATGGACTGCCGAGGAAGCCGCATCCGACGAATCGTTTCTCGATGACACCCAATGGGAAGAGCTCGCTGAAGACAGCATTGCCGACGAATCTGACTCCGAGGAAGTCGCGGTTGACGAGGTTGTCAATGAAGAGATCGCCGCTCAGAACGACGAGGTTCCGCTGGCCTGCGTCAACGATCAATTGTTGTGGGAACTTTCGGTACTGGTGGATGCGAACCAGGAGCTTGCATGGGCCGCCAACCCGGGAGGCGTTGGTCGACGAATCGGTTACCTGTTCTTTGCGGCGACCGAAGCGTTGAAGCAATTCAGCGAGCCACATATCGCAGCCGTGGTTGAACCGGTCGACCAATCGATCACGAAGGCGGTCTCCGAAGTGGAACTTGGCCCGGTATCCGAATGCACACCGGTCGATTCACACAAGTTAGCGGAAAAGTGTGACGTCCAAGCAGATTCGGAAATGCAAGACCTCGCGGACGAGGATGCTCAGGTCGAGATTGCGGCGACGCCAGCGGAAGATAGTGTTGTGCGGTAAATCACGAGTTGCCCAACGTTACGATGGCGAGCAGGACGGATCGGGTATCCGTCCTGCTGGTCGGCAAGCTCGACCAGAACTTTTGGCTAACGAAAATTCGTCCAATATCGAGATTCTCAGCGTCGCACGAATGACAGCAAGGAATCCGAAATCTCATCAGCGGGTCGGAACGTTCGACAAATACTCTAGCACGTCTTCGATCTTGATGGTCTTCTTATAACGGATGGTTGGTTGGTCGATCGTGTCGGTTGAACTCTCCGTCAGTTCGGCACCTTCGGTCGAATCGGGGATCGCCAAGAGGATTCGGTGATCACGAAACAACCGCAACGTTTTTGCTTTTCCGCAAGGTACTCAGGTGTCCAGAAACCAACGATCTCCATCAGGATGCGCCGGCCCGAAGCATGGACTAGTACGAAATCGGGGACGAACACTTTCTGGTGCTTGAAGAGAATCTCGCCTTCGCGGATCAGCCGCCATCCGTGACGCGGTTGGTCGCCCCATTTGCCAACGAAATCGGCTTCAAGACTGGAATCAAAGACATCGGCGGGTTGTACGTTCGATTTCAAACCATCGGCTGGCGAGAGGCAGAACTGGTTTTGCCAGTGACTGCGTCGGTGCTGAATCGTCGCCTTCATCTTCCAGCCCTGGCAGGAAAGTAACGCGGGCAGAAACTTTGCGAAGGCGGTGCCATACCGTCTCGTGCGTCGCAGCACGGACACCGGACCGTCGAAGGTGATCTGATAACTTCCGTCGGGGCGACGCACGATGGTGTGCATCAGCCTGGCCAGCTTCGCATACCGCAGGATTCGTTTAAAGTCGTCCTTTGCCCAGACCACCATCGACGAAGCGTCATACAGGACCGCCTGAGTCTGCGCGACGTTGTAACGTGCAAGAAGGTCGGCGGGGGAATCATAGCCATGGAATTCCCTGAGTCGATGAAACTGAATAACATCGGCAAACAGTTTTTGTTCGATCTCGCACCACGGGATTCCAAGCTGGGACGCGATTTCCTCCTTCGTTGCCTCTTCCCCCGACTCGAACATCCGGTCGGGAGACTGGACCAGCGGATGGTGCCGCGCCGCCATGCGGAAGACTTTGCAACGAAGGGAGCGAGCCTTCGCCCGATCATCTTTATCGTAGACCGCTTTCTCGTCGAGCAGTTTACAGAAGGCGTCGATGCGGCGCGTTGGACAGTCGTGTTCCTGTTCAAACAACGCATGAATCCGCTGATGCAACTGCTTCCGAATGACACCCAAACCATGTTCGTAGGTGTTCAACATTCGCTGGGCCAATTGAAGGTATTGCGCGTGTCGCGCTCGCGTTAATCGATCGGGCTTGATCTCTCCGGAATCATACTCGGCGATGGCGAGTTCTCTCGTAAGCATCGCTCTTCCTCCGTTTACGCGAACGTTTTTCCTCCCCCGTGTCCATGCAGACGACTTCGTACAGGATCGCGCGGGAATTGCCCGATTTTCGCAGAACGCGTCCCAGCCTCTGCTTTGCCTGACGTGTCGATGATGAACCGCCAATCACGATGGCGACCTTGACGGTCGGAACATCGACACCTTCATCGAGCACCTGATTGGCGACGATCGCCGGATAGGTTCCATCCGCCAAGCCTTGCAGAATTTCAAAACGCTCTTTCTTTCCGCAATGATTGAGCATGCTTGGTATCAGAAATCGGATGGAAACATCCCTCGCCATCGCATTTGACCCGGCAAAGACAATGATGGGCGTTCCGGCATGAAGGCGAAAGAGATCTTCAAGCACGCGCAGTTTCTCTTCAGCGCGGTCTTCGATCGCCTGCTTGCTGCGAAAGGCGACAAGCACGTCTCGGGCGATCGGATCGCGTGCCGACTCGCTGCACAAATCCTCCCATCGAAATCCGGCATCGGTTTGAAGTCGCTCGCGAACGAACGTCTTCACCTTCAGCGAATCGGTGTCGTATCGGAACTGTTCTTCGGCGGACAGGTGGACCGGTATCTTGATCACGTCAAAGTCGGCCAGTGCTTTTCCCTTAACAGCAGCGATCTTCAATTCATAAACCACCGGTCCGATCAGCGATTCCAAATCGGCATGCTTTCCATCCGAACGGATAAGCGTCGCGGTCAGACCCAATCGCCAAGGTGCGATCGACATCGTGGCGGCATCCCGACGGAAGTTTCCCGGCAGGTGATGACACTCGTCGAAGACAACCAGCTTGAACCGATCTCCCAGCTTCGCGGCATGGATCGCCGCGCTGTCATAGGTCGTTACCGAAACCGGTCGAACATTGAACGTATTGTCGCCGATGATCCCCGCATCGTACCGCAGCCCCAACTTGATGCGACGGTGCCATTGATACATAAGGTCGCGCACCGGTGAAACGATCAGCGTGCTACACTGGGTCTTCGCCAGCAAATGAAGGGCGACCTCGGTCTTTCCCGTTCCGGTGGGCATCACCACGACGCCGCGTTTGTCCTCCATCCACTGCTGGATCGCCTTTGCCTGCTCTGGACGCGGCGAATGAATCTCAACGCCAGGCCACTCGATATGCTCCCACTGCGACGCCTCGTCAAGGTACGGAAGTTTTTGCCGCCACAACGTTGTGATGACGTTTCGATAATGAAAAGCTTCGCATCGCCATGCGGCGACACGATCGTCCCATGTCCAAACACCATCACCGAACTGTTCCGCCAAGTGATCGCGCTGGGAGTGATGTTGCGTCGAAGGACATTGCAACAACAGCGTCCCTTGATCGAAGGTGACGCTGTATCGCGTGTCGACAGATTTGTCCGTGCTGTTCAATGGATACCGTGCGTGGGGGAAAGGATACGTCCGCATTATACCGTGCGTGGTCCGAAATGATGCGTTCGCGTCAAATGAAGCGAATCACCGTATTTCTGACCACGCGACGTATAAACCTATTTTGCTCAAGAGCTCGCCTGTCTCCGCCGAGAGAAAGTAGAGTCGGTCGAAAGTTGCCGCGCCCACCGACCTGGTGCAAACAGGTAGATTCTGCCGTGTACCCCCGTACACAGCTAGGCGGCGTTTGATGACCGCGACTTCAAGTCGTTGACGTTGGGAACGGCGAAGCTACGCCCTTCGGGTTCCATGTGGCCGAACAAGACGCCCAACATTCGCGGGTGCAAGCAAAAGTAGGACCACACGGATGCAACAGCGACGCCCGCCAAAGACATCGCTCAAGAAATGGGCCTGTGAAAGCAAACGTTCCGAACAGGCGAGCGTTGTTAGAAAAATAGTAGTACCGACCGCGCGGGAACAACAATGCCATTCCGATGCGAGCCCCACGACCGTTGCGGCGTGCCCGCTGGGAGAAAAGATCGCAACGTGCTATCATCAAGATCGCGACGTTCTGCAAGTAAAGGTCGAGCGACCATTGATAAATCGAATCTTCTTGCGGTCGCGAAGTCGAAGTTGTTCGGTCTTCGACGCAGAATGAACATTTTCAGAATCGTCACAATCGCCCCGCTTCGAACGAAAGCGCCCCGCGAGCCTGGGAAGGCACCAGCGTTTTTCAGGCACCAAGACAGCGATGCCCATGATGATCAGGACGACTCCGATGCCGTGAGCAAACAGCTCGGATATCTTAATCGCCTTGTAAAAGTCCCCGGCATGCGATCCTCCCAGAACCAGACCGCAACGTCGTAGTCACAGAAGAGTGCGAAGGGCCACAAGAACGAAACAATGACGCCAAACCAAAGCAATGGTTGCAAAGGTTTGCTGCTGCGTGCCGACCATGCGGGGCCGGGATACAGTTTCAGCGTCGGTTCAGTTGGAATTGTGCTCACAACGAATCAGTTCCGTTTAGGGCGGGTATGCGTCGCGTGGAGGTGCCATGTCTGCGACCACGCACGGTAATATACAGTGCGTGGTCGAAATGATACCTTCCGCGTTAAATGAAGCGAATCACCTCATTTCCGACCACGCGACGTATAACAGGCAGGGGCTATACCAAATTCCGTTGCGATACCGGAATAGCGATTCCGCTGGCTGTCCGGAAATGATGCATGACAGGGTTTGCCGATGTTGAGAATCGCGATCGGGTTCATCATTTGTTCGTCTAGGTTTTTCAAAAGATCGGAAGCCACCATTGTCATGAACGCGCAGGCGGGGCGGATGCTTCGCTGCTCCGCAGCTTCCGGTTTTGTGGCTTCATCCACCTGGGGGCTCGCGCCCCAGTCACTTCCTGCTGATTCAATATTGTCCTGATTTTCGCTCGCTTCTGCAGCTACAGAAGGTTAGCGGCTTTCGCGGCTGAAGGTTAGCGGCTTCGCAGCCACAGAAGGTTAGCGGCTTCCGCGGCTACAAAAGGTTAGCGGCTTCGCAGCTGGGCAAGGTTAGCTGGTTCGCAGCTACACAAGGTTAGCCGCCTGTCAAAGACATATATCGCCGATGCAACTCTCAAATTCTGCAAACCTTGTCATGCCCGTCGTCATCAAAGAGCAAAAATTGGGGTCCTGCTGTTGGCGTCACTTTTTGATAAGGGTTGTTGAGGAGCTGCCAATCTTTGAGTTGGCCCGCCCAATCGGAAGCTGAAAGGTGAAATCAACTTTCTAAGAAAACTCGGTCTGAGCCACGCGGGTATATGTCGCGTGGTCAGAAATGGTGATTCGCTTCATTTAAAGGTGAGTATCATTTCAGACCGCGCAAGGCATAACATCCAAGGCGTTTATTATCGATATATGATGTCATTCCATCCCTCATTGACCGCATGGGTATGCGCCGGCTTACTGCTGGTGTCGGGGGGCTGCGTGGGGACATCGTCGTCGCAAGACGTCGGCGACATCTACGACTCCGTTGCTCGCGCACCCGACTATCAGCGCAATCCGGTCATCGTCATTCCGGGACTTCTGGGCTCGCGTTTGGTCCAGCAATCATCGGGGCGTGAAGTTTGGGGAACGATCGATTCGCGAGAAGCCAATCCTAACGATCCCGAGAACGCAGCGCTCCTGGCGATTCCGATGGTCGAAGGGGCTCGGCTAGCCGACCTGCGTGACGACGTCGTTTCCGACGGACCGCTGGACCGATTGAAGATTCGTATCCTGGGGATTCCGATCCATGTCAGCGCCTATGAAAACATCCTCAACACGCTCGGCGTTGGCGGCTATCACGATCCGTCGCTCGCCAACGAAGCGTCGATCAATGAGAACTACAACTGCTTTCAGTTTCATTTCGATTGGCGACGTGACATCAGTGAAAGCGTTATGCTGCTGCACGAATTCGTGCTGCGGCAGCGAGCGATCTCGCAGGAAAATTATCGTCGACGCTTCGGCATCGACAATCCTGATCTCAAGTTCGACGTTGTCGCCCATTCGATGGGAAGCCTGATCTTGCGATACTACTTGCGATACGGACCTCAGCCGCTTCCCGAGGACGGAACGCTGCCGAATCTGACGTGGGAGGGAACCCGCTATATCGAACGCGCCATCATGGTCGCGCCGCCGAATCAGGGATCGACCTTAACCTTGAAGGAACTGATCGCGGGGAGCAAGTTTTCGTCCTTTCTGCCCATCTATCCCGCTGCGGTTCTGGGAACGATGCCGGCGGTGTATCAATTGTTGCCTCGACCGCGTAGTGGCTTGATCGTTCAGAAGGATGATCACGGCAAGGCGATCGACATCAGTGACCCGGACGTCTGGGAACAGCTTCAATGGGGATTGACGTCTCCCGATCAAGACCATTTGTTGCAGGCGATGCTTCCCGAGGTGAAGGGCCGAGAGAGTCGCGTTCGCATCGCGGACGAACATCGTCGAAAGTGTTTGGCTCGCGCGGCGCAGATGCATGCGGCGCTGGACATCCCCGCGACGCCGCCCCCATCGGTTCAGTTGCATTTGTTCGCCGGAAGTTCCGAACCGACCAGTGAGCGGATGGCGATCGACATGCGGACGGGTGACTATGAGTACATCGGAACCGCGGCTGGCGACGGCACCGTGACCCGAACGAGCGCGATCATGATCGAAGAACTGCCTGGCCGACAACCGATTCCACGCATTTATCCGATCGCTTGGACCAGCAAAACCTTCATCCCGAGCAACCATCTAGGGCTGACGAGCCATCCGATTTTCGTCGACAATGTCCTCTCGTTGCTGTTGGAGTCTCGCGACACCGCCGATCTGGCGGCCATACGCTCCGCCTACGCTCGACAATTTGGAACCGCCGACCAACCTGTCCAGATGGTCCGCTAACGCGTATCCCCGGTGGTCATTTGATCCAAGCCATGGCAAGATATTGACTTTATACGTCGCGTGGTCAGAAATGAGGTGATTCGCTTCATTTAACGCGAAGGCATCATCTCGGACCACGTACGGCATACCATCCTTGCCCCATTTTCGTCCCAATCGTTTATGAACGCTCCTATCGCCGTTGTCCTTGCCGCAGGCAAAGGGACTCGCATGAAGAGTGACCTTGCGAAGGTACTTTTCCCCGTCTGCGGTCGTCCAATGATCCATTTCGTCCTCGACGCCCTTGAGGCCGCCGGTGTGCGGCGGACGATCGTGGTCGTCGGCCATCAGCAAGAAAAGGTTCGCGAAACCCTTCAGGATCGGCGGAATGTTGATTTTGTCGTGCAGGAGCAACAACTGGGGACGGGACACGCCGTTCAAGTTTGCCGGGACAATCTGAGCGAACATAGCGGGCCGGTGATTGTGATCGCCGGGGATTCGCCGTTGATTCAGTCAAGCAGTTTGAAGACTTTGCTTGCGGAGTTTGAATCGACGGGTCCGGCATTGTTGCAAGGGACATTGCACAAGAGCGATCCGACGGGACTTGGACGGATTGTTCGCGACGCGTCGGGGGCGTTCGTTGGTATCGTGGAGGAAAAGGATGCCAGCGAAGCGGAAAAGCAAATCACGGAAGTGAACATGAGTACCTACATCTTTCAGTGCGACGATTTGCTTGACGCTCTCGGGCAGCTTCGCCAGAACAATAGTCAGGGGGAGTACTACTTGACCGATTGTGCGGCTTTGCTGCGTCAGTCAGGACGAAAGGTCGAGGCGTTGCCGGTTTTAAAGGACTGCGAATCATTAAGCATCAACACGCAGGAAGAGCTTGCTCTTGTGGACGCCAAGATGCGTGAAATGGGATACCCATGCGAGAGCTAAAAATATTCAGCGGAAGGGCGAATCCGGAACTTGCGCACAATGTTTGCAATGAACTGCACCTGTCGCCGGGGGCGATCACGCTGGGCAAGTTTCCCGACGGCGAAAACTTCTGCAAGATTGACGAGGACGTCCGCGGGCGCGACGTCTATCTGGTGCAGCCAACCTGTCCGCCGGTGAACGATAATTTGATGGAACTGTTGATCATGATCGACAGTTGCAAACGAGCCAGCGCGCAGCGAATCACGGCGGTAATTCCGTACTATGGATATGCGCGTCAGGATCGCAAAGACGAAGGGCGCGTTCCGATCACGGCAAAAATGGTCGCCAACATCATCACGCGTGCTGGAGCGGACCGCGTGTTGACGATGGATTTGCACGCCGCGCAAATTCAAGGCTTCTTCGACGTACCGGTCGACCATCTGTACGCCGCGCCGGTCTTGAATCAGCATTTCATCGAACAAGGGCTCGATCCGGACGATATCGTTGTGGTCAGCCCGGATGAAGGGAGTATCAAACGAGCGGTGGGACACAAGGAACGTCTCGGCGGACACTTGGCGATTGTCGACAAGCGTCGCAGCAGCGCGACGGAAGTGAAGCAGAACACGATTATCGGAACGCCTGTCGTCGGCAAAATTTGTTTGATGTTCGACGACATGATCAGCACGGCCGGATCGATCTGCGGCGCTGCGCGTTTGGTGCATGAATCGGGGGCAAAGGAGATTCATGTTGCCGCGACGCACGGAATTTTCTCCGGGCCGGCAATCGAGCGGATCAAGGAATCACCGATCGACAGCATCGTGATTACCGATACGATTCCGTTGACTCCCGGCAAGATGCTCCCCATGATCAAGGTTCGATCGGTGGCGAAGTTTCTGGCTGAAGCGATCAAGCGCATTCATAATGATCAGTCGATCAGTGCGATGTTTCGCAACAAGAAATAGAGATTCGGAGCGGAGAACGGATGTCGACGACCATCGAACATGTGTGTCAAACGCTGGCGACGATCGCTCCGTTGCGGCTTGCCGAATCGTGGGACAATGTCGGATTGCTGATTGGCGATCGGAAACGGACATGTCAGCGGGTGATGACCTGCTTGACGATCTCGCCCCCGGTCGTGGCCGAAGCGATTGCGAAACAGGTCGATTTGATCGTCGCACACCATCCGCTTCCATTTAAGCCACTTCAAAAATTGACGACCGATTCAACCGCAAGCTCAATGGTTCTGGAATTGGCGGCGAACCGGATTGCTGTTTACAGTGCTCACACGGCGTTCGACTCAGCAGGTGCCGGAATCAATCAGCAACTCGCTGCGGGGTTGTTGCTGGATGAGATCGAGCCTCTGGTCCCCGAGATCGATGCATCGTCGTCCGGTCTGGATAAGGGCAAGCTGCTGGGAAGCGGACGACTGGGCGGACGTCTGGCAAGAATTTCAGGGACATCCTGCATCAAACCGCTTCATTTCTGAAGGTTTCCTCCGTTCGCTACGTTGGTAATCTCGATGCATCCGTGAGCAAGATCGCTTTGGCGTGTGGAAGCGGCGGTTCTTTCCTTGACGCGGCCCGACGGAAGGGTTGTGATTGCATGCTCACTGGCGAGGCGACGTTTCATGCCTGTCTTGAAGCCCAGGCTACTGGTATCGGGCTGATTTTGGTCGGGCACTATGCCAGTGAACGATTCGCAATGCAGTGGCTTGCTGACCATTTGAGTTCCGAGATGTCTGAGCTTGTCGTTTGGGCAAGTTGTGACGAGGAAGATCCGATCGAGCGGCTTTCGGTATGAGATTTGATGATTGTGACGTTTGGCAGTGGCGGCATGTCAAATCGGCTTGTCATTGGATGAACGTTCTTTCGCCAAGTCGGTCGATTTTAATCGGCAGTACGGTTATGCCGCGAAAAGCGAGGATATCTCGTTCGGGTGCGTTTGACCTTGGTTAACAACCGTCTAGAATGCTGCCAGTTCGATCCATTCGATCCACAAAGGGAATCCCTGATGACAGATATTCGGAAATGGTTGTGTGCGCTACCGGTTTACAATGAGGTCGATTTCGTCGATGACGTCCTCGACAACGTTGTTCAGTACGTCGATGACGTGTTGGTCGTCGACGATGGCTCGACGGACGGAACCGATACCCTGCTGGCGCGTCGCGATGATGTCACGGTGGTTCGGCACGCGGAGAACCGTGGGTATGGGGCCGCCTTGATTACGGCGTTCGAGTATGCGATCGACAACGATTATGATGCGATTGTAACGATTGATTGCGATGGTCAGCACCAGCCGATGCGCATTCCCGATTTCATCGCCGCCGCGGCGGACGCGGATTTGGTATCGGGAAGCAGATATTTGCAGAGCTTCGACGACGACAATGCGCCGCCGGAGGAACGGATGCTGATCAATCGTCGCATCACGCAGCAGCTTAACCGGCGGCTTGGTCTGCAATTGACCGATGCGTTCTGCGGTTTCAAAGCGTATCGTGTGGAAGCATTGCGGAGACTGAAGATTACCGATCCAGGCTATGCGATGCCTCTTCAATTGTGGGTGGAAGCTGCGTTGGCTGATCTGTCCATCGTCGAATTGGCCGTTCCGCGAATCTATCTCGATTTGGCGCGATCGTTTGGCGGATCGCTCGATCATGCCGAAACGCGGCTTGCGTATTACAATCGAGTTTTGGAAGATGCTATTACATCGGCCTGCCGTGAAGGTCGCAAACTGCCCCGCCGCCGAGAGCTTTGTCCTGAAGCGTGAGCACGACTACTCAAGAACCGTTTCGATCCTACCGTGTCCCGCGTGAGCATGGGACTTGGTTGATTGAGCCTTCACTGGATAAAACGCCCGATGTTCTGATGCTTAATCAGCATGCGGATGATCGGGCGAATGTCTTCGTCTGCGGTGAGCCGATCGAATCTCTGCGACGTTCGGCGCGTCGGGAATTGTTCGAGGCGGCGATATCCTATGTGCGACAGTACCGCGATCTCCCCGACGCTTGTGCGACGTGCAGTGTCGATCAGCCGTTCATCTTGGCGGGGCATCAACCGGAACTCTTTCATCCCGGCGTTTGGTTTAAGAATTTTGTTCTATCGCGTTTGGGCCAGTCGTTGTCGGCGACAACGGTGAACTTGATTGTCGACAATGACGTCTGTCGTTCGCGGTCGATTCGCGTGCCGACACTGCGGGATGGTCAGCCAGCGTCCGAATCGATTCCGATGGATCGTCCTGGGCAAATCGTTCCGTATGAAATGGCTCGGATTACGGATCGGGATACCTTTGACGCGTTCGGACGCAATGTCGCTCGCGCCGTTTCACCCTGGATTCGCAATCCTTGCATCGGTGAGCTTTGGCCGACAGCGAAGCAAGCGGCGGAGCGAACGAATAACCTCGGCCTTTCACTGGCTCAGGCGCGACATCAGTTGGAAGCCGCGATCGGGTTGTCAACATTGGAATTGCCCGTTTCGCGAATGAGCGAGACGGCTGGCTTTATGACCTTTGTGTTGCATCTGATCAGCGATTTGCCCCGGCTGCATGCTTGCTACAACGAGTCGATTGTGCGTTATCGAGGAGCGCATCGAATTCGCAGCAGTTCGCACCCCGTTCCCGAGTTATCGCGTCGCGAGCAATACTGGGAAGCACCGTTGTGGATCTATGATCATCGCAATCCCCAACGGCGGGCGCTGTTCGTGAAGGCGACCGCAACCGCGATCGAACTGAGCGATTTAGACCGCATTCAGATCACAATTCCGTGGCGGCAAAGTGTTTCGGACACCGTGAATGCTTTGCGTGAGCGGCTCGGTCGCGAAATTTTCCTGCGTCCGCGCGCGCTTGTGACGACGATGTACGCTCGTTTGATCTTGTCGGACCTGTTCCTGCATGGTATCGGCGGCGGGAAGTACGATCAGTTGAACGACACGATTATCCGTCGGTTCTTCGGAATTCAACCGCCGCAGTTCATGGTCCTTTCGGCAACGTTCACGCCATTGGTCGATCACATTCCGCCAAGCGACGCGTCGTCCAACGCGATCCGACAATCGATCCGGCGGACCTACTTTCAGCCGGAGCATTTTATCGACGACGCCGACTTGCCGGTGGAGGAACTGCATGAGAAGCATGACCTTTTGAGTGAGGTTCCGCCGCGTGGGGCAAAGAAAGCTTGGCATGATCGATTGACCGCCATCAACCGAGGGTTGTCGAATCAATTGACCGATGTGCGACGCGACCTGATTCATCAAATGCATGACGCTCAGCGGAGGGAAGCGGAGCGTCGCCTGCTGGCCTCGCGAGATTATTCGTTTTGTATCTATCCGCAAGACGCCATGGTCCGCATGTTTGGTGAAATCGGATGAACCCGGTTGTCGACGCCCACGTTCGCCTCAACCAGCAAACGGTGGATGCTTGGCGAAGTGTCGAGTCGCATCGGCGGAAGGTGTTGAAAATGCTTCGGCATGCAGCCGATTTGGCTCAGCCTTCGGCGGATCGTTTGGCGGTTCTTGGGGCGGGCAACTGCAATGATCTTGATTTGCCGGAGCTGTTGCAAAGTTATCAGAACATTGAGCTGTTCGATATCGATGTTGACGCTGTTCGGTGCGGAGTGCGGCGACAGCTAGGGAGCATGAAGCTTGATGAAGGTGCGGAGCGTGTTCGTATTGCGCCGCCAACGGATGTCACCGGCATCGCAGAGTTGTTGTCGCAATTGTCCGCTGACGGCGAAGGAGATCTGTCGATCAGGGCGTCTCTGATGCGTGCAATTGACGTCGTGCCAGAGGGAATTCCTCTTAAGTCGTTCGATGTCGTTGTTTCAATCTGCTTGCTGAGTCAATTGATCCTCAGCGTGACGCAAACGATCGGTGAATTGCAATTTCAGTTGGAAGTCATTCAAGCGATCCGTCAGCAGCATCTGCAGTTGTTGCTGAGCATGCTGCGTCCTGGAGGCATTGCCGTCTTGATCGTTGATTTCGTTTCGTCCGATACCGCTCCGGAATTGCTCGCTTCGACCGAAGCGATGCTTCCGGACGTAGCCAGTCAGTTGGTCAATCGTCAAAACTTCTTCACCGGTTGCAATCCAGGCGTGATCGCTCATCAGTTACGACACAACGCCGCGTTATCGACGGAAATAGCACAGTTGCAACTGACAAATCCTTGGTTTTGGGACCTTAAATTGCACTTAGATACGTGGTGTGCGGATTCGTTATTCAGCGGACTTGAATGGGAAGCGAGATTGACGCGGGCTCGCTGTCGGTTAAAAAACAAATCTCGGAGCTTCAACGGAGAGGGCTCGCAATGTATTCGGATAGACTCTTTGAGACATGCAACCGACAAAACAATTCAATATCTTGATCGTCGATGACGAGCCGAATATTCGATCCGGATTAGCCAAAGGGCTTGCCAGGGTTGCCGACACGATTGAGACAGCCGGTGATCCTGACGAAGCGGCTTTCACAAGTTCGGTCAGGCTGCTTATCAACTTGTTATCGCCGACGTTCGCTTGGGTGGATCGATCGACGGAATCGAAGTCGTTCGTCGCATGTTGATCGATCGTCCCGGAACGGCCGTGATTGTCATCACGGCTCACGGCACAGTCGAAACCGCCGTCGAGGCGATGCGTGCTGGAGCATTCGACTTCATTTCCAAGCCGCTCGATTTGAACTTGGTTCGGCAGCAAGTGCTCAAGGCGAAGCAGCACTATGAATTGTTGTCGGAGAATCAAGTTCTGCGAACGCGCGACTGGCGAGTGCCGGCGAAATCTCCAACATCATCGGGAACTGGGCCGCGATGCAGGATGTGTTCCGTCAGATTCGTCAAGTCGCAGCGACGGAAGCGACTGTGTTGATTCAAGGGGAAAGCGGGACCGGAAGAACTGGTTGCAAAGGCATTTCGACGCCAGGCAGTCGCAGCAACGGCCCGTTCATCGCCGTCAACCTGGGAGCCATGCCAGAGACGCTGCTCGAAAGTGAACTGTTTGGACACGAAAAAGGATCGTTCAGCGGTGCGTCCCGAATGAAGCCTGGTTGTTTCGAGCAGGCCGAAGGGGAACGCTGTTTCTGGACGAAGTTACGGAGATGTCGGCGAAGAGCCAAGTTGATCTGTTGCGAGTGCTGGAATCGCAGCGATTCACGCGTGTGGGGGGCGAAACGGTGCTGCATGCGGATGCGCGGATCGTTTCGGCGACGAATCGTTCGATGGCCGAGTTAATCGAAGAGGGGACGTTTCGTGAAGACTTGTACTATCGGCTCAATGTGATTCCGATCCGAGATCCCATCGCTGAGGCAGCGTCGCGATGATATTCCCTCGTTGATCGAGCACTTTCTTCAGCATTTTTGCAGTCGCCACAATCGCCCCGTCAAGGATGTTTCGCCCGCCGCAATGCAGGTCTTTGTGAATGCCGCTTGGCCGGGCAATGTTCGCCAACTGCGGGAATTTGGTCGAACGCATGGTTGTCACGCACGCGGGTGACACGATTGAGGAACATGAACTGCCTGCGGAGTTGCTGACAGCGAAGGAAACCAGCAGAGCGGTGACGCTACCAAGTTCGCTGGCCGAAGCGGTCGAGAAGTGCGAGGAAACGATCAGCGCCGCGTTGGCCGAATGCGAATTTCATCGCGAAAAGACGGCGAAGCGTCTGGGAATCAGTATTCGGTCGCTGCACTATAAAATGGGGCGATACGGATTGCATTGACTTCTGTCGATCGATCGCCGATGCGGTATCATATGCGTCGACAACCTTTTCACTTCGAGAACGACCATGACGCGTACCAAGCAATTGCAACATCCGTTAATCGAGCATCACCTGTGTACATTGCGAAGCATCGACACCTCTCCGGCTGAATTTCGGGCAACGGTGAGTCGGCTGGCGATGCTGCTGGGTGTTTATGCGACCGAAGATTTGCCGACCTCGCCGACGACGGTCACGACACCGATCGCGGATTGCCCGTCGCGGCGGTTGGTCGCTCGCGTCGGTCTGGTGCCGATATTGCGGGCTGGCCTGGGATTGGTCGAACCGTTGCATCAGTTGATTCCCGATGCTGAGGTTTGGCATCTGGGGATCTATCGAAATGAGGAAACGGCCGAACCGGTTCATTACTATGAACAAGCTCCCTCATCGCAATACGGTTGATGTCGCCCTGGTCCTGGATCCGATGCTGGCAACCGGGGGATCGATCCGCTTCGCCATCAATCGACTTCGCAAGTGGGGCGTTCCCGATATTCGTGTCCTCAGTATCATCGCGGCGTTGCCGGGGCTTAATCGCGTGCAGGAAGAATTTCCCGACGTTTCGATTTATGTCTGTGCGGTTGATCCGACGCTGAACGACCAACAATACATCGTACCGGGGCTGGGTGATGCCGGGGACCGCGTCTTCAATACTTTGGCGGATTAAGCACCTCGGCATGAGTCATTAAACAAAACGCAATCAGCCGCAGCAGCATTCGCCTCCCGATTGGGCCGGAGGCGAAACAAAAACCGCCGGGGCCGTCAGGCAGCGGAACTGTCGAATTCATCAATGGAGGGCTTGGCTTCCGCCGAGCCGCGATGTACTCATGGTATTGGTCAAGGACCGATGCCCCGGTATAACCTCTGCCGGTGGTGACAACCACCATTGTTATATGTCGCGTGGCCGAAAATGAGGTGATTCGCTTTATTTAACGCGACGGCATCATTTCGGACCACGCACGGTATACATCAAGGAAAATAGCATGCATCGCCGTTCGTTTCTTCGTCGTACATCTGCCGCGGTGGCAATGGCATCCGCTGGTATCGGAAGTTCGTCCGCCCGTGCCGCCCACGCCAACGGTCCCAACATTTTACTGCGATCATCGTGGCAGACGGTCAATATCGGTGACATCGCCCACACGCCGGGAGTGCTTCGGCTGCTCGAAAAGCATCTGCCCGATGCGAACGTTTTTCTGTGGCCCAGCAAGATTGACAATGGCGTCGACGCGTTGCTCGCGGCACGATTTCCGAAGGTCCGTGTCGTTCAAACGAAGTCGCAGATTGCGGATGCTTTCAAGACGTGCGACTTTCTTTTGCATGGATCGGGTCCGTCGCTTGTCGCTCAGCGAAGCATCATCCAGTGGAGCGAAGAGACGGGAAAACCGTATGGTGTTTACGGGATCACGGTGTCGCCACGTCAGTCGTCGTCGGCAGTCGACACCAGCGGCGAGGCGCTACAGAGGACGATCGATGTGTTGAGCGGCGCGGAGTTCGTTTTCTTTCGTGACTCGAAGTCGATGGCTTTCGCCAAGTCGCAGGGATGCCAATCACCCATCATGGAGTTCGGGCCCGATGGCGCTTTCGCCTGCGATCTTCGCGACGAAGACAAGGCGAAGGCTTTTTTGCACCGACACGATTTGCAAAACCAGGGATTCATGTGCTGCATCCCACGGCTTCGTTACACGCCGTATTGGACGATTCCCGAGAAGAAGGCTGCGTTCGATCCGGTTCGCCATGCACGTAATGAAGCGATGAAAGCAAGCGATCACGCTCCGTTGCTGGAATCGATCAATCGGATCGTCCGCGAGACGAACTTGAAGGTGTTGTTGTGTCCCGAGGATCAAACGCAAATGCGCGTCGCGAAGGAGAACTTACTTGATCGCTTGCCGGCTGATGTGCTTCCTCGGGTTGTCTGGAGACCGAATTATTGGTTAACGGGGGAAGCGATCAGCACATACGTTCGCAGCGCGGGTCTGTTTGGGCATGAAATGCATTCTCCGATCATGTGCGTGGGGAATGGTGTTCCGGCAATCGTCTGTCGCTGGGCGGAACAGACCAGCAAGGGTTTCATGTGGCAAGACATCGGGCTGGGGGATTGGCTGTTCGATCTCGATGACCCCGATCAAAGTGCGAAGGTTTCCGATGCAGTCCTTTGGGTTGCAAAACATCCCGATGCCGCGAAGGAAAAAGTGGCGGACGCGCGTCGCTTTGTCGAGGACCGCCAGGCGAAGACGATGGCGATTCTGAAGCAACATGTTTCATGATCGATTGGCGAATTCATTCCCGAATGAGGTTCCCTTGCGTCAAAATTTCGCTACACTGGCATCACACGACTGAGGATGCAGTCTCTGAACGAGGAGGAGAGCTATTATCTAGGACGGAGTTATGTGTCAGTTCGTTTGCGGTCTTTGTGGCTGCGGATTTGAGCTGTCGGGCTGGTGATCGTTGTGCGTTTACGTTGGCGTCTTGGAGCGATGGAATTCGCTCAGCTTATTGATGACGCCTCGCACTGCGTTTGGAGATCGCTGGCCATTCACGGTTGATGTTGCGTTGTGCAGCGATCCACCGCGTATTCGATCCGACTAGGCTCTCGGAAAACTCGACGTTCGATGTTCCCAGGTAGCGACCCGTTTGGGTAACGATGGGCTTTCTGCATTCTCTGCCCGGTGCTCGCCTCTCGTTAGGCGCCCGTTGTCAACGGCAACAATCGGGCAAAATCCGGTATCCCCGTATTTTGCAGAGGAACCTATGACACAGACGGATCCACTGACCACCAAAGTGGTCGCTCTTTCACCTGCTTCGCAGGACTTCGGTGAAAACCCTGTCAAACAGCGTGAGACAAACAACTATGCTCAGGAGTATATCAAGGGTTTTGTAGACAAATGGGACGAGCTGATCGACTGGGACAGTCGAGCCAAATCGGAAGGCGACTTCTTCATCCAGACGCTAAAGAAGCATCGTGTCCGAAAGGTGCTCGATGTCGCGACCGGAACCGGCTTTCATTCGGTCCGGTTATTGGACGCGGGCTTCGAGGTGGTCAGTGCCGACGGAAGTCCCGAGATGCTTGTCAAAGCGTTCGAGAACGCGCGGCGATGCGGACATATTCTCCGCACCGTTCAGGCTGATTGGCGTTGGCTGAACCGCGACGTTCACGGCGAATATGACGCGATCATCTGTCTGGGCAATTCGTTCACGCACATGTTTGAAGAACGGGATCGTCGCAAAGCATTGGCCGAATACTATGCAATGCTCAAGCACGACGGAATTCTCATTCTCGATCAACGCAATTATGACAATATCCTGGACAACGGTTTCACGACAAAGCACACCTATTATTATTGCGGTGACAATGTGAAGGCGGAGCCCGAGTTCATCGATGATGGACTGGCGCGGTTTCGCTATGATTTTCCCGATCAGTCTTCTTACTATCTGAACATGTTCCCGCTGCGGAAAGATTACACGCGTCGGTTGAT
Source organism: Pirellulaceae bacterium (assembly GCA_041399105.1). Lineage (GTDB taxonomy): Bacteria > Planctomycetota > Planctomycetia > Pirellulales > Pirellulaceae > Rosistilla. Next base: position 21,620 of record JAWKTL010000031.1, on the reverse strand, counting down.
GCAGGAAGTGGGTTTCCAGAAGGTCGAAACATTCGGCGACTTTCAGGAAACCTATCATGACGAAGAACCCGATTTTTTCATCCACGTCGCTGAAAAGTCGTACGATTCGATAGCGGAAAGAGATGGCGGTTCGGAAACGATTAAGGAGGTGACCCTTGGATCGTAGTTCAGATCGCATTGGTTCGGAAAACGCAAGCAGTGTCGCCACGGGTGAATATTCGTCGGCTGTGGAAACGGCCCGTCAGTACTACAACAGTGATGACGCGGATCGTTTCTACTATTCGATCTGGGGCGGCGAGGATATACATATCGGTTGGTATGAGTCTTCGTCGGAGCCGATCGCCGCCGCGAGTCGGCGAACCGTCGCTCGGATGGCTGATCGCGTGGCCGATCATCTCAATGCCGAAAGCCGGGTGCTCGACATGGGCTCCGGATACGGAGGTGCGGCGCGATATTTGGCCGAACGATTTGGTTGCCGCGTTGTTGCGTTGAACCTCAGCGAAGCCGAAAACGAACGATGTCGAAAGCTGAATGCCAAGCAGTCGCTGGATGACCGAGTTGAGGTCGTCGACGGCAGCTTTGAGCAGGTGCCGGCGGAGGATTCGTCCTTTGATTTGGTTTGGTCGCAAGATGCGATCCTTCACAGTGGCAATCGACCCTTGGTGATTCAGGAAGTCAGCCGCGTGCTGAAGCCCGGCGGGCGTTTTGTCTTCACGGATCCAATGCAGGCAGATACATGTCCCGAAGGTGTGCTGCAACCGATCCTTGATCGCATTCATCTGTCGACGCTTGGTTCTCCGAACTTCTATCGTCAACAGTGCCGGCAGCATCGGTTGACGGAGGTTGATTTCGAGGAGGCGACGGATCAACTGGTGCGTCACTACAGCTGCGTACTCGACCAGACGCAGCGAAATCAAGAGCGCTTGGCCCAAGACGTTTCCCCGGCCTACATCGAGCGGATGAAAGCTGGATTGAGACACTGGATCGAAGGTGGACGCAACGGCTACCTTGCGTGGGGAATTTTTGATTTTCGCAAATGAGCCGATTCCAGCGACTTCACCCTCCCCGCAGGAGGGTGAAGTGGGTAGAGCGACCACGTCGAAAGACCAACTGAAAAACATGAGTGCAAGATAACATCAAACACGTCCATCGTTGATATAAGGGGCGTTATACGTCGCGTGGCCGAAAATGAGGTGATTCGCTTTCATTAACGCGAAGGCATCATTTCGGACCACGCACGGTATAACAGTAGTTTGCCATTCCAGTTTGCAGACACGACCGCAGCAGAGGACCAATACTTTGGAAACCGCCAAGCCAATGAGGCCGATTCGGCGAAGCGTTCTTGGCGTTGAGATCGAAGCGCACCCGATTGTTTTCCCCGCATCAGCAATCTTGATCATCGCATTTGTCGTCGGAACTTCGATGGCTCCGCGGCGGGCCTTGTTATTCTTCGATGTGCTGCAAGTGTGGATCGCCGAAACGTTTGGTTGGTTCTACTTGGCGTCGATGACGGGGTTTCTGTTGCTTGCTGTTTACCTCTGCTTCAGTAAGTTCGGTCATATCAAGTTGGGAGCGGACGACTCGCAGCCGGAGTTCTCCACGCTCACATGGTTCGCCATGTTATTCAGTGCCGGCATGGGAATCGGCATGCTTTTTTTCGGCGTGGCCGAACCGATGGGGCATTATCTTTCGCCGCCGGGAATGCCGGGGCGGACGCTCGAATCGGCGCGCATGCGATGGGGATCACGCTGTTTCATTGGTGCTTTCATCCTTGGGCCTTATATTCACTGGTCGGCGTATCGCTGGCCTACTTCAGTTTTCGCAAAGGCTTGCCACTCAGTTTTCGTTCCATTTTTTATCCCGTTCTCGGTGAACGTGTTTTCGGCCGCGTCGGTGACATGATCGATATTCTGGCGGTGCTGGCGACGTTGTTCGGATTGGCGACCTCTCTTGGACTGGGGGCGAAGCAAGTCAACGCCGGTTTGAGCTATGTCTTTGGACTGCCGCAGGGGACGGTTGTTCAAATCATCTTGATCGCTTGCATCACCTCGCTTGCGGTGGCCTCTCTGGTTTCGGGGCTTCACGTCGGCGTGCGACGTTTGAGTGAGCTGAACATGCTGCTCGCTGGCTCGCTGTTGCTGTTCTTGTTTGTCGCATGCCCAACGGTTTATCTGCTGGGAGCCGTGATCGACAACGCGGGCGGCTTATGTGGAACGGCTTCCGCATGCCTCCTTTTGGACGGCAAGTTACGAAGAATCATCGAAGTCGAGTTGGCTGGCGGCCTGGACAATCTTCTACTGGGGTTGGTGGATCGCTTGGTCCCCGTTCGTCGGCATGTTTATTGCGCGTGTCTCACGCGGACGGACCATTCGAGAATTCATTGCCGGTGTGCTGTTCGTTCCATCGACAGTCGCCATGGTTTGGATGACCGGATTCGGCAATACCGCGATGCACCAGGAAATTTACAATCAACTCGATGCGTCCGCGCCGGCGGTCACCGCCACCTACGATTACTCGCCCCGCGAGTACGTTGTCCAGCAAGTGGACGAGGCGACCGGGTTGCCTCAGACAGCCGATGGCGATTGGCTGGTTGGACCGACGGCGACCAGTGTCGCCAGTCCTCGAGGCGTGTTGATGAAAGAGACGCCTGACGGGCTGCAAACACGCGGCGGTCGCCCGGTCGCCTATCACCGAGGTGTACTCGTTGAGAAGGGGACGGTGACTCCTTATCACCCCCAGCCGGACGAGATCTTCAGCGGGCAATACATGTCGAAAGCAGCGGAGCTTTCGCTAGCTGGTTATTTGACCGAGCCGGTTCTTTCCCCGGCGAAGACGAGCAAAGTCGACACGACATCAACGGCGATGTTTGTGATGCTGGAGGCTTATCCCCTGGCAACTCTCACGGCATTGATCGGAACGCTCAGCATTATCCTGTTCTTCGTCACCTCCTCGGATTCGGCGTCGTTTGTTGCCGACATCATCGCTTCGGGGGGCAGTCACAACCCGACGACGGGAACCCGATTATTTTGGGGTATCCTGGAAGGCGTTCTCGCTTCAGCCCTGTTGTTGGCCGGTGGACTCAAAGCACTTCAAATGGGTGCCATCACGATAGGGCTGCCATTCTGCTTTTTGATCGTTGCCGGTTGCTTCAGCTTGCTCGTCGGCCTGAAGGAAGAATTGGCGGAAGCCGATCGCAGTGACTGAAAGGCGTGCCGTAGGATGGACTTCCAGTCCGTCCGACCATGAAAACAGCAGGTATATCCTTGTTTGTCGCTCGCTTACGAGCCTAACAGGCAATCCGGCGATACCCGCAGCGATCGCTGTCGGCTCACCGATTGCGGTTTGGCTGTAAACATTCTTCGTAAACCACCTAAACCACGCAAACAGCCACGAAGTTTTCGTGAAAATTCCGAGATTTTTTGTGTGTCTGTCCGCGATGGTGTTGGGAATTCTCTAAATCTGCAAACGCATTGAATTTACGGCTATTTCGCCGCTTGCAATAGCGGAAAAACGCGTCGACTGCTATCAAAGAAACGCCGGTTTTTTCGCGGTTTGGCGGGTCAAAGATTCTTTATTGACAATCCCATGCAGATCGGTAGGATTTAGGGAAAGGTCAATATGTGGTATCCGCCAGTGAGGCAACGCACTACTGGTAGCATCCACAAAGGCTAGCATTCAGCGACTCTCTTTCGGAAGTCTTGGTATGAGATCATGGCGGACGCTTGTCGGTGGGAGTGCGGCAATAGACCTCAATAGAGCGACCACGTCGCAAGATCAACTGAAGAACGTTAATGCGGGATATACGTCGCGTGGTCAGAAATGATGTGATTCGCTTCATTTAGCGCGAAGGCATCATGTCAGACCACGCACGGTAAAACATCAAACGCGTTCATCGTTGATATAGGCATCGATTTATTCTTAAACACGGACTCGTCCTGTTTCGCTGGAAGCGAACACCTCAACGGTGCTGGGAACGAGTCACATGGATGAAAACGAGGGAGTTTCTTCGAATGGCAATTGCGCCCACTACTTCACGGCAAGATCAAGAGCACGGAATCGATCACGCACGCGGCAAGTTTTCATCCTTGGGTCGCCACAGCGACACGGGTTTGAAGATTGATGCGGAGTTTTGTCCGACGGACGTTGACAGTCCGTTTGACACCACCGCTTGGGAACTTCGCAGCGCGGCGATCAAAGATGAAAGCGGCAAAGCACTCTTTGAGCAGCATGACTGCGAGATTCCGGCCAAGTGGAGTCAACTGGCAACGAACGTTGTCGTCAGCAAATATTTTTACGGTGATCCCAAGAAGGCCGAGCGGGAAACGAGCGTTCGTCAACTGATTCACCGCGTGACGCGAACGATCGCGGACTGGGGCCTCGCCGATGGCTACTTCGACACGGCTGAGGACGGCGAGAACTTCTATCGCGACCTAACGTGGTTGTGCTTGCATCAGCACGGGGCGTTCAACAGTCCAGTGTGGTTCAACGTTGGCCTGTACGATCAGTACGGCGTATCGGGTGCGAAATGCAACTGGCATTTTGACAAGACGCAAGGACGGGTCGCTCAACCGGAAAACCCCTACGAATTTCCACAAGGCTCGGCCTGCTTCATTCAGAAGGTCGATGACAACATGGAGGACATCATGCGTCTGGCGACCAGCGAGGCGATGTTGTTCAAGTTTGGCAGCGGAACGGGGACGGATCTGTCGAGCATCCGCAGCCAACGTGAATCACTATCGGGAGGCGGCAAGCCGTCGGGGCCTCTGTCGTTCATGCGTGTCTATGATCAGATCGCTGCGGTTGTCAAAAGTGGCGGCAAGACGCGACGAGCGGCGAAGATGCAATCGCTGAAAGTCTGGCATCCAGACATCATGGAGTTCATCGAATGCAAATGGAGCGAAGAGAAGAAGGCGCACGCGTTGATCCGCCAAGGATACGACAGCAACTTCAACGGCGAGGCCTATTCGTCGGTCATGTTCCAGAACGCGAACCTCTCGGTCCGCGTAACGGATGACTACATGCAAGCGGTTCGCGATGGCAAGCGTTGGCGGACCCAGTGGGTCAGCAAGAAAGCGTCGGGAGAACCGCCGGAGTATGATGCACGTGAGTTGCTCAACAAGATGGCCGAGTGCGCTTGGAACTGTGGCGACCCGGGGGTTCAATACGACACGACGATCAATCGTTGGCACACCTGCCCCAACAGCGGACGCATCAACGCCAGCAATCCTTGTTCGGAGTACATGTTCCTGGACGATACGGCATGCAATTTGGCCTCGATCAACTTGATGAAGTTCCGCAAGGATGATGGCAGCTTTGATGTCGATCGCTTCCACGCGGCTTGCCGCATCTTCTTGATCGCCCAAGAGATTTTGGTCGATCACGCCAGCTATCCGACCGCCGACATTGCAATGAACAGCCATCTCTACCGTCCGCTGGGATTGGGCTATTCCAACCTGGGATCGTTGATCATGACCAGCGGTTTGCCGTACGACAGCGATGGTGCTCGCGGGCTGTGCGGAAGTTTGACGGCGTTGATGCACGGAGCAGCGAATTTGACGAGTGCTGAACTGGCTGGTGTTGTCGGCCCGTTTGAAGGTTATTCCGCCAACCGTGATCCGATGCTCCGCGTGATGGGGATGCACCGCGATGCGGTTGAGCATATCCATGACGATGGTCCCGAGTACCTCAAGGATGCGGCACGCAACTTGTGGGACAAGGTCGTCGATCTAGGCAACCGCTATGGCTTCCGTAACGCCCAGGCGACCGTGTTGGCTCCCACGGGAACGATCAGCTTCTTGATGGATTGCGACACAACGGGGATCGAGCCGGACATTGCGCTTGTCAAGTACAAGCAGCTTGCCGGCGGCGGGATGTTGAAGATCGTTAATCGTGGTGTCGAAGGGGCCTTGGAGTCGCTCGGATATGACAGTCGTCAGGCGAAAGAAATCGTCGCCTTTATTGACGAAAACGACACGATCGAAGGTGCGCCTCATTTATCCGACGAACATTTGCCGGTATTCGATTGTGCGTTCACCCCGGCGGGTGGAACACGAAGTATCCCCTGGCAAGCTCACGTGACGATGATGGCCGCGGCTCAGCCATTCCTGTCCGGTGCGATCAGCAAGACGGTTAACATGCCGAATGACTCAACGCCACAAGACATCGCCGATGCCTACTTCTGGGGTTGGGAATTGGGATTGAAGGCGATCGCGATCTATCGCGACGGGTCGAAGCAAAGTCAACCACTCAATACGAAGAGTGGCGAGAAGAAGGGTGCCGAAGCGGAGACGAAGGTTGTTGAAAAGGTTGTCTATCGTCCGCGTCGTGAACGTCTTGAAGACACGCGTCAAAGTCTGACGCACAAGTTCAATATCGCCGGCCACGAAGGCTACATCAACGTTGGCCTTTATCCCGACGGACGCCCCGGCGAGGTCTTCATTACGATGGCCAAGGAAGGATCGACGATCGGCGGCCTGATGGACAGCTTCGGCACGTCGACTTCGATCGCGTTGCAATACGGCGTTCCATTGGAAGTGCTGGTGAACAAGTTCACGCACACCCGTTTTGAACCGATGGGTCACACCAGCAATCCCGATATTCGGATCGCGAAAAGCATCGTCGATTATATCTTCCGCTGGTTGGGAATCACGTTCCTGGCCGGATATCGCGAGGCGACCGTTCCGCATGTCGCGGCGAAGGTGGAGGACACCGGATCAGCAGCCGGCGGTTCGACGGAGTCTGACTCTTCGGCGGTCGCTCCGCTGGATCGTGGCGATGACACGGGAGGGGCCGATGCGATGCGGATCGGCGGCAATGGCCCAACGCTTGAAAGCCACGACACCGTCGCTCGCTTTGGCGTCAATGGTATCTCGAGTATCGATGTGACCGCTTTGGAACGTGCCGGAGTTTCAATGTCGTTTAATGCGGACAAAGATGGCAATGGCAAGCACGATGGTTCGCGAAGCGATCAATTCGCCCGCTTCCAGAGCGACGCCCCCGCCTGCGACAATTGCGGCAGCATCACCGTTCGCAATGGCAACTGCTATCTGTGCCACAACTGCGGTGCCAGCATGGGCTGCAGTTAAGGAACTGCCGGGCGGGTAGCTAACTTCGTCAGACGGTGAGTTATTCACCGTCACGCTGGGAGGGTGAACGGCAGGGCGGCAGTGGCTCTGCATGACTCTTTTGACGAAGCCAAGGAGGCTCGGAGTGTGCGAAACTTGGCATTTCTCGGTGATCGCCACCATGTTTGATGCCGCCGAAGGATTATTGGAATTGAGTGTTTGACGACATTTTGCCAATCCAGAAGGCTCGTCAATCGTTGCAATATCTTCACGGGCCTGTGGCCTAGGCTAGGCAAACGAGTTGGGCTTTGCTCCTTTGCAAATCGGCTAACCCAATGCGACATCAAGGATCATCATGATTGCGAAACCAAGCATCAGAAAGAGCGTCGCCAAGTCTTCGTTTCCCGCTTGATTGGTTTCGGGTATCAATTCCTCCACGACGACATAGACCATCGCCCCGGCGGCGAAGCTCAATGCGAATGGGAGGATGGGGGATGCGACGACCACGATAGCCGCCCCCGTCACGGCGGCGATCGGCTCGACGAGCGCCGATGCTTGGCCAATCAGCCAGGCCTTCGTGCGGCTCATTCCTTCGGCGCGTAAAGGGATCGCGACCGCGATGCCTTCGGGAATATTCTGAATTCCGATGCCGATCGCCAATGCGAGTGCTCCACCGAAAGTTTGTGATTGCAGATCGCCGCTGAGACTGCCGAACGCGACGCCAACGGCCAGTCCTTCGGGAATGTTGTGCAATGTAATCGCGGTGATCAACAGGACGCTTCGTTGCCACGTCGTCGACGGCCCTTCGGCTTGCGAATTCGATGCGCCGCGGTGCAAGTGAGGTATCGATTTGTCGAGCACAAACAGAAACGCTCCTCCCACCAAGAAGCCGACGGCGGGAGGGAACCATCGAATCCAGCCTTGTTCCTCGGACGCTTCGATGGCCGGGGCCAGTAAGCTCCAATAGCTGGCCGCCAACATGACGCCACCGGCGAAGCCAAGCATCGCATCAAGCATTTTGCGATGAACGCGCAGCAGGCCGAAAACCAGCAGTGCTCCCAGCGCGGTCGTCCCCCAAGTGAAAAGTCCCGCCAGAGCCGCTTGCCATATGGGATCAAGGTCTTTGAACCACTCAATCATTGAATCATGCCGCTTCTTCTTCGTCGGAAAGATGATGTGACAAGGGTCGCAATCCAGAAAGGGCCGCCACGCAAAGCAGGACCGACACCGCCGCAAGCAGATACAACCCCAGACCGCAAGCCAACCCGGTCCCGCCGGAAATCCAAACCGTGGCGGCGGTTGTCACTCCTTTCAGGTCACCACTCGATTTTACAATCGAACCGGCACCAAGGAATCCGATTCCTCCCGCGATTCCCGCGACGATGCGAATCGGATCGAGGTCCGCTTCGTCGTATTGCTCGTACAGATGCAGTGCTGACAAGGCGAACACGCATGCGCCCAATGAAACAAGCACTTGCGTCCTCAAACCGGCTGCGCGGCCGCGACGCTCGCGATTGATTCCCAGTACAAAACCGCAAATGACCGCCACCAGGGGACGGATGATATCGCGAGGGTCGAAGTCGAAAAGGAGGCTGTCGGTGACCATGAAGTCCGTCGAACGATGTATCGGGAACTATCCGAGGACGAGTCGTCGCGAGCCCGTTCCACGAGGAATGTGTCCGGGTAAATCAGCAAGTTGTGTTCCCAATCGCGTTGCATCGTGGTACATCACTTGCAGCACCGTCCCCACACTATGGAACAATGGATTACTGATTTCTTGGAAAGTTATGGTGCATTTGGCGTCGGCCTGCTGATGTTGGTGGAAAATATTTTTCCGCCGATTCCATCGGAGGTTGTCATGCCTTGGGCCGGGTATTCCGTCAGCCAGGAGACAACTCGTTCATTGCGGTTGTTGCTGCGGGCTGCGTCGGATCATTTGCGGGAGCCTTCTTTTGGTACGTGATCGCCCGCTGGATCGGCAAACGGCGAATATCACAGTGGGTTGGCAAGCACGGGGCGTGGTTGACGATTTCCCCGAGTGACATCGATCGTACGGAAGCATGGTTTGATCGATGGGGGGGCTCGGCGGTATTGATCTGCCGCTTGATTCCCGGTCTTCGGACGCTGATCAGTATTCCCGCGGGATTTGCGGAAATGGGCGTTGCGAAATTCTCAATCTACACCGCCATCGGAACGATCGCCTGGACTGCTCTCCTGGCGACCCTGGGTTGGTGGCTGGGCGGGAACTATCAGGATTTGGTCGGACCGCTTGGTTGGGTCAGCACGGCGGTTGTCGCCGGTCTGTTCCTCTGGTGGGTTTATCGAGTCGTTCGTCAATCGATGATGAAACAGTCAACCTAGAGCGACCACGTCGTAAGATCAATTGAGAAATGTTGGGACGCGATAACATCAAACGCGTTCATTATTGATGTAACACACGCCGCGTAAAGCGTGATTTCATGATGCTTGATTTTTCCTCCTACTCGCTCCCCATCAATGCTGCTCTTTTCGGCGTGGGGGCTGTGTTCGTTTGGCTAGCCGGAACGAAGCTCAGTATGTATGTCGACCTATTTGCGGATCGAACCGGGCTGGGAAAAGCGTTCGCCGGTGCCTTGTTGCTTGGCGGGGCGACCAGTCTTCCGGAGCTTGCGACAACCTTAACGGCGGCATCTTCGGGGGCCGCCGAGTTGGCTGGTACGAACTTGCTTGGCGGCGTGGCGATGCAAGTCGCTGTGCTTGCGTTGATCGATGTGTTTGTATTGAGAGGACGTCCACTAACGTTGTTCTCTCCCCAAGCGTCCGTGCTGATGGTTGGTGTCATGTTGATCGTCATGATCGCTTTGGCGTCAGCAGCAGTCAGCAGCGGGAGATCTTGCGATCGCAGGCATCGGATTGTGGCCGATTATTCTGTCGCTGGCGTTTCTGGGGTCGATGTGGGTGATTTATCGCTACGAAGGTGAGCCGCGATGGGAACCTCGCGGTGATATTGCTCAACCGCCGGAATCGGCTCGCGACTTGAAGGATGCTCATCACGAAAGTTTTTCGAGCGTTTCAACTCGTCGGTTGATCGGCTTCTTCGCGATTGCCTGCCTGGTTGTACTGACGGGCGGTTTCATTGTCGCGAAAACGGGCGAAGTGATCGCTGAGCAGTCAGGCATCGGTCAGAGCTTCGTCGGCGCGACCTTGGTTGCTTTGGCGACGAGCCTGCCGGAATTGAGTACGACCTATTCGGCCGTGCGGTTTGGTGCCTACAGCATGGCGGCGGCAAACATCCTGGGCACGAACAGTCTCGAAGTTGCTTTGTTCCTGCCAGCGGAGATTGCATATCGCGAAGGTCCAATCTTTGACGCGATGCAGCCGTCCTCAAGTATGTTGGCGTCGCTTGGCATCGTTGTCACCGCTCTCTATTTATGGGGAATTCTCGAACGCCGCGATCGAACGATCTTCGGAATGGGGTTCGATTCGTTTGCCGTTCTTGTTGTTTACGCGTTGGGATTAACGCTGTTTTACTGGGCTGCATGAACTTGGCATGGACTTTGCGATAGCAGACACACGATGCCGTTTGTTGATCTCTGATCCTTTGTCACAGTTGCAAGAAGGTAGGGCGGGTCAAGGAACGCAGACCCACCAGATTCAAACAAGTGGTGGGGCTACGTCGTGCCTCGTTGACCCACCCTTCCCCTACTCCCTGCGTTTTGGCGATGCAGGCTCCATGCTAGCGCGTTCTGCTTACGAATCACCCGAACATTCAACGCCCAAAATCAAGAACTTTTATGTCTGAAGAACGTCCGAATGTAATCGTCACCGGAAGCTCCGGTTTGCTGGGACACCCCGTTTGTACGCGACTTGCAGAAGCTGGCTATGAGGTCTTCGGCTTCGACCGTGTCGGCTGGCCGGAACCGCCAAAATCGGTTGAACATGTTCGCGACGTGGAGTGTGACGTTACCGATTACAGCTCTGTTCAGGGAGCGATTGGAAAGGTTCAGCGTGCGACCGGTGGGAAGCTCGCCAGCGTGGTACACATGGCGGCCTACTACGATTTCTCCGGCGAAGAGAGCGACTTGTACAAGAAGGTGACGATCAACGGAACCGATCGATTGCTCAACGCACTGGATGAATTCGAGTTGGAGCAGTTCATCTTCACAAGCACGATGCTCGTGCATGCTTCCTGTGCCGTGGGGGATCACATCAGCGAGCAAGATCCGCTGGAGGGAAAGTGGGCGTATCCCAAAAGCAAGATCGAAACGGAGCGTTTAATTCGCGATGGTCATCCCAACGTGAACTCCGTCTTTCTGAGAATCGCCGGTGTCTACACCGACTTTGGTCGCCAGCCGACGCTTGTGCATCAGATCAAACGCATCCACGAGAAAAACTTTCAGGGGCACTTTTACCCGGGCGACACCGAAGCTGGACAGACGGCCGTGCATCTGGATGATGCGGCCGACGCGATCGTTCGCACCGTCGAGCGTCGGGCCTCGATCGAACCGAAGACGGCGATCTTGATCGGCGAAGCCGACCCCATCAGTTATGAAGACCTTCAGAATCTGATCGGTCAGGAGATTCATGGCAAAGATTGGGCCACGGTTTACATGCCTAAACCGCTGGCGAAAGCGGGCGCGGCGGTGACCGATCTGGTGAAAGGCGGAGATGCGTTCATCAAGCCGTTTATGGTCGACATGGCGGACGATCACTACGCCCTCGATATTTCGCGAGCCAAAGAGTTGCTGGGTTGGCAGCCGCAACATTCGATGCGTCAAGTGGTGCCGAAGATGATCGAGGATCTGAAGGCTGATCCAGCGGCTTGGTATCGAAAGAATGGATTGCAGTCGTAGTTGTATTCTTCCCATTGACCAGCGATCAGCGTGTGGAACCCTCGGCTAGCGGCGGAGGCTCAGGACGTGGTTGTATCCTTCATCTCAATTCAACGGACAGGTTTCAGAGTTTATGAACGCAACCGTCGCCCATCGGCCTGATATAGACCGATTGAACGTTACCGTGCCTCCCTACAATCACAACCCGTCGGCGTGGAGCCAACGGTTGCCGATCTGTCTGGTCGCGTTTGCGGCTGCGTTGATTTCGTCGCACTTATCGCTTTATCAATGGGGGTTCATCGAAAGTACGTGGGACCCGGTTTTCGGCGATGGCAGTAACCGCGTGCTGAAGTCGGATACGGCGGGTTGGATGTACAATCTGATCGGTATTCACGATGCCGCGCTGGGAGTGATCGCTTACTTGGGGGACGCCATTCTGGGCTTCGCGGGTTCGACACGGCGATGGCAATATCGGCCCTGGTTAGTCATCTTGTTTGGAATCGATGTTATTCCATTGGGCATCGTCAGCGTGGTCCTTGTCTTGTGTCAGGCGTTCATCGTTGGCGAGTGGTGCTTCTTATGTTTGGTGACGGCGGCGATGTCGTTGATTTTGGTCTATTGGGCGTGGGATGAAGTCCGAGTTTCGTTGGCGTATCTGCGGATCGTTTGGAAGGAACATCACGATAAACGATTGCTGTGGCAGGGCTTTTGGGGATACCGCAACGAAGCCCTTGAATCGGCTGCGGAGAAACTGCTGGCACGGGAGACTCGCTGATGTGGGGTCGTGTTGTTGAAATCATGACAGCCGTCTGGTTGATGGCCAGTCCGTTTGTCTTCAATGTGCAAGATGATCTATTTGTCTTGTGGGTTGATTTCGGAATCGCGCTGCTGATTTCCGCCTGTTCGGGATTTTCGTTTTGGGGACCAACCAGGCATGCTCATTTGCTGATCTTGCTGATTGCTCTCGGCTTGATGGTCTGGGGACGCATGACGGGAACGCCGCCACCGCCGATCCATCAGAACCACATTGTTGTCGGTCTGTTTCTGCTGATGATGGCGTTGATTCCTAACGATGCGTCGCACCCGCCCGTTGCTTGGCGTATCGACGGCGATGACGGTCGGATTTCGAGGCTTTAGTGTGAACGAAGCATCGCAATCGGTACTGGACCCCGCAGGCTTGGCGGCGCGGCAAATTGCCGAGCTGTTTTACTGGATGGTTGGTGGCGCGACGCTGATTTGGATGCTGGTGATCGGATTGGCGGTCTACGCGATCTTCTCTCGAAAGGCTCATCCGGTTCTGACAACCCGCAAGCTTGTCATCGGCGGTGGAGCGATCTTTCCAACCGTTGTCTTGACAGGCCTTCTGGCCTACGGATTGTCGCTGATGCCCGATCTTCATCGCCCAGCGCCGGCGGGAAGTTTAAAGATCCGTGTCAGCGGAGTCCGCTGGTGGTGGCGTGTCGAGTACTTCGATGGCGACGGGAACCCGATTGAAACGGCAAACGAAGTGCGATTGCCGGTCGATCAGCCGATTGCCTTTGAATTGCTGGCCGAGGATGTGATCCATTCGTTCTGGATACCGCCCCTGGGCGGGAAAATGGACATGCTGCCGGGGCGATCGAATTGGTTGACGCTTCATCCCGACCGCCAGGGAGATTACTTCGGCGTCTGCGCCGAGTACTGCGGAACCGCTCACGCTCAGATGCGATTCAGTGTCGTCGTCTCCGATGAAGCCACATTCGCTGACTGGTTGGCGACACAGGGGCTCGCCAGCCGCCGAGCCGGCGACCGATCAGCAGCGTCGAGGGAAGAGGTCTTCCTGCGTCGTGGCTGTTCCGCCTGTCACACGATTCGCGGCACTGCGGCCAAATCGCGGGTTGGGCCCGACTTAACACATTTCGGCACCCGAAGGACCATCGGTGCGGGGATCTTGCCCAACACAGCGAATCACCTTTCACGCTGGATCGTGGAGACGCATCGTGTGAAGCCTGGGGTGGAGATGCCTTCGTTTCGGACGCTCGCCAACGATCCTGAGGATCTGTCCGCATTGGTCGCCTACCTGGAGTCGCTGCAATGATGCACGAAGAGGATGGTTCATCGCCGGAGCAAGGTTCTTCGCCGGAGCAAGGTTCTTCGCCGGAGCAAGGTTCTCGCCGGAGCAGTCTTCGCCGGAGCAAGCTGTCGACAAGCTTCAAGCGGTGACGGAATTGAAGGCCGCTCAGGATGAGCGATTGCTGGCGGCTTGGCGAACGCCCACCGGATGGCGTTATTGGTCGGCGGTCAACAACTCCGAAGTCGGCTTGTGGTATACCATCACCTCGTTTGGTTTTTTATTGTTCGGTGGACTGTTGGCGATGTTGATGCGAATCCAGCTCGCCCGTCCCGACAACGACTTCTTGACACCCGATCAATACAATCAGATCTTCACGATGCATGGCAGCGTGATGATGTTCTTGTTTGCCGTTCCGATTTTGGAAGCAATTTCCATCATGCTGCTTCCGCAAATGATGGGTGCTCGCGATCTTCCGTTTCCGCGGCTGTCCGCCTACGGTTTCTGGTGTTTCTTGATCGGAGGAGTCTTCGTTTGCGGCTCGCTCTTCTTCGGTGCGGCACCACGTGGCGGCTGGTTCATGTATCCACCGATGACAACGCAATTTCAAACCGACGTGGGAGCGGACATCTGGCTGCTGGGATTGTCGTTCATCGAGATTGCATCGATCGCCGCGGCGGTGGAGCTGATTGTTGGAGCGTTGAAATGTCGACCGCCGGGGATGCGGCTGAACTTGATTCCGTTATACGCTTGGTACATCCTTGTCGTTGCGGTGATGATCCTGTTCGCCTTTCCGCCGCTATTGGCGGGAGACATTTTAATGGAACTGGAACGCGCGTTGGACTGGCCGTTTTTCGACGCAACGCGAGGTGGCGATCCGCTGCTGTGGCAGCACTTGTTCTGGATTTTTGGACATCCGGAAGTCTACATCGTCTTTCTGCCTTCGATTGCCCTGGTGGCGATGATCGTCCCCACCTTCGCTCGCACGCCGATGGTCGGCTACAGTTGGATTGTCCTGGCGGCGGTCGGCACGGGCTTCCTCAGCTTCGGCTTGTGGGTGCATCACATGTTCACCACCGGGCTGCCGGGGATTTCATTGGGCATCTTTTCGGCCGCTTCCGAAGCGGTCGCGATACCGACAGGCGTGCAGTTATTCTGTTTCATCGCCACGCTGCTGGTGGGGCGTGTCACGCGATCGGTCTCGTTGTTGTTCGTGCTTGCCGGATTGGCGACGTTCATTATCGGTGGACTGACCGGAGTCATGATCGCGTTGGCCCCGTTCGACTACCAGGCGCACGACACCTATTTCATCGTCGGTCATCTGCACTATGTCTTGGTCGGCGGAACGATCTTTCCGATTGTCGCGGGAATCTATTACTTCCATCCAATGATCACGGGGCGGCAGCTTTCCGAGCGTTTGGGAACGATCACGTTCTGGTTGATGCTGGTCGGATTTAATCTTGGCTTCTTTCCGATGCATATCGCTGGTTTGTTGGGGATGCCGCGTCGAGTGTACACCTATCCGGCTGAACTTGGACTTGGCGATTTGAATATGATTTCAACGGTCGGAGCATTCCTGCTGGCGGCCGGGTTTCTTGTCTTGTTGTGGGATTTGCTCCGACCCAAGGGAAAGGAGCCTTTGGCGAAACGAAATGTCTGGAATGCGGGGACGCTTGAGTGGCTGGCCGAGGTTCCCGACAAGCCTTGGGGAATTCGCAGCATACCGATCATCAAAGCGCGTTATCCATTGTGGGACCAAGAGAACTTCGTTGACGATGTTGATCAAGGACGCTTCTATCTGCCTGATGCTGAGGAACGTTTGCGGGAAACTTTGGTCACATCGACCGTTGATGCGACGCCAATTCAATGCTTGCGAGTTCCAGGGCCGACCTTTCTGACCATGTGGGCGGCGATCTTTACCGGTGGGGTTTTCATTTTCGGAACGTTTCATTGGTATTGGGCCGCTGGAGTCAGCGGCCTGTTTTCCCTGGCGACGATTTTGGTCTGGCTGTGGACCGGGACGGCGAAGATTCCGGAAAAGAAAACGAAGGACGTCGGTCTTGGGCTGACGCTTCCGATCTATGTGTCGGGGCCTGCGGCGGTCGGTTGGTGGGCCATGTTTATCACGATGTTGGGAGACATCACGGCCTTCATTTCTTTGATCTTCGGCTACTTCTTTTACTGGACCGTCCACGATGATTTTCCACCGCCGGGCGCGGTGGGACCCGGGTGGTTGTGGCCCGTAGCGTCTTTGATTTGTGGAACCCTTGCCTGGGGGACGACGTTGGCCGCGCGGTCGTTGAATCGACGAGAACAGGGTTTCGGTTTCTACGCATCGTCGATTCTTGCGGTCATGCTGAGTTTGGCGGCCGCCGCCGCATTGTTTGCTGGTCCGTGGTTGCATGACATGAATCCGACGTCGCATGCGTATCAGGCAATCGTCTGGGTCTTGGTCGGTTGGACGATGCTGCATTTCGTGGCCGGTGTGGTGATGCATCTGTATTGCATGGCGCGACGTGTCGCCGGACGAATGACGCACGAATTCGATGCGGACATCGTTAACGTGACGTTGTACTGGCATTTTGTGTTGTTAACGGTGTGGATCACGGTTCTCACGATTGCGGGATTTCCATTGGTGTTATGAGCAACAAATCGCGAACGATGGATGAATCGAAGCCGGAACCGATCGCTTGGCCGGACCGCTTATGGTGGCTCACGCTCGCACCGGGCGTTTGGGCGATTCATTTCCTGGCAACCTATCTAACGTGTGCGATCCATTGCGCGAAGTTTGCCGACTCCGATGGGGATGCGTCGGAGGTGCGTTTCATCGTCGCCGGACTGACGTTGGTGGCGATTGGTTTGATTTCATGGGTCGGCGGGATC
The DNA here is from genome assembly GCA_041399105.1 of Pirellulaceae bacterium. Classification (GTDB taxonomy): domain Bacteria; phylum Planctomycetota; class Planctomycetia; order Pirellulales; family Pirellulaceae; genus Rosistilla. The sequence goes on along the minus strand of JAWKTL010000031.1, from coordinate 4,812 downwards.
AGCCACCGACGTCATCGCACGGGGGAAGCGACGTTGCCGCATGATTTCGATTCTCAAGAGGATCAACGCCGGTTCCTTGGTTTTGCGGCGTTGCTGTTGTCGTTGCTCAGCGGAGTTGCGACGCTCTTCACGGCGATGGTCTTCATCTTTTTGGGGACATGCCATTGAAACGCGTTTGTCTGTGGAATCTTGGTTGGTTGCTGTTGACCTTCGCCTGGCTGGGGCCTTTGCCGCGATGGGCCGAACGCTCGTTTAGCGCGCACATGACGTTACACATGTTGGTGGTGGCGGTTGTCTCACCATTGTTAGCGATTGCAATCGCCGGACAACGATGGGATCCGGTAACAAGGGTGCCGCGTCTGTTTTCACCGATCCCGGCGTCGGTCGGTGAGCTCTTGATCGTGTGGGCGTGGCACGCGCCGGGATTGCATCATTGGGCGCGTCATACGATGTCGGGGTTGATGATGGAACAGGGCATGTTTCTTGCAGCGGGCTTATGGATATGGCTCTCCGCGTTCGGTGGAGGGACGCCACGCAGTCGGCAACGATCGGCGGCGGGTGTCATCGGGCTGTTGTTGACGTCGATGCACATGACGTTCTGGGGGCCTTGCTGACCCTGTCACCTCGACTGTTATACGATTTTCATCATGCCAGTGGCGGGATCGATCCGCTGTTCGATCAGCATCCGCGGCGCGGTGATGATCGTTGTTGGCGGTCGCGTACTTAACAGGAGGAATCTGTCTGATGCGGACCCGTTGGGGATGCCACGCACGGTAGAACACGCTTTCCGAAAGAAGTGGAGCGACATGTTGCGTAGAGTGAAAAGAACTGACGATTCTGCTTTTGATTTGCGCCGTCGTCGGTATCGTTGTACTGGTTTCCTCTGTGGGTCGTTCCGATTAATGCGAGCAGCGGGCATCGGCTGTCACCCGCTGGGTACTCGAGTTCGCGAGCAGTCGATCGGTTGGTTTTCATAGTCGTGGCATCAAAGTCCTGCATTCGACGAACCGCAGATGGTCACGCTCGGTGCCGCAACTTATGAAAGCAATTGTCGCTGGTGCCATGCAAGGCCCAGGTTTTCCGCTCCCTTCACCAGCGGGACAGATGACGCCGCGCCGCCTCGATTGTCGTCGGCTGCTGATCAATGGAGTGACGCCGAGTTGTTCTATATCGTGCGCACGGCATCAAGTTCGCGGGAACGCCGGCATGGCCGACGGAGGGACGAAGAAGAAATCTGGCCGGTGGCCTTTCTGCGAGCGTTCCTGAACTGGATCATGATGCATATCAGGAACTTGTGCTGCCGACGCGGAAGCGCTGAAACGAAGACCGAGTATAATGTTGCGGCACAGTGTGCCGCTTGTCACGGTATGGAGGGCCAAGGTCGCGCGGGACCGAGAGTTCCCGTTTTGGCTGGTCAAGCTGAACTTATCTGCGGCAATCATTAATCGCTTGTCGCGACGACGCGGGCAACAATAGCGGCATCATGCAGCCGATTGCCATCCGTCTGACGTTGAGGAGATCAACTTGGCAAAGCATGCGGAACAATCGCGAAATCCTACGGCATCGGAACATTGGTTAGAGACTCGGACTTGGTTGCGTTGGGAAAGCAACTGGGCGCAGTCGGGCGATGCCCAGCGGAAGATCGCAACTTGTGTGGAATGCCATGGTCCGGGAGTCATCTTTGCGGCGGGGACGATTATCCGAAGCTGAGCGGGCAGCCGCAAATATATTTGAGTCGGCAATTGCACTTGTTTCAACAGCGAATTCGCGGAGGGAGCGAGAACGAGGAGTTGATGCATCCGATTGTCGATAAGCTAACGGACGAGCAAATCGAAGCTCTGGTTGCTTATTACGCGTAGGCCGAATAATCGGCAAGCTTGACCCTCGCAATGAGGTACGGGGCTAATTGGCGAAGTCCCTCTGGGACACAGATGCCCGGTGGAATCGATATCACGCCGTTAATTAAAGTGGAACGTACTGACGGTTGACGCATGAAGATACGCTGATTGTTAGTCGGCGGTTCGAGTCATGTTCCAACGTGTCGCAACAGTTGCAACACCTTCAACAATCAACGCTAGCAGTGAGCGGCAACGCCCGCATTACCTGCGAAACCGCCATCGGAATGAAGTTTCTGAATTCCGCATATAGCGTCGCCGATAGACTTCCTCCCATTTGTCAGGCAATTCAATCGCAGCTTGACATGTCGACCATGAACGATGAGCGAGGGTGAGCCACTAAGCCCACGTTGCGGGGACCGTTGCAAACCATCAAACAACCCGAACAATCAGAGAGAGCACCATGCTTGTCTCTGTATCACGGCACCGCGATGAAAGCATTATGATCGGAGAAAGACGACGTCGTGGTCACGACTGTTGACATTCGAGGCGACAAAGTCCGTCTGGGCATTGATGCACCGCAAAACATTCCCGTTCATCGTCAAGAGGTTTACGACGCGATTCAACGTGAGAATCAGCGCGCCTCGCAATTGGGAACCGATGCGACGAAATCGGTTCGCGGCCAAGAGTGATCATGGGCCGAGTGCATTGCATTAAAAAAGCATGGCCACCAGCATTAACATCAGACTCGCTGGGCTTCCGGTTCGACAGAATCGATTGACGCAATGCACTCGTCCCCGGGAATGTGATCACGTCCGCCCGACTCCCATCGCGGGCCATCTTTTGGTGTGATCTATTCGTTGTGACATTTTTCCCCACGCAGTATCGTGAACGCACGGTAGATTTGTTCCATCACAACGATCCGCGCCATGTCGTGCGTCAGTGTCAGTTTCGCCAATGACCATACTTCGTCGGCTCGCTGGCGAATCGACGCGCAACGCCCCAAGCCCCACCGATTAACAAGACCATTCGCGGTACCGCGCGTTCATCTTGCCTTGCAGCATCGTCGACAGTTCGATCGACGTCCGCTGTGTTCCCCGTCTGTCAAGCAGAACAAGCCAGTCGTTCGCTAGGATTTGCTTCAGGAAGAGGTCCGCTTCACGCTTCATCAACTCGGCGGCGGGCATTTTCCCGCCTGACTTCCTTCTGTGTCTGGCGATCTCCAATCTATGTGCAGTAATGCGACAAACGCTTCTGATACTGATCGATCAGGCCCGCCGCGTGGCGATCCTTGGAACGCCCGATCCAAATCAACTTGATCTTCAACGGACACTTTCCAACTGTTGATTCATTTCACGCGTGGCGGCATCGACGGCGTCCAGCCACCGCTCGTCTCCGAACCGTTCTTTGAACTCTGGTCGTGAGTGTGCGAAAATAATGTGTCGCGAACTATTCACAACCGCGCCAAGCCCTTGCGGATCAAAGCCGGCGGCAACATCGTCGGCCGCCCCCCCTTGAGCGCCAAATCCCGGAATCAGGATCCAAGACGACGGCATCCGCTGACGAAGTTCGGCAAGCTGTTCGGGATACGTCGCGCCAACCACGGCACCGATCGGCCCATAACCGCTGGCACCGATACGGTCAGCGTTGGACTGTTGGACCAAGTCGGCCACCGTTTCATAAAGCGTCTTCTCCTCGCATTGACGATCTTGCAGCAACCCGCCGCCCGGATTGGATGTCTTTACAAGAACAAAGATCCCCGCGCGTCGGGGATCGCACAGTTCGACGAAAGGTTCGATGCTGTCCGCTCCCAGATAGGGACTTACGGTTAACGCGTCGCTCCCCCAGGTACTCCGATCACCCGCCCCCAGATATGCCGATGCATACGCGGAGGCGGTACTCCCAATGTCGTTCCGCTTGCCATCGAGAATCACCATCAAGCCCGAGTTGTGGGCGTGCTCGATCGTCTCGGCAAGCGCCAGCATCCCGAATGGCCCCAATTGCTCGAAGAACGCTGCTTGCGGCTTCACGATCGGAACCTGGGACGCCACGACGTCGATGATCTCACAACAAAACTGCCCCATCGCGGCGGCACGCCCTTGAGGACTCGGCTCAGCCGATTCTCGTAGGCCAGCGGGCAACTGGTTGAATCGCGGGTCAAGGCCGACGCAAACGACCGACTTTTTTTCTTTGACCGCGGCGGCCAAGCGATCACCGAATGGGAGGTCCGATTGCATGATTGATGGATCCTGTATGTTGAAGTCGTTCCGAAATGCTCATCGCCCCCAATGATCCTGCATAAGTCGTTCAACGGCAAGAGCGTTCAAGGGAACCAGCCTCGCACTGCTCCAGCACCCTCCCACAGGATCGCCAAATTCCAGGCAACGAACGGCCCGCGTCAAAACAGGGGCAACTGCCCCGATGTCGGCACGGGAGGTCGAAATGCGTCGCAGTTGTAGGCGGGCATCTTGCCATCAAGCCCGTACTTGACGCGGAAGACGCGATAGAGACTCTTGATCTGATCCGCCACCGGACCCTGCCCGACCATGCGTTCCCGCCAAACGGAACTGTTGAGCTTTCCATCACGAGTCTGCTGGATCCTGCCCAACACTTTGTCGACGTGATTCGGTCGAACACGCTGCAACCACTCGATGAAGACCGGTTCAACGGTCAAGGGAAGCCGAAGGAGGATATAATTCGCCGTGATCGCGCCAGCTTGCTTCACCGCTTCGAGAAGCTGCGGAATCTCGGAATCGTTGAGCCCGGGAATGATCGGAGCCGTCATCACACCAACGGGAACGCCGGCGGCGGACAGCATCTCAACGGCCCGAAGCCGAGCCGACGGAATACTGGTTCGCGGTTCCATGGCACGGGCCAGTTCCGCATCGAGGCTCGTGATCGACACATAAACATGAACAAGATGATCGTCCGCGAGCTGTTTAAGGATGTCCAAGTCACGCAGCACCAAGGCGTTCTT
>JAWKTL010000030.1:0-79357 GCA_041399105.1 Pirellulaceae bacterium | reverse complement strand
GCGGTTCTCGAATCCCAACTTCTTGCAAGTCGCCATTTACATGTGGATGAAACAAAAATCAATGTTCGAGGAGTCAACTGTTACGCTTGGGTGATAACAGATGGCCAGCACGTACTATTTAAGTTTAGTGAAAGTCGACAGATATCCGCCGTTGAAGGTCTACTTAAGCAGTACGAGGGTGTGGTAGTTTCCGACTTTTATGGCGGATACGACTGTCTTCCGTGCTCACAGCAGCATTGCCTTGTACATCTGATTCGCGATTTGAATGATGATCTTTGGAGGAATCCGTTCAACCAAGACTACGAGCTGTTCGTCGGCAAGATACGTGATTTGTTCATACCAATCTTTGAGGATGTCAGCAAGCGTGGTTTAAAGTCGCGATATCTGAAAAAGCACATGAAGAGTGTTGACCGATTTTATCGAGATGTCGTTGAGTCTGAAGACAGCGGTTCAGAATTGGTCGAGAAGTACAAGAAGCGATTCCGACGGTATCGCAAATCACTTTTCCGTTTTCTAATTGAAGACGGAATCCCATGGAACAACAACATGGCAGAACGTGCCCTTCGGCATCTTTGCGTGCAGCAGAAAATATCTGGCTGCTTCGTCGGGCAAGCTGGTGCGGACAATTATCTTCGGTTGTTGTCGATCTCCCAAACTTGTCGCTTCCAAAATAAGCCATTTCTTGACTTTCTTCTCACTGGTGAACGCGATATCGATCGGTTCAAGCCGCTTAGGCATCGAAAGCCCAATGCCCTGTAGTTGCTGTAATTTTAGGCGACCTCTGCTTTGGAGAACTTCCAAGCATTAAGACGGTACGGAACAAAGTAGCGCAAACGCCGACTTTCAGTGTTGTAGATGGCTATGTCTGGCTGGATGCCACGAATCGCCCTGTTTGAGGAGCCGAACCGTACGGTTCACTCGACCGCGAGACGTCGGTCACCAGCTTAGCCACGAATCCTTCAGAAACACAGAGCATGCCAAGATACTGTACGCGTCGGGAGCGATCGCCGCGCTACGTTACGGCCGTGGGACTTCCGATCGGCCACAAGCAGTGTTGAATACCAACGCTATGCATGGCCCACATTGGTTTCCAACAATATTGCGAAGAGTCGATCAGTTAAGCCGTGGTGGAAATTAGCGAACCCACTCGCTTGCCATGAGTCTTAATCGTCAACTTGTTTACATCCGAAGCCAACCGCAGATTTGGGAGTGGACCGATGCGATACGACAACGAGCACAACGAAGACCATTGCTTTCGAGCCGATGAGTAAACGCCGACGCGGCTTCCCCCCGGAGACTCACGTCAAGTGTGGACTGCGAATCGTCCACGGCGACAAGCAACTCGAAGAAAAGCTTGGACGCAATGATCCCTGCCCATGCGGCAGCGGCCTGCGATTCAAACGATGTTGCCTCAAGTCGGGCCACTTTTGATGGCTCCAATCGAGACGACTACTTTTAGGGACAAGGACTGAAATATGTCCGTCGCATCGGCGGACAACAAAACGCTGGAGCCAGATGGCCAGGCAACCGGCTGCAACCCGGTCGAAGTGGGTTCGACTCCCACCAGCGTTTCTGACCACCAACTGCCGATTCGGATTACATCTTTTTGTGAAAGAGAACCGGTATCTGAGTCATTTCCTCGTTGGAGGTCGCAATACAAAGCTCGACTGCCTGTTGGGATTACATCGTAACTATGACGGTCCTAAGGTAGCGATCTTCGGGCGACCGAAGGTAGTGAGCACGGTTTTATCTCTTGAAGATGCCACCGTGTGCGCCCACTGCCAACCGTGAAAGCGGCTGGTAAGAGCGGCAATCTCGACGACCACTTCGTCGAGCTTTTACAAAACACGGCGACTGCCGGTTCGGAATACACGCTTGGAAGTTTGAAGTCTGAAGAGCGAAGTGTGAAAGCAGGACGCTCGTTTCAAACTTCGAACTTCACTCGTCAAACTTCCGATCGCCTCGTCGCCAAGCACACACAACTGCCGATTCGGAGTACATAGGCCACTTCGGGCAAGCCCTGCTCGCTGGAACCGACAGATCTTGGTATCATTGTCTAATTGATTCGACGTCGTGCTTGCGTCAGATGCACGTTCGTTAAGAGGGGGGGGAAAGCTACGGGAACGCTAATCGCTATGCTAAACGAAAAAGTACTGAATCGTCGGCCTGAAGCTAGAGGATTTAGCGTTGAGCAGCTTTTGCAGGAAGCGTCCGACGGTAAGCTTCGGATCCCCAAATTCCAACGCCCTCTTCGCTGGAAATCGAAGCAGGTCATAGAGTACTTTGATTCGATTCGTCGTGGCTTCCCCGTCGGCGCCCTACTTCTATCTCGCGATCACGCTCCAAGCGCGGATCTGCATTTCGGTCCTCATGTCGTTTCTGCTCAAGAGCAACACAATGCCTTGTGGGTCATTGATGGCCAGCAAAGGATTACTGCCTTGGTTGCTTGCCTTTTGCGGACTGACCCAATTCCGAAAGGTGACTATTGGGCAACTTGGTACGACTTGGAAAATGAAGAGTTCGTTCGATTGAGCCGAAAGATCGTTCCACCTGGTTGGATACCGTTGAATGTTCTGTGTAATTCAGTAGACCTACTTAAATGGATACGTGCTTGGCCATACGGTGACAGCAATTCAGAGCTTGTTGATCGAGCGCTGGAATTGGGAAAAGCAATTCGCGAGTACAAAGTGCCAGCGTACATTGTCGAAGGGGCCAATGAAAAACTCGTTCGTCTGATTTTTACTCGAGTGAATACTGCGGGTGTGGGGATGCGCGAGCATGAGATCTTTGAGGCGCGTTATGGTAAAGAAGGTGATAAGCCGATTCGGACCGCCGTTGCCAGGCTTACGGATTTAGGTTTCGGCGAAATCGACGCTGACCTCTTTCTGCGCTGTGTCCGATCAACGTGCGGAATTACAGCAAAAGTGTCGGTTGAATCGCCCGAAGTTGTTGCGGACACGTCAATCACAAGAACAGAAAAAGCGATCCGCAAAGCAATTTTCTCAATTCAAAATGCGGCAGGCATTCCACATTGGAAGCTATTGCCCTATCGAATGCCACTTATCTTTCTTAGTGCGTTTTACGATCGTTTCCCTTCCGACGATAGCAGGGTTGATCGACTCGCCGCGAAGTGGATTTGGCATGGAGCGTTATCGGGTGAGCACCATGATGTAACGGACGCTTACATAAACCGTCTCTTGAAACAGACACAGACATTTGAGAAGCCAGACGATGCATTGGCTAGTCTACTTACCGATTTTACTCCAATTCAGATGGCGGCATTCCCCAATAATCCTGTTGCGGAATTCGACAAGTTGATCTCAATGAACCGGGCGTCCGGCAAGATTTTCGTCCTCGGCTTGCTCGCTGCAAAGCCGAAGATGCCTGAATTTCAAGCGAAACTCCAAGAAGAATTGGAATACGATCTTTTCGGTGCCCTAGACGATGACGACGAACTAGCGGAAGACCAAAAGGGAAAAAGTGAGAACAAAGACTCTGAATCGTTTAATGTTGAGAAAATGTTACTTCCGATCGTTGATAACGCAAAACTCGGTACTGATGTCGTAATCAGACTGTCAGGCCTCCGAAAAGAAAAACTTCTTGCAGGCGACACCGATTCTTCCGTGCTTGATTCGCATCTTCTCGATCGAGCTGCTATCGAGTTTCTCAATGCCGGTAGCACGACTCAATTTCGCGAAAGGCGAAGAAGTATTCTGGAACGCTACTTTCAGAGTTTCGTAAGTGATCGAATCGGCGATGAAGTGGACCTGCGCCCTTCGATCAGCACAATTGCGGAAGGTGCAAAGGCAGCAAAATTTGGGACCGCAAGGAAATGAATGCACTTTCCGTACACCTAGGCGAGATTCAGATCGGTTTGCTTGAACATTTCGAGGATGAAAGTGAAGTCTTCACATTTTCAGAGAGCTACCTGGAATCCCATATCAACTCACGGCCAGTTTTGGGACAACTGTTCGAAGACAGGATGCCAAAACCAATTGAAGTTGGTGGGCCGATTTGTTGGTTTGAGCATCTCTTGCCACAAGGCGTGATGCGTAAATGGCGTGCACGACATCTAGGAATCGATGATAATGACAGCTTCGAAATGCTTGCGTTTCTGGGGGAGCAGCTTCCAGACGCGGTAGTTTTGCGTCCGGCAGAATCACTGATTGAAAGGCAGCCCCCTAAGCAATTACAGAGAATTGCATTTCCAAGCGACACTTCTTTTCACTTCTCCCTCGCCGGTGTGCAGTGGAAGCTCTCTGCTCGATCGCAAGGCAGAGGGCTTACAATAACGCTTCGGCCAGTGGTGCCAGAACACGTCGCGAAATTGATTCACCAGAATATCCAAGTCTGCCGCGGCGCCTGCGAGTTTGCTACGATGCATTGGGCCAAAGAAGCAGGGCTGCACGTTCCTCAATTTCAGTTGAAATGCACAGGATTTTGATCGCATTCCCGAGAACATGCCCGTTGGAAACAGTGAAGTTGCTCTGTGTCAGCGATTCGACAGGCGTAACTCACATCGCGTGCATATGGAAGATTTCGCCCAAATCTTGGATCGTCCGTCAGGGCGGCAGTATCGAGGCAGTTTTGAGGAGATCGCCGAGAGTACTGCAATGGATTGCCGCGCAGTCTGGAAGAATTCTTGCGGGTTATTGTCTTTAATATTTGCTGAGGCAATGGGGATGCAAAAAGCAAGAACTTTTCAATTCTTTACGAGGATGGTCGTACCGCAACTCTTTCTCCGTCCTATGACCTAGTGGCCACCATTGCCTACATTAAGACCAACGAATTAGCATTAGAAATGGTGGCTCGAAACGGTTTGATAATCTAAACTCAGCGAGATTTCAAAGTCTTTCGGATTGCATGGGTTTGTCACTAGCGCAATTGCTTGTTCGCATCTCAGAGTATGCCGAAAAATCGATTGACGCTTGGCATCAGGCAACGGTAAAGGATAAGTTTACTTCGCTGCAGCGTGACAAGATCGAACAACACGTTGCATTCATTGGAAAACAACTTAGTGCCTTAAAGTCGTGACCAGTTAATAGAAATCTCTTTTGTCTCGAAACCCAATCACCATTGCCACTCGATCAGTTTTGCATATTTACCGAAAGTGCGACGTTGGCGTGAGCGAAGCCGGAAGCCGAAACGCAAGCGTACGCTCTGCGGCGTTAAGGCAGCCGAGGCGATGGAAGGCCACCCGGCACTGCTGCGACTGGCCGAACTCGAAACGCTGCGTGAACTGGCCAAGAACGGCAACTCGCGACTGTACCTCGGTCTCGACCGAGTCAGTCTGAACGGAACGGATTCAGGAAAGCACGATTCGTGCTGGAAAGCGAATCGAGCATTCGATTCAAGCAGGACCGGTGACCCGTTCATCGGTCCTGCGATTTTGTTCTTGTACAATTGGAGCGTGGCTTGACGCCGGTAGCAGCTAGCATCATACCAGGATCAGAGCCTCTTCCTTTTCAGCTAACGAGTCCCAGCATGCACCAGCCCATCAAAACCGAAACTGTAATGTCACCACGTCGATTGCCAACGGAAGGCGTATTACCTGCTTCACGATGAGCCGCCAAGCTTGGAACATGACCTTGATCGGATTCTGGATATACGAGCAGACGTAACTCGAAAGAGCTATCTTGCCAGCATCAAAGCCGACTCTATCAACCTAGATGTTGAGCCTGAGTTGAACGTACACATCTCCGCCGAAGGACTGGCGACTTATGACGCAATCACGACTAGGAGCGACACAAAGCAACTGGCGTGAGCCACATCTGGTGATAAAGGCACTGTCAATCCAGAATAAGCACAAACTTGCACCTGGCCTTTGCAGCACTCGTGATGGGTGACTCAAAACGCACGTTGGCATCGCATGGTGTTTGGTGCTTCCTGGCGGTGATGCCAAAAGGATCAAGATTGCATCGTTCTACCCACAAGTTCGTTCCATCGTGAAGCAACTCCAGAAATGTCGGCAACGCGGAAAAACCTCCATTGATTCTCTGTGACGTGTTCGACATGCGTATTTCGCAATCGTTGCAAGGAAGAGGCAATCCAAACAGACAACCTCACTCAGTTGGATCGCATGACGCCGAAGTTGTTGAAAAAGTATGCACGCCGGGGTGTATCGACTACGATCCAGCTCTCATATTTGTTTCGACCACGGCGTGCAAGGAAGCGATCGCAGTCGCACCCGCATCGTTCAACATTGAACTGCAAGCACTAGCCCTTCAGACAAAGAAGAAAATTTACATTCATGAACCACCGAAGCTACGAAACAGCCCGTCGAGATATATCTAGACATTGAGGGAATCCCAGAGCAGGGCTTTGACGCAATTGGTCTCTGTTGTCAAGAAGAAACGACTTCAGACCGTATGGTCGTTCTGGGCGAACGCAGGCACAGGAATCACGCATTTTTCGAGTGTATGGATACGCTCGACTTGCTTCCACGCGACGTGCCTCTATATCACTACGGCAGCTACGAACAACGCAGCTTTCAGAGGATCCAAAAAAACCCGGGCTCCAGTGCGAAGCCGTGATCGAGAGGCTATTAAATGTAAACTTACAATGATATTGGAAAATTTACTTCCCACCTACTCAAACGGACTCAAAGACCTCGGCAGATTTCTCGGTGCGTCTTGGTCGGCCGTAGACTCGACAGGCCATTCAGAGCCTAGCTTGGCGGTTACTCTGGGAAGACACTAGGGATGACGAATACAAGCAACGGTTGTTGACGTATAATCAAGAAGACTGTGGTGCAGTGCAGATTGTTGTTAATGAACTTCACGATTTGTCGATGGCGGCACACAACCGTCCGGACGTCGATGTGCCTACAACATCTAAGCAACTCAACGACATGGTCTAGAGATTCACGAGACATTCGATCGAATCCTGAAGTCAGCTCATCTCAAATACGAAGATCAGCGAATCACAATCCGACCGAAGGCGACGGAAAATCAAGGTAAGCAAACTGCGAAAAAGAAATCGCGGCGATCGGCGTCTCGACGAAAGCCGTCCGGACAAGCTAACAAAATCATCCAAGTGCCTCGAAAGCGTACATGCCGTAGCTGCAAACGGGCGGGGCTGAAACGATCAAAGAAAGTTTCTGAACACTCGATTATTGAGCTAGCCCAAACTAAGAATGGTTGCAAGCGATTTATTGTGAAATATGTGGGATACCAAGCGTTTTGCCCTGAATGCACCCATTATTATGCACCACCGGCAATCCAAGCGACTTTGAGCCCAGATTTTCGGTCGTTCATTGATCGCGTGCTGGGTAGCCTTTCGGGTCGTTCTGCGTTTGCCAATACGTGTGAATTTCTGATTTACTTGAGACCTTGATTTCTGAACGCGTGGCTCCCAGCTGTGTTTCTGGTTTTGTTGAGGACATCGCCAGCGAGTATGCGGAAACCGAGGCGGTTCTCGAATCCCAACTTCTTGCAAGTCGCCATTTACATGTGGATGAAACAAAAATCAATGTTCGAGGAGTCAGCTGTTACGCTTGGGTGATAACAGATGGCCAGCACGTACTATTTAGTTTAGTGAAAGTCGACAGATATCCGCCGTTGAAGGTCTACTTAAGCAGTACGAGGGTGTGGTAGTTTCCGACTTTTATGGCGGATACGACTGTCTTCCGTGCTCACAGCAGCATTGCCTTGTACATCTGATTCGCAGTTGAATGATGATCTTTGGAGGAATCCGTTCAACCAAGACTACGAGCTGTTCGTCGGCAAGATACGTGATTTGTTCATACCAATCTTTTGAGGATGTCAGCAAGCGTGGTTTAAAGTCGCGATATCTGAAAAAGCATATGAAGAGTGTTGACCGATTTTATCGAGATGTCGTTGAGCCTCAAGACAGCGGTTCAGAATTGGTCGAGAAGTATAAGAAGCGATTCCGACGGTATCGCAAATCACTTTTCCGTTTTCTAATTGAAGACGGAATCCCATGGAGACAACAACATGGCAGAACGTGCCCTTCGGCATCTTTGCGTGCAGCAGAAAATATCTGGCTGCTTCGTCGGGCAAGCTGGTGCGGACAATTATCTTCGGTTGTTGTCGATCTCCCAAACTTGTCGCTTCCAAAATAAGCCATTTCTTGACTTTCTTCTCACTGGTGAACGCGATATCGATCGGTTCAAGCCGCTTAGGCATCGAAAGCCCCAATGCCCTGTAGTTGCTGTAATTTTGGAAAGGCGACCTCTGCTTTTTGGAGAACTTCCAAGCATTAAGACAGTACGGAACAAAGTAGCGCATAAACGCCGACTTTCAGTGTTGTAGATGGCTATGTCTGGCTGGATGCCACGAATCGCCCTGTTTGAGGAGCCGAACCGTACGGTTCACTCGACCGCGGACGTCGGTCACCAGCTTAGCCACGAATCCTTCAGAAACACAGAGCATGCCAAGATACTGTACGCGTCAGGAGCGATCGCCGCGCTTACGTTACGGCCGTGGGGCTTCCGATCGGCCACAAGCAGTGGTGAATACCAACGCTATGCATGGCCCACACATTGGTTTCCAACAATATTGCGAAGAGTCGATCAGTTAAGCCGTGGTGGAAGTGTGAACCCACTCGCTTGCCATGAGTCTTAATCGTCAACTTGTTTACATCAGAAGCCAACCGCAGATTTGGGAGTGGACCGATGCGATACGACAACGAGCACAACGAAGACCATTGCTTTCGAGCCGATGAGTAAACGCCGACGCGGCTTCCCCGGAAGGACTCACGTCAAGTGTGGACTGCGAATCGTCCACGGCGACAAGCAACTCGAAGAGAAAAGCTTGGACGCAATGATCCCTGCCCATGCGGCGGCGGCCTGCGATTCAAACGATGTTGCCTCAAGTCGGGCCACTTTTGATTGGCTCAATCGAGACGACTACTTTTAGGGACAAGGACTGAAATATGTCCGTCACCTCCGGCCGGACAACAAAACGCTGGAGCCAGATGGCCAGGCAACCGGCTGCAACCCGGTCGAAGTGGGTTCGACTCCACCAGCGTTTCTGACCACCAACTGCCGATTCGGATTACATCTTTTTGTGAAGAGAACCGGTATCTGAGTCATTTTCCTCGTTAGGTCGCAATACAAAAGCTCGACTGCCCCTGTTGGGATTACATCGTAACTATGACGGTCCTAAGGTAGCGATCTTCCGGGCGACCGAAGGTAGTGAGCACGGTTTTATCTCTTGAAGATGCCACCGTGTGCGCCCCACTGCCAACCGTGAGAAAGCGGCTGGTAAGAGCGGCAATCTCGACGACCACTTCGTCGAGCTTTTACAAAAACGGCGACTGCCGGTTGGAGTACATGCGAGTTCGATTCCCGTCGCCCCGACTTTTGAGATACTCCGGGGCAGGCTCGCGGGAGCCACCCTCTGAACACATCCTCGTCGCCGCCCATACACGATTGACTGCCAGGTTGGACTACATCACGCGACGGTCGCGAGTTCAGATCCGCCAAGCGAACCTTTGGCTCGACGCTTTTGTAGCTCAGTGGGTAGAGCAACTTTGGAAGTTTGAAGTCAAGGGCGAAGTGTGAAGAATGGATCTGGATTGCCCGTTTCAAACTTCCGAACTTCACCTTTCAAACTTCCAAACGCTTCGTCGATCGCGTTTTGTTTTCCAAAGCTGCATCACAACCAACAACCGAATACATTCGACTGCCGGAGTGGAGTACATGGCTTTTTTGATTCCTAAACCGAGGGCCGTGTTCCAATGACTGCGTTCCTGCTCTACAATGCCGGTTTATTCGTGCGTTTCTGAACATTCAATTATGGTTGCAATAATGCCGATTTTCGATCTAGCCGCAAACCCAACAGGACACCTGAATGCGCCAGCTTGTCAACCGCAAACCAGTAGAGGTGAAGCATCGTTTACCATCTAGTCCAACGTGGAACTATGAAACCTTAATGGCCCGACTGTCGTATGGCGTACTGACTGCGAAAGAAGATCGATCCGATCCGATCGTTGTACGAGCCTAATAGCACACGGACAACTTAGTTCCCGATTTGTGTTTCTTGACACTGGATTCGTAACAACTGAGATCCAAGAGCAGTTCTGGAACATTGCTAACAGAGTCGGATTTGTCTTCCCGAAATCATTGCAGCAGAACTTAGCGGATGGATCGTGAATCCGTTGCATAATAGAACGCTCCACCATTGGCTTGCACGGGCTATATCGGAAATGCAAGCGAATCGCCCCAAATTCCAGAAACCGTTTCGATGGGCACTTGTATTAGGCAGTGTAGAAATGATTTAGATCCGAAACGTGTAGGAGTATTGGACAAGGCCAGTCTCTCCGACTATGGCAGCGGTCTACGTCAATGTCCTGTCTATTCGGAAGCGACTTGGAATTCGAGTTGCTCGTGAGCTTTCGGCGAAGTTGAACAGAATTCCAACTGAGAATGAAATGCGAAGAGAATTGCAGCGACAGTCTGATGAACGAGTCGCCCCGCTTGCATTCAAAGGATGGAAAGACCAGAGCAAGAGGAATTTTTCCGCGGACGAGGAATTAGTAGTTTCCGCAGCAATCAATGCAATAATGTCGGGGGAAACCACCGTCATTTTAACGAGAGACACGGATGTTTTTGAGCAGTTTGCAAAGCTGATGGAAATCCTAACGTCAAACTACATGTGCTATAGATTCGGTTTGGTCAGGCATTTTAATACGGACATAAGTATGCACAAACTCGCCGTCGCCCATGGCAATGGCAAACCCAAACTGTTTGAGGTCAATTCATCGAGAATATGATGTGCCACATTCCGAAGTCCAAAGCCTACCGCCTTATGAGCACACGCCCGTGCATTGCTTCTGCGTCTTAGTTGGAAACACGTGCAACGAACCTAAAGTAAGTATCATATGGGATTTTGCCTTGAAAAGAAATGCAGGAGGCTGCTATTTACAAAGGCGATCATCAAATGGCAAGAACTCGTCGTTCTTCGGAGAACGGAATGTTGTTGCAAGGATCGCACTAACGTCTGGGCAACTCAACACTCTATTTATGTTAGGCGAAGAAGCAAACGTCGAATACGAGGGAATCACAGTCTCACAAATTTACGTCGAGCAATCTTTGCGGAGCACAGAAATCAATCGTCGAACTCCGATGGTGATCATCAAACTCGTCGCAATTAGAAACTATTGCGGCGACTCTTGCTGACTGACTGTCAAAGCCAAACCTTACTACATACGCCGCGAGTTCGATTCTAATCGGCAGATTCAAGGATGCTGTGGTTTAGTTGGTGAAGAAATGTCTGATTTTACCTTCGTCAGTCAATTCCAGTGAACTTCTCGCATCCTTGATGCATCTTTATACGCAAGCAAGCAACAATCCAATGCACACGGGAAGCAGACTAGGCATCGTGCTTGCTGCTTCATGATACTTGTTCGACTGCTAGTTGGGATTTCATCGTCTGTTAAACGATGGCGAAGGCTATGTTCTCGACGGCCCTTCGTCGAACAGTCTTTTGAGGAGGTCAAGATGGCCAACAAAGAGTCTGTTTTCGAGCGTCACGAGCGTTCTACCACGAGCAACGACTGTCAACGAATCTGGCGGTCCGGCGTACAAGTTCCCGGCCAAGCATGCAGCCGCAGCTTTGCGGCTACCAGTACGTTCGAGAACATGTTCGGCAATATCGGATGCCAACCCGACCAACTGCAGCGCGATCAGCGAAGGCATCAAACAGCAACAGTTCCTTTAACTGGCGTCCCTCGGCGGCGTCGCTTCGCTGAAGGAACGCCGCCAGCGTATGATCACCGCTGTCTGACTCGACCTGGCTGCTGATACCCAAGATCTTTTGACCGAGTCGCTGACAACGGCGCGTTCTGCGCACGGTGTTCCAGATGGTTCGCTCGGGCCAGTTCGGTCACCGAGGTCTTGTCATCTTCGCTTCAGCGAGCGCGCGTTCAACGCGTTGGCTGAACGAGGCTTCGACGAACCAAGTTGCTGTCGGCATCGATCGGTAACGATCCGAGCCTACGAGACGTCCTGCACGAATGGCGTCGAAGCCGAAGGATGACGCTCGTCGAGCGTTGTTCAGGATTGGCTGACCGATAAGCCTGTCGACAAGTGGGCTCCGGCGACGGATGCGGACTTTGCCGGCCCGAGGTTCAGTCACTGAAGGCGTTCCGTACGGCGGAGACCGAAAGAGCTCAGGCGTTGATCGCTGGCGAGTTGGTCGTTCGTTGGGGCTTGCTGGCCGACGCGGCCAAAGGTCCGATCGTCTGGAAGGCAATTGCCCGCCAGATGGGACCGCAGGCTCTCTGCCCATGAACCTGAACGCGCTGTTGCGTCACGACGTTTTTTCAAAGTAGCTCCAGCCGTCCGGCTGAGAATTCACGATCGGGACGATCGTGCTACGATGACGCGATGATCGATTACGTTGCCGGCCGCATCGCGGATCCGGGCTTCGACGTTCACGTCAGTTCCCATACCAGTTCTTGGCGGCGTACCGGAACGCTGCGGACGAGGTTCCACACAAGATCAAGTCGGCGTTGCATGACGCGGCGGAGATCGCATGTGGCAACATCCCGCAGCTGCCGGCGCCGGTCATCATCGGTCTGGACACGTCTGGATCGATGGGATGCTCGGTGACGGGATGGCAAGGTCGAGGCCGCGCATCGAAGATGCGTTGTGTTGACGTCGCCGCGTTGTTCGCCGCAGCGATCCTGCGTCGCAACCCGGACAGCGTCGTCATTCCGTTCGACACGCAAGCTTACACGGCAAAGATCGATCCAAGCGATTCGATCCTGAGCCTGTCGGCACGACTGTCGAAGTACGGTGGTGGCGGAACGGATGTGTCGTTGCCGTTGGTCGAGGCCAACAAGCGTTACGCGAAGCGTACGTTTGCTGGAATCGTCCTGGTCAGCGACAACGAAAGCTGGATCAACTCGGGACGTGTCTACGGATACGGCCGAGGCGGTTCGACTGGCGTCATGACCGAATGGGAGAAGTTCAAGAAGATTCAGCGCGCTCGCGGCATCGCCGATCCGAAGCTTGTCTGCATCGACATCGCCCCATACGGCAACACGCAAGCACCCGATCGCCAGGACATCCTGAACATCGGAGGCTTCAGCGACGCAGTGTTCAACGTCGTTAGTAACTTCCTAGAGTCCGACTCAGGCCGTTTCGTCCGCGAGGTCGAAGCCGTTGAGCTGTAGGACGACAGGCTGAGTATCGAAACGCCCGTGACGGAAATCTCTGTCGCGGGCGTTTTTTGGTTTCCGGCTCTTCCGTGGTCTTTACTTGGCATCTATTTCACTGGGACGTCGTCCGGATATAATCGAGTCAGAGGCAAAATGATGAATACCGCTCAAATGGTCTACACAATGCTTGGCAACGAATCGTTGTGGGACGTAGCCGCGCGTTGCCATAAATTGCTCACCGACGCGGGGATCGCCTATTCGGTTTGCGGAGGCGTTGCAGTTTGCTTGCATGGATACCAGCGAAACACCACAGACCTAGATCTGGTCATTCGATCTGATGACAGTGCAGCGGTACGGGCGGTTTTGACCGAGGCAGGATTCGCATGGGATGCAGAACAAGGCGAATTCCGCACTGAAACCGGCATTGCGATCCAGTTCCTGATCGCAGGCCAAAAAGCGGGCAAGGGAAGTGAAGTCTCAGTCTCGGAACCGATCGGAGATCTAAATGTCGAGCAGATCGAAGGACTGTCGGTCGTTCGTCTTTCAAGATTGATCGAAATGAAGATCGCGTGCGGCATGAGCAACATGCGTCGCACTCACAAAGATTTCGCTGACGTGGTGGAACTGATTGCTATCCGCAATCTGGATGGATCATTCGCTCGTTTCCTACACAAGTCGCTCCGACCAACGTTTCGCGACCTTGTTCGGAACGCCGCCGCGCCGGACGAATGACAGCGACGCAGTCGTCAGCGACTTCCTAGAGTCCGGCTCTGGCCGCGTCGTCCGCGAGGTCGAGGCCATTGAGTTGTAGGACGAAAGGCTGAATATCGAGATGCCCGTGACGGATATGTCTGTCGCGGGCGTTTTCTCGTAGTGGAATGCATTAAATCTTAAGAATGTTGAACATGGCTCATAGCAGCAAACTCGTATCCACCAGCAAGTTTCTCAGTTTGCTCTTGCGGCATCGCCCCGAAGTGATTGGCGTTACGCTGGACGGTGAAGGGTGGCTCTGCATCGACGAATTGATTACCCAAGCAAACGCACATGGAAAGGCACTAACGCTGGAACTGCTTCACGAAGTGGTCGCGACAAACGACAAGCAGCGTTTCGCCCTGAGCGAGGATGGCTTGCGAATCCGTGCCAGCCAAGGTCACTCGGTATCCGGCGTCGAACTCAATCTTGAACAGAAGACGCCTCCCGAGATTCTTTATCACGGAACGGTCGCCGCGTTTCTTGACGGTATCCGAGCCACCGGTCTTCATAAAAGATCACGACATCATGTCCATCTATCGCCCGATGAAGAAACCGCGATCAAAGTCGGCTCGCGGCGCGGCAAGCCCATCATCCTGAGAGTGGCTGCCGAAACCATGCATCGTGACGGGCACCAATTCTACCTTTCCGCCAACGGCGTCTGGCTCGTCGACGCCGTGCCGGCAACGTACCTGAGTTTTCCGGATTGAATGATCGATTATGGGGACGTACCGAGTTGTGCGTGCGTAATTGAAACGCGGAGTAGCGGAGGTGCGGAGCATCGCGGAGGATCAGCTCATCAAATTCTTGATATGATGAAAGACGAGCTTTCAAGAGCCGAGTTTGACGGACGAGTCGTCATCGTTCAGTTTCAAAACCGAAAAGCAGTCGGGATTAGACCAATGCAAGTTGAGATCAAGGTTGGCGATGTGCTGCAATGTCCCGCTGACGTTTTGATCTCGACGGCGAACCCGTGGTTGAATCTCTCTGGGGGAGTCAACGGCGCCATCCTTTCAGCCGTGGGTCCTGCGATCCAAGATGAGCTCCACAGCTACCTGAAGTCTCAAGGAATCTCTGCCGTTGCTGCCGGAACCGTAGTCAAAAGCGGAGCCGGCAATTTGCCGTTTCAGTGCATCCTTCATGCGGTGGCGATCGATCCGTTTTATGACTCGTCGATCGATCTTGTTGGGCAAACGCTGCGTACCGCATTGGGAATGGTCATCGAACGAGGTGCGCAGACCGTCGCGTCCCCAATATTAGCCGCCGGATACGGTCCTTTGACGATCCCGGATTTCGGTCGAGCCGTCTCACCGCTGCTGAGTGATTCAAACTTCGACGCGATCACACTAACAATCGTCGTCCGATCCGAGGAACACCGTGGAGAACTTCAAGATGCTGTTCACTGCACGGCAAATCGAGCGTGAGGAACCTGCGTGAAGTACGGCCTGCTTTTCTCGTTCTTGGCAATCGCGATCGCAGGTGTTGCAGTGCGCACGGGTTCCTGGTCATGGCTCCTGTTGTATCCGGCGATTTCGTTCGGCATCGTTGGAGCGAGTTACCTGCTTTCCAGGCCAGAGATCTTTGGGAAGCATCGCGATGGTTCGCGTTCGGCATTGGCGTCTGTTCTTTTGCTGCCATACCTGGTCTACGTCGCGATTGTCTGGAACGTGGTGCGTCTCGTTTCGCGAGAATCGAAAGCCGTCGCGTTAACGGACGACCTCATACTTTCACGTCGGCTACTTGCCAATGAGCTTCCCAGCAAGGTCGCGTCGGTTGTCGATCTGACTTGCGAGTTCACGGAGCCGATCGCAAAATGGCCCGGCGTGTCGTATCTCTGTTTTCCAATGCTCGACGGATCGGGTGCATCGCCGGAGCAACTGCGGACGCTCGCGGCCAAAATCATCGAGTTGCCAAGCCCGGTACTGATTCATTGCGCCCAGGGATTGGGGCGAACGAGGCCTGAATACTGCCGCCGTCTTGCTAGTGTCTGGAAAAGCGGAAACGGCCGAGGAGGCAATCGCAATGATTCAAGTCCGTTTTCTTGGGGTAGACTCAACCGAATACAACGATCGCTATTGGAACTATCAAGATGATCGCGATGCAATTGTTGGATGCATTCTGGGGACCGCCGTCGGGGATGCGCTCAGGGCTGCCCTATGAAGGAGTGTCACCAAAGCGAGCTTCAAAGCTGCTTGGCTCGCCCGATCGGTACCGATTTTTCTTTCGTCGTGGAATGATATCCGACGACACCGAGCACACCTCCATGACGCTCAGTCGTTGATTGACGCAGGTGACGACGTTCGAGATTTCACGCGTAGTTTGCCAGACGACTGCGTTGGTGGATACTGGCTTTACCGGCGGGTGTCGGGAAAAGCGACGGCGCGGTCGGGGTGAAAGATTGTGGCTCAGGGCAAGTCCCCAGCGGGTGAGCGTGTTCTCAACCCGGGGAACGGTCCCGCCATGCGTGCAGCGATCTTCGGCGGCTTGCCCTGAACGATGTTCCGTTAATGCCCAATTCGTTCGGAAGGCTTCCTCGCGGCTGACCCACAGTGATTCCAAAGCCGAACACGGAGCAATCGCCGTGGCGTTAACTGACCAAACACTCACGCGACAACGTAACCGTCGATGCGAACCTTTGGCTCGACGAAGTTGTCGATGCGGTGGGGAAGGTGGATGGAGCTGGTCGATTTGCTCCGCAAAGCCAATCGAAGCGTGGATGTAAGCGAAACAACCCAGACGTTCGCCGACTCGCTTGGCCTGGATCGGGGGCGTAACCGGATACACCTACCACACCGTTCCGGTAGCCATCCACGCATAGCTATCAATCCGAAAGACTTTCGCAAGGCGGTGACAACCATCATCGAGTGCGGAGGCGACGCGGACTTGCGACAGCCGCGATCGTCGGTGGCATCGTGGGCTCAGTGTCGGGCCGGACGGCATCCCGGGCGAATGGCTCGACGGCATCTGGGAATGGCCACGTAGCGTCGCTTGGATGCAGCGCTCGGTGGAAGCTTTGGCCGATTCGCTCGGTGGTGACCATTCGGTGAAGTCGCCGACCGTCAACCCAATCGCGGTGCTTCTCCGCAATCTTCTGTTCTATTCGTCGTTCTCTTCCACGGCTTCCGCCGACTTGCTCCACGCCCTACTGATGTCAATCGACCGCAATACGATCGAAGAATCTGCGACGGCATTTCGATCAGCATGCTGGATGATCGGTCCGCGCTTAACCAGGCAAGCCGAAAACGATTCAGGCCACGATCGGCTACAGCGAAGGTCAGTGGTCCGAGATGGGATACAGTCATGGCGGGAATGCTAAGCACGTCGGCATAAGTCATTGAACAAAACGGAATCAGCCGCAACGCACTCATTTCCCGGTTAGGCCAGCGGCCGAAACAAAAACTGCCGGGGCCGTCAGGCCCGGGAACCGAAAACAATGACATCTTTAGCCCGGCGGGCGGCACATTAGCATTTAGTGGATTATGTAGAAGCCTCCGGCTAAAGCTAATCGTTTTGCAACAATCCGGTGGTTTACACCACCGGCAAGCCCTATATGTCGGCCTCCGGCCTAAGCAGCACGCTCTCGTTAACGTCCGGTTCTTCTGAACCGTAATCTATCGCTCAACTGCTGGTTCAACTGAAAGACTTATGCCGAAGTGCTTACGACGCCATGGGCGACGACGCGACGAACCTGATCGTCGAGTCGAACGTCTGACGATCGCAGAGAGAAGGCCACGAAGTGGACCGCACCTGGACGCTCGCAGTCGACCAACCTGGAGGTGTGAATTGTGATCGGTATTTCAAATTGTCGCTAATAAAACGTGTTTCCAATTGTCGCC
The DNA here is from genome assembly GCA_041399105.1 of Pirellulaceae bacterium. Classification (GTDB taxonomy): domain Bacteria; phylum Planctomycetota; class Planctomycetia; order Pirellulales; family Pirellulaceae; genus Rosistilla. Next base: position 61,643 of record JAWKTL010000030.1, on the reverse strand, counting down.
GAACACTGACCGCGCATCTCGTCGGTCAAGGTGCTGGCAGTACTTTCATTCGACGATTCGGTTACGAGTTAACCGGATGGACGTCCGAATTGGATTGGCGGGCGAACACCAGTTGCAGCATCGGGCGTACAATTGCTGAGCGAACCAGGATTGAAAGTGGCCAGCTAGGGAATTACTTGGTGACGTCGGATCACCGATGACACAGCTTGCTTCGCCATCAGACGAATTATTGCACATAAGTCCACAACGCCCGCGACGGTTTTTCCGCCGCGAGCGTTTTGCAATGCGATACCATGCGTGGTCCGAAATGACGCCTTGGCGTTAAATGAAGCGAATCAGCTCATTTCCGACCACGCGGCGTATATTCGGTTGTCGCCTTTGGCGACGACGCAGGATCTCACGCCTGATCCGACGGTCCTGCCTCCTTCACGGATGGCGAAGCGGTCACCGTCAGTGATCGCGACAGGTTGCTTCAGCGTGACTTTCAGTTGCACGCCGTCGCCGGGCATCGCCATGTCGACTCCGCCCAGCACGTTCGCGCTGCCGGTCACGTTCGTGGTTCGGAAAAAGAACTGCGGAGCATAGCCGTCAAAGAACGGAGTATGTCGGCCTCCTTCCTCTTTCTTCAACACGTACACTTCGGCCTCGAACTCGCGATGCGGAGTCAGCGTTCCGGCCTTCGCCAAGACCTGGCCTTTGGTGATATCGTTGTGAGCTGTCTTGCGAAGCAACACACCGACGTTGTCACCAGCGTTTCCGAATTCCAAGACTTCGCCGAATGATTCGACTTGCGTGATCACGTCGGTTGCGGTCGCGGATTTCAGTCCGAGGATCTCGACGCTGTCGCCGGCGCGAACCGTCCCCTGCTCGATCTTCCCGGTCACGACGGTGCCGCGGCCGGAGATCGAGTAGACGTTCTCAATCGGCATCAAGAACGGCTTGTCGATCAAGCGAACAGGATCGGGAACCCAGCGGTCCAGAGCATCCAGCAACTGCTCGATGCAATCGATTGCTTTTGGATTCGTCGGATCGTCATGTGCCTGCTTGGCCGAGCCGCGAATGATCGGAGTCTTTTCGCCGTCGTAGCCGTACTTGGTTAGCAACTCACGCAAGTCCAGTTCGACCAGCTCAAGCAGTTCGGCGTCTTCGACCAAGTCGCATTTGTTCATGAACGCGACCAAGTGCGGCACGCCAACTTGTCGGGCCAGCAACAGGTGTTCGCGAGTTTGCGGCATCGGACCGTCGGCGGCCGACACCAACAACACCGCACCGTCCATTTGAGCCGCACCGGTGATCATGTTCTTGATGTAGTCGGCGTGGCCGGGACAGTCGATGTGGGCGTAGCTGCGACCAGCGGTCTCGTACTTCACGTGCGAAGCGATCACGGTCACGGTCTTGTTCTTGTCACGAACAATGCCGCCTTTGGCGATCGCATCGTACGACTTGTACTTAGCCAAACCCTTCTCCGATTGGACGCGCAACAGGGCCGAGGTCAGTGTCGTTTTGCCGTGGTCGATGTGACCGATCGTACCGACGTTGACCGACACCTTTCCATTTCGTGTCATTTCGTTTTGAACCATAGCTCGCAAACTCCTTGGTAAAGGAAACATTTCGCACCGATCGCCAGCCGCCGAGGTGAGCAGCCTCGGCAACCTTTTTGCCCGACGTGAGCGCCAGATGAACGGAAACGAAGAAACAGGAAAACGCCGCCAATCACAGATCGACAATCCACAAAAAAAGCCCGCCAAGTGAATCACCAGGCGGGCTTTGCGAATCGTTTCGGAATCAACATTCACTCACGACGCACCATCCCCGCCTCGCCGTCGAATGACGCGTCGGTTGCTGATGATGACGATGTTGTTGTGAAAGTAGTCATTTGGTTTCCCTAGAGCCACGTCGCAAGTTCAACGGAAAAACGTTAGCGTCAGATAACATCAAACGCGTTCAGTATTGATATGGTTGACGGACCGAAGTAGAGACACCTGATCAAAAGATTGGTTCGCCTGCATCGCGTATTCGTATTCCTTGCCTCGCCGGGAGGCAAAAGAGGCCGGCATCAAACGAACATCGCGAACAGCAAGATGCGACGTGGGGTTCTTGGGTTGATGTCAACGAGGCTAGGCTGCACTGCGACCGCTAGCCCGCCGTGAAACGCAGGGGCCTGCTATACGTCGCGTGGTCAGAAATGAGGTGATTCGCTTCATTTGACGCGAAGGCATCATTTCGGACCACGCACGGTATAACTTGGGACACGGGAACCTCATTGGGTGGCTGGAAATCCGGTCTTCAACGGATTACGCTATATTCCGAATCGGACCCTCTTCTAAACGTGGAGACGTCCGGTTTCCTGCCTCTGCAACCGTAAAGGTTTGCTCTGCGTGGACGCATCAAAGCGACTTTCCTGGCCCCAAACCCCCGTTGATTGAATCGCATGGTTACGTATCGAATGACTGGACTGTTGGCTATCTTCCTGTTAACGATTGCCGTTGTCGTGGCTGACGACAAGGTCGAACAACCCAAGCCGCAGGAACAACCGGCTGCGGAAGCCAAAGCGGACGAAAAGAAGGCTGAAGAAAAGAAGCCTGAAGAAAAGAAGGCGGACGAGAAGCCAGCCGAAGAGAAGAAAGTAGAAGAGAAGCCAGCCGAAGAGAAGAAACCTGAAGACAAGCCGGCCGAAGAAAAGAAGCCTGCTCCGACATTCCCAGACAAGGCGCTCGAGGACGCTGTCCGAGCGGAGGTGTTCGAGAAACGTTACAACGACGAACCGATCACTGCTGAGGACGTCAAGAACATTTCGCGAGTTGTCGGAAAGGGGAAAGGGATCAAGAATCTGGAAGGATTGCAGCATTGCAAGGCGATCATGCTGATCGACCTTGAGGACAATGAAATTGCTGATTTATCACCTTTGAAGGAACTGAAGCGTCTGCAATCGGTAACGCTTGCTGGAAACAAGATCTCCAACATCGAGCCGCTTGCCGGGCTGGAGAAGATGCAGTTGCTTGATCTTTCGCGCAACGAAGTAAGCGATCTTAGTTCGCTGAAACAAATGTCCAATTTGCGAACGCTGTACGTCGCTGAAAACAAGCTAACGACGCTGCAACCGATTGCGGAACTGAGCAAGATCTGGTCGCTCGATGCGGCAGGCAATCAAATAACCGATCTCGCACCAGTTGCCAATCTTGGATGGTTGACGACCCTTGACATTCAACGCAATGGCGTCACCGATCTATCGCCGCTGAAAGGGCTCGACGATCTCGATTTCCTTTTATTGCAGGACAACAAAATTGCGGACCTGGCGGCACTTGTTGAAATGTGCAAGAAGGACTTCGAAGGACAGAAGCGGTTTGCTCCTTTCCTGAAGCTCTATCTGAAGGGGAATCCGCTGACGGATGAAGCCAAGAAGCAACTTGAAACCTTGAAGGGTTTCGGCGTTCGCGTGCATCTAGAGTAGCGATCCGTCATCGCCAACGGCGAGTACCTTTCGATAGACGGCGGCGGTTTGACGAGCCATCGCGAGATCGGAAAACTGTTCCGCATGGCGCGCCACCGCAGCTTCTGCAAGCTTATGCCATGAGACGTCTCCGCTGACCAAACGCTTGATTTGGGCGGCAAGGTCTTGCGGGTTGCCCGCTTCGGCGAGCAGCCCTTCACAATCGTGGGTGATCGCTTCAGGAGTCCCTTCGACGCGGGTGGCGATCACGGGGACGGCGGCAGCCATCGCTTCAAGGACCACCATTGGCAGGCCTTCACCAAACAGGCTCGGCAAGACCATCGCATCGAGCTGAGCCAACGCGGCTGGAACATCGTCGACGAATCCCGTGAATTCGACGTGCTGTGTAAGGTCTAAGGCCGCCACTCGTCGACGGATGTCGACCTCATAGCCTTCGGTCTCGAACGGTCCAACGCAGCGGAGACGAACGTCGTGGCCGTCCTTTCGGACCAGCTTCATGGCATCGAGCAATACCTCCAATCCTTTTCGAGGACGTTGCAGCGCGACGATTCCCAACGTCCAGGGCTCTCCAACTTGCGGGAACTTTGTTCGCGGCGGACGGATGGCGGGAACACCGTTGTGAACGGTCGTGACCTTGTCGCTTCGGAAGCCGCTGTCGATCGTGTGGCTGCGAAGGCTCTGCGAGACCGTGATTTGGTGGGCTACCGACTTCAGGCAAACGTGTTCCATCAAGCCGTTGATGCGGTTTTGCAGTTTTCGTGTCGAATCGGCAACCGCCGGACTGTGAACATGGTAGATCCAAGGAATCGAGGTGCGGCGCGATGCGTACGCGGCAATCATCGCGGATCGTGGCGTGTGGGCGTGAAGGAGTTGATAGTTCCCCTGACGCGTTAATTCAACAACGCGTTGCCCTGCGGATATGTCGAATCGCGATTGCATCCGCATGTCGAACAATTTGCTTGTCGTGACGTTGAAACGCAACGGGAATCGATCGGGGGTCAAACAGGCGAAATCGACGGCAACGCCGAACTCCGGAAGGCGTCTGGCTAGGTGCGTCTGGACTCTTTCGGCACCAGAAAAATGTTGACCGTTGACGATGTGTAGCACTCGAAGCACGCATGATCGCCTCGCGGAAATATCGTCCGACGTGTCGGAGGTAAGTTCGGCGACATCCCGCGAAGGCTCGGAAGTGCTTTGCGTGGGGGGCAATGACGGGACGCGACTTATATTTCGCCACTGGGTCATTTCGGACCAAGCGTTGTAAAACATCGATTGCATGGATCGTAGGCTCCGGAAGTTTGCTGAATCCGCACGCGTTATTGAAAGCCTAGCTTTCGGAAGCTGACCGCTGGGCGAGAAAGCGGATTTTTCCGGAAGGATCGGTTCAAGCAGCGCGATACAGGATCGCGTTGCCTCGTTTTCCACATGCTGACACGGCTCCGGTTTTGCGAAGGCAGTAGGCGATCTGCTGCGCCACGGCTCTTGGGCGACCTAGGTGATCGGCCAGTTCGGCGGTATCGAATGAAACGGGAAGTTCGTCGCTTGCGATCAGCCGCAGCAGATCTCTTGTCGTACGGAACTCATGGGTCGCCTCGACCCCTTCGAGGACATAGTCTTTCGTTTTGTAGTCCTTTTTCCAACGACGTCGTCGACGCTGTTCGGGAGGGAGCCGCCAGTGCTGGACATGCACCATCGGAACTTCGATGACAAGTCTTCGATGAGGGAAAACGGTTGTGAAGTAAATCAATTCGCCAAAAATGTCCAGCAACTCGCCTCGCTTGGGACTCAATCTGCGGCTGACGACAGGCCCATCTGCTTTTGCCTGCCGAACGATCCGCTTTGTCAGAATAATCGGCTTTACGACACGCACGTCGTGTCTTTTCAACAGCGACTGAATCTTGGGCCGGATGGCGCTCAGCGACCCAAACTGGATCTCGATCAGTTCGTGATCGCGTACCGCGTCGATACGGTAGGAGCCCAGCTTCACTTCCGTGTTCGCCTCGCCATCGGCGTACAACGCTTTCAAAGATTGATGCAAAGAGGTTTCCATACGCTCTCCACGGTGCAGGAGGGTGATTCGCACGAAGCGATGTCAACGATTTATTTCGGTTCGGGGAGGTTGTGGTTTTCCGTCACGCCGCACTTGTCGCATGCCGGCAGCAGCGCATACCGCGTCGCTTGGCACTTGCCGCATCGATCAAACAGCGTGGTGCCGCAACTGGGGCAGGTGTAGGGCGGATCGTCGCTCGTCCCTTCTGGATCGAGCGGTTGTCGGGCAAACAGTTTCCGCAAGCTTCGCGGTGTCCACAGAACATAGCGCAGTGGGCCGCGTCGAATTGGGAATTCACAGATCGGACACATGAAGTTCGTGTACGCTTCCCGGTATTGTTTCAGGAGCCATTCGCCCTGGGGCTTGGCAATCGTTCGCAGCAGGCGAATCAAGATGCCGACCGCGATCGCCAGCGATACGATGATCAAAATATAGCGGAAGTAGATCGCCGGAAAATGTTCGTGCATGACCAACAGCACGCGAGCCGCAAGCGCGGCGCTGGTCGCGTAGACCAGCATGGCGTAGTTGCCCGCCGATTTGCGGACGAAGATGAAGGCCGCGATCAGCAACAGCGGCAGCAGCACAGCCAGTTTGGCGGCTCCCAGTCGCCAACGATGTTCGATCGCGGCGTCGCTGAACGCTTTGCGAATCGGAATTTGCGCGGCTTCAATTTGCTTGTCGAGCTGCTCCGCGTTGGATTGCAGGCTTTGTAGTTGCAGATTCAGTTCGGACAATTGCGTATTGAACGCTTGAACTTGCGTTTGATTGGCCAGGAAAAGATCGAGGTTTTCGGTTAGCGCCGTCGATTGTTCGTCGGAAAGCTCCGTTCCCTTTTCAAGACTCAGACGCTGCAGATCGAGCAACTGATGCATCGTCTGCTGGGACGTGCGAATGGTGTTCTGCAAGAGCGTCTGACGCTGGTCGACGTTCCTGATTTCTCGCTCAATGCCATCGATCTGCTCCGCCAACGCGGCGCGACGTGTCGTCAGATCTTTATCGAGCATCGAAGACTCGAATGTCTGGTAGTCAGGACCCTCGATCGTATCGATGTCGCGGACGATGTATCCGAGCAACCAAAAGGATAGAACAGAGACGCCGATGGTGAAGAGCCAAATTAAGAACCGATGAAACCAGGGTCCTCGTGGATGATTATTTGACATTTCAGCGACTCAGCGGGGCGGGAAGGGAGGGAACGATACAAGTTCAGACTCTGATCGAAGAGCCCGTCGATACGCGGAAGATGCGCGATCCGGCGGAAACTTTCACCCGACTTGTTTCGTTCCTTGGCAAATCACCGACAGTGTTGGCGACTTGCGTTACGGCCTCAACCGAAAAAGTGTGTCGTGATGGCTCACTAGGGCGAGCGGCAAATTGAAAATCTACCTGCCGTCTTCATGGTCGGTCGGACTGCAAGTCCATGCTACCGTACGCTCTTGCTTGCCGCTCGCTAGAAAGGTCTTGCATGCGACGAACGAGGCTTTTTCCGTTCCTCCTCCACCTGCTGACCGTCCAGGTAGGCAACCCATACCTTGGGATCATCGCCAAGCTCTTTGCCCGTGCATTGTTCAAGCGATTCCATGCAGGCGACGCGCACCGCCGGATTACGGGAACGAAGCGTCGGCTTCAGTGTTTGCGCCGCTTCGCTGGATCGATGTTTGCCGATCGCCGCGATGGCCGCCATCTGCACATCTTCGTTCGTTTCGCTGCCGATTGTTTCGCCAAGCAGTTGAGTTGATCGCGCTTCATCGCGCGCGGCGAGAACATCGCAGATGGCCAATCGAACCTTGATGCTTTCGTCGTTCAAGTTCTCCTCGCATAGATCGATCGCTTGTTCGCTTCGACAACCGGCCAAAACGCGGATCGCCAGTGTTCGCATTTCAGGATTCTTGTCGTTCTCGAGAATCGCCTCGACATGCTTCAGCCAATAGGCTTGATCTTCTTCCGACATTTGAGGCATCGAGATGACCAGACGCTCCAGTTCTTCACGTCGTTGGATGTCGGTGGGACCAAGCTTTTCATCGTCGGCCCATTGCGATCGATAGATCGGATTGATGGTCTTGAGCGCGTAGAGCGGTCCATCGTGGCAACCACTTGCGAACAGAAACAATAGGATTGCCGCCAACAGTTTTCTTAAATGCATGGATTCCTGCCTCGGGTGGCGTCAACATTCAACTTCGCCCACGGTCGTCGACACCGATTTGGTTTACGGGTCGTTTTTCGACGTATAGCAGATGCGAAATAAACGAAGCCAGTCCAATCACGACAATGAAGATGTCGGTTTAAAACTTGTACAAAAGGGTTGCGGTGTAATCGATGTCCTGAGGTTCCAGGCCTAAGGGCGTGCTGTCATATCGATTGGTTGCCGCCAGCTTCAAGCTGAAGTTATCGGTATCGTCGAGCAAAATCTCCCATCCGGCATCGGTCACCACACGAAAGTCGTTGAAGTCTTCAAACGCCGGGAAGTAGTCGACTTTCGCGAAGACGCGGTTTCGGTCGTTGACCTGTTGTTTCAGATCCAGACCGAACAGCATTTCCGGCTTCCAGTCCTCATCAACCGCTCCGACTTCCTTCGATGCACCAGCACCAAGCCGCGTGACGAAGGTGACGTCATCGGTATTCGCCCAGAAGTAAGAAATACCGCTGTTCACATTCACGCGAGCATCGAACGCTTTGAAGACGTCGTATTCCAATCCGCTCTTGATGAAAGCCGACATCGCCGACTCCGCAATCGCGCGATCAAGGTCGAAGTTAGCCCGCGCGTTGTCTTGCGTATCGACTCCGTTCGCCTGGGTCTTTCGATAATCCAAGTTGACGTTCAGATTGTAGATATTGCCTTTCCGCGTCAGGTCCGCTCCGGCCGCGTAGCTAAGCGAATTCGTATTTCCTTCGGATCCATTGAGGCCGAACTCGATGCTGCTGTCCCAGCCGTCGCGAGGAATCCAAACCCAAGGATATTGGTACCATGCATATTCGGGTTCAGATTCGAATGCTTCGGACATGATGGGTGTCATCATCGGCGAGGCTGCTGAATCAGCTTGATGCGTCGGCGACATTGCCGAAGGCACACTGTCTGGAGGGGGCGGAAGCGATTCGATGTTCGCACCCGATCCGATCGCCTGCGATGGGTCTCCCGATTCAATCGTAGGCAGGGTATATGGCAGTGGCTCGGGGAGAGAAGCATACGGCGCATTCTGGTTCGCGGCGACTTGCGTCGTCGCAGCGGATGGGGACCTGCGACGCCATCGCTTGAGCGTACGGTGGTATTTGTCCGGAAACCTGTTGGGCGGTTTGAGGGTATAGGCGTAAGCTTGTTGCTGCGTCTGGACGGGTACGGTGTAAGGTGTCCCTGACGGAGACGACAGCCGCCGGGCTGATTGGTCGGTCTGTTCGACCGGAGCGAGCACCGGGGGCAAAAAGGTCGGTTGCGGCCCAGGGGGGGATGCATAAGGGGGCATTAACGACGCTTGATTGAAAGTTTGTGCCTCGGCGACGTTGGGGACGATGCAAATGATCATGCCGACGGCCAGACCAATTTTGCTGACGGAAAGCCGTCGCGCGGAAGGAGACGACGCGATTCGCTCTGTACGATACGAATGCGTCGGTTCGGGGCACTGATTGGGAAAAATGGCGGATAATCGCTGATGAACGCATCACGCGTCGCTCCATTTCAATGTGAACAAGGGTCCATATTCGTGAAGCTTGTATCAAACGGCGTTCGTTCGTTTAAAGAGCAGTCGGTGCGATCACTTGCGGTTTTGGACAAAGTTTTTGATAGTATAAACCGGCGGAGAGGTTTCAGCCGCCCAGTTTACATACACCAATCGACTCCGTATCAACGATGAACGCCTTTGATGTTATACCTTGCGTGGTCCGGAAGCGATGACTGCGCGTTAAATAAAGGAATCACGTCAGTTCCGACCACGCGATGTCTATACCGTGCGTGGTCCGGAACGGTGACTGCGCGTTAAATAAAGCGAATCACGTCATTTCCGACCACGCGATGTCTATACCGTGCGTGGTCCGAAACGATGACTGCGCGTCAAATAAAGCGAATCACCTCATTTCTGGAAAACGCGATGTTTATCTTGCGACACTGCCTTTCAGTGGAGCTTGCGACGTAGCCGCCCTATGAAAATCACCAGTCATGCGATCGTATTGCTAGCTAAGCTGTTCAGTGGCTTCACCGTTCGCTGGGTTGATTGTCAGCCCGATACATGCCAACGCGTTTATTTCGCCAATCACACCAGCCACCTGGATGCCGCGTGCTATGGAGCGCGTTGCCTCGCGAAACTGGCATGGTGACGCGTCCGGTGGCCGCCAAGGACTATTGGGACAGCAGTCGCTTCCGGAAGCATATCGCGGATTCCTTCAATGCTTTGCTGATCGATCGAAAAGAGATCAAAGTTCATCAAAGCCCCGTGCAGATCATGATCCGCGAGATGGGTGACGTTTACTCATTGATCGTCTTTCCGGAAGGAAGCCGAAGCAGTGGCGACGAAATGGGGACCTTCAAGAGTGGGCTTTATTATCTGAGCAAGAAACGTCCTGATCTGGAGTTGGTGCTGGTCTACATCGACAATGTCAATCGAATTTTGCCGCGAGGTGAGTTTCTGCCGGTTCCATTGCTCAGTTGCATCACGATCGGCTGACCGATCTTGGCTTGAGGCGGGTGAACCGAAAGCGGAGTTTCTGAACCGCGCGCGAAGCGGTTCGGGCTTTGAAAGATAAATAGCCAACCTGTCGCTGGAGGTTATACCGTGCGTGGTCCGAAATGAGGCCTTCACGTCAAATGAAGCGAATCACCTCATTTCTGACCCAGCGACGTGCATACCGTGCGTCGTCCGAAATGATGCCTTCACGTCAAATGAAGCGAATCACCTCATTTCTGACCCAGCGACGTGCATACCGTGCGTCGTCCGAACTGAAGCCATCGCGTCAATTAAAGCGAATCACCTCAATTCTTACCACGCGACGTGTAGCGTTCAGGTACGGATCGAACGGTTTTGAGGATTGCGGTGACCGCTTTTTTCAATGATTCTCGTTTCGCTTCGTTGCCCCCTTGGGATACAATGAATGCTGGCGTCCGGCGATCATCTTGAGTCGCCGCGAGATCCTAGTCCTTCGATTCTCGATTCCATTCGAGGTTTTCCATGCATCTGCCGCGATTGTTCTTGCTTGTTGTTCTTCCTGCCTCTCTTGTCGCCAGCAGACCGCTTGTGGCTGTCGATCCGGCGGTCCTGTCACCGATCGAGGCGACCCATCTGGGGCTGGAGGAAGCTTGGGGCAAGACATTGCGTGCCGGATCGGGCTATGGCCGACTGGTCGACATTGTGTTGCATGTCGACGAAACGCGTTCGCGAAAGTACATCGAGATTTACAACGGCGAAAACTTGGTTTGGCGTACAGCGACCGATCAGCTTGATCCGGTCAGTGGACGACCGATCGGTGAAGAATTGACGCGAAAGGCGGCTGAACGCGAGTTGCTTTTCCTGAAGGCAAAGAACATTAAGGGTGAGATTCGCGAGAAGGTGATTCCGCAGATCTGGCTGTACGCTTTGGGAAAAGACGGAACGGTGCAGGCAATCGACGCCGAGACGGGGGAATCAATATGGGTTGAACGAGCCGGACACCCATTGCAGCCCAAGTTCGGATTGGGCGTTGGCGATGAATACGTGACGTTTATCAGCGGGTCGACGTTGGTGCAATTGGAAGCGTCGACAGGTTCGATCATTGGAACCGAGCCATGCGAAACGATACCCATGGGGGGAACTTCGATCGCCGGTGACTATGTCCTGTTCGTAACCAGCCGAGGAATCGAAGGGCATTTACTGAGCAACATCTCGGATCAGCCATACTTTTCAATCACCAGCGGATACGCGATTGCGAAGCCTCGTCGCTTTCCGAAGGCGGACCGATTGGTCTGGCCCACCAGCAAGGGCTTTGTCTATTGCATGGAACTGGAAGGCAACAATCCAAGCGAACTGTTTCGCATCCAAGCCAAAGGAAACGTCAACGGACGTGTCGAAACGGTGGGACAAGATCGCATGTATTTCAGTTCGTCGCTGGGATATGTGTACGGATTTCAAATCGCCCGTTCAGCGAAGCCATTGTTTCAAGTGAGCACCGGTGAACCGATGGTTGGCGACACCATCGCGTTCGATGAAAACGTTTACTTCACAAGTTCGTACGGTAATCTGTACGCGGTCAAGGCCACCGATGGCAGCCTTGCGTGGAACTCGCCCGCCCCTCGTGTCGAGGAAGTGATCGGTTCGATTGGAGATGCTCTGCTGGTTCGCGATGTCGGAAATCGCTTGGCCGTGCTGTCAGCTCGTACGGGGTCTCTGGCGGCAATCGCCAGCCAAACGACACTGCATCGCACGATTGTCAATCGCTTGACCGATCGAGTCTATCTGATCGGCGATACGGGATATGTACAGTGCCTGCGTCCGATCGGTCGCGAGCTTCCGGAGGTGAAGGTTACGATCGAGTTTAAGCCGGAGGAATCGGCGGCGGAGCCAGCCAAACCCGAACCGGCGGCCCCGGACGATGGGATTCCGTTTGGAGCCCCCGCCGCGGACCCAGCCGATCCTTTCGGGGCCGGTAATCCCTTCGGTGGCGCAGCTCCGGCAGGTGGCAACGATGCCGACCCCTTCGGCGCTCCCAATGCCGCGGATGACGGAATGGGGGCCGATCCATTTGGTGCGGGAAACCCATTCTAAAGAACGTTGATCGAAGAGTTCGGCGTGGTCTCCGCTGAGACTCGGCGGAGACCGCCGAGCTACGCTGAGACTCAACAAAAAAAAAAAAAAAAAGCCAACATCTTGCGAGATGTTGGCTTTCTTTTTGAACTACGTCAGGCCGTGAACAGAAGTCAGTCTCGTATAGCCTTCGTGGTGGGCTTCAAACGGTCGGCAAGGACCGTCGCACCGTCACGACTGTATTGACCGTCTCTTTTCAGAAGATTGATCGAAGCGTTGCTTAGATCATTTCCTTGAGAGCCTTCAACGGGCGAATCGTAACCTTCTTCGACGCTGGCTTGGGTTGCAGCCAAATTTCTTCGCCGGTGGCGGGGTTGCGTCCCTTTCGCTTCGGCTTGGCGGGCGTCTCACGAACGGTCACCTTGCAAAGGTTCGGGATTGTGAATTGGCCGGCGTCCTTCATTGCTGCGGAAACCTCGTCGTTCAAGGCGTCAAATACCGCAGCGACATCTTTCTTGCTCAGTTCCGTCTTTTCTGCGATTGCGTTGTAAATCTCAGTTTTGGTTGGAGCTTTTCCTACCATGAATGGTCCTTTCTGTCGGAAGAAGGTGTTTGGAAATATGTTGTTGTGTGATAGCTACTTCAACAGCGATGTGGCAAAGATTACGTTGGCAGGCCACATCTCCGCAAGTCGCCAAGTCGATGAAACGCTGGATTTTTCAGCTTTTTCGTGGCGACGCACCTTCGTTATGCCGGTTTGGACGCCCTAAAGCACATCGAAACCACTCTGTGGAGGGGTTTTGCCTGTTTGCGACCGATTTACAGCACGCTGTCCAGATCGGCAAACACCGCATGATTTGCCGCTTCGGAGTCGTTGTTTTCGTCGTCGTCATCGTCGATGGGGAAGCCGTCGATCGATGGTGAAGCCTGCGTATTCTGCGACCATACATCGCCCGAGCCCAGCGGAAGCACGACGGACGAACTGGATGCCTGGGTTGCGGCACTGTCGCTAGCCGGATCGACGAACAAGGCCGAAGCCGCCCCTTGCTGGCCCGATGTCGTTGTGGTCACCGGAGTGAACGCCGACGCCGCCGGAGCCTTCACACGAATCAGTTTGAAGTCGCCCGATTGTCCACGCAGGTCGACCGACTGGTTCGCGTTCACGTTCATCTTCGACTGCACGCGCCCTGAACTTCCCGTCGCCGTAATCGTGACTTCGGTCCCTGCTTCGTTCAAAGAAACCTCGGGATCGGTGAGCCCTTGTTCCAACGCACCGACCTCCATGTTGAAGACCGCGGATTTGCCATTGCTGACGGCGGCTAGGACGACCGATGTTCGAGGGGTGTGTGCGAACCAATCGCGAACAGCGATGTATTCCGGCTTGAGCGCCCCCAGTTCGATCGTCGGCAGCGTGATATCGCCATCATCGGTTTCCGACGAAATATCGAACTCACGCATCTGATCGCCACCGATCAAGAACGGAACTTGCGGTACTCGCAGCTTGTAGCTTCCGGGAGCTTGATCTTCAAATCTGAATGTCCCTTCTTCGCCCACCCGGATCATCTCTTCAACCGCATTGCCAAAGTCATCGGTGCCGACGAGCATCACTTCCAAACCGAGGATGCGCGAAGCCGCCGAATTCAGATTGAAAACAAAATCTCGCGGGACGAAATCGAGGACTTCGACCGACACCGTCGCTGTCGCTTGACCACCGTTGTTGTCTTCGATCGTGTAGGTAAAGGTTTCCGTTCCCGTGAACGTTCCGTTGGGAGTGTAGGTGATCGACTGTCCGTCGGAACTGATCGTCACCGTTCCGGTCAGATTCGCCGTCGATACCGAGACGATTTTCAACGTTTCGTTCGCATCGACGCCGATCGTATCGTTGTCCAACAGCGTGAACGACTTGCCGGTCTGAGACTTGGCGATGCTGATCGAATCGTTTGTCGCCACGGGCGGATCGTTCACGGATGTCACCGTGAAGGTGATCGTTCCGCGTCCGCTGTCCCCATCGTTGTTGCGAATGTTGTATTCAACCGTTTCGGTGCCGTTGAAGTTCGCGGCGGGTCGATATTGCACCTTGCCGTCGCTGGTGATCGCCGCGGTACCGTTGTTGGATGTCGAAACGATCGCGTCCAAGAAGATGTCCGTTTCATCCGGATTCGCCGCACGGTCCCCCGGCAGAACGTCGAAGGTCGCTTGGGCAGCATCCTCCACCACGGTAAACGAGTGCGTTCCAGTGTTCAGCGCCGATACGTTTACCGTAACGGTCGCGGTGCTGGTCAGGCCACCGGTTTGCCGGTCGCTAATTGTATAAGTGAAAGTTTCCGTTCCCGAAAATCCGGTTGCGGGAGTGTAAAGCAAGTGGGTCCCCGATGAAGCGATCGTCACGGTGCCACCATTGCTGCGAGCCCCCACGGAGATCACGCGCAACGTTTCGTTTGTGTCGGGAGCCGTTTCATCGTTCTCGAGGACTTGCAGCACGTTCAACGAACTGCCACGCTTCATATCATTGAACGTATCGTTCTTGGCCGTCGGAGCGTCGTTGACAGGTTGCACGCCGACGGTGACGGTCGCGGTCTGACGCGCCCCGTTTTGATCTTCGACGGTGTAAGTGAACTCGTCGGCACCGTTAAAGTTTGCGGCGGGCGTGTACGTCAAAGACGCACCGTTGCCGACGATCGCAACCGTTCCACCATTTGCCGTCGTCCCAGTGCTGACAATTTTCAGTGTCGTGCCGGAAGCCAATGCTTCATCATTGTCAAGCACGTCCATCGCGTTGGCGGTGCTGTCCTCATCGAAGTTGAAGACGTCGTCCTCAACGGAGAACGAAGCAACAACGTTGATGGCCGTGTTGCCGAAATTGACCTTGGAGGCGAGCAATTCATCGTTGTTGCCATGCACCAGAACTTCGGTGCCGTCCCCTTCGGCCGGATCGGCCGTGAAGACGAGATTGCCCGCCTTCAATGCCCGCATTTGAATTGAAACAAGCCCCGATTCAAGTCCTGGTGGATTGGTCGAAAACGCCCCCACTTCGTTCAGCAAACCGGGAGTCGTCGCGGAACCTTGGCGAAGCGACGCGAACGCATTGGTGAAGGTGAACGGTGAATTGGCAAACTCCTCGGCGGTGCTTTCAGGAATGACCGTCAAGTTCGTTCCCACCGGTTCGGCCAACGTGGCGTCGTAGATGATGTCCAGATAGGCGGCGGCCACCCCCTTGAGCGTTTCAAACAAGCGATTGTCGATTGCCGTGACATTCAACAAGAATTCATCGCCGGGCTGAAGCTGCGTGATCGCGTTGCCGTTTAAATCGCTGATCGACAACTCCAGGGTCGCGGTTACTTCCTCACCGACATTCACATTCAACGCGTTGTTTCGGCTGTTTCCGGCCAGATCGGTCGTAATCACCGTGTAGCTTCGATCGCCCACTTGCGATGCGGTGGGCGTCCATGAAACAACACCTGTCTCGTTATTGATCGTCATCCCCGTCGGAGCGTTGGACAACGTATATCGCAGGCCATTTCCTTCCTCGGGATGTCCAATATCCAATTGGAACAGCGAACCCGCCGTCGGGGATGCGACCGGAGCCGTGATTGCCGCGGGGCGGAACTGTCGTACACGACCGTGATGGGGGATGTCGTCGACGATCCAATGCCCGAGCCTGTCTGACGAGCGGAGATCGTGTAAGTGCCGTTACCATTGGTCGCCAAAGCATCGGTCGATATCTGCGTCGTCGTTCCCGTTGCCTGGACCGATTCGATGACCGTGGTTCCCGAAAGTAGCTCAACCGTCGCACCCGCAGTCGTCCCGGTAACGGTAAGGTTGGCGTCGTACTACTGGTGATACCGTCGGAATTGCTGGTTCCGGTATCGCTAGCGGAATTCAAACTGATGGTGCCGATTGCTCCCGCCTGAACGGTAACGGAAACGCGTTGCAAGTCGAACGCGGTGGAATCGGCTGTCGTGACCGTGTTGTTTGCCGCTGACGCCAACCAAAACATTGAACGTTCCCGAGTAGCCCGCTGGTGGCGTGACGGTAACCGCACCGGTCGATTGATTCACGGATGTCGTGTAGCCCACCGTTCCTTGATTGAACGCGGCATACGTCACCGCGTCCCCCTCGACGTCCGTGCTGGTCAACTGGATCGTGGCGGGCGTGCCCTGGTCGTGGTCGTGGCGATCGTTCCCAGGAACGGCTTGCCATTGGAATTCACTTGCGTGTCGGCGGTGACGTTGACGGTGATCACTTCCGAAGTCTGATTCCCGTCGCTGTCGGTTACGGTGATCGTGACCGAAACCGGTCCGGTACCGCTTCCGGTCGGCTTCAACATGATCACCGAATTCTCGGTATCGGTGAAGATCGATGCTTCGTCGATCGTGATCTGACCGAATGCGTTCACGAACGCGGACGTCAAACGTCCCTGCTGATCGGTGGGGACTTCGCTGATCGCCTCGCGAACCGATTCCCCTTCGGTAAGCAATCCAAAAATGGTGTGATTGAAGTCCAGATGTCTCGAATCGCCTTCAGTGATGAAGAACTGCGAATCGTTGGTATCGTCTGAAGTCTTGGCGTACGAAAGAATGCCCGTTCGATTGTGTTGCAGATCGGGATGGAACTGATCATCGAAGTCCGACAGTGTCGACCCACCCGACCCGGTTCCTGTCGGATCGCCCGCCTGCAACACGAAATCGTCTAAAATGCGGTGGAAGAAAATCCCGTCGTAAAAGCCGTCTTCGGTCAGTTCGATAATCCGCGAGGTTGCGCGTGAAGCACGTTGTTCAAACAATTCAAAGACCATGTCGCCATAGTTGTGAACTTTCAACCGCAAGCTTCGATTGTTCTGAATGACCGACGCGCTCAGAAGGTTCGGATTGGAACTGGTGACCGTGACGGTCAGCGGCTGACCATCGGGATCGTACGCATTGATGGGGACGTGCAGCGGCGAACCAAGCCCCACGCTCTGATTGCCGACCGGCACGAAGCTAGGTGTCTCCCCCTGCGGAATCGCAATGCCGCTCTCTTCGGAGATCTTCTGTAACGACAAAACTCCCTCAAATTCATCCCCATCCTGGAACCGCCATGTCGGATACGTCGTAATCCCCTCGGCGGTTCCCAAGGCATTGGGGGTGTGATCGGGATTGGTAACCTCTTCAAACGGCAAATAAAACTGTCCGTCGCCGAAGAGTTCTTTCTGAGCAAGGCAGTGCGGACACCACGCCGCGCCGAAGAATCGCACGCCGGCATCCTTCAACGCTTTTGCAAAAGCAACCAAATCGGGAGCGTTCTCGCCTTCCGGCGTCGCTTCTCCTTCGGGTGCCACACTCGATTGAGCCATCACGACGAATTCATCGTTCGTCGCTGCGATGGGAAGCATCAAATCGACGTCACCAGCCAACATCTGTCGGCTTTCCAACGGCTCAAGCCGCAAACCTCTAGGCAATGCCGCTGGCCCGTCAGTTTGACCGACGATCGAGCGAAGCAGGCTTCGCAAACGAGACTTGGATTGTGGCTTACGAACTTCAGACGATCGTTTTGTCATGTCTTTTAACTGATGTTCAAACGGGAAGGATGTATACTGTGCGTGGTCCGAAATGATGCCTTCGCGTTAAATGAAGCGAATCACCTCATTTCTGACCACGCGATGTTTAAACGAACGGTTCCTTAAGCTTAATACAGGACGAAAACGCCCAGTTGCGCATCTCACCCAAACTCATTTAATCGGGGATTTTCACGCGATAAGACCAAGTACATCGTCGCAAACGTTACTTTTCGCGTAACTTGCGTAATCGGAACGGCTGCAATAGGACGAAAAAACGGACTGGAAGAATCGACAATTCCTCCCATCTTCTTACATTGATGAACACGTTTGGTGTTTTACCGTGCGTGGACTGGAATGATACTTTTGCATTTAATGAAGCGGATCACCTCATTTTCGGCCACGCGACGTATATGGCGTGCCAATGTCTTTCAATTTTGATCTGGCGACCTGTTTAATTTAAGACAAAATGCCTACCGAAAAGTTCCCAGGTTCCAGTGGTTCCGGCTCCTCCGCCCGAATCCCTCCTTCCCAAGTTTCCATTAACATGGCATTATGCTTAATCAGTTTGGGCTCCAACATGGGGGATCGCGATGCCTTGATGCGATCGGCCATCGAGCAAATTATTGCAGAACCAAACGTTCGTTCCATCCAATGCAGCCGCGTTTTTACGACACCCCCCGTCGGAGGTCCAAAGGGGCAATCGCCTTTCCTGAATGCCGTTGCGGTGTTGGAGACGACGCTGGGAACCGATGGCGTCTTGAAACTGCTTCAGCAAACGGAGCATTCCCTCGGTCGGGTTCGCAAGCAACGTTGGGATCAGCGTCGCATCGATCTGGACGTTGTTCTTTACGGCGATTTCGTCGGCGCAACGCTCAGGCTGAAGCTGCCGCATCCACGTTACACCGCGCGGACCTTTGTATTGGCTCCCGCGCAGGATGTAGCGTCCGATTGGTGCGATCCTCGCTTTGGCTGGTCGCTACAACAACTGTACGAACACTTGCAAAAGCCCCCCGCGTCGATCGCTCTGGTTGGCGGCGACGCTCCGCTGCGACGGGAGATCTGTCAACAGGTAGCATCCCGATACGACATCGATATACGACAGGAGGAGCAAACTTCACGACCATGGGTTGCCGATTTTGTTCCCGATGCGATCTATGGCATGTCACCGGCCGATGCGTCGGATTGCCCCGGCCTGCCACGGTTGATCGCTCGTTTGCATCAGACAACGCCTCAATCCCACTGGCCATCACCACAGTTCATTTATCCGCAAAGCTGGTGTTGGCCGGAATATCGACTGGATGTTGACGATCTTGATTGGGCCGTCAGCGAAGTGGCTGCGGCGATCGACTCGATGCAATGCGATGTGCATCCGGTGACCAGCGATGGTAATTGGTGGAAGACGAAATGATCGTATCGAGCAGTTTGGAAGAAGTGTATCAATGGACTCGGCAGCAACGCGAATCGGGCCGGAGTGTTGGCTTGGTCCCCACGATGGGAGCATTGCACAACGGACATCTCAGTCTGGTCGGCTATAGCAACGAGCGTTGTCAACGCACGGCCACCACGATCTTCGTCAACCCGACGCAGTTTGGCCCTAGCGAAGATTTGGATCGGTATCCGCGTACGCTTGATCAAGACCTGGCGATGCTGAAGTCCGCGGGGGTCGATCTGGTTTTCACGCCACAACCCGAAGCGATCTATCCGCGAGGCTTTTCAACGTTTGTCCTTCCCCCCGAGGTCGCTCAGCCGCTGGAAGGGAGAGCACGACCGGATCACTTCCGCGGTGTCACCACGATTGTCTTGAAGTTGTTCCAAATTCTTCCGGCGACGCATGCGTTCTTCGGCGAGAAAGATTATCAACAATTGGCGGTGATCGAAGCGATGGTGCGAGATTTGAACGTGCCGGTCGAAGTCGTCCCCTGTCCGATCATTCGAGAACCGGATGGTTTAGCGATGAGTTCGAGGAATCGATACCTTTCGCCGGAGGAACGTCATCGCTCGCTGGGAATTCGCCGCGCGCTGACCGCCGCCGAGCAGCAACTTTGCGAAGGCCAAGTCGATGTCGAGCAATTGCAGATGACGATGCGATCCACCCTGTTGGACGCAAAGATCGACGCGATCGAGTACGCCGTGGTCGTCGATGCCGTCAACCTGCAACCCCTCGCGGTCGTCGATCGTCCCGCAGTCGCGTTGATTGCCGTTCGAGTTGGGACAACGCGTCTGATCGATAATCAGCGCTTGCATGTGCCGGCGTCTCACAAGTAAGCTGCACCTTTATCAACAATCAACGCGCCGGAAGTTATACCGTGCGTGCTCTGGAATGATGCTTTTGCGTTAAATGAAGCGAATCAGCTTATTTCCGACCACGCGACGTATATCTCGCGTCAATGTTTCTCAGTTGATCTTGCGACGTGGTCGCTCCAGGTCAAAAAACGTTACAATTGCGGGCGATCGATCGAATGCTTGACCCGTTTCCGTCTCAAACCTTTACCCTTGAGAACCTTTCATGAACATTGTTCACGTCGCCGTGGAGAACCAGCAAACGTATGAGGACTCCGTTTTCCCGTACGCTTTGATATGTCAGCAACCTGACACAACCCTCGACGCCGCATCCGCGTGGGTGGGGGAACATCGACACGAGTTGTTGCAGTTGGCGACGAAAAACGGAGCGGTCCTGTTGCGTGATTTTCCCGTGAGCCGAGCGGAAGATTTTGACGCGATCGTGCAGGCGTTGCAGTTGGAAAACTTTCCCTACAAGAAGTCGCTGTCCAATGCGGTCCGTATCAATCGAACCGAGCGTGTCTTCTCCGCGAACGAAGCCCCTCCAGACGTGCGAATCTTCTTTCATCATGAAATGGCGCAAACACCTCTCTATCCAAAATGGATCATGTTCAGTTGCGAGATCGCGGCGGAGCAAGGTGGTGCGACACCCATTTGTCGCAGCGATGTGTTGTGGCGTCGGCTTGAAGAGGAATGCCCCGAGTTCGCGGTCGCGTGCGAGGCTCGCGGACTGTGTTATACGAATGTGATGCCCGACAGCGACGATGCGAAGAGCGGCATGGGCCGCAGTTGGCGAAGTACGCTGGGAGTCGACTCGCGCGAAGCGGCTGAAGCGCGGTTGCAAGATCTGCACTATTCATGGCAATGGCTCGATGATGGCTGCTTGCGAGCGACCACGCCCCCGCTCCCGGCGGTCATGCAACTCGATGGAGGACGCAAGAGCTTCTTCAATCAACTGATCGCGGCCTTTTGCGGTTGGAAAGATGAACGCAACGATCCTTCCAGCGCGATCCGTCATGGCGATGGAACATTGCTTGACGGCGATGCGGTTCGCCGCGCCGCCGCGATTGCCGAAGAGCTTGCTTTCGATCTGCAATGGCAAGTCGGCGATGTCGTCATTCTGGACAACACCGTCGCCATGCATGCTCGCAGTCCAGTTGTGGGAACGCGTAAGGTGGTCGCGTCGCTGGCTGAAATGCATACGCACGGATTGGCCGTTACCTCGTAGGATGGACATCTAGTCCGTCCTCCCTTGACGGCGGACTGGAAGACATGTGCGCGAATTAGAAGTCGCATGGTCAGAAATGAGGTGATTCGCTTCATTTAACGCGAAGGCATCATTTCGACCACCCGAATAACGTCGCGTGTCAGAATGAGGTGATCGCTTCATTTGACGCGAAGGCATCACGGACCACGCACGAATTAGACGTCGCATGATCAAAGTGAGGTGATTCGCTTCATTTGACGCGAAGCGTCATTTCGGACCACGCACGGTATAACATCAAACGCGATCATCATTGATGAAAAGCAGTCACGTCATTGATTTAAAAAGAGCCTGAAGTCCAATGCCCGATTCGCTGACCGATTCGTCTTCCGATACGCCCGCTGGAGGCTCGACGGACAATCACGCACATGCAACGGATGACAAGTCCGCTTGGTATGCGGGGATCACGCGTTACCAATGGTTGGTGCTGATCATCGCGTCGGCGGGCTGGGTATTCGACGTCTATGAAGGTCAGATTTTCAATATCACCAGTTCGGATATGCTACGCGAACTGTTGGACAACGACTCGGCCGCCGTAAAGGGCTGGCGCGATCGATTCCTGGCCATCTTTCTTTTCGGCGGAACCGTTGGCGGCCTGCTCTTCGGATCGTTGGCCGATCGCTACGGGCGGCGTCCCATCTTGATCGTCACGATCTTGCTTTACTCCTTGTTTTCCGGGCTGACCTATTTCGCGACTGATATCTATCAAGTCGGAATCCTTCGGTTTTTGGTCGCCTTGGGAATCGGCGGGGAATGGGCCGTGGCGGCCAGTATGGTGGCGGAAGTCTTTCCCGCCAAAGCACGTGCCCAGGCGGCCAGCATCTTTCATGCTTCAAGCATCCTCGGGACATGGCTTGCCGCCGCGTCGGGAATTCTTGTCGATACGAATTGGCGATTTGCCTATTTGCTCGGCGTGCTCCCCGCCTTGCTGATCGTTTGGGTGCGGGCGTCGGTTCGCGAACCCGAACGGTGGCGGCGGAAGTCGGACGATGAACACGCCAAGCTTCGCGGCAGCTTTCGCGATCTGCTGCTGAACCCTCGTTGGGCCGGTCGCGCCATCCGAGGCTTGTTGCTTGCCGCCGTCGGCTTGGGAACGTTTTGGTCGGTCACCGTTGCCGGACAGGCTCTTGTCGAAAACTTGCTGCGCCGCAATGGCGTTGCCGATGCCGAAATCGGCCGGATGGCGAAGTTTGCTTATGGGATTGTGCAAGCCGCCGGGGGTGGATTGGGACTGCTGGCGTTCGGACCCATCGCAGCCCGTTTTGGAAGGCGACCCGCGTTTGTCGGCTTTCAAATCCTGGCGATTGGGATCGTTCCGATAACATGCTTTGTGCCCGAAACTTACAACCAAATGCTGATGATTCTGCCGGTTTTCGGCTTTCTGACGCTGGGCATTCACGCCGGATACGCGATCTATTTTCCTGAACTCTTCCCGACCCACCTGCGCGCCACGGGGGCGAGTTTCTGTTTTAATGGTGGTCGAATGATGGCTGTCCCGGTCCTTCTCTTTTCGGGTTGGTTGAAGGAACAGCCCGGCGTCGATCTGCGGTATGCGATTGTTGGGCTTTCATCGTTGTTTGTGCTTGGCATCGTCATCATCCTGACCCTTCCCGAAACGCGGAACACCGAACTTCCCGAGTAACTTTCACGCCCCTTGCCGTTTCCAAGGCGAGGCTTTAGGTTGAATGAAAGCTTAGCGCGACTACGTCGCACGATCCACCGAAAAACATTGGCGTAAGATAACATCAAACGCGTTCATTATTGATAAATGGCGGAACATCCGTTCGCCACAATCCAAAAAAAGCAAACACCGAACATATGAATACGCGCGCACCAGCCAAACTTGCTTTAGAAGATGGAACTGTTTACACCGGCATCTCGGTCGGTGCCAGCGGCGAGGTCGATGGCGAGGTCGTTTTCAACACGGCAATGACGGGGTATCAGGAGATTCTGACCGACCCGAGCTACCGTGGCCAGATTGTGACGATGACATATCCCGAAATCGGCAATTACGGCGTCAACGATGACGACCGCGAACATCGGGCACCCTCTTTGGCGGGATTTGTGGTCCGGGAAAGCAGTCGAATGCACAGCAATTACCGGTCGCAAGGCTCGTTCCGCGACTACCTTCAACAGCACGGAATCGTCGCGATTTCGGAGATCGATACCCGAGCGCTCGTTCGTCGGATTCGCAATCTGGGGGCGATGAACGGCGTTCTGTCGACGATCGACTTGAATGACGAAAGCCTGATTGCCAAAGCAAAAGCATCGGCCGGCCTGGTCGGTCGGGATTTGGTTTGCGAGGTCATGCCCGACGCGAACAGCCAATGGGACGAGCGTCTGGATCCGTGGACCGATTCACCGACCGACGACAACGACAAACTGATCGTCTGCATGGACTTCGGTATGAAATGGAACATCCCGCGACATCTGCGATCGCGTGGCAATCGGGTCGCCGTTGTTCCCGGTTCGACATCGGCGGACGACATCTTAGCGATGCAGCCCGATGGAATCTTCCTGTCCAACGGTCCTGGCGATCCCGAACCGCTTCATCACGCGCAACAGACAATTCGGGAACTGATCGGGCAGAAGCCGATCTTTGGGATTTGCCTGGGTCACCAGTTGTTGTCGCTGGCCTGCGGCGCGAAGGCGTTCAAGCTAAAGTTCGGTCATCGCGGCGTGAATCAGCCCGTGTTGGATTTGGAAACCGGCAAGATCGAGATTACGACGCAGAACCACGGTTTCGCAATCGAGGAGTCATCGTTGCCTGATTGCCTTGAGGTGACGCACAAGAACTTGAACGACGACACCATCGCCGGCGTGCGACATCGACAGCATGCCGCTTTCAGTGTCCAGTATCACCCCGAAGCATCGTCGGGCCCGCACGATAGCCGATACTTGTTCGATCGCTTTCAAGATGCGATCACCGCTCAACCGGCATCAGGTTCATAAACGAAGTATCGCTTGCGCGGGGCTTGAGATTCGATTGGCGGATTCGCAGTCGCCACGGTCTGCTGATCATTGGCGTTGCGCGAACCGGTCGGCTGCACCAACATTCCCGATGGCAATGAATCTTCGTCCATCGGTGCAACGGTCTCGGTTGCGGCAATGTTTTCTTCGCGAAGGCTGAACGTAGCCGATGTCGGCGTGGGAATCGGCGACTGCGCGATCTGTTCAACCTGCAGCCCCGTTTGCGGTTGCACATATTTCAGCGGCAGTTCCAGGTTCCACTCTTTCGTCCGCCGCGCTAAATCGAGTTCGTTTCCAGCCGTTAAGGCGTCCGTTTGAGGAACAATCGGTTCGGGGTGAACCAGACCTTCGGCGAACGGTCGGCGTGCTTGCGGCAGTTCGGGAAAGGAAACCTCTCCCCCTTGCGACGGTTTGTTTTCTCGCGAATCGAACTGGCCCAGCGGAAGATCGGACAGATCGAGAGGGGGCGAGCCGGCCGCTTGACCGTCGATCTCCTCCAGTGGCGAGTCCAGTGAGGCGAGTTGAGACCGCTCCAATGGCGGGGCGTGGAATTCATGATAGCTTGATTTCCGAAACGGCAAGGCCGCCATGATCCCAATCGACAGAACGACGAGTGAAGCCAGTAGAGATCGCATAGAGAATTTCATGGATTTGAAGCAAGGCCTGCAAACAAGCAAGCTCGGTATTGCCAGTTCATCCATGAAACAGTGAGGGCTTCCCGCGATAGATTGTTATCGACGCGATTTCACAGATTCTTCAGTCGCCACGGAAGTTTTTGTAAAGTTCTTCGACTCGCTCAGCGCCGAGTCCCTCCTAACCGCGAATTCCGTTGCAGATTACCAAGCGGGAAGCGTTGGGACCGTTCCTCAGGAGGTGCTACCATTGGTCAAATGCAAGTGAGGGTGCGAGTTTTCACCCCCGCGGACTTCGATGACCTGATCCGCCCGCGATTGCGTCAGGTATTGCGTCAAGTCGACGCCTAATGAGGCAAGCGACTCGAAATGGGTTCGCTTCTGTTGATCGCTTTGCAGACGCAATTCGATGGCCTGCCGTTGGTCAGCTTCCTGTTGACTGCGAAGGAATGCGCACTGCCGCTCCTGCCGTTGCAGTTCGGCTTCGCTTTGACGTCGCTTCATTTCCAGATCGTGCTCGATTTCGGACATCTGTTCTTGGCGACGCCGTGCCGATCGATCCAACTGGCAGGTCAATTTGTAATCCTCAACCTCCTGAGCTTGCTGCTCGGTCGCCTTTTCCAGTTGCAAACGCGTGCGGGTTTGAATCGCTTCGTCATGCATCTTCTGCAATGAATCCGGGGCACCGTATCCGCGATAGACAACGTTGTTGATCTTGTATCCGCATTGCTGGGCACGATGAAGCAATTGATGATAGGTGTCCAGTTCATTGAGCTGTTCGGTCTGTTGCTTGAACGCTTCAAACGACCTCTTGCCGGTAAAGTCGACGACATCACTTGTCGCGGCATTGATGAAGTCGCCGATCGGGTCGTGCGTCGTGTCAAGCATCTTCTCGATATCAACAAGTTCGAAGAAGATCATCAAACGAATCGTCAGCACCGCATCGTCGGCCGTGCGGACATCGCGAACGTCGTGGTACATCTGATCGGGCATCAGACACAGCTTGGTGAATTTCAACGCGTTGGGCCGTTTCTCTTCGCCCCTTGAACCACCATGCGATGCGTGCCACGAAAACTGATGAAGCCATTCACCCGGCTGAGGCGCGAATTGGCTTGGCCCATGAAAAACGGTGCGGGTTGTTGCGGGTGACTTTCCCTCGTCAAGAACCTTGCGGCCGTAGACAACAACCGCTTCCTTCGCCGCCAGTTCGATGCACTGTTCGACGCTAATGATCTGGTGAATCCGTGGATCAAACCACAGTTGCGTCGGTCCCAAAAGGGTCTCTTCACGCCCGTCGAGGAAGTTGACGGAAAGGTACTGGCCTGGATGCGCCACAAAATGTTGCATCGACTCAAATCGTGTAAAGCCCCTCCAGACGCGCGCGGGCCCTTCCAGAACATCGATCTTGCCGCTGGGTCGATGGGCCAGAACACGCTTGCCTTCGCTGATGGTGTAGAACATGAGACCGTTCCTTTGAGAAGAGGAATGAACCGCTGACAACTTCGTTTTTCGCATTGCACGAGGTGCTCGATAGGCATTGGGAGGTTCTTGCAAAGCCATTGAAGAAACCGCCCCTAAACTCCCTCGTGGACGAAAGTCGATTGCCGTGTCGGTGAATTCGCACAACATGCTGTCGACCGAATCATCGTCCTCGAGTTTGTAGAAATGATCGATCGCATCGCGAATTTCATTAGCCCCGCGAGCGATGACGCGCACGTTGCAATTGAGCAGGAAACGCAATGTGTCCTGCCGCGCGAAATCGTTCGGATCACGCATTGCGAATGTAATCGTCTCACCATCGAAATCGATCGGCAGCACATTGTTCTCTCGCGCCACCGACTCGGGAACCAGCGAAAGAATGCTTTGATCAATATCCAGATCAATCAAACGTTTCTTGCCTGTCGGATCAACCTGTCGTCCGCGCGTTCGATGTGAATGCTTTGATCGCGAGGCAACCTGAGGGCGTGTCATGACGTATCCTCCAGAATTTGGAATGTGGAAGAGACTTCCTATTCTAGCAAACCGAGCAAAAGAAATCCCGGTTTTTCAAAAGAGGATCAGCGACGTTGCGTAAACGTCAGTCGTCAGCTTTTCTCGATGGCATTCTCGAGATGATCGAAATCCCTCGATGGGCGTTGCCGTGCTGAGGATTGAGCGAAAGGCAACGCT
This sequence comes from Pirellulaceae bacterium, assembly GCA_041399105.1. Classification (GTDB taxonomy): domain Bacteria; phylum Planctomycetota; class Planctomycetia; order Pirellulales; family Pirellulaceae; genus Rosistilla. Next base: position 34,593 of record JAWKTL010000030.1, on the reverse strand, counting down.
GATAAGCTTCCAACGCGGAATCGTTCTTGTTCAATTGCCGATACGTTTCGGCGAGGTGGAACCAGGCATCGTCGGACTGTTCCATCTGTTTCGCCGCGGCGAAGAGGTAACGTTCGGCGGTTGTGAAATCGGCATTCCAGAAGGCGAGCTTACCATGCCAGAGCTTTTGCAACGCGGCGTATTTCTCGGCATCTTGATAGTTCTGAAGGATCAATGACCATTGGGTAAGTTTTTCGTAGACCTCCGTAAGGTTCTCTTCGGACTGCGCCTCAATTGCCTGTTTCATTGTTTCGACGGCACGCACGGTATCATTCATGGCGTGGTAAGTGTCGGCAAGTCGGGCGAGCGAAAGCGTCGATGGCCCACGACGATCGATGATCTCCTTCCACAGTTCGACCGCCCGCTGATAATCGCCACGCGTCATCGTAATTTCGGCTAAGCGGAAGGCCGACTGTTCATTCCACTCCGGCACAAGGGCGGCTTGTAACGTCGCCTCGGAAATCGGCTGCCGGTTCTTTTCCGATCGAGCATGCGCATCGACCAGTCGATTTCGAAAACCGACGCGCACTAAGGCCGCTTCCAATCGAGTCCATTGCGTGTAGAAGGGCCCACGAATCCGTTTTGGTGTGGCGGCTGCTCGATCAGCGAACTGCTGCGCAGCCAAATCATCTCCGAGTTCCTTTTGGCACAGATAGGCAAGAACGTTTGGTTCGATCTTGTCATGTTCCTGTTTCAGCACCGGTTCCAACAGATCCATCGCTGCTTGAGCGTCCCCCACGCGATATTTCAATCTTGCCCGTTCCAAATTCGCACTCGCCAGATCTCCAGCTTCCAAGAAGGCGATTTCGGCTTCGCCGGGGTTCTCCTCTCGCAGAAAATTCAGACCGATGAAGTACCAGCAGTCCTGCGGAGCCGGATGTCCCGCCGCGATTGCTGCTTTAAAGGTTTCGTACGCATCGCCACACCGCCCCATCTGCGATAACAGAAACCCTGATTCGAACAAGAGCTGTGGGTCGCCTGGTTGCTTTGAAAGGACGAATTCATAACAAGCTTCGGATTCCGCATAAAAGCCGTAAGCCGTGTATATTTCGGCTAGGATGTGCCACTCCTTCAAAGTCCGACAGTCGGAAGCCAACGTTTGGAACTCGTCTCGCAGCGGATGGGATTCGGTAAGCTCCGGGACCGGGGGAGACGGTAATCGATTGCGGCGTATGTACAGCACTACTCCGATGCAAAGCTGCAATAGAACGATGAACACCAATATTCGGTCGATTCGTTTCAACGGCCTATCTCCTAATCACGCTGTGCTTCGCTGAACCAAGTGGCGATCCGACCGAAGCGATTGAAAGGAGACACGACATGAAAGCTTCCCGCAACAATGTGGCTAACCATCGCCATTCAAATCGCCGCAAGCTACGGTCGCTAGCTGTATCGGCGATGTATCGATCCGCCACGTCGTGAACTCTTGTTGACCGTCGTTTTCCAACCAGACAACACTCGGCGATTCGCTGCGTTCCCATTTGTTGAACATGCTGACCAAAGCAACGTCCAGGTCGCTGTCGCCATCAATGTCACCGACGGCGGCGGGTACGACCCGCCCAGGGTTGCAATGCGTTGCGGCCGAAAATTCCAATCGCCGAGATTCTCAAGCCAAATGCAACCGTGCCAGGGTTGAGGATGGTTCACGTGCAGATCCAGGTTGTCCCCGCAACTAGCAGGAAATCGGTCTTACCGTTTTGATCAAGGTCGCATTTCACGAGTCCCGCGTTCCGAAATCAAAATTCGAAGTCGTGAACAGACGGTGACGAACGGGGCGAAATGTTTTGTCCCCGGTGTTTCAAACGCCAACACCGACTCTTCGTCCTGCGAGAACAACACGCCCACGTCCAGATCGCCATCGTCATCGTAGTCCCCTATCGGGACATGGATAGCGCCCGGCCATTGTCAATAGCTCATGTTCTCTGAACTTGTTGTTCCCGTCGTTTTCCATCCAAACGACTTTGCCCCGGTAATGTCCAAAGACGGCAACCACCAAATCAAGATCGCCATCTTCGTCCAGATCTCCTGCTTGGACATCGGTTACTCGTCCAACATCCTCCAGATGACGCGTTCTGAATTGATGGCTTCCGTCATTCTCCAGCCAAACCACCTTTCCGACATGTTCGTCGCTCGGCATATAGCTCCCTAGAACGGCAACCAGCACATCGTCATCGCCATCGGCGTCGAAATCGACGAGCGTGGTTCGAGCCGGCATGGCGAGCAATCGATCTTGATTTAGTTCCACCTCTTCCCATCCATCTCGCTGGTCCTGTCGGTACCAAAGAACACGTCCGCGTCTGGCATCGCATGCGATAACGCCTGGCGAGCCCGCGAAATCCACGTCGACGACTTGCACATTCGTAACGATTCCAGGAAGTGTCGGGGCTGACCCCATGACACTTTTGCGAAACGACCAACGCGTGATCGGAAAATGATCGACCGGTATGTCGATCTGTCCGACACTTGACACCGGTTTCGAGGCATAAAGAGCGACGCCAATCGCCAGTGGCGTCGAAAACGCCACTAACAACAGGCATACGGTCACGAAACGACAGCTTGTCACGTAAACTCAAGTCGCGGTACTCCGGCGCGGCGGGAAGGAAGACGACATTTCGGATTGTACCAACACGTTAGCACAGTCGCGCTACAATCGGCAATTGTGGCGAAGCTACGCACTGCTTCGCAGTCCGTTCTGAGAGACTTTTGCAACGAATCAGACAAAATAAAACATTCTTTTGGAAAAACGTTGTATCGATGGCCGCGAAATGTTATCTTGCGCTAACGCTCTGCCTGCGGCGATTTGACCAAATTGAAGCATCAGTCAAGCCAGTCGCTGGACCAATCCCCGACGACATTCCAGCTTTTTGCTACATTCCTTTTGTTTTTCTGGAGAATTCGGCATGAAACGTATTCGAGGTCTACATCGTACGGGCTTCACGCTTGTTGAACTGCTCGTCGTCATTGCGATCATTGGTATCTTGGTCGGATTGCTGTTGCCAGCAGTTCAGGCTGCTCGTGAGGCCGCACGCAGAATGCAGTGCAGCAACAATTTGAAACAGATTGGCATCGCGCTCGCACAACTATCATGACTCCTACCAGTGTTTTCCTTACTCGGTGTCGCACAGTTCGTCGATTACTGCAGGCACGGCGAACCGGGTAATGACGGTGCCACCGATGGCGTCGGCAAGCTGGGTGGCGATCTGAACCATCGGGGCTGGTTACTAGTGCTTCCATATATAGAACAACAGAACCTGATGGATCAATTGGATCTTAGTCTCGCCACAGCCGCCAATCGCACACCTAGTGTTCGTTCAGGACTAAATCCCGGAATGGCGGGCAACGCCAACGATCTTGTCGTCAGTCAAGTTGTCGACGCATTTCTGTGTCCATCGGATCCAAATCCAGAGCTGATGATTGCGTCTCCGGTAAACGATGGGAATTACGGCATTTCGCCTAATACTTCCGTTACTGGTGGTGGAGCGACGAATTATGACTTCAGTGCTCTTAGGACTTCAGACACCGCCAATGAGTGGGATCGGGATGCGATCCAAACACGTCGAATGTTTGGTATGAATGTGGGGGCAAAGTTCCGCGACATCACCGACGGAACAAGTAACTCCGTTGCGGTGGTGGAAACACTGCGTAGCGTCTGGAACGGACGCCCTGTGACTTGGGGCTATGCAAAGTGGGTCGGACACGGCGTCGATATTGCCTTTGATCCACCCGCTGCTTCTGGTCAGACTTCCGGCATCAACTATTACATGTGCTGTTCGTGGACATCTTGGTCTCCCGGTGTCAATACGCGGCTGGGAGATTGGTCGACACCTGGAAGTATGCATCCTGGGGGCTGTCAGGTGACGCTTGGAGACGCTTCCGTCCGGTTCATTGGCGAGACAACCGACAAAGGAGTTCTTGATCGCTTGGCGATGATTTCCGATGGCCAACCTCTCGGAAACCTGCCGTAATCCTCTTTGTGACAGATGATCGTTGCACGCTGTGCAGAGTGTACTTACGTCGCATTAACGATCCACAATGTTTTGGCCCTTCCATTGGGAGGGTCGTGGAGGAATGTCAAGGATGCGTGGCCGTTTGCCTAAGAATGTATTCCACAAGATCAATTCGTTCCCGGTACCGCAGTGGACCATTCCACAACCGCAATGTGCGGCAACACAATGAACTGCATACTCACTTGAAGGCGTCGGCACGGGCATCGCTGACAAATCACTAGCTGACTACCTTGCTGTCGGTATCCGAACGCAAGAGCCTTAGATACCGTTGTGTCGTCTAGACAACTGTTTGAATGAAATCTCGCATTACTTTGCGTTGTGTGAGTTACAATATACCTATCCACGAACCATAGGCCGACAGCCTTAGCTGCGGATCGCTTTAAGGTTTTCTTATAGGTTCTGATGAATCGCTCATTTGCTTAACTTAAAAATGGAGAATTGCTGAAGTGAAGAATGTTTTGTTAGCTGGCGTGATGCTATTTGGTATGGCGATATGTGTGGGTTGCGGTCCTGAGGTCGCTGACCCTGCGGAGTCCGATTTCCAAGGTGCCGAACTGGAGGCACAAATGGAATATATGAAGCAACAGGGGCAAGAAACCATGAGAGATGCCGACCCGAACGCTTGCCACAATAACATTCGCACGACATGACGCCGATGGTCGACTTCCTCACCATCGGCGTTTTCTAGATTTGACATAGTGTTGTTCTGTCGGACATGTTCGTGTCTATGACCTAGCAAATGCGATCAGTAGGGAATGCGATTTTGCAAATGCGTAATACGACAACACATTCATTCTTTGAATGAACAGGTTTCATTCCTGCGATATCGCTTGACGCTTCTCTTTTTCTCCAGCACTTGCGTATACGAGCGGTAAACGTCCATGGGGCGTTTGAGCCTCGTCCTCCGATAACCAGGAAAGTCTTTCATTGAATGGACCCCGTGCCCGACGAACGGCATGGCGAGTAGATGAAGTTGACGTCGTGTGCGACAATACCATGAATGGAGGATAAGTCGTGAGTAACCGTATTCAAAACAAAGTCGTTGTCATCACTGGAGCCAGCAGCGGGTTGGGCGCGGCTGCGGCCGAAGCATCTGTCGGACCTTGGGGCTCGTGTCGTGCTGGGGGCACGTCGGCAAGACCGCATTGATCAGCTTGCTGAAGAAATCAAGCAAAAGAACGGTCAAGCGATTGCCGTGCAAACGGACGTCACCGATCCCGAACAGGTGAAGCAGTTGGTTAAAGCCGCCGTCGATCAGTTCGGACGCATTGATGTGTTGCTTAACAATGCCGGTCTGATGCAGCAGTCGCCGCTCGAGGCGGCGAAAATTCAAGAGTGGGACAACATGATTGATGTGAATATCAAAGGAGTGCTGTACGGAATCGCCGCCGCGATGCCGTACATGATGAAACAGCAATCCGGTCACATCATCAACGTTTCCTCTGTCGCCGGGCACAAAGTTACCCCGGCGGGTTCCGTCTACTGCGCCACCAAGCATGCCGTGCGGGCAATCTCCGAAGGACTTCGGACCGAAGTCAAACCGTACAACATGCGGACGACAATCATCTCGCCTGGTGCCGTCGATACGGAACTTCCGTCGCATATCACGCACGAGGAATCGCACGAAGGGATCAATGAGTACTATCGGCAGGTCGCGATTCCAGCCGATTCATTTGCCCGAGCGCTCGCTTTTGCGATCGAACAGCCGGACGACGTCGACATCAACGAGATCTTGTTTCGACCGACGAAGCAGGAACTCTGATTTCGCATTTTGATCTGAAAAGCACGCGGCGAAGTCATGTTCGCTGCGGCATCATTCCATCGGCCAATCGTCTCATTCGTTGACCGGCCCCAACGCAAGCTTGGCATTCGGTATCGCGCAATGGCCGCGTGATTCCAGGCTCAGGTCGTCTTGATTGCAAAGTCGTCTCCTGTTAGCGACAATTTGTCGCTAAACTTGAGGCCTAGGCTTTACTTGCCGCGATGCCGACTCTGTTCACGATTCTCGATATGGACGTTCATTGATGTTGATTGAGTCCCTTTTAACGATTGTGCTCTCCGTGATCGCCGGGCTGGCGATTATCCACATCGTTGTTGTTACCGCGATCTTTTTACAGTGGGAATGGCTTGTTCGCCTCTATTTTCGGGTACTGTTTGCGTTGCGGTACCGCAAGCGGGTCGTCGGCTTGGAGAATTTGCCGACCGAAGGAGGTTATTTGCTCTGCTCGAATCATGTCTCTTGGCTGGACGGATCGTTGATGCTGTGGTTCATTCCTCGTCCGGTCCATTTCATTGTCGATGCAGGAAACTTCAAGGGTCGGTTCATGCACTCGTTGTCGCAAGTGTTTGGATCGATTCTGATGCACCCCAATCCCAAGTCGATCGCGCGTGCTCTGAAAGCCGGACGCGACGGACTCAATGAAGGAAAGGTCATCGGACTTTTTCCCGAAGGGGGAATTTCGCGTAACGGTCAGCTTCAAGCGTTCAAACCTGGATTGCAGAAGATTTTGAAGGGAACCGAGGCCCCAATCGTTCCGGTCTATTTGGACGGCATGTGGGGAAGCATCTTCAGCAATTCAGGCGGCAAGTTTCTTTGGAAGTTGCCGCAATTTTCGCGTCGTCATTTGACGCTTTACATTGGCAAGCCTTTGCCAACGGAATCTCCCGTCGAAGCGGTTCGTGAAAAGGTACAGCAGTTGAGCGCCGTCGCGCTGCGTCAGAGCGCTCAGCGAGAGCCGGTGTTGACGCGGCGACTGATTCGAACGCTCAAAGCACGAGGCCGACGGATGAAGTCCGCCGATTCGACCGGTGCTGAAATCGGTGGCAAGAACCTGTTAACGCGAATTCTGGCGCTCCGACGAACCCTTCGACGAACGGTGTTTGAAACAGACGAGGTCAACATTGGGATTCTTCTTCCACCCAGTGTTCCCGCCCTCGCCGTCAATTTCGCCATCGCGTTGGATCGGCGTGTTGGCGTCAATCTGAATTACACCGTTTCATCCGATGTCATGAACAAGTGCATCGCCACGGCCGGCATCAAACATGTCTTGACCAGCCGCCGGTTCATGGAAAAGTTCGACTTCAAGCTGAACGCCGAACTTGTTTACATGGAAGACATTAAGGAGAAGGTGAGCGCATCGGACAAGCTGGCCGGCGTCATCGGAAGCTATTTGATGCCCGCGGCTTTGCTGGAGCGAACGTTGGGGCTGCAACATGTTCGGGCGGACGATACCCTGACCGTGATCTTCACATCGGGATCGACCGGAACGCCCAAGGGGGTGATGCTGACCTACGGCAATATCGGTCACAACGTGAACGCGATCGATAATGTCGTTCGACTCAACAAAGACGACGTCGTCTTGGGTGTGCTCCCGTTCTTCCATTCATTCGGATACGCGGTAACGCTTTGGGCGGTCAACGTCTTGAAGGGAGCCGGGGCGTACCACTTCAATCCGCTCGACGCCAAGCAGGTCGGCAAATTGGCCGAGAAATACCGAGCGACGGTGATGCTTGGCACGCCGACGTTCTTGCGTGGCTACATGCGTCGCGTGGAGCCCGACCAGTTCAAGCACCTCGACGTCGTCGTCGTCGGGGCGGAGAAAATGCCGATCGCCCTTGCCGATCAATTCGAGAAACGCTTCGGAGTTCGACCCGTCGAAGGGTACGGTGCGACGGAACTCAGTCCACTTGTTTCCGTGAATGTGCCGCCATCGCGAAGCGTGGCGAAATTTCAGATCGATTGCCGCGAGTGCTCCGTCGGTCGTCCTGTTCATGGCGTGGCGGCGAAGGTTGTTTCGCCCGACGGAGGTGAAGACTTGCCCTCCGAGACCGATGGACTGTTGATGATCTGCGGCCCAAATGTAATGAAGGGGTACATGGGACGCGAGGACCTGACCGACGAGGCGATTTGCGATGGTTGGTACAGCACCGGTGATGTGGCTCGGATCGACAGAGAGGGCTTCATTCACATCACCGGTCGAGTCAGCCGATTTTCGAAGATCGGAGGCGAAATGGTCCCTCACATTCAAGTCGAAGAAGAGTTGGTCAAGGCGTTGTGTGAAGGGGACGACGACGATGTGGTTCGCGTCATGGTAACCTCCGTTCCCGACGAAAAGAAGGTGAGCGGTTGATCGTGTTACATTTACCAACGGCGAAGGAACCCGACGAACTTCGCAAGTGTCTGACCGATGCGGGATTGCCGAACATCTTTATCCCATCGCGAGACAGTTTCATCGCGGTCGATGAAATCCCGCTGCTCGGCACCGGAAAACTTGATCTCAAGGGAGCCCAAGAGCTTGCTCGACAGTTGACCTCCGGTGTTGAAGCATCCGGTTGACAGAGAGGCTGAGCTAGGCAATTTGCTAAGCCTTTGGCCCGAATTGAACGAAATAGCACAACTTCAAAACGCACGCTTCGGGTTACCCGTTTCCGGCCAGACACCAGCTAGTGTTCAACGGCTGATTGCGTTTTGTTTAATGACTGATGCCGAGGCGCTTATCGAGGTGCCTAACTTTTACTCCACGGAAACGCTACGTTCACTTCCGGGATCGTCGACATCCGTTTCAGGCGGTGCGTCCCCGGTCGTCTTCGCCGCATTGATGCTGAGCTTCTCGTAATACCGAAGAAGTGCTTCGATCTCCCGAACTTCCGCAGCGATCGTTGCCTCCGCCTGCTCGGCATTCAGAACGTCGCGAACGTCACCGTCTCCTAATCCGAAGCGACGCTTTGCAAGTTCAACCTGCGCGGCTTCGAAGTTGAGTCTTTGTCTGGCGGCTTCGAGCCGAATTCTAAGAACATCCCGGGGAATGTTTTGAACATCTTCGAGAGGTACGTCCTGATTGTTGCCGAGACTTGTGCAGTAGCCAAGCAATAGCTCCAGCTCACGGATCTTCGCAGTGGTCGTCACCACAGCTTGCTCGGCGGGCGTCAAGCTGGGTGGATCCAGCACGCCGTTTTGGACCTGACGCGCCACCATGTCTCGCAGAGTCGACTGCGACTCCAGGCGTTTCTTGGCTGCGTCAAGCTGACCACTGAGAATCTCCACGAAGGCCTCCCTCTCAACCTCTAATGCCGCCAAGTCCTCCTTGATCCTGGCAATGGATGACGGATCGGCGTCGGTTTCTTCAGCTCCTTTCAGCCTGATTCGACTCTCGCGAAATCGCTTTCCCAGTACGGTGACGGTCCCGAGTGTGTCCGCGATTTGTAACGGTGATGGGGTTGAGGACTCTGGGACGGGAACCGTCGAAGGGACTAGTTTTACGCCGGCTGATTGATCCACTTGCCTTTCCGGCTGCGTGTTGGCTGCCTCTGGGAAGATAACGCAGATCGTGTCCCCTTCCTTCAGCAACGTATTCCCGGTTAGCTGCGTAACAAAACCGGAAAACGGTGCGTTGATGAGTTGAGTGGTTTGTCTGGCCACCTTCGTCTTCAACTCGGCAACCTGTTTCTCGGCTTTCTGCAAATCGGATTGTGCCTTGACGACGCTGCTTTCAGCCACCGCCACAACATTTTGGGCCTTCGCCATCTGACTCGTCGCGTAATCGATGTCGATTTGTGCTTTCTGCTCCTTGGCTTGCTCTTCATTCCGTCGCGCAATTACGTCGTTTTTCGCAGCTTGAACGTTTGCCTCGGCCTTCTCGACTCTCGCGGCGGCTTCCTTACGCTTTCCCTCGGCTTCTTGAAGTTTCACTTCTGACAGAACTCCTTGGTCGAACAGCTCTTTCTGTCGATCGAAGTCGATTTGTCGCTGCTCGAAAACGGCAGTTTGTTCGGCAAGTGTCGCCATTTCCGCATCGACATTGTTTTCCGCAGCCGCAATCGACGCCTTGACCGCCGTGGCAATCTGGCTCTTCACTTGTTCATAAGCTTTCAATTGTGACTTATACACGGCAACGGCGGTCTCCGCAGCCGCCAAATTCCTCTCGCTCGTCTCGACCAAGGCACGAAGGCTTCCGACCTTAATCTCCGCGGCATCGACCTGTTGTTTCAGTCGACTGAGATATTGTGGGTCGATTTCCGCAATCTCAGCGATCAAGTCGCCCTTCTTGACAGCGGCGTTTTCAAAGATGCCGTCTCCCCAACGAACCACGCGTCCTTTGATGGGGGACTGAATCGTCTGCGGTCGGTCCGTCAGAGTTGCCGTGCGCGGCGTGTCTTCGCCCTGTGTTGTTTCTCCTTCGCTGGCACGCCGCCAGGTGAAATCACGCAGGCGTGGCGTATCCTCAGCAACGCGTGAATCGAAATCGATCGATTGGGCTCCGCGAAGCTCATCTCCTCTGGTTCGCAGCGTCAAGCTGCCCGACTGTTCATCCCCCATTCTCCATCGCCCGTTGTAACGTCGCTGCAAGCGAGACCACTCAAGTTGCAACGCACCGCGACGACCTTCAGCGTCAGTAAACGCCCCGGTGTACCAACCGCTCGCATCTTCCACCGTCGACAACGAGACGCTCGTCCATTGCTCGCCTGTCCAACGGCCAGCGATGTCTGTCGGCCTCGTCATTTGCAAAGCGGCCAACCCTATTCCCGCCAGCATAAAGAGACCGACCGCGATCCAAACGCTCTTACGCAACCATTGCGATGGATACGTTTTGCTTGTAGATATTGTTTGCCCTCGCGTGACGGCTGATCGCGATACGCGCTCATCAGCGTTCCAATGCGCGGCGACGCAGCGTGGCAGTTCGACTTTCGTGGGCTGTTGCAAATGAGCCAGGCAACCTTCCAGCAACTCCGCCACTTCGCTTGCGTTCTGAAATCGATCGGCGGGATGCTTCGCCATCAGCCGTTCAATGATTCGACACAACCAGTCGGGGATTTCCGGGTTGATCTCCCGAATCGGTCGTGGGTCGGTGTCGGTGATGCGACGCAGAATCCCGTAAGCTGCTTCGCTGCGAAACGGAGGACGCCCGGTGCAAGCGGTGTATAGCACGCTGCCCATGCTGAACAGATCGCTGCGCTGATCGACCGATTCGCCCCGCGCTTGCTCGGGAGACATATATTGCGGGGTTCCCGCGATCATGCCGGTCTGGGTCATCGACGCATCATCCAATGCGCGAGCCACGCCAAAATCGGTGATCCACAATCGCTCAATTCCTTCGTTTAGCAAGATATTCGCTGGCTTGATGTCGCGATGCACAAGGCCCTGCTCGTGTGCCGCGGAGAGCCCGGACGCAATCTGAAGCCCGATCCGCGCGACTTCCACCGCGGTCAGCGGGCCGCTTTCATCAATGCGTTTCTGCAGGGAAGGTCCACGAGCGAACGGCATGACCAGATACGGAAGTCCATTTGCTTCGGAGACTCCATACGTATCGATCACGTTGTCGTGTGTGATTGCCGCCGCCGCTCGCGCTTCCCGCTGGAATCGAGTCCGAGCCGATCCGCTGTCGGCCAAATGCGGAGCCATGACCTTAATCGCCACCACGCGCCGCAACGACTTGTCGAACCCTTTCAATACGGCCCCCATTCCTCCAATGCCAACGACGCCACTGATTTCGTAGTCGCCCACACGCCCCAGCATCTCCGGATCGTCGGTCGGCGAAAGCGAATCAAGGACGCTCAGCGCTCGCTGTCTTTGTTGGCTGCTTTCCTGTACGCCGGCGGCTTCGTGTCGGCTGTCGCTCTCGTCACTCCCTAACAACGCAACCGCGTCTCGCCAAATCTCCGGCTCCGCCGAACGCTCATGCAATTCGTTTCGACAGCGATCGCAATCGCTGAGATGTTCCTCGAACGCCATCGCCACCGATTGGCTCAGTCGCTCGTCGAGATAGTCATCAATTCGCTGCAAGTCGCAGGATTGCTCTGTCGGCTTCATCATGAGTTTGCTCCCGAATCCGAATCTTCCAGACGTAAAACCATATTGCGGATTCGCCGCATAACGCGACTGCGGGCCGCATAGACGACACCGGTCGAGATGGACAGCACCTTCGCCGCCCGTTCGATCGACATCTGTTGCAACGCGGTCAGTTCGAACGCCATCCACGTTCCTTCTTGCACCTCTCCGCGCACCTGCTGAGCCGCGCGACGAAACAATTCGCGGCGGTATTCGAGGTTGATCAACGCATCGGTTTCAGGATCTTTCGCAGGCACTGCCGACAGAACATCTAGAACGCCGGACCCACCCGCGGCTCGGTCGCGCGGTTGCCGCGAGAGTGCCTTCATGATCGCGTTGCGCGTCACTCGACTCAGCCAATGCCGGAACCTCACGCCATCGCTGCGTTTTTCAAAGCGATCGATTGCCGCAGCCACCGAGATCAAGACCTGCTGCACCAAGTCCAGAGCATCGGCATGTTGCAGCCCCTTCGCGCGAGCAATACGAAAGATCACTGGCCGATAGAGTTGTTCAAACTCATCCCATGCGGCTCGATTCGACGGATCTCGAACCCGAACAATTAAACTGTCGACCGTTTCCGGAAAATCAGGCACAAATAACCTCCATCATTGGCTATCATACCTAATCCGTCCCGCCAGAGATTCTGACACGCATTCGGGAAATTTTGGCGAATGATACGTCGCTTGGTCAGAAATGAGGAGCATCTGGGGGTTCACTCACAGTATTGGCGTTCTGAGCTTTGCGAACGACCCCCATGAGCTCGCCTCATGGGTGAAGTAGATTGATAGCTAGAAAGAAGGCCCCAAGATGCCCCGCCTTTCCGCCGTCCGCCCGCCTACAGGCGGGCGGACGGCGGAAAGGAACGATTGTCTGGGGAACGCGTCCTTAGCCAACAATCTGCTTCACCGAACGGGACAAGCCCGTTGGGGTCTGATGCGCACCACCGGCAAGCTATATGTCGGCCTCCGGCCTAAGCGGCACGCTCTTGTTAACGTCCGGTTCTTTGGAACCGTAATCTAACGCCCAACTGCTGATTTAACTGAACCGCACTGGCCGCGATGCAAAAGAAAACGGTCATCGCCATTTCAGCGGCCTTCAAGTTGACGATCGATGCGCTGCTGTTCCTCTGCAACTGCGTGCTGGAAGCGTTCAAACAGTTCCACGCGACCAAGACGTCGCGAACTATCCCTGGCTTTTGTAAGAAGGGAGAGCGATGTGGAAACACCGTCATCAAGTAGGCGGACGGCAGCATCGAGTGCCATCTCACTCAGTCCAGTTTCGCGACCTGCCACAAAGGCGATATCCAGGGCCAGTTCGACCATCGAACGCGCCAATCCCAGCGAGTACCAGTCCTTGATTTCCGGCCAGGCGATGACGACATTCAACGCCGCCCATGCTTTGTCGTGTTGGCCGATCTTAAGGTAGAGTTCGCCAAGCCGAAGATGATCGGACATAACTTCCGGTGCGTCCTGAGCACGCAGCGCGATCATGCTCTGGGCCGCGTCAATCGCTTCATGATACTGGCCTAGCAATGGACGATAGTACCGCAATTTACTGAGGGTATCGATATTTACCGGTTGCAATGCTTGCCACGCGTCGAGACGCAAGCGTCCTTCGGCGACACGTCTTGAGTCCAGTGCGTCTTGAACGATATCGCCAGCATCAGCCGAGGTCACGTTTTTATTCCGAGACATCAGTTGTCATTCCCCCTTTCGCCGCAGTCGCCCGTGGTCTCCTTTGGTTGTTCGGATTCCGCAAACAATGACTGCAATTATACCGTGCGTGGTCTGGAATGATGCTTTTGTATTAAACGAAGCGAATCACCTCATTTTCGGCCACGCGACGGACATCGTTCGTGTCCATTCGCCAAATGATCAATGCGCTCGGAAAAAAACCGAGTCCCTCTGGATGCAAGCAATCTCGATTGGAAACAATCGATCAATACGCAACTCGGCGGTCTCCGCCAAGAGCGTCGGCGTCGGATGCGGGTTCCGCCGCCATTCGCAATTGAGCGTCGACGATTTGTTGGGCAAGTCGGATGCTCAGCGGATCGTCGGGCACTTGCTGAAGCGCGATGCGGATCGCATCTTGGGCTTCATTGAAACGCCGGTTGTTCATTTCCGCGGCGGCGAGCGATTGATATGTTTCCGTGGCGTCATGCCCCAAAGCGATCGCCTGCCGAAGATGCTTGGCACCCTCTTCAGGTTGTCCGAGTTCGCACATGGCGATTCCTCGCATCATTGCGATTCGTCCGGCTCGATCGAGGGGAATTGTTTTTTCATCGAGTCGATCGATTGTCGCTAGCAAGCGATCGTGACGTGATTGAATCTTGTAAATCTCGGCGATCGCAATGCGAACCAATGGGCAATGTGGGTCCAGGGAAACGGCGCGATGATACGCGGCCAAGGCGGAATCGAAGTCATTGCGTTTGACGAGGATGTCGCCATGCAAAGCCCAGGCCGAAGCGAGGCCACGCGACGACTCCAAGACTCCGCCGACTTGCCGTGCCGCGTCGTCGACGCGTCCCTCTTCGAGATACATCTTCCCCAATCGAACACGCAACTCCGGTGCTCCCGCCGAAAGGCGAACCGCTTTTTCGAGATGTTCGATCGCGCTGCCGCGAAGTCCTTTCTGCCACAAGACTTCGCTGTACCCCCAATAGGCGCGATCATCGGAATGACTTAATTCCAACGCCGATTGAAACAACGCCTCCGCCTCGTCCCAGCGATCTTGATGCATGGCGGCGAGTCCTTCACGCGATAGACGCCTGGCTTCGATCGATTGCCGACTGTCAACCGTGCGACGAATTGCTCGACAGCCGCTAAGCATTAAAACGCAAAGCAAGAGCGAAATGAACCAGGAAGGCCGCATGGACACGCTTTGAAAAAGGAACCGCAAATCACAAACGCGTGCTTACCAAAGCGGTGGGCTGTCGAGCAAGGCGTTTCAGCGACGCGATAGCATTCGACAACGTCGATTTGCAACTCCGTTTGGCGATTGTCGTCCGGTCGACTATACATATTGTCCTCCGCGCCCTAAATGCAGCCTTTATAATGTATGAAGTGCGTCACCCGCATTTCGGACCATGCACGGTATAACTGCGGGTTCTCACAACCCGACGCCGCGATGTCCGAAGACCATTTCGGAACAGTTCCGGAATGAACTTCAAGCATCGCATCCC
This sequence comes from Pirellulaceae bacterium, assembly GCA_041399105.1. Taxonomy (GTDB): domain Bacteria; phylum Planctomycetota; class Planctomycetia; order Pirellulales; family Pirellulaceae; genus Rosistilla. The sequence continues at coordinate 19,541 of JAWKTL010000030.1, read as the reverse complement.
TCGACACGAACCGCAAAGCATGGGCGATCTCCGACTGCACAACTATCAGCTAATCGATTTCGGCAACGGGAGAAAGCTCGAAGCGATCGACGACTACCTGATCGATCGTCCATGTCCGGCTGCCGATTGGGATGCTCCCCTGGAAACCGAAGCATGGCAGCGGGCGGACGCCGTGTTCGACGATTCACGATGGACCTTCTTCCGTCCGTGGCCCACCTCGTTGCGGCTTGCCGCCGGGGGAATCCAGTTGTCCGCCGAAGCAACCCCTTTTGGCCATATCGGTTTTTTCCCGGAACAAGCCGACAACTGGCGGTGGCTTGCGAATCTGCGCGATATCGCCAATGGAGACTCAGGGGAAGCGATGAACTTGTTTGCTTATACAGGGGGAAGCACGTTATCGCTGGCTGAGGCGGGATTTCGAGTGGCGCACGTCGATGCATCCAAACCGAGCGTCGCTCGGGCGGGAGAGAATGCCAGAACGAGCGGACTGGGGGACGCCGCCATCCGCTATCTGATTGAGGACGCTCCCCGATTCGCTGCTCGCGAACGTCGACGTCAACGCACGTATCATGTGATCGTGCTCGATCCCCCCGCCTACGGTCATGGAACACGCAACGCCACGTGGCGGCTTGAACGCGATTTGTGGCCATTGCTGGACGATTGTCTCGCATTGTTGAACGAACGCGCGGCGATGCTGATCACCGGCCATTCCGACACCCTGACCGACGACGATATCGTCGGCTGGCTGCGACGTCAAAAGCCGCACGGCATGGAGGTCGCACACGGGCGTTCAGTCATCCGCGATCGATCGGGAAGATCGCTCGACGCCGGTTATTTCGTTCGGGTCACCTGGAATTTGGGAAAACAATGACTCCGCCAGACACAGCATCCGCCCCATCGATCGTCGCATTGTCGAACAAGCTGATCGAATACTTTGCCCCTTTCGACGAAGTTGTCGTTGCGTTCTCAGGTGGCGTTGACAGCGCTGTCGTGGCTGCGGCGGCCCAACGCAAACTCGGTTCGCGCTGTACCGCCGTCATGGCGGTCAGCCCCAGCGTCCCGCGGCGTCAAAGCGAATTGGCTGGCCAAGTTGCCGAGGAAATCGGTATCCGATTAAAGCTGGTCGAAACCGATGAAACCAGTCGCCCGGAATATCAACGCAACGACAGCCAACGTTGTTTCTACTGCAAGCAGACCTTGTACGAAACCATCGCGACGGTAATGAACCAATCGACCGGTCGGATCGTGTGCAGCGGAACGAATGCGGACGATCTGGGGGATCATCGCCCCGGTATCCAGGCGGGAAATCTCGCCGCCGTAAGAACGCCCCTCGCCGACTTGGGAATCACAAAATCGCAGGTCCGGCAGTTGGCTCAGTTGTGGCGACTTTCGATTTGGAACTTGCCCGCCGGACCGTGTTTGGCCAGTCGCATTGCGTACGGCGAAGCGGTGACGGTGGATAAACTTCACATGATCGATGACGCCGAAAACTGGCTGCGCGACGAGGGATTCGACGAAGTACGCGTCCGCCTGCATCCGGGAATGTTGGCGCGGATTGAAGTTCCCCCGTTGGCGATCCCTCAATTGCTGACGTCGGATCGTCAGCAACGACTATCCGCTCGGTTTCGCTCGCTTGGCTTTAAGTTCGTGACGGTTGATCTTGAAGGCTTCCGGTCGGGGAACCTGAACCAACTTGTCACGTTAAATCAGCCATCTTCCGCGACAAGCGTCACTCCGCGGGAGGATCGATCGACAAATCAAAGCGATTGAAGGCGGCTGATGTCGCGCGCATCGCCCCCACGCCGCCACCCACAGCGGGTCAAACCGATGCCGCGAAAAATGAGCGGCTGAAGTGATTCGGTCACGCAGTGCCGAACCAGCAATGACCATCCCAGCAACAGGGCGGCGGCCGCAACGAACAACAGACCTTTGAACGTAAACACCAACGTCGTCCGGATTAAGACCTCGATTCCTTCTTGTCCGATGCGCTGGGGAAAGGCACGAAAAATCAGATTCTCGAGCGCGAAAATGAACAGCGTGGCGGGGACCATGACGCCAACAGCGACAAGCATGGACGCGGGACTGGTTGGCCGAAGCACGGCGGTGACAACGAGAACCGCGATTTGATACGTGATGCAAGCGGCTACGGGAATCGCTAGTTGTCCCGCCACGACGCGCATCGGCGAGAGCGGCAATTGACGCAGCATCAGCATGCGATCCAGGTCGCGACGAAAGTCGATCTTCAACGCCGGAGGACCGAGCAACAACGTATAGAAGATCAACGACCCGGTCACGTGTACCAAGATCGAACTGTGTTCCGGCAAGACGAAAACCGGAAACAACGAGAACGCGCCGGGGATCAGCAAGGTGATCAAGATCGTCGGCCAGTAACGGAGCGCGGTCACGGCTTGACGCGCGACCAAAACCCCAGTGCCACCCAAGTCGGGCAGACGCGGCAGCAGACGTCTGGACTCGAAGCGATCAGCGTCCAGTATCGCCTGTCTCGCAGGAGAAGAACTCGAGGCGAGTTGTCGATCGTAGCCTTTGCGTTCGCGCTCGATGTGACTGCGAGTCATCCAGCGGTCAAGCTGATAGATGACCAACACGAGCGTTCCAAGTTCGATCACGCCGATGGCGAGGTTTCGTAGCACGAAAAGATTCCACGTCGCGGAGGTCGCGATATCGGCCACGAACTGCAAAGGAAGCCCCAGCGCTCGCGTCACCGAGCCCTGACTGAGTTCCGTTAAACCCGACAGCAACAAGCTCGGCAACTGAATCCCCGGCACCGGATGTTGCGAGTCCCAATGCGCCCAAGCAAAACGACCCAGCGACGCCCCCAAGCCTACCGCGACGATGGCCGTTGCAAATTTCAGGACTCGACGGTGCGAAAGGGAAAGTCCCGAGCAGCCGATTTCCACAATCATGCGTGCCAGTTCGAGCACGCCCAACGCGATCACGAGCCCAATGAACGTCAGTTCCAATCTCGCCGCGTCAGGCCACAGCACGACCGTCAACAAAGATGCCTTCAGCAACGCGGGGCCGACGATCCCCGCCAATCGATACGTCATCAATTGCGATGGCGAAAGGGGAGCGGTGTGCAGCATTCCTTGTTCGCTCCGCGACCACATCACGGCCGTCAGTTCCTTAGCCCACGCTGATCGCAGCAAATGCCAGTAGGCATAAAGAACCAAGCCACCTGTGATCCAAAGCCTCAACCGTTGCGGATCGGCTGGCGGTCGAAGAAGAATGCCCGCGGCCGCTTGTCCGAACCAGAACAGGCCTAAAATGATCGCGACTGCGGAAAGCAGGGCTCGCCGAGGTGCGAAGATCCGCTGACGCAATCGCCTAAACTTGGCGACCGCTCGCATCCGAAAGACCTGTCGTAGCCCTGCGGGAAACAAAACTTCAAACGTCGCGCTGCTCATGATTATTCCCCCTTACAGCGACTACGTCGGAAGGGCAACTGAAAGTTAGTGGCATAAGATAACATCAGACGCGTTCATCACTCACCTAGAGCGACCACGTCGCAAGATCAACTGAAAGATATTAATGCACGATAACATCAGACGCGTTCATCATTGATATAGGTTCCGCACTCTGCGTGATGGCGAAAAATGCTTGTTCCAGCGACGCGGCTCGTGCATCGGAATCAAAATTCGACTTGAACGCGTCCATCGTTCCACAGAACTTCGCGTTTCCCCGATCAAGAACCAAAACATGCGTGCATACCGTTTCGATCATCGCCAACAGATGTGAACTGATCATGACGGCGGCCCCTCGGGCGGCACGAATGCGAACCGATTCCAACAAGCAACGAATGCCAGGAGGATCGAGTCCGGTCATCGGTTCATCCAACAGAATCGTCTGTGGCGAATACAAATAGGCGCAGCAGATCGCAAGCTTCTGACGCATCCCCCGACTGAGCGCTCCGGCGGGCTGATCGACCTTTTCCAGCAGATTGAAGGTCTGCAGAAGTTGCTCTGTAAGGCTTCCGGCATCGGCAACGCGATAGATCCGCGATACAAATTCCATGTGCTGTCCCACGGTCAAATCGTTGAACAGTGGCGGGTCGTCAGGGACGTAAGCCGTCGTCCGTTTGACTTGCAGCGGCTCCTCTTCAACGTCAAAGCCGCTGACGACAATCTCCCCACGCGTCGGCGGCAGCAGTCCGCAGAGGGCTTTCAAGGTTGTCGTCTTCCCGGCACCGTTGGGGCCGACCAGTCCGAAGACTTGCCCCGGCTGAACATCGAACGAAAGTCCACCGACAGCGATTGTCGATGCGTACGTTTTATGAAAATCACGAACGCGGATCATGGAAGCGAAACCTCGTTGTCGTCGGGAGACATCCGATCGGCTGAAGGGAGCAATCAGTTATTGATGATGTACGTTACAGAAGCGTCTGGTCGCGCCATGTCTGAACGCTGCGGGGGCGATGCCGTTCGATTGGGGGGCGGTTTTATTGGTTAAGATGCCTGTAACCGTTGCGAGGGTGCAACGGAGGTGCTGCTCCCAATCTCACCTGAATGAGGCGTTCGGGCTCAGGCGAAGGGAGACATTTGAACTCGCTGACCGTCGGACGGTTTGTAACACCGAACCAGGTTTGCAGTATCCTGCGATCCTGATACAACAATCGGCTCGGATTCCGAGTCGTTTAGTCGCGTTGATCCTTGTATCAATATTGAACGCGTTCGTTGTTGTATAACGCCAACGTTTCTCAGTTGATCTTGCGACATGGTCGCTCTATGCAAATCAAATCACCATTGCAGCGTATCCGCCGCGGGGCGTTAGCCTTGCTGCTGATTGTTGCGCTTTCGGTCATCGGGTTTCGCTATTTTGGCGACTACGACTGGATCGGCGCGGTTTGGATGGTGGTGATCACCATATCGACGGTTGGATACAGCGAGCAAAGTAACTTTGATCCGATGCTCAAGTTGTACACCGTCATGGTCATTCTGTTTGGAATGACGGCCGCGGCTTACACTTTCGGTGGCCTTTTTCAATTGATCATGGAAGGTGAACTGGATCGAGTGATAGGGAAACAACGCATGACTCGCGATTTGAATCGAATGAAAGGGCACACCATTGTGTGCGGGTACGGCAGGATGGGGCATATCATGGCCGACGAACTGACCACGAGTGGTCGTTCGGTGGTGGCGATCGATCTGGACCCAAAGGTGATTCAAGACGCGACCCGCGAAAACTGTATCTGTTGGTTGGGGGACGCGACGGAAGAGGCAACGTTGTTGGCGGTCGGAATCGAACGAGCGACAACGTTGATCATCTCCCTTCCCAATGATGCCGAAAGTGTCTTCATCACGCTGACGGCTCGAAACTTGAACAACAAACTGCAGATCATTGCTCGCGCCGAAAAGCAAAGTACGGAAAAGAAGCTTCGCCAAGCGGGGGCCAACAAAGTCGTGTTGCCAACCATCGTTGGCGCGAAGCAAATGGTGCGGTTGGTCACTCGACCGACGACCGCCGATTTGATGGAACTGGTTTCCGAAGCGCCTTTCGAGACTTGGAACTCGACGAACTACTGATCTCCGAAACGAGTCCGCTGGCCGGTCTAAGCGTTCGCGAAACGGAAGCGCATCGAACGCATAAGCTGCTTGTCGTTGCGATCAAGAAATCGGATGATCGCCTGATCTTTAATCCCGACGCGGAGTATGTCTTTCAGCCCGCCGACATCGTCATCTTTCTCGGCCACAACGACGACATCACGCGTTTTCGGAAGCAGTTTGATCGATGAGAAAATCGCTTCTCCAAGCATGCCGTCGAACTCAGGCATGCAGTGAACGAGGGACGTGCATTACCCAGCATTCTGGTAAAACGTTTGGTGACCCGCGAGGGGGTTTCCTGTCAGGCGGTGACACAAGAAGAACAAGACGACTTTGGTGGTGCTTGGTGCATGATTCCAACAAGCATCCAATAATGGCATTGGAGCGACAATTCATTGTTCAAGCTTCGGGACTTCGTTCGGCGAACACCTGCTTGGCCAGTAAGTAAGCACCCGTGCATAAGTTCTTGAGCATAACTCGTTTAACGGCAAGCCGAAGGCGACGGCGAAACACTGGAAAACGTCGCCTTCGGCTTGCCGTTAAACGAAAAAACTTATGCGTTGGTGCTTAGCACACCAAAAACAAATCGCTACGCCAGCGCCATCCCGCCCCGTGATTCTACCGTTCAGGGGACTAAGTGAGTCAAAGCGTTTTGGTTCTCGATAACGGATGGACCCGTCCGAACGCCTGAAGGCTGGATTCCAACCCGGACCGGAAGGGATGTCGCTGAGAGGTGCTTAAAACGGGAGCGGTTGAAGTTTGATGTATCAGAGTTACGTTTGATCCACGACGGAGACGGGCGTGCTACAGATGGGATGAGTTCTTCGTTTCGCGACTTGTTTTCGGCCACGGCTCCCGCGGCAAGAACTGTCACCCCAGTCGGTTTTCGGAGACGCAATCGGCGTTTCAGGCTCCGGCAGTTCGTTGACAACGTTGCGTGCAAGATTCCACATTGCACGCTGGAACGTTACCTTGTCGAAAGACGCTGTAAGGGGAGCAGTTCAGGTTTGATCGGTGCCTGGGGCCAAAACGACCGGCTTGTGCGGTTCCGTGCGAACTGCCTCTGTTCAATGACGCCACGTAAAATTCCGCGAAATCTTGCTGCGGGTTCTTTACTGGAAGATATTTCACTAATAAGATAATTATTAGCGACATATTTTTTGAGTGCTTGCAATGAAGCTTCAACATGAACTGAAACGACCGATCCCGTTCGCATCGATCCAACAGGAGACGTTGTTGAATTTGCTGCGGGTGGGAGACCAGTTGGAGAACCGTTTATCTCGGTTCTTTCGGGAGCATGGTTTGACGCTGTCGCGGTTCAATGTGCTGCGTTCTCTGATTCTGGCGGAGAAGCCATTGACGTGCGGCGAGATTGGGGAGCGGATGATTCAGGTTGTGCCGGCGATCACCTCGCTGGTGGACCACCTGGAAAGCCAGGGCTTGGTGGAGCGAAAGCGTTGCACCGACGATCGGCGAGTCGTTCATGTCTGCGTCACGGAGGCCGGAAAGAAGCTGGCCGATGACGTCATGGGGCCGCTGTCGAAGATGGAACGAGAATTGTTCACGGGAATGTCGCAGACGGATCTCACGGACTTGACCACTTTGTTGGAGAAGGTTCGTGATTCACTGGTTGCCGCGGATGAATAATCTTGGCGATCGACTTCATTTAAACTAAGCGGTAGCGGAACAATGTTCGACAACGCGAGGACAGCTTTGCGATACTTTTACTGCGCTTGGTCCGACCGGGCACGTTCGCAGCGGATCATCACTTGCCTTATTGTCTGCCTGCTGGCGGTTGGAGGCTGTGGACATACGCCGCAAGCGGTGCCGCCACCGATGATCACGACGGTTACGGTCGCCAAGCCGGTTACAAAGCAGATCGTTGAATGGGATGCATATACAGGGCGGCTGGAAGCCGTTGACCTCGTCCAAGTTCGCGCGCGCGTCGGAGGATACCTGGAGTCGATCCATTTCGATGAAGGGCAGATTGTTGAAGAAAACGATCTGCTGTTTGTGATCGATCCGCGGCCATTCCAAGCCGAGCTGAGTGCCGCAAAAGCGAAGCTGCAGCAAGCCGAATCGCAGCTTCAGCAGGCCAAGGCGGTGTTGGACGAGGTGAAGGCGCGGGCGTTGCAAGCGGAGGCTCAGCGAAATTTAGCCGAAATGCGAGTCAAACGGGCCGAGAAGCTGAACGTGCAAAACGCCATTTCTCAGGAAGAGTTTGATGAGCGTCGGGCGGACCTGTTGGAAGCCGAAGCGAATGCCGAAGGGGTTCAGGCGAGCATCATTTCCGCGGAAGCAGCGATTGCGACGTCCAAGGCGGAGATTGAACTGGCCAAGGCGGGTGTTGAGACGGCCGAGTTGAATTTGCAGTACACGCAGATTCGTGCTCCGGTGACCGGACGCATCAGCCGACAGTACGTCACCGAAGGGAATTTGATCGAAGGGGGAAGCTCGACGTCGTCGCTGTTGACGACCATCACTTCCATGCAACCGATTTACTGCGTGTTTGATGCGACGGAGCAAGATGTATTGAAGTACGTCCGCTTGGCCCGATCCGGCTTGCGGGAAAGTTCCCGAGTCGCGAAGAATCCCGTTTTCCTGGGCTTGGTCGATGAGGAGGGCTTCCCGCATCGGGGGCACATGGACTTCGTCGACAATCGCTTCGATACCGATACGGCGAGCCTGCGAGCCCGTTGTGTTTTCCCCAACGATGAACAGTTGCTGCTGCCAGGCATGTTCGCCAGGATCCGTATTCCAGGGAGCGCACCGAGCCGATCGGTTTTGATTCCCGATTCAGCCGTCGGCACCGACCAATCGACGCAGTACGTGTATGTGGTTGTTGACGGAAAGATCGAGCGTCGACCTGTTAAACTCGGGCCCATCGTCGACGGTCTGCGAGTGGTCCGCGAAGGACTGGAGGGTGATGAGTCGCTGGTTATTGAAGGGTTGTTGCAGGCTCGTCACGGAGTGGAAGTCGAGATCGTGGAATCTGAAATCGAGTCGGTCGAGGATGGATTGCCCGACGATTATGAGCCTGTCCCCGAGGAGGAATGGATTTCCCCAACGCCCGCCCCGCCTCCCGAAGCTGTTTCGTATCGGAAGATCGATCGTCGTCCTTTCGCCAAGCGTCGCTTGGGCGATGTTTTTGGACGTGTGGTTCCGGAGGTTACTGTTGTTGGACAAGCGGCACGGTTTGCTTTAGCCCGAGGGGGAAAGATCGCGTGAAGTTTCCTCATTTTTTTATCGAGCGACCGATCTTCGCCGCAGTGCTTTCGTTTTTACTGTTGCTTGTGGGTGGGATCACCTATTTCTCGTTGCCGGTATCTCAGTACCCGAATGTCGCCCCACCAACGGTATTGGTCCGCGCGACCTATCCAGGCGCGACGCCGCAAGTTATCGCCGACACGGTGGCGACGCCGATTGAACAGGAGATGAACGGCGTTGACGACATGTTGTACATGGAGTCTTCCTCCAGTTCAGACGGCACGATGCAGTTGACGGTAACGTTCAAATTAGGAACCGATTTGGACGATGCGCAAGTGTTGGTGCAGAACCGCGTTGCGATTGCGGAGGCTCGCCTGCCGGAACAGGTGCGGCAGATCGGTGTGACGACGACGAAGCAGATTCCCGACATGCTGATGGTTGTTCATCTGAACTCGCCCGACGGCAGTCGCGAACAACTCTATATCAGCAATTTCGCGTTTCTTCGCGTCCGCGACGCATTGATGCGGCTCGACGGAGTCGGAGAAATCCGTATCGCCGGGGGCAACGAGTATTCAATGCGTGTGTGGCTGGATATCGAAAAGATGACGCATGTCGATCTGACGGCGGGCGAAGTCGTGGAAGCCATCCGTCGTCAGAACGTTCAGGTCGCGGCGGGTGTGATCGGACAACCTCCGGTCGACGACACCGGCGACTTTCAGTTAAACGTCACGACCCAAGGGCGATTGATCAAGGAGGACGAATTCGGAGACATCATCGTCAAGCGTGGGGAGGAGGGACGCGTGACGCGGCTGCGCGATGTGGCGCGGATCGAACTCGGCGCGCAAGACTATTCGAGGCTCAGCTACCTTGATGGCAAATCGGCGATTGCGGTCTTGGTTTATCAACGACCGGGAACCAATGCGGTGGACACCGCCGATGAAGTCAAACGGACGATGGCCGAAATGAGCAGGGAATTTCCCGAAGGCATCGGCTATGAAATCGCATACAACCCGACCGATTATGTCGAGGAATCAATCGACGAAGTTTTCCAGACGCTTGGGATCACCACCATCTTGGTCGTGCTGACGGTCTTCATGTTCCTGCACGGCTGGCGGCCAACGATCATTCCCGTGATTGCGATTCCCATCTCCCTGGTGGGAACGTTTGCAATGATGCAGTTCCTGGGCGTCACGCTCAATACGCTTTCGCTGTTCGGATTGGTGTTGGCGATTGGAATTGTTGTCGATGACGCGATTGTGGTTGTTGAAAATGTGGAACGTTTGATCGCCGATGGGATGTCCGCGCGCGAAGCAACGCACAAGGCGATGGACGAAGTCGGATCGGCATTGATCGCAACGACGTTGGTCTTGATCGCTGTTTTCGTGCCGACCGTTTTTGTCCCCGGAATCAGTGGCCAGTTCTATCAGCAGTTCGCGTTGACGATCTCCATTTCAACCGCGATATCGACCTTTGTCAGTTTGACGCTCAGTCCCGCGCTCTGCGCCTTGCTGCTGAAGCCGAGGGACGCCCCCAAGAATCGTTTTGGGCGACTGATCGACTTCCTGTTCGGCTGGGCGTTTCGATTGTTCAATCGTACTTTCGATGTGACGAGCAATCTCTACGCCGCGGTGATTGGCCGCTTGGTCAAGCGAACCGGGATCGCGGCAGTGCTGTACATCGCCCTGCTGGTTTGTACCGGACTGAGCTTCACCCTCGTTCCGACCGGATTCATTCCCGATCAGGATCAAGGTTATGTTATTGTCGCCATCAATCTGCCCGATGGTGCCTCGTTGTCGCGAACCGATATCGTTACTCGCCGCGTGGCCGAGATTGGCCAAAAGATCGATGGCGTTGCTCACGCCGTCGGCATCGCGGGCCTATCGGGCGCAACATTCACCATCAAGCCGAATGCGGCTGTCACATTTCTTCCGTTGGAGGATGCGAAGGAACGAGCCAAGCGAGGGCGCAGCGTTCAAGACATTGTGGCCGATATGCGTCGTGAAGTCGGCGCGATCAATGAAGCCCAAGTCCTGATCATTCCGCCACCGCCGATTCGGGGCATCGGACGCGGCGGCGGCTTTAAAATGTATGTACAGGATCGTGCCGGTGCGGGGATGGATAAACTCGATCAAGTCGCCAACTTGATGTTGACCGAGTCAAATAAACAGTCCGGCGTCACGCAGGTGTTTACAAATCTGCGGATGAATGTCCCGCAGGTCTTTGCCGATGTCGACCGGACCAAAGCGCAGATGCTTGACATCCCCGTCAGCAATATCTTCGATGCCCTGCAAATATATCTCGGTTCGATGTACGTCAACGATTTCAATTTTCTTGGTCGAACGTATCGTGTGACCGCTCAGGCGGAACCAGAGTTCCGCGACGAGTTGGAGGATATCGCGAAGATTCGCACTCGCAGCGCCCGTGGCGCGATGGTGTCGCTTGGCTCCGTCGTCGATGTGAAGCAAACGGCCGGTCCGGATCGGTTGGTTCGATTCAATCTGTTTCCGGCCGCCGATTTGAATGGCTCGACGGTTCCCGGCTTCAGCACGGGACAATCGCTCGACACGATGGAACAACTTGCGCAACAGCTTCTCCCACCGGGGTTCGGTTACGAATGGACGGAGATCGCGTACCAAGAGAAGCAGGCGGGCAACACGATTGTGTTTCTGTTTCCTCTTGCGGTTTTGTTTGTCTTCCTAGCCCTGTCGGCACAGTACGAAAGTTGGCTCCTGCCGCTGGCGATCATATTGATTGTGCCTCTTTGTCTGTTGTTCGCTTTGGTCGGAGTATGGTTTCGAGGAATGGACAACAATGTGCTCACACAGATCGGTTTCATCGTTTTGATCGGGTTGGCCTGCAAGAATGCGATCTTGATTGTCGAGTTCGCCAAAGCGGAGGAGGATGCGGGCAAGAACCGCTTCGATGCCGCCGTGAGCGCTGTCGATTGCGACTGCGACCGATTCTGATGACGGCCTTTTCATTCATTCTGGGGGTTGTTCCGTTGCTCGTCGCCACCGGAGCGGGCTTCGAGATGCGTCGCGTTTTGGGGACGGCTGTCTTCAGCGGTATGCTGGGTGTCACCTTGTTCGGGCTCTTTCTGACCTCCCCAACCGCCGCGCCCGAGTTCTTCGTTGGCGACATAGCGCTGCGACCCGATGGGAACATCGAAAGGGGTGACGTTGGTCAATGGATACGTTGGCGGGTCCGCGGAAAGGTCCGGTGTATTGAGTGGCGTTTGGAGCATCAGTCCAATTCACGATAGGGGATGACGAACCAACAGTCATGACGCTGTTATACGTCGCGTGGTCAGAAATGAGGTGATTCGCTTCATTTAACGTGAAGGCATCATTTCGGACCACGCGCGGTATAAGTGCGTCGGCGGAGCAACAGATTACGGATTGCTTCGACCTGCCGATGCGCGATCGGACGCCTTGAGCCGAGCCATTCCCCGCCTTCCATCCTTCCATCCATATCCATGCGTCCCTCGCTTCGATTCGCGATCATTCTCCTTCCGCTGTGTGCCTCTTTGCATGCTGATGATTCCGCCAAACTGGAAGCATGGGGCAAGCACTATGAAGACGAGATCCTGCCAATCGTGCGATCGCGGTGTCTTGAATGTCATCAAGGGGACGAGCCGGACGGAGGGTTCGACATTTCATCGTTCTCTGACGGCAACGCGGTTATCAAGAAACTGGATGTCTGGGATTCAGTCGCCAAACGGATTCGGTTGCGTGAGATGCCTCCCGAGGGAAGCCCGCAGCTTAACGATGCACAAAAAGCCGCCTTCCACCGCTGGGTCGATTCACGCCCGAAGCAGGATCATTGCAGCCAGCTTGCCACCGACGAAACGCAAGCTTGGTATCGCGGATATGTCATGAGTCGTCGATTGACTCGCACGGAGTATCTAAACGCGATCGAAGACGTGGTGGGTGTTGTTGTCCCTTCCCACCTGGAGGTTCCGTCGGATGGATCAGGGGGCGAAGGGTTTGATACCAATGGCGATACGTTGTTCACATCGGCCATTCATGTTGAGCAGTATCTCGCGGTGGCGTCGCATGTCATCGACGATGCTTTGACAAACTCGCCTCGACAACTCGGGCTCGAGAACGAACTGTCGAGCGTTTCGAACGACGAAGAAGCGGTACGAACGTTCCTCCATCAGTTTGCCAGGCGAGCTTGGCGACGTCCGGTTGCCGAGGCGGAGGTCGATCGCCTGATGGCTCTGTTCCGGAACGCATTACAGTCGGGAAACGAATTGACGACGGCGATCGGTCAGCCTCTGAAAGCGATCTTGGTGTCACCCAATTTTCTTTTTGTGGTTGATGCCGAAGCGGAGCATGGGGGCGTTCAAGAATTGACACCGCATCAGCTTGCCATGCGATTGAGCTTGCTCGTTTGGTCATCCGTCCCCGACGCGATATTGCTCGACGCCGCCGACGCCAATGAATTGCGGACCGATGGACAGATAGTCTCGCAGATTCGACGAATGCTTGCTGATCCGAAAGCGCAACGATTGGGTGAAAACTTTGGTTTACAATGGCTCGGCTTGACGAACTTTCTGACCCAGACTCGCCCGGATCAAGAGTTATTTCCCAATTATGACGCTGCGTTGGCTGCGGATTTGCGTGAAGAAGCCATACGCACCGTCTCCGATGTGTTCCGGCAAGACCGATCGTTGTTGGAATTGATTGATTCGCCGTCGGTCATCGTCAACGATCGACTAGCAAAACATTATGGCCTCGATGTTACGAACATCAACGATTGGCAAGCAATCGAAACGGATGACCGCAAGCGAGGAGGGGTGCTGACGTTGGGAGCGGTCTTGACCAGCGCGTCCTATCCGCGTCGAACCAGTCCCGTTTTACGCGGTCGGTGGATTTTGGAGCAGGTGCTGGGAAGTCGTGTTCCGCCGCCTCCCGAAGGAGTTCCGGCACTGGAGGAATCGGTCGGCGAACAACCCAAAACATTGCGCCAGCGTCTGGAACTGCATCGGCGAAATCCAGATTGTGCCGCCTGTCATAACCGAATGGACCCATTAGGCTTCGGGCTGGAGAACTTTGACGTGCTGGGACGTTGGCGTGATGCGGATGCTGACCTTCCCATCGACGCAAGTGGCAAGCTGCCGTCGGGCGAAGCGTTCAGTGGTCCAGAGGAATTAAAGCAGGTGGTCATGCGACGCAGCGGCGAATTTGAACGACACTTTGTTCGTAAGATGTTGGGCTTTGCCTTGGGGCGTCAACTGAACAAATTCGACGATTGTGTAATTAATGATTGTTTGGAAAGCCTGCGCCAGAACGATCACCGAGCATCATTGATCTTGGAGACAATCGCAACAAGTTACCCGTTTCGGCATCGGTACTTCAAACCAGCGGAATAATGGATCGCCGAGCTACGTATTGGCCGACCGATCCCAAACAATTCACGTAATCCGACGCGGAACGCGGCCAATTCGTCACGCCGAACGCGTCGGCGTCCGGTTCTCCGAAACCGTGAATAAGCGGCTTACGGTTGAACCGCCCCAAAGACAACAAACTTCAGGAACAGCCAGGAACAACAAGATGCAACGATCTCCATTCTCAAGACGTCGATTTCTGAAAGGAAGCGGCAGTTTGATGCTTGGCCTTCCACTGCTTCCGTCATTGGCAAAGGCTTCCGATGCGAATCGTTTGAAGCCGCCTGTGCGGACGGCTTTCCTTTATTTTCCCAACGGAGTTTGGGAAAAGGCGTGGGTGCCGGAGAAGACGGGAACGGACTATGAACTGACTCCTTCACTACAGCCGTTGGCGAGTTTGAAGGACGACATTCTTGTGCTAACCGGGTTGGACAAGAAGCACAGCCACGGCGGGGACGGGCACTACGCAAAGACGGCAAACTTTTTGACCGGCATGCCGGTTGCCAAGACGACCGGCAAGAACATCAGCAGCGGAGGCGTCTCCGTCGATCAATTGATCGCGCAACACGTCGGCGACGCAACGCCGCTGCCCTCTTTGGAACTGGGGACCGAACCGGTGATCAGCGGGATCGACAGCAATGTCGGCTATACGCGGTTATACGGTTCACACATCAGTTGGCAGACGGCAACAAGACCCGTCGCCAAGGAGATCAATCCTCGCGTCGTTTACGAACGGTTGTTCGGCAAGTCGATCAGCAACGACACACGCAAGGCGGAGTCGTACAAGAATCTCTTGGACTTTGTCCTGGAGGACGCCAGGGATGTTCGTGCCAAACTGGGACGCGACGATCAATTCAAGCTGGACGAGTATCTCGACTCGGTTCGCGCGGTTGAACGACGTGTCGAATACTCCAGCCGCGATCGATCGAGATCGTGGCGGCCGGATGTCGACTTGAGCGAGATCGGCATTCCGGAAGCGGGAACGCCCGAGGATTTCCGACAACACATCGACGTCATGCTCGACATGATGGTGCTGGCAATGCAGACCGATTCAACCCGCGTCTGTTCATTCATGTTCGCCAACGACGTATCGGGCCGTAATTTTTCCTTTCTTGAAGGGGTTTCCGGCGGACACCACGAACTGTCGCACCACGAGAACAACGAACAGAAGATTGCTCAGTACCAACGCATCAACACTTGGCACGTGGAGCAATTCGCTCGCATGATCGACAAAATGAAATCGATTCGTGAAGGAGAATCGAGCCTGCTGGACAACAGTATGATCATGTTTGGCTCAAGCTTTTCGGACGGCAATCGTCATGATCCGGATAACCTGCCGATCTTGCTGGCTGGGCGGGCTGGTGGGACGATTACGCCGGGCAGGCATTTGGCGGCCGAAGGGCAAGTTCCCGTCTGCAACCTTTATCTCGCGATGCTGCGTCGCAATGGTATCGATCTGGCGAGCTTTGGCGACAGCAACGCCGAACTGGCGATCGGATAGTCGTCGCGGGAGCGGAAAACCGCGTCGGATCAATCGTTTGGTCCGTTACGACTGGAAGTTGGTGGATGCATTGCCGATTGAATCAGCCACGGGATGCGCGGTAGTTCTTGCCGGGCGTCGGTGACGGCGTACGCTTTCGCAAGAAACTTCATCCTTGATACCGGTCGAACATGCGAACCAGCTCGTGCGTACTCCGAGATGACGCAAGTGCATCATCCATCCGCGGTGGACGAGTCACCACAAATCCGACCTCGCGACCTTCAACGCTCCGTTCCGCGGCGTTCACGTTGATCGACGTGGTCGTCGCGGTCTTGATTGTTGGCATTATCGCCGCCGTGTCGGCTCCTCGTTTTTCAGCGGCATTGAACGCCCGCCAAGCGGAAGCCGCAGCGCGATTGGTTGCCGCTGATCTGAACTATCTGCGGCGACAGGCGATTGCCCGGGGAAAAACCGTTGTGGCGACGTTCAACGACGGCAATGCAAGTTATTCATCGGCGGATGCCGCGTCGGCGGATCGATATCAGACAACGTTCGCCAGATCGTTGACGCAGTGGTCGGGCAACGTGCATATGCAGTCGAACTTCGACGGATCATCGTCCATCGGTTTCGATTTGCGTGGCCTCCCTTGGACCGGAACCTCGCGATTGGTCGATGGCTCGGTATTGATTACATCGGCCGGATTTCAATGGAGGGTCGACATCAACCCCACGACGGGAATAGCTTTGGCCGAGATCATTCCTCCACAGTAACACGACACGTCTGCATCCGCACAATCCGATGACACAGAGCCGTCTACGACCGAACGATCGACAGCCTGTCGGCTTCACGACAATGGAGCTGACAGCCAGCCTGATCAGCGCGACCGTCTTGACTCTGGGTCTAGTTTCGGCGATCGGACTGTCCACGCAGTCTCTTCAGCATACGGCCCGCGATTCGTCATCTTTGATGTTGCCGGGCAGCCTGCCATCGGCAATTCGCCAAGACATCAGTGACGCTCGACAAATCACTCAAACCTCGGGCAGCGGTATCAGCCTTGTTGTTCCCGATCGAAACGGCGACTTAAGTGATGAAACGATCTCGTATCAATATGTCAACCAATCGCTTCGCCGTCAGGAAAATGGCGGCAGTCCGTTGTCGATTGCCACAGGAATTCAGCGAATCGCGGTTCATCAGGACATCCAGACAATTCCGAGCGGTGGCCCTGAGCCGACAGTTCCCGGTCGGGTGAAGTTGGATCATCGTCAGATGGCTGTCTTCAATGATTCGGCGACAAGCGTTACCGTCAATTCGCCGATTGGGTCCGTGGTCGGCGATCTTTGGTTACTGGCCGTCGCGGTGGATGGCAACGAACTCGATACGCTGAGCCTCACCGAAAGCGGTTGGACCTTGTTGCATTTGGTGCGACGTGGCAGCGACGCAACCCTCGCCGTTTGGGCACGCGTGGTCAATGGCGGCGAGTCATCCGCGCGAACCATAGTATGGAGCAATAATCGATCGGGAGTCGCTTGGGCGATGTCGTTCAGCGGTGTGTCGACAACGCCAATCTATCATCAGCAGGCGACAACCGGATCGTTCTCCTCATGGTTGATCCTCTGGGGCGTGACCGGACCCACGGTTCCCACAACGTATGTCGCCCAAGACAGCATGATCGTTCAGTTCGCAGTCACCGAGGATGCTCAGTTGAACTGGAAGACGTCGGGATTGAACGGCTATGTCACCGAATTTACGCAAACGGCACCAACAAATTCGACACCGACCATCGAAGTTTCTTGCAGCCACAAGACATTCGTTGGAACCGGATACAGCGACAACAGCAATCGATATCACTTCTACAACTCGTGTGACTACATTTTGTCGACGATCGTGATCGCCGCAGGGTCCGGCTCATGAAGACGCATCGAACAAGGAACAAGTTGAGACTTCCGGGCCGACGAACGGGACTGTCGATGGCTGAAGTCACCGTCTGCACCGCCTTGGTCGGACTCCTGGTCGTAACCGCTCTGCAAACCAACGCGTTTGTCGTTCGAACTTCGCATCAGTCGAACGACCACATCCATGCCGCAGCTTTGTGCGAAGAACTTCTTTCCGAGATCGTTCCGCTGCCGGTGAACAATCCGGATGGATCGGTGCCTTCGGACGCAGCCTACGCCTCCGATCGCAGCGACTTTGAATGCGTCGTTGCATACGATGGTTGGTCCGCTTCGCCACCGGAAACGAAGACGGGAGCAACGCTGACCGAATTCGCGAGTTGGACGCGCGGTGTGGTCGTCACCGCGGTCGATCCCGATACGCTGTTGCCTTCGACAAACAGCCCGCTGCATCGCGTCACCGTCACCGTCACACGCCCGGACTTTTCAACGGTGCAAGCCAGTGCAATGGTCGTTGCACCTCCGCGCCCCGACGATCCGTTGGCGACCGATGTCCATCGGATGCACAGCCTGACCTTGCGCATCGGCGGCGGAAGCTGCGACGGATTGACAACGACGATGCCGACGCATCAAGCCAGTTTCGGGAGCGGCAACAATGGCATGGGGAATTGATCTTGTGACGAAATCCCAAACATCAAAGACGGACTTTCGATTGGCAATCGCTCGCCGGCGGGCTCGTGGCGGATTTCTGTATCTGGCCGTCTTGGTCGTTGCGTTGATGGTCGCCGTCTCCAGCATGTCGGCGATATCGATCATGCAATCGAATGAGCGATCGGTCACCGACGGACTGTCCGCCATGCGTGCCCAAACGCTTGCGGACTCCGCCATTGCGCTGGGACTATCGCGAATCAACAACGATCCCGGATGGCGAAGCACCTTCCTCCATGGTGTCCAGTCGAGTCCCATAACCATCGGTTCGGGCGGCACGGTCGGAACGATCAGCTTTCGCCTGGAAGACAGCGATGGAAATCTGGCCAACGACAGTCTCCAAGCGGTCAACCTGATTGGCGTCGGTCGCAGCGGATCGGCCGCGGCCGCATGCAGCGTGCAACTTGAACCAGCAGGAAGCGGATTGCCGATTCTGGATTACAGCGTCGCCGTCGGATCAAGCCTGTCGAGTACGACCAGCGTTCACTGGGTTCAAGATGCCGGAATTTATGTCCGAGGAAACGTCGCCATCAGCAGTCCGGCTTGCTTCCTTTCGGACCAGATTGTCGCCAACGGGTGGATCAGTCACGATCTGGGGGCTTACTTTTTGAACACCTACGGACTGTCCGACTACCAATCGGCGTTGCGTTTTCCAGCCGCGAACTGGTCCGATTACTATTCGCACGTTGCAACGTCGATCTCTATCGACGACATTCCCATCTCCGGCGGAGCCCATCGCATTCAGAACGTTGCAATCCATCCGGGGAACAATCCGTTTGGCCAGACAAACGCTTTGGGGGTTTATAAGATCGACTGCGGCGGAGCCAATCTGCAGATTACAGGCGCACGGCTTTCCGCGACTTTGCTGATCACCAATCCGGGAACAAACTCGTCCATCTACGGATCGGTGTTCTGGCAGCCCGCGGTCGATCGATTCCCCATTCTGTTGGTGCAGGGAGATATTACGATCGCGCATGGCGATCTGCCGCTTCATGAATCAACGATCGGTCAAAACTTGAATCCGTCGGGCTTCGCATATCGCGGCGTCGAAGACAGCGACACATCAGACGTCTATCCAAGCAGGCTCAGCGGATTGATCTACGTCGATGGAACGCTGAAACTCGGTTCGCAAACGACCGTGCGAACCGAGATCGAAGGTTGTGTCGTGTGTCAAACGCTGTCACCGCTTGGCAATACAAAGGTCATGCATATCCCGGAAATCATCGAAAGTCCGCCGCCAGGCTTTCGCAGCGACGACAAAATGCGAATCGTCACCGGAACGTATCGTCGACAAAGCTTATGATCCT
>JAWKTL010000029.1:0-86719 GCA_041399105.1 Pirellulaceae bacterium | reverse complement strand
CAACGCGGCGATGTCATCGTTCTGAATGACGATCAAGTCGGATTTCTGATTTGCATCGATCGAGATCCTGTCACTGGGGCTGACCGAGTCGATCGTCACGACGACGGTTTCGGGGTTTTCCGCCAAGTCATCGTCGAGGGCCGCAACGTCGATATCTGCTGACACTTGTCCAGCCGGAATCGTGACCGACCCGCTCAGCGGCGTGAAGTCGTTGCCTGAGGTCGCGGTTCCCGACACGCTATACGATACGACCAGGTCCGTTGGGAGTACACGACTTGTCGAAACGACCAGCTTCCCGTTGGTAGGACCGGCTTCACTGGCATTGCTGATCGCATCGATACTGACAAGCGCGGTTTCGTTGTCGCTGACAGTCACTTCTGCTGAAACCGTCGAGCCGAGCGAGATACCAGCGGAAGGATCGGATAACTCTAGATCAATTGTTTCGGTCAGCTCGAAGATGGCATCATCAATCACGCTCAAGGTGACCGAGCCAGTTGCTTGACCATCAGGTATCCGAATTTGAATGCCATCGGTTGCGGGATCGTCGTCCGTGATGGAGTAGTCGTTCGTCGTGATGCCCTCGCCGGAGATCTCCAGCGTCACGAATTGATCGCCGCTGACCGCTGCCGAAGCTGTCGCGGTGACGGTGACTTCAGTTTGATCGGCTTCGCTGGCGCTGTCAGTGCTCAGCGAGAGCTCAACCGTGGGGCTGGTTTTCGGCACGGTGGCTGTCCACAGTTCAAAACCGTGAGTCCCGTCACTCGCGTTGAAGAACAGGGTGCCGTTAACATTGGTCAGGTGACTCGGAGCAGAGCTGAATGCCCCCGGACGAAGCTCTTTGGCAATGATGGTTCCGGCATCGGTGCCGTCGCTTTGCCAGAGTTCAAATCCATTGGTGCCGTCATTGGCCCTGAAGAACAGGGTGCCGTTAACATTCGTCAGGTCACTCGGAAAAGAATCTCTGAATCCGGAACGGATATCCTTTACCAGCGTGGTACCGGCCGCCGTGCCATCGCTTTTCCACAGCTCATAACCGTTCGTGTCGTCGTCTGCGATAAAGAACAGAGTGCCATTGACGTTCGTTAAATTCTGCGGATACGAATAGCCCTCACCGGGATAGATATCTCTGACAAGCGTGGTTCCCGCACTGGTCCCATCACTCTTCCACAGTTCAAATCCATGTGTGCCGTCATTAGCCCTGAAGAACAGTGTGCCATTGACGTTCGTCAGATATTCCAAATCCGAGCCGCTTGATCCAGGTGTGATATTCGTGACGAGTGTGGTTCCGGCGGCCGTGCCGTCGCTCTTCCAAAGCTCTTCACCGTTCGTGCCGTCAGTGGCTGCGAAGAACAGAGTACCGTTGACGTTTTGTCAGAGAGAATATCGCGAGCTTGCCATCTCCGGGGCGGATATCCCTGATGAGTGGTTCCTGCATCGGTGCCGTCGCTCTTCCAAAGCTCGCAGCCATTCGTGCCATCATTGGCTCTGAAAACAGAGTTACGTTGACGTTCGTCAGATATCTCGATACGACCTGCCATCTCCGGGGCGGATGTCCTTGACGAGTGCGGTTCCTGGTGCCGTACCATCGCTCTTCCACACAGTTCGTGGCCATTCGTGCCGTCGTTCGCCTGGAAGAACAGTGTGCCGTTGACGTTCGTCAGATATCTGGGCCCCAGCCTCCGCCCGGGCAGGATATCTTTGACGAGTGTGGTGCCTCGTTGGTGCCGCCATCACTCTTCCACAGTTCATAGCCGTTCGAACCGTCATTGGCGAGGAAGAACAGGGTACCGTTGACATTCGTCATGGCAGTCGGGAACGAGTTGTTGCCGGGGTTGATATTCCCGACCAGTGTGGTGCCTTCATCAGTGCCATCGCTCTTCCAAAGCTCATAGCCGTTCGACCCATCATTCGCACGAAAATAGGCGGTGCCGTTGATGTTGATAATGTTGTTCGGATTCGACCTGTCAGCGTCTGGACGTATATCAAACAGTTCGGTTGTCACGCCGTCTTCGATCGCCACCTGTTGCGTAATGACGCTGCCCAGAGTGATACCGACCGAAGGGTTGCTGGAGTGTGAGTGTCGCCGTTTCCTCGACTTCGAAGAATGCATCGTTGCTGATCGTCATCGTGACCGAGCCGGAAGTTTCGCCATCCGGAATCAGGATTTGAACTCCCGCCGCGTCCGGATTTCAGCGTCGGCGAACGTGTAGTCGGCTGCCGTGATGCCGTCGCCCGTGATTTCGACCGTAACAAACTGATCACCACTCACCGCTGAGGCTGTCGCAGTGACCGTGACCTCAGTTTGATCGGCTTCGCTGGCGGCGGTGACGTTCGTGGACAATTCGACGGAAGGGGCGTTACCAGAGAGCGTGGCGACCCACAGTTCACTTCCGTGAGTTCCGTCGTTGGCTCGGAAGAACAGCTTGCCGCCGGCTTCTGTCAAGTGGTATGGATAGCCCCGGCGCTGCCTGGCACCAGATTTGGCCAGGACTGTTCCGGCGGTGGTTCCGTCACTTGCCAGATTTCCGCGCCGTTTGCACCGTCGGCGGCCGTGAAGAACAGTGTGCCGTTGACGTTAATGGCGCCGCATTGGGATAGCCGCCGGCGTTGTCCGGGCCGATAGTGGACGAGGGTTGTTCCGGCTGCGGTGCCGTCACTCTTCCACAGCTCGCGACCATTGACGCCATCGGTAGCCTCAAAGACAGTGTGCCATTACCGTCAGCTCATCGGGGCCCGGATGAGCCGCCGGCCCGGATGTTCTTCGATGAAGCGTGGTGCCTGCTGCGGTGCCGGTCGCTCTTCCACAGTTCAAGACCGCTGCTTCCGTCATTCGCCGTGAAAAACAGTGTACCGCCGACGTTCGCCAATCCTGATGCCAGACCCGAGCTACTGCCTCCCGGTCGGATATCGGCGACACGCACGGTTCCGGCTGCGGTCCTGTCGCTCTTCCACAGCTCGAAACCACCGTCGCTGTCTTCGGCTGAAAAGAACAGTGTGCCATTGACGTTCGTCAGGTACTGGGATACGAGCTGAGCCTCCCGGGTTGATGTCCGAAACACGTGTGGTGCCGGCAGCGGTCCCGTCGCTCTTCCACAACCATATATCCGCTGTCGCCATCGTATGCCTCAAAGAACAGCGTTCCGTTCACATTCGTCAAGTCTTCCAGATGAGCTGGAGCCGCCGGGGTAGATATCAGCGACGCGTGTCCCGCCGCAGTCCCGTCACTCTTCCACAGTTCGTAGCCACACGACATGCCGCCAGTCCCGTCGTTATTCTAAAGAAGAGCGTGCCACTGACGTTCGCGAGATCTGTCAGTTGCGACCCGTTCTCGCCCGGGACGAAGGTTCTGACAAGGACGGTACCGGCTGCCGTGCCGTCGCTCTTCCACAATTCGTAGCCATATGTTTCATTGCGCGCCGGGAAGAATAACGTACCGTTGACATTATCGATACCGGATAGGACACACTTCCAACCAACTGCGTACCTGGCCGGGCGTTCCGTCACTCATCCATAACGCTGCGCCGTTCGTGCCGTCATTTGCTCGAAGGAAGAGAGTCCCGTTTACGTCCGTCAGTTCTTCTGATTTGAATTGCGCGACTGGCTGTCGCGAATGTCGGCGACATCGAACGGTTCCGGCCGAAGTGCCATCGCTTTTCCAGACTTCCGTGCTCGCAATATCATCTGTGGCGGCAAAGTAGGTGCCGCCGATATTCGTTAGGGCTGTCGGGATAGGAACTCCGGCTGCCTGGCAGAATATCACGAAAAAGTGTTGTGCCCGCTGTCGTCCCATCGCTGGACCACAACTCATAGCCGTTGATCCCGTCATGCGGTGAAGAACAGCTTCCCATTCAACTCGGCGAACCGTCCGAGCCCCGATCCTTCGGAACCTGCAACGATGTCAGCCACCAAAGTCGTTCCAGTCGTCTCCGTCACTCTTCCACAGCTCAAAACCACTGGTGCCGTCGTTTGCTGTGAAATACAGCGTCCCGTTGACGTTCGTCAGATTGCCAGGGAGGAGCTGCTGCTTGGATTGATGTCTTTGACCAGGACCAGTTCCGGGCGTCGGTAATACCATCACTTCGCCACAGCTCGACTCCCTTCGTGTCATGAGTGGCTCTGAAGAAAGACTGCTCCATTAACATTCGTCAATTGACTCGGGTAAGAGCCAAATGTTCCCGAGCGAACGTCCGAAACGCGTGTCGTACCGTTGCTGGTGCCGTCACTGTCCACAGTTCACTACCGCTGTTTCCGTCATTCGCGGTAAAAATACAGAGAGTGCCGCCGATGTTTGTCAGATACCATTGTTGGGGAAGGAGCTATTGCTGCTCAGCGGATATCTTTCACGAGGACCGTACCGCCGGATGATCCATCACTTTTCCATAGTTCCGTTCCGTTGATTCCATTGTTGGCTGTGAAAAACACAGTCCCGTTGATGTTGGTCAGTTGGTCCGGACCGGAGCTGGGGGTCCCTGTGCGAATGTCCCGCACCAGTACGGTCCCGGCGGTCGTCCCGTCACTCTTCCATAATTCAGCCCCATTCGATGAATTCGCTGCCCTGAAGAAGAGCGTGCCGTTCACGTTAGTCAGGTTATTTGGCCCGGACGAACTGCTTCCGGGGCGAATATCGCTGACGAGCACCGTGCCGGCTGACGTCCCGTCACTCTTCCAGAGCTCGACGCCGTTCACTCCATCATTGGCAACGAAGAACAAAGTGCCTCCAACGTTTGTCAGAAACGCTGGAAGGCTCGACAACGAACCCTCTCGGATATCCTTGACCAGTGTCGTTCCCGCTTCCGTGCCGTCTGTCTTCCACAGTTCGATCCCGCTCTCGTTATCTTCTGCTGTGAAGAACGTGGTCCCTCCCACCTCGACGAAGTTTCGCGGACTTGAGGATCCCGGTGCCGTGTTGATGTCCAGCAGCATCGGAGCGACGGTCAATAGCTGCCGAGACTCAAGGGACTCCAGGCCAGCCGTCAGCAATCGGCGGCGTGCGGATCGAGGGAGGCGAACCTTCGACGCAGAGCTGCGGCGCATTCGGTTGAGGAGTTTTTTCTTCCAGTCATTACGCAACATGTTCGTCGATACTCATCTGTGGAGCTTTCGAATTAACAAGCGGCTGAGTCAACGACCACAACCAGTTTTCCAAACAACCAACCCCGTCCCTGTTCTCATCAAAATTGAACTGGCATCATGAATGCGTTTGGATGCATCGCGTCTCGCTTCCTCGCTCGTGCCCAGACGCACGGCCAGTTCGATAAACTCTTCGGCGGAGTTTGCGATCAGGTCGTCGATACCCATCCGTTGATAGAGCGCCTGCGTGATCCGACTGCGGAGAAAATCTCCCGGCAGCGTGACGAGCGGAGTGCCGACGGAAAACGTTTCATAACTCGTGTGTCCGCCGCCGAAATGAGGTGTGTCGATGACGACGTCCGCACAAGCCAACAGCTTGAGGAACTCAACTCGCGGCATGGCGGGCAGGAACGTGACTCGTTCGCAACCATCGGGCAACGTGCGCTGGAATCTCGCCTTCAGACGCGCCGTCCACTGGGGAACGCGGCCTTCCAAAAGCACGATTTCCGCAGTCGGATCGGCGCGAAGAATCCCTGCAAGAATGGCGTCGAAATCGGGATGGAACTTGAACAGCGTCTGAGGACAAACGTAGTGATTCGTGTCCTTGTTCAAGCCGAATCCGGCGGCGATGGCTCTGCGATTATCTCGCGGTTTTGACCCACCGTTTAGAGAACGGGGGGCTGGCGTTGCGGCATCGACAAGGGACGGATTTGGTAGTGGACGAGGCAACGAGTCCAGACCGCTAGGACTCGTTGCCACGTCCACTACGCCAGTCGTTGAACCCGCAGTGTGTCGTTCCGGTCGTTCGAAATACGTGGCAAGAAGCGGCAATCGAACGAGCTGTTCGGTGTAATGATCGTCGGCATCGTCGGCCTCTAATAACGCGCTCGACAAGAAATAGTCGATGTGTGGGCTGCCGGTCGTATCGGGATGTCCCCAGGTCACGCATTGCACCGGAGCCATCCGCGACCACGCCAGCGTCGTTGTGAGCGCATCCATGCCGACGTCCGCAAAGATCAATACATCCAGGTCCTGGTCGGCAATTGTATTGCGAGCGGCCTGAACATCACGCGGCAAGACGCGATATCGATCTGCGGTGGAACGAAACGTCGCTGTGACGCTGTCCTGTCGCGGCGACGCCATCAGGACAGTGACTTCAAACTTCTCGCGGTCCAGTCTTTCGATCCGCCCCAAGTTCAATCGTCCGATCGTATGGTCGCGAAAGTAGGCCGATACAAATCCGATTCGCAGGCGTCCATCGGAGCGTGTTCGGAGCGGACCACGGGCGGATGAAACAACCGTGGGGCCAATCAGTATCTTTGCCAGTCGTTGAGCGACCTCGACGTCGTTGAGTCCCTGGTAAGCCAGAAAGAACGATGTGGGAATCAACGTCTTCGTCGTGTCGACGGTGACTCCATCGGCGATCATCGCATCCAGCCTTTCGAGCATCACTCGACGACAAATCTGAACGTGTTCGCGCGACTCATAGACGACCGGCAGCACTCCGCTGGCCAGCAATCGGTTCATCGGCGACGGGTCGTGGGCAACCAGCCGCTGATACAGCAACTCAGCTTCTTCCGTACGCCCATGATTGAATAACAGGTAACCCAGATTCTGCATGGCCGGCACAAGGGTCGAGTCGCATGTCAGCGCGCGATTGTAACACTCGATCGCCCGATCTTGATCATCCAGTTGCTGCCACAGATTGCCGAGATTGCAGTGAACGGCCGCGCGATTCGGATCGGCATCCAGCGTCAATCAGGTTTCGCGAGCTTCGATCAGTTTCCCTTTGGCTTGCAGTTCCTCGGCCAGTCGAATCAGCCGATCGACCTTCGCCGCCGGAGTTTCGTCCTGCTTAGCATCTAGCTTCGGCAACGCAGTTGATTGCCCCGGCCGCGGCAGCCAACTGAGGCACGATCCAGATGTCAGCTCGCTCATCGTCGTCATGCGGGCCGGCGAAGCACGGTCGCAGGCAGTCAGGCAAGACGCTGACGGCAAAGATCTCATCGACTCCGAATGAAACTGAAGCGTCGCAGCCGTTTTGCCGGTCACTAGGTCGACCACTGCCACGCCGCACCGCAGCTCAGATCGACGTTCTTCCAGCGGCATCCCGCCAAACACGGACGTTTCGCGAATCTTTGAAAGGCCGACAAACGCGAATTGGCCGTGAAAAGAAAGTCCGCGAGCGTATCCGGGAAAGGTCTCCACAACGGTGAACTGGCCAGTACCTGGGTCAACCGTCCCCAGTTGTCCGGCACCCGAATTGAGCACCCACAGCTTTCCGTGGGCGATGCGTGGGGAATGTGGCATCGCAAACCCACGAGCAATCACCTCGTGGCTTGCAACGTCGATCACGACGCCGCCGGTCGCCTTCTTTTCTCGCCAGCCACCGGGCAGATTCGATTCACCATGGCATGTGACATACGCCGGTCGGCCTTCGTGCATGGCCAGTCCGTTCAGATGGCAGCGATCGGTCGCCTCCAGCGAAGTGATGAACGCCGGACGCCAGCGCGGTACAAAACTGTACTCCTGATCGAGCGTACACAGCGTTGAAAACCGGGTATTGACTACCCACAAGCCGTCCTTGCCCCAACCCAGTTCATGGCCGTGAATGTTTCCGGTGCGGAATGAATGCCGTGTCAGCCAGGCGGAATCGAATGTGCCTGCCGGAGCAATCCCGGGAGCAACTTCGTGGGCAGGTTTTAGCAGATGAATCTCACGTTTCGAGCCAAGCGCAATCGCGCCAGGCCCCACTGCGATACCCATCGCCTGCTGCAGATCGTGAAACGAAAATTTCAGCTCGCCATTCTGCGACCCCACAACCGCAAGCTTGCCAGCCTGATAGGTGGTAATCGCCAGGGACGAATTCAGATGCTTCAGAATCCCTGGAAAACCCGGGCTGTACTCGAATCGAACCGGCGTCACGCCAGCAGCCTGGGCGCGAGGATCAAGAGACTGTGAAGCAGAGTCGGACATTGACGAATCAACAAAAAAACGGTCGGAGCCCTGCGCAACGCAGAACTCCGACCGTGTGGATGGTATCTCAGATTGTGTGTCAGCCCGACGCGGTAAAGTTTCATTCGTGTGTGAAGCCATGTCAATCATTCGATTCAATTTTTTGGGTCGGAGGTAGAACGGGTGCCTCGCGATGGTGTCGGGCTAACAACACACACACGGCCAACGGCCTCGCCGCGAGGCGCCCGTGCTACCGCCGACATGGAATAGGTTTGACGCTTTTTTCAATACCAAATGGCATTGCTGAAACGCTGCCGTTACACTGGCTGTGAGAAAGCAGCACACTACAACTTTGTTTTCAGGTAGAACGTACAGCGTGAAAATTGGCGGACAAAAAAGTTGAGACAAACCAATGGCTGAGATTGAACAGTCCGTCACTGGCTGGTTTCACGCACTTCGCAGTGGAGACGAGGATGCTGCGAAAGAGCTGTGGAATCGCTATTTCCACCGCTTGAGAGGCTTCGCGAAAACGCAACTCGCCTCGTCCCCGGCTTACGATGATGAAGATCTGGCACTCAGTGTGTTCGATGCGTTATGCCGTGCGACCCGGGATGGGCGATACAGCGAAGTCGAGAACCGTGAATCGCTGTGGCAATTGATGGTGACGATGGCTAATCACAAGGCAATCGATCGTCACAGGAAAAGCAAGGCAAAGTCTCGGACGGCACCTGGCGCGGCTGCAAGAGACACCGACCTCGATCGTGAAGCCACGTCTTCAAGCGACGATCCTGCCTGGCAGGTGGCACTGGCGGACCAATGTCAGCAGTTGATCGAAGCGCTGGATGAGGGGGCGATGCGCGAGATCGCGATGCTGAAACTCGATGATTACAACAACCACGAAATTGCGGACCAGTTAAAGATCAGCGAGCGGACCGTTCGCCGCACCATTCACCTGATCCGTCGCATCTGGGAACGTGAACTTGAGACGAACAACGAATGACGGACGACGATTTCTACTCGGAGCTCAGTTTCGATTCACTGCGGCGGATCCACACGCTGACCGAGCAGTTTCAACAGGCGATTCAGGCAGGTGACAACCCTGTGATCGAACGTTTTCTGCAGATGGTCGGTCAGGAACTCCGCGACGCGCTGCTGGAAGAGTTGCTCGACAGTGAGATCAACTGGCGGCGGCGCTCGGAGGCGACTCTTGAACCCGAAAGTTACTTACAGCGTTTTCCGGACCACGTAGAGCTGGTTCGCAGGGTCGTCTCAGAATCGGAGTCCGTCGCTCGTCGTGCTGAAGGTAACGAGCTGGACGTGACTCTGCTCATGGCCACGCCGACGACACCACCGGGTCGTCCCATAACAGGTGAGCGAGACGCGACAGGCAGCAAGGTTCAAACTTCGTCCATCCCGGATGCGATTGACGGCTACAAGATCATTGATGTTCTGGGCCGTGGTGGCATGGGCATCGTTTACCGCGCTCGTGATGCCCGTCTGAAACGCGACGTCGCACTGAAGATGATTGCCGGAGGGGTCCACGCGGGGCACAAATCGACCGAACGGTTTCTGGCGGAAGCCAATGCCGTTGCTCGACTGCATCATCCGAACATCGTTTCCGTATTCGCCATGGGTCATCATCAGGAGATTCCCTATCTGGTACTGGAACTTGTCGAAGGAGGCAGTCTCGATAAAGCCATCGGCAACCAGACAAGCGAGCCTCGCTATGCGGCGTCTCTTGTTGCCACGCTGGCGATGGCCATCGACTACGCTCACCAAAACGGTGTTGTGCATCGCGACCTGAAGCCCGCTAATATTCTGGTGGGTTCAAGAAAGGAGCCGCACCGCAGTGGACGAGGGGACGAGTCTCTAATGTCAGGTTCCTCAGTTCCGGCAGGTCTCGTGACCTCATCAACGACGGCGGTTGCGACTGGTTCCCAGACAACACGAAGCAACCGTTTCGCCCCCAGTGTTCAGCAGTCACTGCACTTCATTCCGAAGATTACGGATTTCGGTCTGGCCCGCATGACTGACGGCGATACCAATCTGACTGGTACCGGCGAAGTCATGGGAACTCCACAATACATGTCGCCGGAGCAGGCGCGCGGTGCGGCAGAGGTTGGCCCGTCAACCGACATCTATGCACTTGGGGTGATTCTCTATCGACTGCTGACTGGTCGGACACCGTTTCACGGAACCACGCCGCTGGAGACGATTCGCCTGGTGATGGAAGCCGAGCCTGCGGCTCCGACGTCCCTGCAACCTGGGTTACCTGCGGATCTGTCGAACATTTGTCTGAAGTGTCTGGAGAAAGAACCAGGACGAAGATATCAGACAGCGTCTGAACTGGCCGACGACCTGAACCGATTTCTGAACCATCAGCCGGTCATGGCGAGGCCCATCAGCCTCAATTCGACGAGCGTGGCTGTTTTATCGTCGTAACAAGGCACTCACGCTGACTGTGCTGTCGGCACTGTGTCTGATCGTTGTGCTATCGAGCTACTATGTATTTCGACTTGCTTCGGCCAATGCAAAACTGACAACAACCATCGGTGACCTGAACCAGTCCAATGCCTCGCTCGCTCAGACGGTTGAAGCGCTGGATGAGAAACGGGCTGAAGCTCAGGCAAACGCAGAAGACGCCGAACGGCGTCGCATTGAGGCGAACGATGCGCGCACTCAGGCCGAGCAGAGCGAAGCCGACATGCGGCGACATCTCTACAACGCCGAGATGCGGGTCGCCTCCAGGGCGGCTCACGAAGCCGGCGGGTTGAGTACCATCGCCACGATCACCGCCGACTGGACCGATGCCGAAGACCTGATCGGCTGGGAGTATCATTATCTGCGGCGGCAATTGGAGCCCCAGAGTAAGGTGTTCTCAAGCGTACTTCGCTGGCACTACGGATCGGCAATTGCTGTCAGCCCCGACGGCGGGACCGTTGTCTTCAAACCCGGCGCAGATAAACCGATCACGCTGGTCAGCAGCGACACGAGCGAAGTGGTCCGAGAACTGGAGGACTCAAAGCAACTGATTCCCAGTTGCATCCGGTATTCCAGCGATGGAACCCGGATTGCTGTCGCGGCGTCCCAGGGAAATCCCGGTGGCGTGTTTTCATCGGAAACGGGAGAGCGGCTATACGATCTTCTGAAAATCATGAAATCCGACAGTGTCGACTGGTCCGCCGACGGTCGGTGGCTGATCCATCATGGCCATCTCAGGCAGGTTGTCTACCGAAGTTCGGACGGCGATGTCATCTCGGATTCTCCGCATGAAAAGTATTCCGCCTGGGTCGACTGTCATCCCAGCGATCCAACGCGGTTCGCAAGCGCGGCGCGCGGTGGGTGGTTGCGGGGTTCGCTGACCGACGAAGGGCAACCGGGCACGCTCACTGTAGCTCGGTACGCCAATGGCGGCAGCCGCAGAGAAGTAGACTGGCACCCTGACGGACGCCTCCTCGCCATCGCGGATGACCCTCATGGCAGCGTCGCCGTCTGGGACGCTGATCAGGAATCCTTTGCCTGGCAGACGACCGAGAGCATCGGTCAAGTCACAACCGTTCGCTGGAGTCCCGATGGCCGTCGGCTAGCGGCAGCCGGCTATGACCGAGCGATTCGCATTCACAACACGACCGACGGCAAAGTACTCGCCATGCTGCGCGGTCACGAGAGGCAAATCCATCGGCTGGCATGGACTCCTGACGGGACAAGGCTGTTTTCAACATCCGAAGATGAAACGGTGCGTGTCTGGGACATCGGTCAGCACGCTTCCCAGCTAAGTGTCGGCGACAGCGAAGTCGCGGCGATCTCCTGGTCCCAGTCCGGGCGAACTCTGACGACGTCGACCTTGAATACAATCGGCCATCTTGATCCGGCGTCCAACGAAACACCGTTGCTTTGGCAGCGGAAATGTCACAGCCTGGCGGTGAGCCACAGTCCGGTTGACGATCGTATCGCCACGGCCACGCTCGACACTCTGAGTATCGTTGCCGAGAGCGATGGCGGCGAGGTGCGTTCGATGGAAATACCACCGGTCATCGGTAGCGGCGGAAACTTCGTGACGAGTCTGCAATGGTCGCCGGACGGATCGCGGATCGCTTACGGTCGAATGTTCAGCGGATCGGTCTGGGTCTGCGATGCCGAGCTGACGGAAGTTCAGCCTGTGAGGAATTACGCGGGGACCCGACGCGGCACCTTCTGCTGGAACCCAGACGGCCAAAGCCTGCTGGTTGTCGAGGCGTACAGAAGCCTGCTGCGACAACCGCTCGATGGAAGCGAGGGCGAACCGCTGGCTACCACCACCGACCGTATCTTCGACATCGCCCTGCATCCGCATCATCACCTGCTGGCATTGGGGGGCGAGAACCTGATCGAACTGCGAGACACCGAAAACTTCGAATTGCAGCACACACTGATCGGTCACACGGCGAACGTCCAACACGTGGCCTGGTCTCCCGACGGTCGCCGTCTGATATCTCTGACCGAAGGCGAAGGGATCATCGGCCTATGGGACCCCGCAACAGGCGAAGCCTGCGCCATGATTCATCATCCCACCGGCGACCGATTCACCTGCATCGCCTGGAGCCCCGACGGCACAACCCTCGCCGCAGGCGACGCACGAGGAGAAGTACATTTGCTGATGGGTCCGTAGCGCCCAGGCACGAAGGCATCTTCAGTCTCTGATGTTGACCCGGCGAGGGTTTGGCTGACCTGAGGACAGGCCAGCCTACGATGTAGGTCGGCCTGTCCTCAGGTCGACCCATACGTTTTCAACAGGCAACCCTGCTGGATGGCTGTGATGAACGCCAAAGAATGCATCTTCAATCTCCGATGTTGCAACGCGAGTTTGGCTGACCTGAGGACAGAGCCAGCCTACGATGTAGGTCGGCCTGTCCTCAGGTCGACCTATACGTCTTCAACAGGCAACCCGGCTGAATGGCTTCGATGAACGTTAACGAAGGCATCTTCAGTCTCCGATGTTGGGAAGCGGCGGCCTTATTGCAGGAATGTTGCGCCGACAACGCGGCCAACGAGCCTATACCAACCTCCATGCAACCAATTCATCATTGACATCGCCGCCCGTGCGGCGGACTTTCGGCAGGGACCGTCGAGCTATCGGATTGCTCCCCAGTTCCTTCGTTCCGCGCGGCAGCATGTTCGTATTGCGCAGTAAATCGCCTTACAATGAAAGTCGAGAAGCTATCCGCAATCCCCAAAAAACAAGAAGGCCCGCAGCTAGCGCTGTCGGCTCACGGTTTTCAGACCACGCAAGGAATAGGTGTTTGATTATGGTCGATCGAAGACAGTTCATCCAAAGTTCCATCGCCGTTGCGGCGGGAGGCGCCAACAGCCTGGCTTGGCTGCCGAGACTTCACGCCGACGAATTGGACGTCGCACCGCATCACGTGCGGTTCAGCGAGGACATCGAACCACTCGTGCAACTCTTGGAGAACACCTCGCATGAGAAGGTGATCGGGCGTGTCCTTGATGAAATTCGTCGCGGGCGAAGTTATCAGGAATTGCTGGCCGCGCTGTTCTTGGCGGGCATCCGCAATGTTCAACCGAGGCCATCGGTGGGATTCAAGTTTCACAGCGTCTTGGTCGTACACTCAGCCCATCAGGCATCGTTGGCGGGGGTCGATGAACATCGTTGGACCCCGTTGTTGTGGAGCATCGATTACTTTAAGCGAGCGCAGCAATCGGATGTTCGCGAAGGCGACTGGACGATGGCCGCACCTCCGGCGTCGAACTTGCCCGAGCCGAAGAAAGCAATGGACGCACTCGATCAGGCAATGGCGATGTGGGATGTCGATGCGGCGGACGCCGCGGCGACGATCGTTGCGAGGACCGCATCGGCGGGCCAGATCTTCAATCTGCTGGCAAAGCATGCGGCACGCGATTACCGGAGCATCGGTCACAAGTCGATTTATTTGGCGAATGCCTTTCGAACACTTGACGTCATCGGATGGCAACATGCCGAGCCGGTCGTGCGATCATTGTGCTACGCCATTTTAAATCATACGGGTGATCCAAACCCCGCGGCATCCGATCTCGACGTCGATCGTGTCGGCAGGACGAATTGGAAGCGTGCGGAACAATTATCCGAAGGCTGGTTGTCGGCTAGCCCCAAACCTGTTGAATCGGCAACGGTCGTGAAGGAGTTGCGATCCGCCTCCCCCGAACAAGCAGCGGACTTTGTCGTTGAGTTGATTCAATCCGGCGTCCATCCAGAGAGCGTCTATGATGGAATCATGCTTGCCGCTGCTGAAATGGTTTCCCGACAAGCCGCCATTGTGCCGCTTCACGCGGTCACAACATCCAATGCGATGCGACATCTGTACCGGAACGTGTACGACCAACGTACGCGAAAATGGTTGTTGTTGCAGAATGCCGCTTTCATTCCCCACTTCCGAGCATCGGCGGAATCACGCGGTAAGCTGCGCGATCTGGATCTGTTGACTCTGGAACCGAATTCAGACGCGAATGCCGGTGTCGATGGCATCTTCCAGCAGATCGGCGCCGATTCCATGGCTGCCGCGAAGTCCGTTTTATCTTTGACGCAGACATCGTCGGTGGCCAACGACGTGATCGGACGGGCGCGTGAACTGGTCTTCCTGAAAGGAAACGACGCACACGATTACAAATTCAGTTCAGCGGCGTTGGAAGACTGTTATCATATTGATCCGTCGTGGCGTCCACGTTACTTGGCGGGTTGTTCCTTCCTGCTTCACGGAGAAGGCGAGCCGACGACTGCGTTGGCCGAGCGTGTTCTGAATTCGTAGTGGTTCCCTGCATTCCGCCGCCGCATGGTTGAGCGAAGCCTGCGGCATCGCGCCGCGAGAAGGCGGCATTACTTCATCCCCGATTCGATTCCCGCAGCGATCTGCCGACGGATGAGATCAGCGACTTTGACGTCGTAGGCTTTCTCGGGAACTTGTGCCCGCTCAGCGACCAACCGAACCCGGGTGAGGAATTCCCGTAGATCGTCGCCGGTGAAGTCGTCGTTAAGTTTATACCCCGATTCGTGATCCGCTTCCTTGGATATCGGACTGAAAACACGTCCCATTTCAAACTGCGTGACACGGTCCAGTTCCGCACCACGCTGTAGACGCGACAAATCGCGGCTGGCGTCCGATTTCTCGTCATCGCTGAAGTCATCACGATTCTGAATAATGGAATCGACATACTGAATGTCTCCCCAACTGACCAGCGGCGCGCGCACCAACCGCTGCATGACTCCGGCGATTTGCCAGTTCTCCAATTCGCCCGATCGTCCCCGAACAATGAACGCTTCCAACTCGTCGATCGCCTGTGTCTTATCTTCAGGTTGCAAGCGAGATTGTTCCAGCAACGGAATCAACGTCCCTTCGATCGTTCGAAGTGCGAACTCACCCCGCTGTTGAAACAAGTAATACGTTCCGCCCGCGCATGCGATAAAGAACAGCATTCCCAACAGCGCGCCCCCGGCGATAATCGCGGGAGCCCAAGCGGAGCAGCCGCTGGGGTCTTTCTTTATCTGCGGCGGTGCCGAACCAGCAGGATCCGAAACGACGTTTTTCGCATCGGTATCGTCGGACGAACTCGGATCGGCGTCGCTGGAACGATCGTCTTTATTCGGGGTGTTCAATCTTCAACACTTCAAATTTCTGGACGCCGGCGGGGACTTCGATTTCCGCAACTTCACCGACCTTCTTGCCGAGCAACCCTTGGCCGATGGGGCTGGTGATCAAGATCTTTCCTTCGTCGGGGTCATCGTCTCCCATGCCGACCAGCGTGAACTCTTCTTCGTCGTGATATTTCAAGTCCTTGACCGTTACCTTGCAACCGAAAACGACTTCATCCTTAGGCAGTTGGGACACGTCGACGATGTCGGCCCGCGCAAGCTTCCCCTTCAGTTCGTAAATCTTTGCCTGCAGCATCCCCTGATTCTCTCGCTGGGCATGATATTCAGCGTTTTCCTTGAGGTCTCCTTCCTCGCGCGCAGCGGCTAGTTTTTCGGTAATCTGAGGCATCTCGACGGTTTCAAGATGTTCGATTTCCGCTTTCAGCTTGTTGTAGCCTTCACGCGTCATTGGCACCGATCCGGTCATGGTACCTGTTCCTTCTTGCTTGAGGTGCTTTAATTCAAAACGAAAACGATCGATTCTCTAAGACAAGAAATCGATCGCTTATTTTACGTCCGCTGGCGAGGATGATGCGATTCACGCACTCTAATGCAAATGTGTCATTCCAAACCACGCACTGTAAAGGATTCAGTTAAGAGAGCCTATTTTCTCGCTTTTGTACGCATTATGCAACCCGAGCGAGGTAGCCTTAAATAATGTTCAGAGTTGGAAGGCATATTCAAGGTTCGCCCAATTGCTGGCAATTCGTGTGCCAATTATTTGAATTGGCCTAGCCAGCGAGCAATGGATATGCACAATTCTGACGTCCCGTCTTCCAAACCCTGTCTTCCGATCAGGGAAGCGGACCACGTCATTTCCGCCCACGCGAAGTACAACGACACTTGTCGTCAAGACTTGCAACCAACCATCCCATCATACCAAAGCCACCTAGTTTATGCGACGAAACGATCTTCGCAATGTTGTAATTATCGCGCATGTCGATCACGGCAAAACGACGCTCGTCGATTGCCTGCTACGCCAAAGCGGCCAATTCCGCGACACGGAGTTACGCGGTGAACGCATTCTCGATTCCAATGATTTAGAAAAAGAACGCGGTATCACGATCCTTTCCAAGAACATCGCGATCCCCTATCGAGGTGTCAAGATCAATGTCATCGATACCCCAGGGCACGCGGACTTCGGCGGCGAAGTCGAACGCGTCGTGCGGATGGCCGATGGGGCGTTGGTTTTGGTCGACGCCGCGGAAGGCCCGATGCCGCAGACTCGCTTCGTTTTGGAGAAGGCGCTCGAAGCGGGCGTCAAGCCAATCGTCGTGGTCAACAAGATCGATCGCCCCGACGCGCGTACATCACAAGTTCTCGATGAAGCGCTGGAGTTGTTGGCGGAACTCGGCGGCGACCATTTTTTGGATGAACCGTCCTACGTTTTCGCTTCCAGCAAGGAAGGGTACGCAACCAACGACCCGACCAAGCCGGGAACAAACATGCTCCCCTTGCTGGATCGCTTGGTCGATGACTTGCCTGGTCCCGACGTTGAGGTCGACGCGCCGTTGCAGTTGCTGGTGACGACACTCGACTGGTCCGAGTATGTCGGACGGATTGCGATCGGTCGAATCACGGCGGGAACGATTCACGCCGATCAAACGGTGGCCTTGCATCAATCCCGCGATCGAATCAGTCGACGAAAGGTTGGCGGGTTGTTCGTTTTCGACAATCTCGGTCGCGTTGCCGTCGATCGCGCGTCGGCGGGAGAAGTCGTCGCCGTCGTGGGGCTCGAGGATGTCGAAATCGGCGATACGATTTGCCACGTCGATCATCCGCTGCCACTGCCGCGATTGAAGGTTGACGAACCGACGTTGGAGATGGTGTTCAGCATTAATTCGTCTCCCATGGTCGGACGCGACGGAAAATATGTGACGACGCGGCAACTGAAGAATCGGCTGGAGAAGGAACTGGAACGGAATGTTGCCTTGCGCGTTGCGCCCATTGAGGGCACCGAAGCGTACGCGGTCCGAGGACGCGGCGTGTTGCATCTGTCGGTGTTGATTGAAACGATGCGACGCGAAGGCTTCGAACTGAGCGTCGGCAAGCCCCGAGTGATCTTCAAGGAAATTAACGGCAAGAAGCATGAACCGTATGAAATCTTAAACGTTGAAGTTCCCGAAGAACGAATGGGTCCGGTGATGGAACTGGTTGGCCATCGTCGTGGCATGTTGGACGATATCTCGCCACGCGGCAGTTACAAGTTGTTGCGTTTCACGATTCCAGCGCGCGGCCTGATCGGCTTGCGGACGCGACTGCTTAACGCAACGCAGGGAACGGCGATCATTCATCATCGATTTGACAGTTACCGACCGGTGGAAGGAGATGTTCCATCGCGTTCCAACGGCGTGCTTGTTTCAATGGCGGCTGGACGTGCGGTTCCGTTCTCGTTGTTCAACTTGCAAGATCGCAGCGAACTGTTCGTTCGCCCCGGTGATGAGATCTACGAAGGGATGATCGTGGGCGAAAACGTTCGCGACAACGATATGACCGTCAATCCGACGAAAGAGAAAAAGCTGACCAACATGCGGGCATCGGGAAGCGATGACAATGTGATCCTCAAGCCACCGCGCGAACTGTTCTTGGAAGCCGCCTTGGAATTCATCGAAGACGACGAATTGGTTGAGATCACTCCCAAGAACATTCGACTTCGTAAAGCAGTCCTGAAAGAATCGGATCGACGTCGGTTGGGTCGTTCCGCCGCGGGCGTTTAACGGTGCGTAGTCTGAAGCGATGTCGCAGCGTGAAATGAAGCGAATCCTGTTTTCCCAAGCGATGGCTCCGTTGATTATGAAATATTATCGCCACGATTTCCCTAACGTCAAAGATTACCTGCACCATCGCGAGCCGTACGCTTTGATTGAATCGATCGAGTCGGTTCTGGATGATCGAATTCAAACGTCGATCCAAATCTCCGGTGACGAGTTTTATTTGCAAGGGCATTTCCCCGGCGCACCGATTGTCCCTGGAGCGATGATGCAGGAGATGACAACTCAAACGGCGGGAATTCTCGTCGCGGCGAGATTCAATCCGATGGAGCGCTACAATACCGAAGACCCTTTCTTCAACGAGTACGCACTGGGCGTTCTCATCCGCGTCAAAGCAGCTCGTTATCGAAGCTTCGCTCGACCGGGTGATCGATTGCTGATCGACGTCGTTCTTGTCGATCAGATCGCTGAAGTCTTCGAGTTCAAAGGGGAAATTCGTGTCGGTGACAGGTTGATCATGTCCAATCATTTCCAGCTTGCCAATATTCCGTCCCAGACGCTGCAAGGGGATGATGTTGGGCAAGGCCGGAATTGATGCACTTGCATCCTGCAAACGCTGCGCGATTTGATTAGAATATGCGTCGCGTGGGCGTAAATGAGGGGATTCGCTTCATATAATGTGAAGGCATCATTCCAGACCACGCACGTTATAACGCCCTAAACCGCGAATCCCGTTGTCAGCGAGTTCGGGACATATTTAGGCGGCTTGCCGATCGAGCCGAGATCGCTCCGATCCCTCTCGCTCCCTTTCAGAAGTCTATATCAATAATGAACGCGTTTGATGTTATCTTGCGGCAGAATTTCTCAGTTGATCTTGCGACGTGGTCGCTCTAGGAACAAACCGATGCAAAGTTATACGCTGAATCACTGGATCGTTACCGTCGTGGGCCTCTTTCTTGTGTGCGTTTCCGATCACGCGTCGGCGCAGGGCAAGAAAACGAAATGGTTGACCGAAGCCCCTCTGCCGACTTGGATTTGGTCCGATGGGAGATCACCGCGAATCAGCAAATTTACTTGCGAAAAAGTTTCAATGTCGATGGCCCGGTCGAGTCCGCGAAGCTGTTTGCGACGTGCGATAATCAGATGACATTGTGGATCAACGGCAAAGAGATCGGGAAAAGCCCCGACTGGCCGCAACCCATTCACATGGATGCGGATAAGCATCTCAAGCAAGGAAAGAACACGATTGCCGTGGCCGGCAAGAATGCTGGAGGAACGGCCGCGTTTGTCTTGAAGTTGGCAATCAATCCTGGAAGCAAGTCCGCTTCGCAGGTCGTCCTTTCCGACACAAGCTGGAAGCTCAGCAAATCAGAGCCGACCGACGGCTGGCAAAACACGGAATTCGATGATTCGCAGTGGAGCGACAAGCTGGTCGCAAGCGGCAAACTGGGTACATCGCCCTGGGGGATTCCGGGACAGGGAGGTTCAGGCAATCCGGGAAGCGTGACGCCTGCCGACGAGTTGGAAGTGGCGGAAGGATTTGTGGTCGATTTGATCTACTCTGTTCCCAAAGAGGAGCAAGGTTCGTGGGTGGTTCTTGACAAAGGTCCCAACGGTTCGCTGATCGCATGCGATCAAGGCGGACAAGGTTTGTTTAGCATCACTATCGAAGAGACATCCGATGGCCCGCAGGCGAATGTTCAGTCGATGAACATCCCCAATCCCGATGGAAACGGTACGTTGTCGGGCGCGCAAGGATTGCTCTATGCATTTGATGCTCTCTGGTTTCACCGCAACGGCGGGAATCTGTATCGCATTACCGACAGCAATGGCGATGGCAAGCTGGACCGCAGCGAGGCGTTGCCAAGCCAGCGTGGAGGTGGCGAGCATGGCAATCATGCGTTGATCCTCAGTCAGGATGGCAAGTCGATTTACATGGATGGCGGAAACCACGCGCCGCTGCACGAGATTGATCGAAGACGTGTGCAGTCTTGGCAAGAGGATCACCTATTGCCGCGAATGTGGGATGCTCGCGGACACG
The DNA here is from genome assembly GCA_041399105.1 of Pirellulaceae bacterium. Lineage (GTDB taxonomy): Bacteria > Planctomycetota > Planctomycetia > Pirellulales > Pirellulaceae > Rosistilla. The sequence goes on along the minus strand of JAWKTL010000029.1, from coordinate 66,282 downwards.
CTCGCGGCGTCCTTGCTCCCGGCGGATGGGTGACGCAACTGGACCCCACGACATTGAAGCAAGACCTGATTTGCATCGGTTTCAGGAATCAATATGACATCGCGATGAATCGCTTTGGCGATATCTTCACTTACGATGCGGATATGGAATGGGATTTGGGGACGCCTTGGTACCGGCCCACTCGCATTTGCCATGTCGTCAGTGGTGGCGACTTCGGTTGGCGTAGCGGATCGGGCAAGTATCCAACCTATTACGAAGACAGTCTGCCACCTGTTGTGGAGATCGGTCCCGGTTCGCCCACAGGCGTGGCATCGGGTATTGGCGCGAAATTTCCAGCGGAATACCAAGATGCAATCTTCGCTTTGGACTGGACCTTCGGTACGATCTATGCCATTCACCTGATTCCCGACGGAAGCAGTTACACCGCGCGCAGCGAACTGTTCGTCGCCGGTGTCCCGTTGCCGGTCACCGATGCAACGGTCGGAAGCGATGGTCATTTGTATTTCACGGTCGGTGGTCGGGGAACGCAGTCGGGGCTCTATCGCGTTCGCTACGTTGGATCGCAGAGCACCGCGCCAATGCAGACCGCTGCGCTGCCCAGCGACATCGTTGAAGCAAGGGGGACACGTGCGAAGCTGGAGAGTTTTCATGGCCTTAAAGACGATGCGGCGGTCGATACGGCCTGGCCTCATTTAAGCAGCACCGACCGCTTCATTCGTAACGCCGCCCGCGTCGCCATCGAATCGCAGCCGGTTGACAGTTGGGCCAAACGGATGTTCGACGAGAGTGATCCGCAAGCGAAAATTACCGCGGCGGTGGCGCTCGCTCGTATGGGAGACGAGAAACACCAGTCCCCCATTCTTGAAAGTTTGTTGAAGCTCGACCTTGCCGAGTTGTCGGTTGGACAAACGCTGGGATTATGTCGAGCGTATGCATTGACCTTTATTCGCATGGGACGTCCCGACGCCGAACTTTCCCAACGCGTCATCGCTCAACTGAATCCCCATCTGCCGAACAAGCATGCGGATGTGAATACGGAATTGGTTCGAGTCTTGACGTATCTTGAATCCCCCGATGTGATCGCCAAAGCGATGAAATTGATTGAGGAACGTCCCGCCCCGCAGGTTCCCGACTGGACCGAGCTTGCCCAGCGCAACGCTGGTTACGGCGGAACGGTTCGATCAGTCTTGGAGAATCATCCTCCATCGCGGGAAATCGGCTTTGCATTGATGTTGCGAACGCTTCGCAAAGGCTGGACGCTCCCACAGCGGAGGGCTTATTTTGAATTCCTCAATACGGCGGCGAAGGCATCCGGAGGGGCAAGCTATCCTGGATTCATGACGAACATCCGTGAAGAGGCTTTGGGGAATGCCAGCGATGAGCATCGGGCGGCGTTGGCGGATATCACCGGAGAAGACTTCAATCCCGTTCCCGATTTTGAGATTCGTCCCATTCAAGGTCCAGGACGGAAATGGACGACCGGCGAAGCGCTCAGCAAATCGGGCGGGGGCTTCAAGCAAGCCGATTTTGAAAGTGGCAGAAGTCTTTATTTTGCTACCGGCTGCGGCAAGTGTCATCGTATTGGCGGCCTGGGAGGGAGCATCGGTCCGGACCTGACCAGCATCCGCAACAAGTTTGATGTCGGCTATGTCGTCGAGCATATCATCGAACCGAGCAAAGTGATCTCCGACCAGTATCAATCGTCAAACGTTCTGACTGTGGACGGACGGTCGTTGACCGGCTTGGTATCGGAAGAAGACGGTAAGTTGACGGTCTATCCAGCCGACGCGAACGCCGATCCGATCACATTGGATGTTGATGACGTCGATCAGGTCCGGCCTTCTCCTGTCTCGCAAATGCCGGTAGGCTTAATCGATGGGTTGAATCCCGAGGAACTGCGCGATCTGTTGGCGTACCTGATGAGCGGCGGCAATGCCGACGACGGCAAAATCTATAACAAAGATAAACGCAATTGACGTAGCTTTGCCAAACGCTTTTTCAGTTGACCTTGCGACGTAGCCGCATTAGGGGAAGTGACAGGGATTCGACATCAAAGCTTTGCACGAATTGCTTAAGAACGGAATGTAGATGATGGATCTTAGTTCACTTGGTGTTTCAGTAAAAGACATTTTGCGAAATGCTCCGCCAAGTCAGTTGTATGAGGAGGCGATTCGCCGCGAACCGGGGACGACCATCTCCGACCTGGGCGCTTTGATCGCTTACTCGGGAACGAAGACGGGGCGTTCCCCTTCGGACAAGCGAATCACGCGTTCGCCGCAAGCGGAGAACGAAGTCTGGTGGGGAAGTGTCAACATCTCGCTGGAGAAGAAAGGTTTCTTCGTTAATCGCGAGCGGGCGATCGACTATTTGAATACGCTGGATCGGCTCTACTGCTTCGATGGCTACGCCGGGTGGGATCCGAAGTATCGGATTAAAGTTCGTGTGATCTGCGGACGTCCCTATCACGCGTTGTTCATGCACAATATGTTGATCCGCCCGACGTCGGAGGAATTGAAGGACTTCGGAGAACCCGATTGCACGATCATCAACGCCGGCGCGTTTCCCGCGAATCGGTTCACGACCGGAATGACATCCAAGACGAGCGTCGACTTGGACCTCGACAGCAGCGAGGTTGTCATTTTGGGAACCGAGTATGCCGGTGAAATGAAGAAGGCCGTCTTCACGTTGATGAACTATTTGATGCCCAAGCAGGGCGTTCTTTCAATGCATTGTTCGGCGACGGTCGACGCTCAGCGACGTAGCTCGACGATTCTTTTCGGATTGTCTGGAACGGGAAAGACCACTCTGTCGGCCGATCCGCATCGGTTGTTGGTCGGTGACGACGAACACTGCTGGACGGACGACGGCGTCTTTAACATCGAAGGCGGATGCTACGCGAAGGCGATTTATTTGACTCGCGAATCGGAACCGCAGATCTTTGACGCCTTGCGATTCGGCGCGGTGCTGGAAAATGTTGTCTACGATCAGGCCGATCATCACGTCGACTTCAACGACACTTCGATTACCGAAAACACACGCGGTGCTTACCCGATCAGTTATATCGACAACGCCGCGATCCCCTGCGTCGCTCCGCATCCAAGCAACATCATCTTCCTCACATGCGATGCGTTTGGTGTGTTGCCTCCGGTCGCGCGTCTGACCGCCGAACAGGCCGAATACCATTTTATCAGTGGATACACAGCGAAGGTGGCCGGTACCGAACAAGGAGTGACTGAACCACAAGCGACGTTTTCGCCTTGCTTCGGCGGGCCGTTTCTGGTGTGGCATCCGGGCAAGTACGCCGAACTGCTGTCGGGAAAGATCGCGAAACATCAGGTAAACGTCTGGCTGATCAATACCGGTTGGACCGGAGGCGCTTACGGAAGCGGTTCGAGGATTGCGCTGAGACACACAAGACGAATCATCGACGCCATCCACGATGGCGACTTGTCGAATTCGCCGACGAAAACCGATCCGTTCTTTGGCTTTCAGACGTTGACGCAATGCCCCGACGTTCCCTCGGAACTGCTGGATCCCCGTTCCACTTGGGAGAGCGCGGCGGCTTACGACCAGACCGCGAACAAACTGGTCGACCTGTTTGTCAAGAATTTCAAGATGTACGAATCGGGAGTCCGCCCCGAAGTGCGGGACTGCGGTCCGCGTCGCTCCGTTTAATGGACCTCATGTGATCCGAATGGAAGTGGCCCGCTATATGTGTCGTTTTGAAGCACGCGCCATATAATCTTGAAAACGAAAGGGTGACGTCCCTTGACGAGGGATCGATTTGAAGATTTATTTACGCAATCGGCGACATCCCAAACTTTCAGGAAACGAACGATGACCGACATCAAATCCAATCGCGAGCAATTGAACGAAAAGTTCTTCAAGGACATGGACCTCGTGTTGATCGAGCGTCTGCGCAGTCAAATGCAACACGAGGAAAAGACAAAGGCACTGGAAGAGGCTAGCGGAATCCACGATCAAGCCGTCTTGGAGGAGTTGGTCGAGCAGAACGTCTGTCCCGAAACGATCTCGGCATTTCGTTTGGTGCCGCTTGTGTCGGTTGCTTGGAGCGATGGTTCCATCCAACCACAGGAAAGTGAAGCGATCATGAAGGCGGCGGTCGAAAACGGTATTAAACCAGGAACCGCCGCACACGATGTCCTCCAGTCGTGGCTTGAACGCAAACCGCCCCATGATTTGTTGACCGCCTGGAAAGATTACACTCAGAGCCTTCTGAAAACGGTCAGTCCCGCGACGGTTCAGTCGCTCCGCGATGATGCCGTTGGTCGCGCTGAGGCCATCGCAACCGCGGCGGGAGGATTTCTTGGGCTCGGATCAATCAGTTCCAGCGAGCAGGCCGTCATCGACGAAGTCAGATCGGTCTTCGAGACTTGATCGTCGCCGTGTGCGAACCGGATCGCGCGATCGTTACATTTTGTCGCGCGGTTCATCAAAATCGATTCGGATCGACCCTAGTCCCGATCCCCGCACGATATACTTCTACCGTGCGGGGTCCGAAATGATGCCTTCGCGTTAAATGAAGCGAATCACCTTATTTCTGGCCACGCGACGTATAACCCGGCAAGAGGTTATTTTGTCGCCGATTTCCCTGAGGATGAATCGATGGTATCAAGAGTTCTGGCTCGTCGGTTTAACGTTGTTGTTGGGAACACTGTCGTCCATGGCTGAAGATGCTCCTCGGCAGTGGGGTGATTTGAAGATTCGATTCAGAGTTGCGAAGGCCTACGAGCCTAGGCCGATCCCAGTCCAAGCTGCCTTGAGACTTGGTGCAGCGATCCACGACGAAAGCTTGATTGTCAATCCCGAGAATTTGGGGGTGACAAACGTCTTGGTCTATGTCAACGAAGGCAAGGGTGGTATTGAATTGCCTGAGGTTGATATTGCACAACAACCTCCCGTACAGGTTCAGCTACAAATCGTGGGTGGGCAACTTCGACCTCGAATCTCAATTGCCAAGACTGGAGACACCGTTCAGGTGCGGAACGGCGATCCGTTTGGACATGTCATAGTTGTGCCATTCTTTGTCGGTCCAGATGTTCAGGGAGCGATTCCGCCGGGTGGAATGCACACATTCTCCGTTGTTCGCCAGCCTGCGCCCATTCCGATCGCCTGCAACGTGACTCCTTGGACGGAGGGAAAAATGGTGGTTCTTGGCCATCGCTATGCGGCTGTTTCCGATTCGGAAGGATTGCTCGAAATCAAAAAGCTACCCGTCTGCGAAAAGCTTGCCTTTCGAATCTACCATGAGCGGGCGGGAAGAATGCAAGGACTCGTTCTCGGGAATGCTGAGGTTGACCGACGAAATGTATTTCAGATTCCAATTCACGACGGTGTCAACGATCTCGGGATTGTTGACCTAACGGAGGTGCTTCCTCTTGACGAATAGCAACATGCGTCTGGGACTTAGTCTCGCAGATCGATCCTGCAGCAACCGAAATCGAGCGATTTGCTGACGGAGCGATTCTTGAGAAAGTCCTTGTTCAAACGGTAATAAATGAACTTCCCCTCGCGTTCCGTTGTGACGAGGCCCCCGTGGAACAAGACGCGTAAGTGGTGCGAAACGTTAGCCATTTCCAAGTCGAGCAGGATCGACAAGTCCGACACATTCATCGGTCCGGCTTGCAGAGCCTTGACCATCTGCAAACGAATCGGATCACCCATCGCCTTCAAGTAGGTGGCACATTGGACGGACTCAGCGTCGGCCTCTTCCGTGGACATCAAACTTTTCTCCCTTACAGATGAACAGAACCGCTTCGTGGCGGTCGTAAGTCCTTTATTCTAAGACATTTTGCACAGTTTGGCGCTGCTGAGGGAAAAGATTCCGCAATGCGTATTTGGACGCTTTAGACGGTTGACGTAGCGAAATACCGACTCTACACTCAAACGATCATTTGAACATTTGCACATCTGGGTCCGTCATGGGTTGGAGAGAGGAACATGAGTCGATTGATTCAACGTCGCGGATTTACTTTGGTGGAGCTTCTAGTCGTGATTGCCATTATTGGCATCTTGGTTGGCCTGCTACTTCCTGCGGTTCAAGCGGCTCGGGCTGCGGCTCGAAGAATGGAGTCTCAGAACCATTTGAAACAACTGACGCTGGCGGCTCACAACTTTGAAAGCACGTACAAATTCTTTCCGACCAGCGGCGGATACGACTACACGCCGGGCATTCCGGCCAACTCGAACCCTTACGAAACGACATCCAACGGAACGGTGGTTCCAACGCCAAATGTCCATACGGTCATTCCCGGCTACGGAGCGTTTCGTCCACGGTGGGGAGACCCCAGCGATCAGCCAAAGTATCAGCTTGGTTCGACCTTCTACTCGCTGCTCCCGTTCATCGAACAACAGTCGCTGTACGATGATCCGTTGCTATGCTACCGCACCCCGGTTGACGCTTTCCATATGCCTTCGCGTCGATCCCCCGATCTGTTCTCCGTCCTGTCGGGAACGGATCCTGTCTATCCAGGGTGGAGCTACAGCGATGGAGGGTTGGGGCCGAGCGCCCGCGTCGATTACGCAGCGAATGAACTGGTCTTCTACACCACGTATGCTGGCTGGGGGAAGGTGATGCAACACAGTGGCATTCTCGATGGAACGAGCAGCACAATCACTTTCGGCGAGAAAGCGATGTCGCTGGATGCCTACAACGGTGGCTCGCAATATTGGGACGAGCCCTACATTCTGGGAGGCAACGGCGGCGTTGGACGTTGTGGCGACGAATTCTACTCCGATCAACAACTAAGACAGTTTCCCGAACGAGCCAGCGGCGCGGGGTTGGTCGCAGGGGAATGATGCCTGCGGCGGAGGGATTGGGGAACTCCCGACGCTGGCGGACCACAGTTTGGCTTTGCCGATGGAAGTGTGAAACTGCTTTCCTTTACGACTGATCGCATTGTTATTCGGCAATTGATCCGTCCGGCTGACGGCGAACCAGTGGCGCTGTAAGCAAGAACAAGAACGTGCGTTTTCGAGGTTTGAATTGACGTGATGGAGTCGCTCGATCGGAATCGTCGCCAACTTATGACCGCATCCCTCCGATACCCACCACTTGAAACAAGGGAATCGCATTCATGAAGGCTGCTCGCAACATTGGACTTTCATTGTTGACGACCGTTCTAGCAGTCGGTTGTTCCGATGGCGACGTACCGAGATTGGTTCCGGTTCAGGGCAAGGTCTTGAAGGAAGGCAAAGCGATCACTGCGGGAAGCATCTATCTTCACCCCGATGCGAATGCGGAATACACGGAGGACAACCCTTCGAGCATCCTTCAAATCGATGGTGGCTTTACGATGAAGACCTATCCATTTGGCGAAGGCGTCGCCCCTGGCGGTTACACCGTCACGCTAGCTCCCGAGTTGGCCCAGCGCGTTAGCAAGCCGAACTACGGATCGCCCGAGAAGTCACCCTGGAAGATTTCCGTGCCACCGGAAGGCTTGACGGAGCTTGTTCTCGAAATCGAGTAAGGAATTCGCCACGCCCTATGGTCAAACGATCGTTTGATTGATAGAGTGTTTAAATAGCTGCCATTTGGATTTCTCCGCGAACATCGGTATCGAGGTTATGGAAACAACAACTGTCAACACTCCGTTAGGTCATTCAACGGTCTCCGAGAAGCCGGTTCGGCTACAAAACCGAACGCCCGATGAATCTCGCACAATGGACAAGTTTCACGCCTGTCTCAATGTCTCGAATCTCGAACGATCCGTTGCGTTCTATCGCGCCCTGCTGGGATATGCACCCGTAAAGCAATATGGCGACTATGCGAAATTCGAGCTGGAATCGCCACCGATGGTCCTGTCGCTCAAGCCGAAACGCGCACACGTGGGTGGCCCGTTGAATCACCTTGGTCTGCGGGTGACCGATCCCCAACGGCTTGAGGCGGCATTGCGGCGTTTGAAGTCCGTCAATGCCAGACTCGGCCGACAGGACCACGTTCAATGTTGCTACGCCGAACAAACGAAAGTCTGGGTGACCGACCCGGACGGAACGCTGTGGGAAGTTTACGTTTTGCACGACGATGTGCCGGACTGGGGTGAGATTCACAACAAACCAAAGTTATGGAAAGCGCCTATCCAGGCGTTCGGACTTCGCGGTCTGATCGCGCGTTGGTTTAACAACGCGTTTCGTGCGGCGCATACCAGTGACCAGAGCGCGATCGCCGGAGATCACGTCGAACCGAACGGCACGTCATGTTCGATCCCTAAAGACAAGTAAGCGGTAGCTTAGGTCATCGAAAGGTGTCGAATGAATCGAAGCTATTGCCTCTCTTCTGATCGCGTTCGTTGGCGTGACCATGTCGACTACTGGGCTGGCATGCCCATACGTCTGGTCGGCCAGGGCATCCGAAACAGCCACGATATTCTTCGTGTCGTTGATCTTATTAAGTTTCATCCATTGCATGCCGGTATGCTGCCGCTGGATCATCCGTGGGTGACTGGCATCAATCCTTCAACCGGTGACTACATTTGGCCGGACAACGTGATCTACCGTTCGGCACGTCCCGACACAGACGTTGAATACCCTTCTGACAGAGATTTTGATGTCGGTCGGCAAGTTCATGGCCTCAAGGGTCCGCAAATCGGCGACCACACCCGAGCTGCCCACCGGTCCCAAACGCCGAATGCCTCACGCAATCAATTACATGCACGGCAGTTCGCATTACAACAGCGGCTTGATTATTCTTAATGACTTGAGCGACGGCTTCTTTCACTTGAGCGATCCTCAGTTTCGCCGCGACATCCGATATTTTGTTAAAGAGGAACGCCGCGAAGTCTTATTCTTGTTCCGCGACGAGCATTATGATCCGCGAGAATATGCGTATCTCTCCTGTTGCATGAGGACGATGTTTCACTGGTTCTGCAATCCCAATGGACCTCAGCGTCGTGTGTTGTGGGGGAACCTATCGCCCTTCGCCGCAGCAAATCTTATCACGGGCCATTGGGCCGACGACGTATACACGCTGGCATCACCCGATGGGCCAGCGCGGGTTGTAAGACCTGCGATTGCGTCGGACCTTTATTTGCAAAATGGACCTTATCAAGGTTCTCGAACTACGGCGAGGTGGCCTGAAAAGCTGTTAGCCAAAATTAACGACGCTCGAATTCGCTTGCGCGGCAAAAAGCCGGAATGTTCTTTATCGACCGTCGCAAAGTCTATCAGGATCAAATCGCGGCACGAGAACGTAACGGGGAAGAACACGACTATCGAGCCTCCATTTGACTTGACGATCGAAGTCGCCGAACCAGTTGGCTTATTGAACGGTTTTCGCGGCCCGAGTCAACCGAAGCGACCGCGGCGGGTTGCGATATCCTTCCTGACTTCAACCAAGCGACCTAACACTTGCAATGCTGGATATCACCGTCCGTCAACTGATCGATCCGCCACTGGAGCGCATCGCCGATGTGCTCATGCGACTGCGGATCTCGGCGAATCAATTGACATGGATCGGTTTCGCTGCCGGCATGCTGGGCGGTCTTTGCATCGTTGAGGGCTGGTTCTCTGCCGCCTTCGTCTGCATCACGCTTAACCGGCTCTTTGATGGGCTTGACGGCTGCGTCGCACGCTTACGAGGAGCGACCGATGTTGGTGGCTTCCTAGATATCGCACTCGACATGGTCTTCTACTCGACAATCCCATTCGCATTTGCGCTCTACTCTCAGGAAAATCAACTCGCCTCAGCGTTTCTAATCTACAGCTTTATGGGGACTGGCAGCTCTTTTCTTGCCTTTGCAGTTATCTCGGCGAAACGCGGAAAAATCGCCGACGATGCGGGTAAAAAGTCATTCTTCTATTCGCGAGGCTTAATCGAAGGAACCGAAACTGCTCTCTTCCTCTGGCTCGTCTGCATCCTGCCCGAACATTTCGCGAACCTAGCATGGACGTTCGGGGGACTTTGCTGGTTGACCACATGCATTCGTATCGCGACGGCTTGCAGCGTCTTTCGAACATCGCAACATTCGTGATCTACCTTGACGTGCTATGCTGCATATCCGACTCGGCTAAATACCCGGTCAACTCCAACGCACGGTTTGTGCAGTAGTTTTCTGAGGGAACGGTGAATTTTCCGGTAGGCTGACAGCCTGTGAGCCACTTGGTCAACGAATCGACAGTTATCCAAATGGCGGATCTCTGAATGCCATGCTCGACGATCGGATCGAGCGTTGAGCGAACAGCGTTCCACCGTATTGATTTGTTTCCCAAATGGCCTCCTGTTGATTTGACTGTAACACGCGCTCGCTTGAATGAGTGTACACGCCATCACGTGCCAGCATGCATGACGCGGTTTCAACCACTGAATACCGGGTGCGAATCGTCCGTCTGGGTCGGTGGATTGTTCGGATCAGCGACCACCAATAGTTGTCCCAGCCGATCTTCACGGGCATCGATCACTTCGGTGTACTATCGCCGAAAACGACAATCGTTTACCCTCCGCCAAAAACTGGTATAGCAAATCCTTGTGGCGGAAAATCGCTTCCTGATGCGATTGAAACGGATCACTAATGCGACTCGATCTTCTAAATGACCAGCCGTCAACTCGTGAATGTACAGCAATTCGTAATGCGACTGGTACTTGGGTGCCGACGCCAATGCGTATTGCGACCACACTCCATTGAACAACAAACCGATCGGTGTACGCGACATCATATAGGCTCCTTTGACATAGTATCGATTCGCAAGTTATCTAATTTACTCGGCGTCGCGCCAGGTAATCCACGAAGTTTTGGTACAGCACTTGGGTCGGCCCCGCTTCGACACCATAGCGGCTGTAATCACCTAGCGGACCGCTGGCCGTCAGCAACATCGTTCCGCCGGTTGAGTTTGAATCGAGCACCACAATCGCACGGCCCCACGTGTCTTGAATCAACACATTAGCTGACTCGGCCGGTTCGATATAACCGCAAGCCCACCAGCCGGAGATTCCGTGTCGGTTATGGTCGAGTTGACTGAGGTCGACGCCTCGCAACAAACGGTGCAGATCGACACCGATGCTGTGCCGCATTTCGCGAGTCGGGTGCGAGTTATCATGAATCCAGCGGTTTCCAGGCACCCAGTCCAAGAACCAGCCACAGCAACACAGTAGGGCATTGCCAGCCTGCAGGAATGCCGCAATCGCTTGGCGTTTTCGAAAGAGAGCTACATGATCGATACCGTTGGGCGTAACCAACAAATCGTAACCATCCAGCGAAAACCGAAAATACTCATCGATTTGCACGATGTCAAACTGAATGCGATCGTCGGATGGATAAGCCGCTTCGCCCCCAATTCCGTTGGATACCACCAATCCTCTCAACATTCGTCTCTCCTCATATTTGTTTCCAAAACGCGATCTCTTCCTGCACGCCCGTCGTTTCGTCAGCCACGAAGGCAGCGCGATTTTCATAACAATGCAGCTCGCCGGATGACATCACGGCAAAGCGATCGCCCAACACCAAGGCTTCGCGAACGTCGTGCGTGACCAACAGGGCGGTAAAGCGATATCGCGCGGCCAGTCGTTGATAAAGCTGTTGCATCTCCGCACGGGTTCGAGCATCGAGGCTACCAAAGGGTTCGTCCAGCAGCAGTACTCGCGGCTGTGCCAAAATCGCTCGCGCGAATGCGATCCGCTGCTTTTGCCCCCCCGACAACTGCCAACTCCGCTTTGCGGCATGATCACTTAGCCCGATCGCATCAAGTAGTTCGTCAACCTGTTCTTTGACTTGGTCCGTCGGCACACGCCGCAATCGCAAGCTGAACGCCACATTCTCAAACACCGTCAAATGTTCGAACAGCAATGCTTCTTGGTCAAGATAAACGACCCGGCGCTGCTGCGGCGGTATCGCTTGCAGTTCGACTTCATCCAAATACACGGTTCCCGCATCGACGGGCTGCAAACCAGCCATAACCTTCAGCAGCGTGGTCTTACCGCAGCCGCTGCCTCCCAACACGACCAGCGTTTCACAGGAATAAACGACCAGCGAAACGCCGCGCAGCACTTCGACGGTACCGAACGCAATGGCGAGCTCCTTGACTCGCGATCGTGGAACTCTATCCATTAACGTTCCCCACCGGTATTCGCCGCCGCAGCAATTTAGCAATCAACATCATGAACAACATTGGTGGAATGATCAGCACGATCGCCGCTTGGGCCGCCTGATTCATACTTGCCTCACGCATGTATGCGATAACACCCAGCGTCAATGCCGGCACTACGCCTCCTCCAATCGTCGACACCAAGCTGTAGTCGAGCCATGAAAACAACAGTGTTTGCAGCCAACAAACAGCCATCAGCCTCCACAATCGTGGCCATACCGCGTGTCGCCAGATGCTCCAGCGCGATCCGCCTAAAGTTTGCACCAAGTGCTCAAGCCTTGCGATTTCGGGACTCCAAAGTTCGCTGAACAGGATCACGGCAAAGGCGGAGAGCAAGAACGGATTGAATGAGAAACACGCCCAGCAGCGTGCTCGCCGGGCCAAGCCTGATGAACAGGTCCAGCAAGCAGATGCCGATGATGACAGGCGAGCAAGCGAAGGGCAAATAAGCGATGAACATCCAAATGCCCCGCGCCGATTGAACATGCCGCCCGACAAACATGCCAATCAGTGTGCTCAGCGTGGCGACGCAAGGGCTGAGCGTGCCGGCAGTCAGGCTCCTCCCAGCAATCCGCTGCCGTCATCCGCAAACGCTCTCCAGGGGCTGAAGTCGATCCGGTCGGGGCCAAGGTTCGGATAACTCCAACCACTTCCCAGCGAAAGCCACAGCAGCCATGCGTACGGCAGCGTCAAGGCAATCATTGCTAGTCTGCTGATTATCCAAACTCGCGTTTCCGGAACACGATTGCCCGACGCGACTGATAGCGGCTCGTTTATTCACGGGCATTTCTTCCGCGAATGTAGAAGACCAGCGTTAGCGACATGCAAATCAAATAGAGACTTGCCAAAACGTACGCTTGCGGCTTCAGCGTGAGATCAAAACCGGTGGCTAAACGCTGTGTCGCTACCAGAACATCTGCGGTGATTGTCGTCCCAGCAGCAGGGGCACTTCATAGCTTCCCAGCGTCAGGATGAACAGCAGCATGATCATCGAGGCACCACGTGACAACAACATCGGCAGCGCTGCCCGCCAACGCGAGTCCCACCACGACGCACCCAGGGATTCGGCAATTGGCAACAGCGGTCAATTCGAGACGTGCTCCATAACTGCGAAAAGTAGAACGCTGCCAGTGGCAGCAACCCCAGCGAAATGGCGAGCGTTAAACCGACACCTAAACGGTCGTTCGTTAATACGGGAAAGTCGCTCGCCGATTCGACCAGCCCCACGCGATAGCTGAGCCGCGACAGCCAGCCACCGGGGCGAGCGTGTTAAAAACCATTTGAGCCAACACCAGAGCCGGAGTCCCCATCACGATCGCGACCGCGAACAGGAACGCTCTGCTGTTGCGAATGTGGGGAGAACAGAGCAGCGTCCCGAGCGTGATCGCCAGCACGCATGTTGTGACGATCAGTGCGACAACAAGCTGTAAAGCAGCGAGCCCAGAACGCGTGGCTCGGCCAACGCCAACCGCCAATGCTCAAGCGTCCAACCGGTCGAGAGCCGTCCGATGCCACCGAGACTGTAAGCCAATGCATACCCGACCGCCCAAGCAATCGGGCCACCGATGAAAAATAACAAGATGCTGCGCTGGGCAACGGATGCAGGCGACGGTATGCAAGTGGCATCGGTGCCGGCATCTTAGTTACCTTCGATGATGTACTTACGAAAATCGGCATGAAGCCGAATCATGATTTCCGGTGCTGGTTCCATTAACGCCCGCTCGCTCAACACTTCTCGTGGTGCAACGCGAGTTCTTCCGGGAATGTTTGAAAATTGCTTTTGATACTCTTCCGGCAATTTTTGGATATCGAGCACTGAGCCGTCACCCCAAACGTCAGGCATCGCTTTCTGCAACTGCAGCTTTCGGGCGAGATCAGAAAATCGGCCAGCAACATTGCGGCTGCTTTATTCAGCGCGTTGACCGGTATGCCCAGATAATGCGAGTTTCGAATGGTACCTGATTCCCAAACGTAAGCCCGCGATTCCTCTGGCAAGATCCCTTGCAATACCTTGTTGTCGACTTCGCCATCATTGTTGCTCATCGTAAAATCGACTTCGCCGTTCATCATTAACTGATGCAATTGCGCGACACCTTCAGGAAACGTTTCCCCTTCTCGCCACAGAAACGGCTGGATCTCGCGCATGTAATCCCACAGCTTCGCCGACTCCCGCAGATACTTCGCTTCATCGAACTCGCCGTCCCAACTCCCTGGGCCGCCGGCGATCGCATACAGCAGGCTTTTAAGAAACGTCATTCCCGTAAAGCCATTATCGATCGTGAAGTGTCCAGGGTGTTGCCGCACCCATCGAGACAATTCCTCCATGTTTTGTGGTGGGTTCGTAACTCGCCCTGAATGGTAGATCAGTGCCAATTGCGCGTTTCCCCAAGGGCACTCGTAACCCTCCACCGGCTGTTGAAAGTCGATCGCGATGAACGGGTCGTCCCAGTTGATGTACTGGTTGTTGGGCAGCAGTGATGTGAACGGTCCGAACAGGGCGTCGATCTGACGCAGTTGATAAAACGTCTCGCCATTGATCCACATCAGATCGATATCACCGACGGTCTTTCCTGCATCCAGTTCGACCATCATCCGGTCGACCAATAAGTTCCCTTGGCCACCGATGATCGCAACATTCACACCATGCTCGGTCTTCATCCGTTCCCGCACAAAACCGCATGCATATAGGCATTGATTGCTGGATCGCCATCCCACATGACCATTCGAACCGTGGTCCCACGAGCCGATTCAACGATCGTTGGCCAGTTTCCCTGAGCAAGGTCAACGTCATGCGTCACACGCTGGCCGCATCCGAACACGACCAACATGAACGCGGCCATCGCTGTCGAGATCGTTCGTCGCACGCACACCCTCGTATCGAAACAAATTGCAACATTATACCGTGCGTGGTCTGGAATGATGCTTTTGCATTAAATGAAGCGAATCACCTCACTTTTCGGCCACGCGACGTATAACAGCCAAACATTCTAACAAACGTTGGATTGAATGTGCAACGAGAGGGTGTTTGCAACGTCGAAGCCCAAGAGATTGAGTCGCCCATCGTCAATCAATCAAACGCACAACTTTCCACAATCCGTCTTTGACATGCGGTACGAAGTAAGTTCGCAAACAGTTCGTAAGTTGCCTCACGTCGATGGTGCTGCTCAACGTACCGTCGCGCTGAGACGGAATGTGATCGCCACAGAGATTCGTCGTTCCAGATGCGAAGAATCGCTGACTTGAGCTTCAAGAGATCATCGTTCGTGGAAACGCCCGCCTGAGACCGTCTAATAAAGTCGTCACAATCCTGCATCGCGACGATCGGAGTTCCCGACGCTGCGGCTTCCAATAGCACGTTTGGAAAGCCCTCATGCATTGCGGAACTCGTATTTAGAAACAGACGGGCTTGCCGATATTCGGTCGGCATTGCATCGTGAGGCACATAATCAACGAGCGTGACGTTTTCAGGAATTGTTCTCTGAAGCTCCGCTTTCACCTCAGCATCCCCGCGGTTGACGATCATTCGAAACGAAATCTCGGGTAACAGATGGGCTAGCTTGACGCACGACAAAGGCCGTTTTATGTGCCGGTCGTATCTGCCGACCCAGAGAATTCCATTGCGAGTCGTCATGGAATGATTCGGATGCCAACGATCGAGGTCCACTGGGTTGCCGATGATTGGCGCGGCCCTGCCGATCAGCGATTCCAACTGTGCTTGCTGTGTCCTTGTTTGACAGATGATTCGATCGGCAAGTCTCAGGCAAGCTTGGCAGTCCTCGGACTTCACACCATAAAAATTCTGATAGTTGTTTTTTGAAAAGAAAGACGGATCCAAATCCCCGTTCGAACGCAGCCAAAGCAAACCGCAGCGTTGCTTTTCGCGTGCGACTTGGAGTGTTTGAGCCGATTCGGCGCTTACTCCCAATGCTAGAAAGGCGTCGACGTCAAGCCGTTTCAGAGTCCTGCCAAAATTTTCGGTTGGGGTATGTCGCCTTGTCATCCGGGCCAACGCTAGTAGCGGCAACTTCCAAGCAAATGAAAGAGGGTAGGATCGAAGGTAGGCTCGCAACGATTTGTTGCCAAGCGGAAAGCGAGCGGCCACGTCGTACCGAATCTGCCATAGCGGTTCCCAGTAATTGTGGAAGACAACGCCGTTTTTCGACTTATGTCGGATCGGCAACGTCGTGCGAACGAGAAGCGTGACCTCGATGTCGGAGCGACGCGCTAAGCCTGTGGCGAGGCCCCAAGCGAAGGTTTCCATCCCTCCGATCCGCGTACCGGTGGAAGGATTGATGGCTGGCCACGCATTTGGTGCAATAATGGCCAATCGCAAGACCGAACGTTCGACGGGCTGACTTTCCAAGATTGCTTCTCTATTGATCGAGTAGGGTGTGTTGCTGTCGTTTCCGTTGACGACCTACAATAGGTCGTTATGTCAATTACTTCGGATGTCACACAAGGTATAACAACGAATGTTTTCAGGAATGTTGCCCTTATCTGCATGGCCTACGATTTCCAATCGCCACCGATAGCGACATGAATGACGCAACACGAAAAGTAGGGCGACGTTCGTGGCCTCGCCGAATGTTGAATCGAATGGAAGTCGATCAGGCTGTGTTCTTCGCAATTCTAGTGCGAGCATGGCAGTTCGTCGCCGGACCGGTTACGGTTTATCTGATTGCCAAGCATTTTACGGGGGAATTGCAAGGCTATTACTACACGTTTTGGAGTTTGATAAACCTGCAAATATTCTTCGAAATGTCTTTCCATAACGTGGTGTTCAACGTTGCCTCCCATGAGTGGAGCCATCTTTCAATGGCTCCAGATCGCTCGCCAACGGGAAACGACGAGGCAATATCGCGGCTCGCAAGTCTGACTCGGATCGCGACGATCATGTATGCGATCTCCGCATTGGCATTTGCCCTGATTGTCGGTATTGCTGGGCTTTGGTTTTTCCGACAAGAAGCAATTCAACCGCAGTTCGGTTGGCGAGCACCGTGGATAGCCCTGGTCGTGCTGACATCTTTGGCATTCTGGCTGACACCTTTTTTGACGCTGCTGGAAGGTTGCAACCAAGTTAAACAACTCTACCAGTTTCAGTTTATTCGTGCGGTGCTAGGAAACCTTGCCGTCTGGGTTTGCATACCCTTTGGGGCATCACTTTGGGTCCCCTCCATTGCGTCCGGCTTGAGACTGGTTTGCGAATTAACACTGATCTGCGTCATCTATCGCAGGTTCTTTGGCACACTTCTTCGTTCTCCGAAACGTAGCACGTTGTCGTGGCAACGGGATGTTTGGCCCTTTCAATGGAGAATGTTGTTAAAAAGTTGCGTGGCTTTCTTCAACACGAACATCATCAATCCCGTGATCTTCCACTATCACGGTCCGGTCGCGGCCGGACAAATGGGTATGACCTGGCAAGTTCTTACTTCATTGCAAAGCTGCTTGCGGTGCGTGGATTCGAACCCGAGCGGCCCGATTCGGAATGCTTATCGCGCAGCGAGACTATCAAGAACTCGATCGCATCTTCTTCAGACTCACTTCGATTGCGTTGGTGGTGCAGTTGGCTGGCAGTGTCGTCTTTTGCCTTCTGGTTTGGGGGTTATCGCTTATTCAATCCCCGTGGTCACAACGGCTGCTTGAACCCATGTCGACCGGCATTTTTGCGGTCGCATTGATTTTGGCGACGCTATCGGAGGGACAATGGATTTACATTCACGCCCATAGACAATCACCATTCCTGCTACTTACAATGTTTGGAGCATTAGCGAACGGTTTGCTGATTTGGTGGTGGGGAAGTCAGTGGGGGGTATTTGGAGCGGCAAACGCCTACCTCGGCATGAACCTACTGTTTGCACTTCCTGTGTGGACTTGGGTTTGGTTTCGCTGTCGCGACGAATGGCATCGGATCGAACCGCAGTCGGACGGAGCATAATTCGTGTGGTATCAAATCGCCCGCTGGGGCGCTAACAATCCTTTTCTTCGCATGACATTGCGTCCAGCATGGTGGTTCGGCAAGCGGGCAATTCGCCGACGCCGATTGACTCACGCCAGAAAGCGTTTAGTGGGATTCGTTCCACCCTATCGAATTAACGCTGGGTGTGGCGAGGCGTACATGTCGGGTTGGATAAACATTGATGTCAACGCTGACGTCAATCAAGTCGATCTGGTCTGGGACCTAGCACGGGAACTTCCGTTTCCAGATGAAAGTTGCGAGGTTATTTTCTCCGAACATGTCTTGGAACATTTGGCGGTTGAACAGGGTGTGAGTTTTCTACGCGAATGCCATCGGACGTTGTGCGAGGGTGGTGTCGTGCGAATTGCAATGCCGTCGCTGGACGATCTCATTGAAAAGTCGGCGACGGGGAATTGGCGGGATCAATCTTGGTTACGCGAAGAAAGCTGGAAGTTTATCCAATCACGTGCAGAAATGTTCAACATTTTCTTTCGATGGTGGGGACACCAGTGGATTTATGATCGCGAGGAGTTGCATCGACGTCTAAAAGAAGCGGGCTTCGAAAAGATCCGGGATGTATCGTGGGGCGAAAGCGAGGTTGAGACCCTCAACGGTCTGGAGACCCGATGCGATTCGTTACTAATCTGCGAAGCCGTCAAGGCATCTCTCAACGCAACAAATGCCGCCTGAATATCCTCTTATTTCCGTCATATTGCCGGTTTACAACGCCGAGCGTTACGTGCGTGAAGCGGTCGAAAGCATCTTGCGCCAAACGTATCAGACCCTCGAACTGATCGCTTTGATCGCTGTCGACGATGATTCAACCGACTCATCCTTCGAAATTCTTGAGGAACTGGCGGCCGCCGACGATCGGCTGCGATTGTTCACGCGTCCAAGTAAGGCGTGTACTCAAGCTCTCAATCTCGGAATCGACTTGGCACGTGGCGACTGGATCGCGCGAATGGACGCGGATGACATCGCATTTCCCCAACGATTTGAGGAACAACTCCGATATCTGCAGAATCACGAATCGGTTGTCGCTGTCGGATCCTCGGTAATCTTGATCGATGGCGATGGTGATGAAATCGGCGAACAATTAGTCAACGGAAACCCCCAAGAGATTGCGGACTCGATATTGCTGGGCATGGGCGGTTTGATGCATCCGACGGTTATGATGCGAACCGAAGCACTGAAGCAAGTTGGTGGGTATCGAGAGAAATTCCAAGGAGCGGAGGACCAAGATCTTTGGCTTAGACTAAACGAAATAGGTGAGGTCACGAACATCCCCGACCCGTTGTTGTATTATCGAGTGCATCAGGCAAATTTTTCGTTCCAAAATCATGAACGGTGTCTCGACCAATTACGCGCCGCAATCGAGGACGCATACCGTCGACGAGGAATCGCAGGCCCCGTGAGGTTGGGAAGAATTCCCCCGCCGACGTCTGCTTGGGAACGGAGGCTTGCATGGGCGTGGAGCGCGATCAATACATCGCGACGTCGTACAGCTTTGAAATACGCAATTGAAATGATAAGGGAACGCCCGGCATGTCGAAATGGTTGGGTCGTCGCTTGTCATGCGATTGGGGGCAAACATGCGGAATGGCTACATCGGCTACTCACGAATCGTTATACCATGCGTGGTCCGAAATGATGCCTTCGCGTCAAATGAAGCAAATCACCTCATTTCTGACCACGCGAGGTATGGAACACCACGGCCCTGGTCAAACAGCAAGCTTGCCGCGCGGAATCGCGGGCATTAAGATCATCCTCACCCGCCGTGCGTTGTTGGCATGGCTTTGTCGCGTATGAAAAGGATAAGCCTGATGACCCGAATAATGATTCCTACGTTGTCGTTTGCAATTTTAATGTCGCTGGCGTTTGTTGGTGTTGCTCATGGACAAGGATCGATCGATGGGATCGGTCCCGTTGGCGAAATCGAAAAGGTGCAGGATGGGTTTCAGTTTACCGAAGGCCCCGCGTCCGATGGCGAAGGGACGCTGTACTTCACCGACATTCCGGCGGAAACGATTTTTCAGCTTTCCGCCGATGGAAAGATTTCCCCATTGACGACCACATCCGGGCATGCCAACGGATTGATGTTCGACGGTGAAAAGCATTTGATCGCCTGCCAGATGGACGGCCAAGTCGTTCGCATCGATCGAAAAACGAAGGACGTTGAAGTGCTGGCGGGCCAGTACGAAGGCAAACGCTTCAATGCTCCCAACGATCTGGTGATTGATCGCCAAGGTGGAGTCTACTTCACCGATCCGCTGTTTCGAGCTCCCGAGCCACTGCCTCAAGGAACGCAGGGGTTCTACTACATTGCACCCGACAAGAGTGTTACTCAATTGGACAAAGACCTTCCTGCTCCCAACGGAATCGCGCTTTCACCCGACGAGAAAACGTTGTACGTGATCCCCAGCATGTCGGCGGAGATGCTCGCGTACGACGTAAAGGAACCGGGCAAGATCGAAAATCGCCGCGTGTTCTGTCGCTTGAAGCAAAAGCAAGCCGATGGTAACAGCGGCGGTGACGGAATGACCATCGACACCAAGGGAAATCTATACATCACTGCGGCGACGGGCGTTCAGGTCTTCGATCCGTCTGGAAAAATGCTTGGCAATATCGCGTTCCCCCAGCAGCCCGCCAATGTTACGTTCGGTGGACCAGATCGTAAGACACTCTACGTGACGGCGAGGACCGGACTATACCGATGCGCGATGGAGGCTGCGGGACACGTTTATCCTGGTGTCGTGAAGTAACATGATTCTTCGCGATGCCATTGAATCGGATCTCCCCGCGATCTTTCAAATTTTGCACGAAGAGGTTCTCAATACGATCAACACGTTCAAATTGGAACCTCTTACCCCTGAGCAGCAGGCGGCTTGGTGGCGATCACATCGCGACGAAAGATATCCTGTTTTGGTCGCGGTTGACGACGAAGCCCTTCTGGGTTGGGCGTCACTGTCTGCTTGGTCGACCACGCACGGCGGTTACCATCGCACGGCGGAGATTTCGATCTGGATCGACAGCCGTTTCCGTGGGCGTCGCGTCGGTACAAGTTTGCTGGATGCCTTGATCGCACGCGCCCATGCGATCGGCTTTCGCGTCCTGCTCTCGAAAATTGAAGCGAGCAATCGAGCAAGCTTACGATTGCACGAGCGTTTCGAGTTCACGGAGGTAGGCGTCATGAAACATGTCGGGGAAAAGTTCAATCGCTTGCTCGATGTCGTCATCTTGCAACGTGAACTAGCCACAAAGAACGAGCAGCCTGGCTAACGGAAGATTGCCGGGCTTGGCTTTGATCGTGTTCCGGGCGCTTCGGTTTCGATCGATTGCGATTCCACGCGTTTCCGCTCACGAAGGGTTTTACAGCGGTTGCCGCTTGCGAGGCAAACGTATCGTGGCCTTTGTTCCGACGCCTAATTGCGATTCAAAGTCGAGCGTTCCGCCCAACCGCGTAATCACATTTCGCGACAGAAACAATCCCAATCCCATGCCGCTGCCGGGCTGTTTTGTCGTGAAAAAGGGTTCCACCGCGCGCTGCACGACTTCTTCGGGCATCCCCACGCCTCGATCCGTCACCGTTACGGTAAAGTCGTCGTCGGTGGCCTGCACATCAACAACGATCGACTCATTGGGGCCGCTGGCGTCAAGAGCATTGCCAATCAGATTGCGAATGGCTTGCGCAACCGCTTCCATGGGAATCCAAAGATGATAGTCGGCAAACCGATCAACGTCGTCACTGATTTCCACGCGATGCGGATCGCGAATACCTTCGACGACCGTATCAATTAAATCGACCAGTGTGATCTGATCCCAGTGCTCGGCGGCTTGATCGCCGGCGGCGTTCCGCATCCGCGAGAGAATGGCCTTGCAATGACTGACTTCCGAATCGATCAACTGCAAATCACGCTGTACAACATCGGGGACCTCCGATTCGGAGGCGTGCCGCGCCAATTCGCGCACCACGACCGCGATCGTCGACAGGGGGGACGCCAACTCGTGGGCGGCACCGGCGGCGAGTGTTGTTAGTGCTTCCAATCGCTGGCTGCGGGAACGCTCTTGCAAAGCAACGCGAAGCTGCGTTTGGCGAACCGTCAACTCTTCCGCAATGCGAGAAACGAAATGTGTGACGACGATCGCACACGTCGAAAACGCGATCAGCATTCCTTGTTGACGAATGCGAAACGCTTCGGGTTCAAGGGGAATGCTCAGCAAGGCGACCGGTGTGCGATAGTGAATCAGCAAAGCAAAACAGGCGATCGAAAGAAGCGTCAAACTCCAAGCCCAAACCGGTCGCAAGACGACTCCGGCAACGGCCAGATTCACAAAGAAGAAGAAAACAAACGGATTGTCGACGCCCCCCGAGTAATAAAGCATTGCGGAAAGCGTCAGCAGATCAAACGTCATCAGCAACGACGCAAGTTCCGTGCGATACAAGGCATCGTCCGAGTCGCCGTTGATGCGATCGCTTGGTTCATGCGTGCCAAGCCAAATCGTGTATGCAAAATTTGTTGTTGCCGTAAAGCCGATCAATGCGAACAACGGTTGCCATGGCAATTCGATCGGCAGCAGCCAACCAACGATGGCGATGGTCGCCAGTTGTCCGACAACGGCAAACCAGCGGAGGTGCAGCAGCCAAGTGCTTGTTCCCAGCGGGGAACGCAGGATGACTCGTGGGCGAAACAAACGCGTAACCGCACGCCATGGCATGACTCAAACGCCTCCGAGCAGACCGCAATGACATCGATTGATGAAATGATCATTCACAATGAAATCGGACCCTGAAGGCGTTCTAATTCATGGACCGTTTGGCGAGTTCATCCCGCAACCGAGCAGCTAGTTCATATTGCTCCGACTCGACCGCCTCCTGCAATCGCTCCTGCAAAGTCGGGCCCACCGAATACTCTTTCCTCAGCGACTCGCGCAGTTCACGCAGTCGAATGACAAGCTCGTCATGTTCAAAATGTTCGGCGGCATCATGCTCATTAAATATCTGCTGAATCGACTCCAGCCCATGATTGATCGCCGAAACCGCTTGCTCAGCTCCTTCATCCTCCAACTCCGCCAGAGCGTGGGCTTGAGTTCGGTGAAACCAAACAAAAGGCCGATACTGTTCGTGGGCCGTCGTCCACTCTTCATCGGGCGAATGCAAACGCGCGGCATCCATCAAGGCGAGTGTGTGATCCGCGTCCTCGATCGCTCGTCGATACTCCTGCAAACGCAGCCAGCAGATGCGTCGATGATAGAACTGCATGAACTCACGATCGACTTGATTGCATTGATCGTCGTCCAGAACAAACCCGATGTCATCCAGTTCATGCTTCTGGATCATTTCCAAAACATTGCTGAACCCCTCCGGTCGCTCGCCGTCGGGACGCTCCGTCGTTTCCATCTGCAAGAGGCCCATATCGACACGCATTTGAAGCACGTCTCGACCATCATCCCCCTTCACGAGCCGTACACTGAGGCTTTGCGGGTCAAACGACCAATCTCGCAGCAGCTTGTCGATATTTAGTTTGCGGTTGTTCCCCAAGTCTCTTTCCAATCGTTACGACCTTCAAAATAGCCAAGTTTTCTTCAATTGCAGTCAACGGTTCAATATAACCGATTCGCAAATTGATTGAAGGTCTTGCGGAAAAGTCTCCTGGTCACATGATTGGCCCACACATTTTAGAGGCCCCAAACACTTGTAACCCGAAACGCAAGCGGTGAAACGCATTTTCCGCAGTTCCTCGCTTACGTTCCGGGTCACGATGCTGGCCAGACCTCTCATCCGGGCAACGTTTATACCGTGCGTGGTCTGGAATGATGCTTTTGCATTTAATGAAGCGAATCACCTCATTTTCGGCCACGCGAAGTTTATAAGCGAACCGGGGCGTCGTTCATGTTACCGATGACCGCGATGTCCATGACGTCCGTGATGATAGTCATAGTGCCCGGGCGAATAGTGAAAATGATTTCCATGGGGCACCAAACTGGGTGCATGATAATCGTAGTGCGGGGTGCGAGGGTGATACGATCGATAACTGGGGTAATACGATCGGTATTGCGGATAAACGCGGCTCGAATATCCATAACTCGGACGGAAGCTGTGATGGTTCGTTCCAAATCCGTACGACGATCCGTAACCGTAACCTGAACCAAATTGGATGCTAAATCCCTGAGCATTCGCTTGCGGAGTATCGACCATCAAAAACGCCGCCAAGCACAGCGATGGAATTCCAATCCATCGTATCATTCGAGTAATATTCATCTCTCTTTCCTTTAACCGAATTGGGAGGGTTGTTTGTCGCCGCCCCCAGCAGGCATCATCGGGATTGAAGGCCAAATCGCTGGGGCGTCGTCGAACACGACGAAGATATGCGGCGACCTTTCTGAAAAGGCAAAGGCCGTACCAACGAGCTTTTTCCAGCGAATAGCCACATTAAAGCGGCATTACGGCGTTCGCGTGTCTTCAATTTGGTGGCGCGTCGAACTCGAATTGACGACAGGCCACTCAGTTGCCGCTCGGAATCAGGAAGTTGAAATTGATGATATTCATGCCGATGTTGGCCATGATCTCGTGGGGGCGGTACTTCAGCATGACAATGTCGCCAGGATGGATGATCAATCGCTCGTTCGGGTCTCCCAATGCCCGACGAAGATCAACTTCGATCAAGATGATGGAACCGTCCGCATTCTTTCGAGAAACGATCGCTTTCGTCGGAGGAACGATGTTACCCGGGCCGGTGGTGAAGTTGTTGGATGCCCCCCCCGTCGGCCCGTTGACAGCTCCGTTCGCCAAGGCGATCGCACCTAAGATGTCAACCGAATAGTCCCGCGGAAGCGGGATCTGGCCGCCGTCGAGCAATCCGCCGACGTAAAAGAACTCTGCTTTGCGTGCCTCGACATAGACGACATCGCCGTCGTGCAAAACAACATCCTCCGGGCAAAACGTAAGCGGCATGCCCGGGTAGTGTGTCAACGGTATTCGGGTAAATCGGATTCCGGCGTCACACAGCACCGATTCATCGATCGACGGTTGCCCAAATCCATTTTGAACGCAGTGGCTAGCATTTGGGTGCGCTCGCAAAACCCAGACATGATTGTAAGCATCACATCCAGGCAAGCCGCCGGTTGCCGCCAATGCATGCAACACATCGTTTTCGGTAGCCGGCATTTCCAGAACCTCGGCCGTACCTCGCTTCTGCATAATATACGCATCACGACGAACCTGAGTCGGTGCAAGGGTGTCGGAATCTTCGCGGAACACGGAGACTCGGACCGTCCGCGGCTTAATCAGCGTCACGGTCAGAAAGTCCTTCCCTTCCTTCAAGATCTGAGCTTGTATGTACGCCTCGCGAATTTGGTCGCCAACTTGCGAAAGCGTTAATCCAGCAACGAGGATCGGTCCGACATCCGGCAGAACAATCGCACCATCTTCATTCACCTGCAACGGAAGTCCAAGCTGCGGAACAGGCACTTGGCCTGGGTATCTCGGTTCCGTGATGATGGGATTATTGATCGGTCCGGGTATTTCCCCCGTCCCAAACGCATCGCGAACGTAAACGCCCAGCGTATCGCCGGCATTTACAAAGTATCGATCGCTCGGCGGCTTCTGAAGCAGGGTCAAGTCGATCGTATGGCCAGGGTTTCTTGGGGCGAGTAATGCGGGATTGCAGATGGAACTGAGCCGAACCGGTTCGATCGTGGCGCATCCGGTCGCTGCACCAACGCATGCGATGCTGAGCGCAAGCAACATCAGCTTGGACATGCTTATTGGTTTTCGCTGCATCATGGGAACAAACCGAACGCTTGGCAAAAGCAGAATAAACCGAATCTTCGGACCTACTGTTCACGTCTATCGTCGGATCGTGACAAAGTCTTCCAATTTTTTAGATGACGCCGACTATCGAACGCCAGCACCGCAATTTTCCCAATCGCAACAAATTACCCAAGCCTCCAAATGTTGGATGCGACGCACAACTTGATCGATGAATCACACGGAAAACACAGAAATCATTGGCGGTTCGCCGCTTGCAGTGAACCAAAGTCGCGGGAAGTGCCCCTCCGCTTCAAGACGCTTTCCTTTACAATGCGGCCAAAAAATGTAATTCCTTTCAAATGTTTGCTTGAAGGACCGAAACCGGACAACGATGACACGTCAGATTCTCGTAACCGCAGCCTTGCCCTACGCCAACGGGCCGATCCACATCGGTCATTTGGTCGAATACATTCAAACCGATATCTGGGTACGCTTTCAAAAGCTGCGAGGAAATCGCTGTATTTTTGTTTGTGCCGATGATACCCACGGCACGGCAATCATGATGCGTGCTCGCCGCGAAGGACGCAGCGAAGAGGATTTGATCGCGGCGATGCAGGCTTCGCACGAACGCGACTTTGCCGGGTTCGACATCGAATTTGATAACTACGGCAGCACGAACAGCCCAGCAAATCGTGAACTGTGCGGTCAGTTCTGGCAAGCGCTGCGGGAATCCGGGCTGATCGTGGAGCGTCCTGTTCAGCAGTTGTTTGACCCGCAAGAGCAAACCTTCTTGGCGGACCGATTTGTTCGCGGAACCTGTCCAAAGTGCAAGGCTCCCAATCAGCCGGGTGACAATTGTTCGGTTTGTGGAAGCACCTATAGTCCCGCTGATCTAATCGATCCGCGCAGCACGCTCAGCGGCACGCCCCCAGAACTTCGGGAAGCCACGCATCTGTTTGTCGAACTGGAACAACTGCACGACTTCTTGAGCGACTGGGTAAAGAACTCCGGAGCGTTGCAATCCGAAACCGCGAACTATCTCGCCGGGCATTTCCTCAGCGATGCCCTTCGCGACTGGGATATCTCGCGTCCAGCCCCCTACTTCGGTTTTGAAATCCCGGACAGTCCCGGAAATTACTGGTATGTCTGGTTTGACGCTCCGATTGGCTATGTTGCCAGCACACTTCAGTGGTGCGAGGCCAGCGGCGAAGAGCTATCCGACTGGTGGCGAAGCGATACGACCGAGATTCATCATTTCATCGGCAAGGACATCACCTATTTTCATACGCTCTTCTGGCCTGGCATGCTGCGAGCAGCCGGATATACGTTGCCGACCAAAGTTCATATTCACGGCTTTTTGACGGTCGATGGCGAGAAAATGAGCAAGAGCGTGGGGACGCTTGTCTCAGCCGAAAAGTATCTCGAACGCTTCGAGCCCTCCTACCTGCGGTACTTTTACGCGTCGAAGTTGACGGCCCGGGTCGAAGACCTCGACTTGGGACTCGAAGAATTCGCGGAGAAAGTGAACACCGATCTGGTTGGCAAAGTCGTCAATCTTGCGTCGCGAGTCGCCAAGTTCGCCCATCAGCTAGGCTTTTCGAAAACCTATCCCGACGATGGGGGCTTGTTCGACAAAGCGGCTGCGGCGGGCGATGAGATCGCCGCTGCCTACGAAGCGTGCGAATACAGCAAAGCGATGCGATTGATTTTGGAACTGGCCGACCGCGCCAATCCATACATCGAACACGCCAAGCCGTGGGAACTGAAGAAGCAGGCGGATCGCGAGAACGAACTTCGCGACGTATGCACCGTCGGACTCAATCTGTTTCGTCAGCTCTGTGTCTATCTGGCACCTGTGTTGCCCAAGCTGGCGAAGCAGTGTGGCGACCTGCTGGGCGATCCGATCGTTCATTGGGATCAAAGCCAATCACCTTTGCTGGGAACTTCGGTCGCGAAGTTTCAGCATATGTTAAAACGTATCGAGTTAGAGGATCTAAAAAAGATGATCGAAGAAAGCAAAGATGAATCCGCCGAGGCAACCGCCGACACGTCGACACAAACGACATTCAACGACAGCGACCAACCGCTGAAAGACGAGCCGCTCGCCGAGCAAATCACGATCGACGACTTCGCCAAAGTCGATCTCCGCGTGGCGCGAATCATCAAAGCGGAACATGTTCCCGAAGCGAACAAACTTCTTCATTTAACACTCAGCTTGGGCGGAGACGAAACCCGCAGCGTCTTTGCCGGCATTAAAGCGGCATACGATCCAGAGCAGTTGGTGGGCCGCTTGGTGGTCATGGTCGCCAACTTGCAGCCGCGCAAAATGCGTTTTGGACTGAGCGAAGGAATGGTTACCGCCGCCGGTCCCGGAGGATCGGAAGTTTTTCTGCTGGGCGTTGACGAAGGAGCCCAGCCGGGACAACGCGTTCACTAGTAGCCTTGATGATGCTTGGTAAAGCCCGTCCTGCAACGCAACTCCGACGGGCGACAAGCCGAACGCGAAATGAATCGCGGAGACAATGTCGGTAGCGAGTCGCCGCGCCACGGATTCGCGATCGTCCCGTAAGGCCAAATGCAGGGTAAGACGCGATGAACTTCGGAACGTCCTATAAGCAGCATGCTATCGTCGGTGACTTTGACGTCATCGTGATTGGCTCGGGGATCGGCGGATTAGCCGCGGCCGCCTTGCTGACCAAGCATGCCGGCAAACGGGTCTTGGTTCTCGAACGGCACTACACCGCGGGGGGCTTCACGCACGTCTTTCATCGCCCAGGCTACGACTGGGACGTCGGTGTTCACTACATCGGTGATGTCCTGAACGAGGAATCATCGCTGCGTCTGTTGATCGACGATATCTCCAATGCGCAGATCGAATGGGCCGATATGGGAGACGTCTACGACCGGGTCATCATCGGTACACATACGTTCGACTTCGTCAAAGGAAAAGAGCCCTTCCGGCGGCAACTCCACGAGCACTTCCCCGACGAGCGACAAGCGATCGATCGATACCTTCGCGAAATTGATTCGACAGTTCGGCGGGCGCAAGCGTACTTTGTGGAAAAGGCGCTTCCAGTTCCGTTGTCGCGTCTGATCGGTTCATTCCTGCGTTGGCCGTTGCTGCGTAAATCGAAACGGACCACGCTTCAAACGCTATCGTCATTCACATGTGATGAAAAACTGATCGGGATCCTCACCGCCCAGTACGGCGATTACGGATTGCCTCCGTCCCGCAGCAGCTTCTTTATCCATGCGATGGTCGCTCGTCATTATCTCAACGGGGCTGCCTATCCCGTGGGAGGGGCCGCGAGTTTTGCAAGAACGATTTTGCCCGTCATTGAAGAAGGGGGAGGAGCCGTTTTTACAAACGCGCAAGTCAACGCAATTCTTATCGATAACGATCACGCTGTCGGAGTTCGCCTGGACGACGGGAAGGAACTGCGCGCGCCAATCGTCATCAGCGACGCCGGCGCGACGAACACGTTTCGACATCTATTGCCGAAAGATATTCGATGCAGGCGTCAACTCGACAAGATCATGAATCAGCAAGAAGACTCGACCGCACACCTCTCCTTGTACATTGGCTTGCGTCACACGGCTGCGGAACTTGGATTGTCGAAAACGAATCTGTGGATATACGACGACTACGACCATGACCGCGGATTCGAGCGAATGATGGACGATCCGAAGTCGCCACTTCCATTCGTTTACATTTCGTTCCCGTCAGCGAAAGACCCTGATTTTGAACGACGTCATCCCGGTCGCGCCACGATCGAGGTGATCAGTGTCGCTCCCTACGCATGGTTTGACAAATGGGAACGGACGCAGTGGAAGAAGCGAGGCGAAGATTACGAAGCGTTCAAGGAACGTCTCCAGGAACAACTTTTGGAACGGCTTTACGCTCACTGTCCTCAAGTCAAAGGAAAGGTGGATTACGCCGAACTATCGACACCTTTGACAACGCGGCATTTCACAAATCATCCGCGAGGAATGATCTACGGTTTGGCCGCGACTCCCGCGAGATTTGAAAAGCGCTGGTTGCGTCCACAAACTCCGCTTCGCAATCTCTTCCTCACCGGTTCGGATATCTGCTCGCCAGGAGTTGCCGGCGCACTGTTCGGCGGCTTGCTGACCGCATCGGCGATCACGGGCCGCAATCTCGAACCGGTCGTTGCCAAAGGAGCGATCGCGGCGTTCGGTTCAAAACGGTAAAAGGTCTTGCACGCTAAACGCTTCAACGACAAATGGAAACGACCGCAACGCGTCGATTTGGCTTACGGTTCACGAACGATGCGAAAGACGCGACCCGTGGTCCCCGAAGGACCACGTTGGCTGCTTGTTAGAACATACAATTCGCCATCGTTATCTTCGCCAAAACCAAGGATGTACTGATGATGCTTGATCGCAGTCTTGATGGGCCACAATCCGTCCCGCGAAGCATGATCTTGACCAGACGGTGCGGCAACCAGGATCAAACCGGTCGCTGTTTCAGAACCACTCCAATCGCCGAAGACATACTGACCGGCCAGTTCCGGAATGGAGGACCCTCGATAGACATGCCCTCCGACGACGCAGACGCCAAGCCCGTCATCGTGTCCTTGTGCGTTCGTATACTCGATGATGGGATCGATCAACGGCTCTCCCATCAAACCTTTCTTTGGCGCGTCATCGATGATCTTGTCCATGTTCTGAGGATCGAACCCATGCGTCCCTTCCTTCCGATGCCAGCCGTAATTCCCTGGACGTTTCATCAGGTTGACTTCCTCCCACAAGATCTGGCCAACGTCCGCGGCGTAAAGCTCGCCCGTTTTCCGGTCGAACGACATGCCCCAAGTATTGCGGATACCCCAGGCCCAGATTTCGCCTCGTGGCTGCGTGTTGAGATAGTCAGCGTTATCAGGCAAGTCAAATCCGACCAACGGATTGTCTTCCGGAATACCAAACGGTTCCTCTTCGACATCGATCCGCAGTATGCTTCCCAGCAGCGTTGAAACGTCTTGCCCGTTCCCCAATGGTGGATGCCCTTCACCCCGATCGGCTGCGGCACCGCCATCACCCAGCCCGACGTAAAGATAGCCGTCGGGACCGAACAACAGTCGCCCGCCATTGTGATTGAGTTGCGGTTGATCGATCCGCATCAGAATGCGTTCGCTCGCGGGATCGGCTCGGTCGGCTTGCTCCGATACGCGGAACTCCGACAGATGACTGGTGTTGTTCCAGCCGTCAGGTCCCTCGTCGCGCAGCGGCGCGCTGTAATAAACAAAGAATCGCCCGTTCTGCTTGAAATCGGGATGAAAGGCAAGTCCCAGCAAGCCTCGCTCATCGTAGCCCTCCTGGAGCTTGACCATTCGTTCGCTAACATCCAGGAACGGTTCGTTCCTCAGCTTGCCGTCCTCCTGTAAAAGCCGAATTTGACCGACCAAATCAACAACAAATCGGCGTGCATCGTTCGGCGGCGTCACCAAGTAATGCGGTGCGGTCAACCCTTCCGCGATCGGCTCAAGACGCAGCGCTGTAAACGGAACTTCCCTCCGCTGGGCGACTGCGGCAATCAGGGGGAACAAGGTTACGTTCAAAGCGATTGCGAGCCGGAATATCATGACGCTCATATTTGGATCATCCTTTCGGTCGAAGGTCGTGGCGGATATAGCGTCCGTGTGCCGCACACTTCGTGCCAGTCGACCGCTTGGATGATGGAACTCTTGTTGTCAAGCGATGTCGTCGCCGTATTTACCTGAGCCGTCCCACATCGGTAGAATTCTAGTCAGTCGGGGTGCTGAGATTGGTCTCTGGAATTGCATGTCAAGCATTGATAAAAACCGCCACGCCTGTCAGTTATGTGGCAAATCCGAGAAACATAGCCGTCTTGTCCCCGCCGCAATTATCAGCCACGCTCTCGTCGCCGAGATCCGCAAGGTGCATCCCGGTTGGACCGATTCCGGATTTGTTTGTCTCGACGAACTGAATCAATATCGCGCGCGTTACGTCGAATCGCTCCTGCAAGCGGAAAAGGGGGAACTGACGGAACTCGAACAGGACGTTCTCGATGCGCTTCGCAAGCATGAAACGATCACGGAACATCTCGATTCGGAGTTCCAGGAACAGCTTGAATTCGGTGACCGTCTCTCCGATCAACTCGCCTCCTTCGGCGGAAGTTGGTTGTTCATCATCATCTTCGTTGGCGTTCTGATAACCTGGATCGTGATCAATTCGGTCGCTCTGCTGCTCCGCCCATTTGATCCGTATCCTTTTATTCTGTTAAACCTCATCCTTTCGTGTCTGGCCGCAATCCAAGCTCCGATCATCATGATGAGTCAAAACCGTCAGGAAGCCAAGGATCGGCTTCGTTCCGAACATGACTACCGCATCAACTTGAAAGCGGAGCTCGAAATACGCCACTTACATGAAAAACTCGATCATCTGCTCAATCATCAATGGGAACGGCTCGTTGAAATCCAGAAGGTGCAAATGGATATCCTTAACGAACTGCGTGACGGAACCCGCCCCCGCGATTAATACGTCGCGTGGGCGAATTTGAAGTGACTTGCTTCGTATATCGCCGATGTGTGGCTCTGAGCCACGCGTCGTTTAAGATTTTGAAACGCCAACGGCGTCCGGTTGGTACTCCTTCCTCCCTTGTTGACTACGCATGGCGACCGATACATTTGTAGGAACGCGTCGACAGTCAATCGATGCGGGTTCACGTGAAAGGAATTGCTTTCCCGTTCCATTTCGACCAGACTCGATGCGAACGTTTTGCGATTGGTTGGATCGCATTGCGTAGAGAAACTTATGTAAAGGGATTCCCTGAGTGGCTGAAATCAATCCGCGAATCGAAGCCTTGCAAGCCGCCAAGACGTTGGTGGTGAAAGTGGGGACCCGTGTGCTGACACGCCCTGACGGCAGGTTGATCGCGATCGCATCGCCATTCTTGCCGGACAGCTTTGTCGTGTTGTGGAATCGGGGCGTTCGGTCGTCTTGGTCAGCAGCGGGGCCGTCGGGGCGGGGTCGGCAAACTGGGACTTCCTCAGCGTCCCAAGGTGCTGGCCGACTTGCAAGCGGTCGCCGCGATCGGTCAGGCGGAATTGATTCAAGTTTACGAGCAGGCGTTTGCGAAGTTCGGACGTCACGCAGCGCAAGTATTGTTGACCGCTGAAGACCTGCGTCATCGGTCCAGTTACCTGAACGTTCGCAATGCGTTGCGACAGATTTCCGCGTTTGGTTCCATTCCGATCATCAACGAGAATGATTGCGTCGCGGTCGACGAATTGATGACCACATTCGGCGACAATGATCGCTTGGCGGCATCGGTTGCCGGATTGATGAACGATGCGATGTTGATCATCTTGTCCGACGTTGATGGCTTGTATGACGGACATCCGCGACTTCCCGAAAGCAAGGTGCTGCCAACCGTCGCGACGATCGACGCGGCGGTGATCGCGATGGCATGCGACACGAAAAACAGTGTCAGCAAGGGGCATGAGCAGCAAGTTACTGGCGCGCAGATCGCGACATCGCATGGCCACTGGTGATCATCGCCCCCGGTCGCGATGACCGTGTGCTGGAGAAGGTCCTTGCCGGAGAATCCATCGGCACGCTGTTTCAACCCGAACGCAAGGCGATTCGCGGTCGTCTGAGATGGATCGATTCGGCCGCCGCCGTCGCTGGCAAGCTGCATGTCGATGCCGGGGCCGCCGGAGCTGTCGGGCGGGACGGAAAAAGCCTGTTGGCGATCGGTATTCTTCACGTTGAAGGAAGCTTTCAGCGTGGGGAGGTGGTTGCGATGATCGGTCCCGATGGTGTTGAGATCGCTCGTGGCTTAATCAATTATTCGTCCGATGAAGCCAAACGAATCGTTGGTCTTCCCAGCAGCAAGATCGCCGAAACGTTGGGAACATGTCCCTCACGACGCCGTTGTTCACTGCGACAACATTGTCATCGGCGGCAGCACCTCGTATGCCGCACTTTCCAAATAAGGGTCCCGCCCATGAACGTTCTGTTGAAAACACCCCTTCTGCTCTGTTTCATCACGCTCGCCCTCAAGGCCGGGGCCGAGCAATGGCCCGGGTGCGGGCCGCGTGGCGACGGCAGCAGCATGGAAACGGATTTGCCCGAATCGTGGAACGGAGCGACGGAGAGAACATCCTCTGGCGACGTGATCTGCCCGGCTGGGGACATGGTTCGCCGATCGTTTGGCGCGATCGAATTTTCTTGGTGACCTGTGTCGAAGAGGACCAGTCGCGATCGCTGCTCTGTCTGAACGCATCCAGTGGCGAGTCGCTTTGGTCATCGACCGTTTTCAAAGCGCCCTTGGAAACGAAGCACACACTGAACAGCTTCGCCAGCAGCACGCCGGCAACCGACGGGACGTTGGTCTATGTGATGTTCCTGGAGATCGATGGCACCGAGGCCCCCGCAAAGAATGTTGGAACGCCACGCAACATGACTCCCGGCAAGATCGTTGTCGCCGCATACGATATGCAAGGCGAGCAGCGTTGGGTGTCGCGACCGGGCGTCTTCTCGAGCGTGCATGGGTTCTGCAGCAATCCGGTTTTGTTTGAAGACCTTGTGATCGTCAATGGCGATCACGATGGCGATTCCTACCTGCTGGCGCTCGACCGCGAAACAGGCCAGACTGTTTGGAGGGTTCCTCGTCGCCATCAAACACGAAGTTACGCCACGCCGCTGATTCGTAAGGCGGCGGGCAAAGATCAACTCATTCTGCCGGGAAGCAAGGCGGTCACAAGCTTTAATCCGCGCGATGGTGCCCGGTGGTGGAGTATAGAGGGTCCGACGGAACAGTTTGTTGCCACGCCCGTCTTCGATGGCGAACACTTCTTTGTCACTGCCGGCTTTCCGACCCATCATGTGGTCGCCATCAAACCCGATGGCAGCGACGATGTCAGTGATTCGCATGTAACGTGGCACAGCACCGAGGTGCGAAATTATGTTCCTTCTCCCGTATTGGCCGATGAATTCTTGATTGTTCCGGACGATCGAGGGACGGCGAACTGCTACGACACACGGACTGGCGAGCGATACTGGAATGTTCGCTTGGGGAGAAAGTTCAGCGCGTCACCAGTGGTCGCCGATGGCAAGGCCTATTTGCTGGCTGAAGATGGCACGATGCACGTCCTCCGTCCTGGCAAGGAGTTTCATCAGGTGGCGGAACTCTCCCTCGGCGAACGCGCGTTCGCGTCTCCTGCTTTCGCCGATGGAAAGATCTATATCCGTAGCGAGAAATCGCTGTTTGCGATCGGGAAGAAGTAGACGTAATCGGGGTAGTGGACGAAGCGATGAGTCCCGAGGCGGGAGGATTCGCATCCTCATCCACGACGCATTGTGGCACCCAGCTTTTCCTGGTTTGCCACCACTAATGGACAGTAGATGCGAAAACTGCGAAGAATGTCCGCCTCACGGTGAAACATGCCACGGGCCAATTTGCGCGCATCGAACTGTTGGCGATGCCATGCACATGCAGCGTGATGACTCGCAGTTGACGCACCAGTACCTGATTCAACAAGCCATATAAAGAATGAGCTGAGGGATCCGGAAGTCACTCTTCTTGAAATTCACAAACTGATGTATTTCATGGTTGCATTCGGGGAGCCGATGGGGCAATTACAGTTCTCCAAGGGGCCTTATGGTCCGTATGCGACAAAGTTACGACATGTCTTGAATGCAACGGAGGGGCACTTCACTCTTGGCTTTGCCGATGGTGGCGAAAACCCCCGTAAGCCAGTCGATCTCCTCGAAGGAGCAATCAGGAAGGCTGAGGCCGTCCTCGAATCCGAACCCAAAACCAGAGCGAATTTCGAACGCGTTGCGAAATTGATCGAAGGATTCGAAACGCCGTTTGGAATGGAACTGTTGGCGACGGTTCATTGGGTCGCAACGATTGAGTGCGCATGCGATCCAGAAGAGTCAATGTGCAAGATCGCCGAATGGTCAGCGCGAAAACGTGACTTATTTTCGCTCCGTCACGTCCAACTCGCTTGGAAGACGCTTGTTCAGAATGGGTTACTTGAAAGTCCTTGACATAAAGGCTGGAAGCGACAGCGATGCGAGGAAAGTTTAAGAGAAGGACTTGCTTTTATAAACGCCAGTGGGATAGGTGAGACAAACTGCGGCGATCATCGCCGAGTCAAAACAACCTGAGAGTTCGATGAACGGCGAACTTTTTGCCTGTCTCCACACGGGAGATACTAGAAGTCGGTTTAACCTTAAGATCGCTCTCCGCTTGCCGACGTTGCACATGCGCGGGAAGCAATGCCAAAGAATGAAACGCACGCAAGGGACGACACCGCCAAATGGGCTGGGACATTGATCGATGCCGTCCCGTTGCGTACATACGATCCGAAGCCTGAAAGGTGGAAACGAAGCTTCGGAATCGTTGGATTTCAACAGCGCTAAACCAAACCGATTTCGTCAGAACGGCGAATCACGCTGCGAGTGCGGACAGCTACTCCGAGCCATGCAGTTTCACTAGCTTGTTATAGATTCCCAACAGCAGGAAAGTGGGAGCCCAGTTACCCACGAACAACGCCTTTTGCTTGTCTCCTTGAGACTGCAGCAGCAACGAAAGAGCAATGGAGCCGCCGGCGGCCCACAGCCACGTGTCGGATGGCAGACGGGCGGTCTGTTGTTCAAGCGCTCGAGCAACTGGCCCCTCACCGTGATTCCCCCGCGAACCATATTGTGGCGCGGTGTTGGCTCCAAAGCCTTCCGAGAATGAACCGCGTTCCTTCTCAGCATTCGATTGCAGGTGAGTCTGTTCCGGAATAGTCGACATCTGTAAAACTCCTTCGGGTGATCGGTATTTTGTCGCTTGATGGATTCTTTGCGTTTCTGGATCGCAAACGACATGCCGCGGAAATACGCCGGACGACGGTCGGCAACTGTTTATTCGATAGGTCTTGTTGGCTCGGGGCCTTTCGGACTTTACTGGTGCGGACATTTATAAGTGTCGTACCGGCTTTCCCCATCGTGCGGCGCGTGTGAAACGATTTGCAGCGGCTTCATGCAAACGGTTCAAATCAGCGCGTACAGGATACGGCGACTGTTTCTTGGTTGCACAACGACCAAACCGGTTGCTCAACTGCAATTCCGTTTCGCATTGGTGGGTGCCGCCTCATGATTGGTGCGAAAATGTGTTCGTCGCGGTGTTTGGTATGCGATCTGCAATGTCCAAGCGTGTCGCACGAAAGCGAACAATTTATACGTCGCATGGTCAGAAATGAGGTGATTCGCTTCATTTAACGCGAAGGCATCATTTCGGACCACGTACGGTATAAGTATCCGAATTTGAACCTAAGTGAAAGGAAAGCAGCAATGGTTACGCGAGAAGAATTAAAGGGTCACTGGAACGAAGTGAAGGGACGCCTGCAGGAACACTGGGGTCAACTTACGGAGGACGACTTTAGCCGCGCTCGAGGTTCGGCTGAACAGCTTGTTGGGGTTGTGCAGCAGAAGACCGGCGCGACACGTCGCGAAATCGAAGATTTTCTGTCTGGCATCGTTGGCAAACGCAGTCGCCTGAATGAAGCAGCGCACCAATATGCCGATACTGCGAACGCATACGCGGCGGAAGCCGGAGATTACTTACGCGACAACTATCGTCGCGCCGCCAACCTCGGTGAAGATTACAGCGAACGATTGATTCATACCGTTCGAACCCGTCCGGCCGAGTCTCTCGCGATTGCATTCGGGCTAGGCATTGCAGCGGGTGCCTTGTTCTTCATCAATGGACGCCGATAGTGTCTCATCCAGGCTGCGACTGTTGATCCATACCCGTAACAACGAGAAGATTCGTGACTCAAACGTTAGCTACGCGAAAGCAATCCGAAGCGATCCGCAAGCGAATGCAAGTGATCCGCAATGAGATGCCGTACGATGCCGACATCGCGCGGAGAGGTTGGGGCAGTTAACGAACTGGAAGTTCTACGTCCGCAGAAATCCGTGGCCCTTGCTGGGGGCGGCGGCAATCGTCGGATACCTGCTCGTACCGGCGAAGCGTGAAAAGCCGGTCGTCATTCACTCGCATTCGCGCGACGAAGGCGTTCCTGAACCAGCGAAGAAGGGAATGCTCGGCGGGATGGCTGGAGCGCTCGTGACGCTCGCGTTGCGGTCGGGGACATCATTTGCATTGCGTCAGTTATCCGATTTTTGGATATCCAAAGCAAATCCGAATCGAACGACGGCGGCAGCATCACATGCCGACGGTTCGAGCGACTACGGTTCCTCCTACTCAACACACCGCAAACGACAACCAAAATGATTGCCCCCACACGAAACGAAGATGCTCCCAGCCATCAAGGCCCAACACAGCGGCAGGCGTGGAGCATCGCTTACGAAGAACTCGATCGCCAGGGTCTGCTCTGTTCGCAACCGTCCTCGATGCTTGACCGCATCAGCTACGCTGTCGGTAAGAAACCAGCACTAGCGATCGGGATTGCAACCGCCATCGGCGTCACTGCCGGTTGGTTGCTGAAACGAAAACTGTGATACGACCATCCTACGAAGCACACTGGTAAAACATGAGCACCCGATCGGATTTGGGAAGAGTCGCCCGCGACGTTATCGACTTATTTGAACTGCAGATGCAACTGTTTTCCGTCGACAGTCAGGAAGCCAGACGCAAGGCGGTCAAAGGTATCGTCTACTTGGCGATTGCAATTCCACTGGCCGGCTCGGCATTAACCGCAGCCATGATCGGCGGTGGTTTTCTGCTGCACGAGCTTGCCGAATGGAGCATTGGCGCTTCGATGCTTACGATTGCCGCCGTCACTTTTGTGATTGTGCTTGCTCTGTTGATCGCGACAGCATCGGTAACCAAGTCGGCCGGTTCGGCGATGGAGGAATCGAAATCGGAATTCGTCGAAAACATCAAATGGATTAAAGCGATCTTGGTTTCGCCGAAGACATCGGCGCGAAATCAACTGAGAGCCGAGGACTTCCCCGATGCCGATTTTGATGACTACCACCGGGATGAACAATTTCGCCGCTCGTCACCGCATCAGCAGGCGAACGATCCGTCATATCATCATAACGGCCATTGACGAAGTCCACCTAAATCGCCAAACGACGACCTGTTGCTGAGTGCTTCCATGCATCTGGATAAGTACACCAGAATCAGCAACAACGCGTAAGCGTCTGGTATTCTGGAACCTCGCCTTGTTTGTATCGGTACTCTCGTCGCCATTACGGCTAGCGGTTTGGCAAACGCACCGATGTGCCGTCTTGGTGCATGATCATCAGAGGTAGCTGATCGGCGATTTGGTCCAACTTGAGATAGTGAACCGATCCGTCCATCAAGGAGAATAACAGTGAGTCGCCGACATCGCCGAGCAACTCCACCGCATTCTCGCCATCGAACTCCAGGCCACCCGGTTTAGTCCACGGCTGTGCGGTGCCCGGACCAGCCCGCACGGCCATGATGGTGTTTGACGTGCCATCGAGGATATCGCGAAAGCTCATCCCACGCTCGACATTCGGAAAAGGAGTCTTGTCGCCTGTAAACACATGGATCGAAGTGTAACCGGGCTTATCGACGCCTTCGACGGCGAACAACTTAGGCATCTTATCGATCAGCGGCTTGTTGTGCGCACTGTCCCACGGTTCATCAAGATTGAATTGATTGTACAAGGGCAACTGCTCCAAATACGGCAGCAAATGCACTCGCCAGCTCAGACCCGTCTGCCTTCCCATCGCGTCGCCATTGTGTCGGGGAAATCGGTGATAGGCATCGTGGCAATTGTGCATCGCCAACGCGATTTGTTTCAAGCCATTCATTAATTGCATTTGGGCCTGGCGCGCTCGTAATTGCTCCAGCATCTCGCCACCCAAGGCGAGTGCCGGTTGAAGCTGTTGCAGGAACGTGTCCATATCCGTCGGCTTGGGTAGGCGTAGTGTCACAATTCTGCCATCGAGACTGATTGACAACGAACTGACCAATTCAATCAATGGCTTAAAGACTTTCGGATTGATCCGGCTGTTCGGATTCTGCGCTGCTAGCATCAGTTGCGACTTCTGCATCTGCGTTACACCAACCGCGAGAGAATTAAACTGTTCCGCTGCTTCTGCGCTAGACATGACGACACGGGCAATCAAGAAGTCAGGTTCTGAACGCGAGACGTCCATCTTGATTTCGACCGCTTCAACGGATGCGATAAAGCCATTTATTGGATTCCCGCGGGCAATCTTCTGCCGCAGCACTTGCAGTTGCCGCGCATCGGCCAGCGCGAACAGATCGAGATCACCAGCGTTTGCCTTTAATCTCAATGCCACCATCGTCTGTTTGGCCACTTGCGTCGCAAGCATTCGCGGGACCAAGTCTTCAGGACCACCGACGATTGTCTTTGAATCAATCATCGCGACTGAATACTCGCGTTGAGTCGCGACGTCGACATGCCCCACCTTGCTCCAGTCAGTAACTTCCGACCTGCCTATCGACGCCAGCAATTTCTGGCCATTAAGATCGCTGGCGCTCCGCAACACAAAGGAAAAGCCACGTGGGGTTTTGCGTCTATTCTCGGGCCGAAAGGAGCTGTCCTCGAACCGCTCTTGATCATCCCGATCGACCATTCGCCGAAAGTCTTCCGCATTGATATCGGCATCGATTAAGACCCTCGAACCATCGCAAAACAAAGCGCCAAACTTATCGCTGATTTGTCCAAGAGACTGAGATGCCGCCCCTTCCCGCCACTGCAGCCCACCGGGTTTTGTCCAAGGTTGTGCCTTGTCGGGTCCGGCAACAACAACCATCAACGTGTTCGTTGTTCCGTCGATAATGTCGCGGAACTTTACTCCTCCTTTGCCCATTGCACCGACATTTGATCATCAAACCGATGAAACGACGTCTCACCCGATTTTTCAACACCGGGTGTCTTGAAGACATCCGGCATCTTCTCAAGCAATCCTCGATTGTGGTCACTGTCCCAAGGTTCGTCCAAATGGAACTGGTCGAATAATGGTTGCTGGCCAATGAACGGCAGAAGATGGACCCGCCAGCTAAGATCGCTTTTGATCGCCATCCCGGGTCCATCAGCGGGAAACGATTTAAAAGTATCGTGATAATTGTGATGCCCCAAACCAATCTGCATCAGCCCATTTAGCAGCAGTTCTTCTTCGTCTGGTTGCTTACCCAGTTCAGCATCCGAAACGCGGTACACTTGGTGTAACGTATCGGCGTCAATCAGCACGGAAGCGACTTCAGTGACCTGACGCGGATCGACACCCAACTGTTCGACCAAGGATTTGATCTCGATGTCAAACTTTGATTCTGGGTCGATCGCTGAGACGACCTCCTGTATCAGCTCTGACTGCCAAAACTGCTGCGGATGAACGACCGCGCCGGCGACGAAATCGTCGCTGATGAAGTCACGCACCGAAAGTGTTTGGGAAAACCCCGGCTGACAGTGGTAGCACAATAAAAGCAGAGCCAAATACAAATAAGACGTACGATGCATTG
Source organism: Pirellulaceae bacterium (assembly GCA_041399105.1). GTDB lineage: Bacteria > Planctomycetota > Planctomycetia > Pirellulales > Pirellulaceae > Rosistilla. Next base: position 25,011 of record JAWKTL010000029.1, on the reverse strand, counting down.
GACGTGTCCCGATTAGGCGGTTGCGATAAATGAGGAGACTGTATATAGAGGTATTCGTGCGTGGTCTGGAAGGATGCTTTTGCATTTCATGAAGCGAATCAGCTCATTTTCGGCCACGCGACGTATGAATATCATCCCCAACGAGCGTTGTCGACCGGTCGCACGAACAGCCGCTGAAATGGATCGTCCGTTCCCTTAGGCCAGGATCTCTTTGACGACGCGAGCTGGTTCGACGCCCGTAAGCTTCTGATCGAGACCTTGAAATTTGAAGGTCAAGCGATTGTGATCGATCCCCAAGCTGATGCAGTATCGTCGCGTTAAAATCGCCAATCGGCACGGGATTTTCCAGGATGTTATAGCTGTGAATGTCGGTTTTGCCGAATTCGAATCCACGCTTGATTCCTCCCCCGGCCATCCACATCGTGAAGCATCGCCCGTGATGATCGCGTCCATGATCGTCCTCACTCAGCTTCCCTTGCGAATAGATCGTCCGACCGAATTCGCCGCCCCAGATCACCAACGTTTCGTCGAGCATGCCGCGTCGTTTCAGATCGCGGACCAACGCGGCCGCGGGCTGATCGATCGACTCGCACTGTCCACGCAACAGCTTCGGCAAGCTCCCGTGCTGATCCCAGCCACGTTGGAATAACTGCATGAACGGCACGCCTCGTTCGGCAAGCCGCCGAGCGATTATGCAATTGCGAGCGAATGTCCCGGGCTTCTGAGCGTCGGGACCGTACATAGCCAATGTTTCTTCCGATTCGTCGGAAAGATCGATCAACTCCGGAACCGAACTTTGCATTCGATACGCCATCTCGTACTGCGCAATCCGCGTCTTCGTTTCGGGATCGCCAAACTCATCAAAGTGCGCTTCGTTGATGCTTGCGATGCGGTCGAGCATCCGACGCCTCATCGGACGGTCGATGCCGTCGGGATCGTTCAGATACAGTACCGGATCGGCACCGCTGCGGAGCGCAACCCCCTGATGTTTTGAAGGCAAGAAGCCGCTTCCCCACAACCGCGAATACAGCGCCTGCTTCTGACCGGGACCTCGCGAAATCATCACGATATACGACGGAAGGTTTTCATTCGGACTTCCCAAACCGTAACTGATCCACGATCCGAGGCTAGCCTTTCCCGGTTGCTGCGCCCCGGTGTTGATGAACGTGATCGCCGGGTCGTGATTGATCGCTTCGGTATTGACCGACTTGACGATCGTGATGTCGTCGACGATCTTCGCCGTATGGGGAAGCAATTCGCTGACCCAGGTGCCATGATTGCCATAACGTTCGAACTTAAACATGGGAGCGACGATTGGAAACGACTTCTGACCGGAGGTCATCGTCGTAATGCGTTGACCATTCCTCACCGAATCAGGGAGTTCTTGACCATGAAAGTCGCGGATTTCCGGGTGATAGTCAAACGTGTCGATATGACTCGGCCCACCGGACATGAACAGATAGATGACGCGTTTCGCTTTGGGCGCGAAGTGCGGTAAACCGGCAAGACCCTGTCGGTCGGCAACCGGATTTAATGGGGAACCGATGTTGGCCCCCAAGCCATCTTTGGCCAACAGGGATGCCAGCGCGGCGGCTCCCACGGGAGCCGACGAACGTCGCAGCAATTGTCGTCGTGTGAGTTGTTGCTGGGCTTCAATGATCGGATGCATCGGTGCTTGCCTGAAAGGTTTACGGGAGAGTTAATGTTTCGTCCAAGTTCAAAATCATACTGGCGACAATCGTCATCGCAGCCAAGTCGACCGAATTCAGATCCGTTGCGACTTCGGAATCGCCGACCTTCAACAGGGCTTCCGCCCGAGGAGTTTCCGCTTGAAAGATCTCGTGCTCTTCATCGAATGCCGACTTTAAAATCCGCTGAACCTTATCCGACGGATGCACGGCGGTACTGAGTCGATAGGCGTGCCGGATGCTCTTGTCGACGTCCCCTCCGGTCGCTCGCAGAGATCGCGTCGCCAGAACGCGCGCCGCTTCCATGAACTGCGTGTCGTTCATCGTCACCAATGCCTGCAGCGGAGTGTTCGTTCTTGAACGCTGCATCACACTTTTCTCTCGCGTCGGGCAGTCAAAGGCCGTCATGGCGGGTGCGGGTGCCGATCGTTTCCAATATGTATACATCGACCGACGGTACAAGTCGCGTCCTTTGTCCTGCACAAATTTGACATCGCCGGACAGGCTGACTTCGTTCCACAGGCCTGGCGGTTGATATGGCTTGACGCCGGGGCCACCGATTGTGGGGACCAACAGCCCACTGACGGCTAGCGCGTTATCGCGGATGAACTCCGCCTGCAAGCGGAATCGCGGGCCGCGCCACAGCAGTCGGTTCCTTGGATCGACCGAAGCCTTGTCGGCATCATGGCGAGAACTCTGTCGATAGGTTGCCGACATGACGATCTGCTTGATCGTCCTTTTAATGTTCCAGTTGTTTTCGACAAAGTCGGCGGCCAACCAGTCGAGCAATTCGGGATGGGATGGCCATTCGCCCTGCGCTCCGAAGTCGGAAAGCGTGCGCACGATCCCTTCACCGAAAAGCAACGCCCAGTATCGGTTGACGGCGACGCGAGCGGTCAACGGATGATCGCCCGAGGCGATCCATTGCGCTAACCCCAGCCGATTCGCGGGGGCATCGCTGGGCAGCGCTGGAAGTACCGCTGGGACACCCGGCTGGACCGGCTTGTCCTTGTTGGCGGCATCGTAATTTCCACGTTCCAGGACGAAGGTCGGTCGCATCGAGCCGGCGTCGGACATGATCATGACGTTCACATACGGCTTGGATGCCGCTTCGATCTGACGCCCCAAATCCGCAAGCTGATCGGTCATCGCGCGGTAGGCTTCGTCACGCGTCGCGAAATAGTGATCGCTCAGTTGCTTGCGGTCGCTGTCGGTGCGATCGGTCTCCGGTTTGGCCAGCAGCGGACTGATCAAGTCTTCTCCGCCGAGGACCGCGATTTCGCTGGCGGCCAACACCCGGTTGAAAATTCGAACGTCATCGACCAAGCCGCGATAGGGTGCGCCTTGGTCGCGACGACCGATGTGCAAAGGCGATTTGCTGCGAATCGATTCCGTCAAACCGTCCTGTTCAATCGTCCAAGCGGTCTCTTTACCATTGATGTAGATTTTGATTCCGGCGGCTTTGCTGGAACCATCGTAAGTGACGAACAAATGTTGCCATTGATCCGGCACGATTTTATCGGTGCTGTTGACCTTGATCGCATTGCCGGGCCAACTGTGAATGATATGAACGGCCACGGTTCCGCCAGTGACAAACAAATCGAATCCACGGTGAGCGTTGGAGTCGTTCATCTTCGCAAGCACCGCTCCGCTCGGATTCCCTTCAGGCTTGATCCAACAACCGTACGAAAAGGCTTGATCACGTTCAAAGTCAGCCGCTTGGCCAAAGTCGATGTAATTCTGAGCATTGCACTGAAACGCATTTTGATTGCGTCCTTCGCTCCACAAAACGGGACCTTTCAATTCTCCCGACTCCTTGTCCGACCCGGCGCATGCGACCGATCGGCCTTCAAGCTCGTCCAGGGATGCGTAAAAAGTTTGCCCAGCCGGCATGACATTCACCCCGTCGCTCTGCTTGGAGGCTTCGGCAACCCACGTCAACATCGCTTCCTGCTGGGAGGCGACATGCTTTTCTCGCTCCTCCTTGAGTCGTTCGACCTTCAGCTTCAAGTCTTCGGCGAGTTGCAACTTCTCCTGGTCGTACAAATCGACGATCGGCGATTGATTGCCGTTTCGCGTCTGCATGCCCGGGTCAGCCGCTTGGTTGAAGTAGGCAAACAGGCTGTAATAGTCTTCCTGAGAAAACGGATCATACTTGTGATTGTGGCATTGGGCGCATTCCATGCTGACACCCATCCAAACCGACGAGACGGTGGCGACGCGATCAACCGCGTATTCCACGCGATACTCTTCGGCAATCGCCCCACCTTCATCGGTGGTCGCATTGTTCCCGCAAGAAACCTGTCGCGACCTTGTTATCGACCGTCGCATCCGGATAGAGATCACCGGCGATCTGTTGCATCGTGAATTCATTGAAGGGCATGTTGCGGTTGTAGGCTTCGATCACCCAGTCGCGCCACGGCCACATGTCGCGAGGTCCGTCGGCATGAAAGACGCTCGTGTCGCCGTACCGAGCGGCGTCCATCCATTGCAACGCCATGCAGCTCGCCAAAATGCTGTGACATCAATAGGCGATCGACCACCTTCTCATAAGCATCGGGCGAATCGTCGCTCAGAAAGGCATCAAGCTCCTCCAGCGTCGGCGGAAGCCCGGTCAATGCAAGCGTGACGCGTCGCAGAAGTCGCTCCCGTTGAGCTTCCTCGTTGGGCTGCAAACCCGCCGACTGAAGCTGTTGAAAGATAAAAGCGTCGATCGGGTTGTAGCCCCAGGTCGATGTCGGCACATCGGGTGCCGCAATGGGTTGAAACGACCAGTGTCCGCCGGACGGAGCCCCAGCTTCGATCCACTGCTTCAGAACCGTCACCTGCTCCGGCTTGAGCTGTTTGTGGGAATCGGGCGGAGGCATCAATTCTTCGGGATTGTCGCTGATGATGCGTCGCCAAGCTTCCGACTTTTCGGTTCCTCCATCAAAAGCGTGTCAGATGCTTTCTTCCGTATCGAGTCGCAAATCGGCTTCGCGGTGCGACGCGTCAGGCCCATGGCACTGAAAACAATTCTCCGACAACAACGGACGGATATCGCGATTGAATTGCGGTGCCGATTCGGCCAGCGCCGAAGTCGCTGCAACAGCAAGAGTCCAGCAATAAAGAACAGATCGGTGAGCGAAAGGTGAGTTCATCGATTCCGGTGGGCAGGCTGAGGTTGAAAGCGGGTGGAAGTGGTCCACGCACCCATTGTAGCCGATTAGCGTTCGTTGATGAAGCCTTTAGCTCATTTGCGAAAAGACTTTTCGATCCGACGCCACGGGTGCAATGCCATATCAATATTGAACGCGTTTGGCTTTATCTTGCGTCACCGTTACTCAGTTGATCTTGCGACGTCGTCGCTCTGGGCAGGTCAGCAAGAAAACTCGCGTCGGCATGGTCTCGCGCGTCGGCAAGAGCAGTCGTACAATTCCAACAGTCGCGTTATACTTCGACCTGAATGAGAACCTCGTCATAAGTCTTTCGGTTATACCGTGCGTGCTCTGGAATGATGCTTTTGCGTCAAATGAAGCGAATCACCTCATTTTCGGCCACGCGACGTATAAATCAGCCGTTGAATGCATCATCTGAAGAAGTGAGAATCGCGAATGGCTAGCGGCCTATTGTTGTTGCTTGATGATATTGCCTCAATCTTGGACGACGTCTCGGTGCTGACGAAAGTCGCCGCCAAGAAGACGGCGGGAATCTTGGGCGACGACCTCGCGCTCAATGCCCAGCAAGTAACGGGGATTGACGCCAATCGTGAACTACCGGTCGTTTGGGCGGTCGCCAAAGGATCATTGCTGAACAAACTGATTCTTGTTCCGTCAGCCTTGTTGCTCAGCGCGGTGGCACCCTGGGCGATTCCTTATTTGATGATCATCGGCGGGACGTATCTCTGCTTCGAGGGTTGCGAAAAGCTGGCGCACAAGTTCTTTCATGCCCATGAAGAAGAAAAACATCAAGAGGAACATGAGGCGCATGTTGTTGACGAAACGTTGGACATCGTTGCCGTCGAAAAACAGAAAGTTCGTGGCGCGGTGAGAACCGATTTCATCCTTTCGGCCGAGATCGTCGTGATCACACTCGGATCGGTCGCCGACGCAGACTTCGCAACGCGTCTGATGGTCCTCAGTGCAATCGGTGTGTTGATGACAATTGGGGTTTACGGCTTGGTTGCGGCGATCGTCAAGCTCGACGATCTAGGGTTGGCGATGATGAACACCTCCCCAGACCGCTTTATCGCTTCAACGCGTCGCACGTGGGGACGCTGGATCGTCCAAAGTGCTCCCTATCTGATGAAGTTTCTTTCCATCGCCGGAACCGCCGCGATGTTCTTGGTCGGTGGCGGTATCCTGGCGCACGAGATACCGACGGCTCATCACCTTCTCGAATCGGTACAACATGCCGTCGATGCAGGCGGAGGTCTTGGAAGCGTTATCAGTTGGCTGACGGGAGCGATCGGTAGCGCGTTGCTGGGCATCGTTGCCGGAACGATCGTCCTGCTGCTGATTCAAGGGTTTCAGAAATTCCGGCAAAAGTCGGCAGTCGCGGAATAGTCGTGTAGAATAGGATGTCCTAACCACCCGAACATGATCCCACCGCAAATTATGAACCGCCTCATTTTCCCAAACGCTTGTTGTCTGCTCGTGCTGTTTACGGTGACCGCGGTCGCGGAAGACTGGCCTGGCTGGATGGGGCCGCGTCGCGATAACGTGGTCAATGGATTCGACACGGTCGATTTTGATGCATTTCCCCCCAAGGTCCTTTGGCAAACAAAGATCGCCGGTGGTTATGCAGGTCCGGCTGTTGTCGGTGATCGTGTGTTCGTTATGGACTATCGGACGAAAGATAAACTTCAGCAGCAGCCATCGACTTCGGAACCTTACTCAGGCGTCGAGCGTGTGCTGTGCCTCGGTGCAGCCGATGGCAAGCCGATCTGGGAACATACGTATCCAGTCCAGTACACCGTCGACTACCCTGCCGGTCCGCGTTGCACACCGACGGTCGACGGCGAACACGTTTACACATTGGGGACCGAAGGGGACTTGATCTGCTTTCGGGTTGCGGATGGCGATATCGTGTGGCAACGCAACCTGCCAAGCGAGTATCAAACGAAGACCGCCATGTGGGGCTACGCCGCTCATCCATTGATCGATGGACCTCGACTAATTTGCGTCGTCGGTGGCGATGGTTCGCACACGGTCGCTTTTGACAAACAGACCGGCGAACAACTGTGGAAACAGGGAACCGCGCCGCAGCAAGGCTATGTGCCTCCGACGATGATTCACGCTGGCGGAAGCCGACAGCTTCTCACCGGACGACCTGATGCGATCATTTCCTTGAACCCGGAGACGGGCAAGCAATACTGGAAGATTCCCTACGAAGCATCGTATGGCTCGATCATCATGTCCCCCGCGAAAATCGATGTCGGACCGGAGAGCTACCTCTTCTTTGGTGGTTTCAACAATAAGAATGTTCTCGTTCAACTCGATCCCAAGAAGCCCGAAGCTCGCTGGGTTTGGCAGGATGAGCGGGGACGCGGGATGTCGCCAGTGAATGTCCAACCGATCGTGATCGACGACGTGATGTATGGATTTGACCAGGATGGCGAATTGATGGCTGTCGAGATTCCCAGTGGCAAGCGGCTGTGGACAACCGGGGAACCTCTCTTCAGGCGACCTCAAAAAACCGCAACCGCCTTTCTGGTTCGCATCGCTCAAACGAGCCGCTTCTTCATGTTTGCTGAAACCGGCGAATTAATTGTCGGAACATTGGATCGAACCGGATTCACCGAGATCGACCGCGTTTCCCTGATCCAGCCAACTGGAACAGCCTACGGACGCAAAGTCGTCTGGAGCCCTCCCGCCTACGCCGGCGATTCGATCTTCGTTCGCAACGATGAACAAATCATCCGCGTCAAGCTGGTTCGCTAGCCGACTCGCAAATCAAGATCAAAGGCCTTCGCCACGCGAAGCGGGTGCATGACAGCGTGTGCGCTGGTGAGAACCACGATCGTGGTTCTTCGCTTATTCGTCAATGTTTTTCAAAAGGACCAGCCGCGGAGCGGCGATCGCAATTAGCCTGGGGCGCAAGCCCCAGTATCCATTGTGTCGGATCGCGAAGCTGCGGAGCAGCGAAAGTGCGGCCTGCTTTCGCTGCTTCGCAGCTTCATGGTTTGTGGCTTCATCCCACCTGGGGCTCACGCCCCAGGCTATGCGCTTTCGCTGCTTCGCAGCTATGCGAGGTTAGTGGCTTGCAATCAAAGACATATCGGCGATGCAAGGCATATGCTGCAAACCGATTGTTGTTGGGGCTTCAATTATCATGACACTTTCCGATCGCTGCCCTAGTTGCGGCGGCACAGGCCGACGCCGACAAGACATTGGTCAAACCAAGGACGTTTATCGGCATTCTTTGCACTCGTTCCATTTCTGGAATCGACGCCACTATATGACCTTGTCGCCTCGGGTTATGTTCCCGATAGACCAGTGTCTCGATCTGATCCGGTTCCAACGAAGCGAGGTTTCAACCAGATATGAACTTGACGAACCAACTGCCGTGCAGCCTCCGATGGTTAATCAAGGGATATCGCTGTTTTCCAGAGATGGGGCCAGCTGGGTGCATGTATTCGGTCCCTGGCAATATCAATTGATTTATTCCGGTGTCCGACCGATACAACGCAACGACCGACATCTCATGCTGGATTAACGAACTACGCTATGTGCTACGGAGACACGGTCGACAAAGTCGGAATGAAATCGACCAGTCGTACCATCGGAACTCGTTCATCGTGGTGCCTTTGCCAATGGTGTGACGTTTCTCGCGTAATTCAAGGATGGTTTGGCGAACACACTGCTGGGAGAAGTGGTTAGCTACAACAACACAAAACGAGTACGCAGTGCGGTCGCTGCAAACATTGCCGGCTTACGGGATGCTCAGGTCGGTGCTGGGAAACGATATCGAAGGACAATGCGCCAATATGCCAACAACCAATCCCTTCGGTTGACGCCCGATGGCAAAGCCCGCGTGGAGGTAATTGGGTTGACGGTGCAATCACTTGGTCAGGGTTTAATACCGTGTTGCCTCCCACGCCAAGCTGGATACGGCAAAGATCATCAACTTGAGGGCGTCTTCAGCCTCGGCAGCTGCATCCGGAAGGGTGTCTCTCTGGGATGGGAGATGGTTCAACCCGATCCATCAGCCCTGAATCGACTGCGGCGACGCAACCTCGCCAAGCCTCTATCTTGATGCAGACCTCAATAATATGCCCAGTCCCTACGGTCTGTGGGGAGCAATGGGAACACGTAGCGCCGAATCCAAACTCAGCGGGTTGTGAGGCAAGCGGAGGGAAGTCTACAGCTTAGCCCCGATCACAAGGCTGAGCGACTCGAATGAGTCGTTTGAATGCTCGATTGGTCTTGAATTCGCTTTCGTAGTCCAACTGACATTGGGAAGTCTGTGCGTGCATTCAAACCGACGGGTTTTGTCGAAGCCCTGGTTTAACGAATGTCGGCTTGTCCGACACGGAGCGGACGCTTTGAAGTTTGGATTGTGGCAGCGAATTTCTCTGCAGTCGTCGAAGGGACGCGGTCGAAGTTTCATTGGGCACACGAATCGAACGAACATTCGACGCGCCATCATTCGCCAACCGGGAGTTGTATCGGTGAACGTGACTCAATCTGCAAGCGTTGGCCTGACGCCGGAACAATTGCGGCATTCTCTCGATCGCGACGTGAAGATCGTATTTCGTGATGTCTTGGCGGCGGTAGGCCTGGAGGGCTATGCTAGCGTCGCCGGCGAAACGCGAGTCGATTCGGAAACGGAGAACCCTTCGCTTGACGAACAGGCGGCGGAAATCTGGCGCGATTGGTACGACCTTCAGCAAACCGGACGTTACCGCGACATCATCAGCCGATCGAAAGAGCATAGCGCGGAGCTTGGGAGCCAATATGGCTCCATTCTGATCCGTGCAGTCAACGAAGGTGGCTATTCGGATCCCAAGGGCTTCCTCCGCAAGCTTCCGTCGGACGAACTGGATGCGATTCGACAGATTCAACGATTGGTTGATCCCATTGACGTCACATCGTTGTCCGAGGAAGGCGCCTTGAACTTGCTGATCCCTCCGGTGGCGCAAGTCGATCTCAATCGGGATGGATTGACGCAGTCGGGTGTCGCTTTCGGAATACGTTTTCCCGACAGCAGAACGCCTTTACCGGTCGCTGAAGCTTGGGAAGCGGCGACGGCTGATCTAAGTTGGAGCGAAAAGGCGTTCCATGAACTACAGATGAAACTGCCGGTACTGCTGGCGAACATCCACACGAATCCCGACGGAACGTTTTCGCATCAAGTCGAACCGGGAGATCCGGAATTCGTCAATCCAATGGCGGATGAAAACTATTCCTACACGGATGCGGTTCAAAACCAGCTTGATTACCTGGACGCGTTCCGAGACCAAATCGACCCGCTGCGTTATCTTCGCGACCATGCTTTTTGGACAAAATTCAAAGCCGCGCTATTACCCGACACTTGAGCAGTGTTCACGGGGTTGTATTCGGGCAACCGTATTGACGTCCGACCAATGTCGCGAATTGAGCAAAGTCGATCCCATAATTCAGCTTCATCGACTCCTCGCATGGCACGCCCAGTTTGATGTCTTCAAAGAATTCGCTGAACGATCTCGGGTCCGCTTCCACGAGAAATGACACCAGATTCCCACAGTCGGGATTGCGTTCATTATTGATGTCGGTTGCGGTGAGCAGTCCGTTGAGGCTGCCTTGTCGAACGAGACGTTCTCGAAATTCGACGTCTTCGGCCGCGTCCCGTTTTGGATCGGGAAAGAATCGCCGAACCATATTCTTTGAAATCCCGCGTTCGATCCAGTCAGGTGCCGACACGTCGGAGCGATAACGGGCAACATAGCCCGCAGCCAAACAAGAACAGAGATTACGTCCAACGCCTGGGGTGATGCGATCACAAATACCGACGATCGCAAACCTCCGCCGATTGTGGTAAAGGATGGTTGTGAGGTTGCCGAAGTTCGGATTCTGCATCACGCCTTTGTTAAACGCAGCGTAGGCCGAGTTGTCGTGAAACAATGCAATAATAGCTTTGCCACGCCAGATGTTTGCGTGCTTTGGAAGTCCGAATAAGTTGTTCAAGTCGTCGCAAACATTGTCCAGGTAAACGCCGACCTGCTGCGCCTGCGCGGCTGGGAAATCGGATAAAATCAACGTGTATCGAGTCTCCAGTCGCACCAGTGTCCTGGGGGCGAGATCTCGCTCGGCCTGATTCAATATCTCGGCCTGATCGGCCACGGCTTCGATAATTTCCTTTTCCGTCTGCGGCTCGCGAAGGCTGGAGTCTTGGTTTTGCAATCGATCTTTAACGTCCGTACCAGCGGCAACCATGTTGATTAAGTAATGCGACTTGGTTGATCCGGCGTATCGAAACCGATGCAGTTGCCCATCAATCAAGATTCGATGGACATCTTCGACCTTGACCTTGGGACGTCTGGCTCCGGTTTGATATTGAAGAAATCTTGTCGATCCGGTACGCGGATCAGCGATGAAATTCAGCACTCTTGCGTCGTCGATCACTACACCGCTGGATAGCCGAATAACGGCGGGCTTTCCTTTGAGTCCCTCCATTTGCTCCTGCGAAACGAGGCCGTCAAACTTCGGTTGCGCCGATGCCGGTGCGCACCAATGAAGTCCGCAAATCGCGAAGAGTCCGATAAGTAAAAGCATTCGTTGCATGAGAAATCTTTTAAACTGGTGAATTCATATTCTTGCCGCGGCGGACACCGATGAATCGGTCGTCGCCGACCACCCTTATCAAATCATTTAACCTAGTGATCGACGCCAACGCAACCTTCTTGTCGTGAAGCTGCAAACCTCCGCCGGGCGTTCACGTTCAGTCGAATCGGATGCGACTCAACGTACGATCAACGTCCCATTCATCACCATCCAGTGCCCGGGAAAGGTACACAGGAACGGATATCGCCCGGGAGATTGCGGTGCGTTGAAGTAGATCGTTTCCCGCTGCCCAGGGTCGGTGATGTCGGTGTAATACAGAACATCCTCGCTTTCGGGAACGTACTGCCGAGCATAAGCATCGGGCTTGGCAATCAGTTGATTCGACAATTCGCCAACCCGTTTCAATGCATCAGGCTTGACGAGTACCCAGTTGTGCGGCACGACATCAGGATTGATTAACGAGAACGCGATGGGCTCGCCCGCGTTCACAACAAGTTCTTTTTCCGAGTAGGTCAGATTCTTCGCCGTCCGCAATTCCATCGCTTTCGCTCCTGCGATCTTCTTCCGCCACGGATTTTCTGGTCGAGCAGCGCTCAACGCCAGATCGGCCAACAGCGGATGAGCGGCGATCACCTTGTCACGTTTCTGATAACCAGGAAACTGAGTGAAAGGGGCATCCAAGGCGTGGACCGTCACGAACAGATCATGCCCACTTCCCGTGGGGCCGCACGACAAGCTTTCGTCTTCGTTGACATGCAAGCGAAGATGCAACTGGTTGCAAGGCTGCAACTCGGGAAGCTCCAGAAAGAGAGATCTTCCATCAGGCAGTGCATGCGCTGAAGCGATTGGCAACGGATCGTGTCCCGGAACGCCGGGGTGTGTTGTCGAGAACTCAGGCGATCCGTAACCGCCACTGTATCGATAATTCCAGCATTGCGCGAACTGTTGCCGCACATCGGTAGCCACACCGACATCGATTGCTTCGGCGAAGGTGATACGAATTCCGTTTTCGTGCAGATGAAAGTCGATTGGGATTTGCGCCCGTTCTCCGCTGAAGCGAACGCGTTCCAGGCATCCGTCGGCGACCGTGTACGATCCCCAGCCCGACATGCCCGCCGCGTAGAACTGGCCATCAGCGCGATTGAAGCGTCCACGATGCACTCCCGATGAAAAGTCGCCCGCCATCGGAATGATCGCTCCCTGTCGCTGGGTTCCGACCCGATCGCGAAGCAACACAAACCAAGACCCCGCCCCGGACGAGAGATGGATCAGTTGCCCCTTCAGCGGACCGAAGCGTTCCGATGAAACAAAGGTTTGCCCTCCACTGGAGTTATCGATTCCGCGAGGCAGGTAGGCCAGTGGCAATGTCGGCGGCTGACCATCTCGCGGACCACCGTATCCGGCATAGGCTGAATTCGGGTCTTCGTCCTCGATCGCGAAGATCATCGATGCCGGGGTCCAATTCCCTTCTGAAACGGGGACGGTTAGCAATCGGTGGGAGGCCTCCGTTTCCGGCACGAGTCCCAAGCCATCGGGATTGCGAAAACCGCTGGCGAGAACCGTTGCCTGTTTGCCGTCCGGCGATAGTCGCAGTAATCCTTGATTACCCGAAGCGGTATAAAAGTTTCCGGCGTTGTCTCGCTGGAGCCCACAAATATAATCATGTCCCGCGGCTGATGTCACAAACGCCTTGTTGATGCATTCGTAGAAGTCGGCTTCACCATCGCCGTTGAAGTCGGTCAATCGCATCAACTGATCGCGACATTGAACATAAACATTGCCTTCGGCGACAACCAACCCCAGGGCGTGATGAAGTCCCGAAGCAAAGCGACGCCAGCGAGCGGTCGTCGCTTCCGAGACTTCACCGTTGTCGACCAACCCGGAAACGTGCCAGACATCGCCTTGCATCGTGCAGACCATCGCACTGCCGTCGTTCAGAAAGTCGATACCACCGAAGAACATCGGAACGTTCCACGGGTTATCCAGCGGCACCTCAATCCGGTCGACAGCATATGGCTTCCCACTTCCCATCAAGATCTTCGTCGAAAGCACTTGCGGCCACTGGGAAGGTCCGCCGCTGAGCACCCGTCGCATTGAATGCTCATCTGCGGGAGCGACTTCGCGGACAAATTCGCCACGCTCCAGCCACGGTGAATCGAGATAATCGACGTCGCCAATTCGATAGGCAAAAACGACTCGATTTTTGTAGCGATAAAAGCCTTTATAAACGTACGGCTCCGAAATCGTCTGGCTCGGCGGCACGTCTTGAAGTTCACCTTGAAGAATCAATGGACTGACAAACCCATGTCGAACGGGATCGAATCCAACGAACCCACCCGTCCAAAAGAGTTCATACGTCAACGTGTCGGGATTGAAACAAATTGCTCCCTCCCCTTCATCCCCCAGCCGAACACAGATGCCGCGCGGAATCGTTTTGCCCCCGGCGCGAACAACACCTGCTTGTACCGAGCCCAAGATCGCTTGATTCCAACGTCCGTCGCGCCAAACGTCTTCATTCTGGTTGCCCCAGTGTCCTTGCTGTCCACCGTCCAGACCGGGGAACGGCTGGATCAACATCGGCGTCACCGAGCTTTGACAAAAGAATTCCGCCTGTTTGGTGTAAAAGTCAAACAAACGATCACGATTGACATGAGCTCGCCAATGCGCATACCGTGCCGGAGCGATTGGCTCTTTGGTGATGGGGAATGACGCCGGCGTGTGATCCGCGCCAGCGGCAACCGCATCGGCAAGCATGCGCTGCGTGTCGGGATCGCCATGATTCAACTCGAACAGAAAACGGAACAAATCGAGTTGCTGTTGACGCTGCATGGCGTTGATGAGCCCCTCGGGCATGACCGATCCGCCACGCGATTTGACTTCGATATCGTCTTTCGCGATGACAAGCAGTTCGCCTGACGAAGGGTCTCGCAACGTGAGTTCTTGGTCGTCTTCGGCATGTTGATAACCGGTGATGACGTTCCCTTCCAGCGATAACACTCGCCATGTTTGATAGTTATCGTGAACCTCCCGCTGCGGCCAGATCACCGACTCAATCCACTGCGCATGCGTCCGTTGTCCGGCGATCTTTTGAAGATCAGGTCCGACGGTCCCTCCTGTTTCGTACACATGATGGCACGCGATACACGCAAACCTGGCATCGGTGAAGACACGTGCCCCACGCGCGGCGTCCCCATGCTGCAACGCATCGCTTGTCAATGACGAAACCCTTTGCGGATCGTAGGGGATCGTTGACTGTGTCGCCGACAGCTTCGTCGATCCATTCGTCCCCTGAGCCTGATCGTCAAGATCAGGTGATGCGTCCTTGGGCTCCTCCCTCTTCAGTCGTTTTCGGATCTGTTCCATTCCATCCAGATTCTCCTTCAACGACTCTTTCGCATCCAGTTCCGAACGGTGATCAAGAATTCCAATCGGTCCGTCGTAGCCGCTTTGAATGATCTGGGCGATCATCGATTGTTCATGCTCTCCTTTGTCCAGACCCAAGATTTTCGGATTTGCTTTGTCATTCATTCCGTTCACGTTCAGACAAAACAGATACGGCAGCATCTGCTGCAACGACTCCTTCCAATCCGCGATGTGCTCGTGCCCGTGATGGAAGTTGTAGACAATACCAACATGACCGTGCCCCTGTTGTCGCAGTTGTTGGCACACCGCCGCAAGATTCGCCGGCTCACCGCTCCATCCGCCGTGATTGTAGAGTCCCAATTTGCAGTCGATCGCTTTAGTCTTCTTCAGCAACGGCTCGAGTTGCTTGGCGGCTTCGGCGACTTTCGCTGCCTGCGTCTGGCCAGCGGGCTGTGGCATCATGTACCAAATCTGCGGATGAAGGTCGTGCTTTTGAAACAGCTCAAAGGCTTCATCATGCACGCTCCAAAACGCAAAGAACTCGATGTCATGCTCTTTGTACGCCAGGATCTCTTGCTCAAACGTCGGTACGTGTTCGGCACGCCAGTCGTAGGCACAGCGTTGAATGCCAAGTTCCTTCAACATCCGTGCTCGCTGTTGCGGCGTTCGTTTGGAGGCATCGAAGGGGACGATGCACCAGGCAACAAGGTTTGTTGGACTCAGGATGTCCGTCGCTGTCGGCGACTGGGCGACGACCGGACGAATCAACACAAGAACCAAGATGCCGATCGAAAGGATGGACGGGGAGTGCATGAATAGGATTGCTCTCATTGCGGGGATGAGACGGATCACGGATCGCGGCGAAGATCGAACGACACGTCCGACATCTGTTGTGCGAAATGCTGACGCCAGCGTTGCTCATCATACTGATAATTGACGTCCGGAGCCATTGTTAGCAGTGCGGAAAGAACGGGGGGATTCTTGACGGGAACTTCGATAATTTCTTCCTTGCCACCACCAAACTGAAAACCGCCGCCGCCGCTACCACTTCGGTCGAACGTCGAACTCATCCCCGGCCCGGCTGGCTTCTTTGTCTTGTGAACGGTGATCAAAGCATCGGTCAGCGGAAGAATCGAGCGCGGGTCCTTCATGGCCATTAACGCATTGGCCGCGATGCGGACCTTTTTGTTGTCGTTGTCCTTCAGCATCGACATGTACGTGTTGACCGCCCGCGTCTTTGCAAACGCCTCCAGTCGATCCAAGCACGCTTCGCGGATGGCCGGTTCGGGATCGAACAGGCTCGCCATGATCAATGCGTCCGCCGCCTGACTCGTTTCCCACTTCGACAGGAGCTTGACCCACAACATTCGCATCGAATCAGGATCTTCGCGGCTGACCAGCAGTTCACCGATTGCAGCCGATGCCGTCGGATCGTCGATCGCCTGCAGTTCCGCCAACGCCTCGGCTGCCGTCTTCCCCGACTTGAGCGCTCGTCCGCGAAGCCGTTTGATATTTTGAAGCCACTGCTTTTGCTGGACTTCAGAATTCTTCGGCCGCTTCGGTCATCTCAACATCCGACGGAACCTTCCATTTCCCCAGGTGATGCACCAAGCCGCGGGAACGTTGCAGTTCGTCATGCAGCATCCAGCGACCATCCTCCAACTTTGTGTATCCAAGCGATTGACGCGCCACGGCATGTTCGGGGTCCAACCGGATGACGTGACGTACTTGACGATCATACTGCGGAAGCATGGCGTTCGCCTTGCACCAGCGCGCAAGTTCCCAGTGCTTTTCGGGATCGTTCCCCGCCGCTTCGACAAGCTGTCGATAGCGGACGATTTGTTCGCCCTCCGATTCAATCCGAGCCACTTCGCCAGCCCCCAGCGAGACCTGAATTCCGTTGCCAATATCGACCACGATCATCTTTTGCTTCCCAACAACAATCGGTCGCACCGACCCAGCGATGCTCCCTCCGCTTCTCAAGTGGATGACATCCGCCAGTACCATTGAAGGAGCGACGATCAATGCCATTAAGATGGACGCAATGCGTGTCATGACTGGGCTGCTCATGTTCGTTAGAAAAGAATCGTCGCTGCGTTATCGTGTGCGCGGGACGACGAGAAGCTTAATTCCATCCATTCAGCGTAACGCAATTGACGGGCGGATGGAATAATTTGCAAAGGAAAAGAGGCTTATGTCGCGAACATCTTTGCGGTCGCCATCCGTTTGTGCAGACGACAACAGTTTTTGTGCATGCCGAGCGAGGCAATGTCCGCGCTGTCTGGTAAAGACAAGGGGGCCGTGTATCGTCGAACGTCACGTCTGGATGAGGTTGCTGACGCTAGCCAACGCTTAGAAAGAGCAATACGCCGAGCTGCACCAAGGCGACCCCCGTTGCGGCAAGGTTGGCATAATGCAATCGCCAGCAACCAAGTACGAAAAGGGAGCCGATCGAAACAACCGTTCCGCCACACTTCAATCCAATGAAGCGGGCCAGATGTTCAACCGCCATCCCTTCGGGTGAGTTTAAGTTCAAGATGTGTCGGGCAACGGGGTTTTGCTCCAAATAGAGAAGCGACTCGGCATACTTAATGGTCAAATAGATGTCGTATGCGGACACCAAGCCGATCCAAATCGTCAGTGGTGCAAGGAGCATGGGGGTTGACTCCAGCCATCGCGTCCAGCGTTTAATTCCCGCGAAGATTTGCTGATCGGTCCAATGAAGGTTCCACTGCCCAGTAACGTCGCTCATCGGTCGGTTTCCCATATGTCAAGCATTGAATCGAACGCAGCCGCATGATCGAACTGCGATCGGTACTGTTTCACCGCCGAACTGGGAATGCAATTGATGTGCCGCAGCCTGTGAATAATTGAAGACACAAATCCATTAGCATGCAAAACAAAAGGGACTTTCTGCGACAATGGCATCTAAACAACCGTTAGAAGGAGCCCTTGGTCTCGGTCGACAGAATTGAAATGCATTCAAATAATCTGCATACTCGTGATGGACGCGGCAATTCGAGCGAATCGCCGATCCCACGAAGCCGAATCGATGACCACTGCGTGCTTCGAAAGCGGGCTCGCCCGAGGAGCAAACCGCTTGCACAAAGCCCAGGCGACCTATCGCTGATCCTTTTCGCAGTTTGCATCCATCTCGGTCGGCTCGCCGATCTGGTCGACTGGATGTGTGAAAAGGTATCGCCAAACCGCTTCATGGAGGTAGTTCCCTTCAGCATCTTTGGCGGCGCTTCCGCCGGGCTGGACGCTGCTGTGAGCACGATTTGCGTTGCCGCCGACATCGAAGTCGGTGATCAGCCGTCGCGTGTTCTGAAAGGGAGGCGAAGATTGATCAACATTCACGATGGGCCCAAACTTGTGCATTCCCAGCAGCTCCCAACTGCGGCAGTAATGATCCGCCGTCCATCCGCCGTCCAGAACGTGAGAAAACCCGAAGTAGCGATTCTCCGGAGTGGCTGAAGGCAACGCCTGCCACGATTGAAAGTTATCCCGTGGTCCGCACAAAGCCACCACTCGGCTGACCCTCTGATGCTTGGCAAATCGAGCGGCGGTTGTGCTGCCGTGCGAACTTCCGGCGACGATCACATCATCCCAGCGGAGTCCTTTGCCGTCCGCTGTCAAAAAATAGTCCCACCGAGATTGAGGGTTCTCCTTCGCCAGCCATTTTACGAATTGATAAGCACGCTCCATCATCGAATCGGGTTTGGGAATGTCAACGTCGTCACTGACGTCTTCTCCCGTTGCCGCTTCCAGTCGGATATTGCCGCGACAGTGTTCGCCCACCGGGTTTTCACGACAACAGATGGAGAACCACTTGTTCGCATAATGGACTCGAATCGCATGCAGCCCGTAACTGTTTAGCCGCTGGAAAAGTGGCTCGTTGTGCCCCATCAACCAGATCACCAGCTTGCCTCGTGGCGCAACGCGCGTATCGACCGATGCCTGTTGCATGTCGGCTGGTTTTCCGTCTTTGGTATCGATCAGAAAGTCAATCTCCGGATGCGCTTTGACTCGCCGATCCAGCTCGCTGGCCCGTGCGGTCAGTTGATAGCGCTGCGGTCGGGGATCATCAAAAGATAGCGATGAGTCCGTCTGCTGTCCCGTCGCAACCGCATGACAGTGCAGCACAATCAATAGAACCACCAAGCGACCGAAATTTCCAAGCAATCTGACCACAATGCACTCTCCTCGTGTTCTCCCAACCATTCGAGCTGTCATTATATTCCGTATCCTCCGCCGCGCAAGCGGATTCCAGTGGATTCGCGGGACACGATGCAAACATGTCATGTCGAAGCGCAGGCGTTATATACATCGTGTGTTCAGAATTGAGGTGATTCGCTTCAATTAACGCGAAGGCATCATTTCGGACCACGCACGATATAATCGTCGTCAATCCGGTGCCATGTTGGATGGATACCGCATTTGCATACTCTAGGAATAAATTGTCTCGCAGCGGTCGCTGGGCGATCCGAGTCCAACCATGAAACTTGAAGATCAGCATGTCGAAGTCGAAGCTTCCAATCAGCCGCAGGCTCGTCGCGAGCGTTTGTTACTCGTTGGTATCGGCATCGCGCTGCTATCGATGGCGGCACACAGCTATATCGACTTGGATCCGTATTGGGTCAAGCGTTTCGCGTCAGGTGCCTATAGCCTGTTATTCGCGGTCGGTCAGTATACGCTTTACCAAGGTTTAGTCATTTGGCTGGCGTTACGATATCCCATCCTGGGGCACCGACCCGTGGTTGCGGGGACCGCAATTATCGGTTTGCTGCTAACGTCCGCTTATCTCGACTATCGGACCTTCGTTTCACAGTTTCCCATTCTTGAAGACGCTTGGCGTTACCAGGTCTTTGGATACGCTTTGCTGGGTCGTTTCAATACGCTCATCGTACCGGTCGTCGGATTTGTTTTGCTTCGTAAGCATAGCGGAATCCACATGCTCATCGGCACGGAAGAGCCTCCTGATCGTCCAGGGCGACTCTCCATCGCGGACATCATGCTCTGGACGTTTGTCGTGGCGACCTACTTCGCGATGCGGAAGCAGTACCAACAATTCGTCGCGTTATCGGACTTAATGAACGACGTGGGCGGGGGTTGGATTTCCATTCTTAGCGTTCTACTGTTTGCGTGCTTGCCGGTCGCCGGTTTCTGGATATTGATTCGCTTTCCACGCGTTGCGATTTGGAAGCGGATCGTTGGACTGTTTGCACTGGTGGCAAGCGTCAAGCTTGCTGAAACGATATGCTTATATTTTGCGTTGGGAATCCCTTTGGCGAATCTAATGATCCTTGAATTGTGGTCCCCGTTGCTCATGAATACGATCACCACCGCGTCGGCAATCATCCTTGCAACGTGGTTCTTGCAACAGTTCGGATTTCGATTCGTACAAACTGGCGGCGATGAACATTCCAACGCGACGGTACTTTACCCCTTTACGACTTGCAGTCGGGAATGACACACTTGCATCAAACAGAGCGAATCATTTCCGCTCCCCATGTCTGGTATCATTCCGGCCAATGGCTCGATGGTCCGATGGTGTTATCGTTGGAGGACCGTGGTCTATTTCAGGGTGCCGTTGTCGTTGAACGCCTGCGAACCTTCGATAAACGCATCTTCTGTTTGACCGAACACCTGAATCGGTTTCGGTGTTCGACCGCCGCGCTTTCGATCGACATCGAAGGCATTGCGTCTTCGATGCCTGAAATATTGAACGAATTGCTGCGTCGCAACGGCACGCCGCCGGACATCGGTATCGTCTTGTTAGCGACTCCTGGTACGCCCGGCGCGGAAGCCGCCACGATCATCGCGCATCTGTCGATGCTGGATCTCGATCGCTACGATCGGATGCGTCGCGAGGGAGAACGATTGGTGATCACCAGCGTGCGGCAGCCGTCCGCCGAATCGATACCGCGATCGGTCAAACATCGCAGTCGCCTTCATTACTATCTTGCCAATCAACGGGCGAAAGATGTTGATCCATCCGCCGTTGCAGTCTTAGTCGACGACGACGGCACGATCACGGAAACCGCGTCGGCGAATATTCTGCTTGTTTCCGAAGGCGTCGTCCATTCGCCCCGCCTGATAAAATTCTGCCTGGCATAACGCTGGACATTGTGCGGAAAATCGCCAAAGAACTTGACATACCCTGGCGCGATCAACCTATATCCCCGCAGCAGTTTCACGCAGCCGATGAGATCATATTGACGGGAACCGGCCCAGAGCGTGTGGTTTGCCAATGATCGCCAGCGGACCGATCTTTGAAGCCATTCGGAGCGCTTACGACCGACGCACGCGAGGAGAAAAGCCGTTGTGATTTTGTGACCGATTGAACACGCGGCGGGGTGGCGCTGGCATGACGGTTGTGTTGGGTGAGCCACCCCCGCTGAAGCAATCAGCCCAGGAAAAGTGATGAAGTATAATTTCGAAATTTTCTTGACAACAGGTTTCTGACACCCATAAATTCTGCTTACCTCATTCTGGATCATCTTTTCGGCCGGGGGAATGCACCGATGACAAACATCCTTCAAACGCGTGGAAACGTATCGCCTTATCACTGCGCAGTATTCTGCCCACAAATGTCGCGAGAGCGAAGTTGCGTTTCGAGCCGCTACAATCCTTTTAAGCTATTGGTGGGGGATGGCTACGGTGTTGCCATTTACCGCTATCGCTAACAATGCTTCGCCAACAATCGAAGTTGTCGTGGGTGCGAGCCAACCGGGAACCAACAGCGGGCCGGCGACCGCTCCGGACGCCAATTATGACGCGTCCGCACAAAACGCGACCGGCTCCGGATCAAGCGATCTCAAACGCCAGCGAAGGGAAGCACCGGCCAACCCGAAATCTTGGACGTCAACACCGACGGTGTCATCTACGTCGTCGATGCCCACGTCATCGTCAACGCGATTGCACAAAATGGGAAAGGGGACGCAAAATGGGAAAGGGGACGGGTCCAGTTGCAGTTGCCCATCTTGCCAGTTACTGAACCCGTCCCCGTTTATTTCCCCCCGGCAGAGTCATTGGGGCAATGACGTGAATTTGCTAAACATAACCGTTACTAGTCCGCGATTCCTTGATTGTTGACTCGGAGATGGAGTAAGGTGCTTCTCAAGATGCTTAGCCGATTCCGAAATTCACTAGTCGTGCTTGCGTGTATTGGATGTGCTGATACGCCGCTTACAGATTCATCGTCCAGCGAACAGAACTCAAGACCTAGAGTTTCTTACAGTTCGGAGTCAGGAGATGACGGTGCGCATCAAATCGCAAAGGGTTTCGTGCAATACCCGGACGGTACGCCTTGCATCGACGCGACTGTCGCCGTCAGGCAGTCCATTCCCTTGCATGACGGGTGGCACGTACAATGGGTCTACGGGAGAACAGATCAGAATGGCCTATACAAGCTGTCGAGCGATCATGTCACTAAGTTGCTGGTTGCCTGGGCGGCGCACTCGGATGGCTATCTTGGTGTGTCATATGTTGTTGATGGAATTGCCAATATGAAATTCCGTCCTCAGGAGACGGAATTCATTGTGTATGGCTCTGATGCACGACCGGTGGAGGGTGCATCGATCACCGTGTTTGAAGGCGGAGTTGATGACATTACGCATCCCGTACCGCCTAGAATACAGGAACTCATCGCCAAACAATCCAGTCGAGCAGGAAAGGTAGTGTATCCGGGAATTGCTTCTTTGGATGGCTTGGGTGATCAAACCATCTTGGTTCGCTATGGAAGTAAATCGTACATCCGAGATGGTTTTCAGGGGCCGGGAAAGCGGATATTTGTACTTTCCAACGATCCGCGAATTTTGCAGCAATGCGGTATCAAGACGCACGGAAAAAACACCGTCTTCTATCCAAGCATGCGAGTCCGTTCGGATGAGGTGCAGTGAGCGGAGGGGACTAGTCCAGTTTCAGTTGCCCATCTTGCCAGTTACTAGAATCACGGTAGGGACTGCGGTTGCTCGTCGCCCCCCGCACAGATCCGTACGTGAAGAATTGCATGATACGACTCCTCCATCAGGTCGAACGATCACGACGCAAGGCCGCTACAGGTCGTGATTTCACGTGACGCTCCAATTGATGTTGCAACTGGTTCGGCGTTCGGAACATCGACGCCAGCTCGGCAACACCTCCCGTTGCTGAGTCCCTTTCCTAAACGAGTTCCGCTGTTGCTGTCGCAGGGTTGTTCACCCGCATCGTCGATACTATGGACTCATCTGACTGCCGATCAGCGTTCATGACAGGCCTTCCCACTGGATGGTTCCTGCCCGCCGAAGCGAAGTCGCCTGATGATTGTTTCCGCACTTCGGGCTGATCGGATCTCCCGGTTCTCGCGGTTTGGATTTTCCACGCATGCACAGGTTTTATGACTCCACTCAGCCCCGAACACATCGCGCACAGCGGCATGGTTAATACCCACCTCACCGAAGATTCAGTACGTGCACGCTGGGATGGTACGTCGCGTGGTCGAACCAGATCCGGCAAACTTCGTTGACTTTATCCTGGTGGTCGTGATCGATTTGGATTATGGCACGTCAAGCGGTGTTGACGATCACTTGAATCGTGTCTTCGCGATCGCCGAAGGAGCGACGGATCTTGCCCAGTATCGTTATCTTGGCGGTGGCTCGATTGTTCAGGTCGATTACACGCAGCCGGATGTCAAGGGATTTATGGGGCGGCAGCCGCCGGAAGCTACAGCGGACTGGATCGTTTTGGCAGAACCATCGATCTGCCCTGATACAAGACCCCAGCGGCACGCTAACCGATCTTGCCCGGATCAAATACGGCTACAACCGAGCAAACTCGCCAACCTACGCTCGCGATGAAGTCGCTCGTGCCAGCGGGCTGGATCTCGATCAACCTCTATTCGTATGATGGGCTTCAGCGTTTGGTCGACTTCCAGCAGGGATTGCTCAACACCAGCAACGCGTCGATCAGCAACGCGTCGATCAGCAGCACGACGCTGACAAAGGACTGGAATCTCGATCAAGTTGGCAACTGGGATGGCTTCGACCAAGGCATTTCCGATCCCTTTAACCAAACGCGGACTCACAATCGTGTGAATGAGATTACGGGTATCAGCAGCGCTTCTGGCCAGCCGGTATGGGTTACACCCGGTTACGACGATGCCGGCAACACAACGCTTAGTCCGCGTCCCAACGATCCGACCGAAGGCTTCACGCTCACTTTCGATCCTTGGAGCCGGATTGCCAGAATCGAAACGACCGACAGCACGCCCAAGACCATCGCCCAGTATACCTACGATGGTCGTAACCATCGCCTGGCGAAGGACCTTTACGACGGCGCAGGTTTACTCGAATCGACCGTGAAGTTCTTCTACAACTCGGCATGGCAATGTCTTGAAGAACGAGCAACATCTGTCGTCGGCAGTCCCTCGACGGCAACCTACGTCTGGGGCCAGCAATATATCGACGACCTCATTTGCCGCGACTTCTCCGCTCAGCGTATCTACGCGATGCAAGATCGCCAATTCAAGACGATTGGCCTCATCAGTACAACATGCACGGTACTTGACCGCTACAGCTACACCCCATACGGCCAGGCAACGATCTACGACGCGAACTTCAATGTTCGGACCAAATCGTCAATCGACTGGGGCTACCTCTACACCACCCGCCACCTCGACCGCGAAACCGGCCTCTATTACTTCCGGAATCGATATTATGATCCAGGTTTAGGGAGATTCTGTTCGAGAGACCCGATCAGGCATCGAGGAAGCATAGACCAGCTTTGCCTTGGTGCCTATGCTAGGATGATGAAGTTTATCGACCAAATGGGCCTTGAGTTATCAGCAACCCCTACGCAAGTCTCGGCGGCGCATGGATATTGCAAACGCGCATGCCTTTGCATGTCAGGCGATGCTATCCGCACGGTAGATTTTGATGGTATCAAAGCAAAACTATCAAATATCGTTTTGGAAGGTAGATCCCAAACGATGGTTACACTCGATCTGAATGCTATCATACAACAATATCAGCCAAGTGATCCAAGATTGCAAGGTGATTGGCAAGCATGGCTGCAGGCAAACATTCGAAGCGATGGTAGGGCCATAGGCGATCGTGCTTTGCACTCTGCGTTACGACACTGTTACGCGTCTGCTTTGTTAGCTATGGAATATGGTTGTGCTTGTGCAAAGTGTTTGGGGGATTGGCGGGAATATCCGGATTTCTGGGCCGGGCAAC
>JAWKTL010000028.1:0-88204 GCA_041399105.1 Pirellulaceae bacterium | reverse complement strand
GGCGTGGTGATGTCTACCAGTGGCGGCTTGTCTTCCGACTGGAATGATCGACGCTATGAACCTGATGCGGTCTGGGCCTACCAACGATTGAAACATCCGACACCGCCTCGGGATGGGGCAACTCCGATCGACGCGTTTATCGATCATCATCTTCAACAGATTGCGCTTCAGCCGGCTGGAACCGCCGATCGGGGGACGCTGGCGCGTCGCATCGCCTTCGATTTGACCGGACTGCCTCCCGATACTGTCGAGCTTGCCCGATATTTGGACGACAAGCGTCCCGATGAACTCGCCACATCGCGGTATGTCGATCGCCTTTTGGCCAGTCCGCATTATGGTGAACAGTGGGGCCGACATTGGCTGGATGTCGCGAGGTACGCCGATTCATCGGGATTCGCCAACGACTACGAACGCCCCAACGCTTGGCGGTATCGCGATTATGTGATCCGCAGTTTCAGCGCGGATAAACCGTATGACACGTTTGTTCGTCAGCAAATCGCTGGCGACGAGATCGATCCCACGGATCCGGAAAACCTGATTGCCGTGGGGTTTCTTCGCATGGGACCCTGGGAGCATACGGGCATGAGCGTCGCGAAGGTAACGCGACAACAGTTCTTGGACGACGTCACCGACAACGTTGGGCAGGTTTTTCTCGCCCACGCGTTGCAGTGTTGCCGCTGTCATGATCACAAGTTCGATCCCATCCCGACGCGTGATTACTACAGAATTCAAGCGGTCTTCGCGACGACGCAGTTCGCGACGCGAGACGCAGCCTTCTTGCAAAGCGAGTCGACCGAAGGATTCGACGAACAGCAATTTCTGCGTCAACGTTTGGATCGCTATCAGAAGGTCGTCGATGCGATCAATGCGAAAAAGTTCAAGCTGGAACGGGAGTGGTATGCCGAGCGTGGGCTCGAGTTCGCGCCACGGCAGGTGAAAGAGAAGGCTGGAACCGATCCGTCGGAGATTTGTCCAAAGAACTATGGTTTGACGGCGCAGGACTTAGGGCTCGAAAGGATCGGACGCAAGTATATTGAACGTCATTCGTGGGAATTGGATCGATACCTCCCGCTGGCGTTGAGTGTTTACAACGGCAAAACGCCTCAGGTGCGGGGCACGTATCGTGCGATCAAGATGCCGAAGAATCCACTGGGCGACGGCGAACTTCAACAGGTGAGCATCCTATCGGGCGGAGACGTCTTTTCGCCCACCTTGCCGGTCCAGCCAGGCGTCCTGAGTGTTGTTCGAAGCGATCCATCGGCGGACGTGATTCCCGATCGATATGATGGTCGGCGAACGGCCTTCGCCGACTGGTTGGTCGATCCGAATAACCCGCTTCCGTCGCGAGTGATGGTCAACCGGATTTGGCACTATCATTTTGGCAAAGGTCTGGCTGGGAATCCGAATAACTTTGGATCGACCGGCGCGAAGCCGACACATCCGGAGTTGCTTGACTATTTGGCAACGGACTTCATTCGCGGGGATTGGTCCGTGCAGCGCATTCATCGCCGCATCCTTCGGTCGGAGGCGTATCGACGTGATTCGCGTCATCCCGACGCTGAGCAACTTGACGATAAAGACCCGCTCGGCGGAGCCCTTGCCGTCTTCTCTCCCCGTCGGCTTTCGGCTGAGGAATTGCGTGATGGAATGCTGGTCGCAAGCGGATCGCTGAACCGACAGATCGGCGGCATTTCCAATCGTCCCGACATAAACCTCGAAGCAGCCCTCCAGCCGAGGCAGATCATGGGGACCTACGCACCCAGTTATCAACCGAATCCGCTCCCCGCGCAGCGCAATCGTCGAACGATCTACGCCCTTCGTCTACGTGGCTTGCGCGATCCCATGATGGAGGTCTTCAATCAGCCCTCGCCCGACGCATCGTGCGAGATGCGTTCGACAAGCACCGTCACGCCGCAGTCGCTGACCTTGTTTAACAGCAAGCAGTCGTACGACAGGGCGCTGGCGATGGCATCGAACCTGCGGAAAACACATCGCGACGAGAGTGACATTGACGAGATCTTGAAGCGTGCGATCGAGTGGTCGCTGGGCAGGCTGGCGGAGGGGGACGAACTGCAACTGTTGCGAGGTCATTACGAGAAGATGCTGGTTCGTCATCATTCGTTGCGTTTTGAAGCCCAGCCCATTCCGGCGACGGTCACGCGGGAAGCTATCGACGAGATCACGGGAGAGTCGTTCGAGTTTGTGGAGGAACTGGAACGATATCGCCAATATCAACCCGAGCTTCGTCTTCACGAAACGGATGCTTCGACACGAGCGTTGGCCGATATCTGTCTGGTGCTGCTCAATAGCAACGAATTTATTTACGTTGAATAAGTCCAAGTCGCATTGCCGAAGTGACGCATAGGTCGAGGCGAAAACGCAAGCGGAGATACATCGTCCGCCGTGAATCGTGATATCTGATACGCGACGATAATGGGCTACCGATTACGTCGTTTAAAGGTTGTCAGCATGGCCGGCAGAAAGATCAGGTCGGCGAACAGCGCGGCGGCGATCGTCAAGATGCCCATCATGGCAAAGATTTGATGGTCGCGCGTGTCGCTGGTCAAGGCGGTAACAAACCCGGCGACGAGAACAATTGTGGTGATGATCAACGCCGTCCCCACAGCGACAAACGAACGACGGATCGCTTCGGTGAGATCATCCGTCTTCTTCCGTTCTTCATTGAATCGCGTCAGGAAATGGATGGTGTCGTCGACCGCGATGCCCAGACAGATCGTGAAGGCGCAGACGCTTACCAATTCCAGGGATTGGCCCGAAAAGACGAGCAACGCTCCTGTTGCCGCCAATGGAAAGATATTCGGAACCAGCGAGATCAGTCCGATGCGAAGGGAACGATAAACGATCGACAATACGAGAAAGATGATCGCGATTGCGGTTCCCAAGCTGAGCGCCAAGTCGACAACAATTTGGTAAAGATTCCGCCATCTCCAAACCGCGTCTCCGGCAAGCTGAATGTGAAAGTTCGGATGTTCGGCAACAATGTTTTCCAGTCCCGTTTGGACACGCCGAAAGACGGGGCCATACTTGGCGATACCGAGGTCCCGCACGCGAAACAACGCCATGGCGTAATTTCGCTCTGGAATAAAGAAGGCTCGCTTCAGTGGTGGCGGCAGCAATTCAATCAAACTGACGCGATCGGCGGCCGACCCTTCCCCGGCAGGCCGCCGCGACCAAGGTGGCGATGGAGATCGGATGTCCAATCAGCGGTTCATTCTGCAGCACTGAATCGACCTTCCGCAGCACTTCGAGGATCTCCGGCGAATCGGAGGAAACGTCGTCGTTCCAATCGATGTCGACGGTTGCGGTCTCCAACCCACCGAATTCCTGATCCATCGCTCGCAGGGCTTCGAGTTCTTCGCCGGTGCTTGGCAGGATACTGTTGCGACGTTCGTCGGGTCGCAGCAAGCTGCTGATACCGATCAGCGCGACCATCAGAACCAAACCGCCCAGGCTGAATCGACGATGATGACGCAAGACCGCTTCGACGATCCACTGGGCTTTGCCAAAGTTTCGGTCCACCCAACCGCGACTGTGGCCGGCATGCACGCGCATTCCCAGCGGTGTCAAACATAACAAGGGAATCACAGTGACCACGGCGACAAACGTGACCACAACGCCCAGCACGCACGACCATCCAAAATCTTGAACGATTTGATGATGCGCCAGGCTCAGCGAGGCAAAGCCGATGGCCGTCGTCAACGACGTCAGTCCACAGGCCAAGCCGACTTCTGAAAGAGCCGCGCGCGTTGCTTCGCGAGGCGGCAAACCCGCCGCCCGTTTGCCGCGGATTTGAACCATCATGTGAACGCCATCGGTAAATCCGACCATGCTGATCAAGATGGGCAGGACGACGTGGTTAAACGGATTGTCCTGCATTTCGAAGAAGTTCAGCAAACAAAGCGTCCAAAAGACACCCAGCCCAGGGGCGAGCGCGACGATGATGACGGCGATCACGCCACGAAACAGAATGATCGCCATCACGACCGTGAAAATGTTGGCGATGATTTGATAGGTTCGCTCATTCGAGCGATTGCGCTTTCGCAGCGCCAATTCCAGTGGAACCCGACCGGTTAATTGAACGGTGAGGTTGCTTCCCGGGACGGCGTCCGCCGCTTTCTGTGCTTGCTCACGAAGTCCCGTCGTGCAATCGGCGTCATCGGCGACGAACAACCAGTCGATATTCACGGAGACGAGTGTCGCGGTCGCATCATCGGAAAGCAGAAAGCCACCAATCAACGGATTGGCAAGCGCCTTTTCGCGGGCCGCGGAAAACCGACCCGCCGAGGCGGTCGATCTAGGAAAGACTGGTTCCCGAAGCCCAAAGATATTCAGTGGCGGGGCGCGATCAATCCAATGCACATGCGAAACTTGGGGCAGCGTTTCCAAGTGCCGCACCAAGTTTCGTAAGCCAGCCGCAGCGGCCGATGTGAACAGATCGTCCGACTTGACCAACAGAACAACGTCGTAACCGACAAGTTGCGCTGCTTGAACATTCGGCAGTTCCTTCCGCTGCCGTTGTCGCTTCGTCGCCTCGCGGGTTGTACTCAGTTCGACAACGGCTGAATCTTCGTTCTTCGGCAAAATCCATGATGGATTGACCTTGCCGACGACGGCCAAACCGGTAATCACCGCGATGACCGCCAACACCAGCCATGGATGATCGACCAGCTTCCCTAAGTCGAAGCGTCGTGAGACGGCTTCGGCTTGCTCGGCCTCCTGTTGCTCGGATGGGTTTTGGTCCTGATCGATATCCATACACGCTTACTGGTCGGTGCGAAATGGGGAAGCCGGCAGGCCTTCCTTGTTGTAGAGATTAGCACCTTCGGGGTTCATCGAAAAAGCATACCGCACCGCCACGGGATTGGGAACGTCCTGCGACTTGACAACGACGGTGTCGCCATCGATCGTCGCTGTCGCCCAGTGCCATTGTTGGTCTTCACCGGCGATTGCGAATCGAGCCAGTTTCCCATCGGCGACTTCGGCCGTCGGCTCCAGTCCCGTCTTTTGTCCAACCATCAAACCGCCGCCGACATGATCGAACTGAATGCGAATCGCGCCATCGACAACCTTATGTCCTTTGTAAATCGGTCCGCTGGGTACGAGGTCGGTCTTTCCATACGTTTGATGCAAAGCCCACTGCGCCAATCGCGCTCCGACGTCCTGCTTGTTGCGGGGGTGAATGTCATTCGCCTCGCCGATATCGATCGTCACCGCCATGCCCGTGTGCTCGATATCGAGTGCGTTGAGCTGAGCTTCACGGAGTTTCGCCCATCCGTCGCCCCCGGCCGGGTTGTCGTTCGCTTCCTTCCAATTGGCGAGTTGAACCCAGTAGAACGCCAAGTTGGGATTAAACAACTCACGCCATCCCGAAACAAGTGCTTTCTTCTTGTGGTAATACGATTCACCTTCGTTGCCGTTGGATTCGCCTTGGTACCAAATCGCCCCGCGCATGGCAAAGGGAGCCAAAGGATTGATCATCGCGTTGAAAATTGCTGAGGGAAAGCCTGCTTGGACCGGTGTCTCCTTTGTATACCCTTGGACGCGCATCGATTCGGCCTTCAACTCCGGAGAGTTCTTCAACGCCGCGGGAGAGATCCAGGGTTCGATCCTGGTTCCGCCCCAGTTTGATCCAACCAAACCAATCGGTACGTTCAATTCCTTGTGAAGGCGACGACCGAAGAAATAGCCGACCGCGGAAAAACCGCCGGCGGTCGATGGCCCAGAGACTTTCCATTGTCCCGGGTTGCTTTCGAGCGGCGTCGGTGAAACGAGATGTCCAACCACGTCATAAAGCCGAATCTGATCGTGCTGTGATTGGGCGACTTCTTGCGGCCCGTTTGTCGAACCGCCCAATCCCCATTCCATATTCGATTGCCCCGAGCAAATCCAGACTTCGCCGACCAACACATCCTTGATCTCGATACGATCGGCACCGACGACTGACAATACCGAGCCTTCGGAGTTGGCCTTCAACGCGTCCAACTTCACTTGCCACTTCCCTTCCGCATCCGCCGTCGCCGTCTTGGTCTGTCCAGCGAACGTGACCGTGATTGCTTCATTCGGTTCGGCCCAACCCCAAACGGGAACGGGCAAGTCGCGTTGCAATACCATCGAATCGCCGAAGATCGAAGCCAATTTCAGTTCGGCCACGGCAACGGTCGGTATCGACGTCAGGCAAGCGAGCAAGCACGACGCGGACAACCAAGTCTGTCTTGAAATCATCGGAGCATCCTTTTGAAGGGGTAAGGCGAGACGTCGCTGTCCGTTTCTTCAAACATCCATTAACGCGTCGCTGTAGGAGGGATTTGGGGGACAATGAAGCGTTACTATAGCGGGGCTTGATAATCAATGCGATCATGCCATAAGCGGTTTTTTCCAGTCAACGGATTTCAGCGGTTCGGTCCCGGTCGGCATGTGGTTTGATTTATGCCGTATCATTGGTAGATTCAGCGGCGCGGATCAATCATAATCATTTTCCGCTCCAGTCGATATCGACGGGTGACGTTGCAAACCATTCCCCCATAACCTTCATGAATTCAATAAAGCCATGAATTGTCTAACCTCTCGTTTTCTGTGGGCCGTGCCCGCCGTCCTTTCATTAACCTGCCTGTCGAATGCTTTTGCCGACGTCAAGCCAAACGAGCTGACCGAGTCGGAAAAGCGTAGCGGCTGGAAGACGTTGTTCGACGGAAAGTCGTTCGATGGCTGGCGGAACTATAAAAAGGATTCCGTCTCGGATGGCTGGAAGGTGGTCGACGGCGCGATGGTCCGTAGCGACAAGGGAGCCGGAGACATTATCACGAAGCAGGAGTTCGATGCGTTTGAGCTGTCGCTGGAGTTCAAGATCAGTCCGGAAGGGAACAGCGGCGTGATGTTTCATGTGACCGAGGAGAACGACACGCCCTGGAAGAGCGGTCCGGAGATTCAGATTCAAGACAATGTGAACGGACACGATCCGCAGAAAGCCGGCTGGTTGTATCAACTGTACAAACCGGCACCGCCACGTTGGGCCGCGATTCAAAATGTTGAAGTCGATTCGACGCGTCCAGCCGGGCAATGGAACCACTTGTACGTCCGCATCGCTCCCGATGGCTGCGAGGTCGTGATGAACGGTGTTCGTTATTATACGTTCAACATCGGCAGCGAAGATTGGAACAAGCAGGTTGCGGCCAGCAAGTTCGCCAAGTTCGATGGTTTCGGCAAAGCAAAATCGGGACATATCTGCTTGCAGGATCATGGCGATTTGGTCTCCTATCGCAACATCAAAGTTCGCGAACTCGGGGCCGGTGGTTCGGTCCCACAACCCATCGACGGGAAGTTGTCGTTGGAAGCTGAACTGGCGTTTCCAAAACTGAAGTACGAGGATTGGGAAGCTGTCGATGAGACGGGAAATGTCCGCCCGCTGCGAATCATCGAGCTAGCGTCTGCCGAAGACGGAAGCAACCGACTCTTCGCAGCCTCGCAAAGTGGAGGCGTCTGGGTTTTCGAGAACAAGCCCGATGTGGAGCTCGCCAAACTATTCTTCGATCGTCGCGGTCGAGTTAAAGACTGGAAGGCACCTGGAGCGAACGAAGAAGGATTGCTGGGATTGGCACCGCATCCGAATTACGAAAAGAACGGGCACGTGTTCCTGTACTACACGCACCCGACCGAGAAGAAGTCGGTTGTATCGCGGATCACCGCGTCGAAAGGCGACCCGAATCGTGCTGACCCCGATTCGGAAAAGATCATCATGGAAATCGATCAGCCGTTTCAAAATCACAACGGCGGCAGCATCGAATTCGGTCCCGACGGTTATCTCTATATCGGCCTGGGTGACGGCGGCGATCGGAACGATCCGCTGAGCGCCGGACAAGATCTCTCCAAGTTGCTGGGCAAGATTTTGCGGATCGATGTCGACAAAACGGAAGGCGACAAGGGTTATGCGATTCCCAAGAACAATCCGTTCGTGGACAACAAGGACGCACGTGGCGAAATCTTTGCCTACGGTCTGAGAAATCCGTGGCGAATCGCTTTCGACAAAAAGACCGGCGACTTCTGGGCTGCCGACGTTGGCCAGGAGCTTTGGGAGGAGGTCAACTTGATTCGCGCGGGAGGCAATTACGGATGGAGCATGTTCGAGGGATCGTATCCATTCGGCAATCAGACCGTCGAGTCTCCCAACGATCCGATTGATCCGGTTTGGGAATACGATCATCGAATCGGACGATCGATTACTGGAGGAAGGGTTTATCGCGGCGACCGAGTCCCCGAGCTTTCAGGAAAGTACCTTTACGCCGACTATGTGACCGGTCGCGTATGGGCGCTTGACTATGATCGTGACTTACAGGAGGTCAGAAAAATCTCGAGATCTTCGGTGGCGATGTACCAGTACTGGCATTCGGACAGGATGCGCAAGGCGAGGTTTATTACCTGACGCAAAGTGCGCGTGGCGATTGCATTTATCGCTTCAAGTCAAGGATCAATGATTCGGTCACGGACGTACACAGCTCGGCACCAGTAATTCTTGCGAAACGGGATCAATCGGAACGCGTTAGCGTCCGGTTGTTGGGAACCGTTCATTAAGGCGAGTAGCCATAGGCGTGGTGCCAAGCGATACCTTTCTTGACCTCAGGTCCGCTAGTTTGGAATCTGTCCGTGATTCTTGGGATTAAACCGACCGTCGATTTTGCATTTAAGAAGATCTTTGGATCGCCTCAGAATGCCGCTGCGCTGATCGGACTGCTCAACGCGATCCTTTCCTTACGAAACCCCATCGTCGCCGTCGAGATTCTCAATCCGTTTTCCTACCAGGAATTTGCCAGCAGCAAGCTCATTGTGCTTGATGTCCGCTGTCGGGATTCTCTTGGGCGATATCTGAATGTCGAAATGCAAATCGCGATTTATCCCGGTTTGGTTCAGCGTCTGGCGTACTACGCTTGCAGCATGTATGTCGATCAGTTGTCCAAGGGAGGCAACTATGCATCTTTGTCGACTTCGATTTCCATTTGCTTGCTCAGGAATGTGCTGTTTGCGGATACGGATCAAGCTCATCATCGTTTCGACATGCGGGATCGTGAAAGTGATCGTAGGTTGGACAATGCGATCGAAGTACACACGATTGAGCTAACGAAGTACAATCTAAGAGAGGAAACGATTTCGCATGCAAGCAAACTCGAGCAGTGGGCGTTTCTGCTGCTGTACGCACAGAATTACGAGGCTGAGACTCTTAGGCGTCTATTACCTGGCATCGAGTTTGAAACGGCAATCGATACCATCGAAATCATATCCGAAAGAACGGAGGACAAACAAATGTATGATCAACGCGAGAAAGCCCAACGGGATTACGAGTGGGCGCTTTCCGGGGCCAAGGAAGAAGGCGAACGCCTGGGGCTTGAAAAGGGTGAGCGTTTGGGGCTTGAAAAGGGCGAACGTTTGGGGCTGGAAAAGGGTGAACGTTTGGGGCTGGAAGAAGGCGAACGTCTGGGGCTTGAAAAGGGCGAACGTCTGGGGCTGGAAAAGGGTGAACGTTTGGGGCTGGAAAAGGGCGAACGTTTGGGACTGGAAAAGGGTGGCCTAGTCGGAAAGATCCAATTGTTGCAAGAACTGCTCGGAGAAACGCAAGCCAGCATTACGGAACTAAGGTCGCTAACATCCGAAACGCTTTCAGCTCGTCTGGCTGAACTCCAACAGCAGCTTCGGGACCGACAAAGCTGATCGCGGAAGGCGTTATACCGTGCGTGGTCCGAAATGATGCCTTCACATTAAAAGAAGCGAATCACCTCGTTTCTGACCACGCGACGCATAAGAAACGTCCAGTGACGATGGTGGTCAGATGCGTATCCGTTCATCGGCAAAGCTCGTGATCTTTGGGTCGCACTCGCACTCAGCCACTGGCGGTACTTATAATCGTACGCGATCGGTTTTGACACGCGGTTTATTGGAAAGGCTTTCATGCCCCCATCCCATCATTCAAGCGATCCGACTTGCTTCGGCCATTCCTTTTCCATTTGGAAAGCGGCGGTCGATGCGGTCGACGCGCGTCGACTGGTCGAACAGGCGGTTGATGTCTCCGAAGAGACCATCGTGTTGGGAGACGATGTCATCGACCGCGCATGTGTTCGACGCGTAGCGGTCGTTGGTGGCGGAAAAGCGGCGGCCGCGATGGCCCAGGGATTCGAGGCCGCTTGGGGCAACCGCTTTGCGGCAAGAAATAACTTGCACGGTTGGATCAATGTTCCCGCCGGCAGCGAGCGACCGCTGCAGTACCTGCATTCTCATACCGCACGTCCCGCAGGCGTGAATGAGCCGACGGCGGCCGCTGTCGATGGGACGCGTCAGATATTGCAAACGGTATCGACGCTGGAACCGGATGATCTTTGCATCGTTCTTCTGTCCGGAGGCGGCTCAGCATTGCTGACCGCTCCTCGACGGGGAATCTCGCTTTCGGAAAAAGTCGATGTGACCCGCTGGCTCAGTGGGCGGGGTGCGAACATCGAACAGCTCAACACCGTTCGTAAGCACTTGAGCGACGTTAAAGGTGGGCGACTGTTGAACGCCTGTCGAGCGGGCCGGTTGGTGACCTTGATCATCAGTGACGTGCTCGGCGACCCGGTCGATATCATCGCCTCGGGACCGACCGTTGTCGATTCATCGACCGCTGAGGATGCGTTGCGGATCCTGCGTGAATTCGATCCCGATCAAAGCTTACCCGAGTCGGTCTACCAGATTCTGACCGATGAGATCGAACAACGTGTTCCGCAAGGCGAAAGCTCCTTAAACGTCTCCTGTCAGCATTCCTTGTCCATCATCGGCAATAATGCGACCGCCGTTGATGCCGCGGGAGTTCGGGCGGAGCAGCTTGGTTACTCGCATGCGATGCAGTCGGCAACCCGATCCGAAGGTGAAGCGGAACAGGTCGGCGGACACTTGGCGAGGATGGCGATTCGCATGCTCCGCGAGCCGGGACCGAATTGCTTGATCTCCGGCGGCGAGCCAGTGGTGAATCTAGTTCCCGCCGCGCGACGCGGGCGGGGCGGACGCAACCAGCAATTGGTGCTGTCCGCGCTTGCGAGGTTGATCAAGGAAGGAAACCTCACGCAGTCGGAACGTTCTCGGTTGACGATCCTTTCGGGCGGAACCGACGGGGAAGACGGTCCAACCGATGCGGCCGGAGCTGTATTAAACGACACCGTTTGGTCCAACGCCGAAGCCTTGGACCTGGACCCCCACGATTACTTGAGCCGAAACGACGCCTATCGATTCTTCGAGCGATGCGGCGGGCTGATTCAGACCGGACCGACCAATACAAACGTCTGCGACGTTCGCGTGATCACAATCGGATGATCACCTTCGCGTGGATTTCGGTTGGGTGTGATCATTCCGATTCGAGGTACCGCAATTGAATTTCCGTGTCGGGCAAGGCCTTCTTCAATTCGTCGACGCCCTCCTGCGTGACTGCGGTTCGCGTGACCTTCAGATCCTTCAGCGACTTCAAAGGTTCCAGCGTGGGAAGCCCGGCGTCGGTGATCTGTGTCGATCCG
This sequence comes from Pirellulaceae bacterium, assembly GCA_041399105.1. Lineage (GTDB taxonomy): Bacteria > Planctomycetota > Planctomycetia > Pirellulales > Pirellulaceae > Rosistilla. Next base: position 76,661 of record JAWKTL010000028.1, on the reverse strand, counting down.
AGATGCAAAAAAACAAGCTCTGACATGTCTTTCAGAAAGGGCAAACCGGCGTCCGTCAGTTGCGTGTTGTCCAGGTTCAGCCATTCCATCTGTGTCAGCGACTTCAGCGGCTCGATACCTTCATCGGTCAAATTGACTCGCCATAGATTCAGCTTCTTCATTTTCGCGAGCTGACCGAGGGGATTCATTGCATCGTCCAAAAGCTGCGAACATTCGCTGAGGTCCAACTCTTCAAGGTTCTTAAGTTTTGGCAAGTCAGCGAGGCCCATGCCATCGATTTGGTTTCGCGCTAAACGAAGTTTTTTAAGTTTTGGATGCTGAGCCAGAACCGCGATCGCCTCGTTGCCGATTGTCGTTTCGGCTAAATATAGTTCTTCCAAATCTTTCAGGTCCGACAGCGCTTCAAGCCCCTCTTCGCTGACCCATAAAAAATCGAGCGCTAAGACTTTTAATGTGGGCAACTTGGCCACGTGAACCATTCCGTCGTCGCTGACCGAGCACTCACCGCTCTTGCCACTTAGCCGCAAGGCCTTGATTCTTGGCAGACCGACGAGGTGTTGCAAACTGTCGTCGTCCACCGCCGTGTCTCGCAGGTCCAAGTTCTCCATAGACTTAATTTGTCCCAGCGTTTCCAAAGCCTCGCCGGAAATGGAGGTTCCCAACAGCAAGACCGAACGCAAACGAGGCAATTCGATCAGCGCGGTCAGGTCTTGGTTGGTGACGTCGGTCTCCCGAAAGTCGACTTCGATAATCAATCCATCGGAATCGCGGCGAACTTTGTCGGTGATTTTCATGATCGCATCGACCGACGCCTGATCATCACTGACCGTTGGCAGCGGTTGAACCGTTCCATCGTCCACAATCGGTGGGGCAAGTTCGGTATCGGGATCGGTATTCAGCGTTGGCGTTTTTGAATTGCACCCGGCGATGATGAGCAGCGTGCAAACGGCTGGGAAGATCGTACGTATCAAGGCGAAAGCCTCCTTGGGGAGTCTGATTGCAAGGGCGGGAAATCGGCATGTCATGATAACAGATCGAGCCCGTCGGGCAATCGAACCGCCCCCGCAAGCTTTTGGTTTGAGGGCTTGGCCATTTCAAGGAAGTCTGGGTCGGATTGGCCTAAGAACCTTCCTGTAGAAAGCTGTCAGGTACGAAAGTGTTGCAAGCTTCCGGCGTGCGGCCCGTCATTTCAACCGGCCCTAAAGCGACGAATCGGCAAGCAGCACTCGGTTCTGCAGCAGCAACGAACCTTTCTCTAGATGAATGTTCTTCAGCGCAATGGCATATTCGGTCTTGGCAACGAAGTAGAGTGACTGTGCGTCGGTCAATCGGCGTTGAGCATCGAGCAGTTGTTCTAGATTGACCGGCAAGCCGGCTTGACGATTCGCATCGAGAGCCTCCACCGCTTCGGCCGCCGAAAGAAAGCGATTGAGATTCGTTTGGGTCAGTTGATAAGCCCGGTCCGCTTCGGCAACCATCGCCGATAGATCGTGGGCGATGCGCCGTTCCTGTTCCCGCAAAATGGCGCACTCACGCGCGATTTGCAGTTGCGCGTGTTGAACCGCGGCATGCGCTTGTCGGAAGCCAATCGGCAAGGTGAGCTCAAAACCGGCTTCCCATTCTTGAAAATTGCCCGTTCCCAGATCGCGGAACGCGGATTGATCGCCGATGAATCGTTTGTCCAATCCGCGATAACGGTAACGACCGATCATATCCAATTGCGGCAACAGGAAGTTCTTTGCCGCGATCAGTTCCAGCCGACTGCGTTCGACAATCAGACGTTGCCGCTTCAGTTCGCTGCGATGCTGCATCGCCTCGGCGAGGATCGAATCCCAGTCGAAGAGAATCGGTGCGGTTGCCGGTTCGTCGCAGGGACGAAGAATGCGTCCATCGCGCATTGGCAATCCGAGCATCAGGCGGAGCTTGCGTTCGGATGCCTGGACGCCTCCGATGTTGACGAACGTTCCACCCAGACTTCCACTTCCCGTTTCGGTTCGTTGCGACGCCTTTCCGGCGATCGCGTTTTGCAGTTCGGCCTGAAAGCGAAAGTATTGTTCGCGGGCAAGGGCCTCGGCGGCGCCTCCGCGTCGATTGGCGACCTTCTGGGCTTCGTAGTTTAGCCATGTTTCACGAGCTTTCGTCAAGGCAAGCTGCTTTGCGTCAAAGTCGCGATATGCGAAATAGAGATCCCAATAGGCATTGGTCACGTCGCTGACGAAGTTTCGCATCGCCAACTCGAACTCGGCGACGCTGACATCGTTGTTCACCTTGGCAATGACGACACCGTTGTACACCCCGGGCTGTCCGCCGGGACCCGCGATTCGATTGAACGTTAATCCACCCCCCTGCATCAGCGGTTGTCTAATCTCTCCTTCGAATTGTTGCTGCCAAGCACTGGGAAAGATATTGCCGGTGGCGTTGTTCGCGTCGTAATCGCTGATGCTTCGCAGCGCGAACTCCGCTCCCGTCGCGCTACGCTTGCTGATCTGCCCGATATAATCATGACGATCTTGACGGAAGACATTCGAGCCGCCACCAAAGAACCGATTGTTAAATCGTCGATCGTTGTTCTGAAACGTCGCCAGCAAGTCCAATTGAGCATCGAACGCGCTCAGTGCGGCTTCCATTCCAAAACGCGGATCGGTTTGTTGCAGGGCAAGATTCTGCCGAGTCGTGACCGAATTGGGAGACCGCAATATTGTTGCGCCCAAATCGCGCAGCACTTGGGCGTTGGAAAAGGCCAGCATCACCGCTTGGTCGAGCGACAAATCCCAATAGATCTCCTCTTCACCGTTTTCAAAGTCACTCAACGTCCACGGACGTTGGTCGGCGAATGTCGTGGTCGACACGGCCCCGCCCGAATCGACCCTGCACATCACGCGATCGACCTCGCATGTGTCGTTGCCGATCGTTTGTGGCAACTGGCGATAGGTGCGGCATCCGGCCAACGCGGCCAGCCCCAACACCGTCGCCAACGCAAGAGCGTACAAACGGTGATGCAACCTGAATCGCTTCATCGGCGCTGGTGCCTGACAGATCATTGCAACATTAACTTCCGTAGCGAATGACAATTGATATTCTTCGCGTGGACAGAAATGAGATGATTCGCTTGATACGATGCAAATATGTCATTTCGGGCTACGCACGGTACAATTAACCCGTCCATTGGTTCGATCCGTTGCCATAACCAAATTCAATCGATCCGCTTCGATTGGCGCAACCGCCAGACGCTAGCACGTTCCCATTCCGTACAATCGATGCGATCGCAACCTAGTGATGAGCGAACGAATTTCTCGCCTCATTTCAGCAAATCAATCGCCCGTCGCGGGTGCCTGCTGGTAGCTCAGAGCGACCACGTCGCAAGGTCAACTGAAAAATATTGACGTACGATAACATCAAACGTGTTCATTATTAAAATAAGACCAGGGAACCCATGCAACGAACGACGCCCCATGCCTGAATCGATCCAGTCCGACGAGCACGTTGAATCGCTGTTTGCGAAGGTGGAGCGGCTTTGCAAATCCCCCACCGCGTTTTCTCCCGCATGGGATGCGATATTGTCCGTGCTGATTGACCATCGAATCGTTCAGTCGGCCGCCGCCTGGGCGATCCAATCCGAACAACCGGAATTATTGGCAAAGTCATCCGATTGGCCTGTCGGTCCACTGGATTTAGCGTTTGCTCGGACCTCCGACCGACGCTCATGTATCGTCGATCATGCATCGGCCAGCACCGAGATCGTTATCTGCGCCGAGCATTCCGACGATATGGACGTCGATACGCTGGAACATCAACGAGCCGTTCTGCGGGGCGTCGCGGAACTGTTAGGCATCGCTTGGGTGCGTCATCGGTTCGATTCATTGGCGGGTCGAGACGACGCCCAAGCGTTGCCGTCGCGTTTCGTTGAACTTCTCACCAGCGACCTGGATACCGACGAAACGCTATCGGAATTGTCGCGTTTGCTATTGACGTCATCCGGTGCCGATCGAGTCAGTCTGCTTCAGTGGCGATGGGGAAAGATCGGTCTGCTGTGCATTGCTCCCGCCGGTGCGGTCAATCAACGATCACCACTGATCACATCGCTGAAGGCGTTGGCTCGCAACACCTTTCGACAGGAGAGAGGTGTTGCGTTTTGCCAAGGTGAGACATCGATAAGCCCGATCGAACCGGCGTTGTGCGATTACATCGATCAATCGTATGCCAGACAAATCATCGTCGAGAAAAACGTCGACGAAGGTACCGGGCATGGCGTCGCGGTCGTTATCGAGCGGTTTGAAGCTTCGCCGAAGGAGCTTCCCAAGGAAACGGCGTTGGCCACGCAAACTTTGCCGGTACTCTCCGCGATTGTTCGTCGACGAGATCATGGGCTCCGGGGGCTTTGGCATCGAATCGGGCCAACTTCCGCGAAGCCTCTTCGTCTCGTCTGGATCGCTTTGATCGCTTGCTTACTCTTTGCCGCCATTTTCGTGCAAACCGATTTTCGCTTGCCGGTGGAAGGGCATCTTCATCCGGAGGCGTTTCGCAGTGTCTTCGCCACCAGTGAAGGCTTCGTCGATCAGATTCATGTCGGGCATGAAGAACGCGTTTCAGCGGGTGACATGCTTTTGACCTTGCGAGATCCGCGGCTTGAACTGGAACAAAGCGAACTGGAGGGTCGGATGGCGGCTTTGCAATCGCAGATTGCGTCGGCGCAGGTCGCACGTTCGACGCGTTCGCGCAACAACGATCGATCGGATGACACACGCCTTTCGGCCAATGAACAAGATCTCGTGATTCAGTTGGCCGGACTGCAACGCGAACACGAGGTGCTCGTGCAACATCTGCAACGTCTTGTCATCGTCAGTCCGATCGACGGCATTGTTCATCGCTGGGATTTGGAACAAGCGTTGCCTGAGCGTCCCGTGAAGCACGGCCAACATTTATTGGATGTCATCGACCCGCAGTCGTCATGGGAACTGCGGCTCGACATACCCGATGATGTTGTAAGCTACGTAATCGATGCCCAACGGCATGACTCTCGACCCGTTGCCTTTCGCGTGCGCAGCCATCCGGAAGCAACGCATTACGCTCAACTCAAGCGGATTTCCAACGCGACTCAATTCGATGCGCGTGGGCGCAACGTTGTTCTCGCGACAGCGGAGATCCACGACGACGACGTTTCGGATCGTCGCGTGGGGGCGGGGGTGGTTGCCCAGATCGATTGCGGAAGAAGGTCGATCGCCTTCGTGTGGCTTCGCGAACTTATTGAAGTTTGGCGGAGAAGTTTTCTGATTTAAAGCAAACATGCGGAGACATGTTCAAAATGAAACATCTTACATCATTACTGGTTGCCATTGCCTGGATCGCTCCGTGCGGTGCCGATGATCCGCAGATCGTCGTACCACGTGTTTATATCAAACGCATCGACGACGTTGCGGTCGCCGCGTTGAAGTCGGGGCAACTTGCGTCGATTCACGTGTCCGAAGGAGACAGCGTGCAACGCGACCAGGAACTTGCCAAGTTGGATGATCGAGCGGCGTCCATCGGTCTGCAACAGTCCCAACTTGCATTGCGGATGGCTCAACAGAAGGCTGAAGATCAAGCTGAAATCGAACTTGCGGAGAATCGACTTCAGCAGGAACTTCAGCGAATCAAAGAACGCAAGATTGAAAACTCCGCATTGCACCAGCAGGCTGAAAACACCTTCGCCGTCGATGCCGCTGAGAAAGCGAGTGACGTGGCCAAGAACGAACTCGATCGCGCCCGTCGCGCTCGGGAGGTGTTCGCCGATAGCGTTTCACAGTCGGAAATCGATGGGCTGACGCTAGCGCATCAGCGCGCTCGACTCGATGCCCAGCAAGCCGCTTTCGAGCGGAAGCAGGACCAAATGGCCGCGGCGGCATCGGACGAATCGTTGTTACTGCATCCTTTGGCATACGACGAACTGAGATTGCAGCTTCAGCAGGCTCAAACGAAACGTCGCGTTGCAACGCTGGAGGCCTCGCAATACGAAGCCGCGGTCGAAGCGGCGAGATTGGAACTTGTTCAGCATCAATAAGTGCAGTCCGCTCAACGGGGTTGTCGTGGAAGTGCTCAAGCAGCCGGGCCAATGGGTGCAGCAAGGTGACCCAATCGTGCGCGTTCTACGACTCAATCGGCTGCGTGCCGAAGGCTTTCTCTCGATTAATGCAATCTCGCAACCATTGATTGGCAAGCCGGTGGTCATCAACGTCGAAGCTGCCGGCGGACAAACACTGATGTTGCGTGCACAATCCGTTTCGTCTCCCCCGAAGTCGACGCCGTCAATCGCGAGGTTGCCGTGTGGGCGGACTTCGACAATCCCGATCAAGCCGCTTGGCCTGGCATGCAGGGTGAGATGCGCATCGACCTAACCGAATCATCCGACGACTCCGATGCGTCAAATGTGTCGGATTCTCCGGAAGCTTCGAATGCGGCGAACAACCTCCCCGCAAACGACCAACTGAAGACGCGGCCGAAAACGGAGTCTCGTTCGGAATGATCGGCCCATCTCCCGTTGCTGACACCGAAGATCGTCCCTTCCGTCATACGCATATTCGGTTGCGGGGAGACCTGATATTCAGTGTCTTGGAACGCAGCGCAAAACGCAGCGTGACGCACGTCGTCAAAGACCCGATTGCCAACACGTTCTTCTATTTCGATGAACGTGAGTTCCGAAGTTCTTTCGCTGCTGGGCGGACGTCAAAGTCCAACATCTCATGACTCTGGGTGTAGCCTCGCCGACGTATTGCACGATTCAACATCGCCATCCTGATGAATATCTTTCCGCCGATCAACTGATTGAATTTTCTCTCTCGCGTTCAGCGCTGCGGATTGTTGACGATTCAACGTCCCAAGCGGCTGGCATCAACGGACGATCGGCCTGAGCTTTCCCGTTCAGCCACCTCGTCGATGCTCTCCCGTTGGCCATCCGCTTGCCTGGCATTGATCCCAGCCGATTCCTAAATCACTTGGAACCGTCGACACGATGGCTCTTTCAGTGGCGTCGGACTAGCGATTCTGGTGTGTCTGCTGACGGCAAGCATGATCCTGTATGCCAGGTTTGAACGATTCCTCGAGGAAGTCTCAACGACTATTGGTCGGTTGAACGCCGAAATGTTCGTGGGAATGTTATTGATCGTCGCGGCGACGAAGATCGTCCACGAGTTCGCGCATGCTCTCAGTTGTCATCACTTCGGCGGCAGATGCCGAAATGGGGCTAATGTTCTTGCTGTTTGTCCCATGTCTTTACTGCGACGTTTCCGATGCTTGGTTGCTGTCGAAACGCAGGCGACGGATACTTGTTTCGGCCGCTGGGATGCTTGCTGAACTGTGCATCGCCGCACTAGCGACCATCGTTTGGGCTGTCACGGTCGACGGTCCCATGCATTGGATGTGTGTCCGGGTAATCATCGTATGCGGAGTGAGCACCATACTGTTCAACGGCAATCCACTGATGCGCTACGACGGCTATTACATCTTATCGGACCTGGTCGACGTTCCGAACTTGGCAGGCGAAAGCATGAAGCGCGCTGGCTCGTCGAATGAAACAGCTTGCGACAGGGCTCACACCATTCCCTCATTCGCGTGTCTCACTGAAACGAGATGTCTTACTGATTGCTTACGCCATCAGCAGTTTTGTGTACCGGATGTTTGTCGTCGCGGCGATCTTGTTCTTTGTTCATCATCTCGCGTCGATGCATTCGCTTCGCGTCGCTGCTTGGCTGCTGACGTTCATCATGCTCGCCGCGATTGCCGCGAAAGCAACCAAGACGCTGGCGATTTTCAAGCTCTCCACAACGGAAAGACGGTGGGTCGGTGCTGGTCGACGATTGGCGGCCTGTTCGTTTGTGTCGCCATCGTCCTCGTTGCATTGCTGACTCCGCTCCCTCGCACCGTCAAACTGCCGCTGCATGTCGGTGGTGCGGAATTGAAGGAAGTATCTGACACAGCACGCCGGAACCTTGCGCTACGCCATTGCCGAAGGAACCGTTGTACGGGAAGGGGATATTCTCGCGATCTTTGAGAATCGCGAACTCGAACGCGAAGTCGCCGCCCTCCAAACGCGAGCCGATACGATTCGTGAGCGGCTTGCTCGAGCGCGGTCATTGCAGCGGAGTTGTCGAGGTCGGTGACTGATACCAACATTGACGGATATGTTGTCCGCTGTGCAAAGGCAACTCGAAATGCGTCAAACTGAGCAAGCCGCATTGACTTTGCGGGCACGGTCGTCCGGAGTCGTCTATGCGGCGTCGGATCAGCAGTTTCGTCGTCTTTCGGATCAGCCGATGACTCCGATAGGACACTTGCTGCAGTCGCAAAACGTCGGATGCTTTGTTCCGCGTGGCACCATCGTTTGCTCCGTTGGGCCGCAAAGCTTCGTCGGGCGGAACTTTACGCGTCCCACCGACACATCGAAGCGATCGCTGCGAGGCAAAGCGTCACGTTGCCTGCTGTGCCCGCGCGTCGCGCCGCCATTGTCGGAGAAGTGCGTGCCTCCAGCCTTCAGCCGGTTCAATCTTTGCCTGAAGAATTGGTGAGGCTTCAACAGATCGCGATCGATCCGATCACGCAACAACCTTTTGAACCGACTTACCGGATCGATATTGAATTCGATGAAGCGACCGACTTGTTGCCTCTCCGTTGTGTCAGCATAGCGCGCGTCTGGGCACAGCCCGAATCTATGCTGACAAGGATCGTTCGCTTTGTTTCCGACTCGCTCGGATATCGACTGCCCTCTGGACGGGCGTGAGTGCTACAGATGTGGGCATGCATTTGACGTGCGGCGAGGTTGAAGCATTGCCGCTGAGCATTCAGCATCAGATTGAAGAAAAGTCTAGCGTCAGTTCAGATGCCACTGAAGCAATGTTATTGCTTTCTCAGTCGCCATTGTGGTGAATCATCGTCGTTCGAGCGGCCACGCTTCTCCGCAAATCACCCGAGGGGGGCAACCTTGGCATGTCGACTGCTTTCAACCGGAGCGTGTTATACGTCGCGCGGTCAGAAATGAGGTGATTCGCTTCATTTAAGGCGAAGGCATCATTTCGGACCACGCACGGTATAAGTAGCGATCGGTGTCACGGAGTCTTCTTTTCTGAAACGCGGAGCTTCTGTATGTCGGATTTTGTGGAGATATCCAATTTGGGAAAGACATACTCCGCGTCGGATGGACCGTTGGTGGCGTTGGAGCGATTCGATTTGAAGATCGCTCGCGGTGAAAGCGTCTGTTTGCTGGGGCATTCAGGTTGTGGAAAGAGCAGCGTGCTGACGATGGTTGCTGGATTCAATCCGATCACCTCCGGCAGCGTACTGATCGATGGTTGCCCGATCTCGGGACCGGGAGCGGACAGGAGCATCGTCTTCCAGTCGCCATGTCTACTTCCCTGGATGTCCGTCGTGGAGAACATGAAATGGTTTGTAAGACATCACGATGCGGAAGCGGATACTCCGACTTCGGCCATTGGGCCGATGGAGGATCGTGTCGCGGAGTATCTGCAAGTCGTCGATCTGCTGGAACGACGCGACGATCCAGGTTTCACAGCTTTCGATGGAACAGCAGCATCGTCTGAGCATCGCTCGCGCGTTGGTATCGAATCCGAAAATTTTGTTGTTGGACGACCCGTTTGCTTTGCTTCCCGAGAAGCCTCGCGCCGCATTGCAAACGCTGGTGGCGGCCGTTCAACAACGATTTGAATTGACGACACTGATGGTCACCAACAACCTTGATGAAGCTTTGATTCTGAACGATCGGGCCGTGCTGATGACCAGCAGCCAGGAAGCGGCGATTGGAAGCATCGTGCGGATCGACCTGCCTCGTCCACGAATGTACTCCGACCTGTTGGAGCTGCCAACTTACCATCATGTCCGTCGCCAGATCGCGGCGTTTCTGGACGAGGAAAGTCGCAAGGTTGCCGCATAATGCTGCATACGTCTGACGTCACCCGGCGCAGCCAAGGGGAAGGTGGACTGTCTCTTCGGATAAGGCAAGCGGGCTTGAAGCACGAAGCCTGCGAAAACGTCGATTTTGTGTTTGAACTGACTTGCCAAACGAATTGCGGCAAGGTTGAATAGGAACCGCGTAGAGCGACCACGTCGCAAGATCAACTGGAAAACATTTGCGCAGATAAACATCAAACGCGGTGATAATCGATGTAAAGCGTGCCCTTTCGTCCCGCATTCGCAATGCCCACCCGGCAGATCGCGACGATGCTTCGGTCCCGTCTGTAATGCCTCATCGCGAACGCCAACCTATCCTTCCGCAGACTCGATCCGAGGCGACATTGAATTCCCATCAACAAACTGCCGACGAAACCGACGATCCGATCCAATACGATCCCTCCTACCTGAATTCACTTCGCGAATTAAAGTATGTGGCGGTCATCGGCACGCTCGCTTTGATTTGGACCGTTGCATACGGCGGATTCAACGGCTATGTCTCCGACGCCGAAAGCAAGCCGCTCTTCTTCGGAATGCCATCCTGGGTTGCTTGGGAATTGCGTTCATGGGTAATCACATCGTTGGTTACGCTCTGGTTCGCGATTTTCATCATCCGCGAAGATGACGATGACCTGCTGGACTTAGATATCGCGGACAACGACGCCCGCACCGATGATGAGGAACACGCATGATGCCTTCAATCGTCGCCCTACCGCTGGCGGCCGCGGAGATTCCGACGCCGACCGCCGCTCTTGTGACATTCATCGTCTATTCGATTGCCGTCGTTCTATTGGCGGTCGCCAGTCAGGTCGTTCTGCAAAAGCGAGCGTTTCTGCAAGAGTATTTTTTAGGCAGTCGAAACCTCGGCTGGATCGCGTTTACGTTGACGTTCGCGGCAACCAGCGCATCGGCGGGCTCGTTCGGAGGCTTTCCCGCATTGGTCTACAATCACGGTTGGGTGCTTGGCTTTTGGATCGCCGGATACATGGCCGTCCCTTTGATTTCGCTCGGCTTGATGGGCAAGAGACTCAATCGGATTTCAAAGGTAACCGGCGCGATTACGATGCCCGAACTGATCGGCCTGCGATTTCCTGGGTTCGCCGTGCGCATCGCCACGGGGATGATCATTGTTTTGTTGAGCATCTATCTTGTTCCTCAGTTCAAAATGGCCGGAGTCATCCTGCAATCGCTGTTGCACGATTTTGCTTTTTGGCAATCCGCGTCCAATGCGTTGCAGCAAATGACCAGCGACTTGCCGATGTTTCAAGCCGACGACCCCGGCTATCTGCTCGGCTTGCTCGTCTTTTCCTCGATGGTGATCGTTTACACTTCGCTGGGCGGGTTCCGAGCGGTTGTCTGGACCGACGTTTTGCAAGGCATCGTGATGCTCTTTGGGGTCATGGGGTTGCTGTTGTTAACGCTAAAGCAAGTCGGCGGATTGGGGAACGCGACGCAGACGCTTGCCAAGATGGAACCGCCACGGTTGGGCAAGGCGATCTTCTACACCGCCTCCACGGGACCGCAAGTCGATCCGATCCGAGTGCCGATGGATTCGTGGTTCGAGACCAGCGATGGCCGATTGTTTCGCACCAACGCGACGGCCTACATCGATCAAAAATCCGAAAGCCCACCGAGCGACGGCACCGACGAAGCAATTGTCGGGACGGTCTTGGCGTCACCGGAAATCAAGACGGTTGAGATTCAGGGGGATGCCGAGAAAGAACGCATCCGAAATCAGCTCCTTGCCGGACAAGTTCCAGCATTGCCCCCCGGCGTTGAAGTGAAACTGCTGGAGTTCGACGCCTACGCTTACGGTGCGGGGAGGACGGGAGTCTACACCACCGCGCCGGGACCGAGTTTCAAATCGAGTGCGGGCTTTCTTCCGTTGTCCCTAGCGTTCTCGTTCTTCCTGTTTTGGTCGATCGGAGGTTCCGGCCAGCCGAGCAACATGGTTCGTCAGATGAGTTTCGATCGCGTTCGGACGTTAAAGCGTTCAATGGTGTTTTTGACGTTCTACTTCGGTGCGATCTACTTTCCTTTGGTGCTGATTTTTGTATGTGGTCGTGTTCTCGTCCCGGACTTGATCAGGACCCCGATCAATCATGGCCGCCTTATCGTTGACGGTCGCCTCGGCCGCGAACGTACCCTGGTTGGCCGGCTTGCTGATCGCCGCCCCATTCGCGGCGGCGATGTCGACCGTCGACAGCTTCATGTTGATGATTTCTTCATCGCTGGTGCGCGATGTCTATCAGCCGGTCGTCGGTCGCGATGTCTCGGATCGAACCGTGAAGATCCTCAGCTACGGTTGCACATTCACGGTCGGAACGATTGTCATGCTGGTGGCGATCAGCCCGCCCAAGTTCTTGCAAACGCTGGTCGTGTTTACGTCCGGCGGTCTTTCCTCGTCGTTCCTGGTTCCGGTGTTCCTGGGCGTCTACTGGCCGCGTTACAACACCATCGGAGCTTTATGCGGAATGCTTTCAGGCTTCTGCACCTTTGTTTCGATGTACGGAATCGGGTATCTGATGTATGGGAAATTGCAGGCGTTTGAACCCTTTTCGTTCGATCCGATGATCGTCGGCGTTCTCGGTTCCATCATTGGCTCGTTGATCGGTTGCTTCGCCACCCCGCCACCGCGGCGGAGCACGGTGCAAGCGTTCTTCGGCAAGACACATCCGCACGTGCGTCCAAGCGATCAATGATGGTCGCGTGCGGATTACTGTGAACTTTTTTGATAGATCGCAGTCAACATGGCTTCGGTATCCTTGAACTTCTTCTTGGTTGCCAAAGCATCATCGATCAAACGCCGCGCGTCCGATTCGTTGTGGCCCAGCGCCAACAACGCGTCGTAGGTATCGCGGACGACGTCGGATTGATCGTCATCATCGGGCGTCGCATCCCGCCCCACCAAAAGAGCAAATCGCGGCATCTTCCGTCGCAGCTTGGCGATGATTCGTTCCGCCGTCGCCGGTCCGACACCCGGTAGGCTGGAAAGCGCTTTGGCGTCTTGTTGCTCGATGAGGACGGCAAGTTCCTTCACCGGACGCACCATGGCCCGAAGCGCCTTCTTGACGCCGACACCATCGACACTGCAGAACAATTCAAAGAATTGCTTTTCGACCGGCACCAAGAAACCGACCAAGCGAGGCGAAAGTCGTCCGCCTTGAGCCGCATTGCCGTCGATGTAATTGAGCGTGTGCAGCGAGATCTGACTTCCGATCTTCGATTGCAACTGTCGTCGCGTGAAGTCGGGAATGAAGACTTCGTATTCAAACGGAGCAATTTCAAGCGTGGCGGACTCCTCGCTCAGTGCAACCAGCTTGCCGGTAATTTTAGTAATCAATGGGGCGTTTCCTCGTCAATTTACAATTACGGAAGACTTCAAAAAGCTAGTGGTTTTCGGATTGATTGTTTGTTTTACGCTTTCCTAAAACGGCGAGGCCAACGATCGTCAGGGCGACGCCGACCAGCATCGATGAGGTAACGTTTTCATGGAAGATGACAACTCCGGCGACGGCCGCCATCGCGACCTGCGTGACATTCAACAGGTTGACGACCACCACCGACACAACTTGCAAGGCGACGGTCAACACAAAGAAAGCAAAAAGGTTGCACATTCCCGCCGCCAACATGGCCAGCCATTGTTCGCCGGTGGCCGCGGCAAACGCATCCGGGCCGACGTTCATCAACGAGAGCGTCGTCAGTCCGAGGGATCCGATCACGCCACTAACAAACATCGTTGTCGACACAGCCATACCGCTGAGCAAGCTGCGGCGAACCATCGTGCCGAAAAAAGCATAAGCAACTCCGGCGGTCGATACGGCGAGAACACCGGTCGCAACGTGAAGCGTCGACAATTCGGGATCGACAGCGCTGTTGCCGCTTCCGAGCGAAAGGATCAAGGCGGCGACGATCAGCACCACGATCGAGATGACCGTTCGCATCGTCACCCGTTCACCCAAGAACAGTCGCCCGCAAACCGCTCCCCCGATGACCATCGTCCCCAAACAGATCGGCACCGCGAGCGCCAGGCCGACAATTCCCAGCGAATACTGAAAAGCGCAGTTGCCGGCAAACTGTCCCACCAAGCACCCGACCACCAAGAAGCCGAAGGTGCTTCGATTGGGAACCAACACCGCTCGCCGACGCCATAACAACAAGACACTTGGTGCCATGACGATCATCGTGGGAAAGGCTTTGATGGCCGTAACCATAATCGGATCAAGCCGACTGACCTGGCGCAGCGCGACATTCGCCATCGTGTAACCAACCGCGGCCAGCAGACAGAGCACCACGCCAAGCGGGTACGAAAGCGGACGGGCTGAAAGGCTGGAGGCGTTCATCCAGGCAACCTTTCATTGGCGTTCGACCGCAACGGCATGTCGAAGGAATGTGCGGCGTCGATTGGCATCACGAACGGGTCACTTCCGAACAGCTTTCTTCCGATTCCCAAATGACAACTTTTGAAGCGTGCGTTCCGGTCCCCTCCAGCAAATTCGGACAAACCTCCTCCAGAAGATAACGCGCCATATTCTCGGAAGTCGGGTTGTAAGGGAGTTCAAAGACGCGGCAAGGCTCGACCATGCGAATCGCTTTCAAGCCGTTCTCGTCTTGATTCCACAGCACGAACGCATGATCCCAATTTTCGTCGATCCAGCCTTTGAACTTCTTCTTCAGCACGGCAAAGTCGATGATCCGTCCGACGTTGTCCTGGGCTTCGCCCGTGACATAGAACTCGGCGATGTAGTTGTGGCCATGAAAGTGGACGCATTTCCCATCGTGCCCGACCAAGCGGTGGCCGGCACAGAAACGGATGCGACGCATAACGGTTAACGGCATAAGGAACCTTTGTATCAATATGAAACGCGTTTGATGTTTTACCGTGCGTGGTCCGAAATGATGCCTTCGCGTTAAATGAAGCGAATCACCACATTTCTGACCACGCGACGTTTATACCGTGCGTGGTCCGAAATGATGCCTTCGCCCTAAATGAAGCGAATCACGCTATTTCTAACCACGCAACGTATATCTTGCGCTAATGTGCTTCAGTGGATCTAGCGACGTGGTCGCTCTCCAAAGCAATCCCAACCAAACACACGGAAAAAAACGATTCCCGTTTCCCTTATCCTAAAGACAATCGCCACGATTCGACAAACGGGGGTCGAGAGATTGTTTGTCGGAAGCGAAGTCGCTCGACGTTGCTGGGCCGAAAATCGGCGGTGACCACGGGACGTATTACAGACGAAATGTTGTTCAGGCGATGCCGTCAAAGTCCCGATAAGAGGAATAACGGGTCGATCGAGACAACGCTTCAATCCATTGCAATGCAAGGCATTATGGGCCCTGGACTTCAATTGCTGGCAATCACCTCCGGCGTCGCCATCGCGTCGCAGGTGCGTGACGTGACGCAAGGAGCGATTGAAAACTTCGCGGAACTTCTTGCATCCGATTCGCCAGCATCAACCGAGTCGCACGGCGAAAACGGAGCGTCAAAAACCGCCGCTTCCCTGAACGACATTCACGCAGCGATCCGCGCTCATCTGCGGGAGATGAACCTTCCCGAAGGAACGCCACTGCAGATTGAAGTTCGCGAAAACGGTAACATCACCGTCGAAACGGATTCAAGCATTCGCTTGGAACTGGAGGATGCCATCGCTCGGGATGAGGTTCTCGTTGATGAACTTCAGCAATACGCCTGGGAACGGTCGGGCGGCGAGCGGTCGCATCGGATTCATTGGCCCCCGTCATCGAGGATTGCTACGTCGCTCGACACGAGGATCGCGGGGTTTTGACTCGATCCTTTCACCCGCTAGCTTCCGAAGATTGTTCCAAGCTTGCGTCGCCTCGTTGGAGACCGGTGGCGTTTCGGGAACCAGTCGCATGCTGTCTTCAGCGGTAATCGGCTGTGCCGCGGCTGAATCGTCATTCGCTTGACGCAATTTACTGCCGGAGTAATCGGACCAACGGCGACCGTAGTTATCGTGCCCCGCCCCTGGCGCGACCAGAAACACCATACCGAAGCCGAACAGCAAACCGGCCGTGGCGCTTCCCACCAACAACATGCCGTCACCCGGCCCGACAGGCTTGTCCCCGACCTGCACCGGACCTAGTGGACTGATTAGATCGATCGACGATGCCGCCTGTCGTGATGCTTCAGCTTCGTTCAAGGAAGTTTCGGCTCGTTCGAGCAGATCCGTTCGATGTTTGAACTCCGAAAGCAAATTACTGTAGGCGGTTCGCATTTCGGCCAGTTCATTCAG
This sequence comes from Pirellulaceae bacterium, assembly GCA_041399105.1. GTDB lineage: Bacteria > Planctomycetota > Planctomycetia > Pirellulales > Pirellulaceae > Rosistilla. Next base: position 60,468 of record JAWKTL010000028.1, on the reverse strand, counting down.
TCGCTGATTGTGTTCTTGCTGTTTCTGCTTGAGCTTGGACACGCGCTCGGCGGCAACGCGAATCTGTGGTTCCATGGAGTCGATGGAGGCCTGAATCTCCAGTCGAATCTTTTCCAGGATTTCCAACTGTGCCGCTTCGGCGGCCCGCATCTTCGGATGATCGGGAGTGTACCTGCTGCTTAATCGGGACGCTTCCAATTGCGCGTCGATATATCCATCCTTCAGCCGTTTCAACGTCGGTTGACTTGCCAGCAATTCGCCTCCCGAGACCAGCAACTGATCGGGATCTTGTTGACCGCGACGCAACAGTGTTTCCAGTTCGCGAAGTTTATCGAGATCCAATTCGGCAAGCTGCGATTCCTTTTGCAGTTCGGTGATGACCCGCTGCAGATTGCCGGTACCGGCGTAGGTTTCCGTCAACGCGCGCAGCTCGCCCAGATCGCTCCCCACATTGGCTTCCATCGCCTGCAGTTTGTTGTTGGCTTCCAACTGACGCTCCTTCGCCAGATCGCGGGCATGTGTCAATTCGGCGATTACTCCGGCGAATCGCTCCGCGCGGACATCGCGCAATGCTTCGGTAAGCCCTTCGCGCACCAGATCGCACAGTTGCCTTGATCGTTCTTGCGACGACTCCTTTGTTTCCAAGTAGATGACTTCCGTCGCGCCGAATTCCGAACCCTTCGGTGGAATCACGTTGATCCGCTTTCGGGCATCTTCAATATCCTCCTGCGAAGGCCACGGCTGAGCCGTTGGCTCATCCGACGGGGCGTTTGGATCGGGACCAAGTTGCGTGATCGCCTTGAGAACAACACCGCGACTGTTCGCCAATTCCATAACCGTCTCCTGCGCCGCCTTCAAATCGGTTTGACTGGCGAATCGGCCCAAGAGGTCCTGTTCGCTGTGGGCTTCGTTGCGAATGACCAACGATTGGGTTGCGGCGAACGTGTCCCGGCGAACCTGCGTGTAGGAATAACCTAGACCCGCGAAGATGATCGTGGCCCCCAACCACAATGGCGCGTAATTGCGGATGGTTCGAAAAAGATGACGCCATGCGATGGGAGCTGCGCTGCCGGACATTGGATAATAACTCGGGTATGGTTTCGGAATGGGTACATTCGCAACGGAATCGGCATCGAGATGCAATTCAACATCAAAAGGTAGCTTATGATTTCTATCCGTTCACTTTCCCTACCGAACCTGTTAAAACACACGATTCCACACAATGGATTGCAACGACCGAATAACCCGAATGATCGGCATTTCCGCCCGCACCAAGCGACTTTGATTCAATGGATGATCCTGATTTTGACGACGATGCCGACGATGAGCTCACATCCCCAAACGCCTTCTTTTTTTCCGCCAGCGGGTTCGAAGCCGCTTTAGGACTCGCCGCTGTCGCCGTCGGTTTACTCTTCGGGCCACCCGCAAACGCGCTTGTTCCAGCCCTGACCGATTGGCGGGAAGTTATCTGGGGGACCGCGCTAGGCTGCGTGCTTTCGTTGCCGATGTATCTCTTCGTACGATGGCTTGAGACGTTGGAAATTGCCTCCGTCGATGAGATCAATCAATTCGGGCGAGACCACATCGTTCCATTGATTCGCGATTTGAAGACGACGGAATTGGCGACGCTTTCCCTGTGCGCGGGCATCGGCGAAGAACTGCTCTTCCGTGGCTGGTTGCAGATGCTGCTGACCGGTCCGGCCGATGAATGGACCATTCCCTCTTTAATCATCGGCATCGGCATCGCGTCCATCGCTTTCGGACTCGTCCATGCGATCACGCGGATGTACGTCATCGTCGTCACCTTAATGGGAATCGCCTTCGGATTGATGCTCGTCCTTTCCGGCAACCTCTTGGTGCCGATCTTCGCACACGCCATGTTCGACTACATCCAACTGCGACGCGCGGTCAACGAAGAAGACGACGAACATACTCTTTAAACCCGCACATATCGCTCGGCGGATCTTCGGGGCCGATAATCAGCGGGCCATCTTCAGCCGACGGACGTAGACCGTGACTTCCCTGAACCAGCGACGGATTCAGCGGGATCACGTCCATTTTGTACCGCATTCCCAGCTTCTTTCTCGCCAAACAGTACGCAGCACGTCCTTTCGACGTCATGAACAGCTCGCACGGGTCGTATCCCGGCTTACGATGAATGTCGACGCAGCGTGCGAAATCGGGAGCCTTCGCATCATCCAACCAGTAGTAATATGCGAACCACGAATCCGGCTTGGCCAGCGCCACCCAACGACCACTGCGGGGGTGATCCAATTCCAAGTCTCCCGGCTCGACGACATCGTCGACTCCGTCCAAAGCAACCAGCAATCGACGCACTTCGTCCGCGACGCTCGAATCGTTGACATAAATATGCGCCACTTGATGATCGGCGACCGCGAACGCCCGCGATTCCCCCGGCATCAGCATTTCACCGAACGGACCATCGCGAACGGTCAACATCCCGGCGCGACGTAGATGCTGATTGATCATGACCGCACGTTGCACGGGAACCAATCCATATTCGGAAACAACGATCACACGCGCGTCGATGTCGTGCGCGGCATCAATGACTCTCTTCGCACATCGGTCGACCTCCTCGACCCGCGCCGGATCGTGGTGCGACAATCGCTGATAGTCGTAATCCAAATGCGGCAGGTAAACCATCGTCAACTCAGGCCGTTGCTTTCGCATGACCAAAGCGGTTGCCTCGGCGATCCATTCGGACGAACGCACTCCCGCCGCAGGTCCCCAGAACGCGAAGAACGGGAACGGCCCCAATTGCTTTGTCAATTCACAATCGGTGAAGTCGAGCACGTCAAACGCTTTCGACCCATCACAACCGTAGTGGGGCTTCGGCGTGCAGCTCCATCGCACCCCCGACGCTTGGTTGTACCACCAAAACATCTTTGCCGTCTCAATCCCTTCGTACAGCTTTTCCCCTTGGACAAGTCCATTGTGTTGCTGCCAAAATCGAATCTCAGCCGTATCGCTGAAATACCAGCCATTGCCCACGATCCCGTGTCGACGCGGGGGCAACCCCGTCAACATGGTCGCTTGCGAAGTACAGGTGACCGCCGGTAACGGGCTCCTCCACGGTTGCGGCTTTCCAACCTGAAGCACATTGGGTGCATGAGTGGCCAGTCTGGGCGTTAAACCAACGATGTTCAGAATACACAAGCGATTCAATTTCCACGATGCTCCCAGCTTGTCGGTTTCCAATTGTCATGAACTCACGTCGATGACTCAGAGGCTACCCGATATATTGTTCAAAACAAGAACGGGCGAACACTTGTATACGTCGCGTGGTCAGAAATGAGCTGAGTCGCTTCATTAAAAGCAAAAGTATCATTCCAGACCACGCACGGTATAACCCGGTCTCGCCGGAAGTTTGCCGTCTTCGCGTTGCTTGATCAATCAGTGGCACGGGTACTTATCAGCGGGGAATGATTCGGCTACAGTTGGCGGGTGCGACGATTTGACCGGACATCGTGGAAAGGGTTCGTTTTTCCAGGCCTATGTCTGAAACCCCTGTGCCTTCGCCGTTACTCAACGTTTTGAAAAGCTTTGAATCACCAAACGATTACCAACTTCGACGACCTGAACAGCTTTTGTCGGCGACTGAAGAAGCAGCCGCTGATTGCGTTTGACACAGAATTCGTATCCGAAGATCGCTACCGTCCTGAACTTTGCCTTCTGCAGGTTGCCGCGGGCGAAGAACTCGCGATTGTAGATCCGCTTGCAATCGGAACGACCCAGCCGTTCTGGGATTTGATTTCCAAGCCGGGACGAACCGTGGTCGTCCATGCCGGTCGGGAAGAGATGCGATTTTGTTGGCGTTTTACCGGCAAGCCGATCGCGGGATGCTTCGATGTTCAGTTGGCTGCTGGTTTTGTCGGTATGGAATATCCCGCATCGCTGGGAACGTTGGTGAAAACCATCTGCGGCAAAACGCTTGGCAAAGGGGAAACACGCACCGATTGGAGACGTCGTCCTCTGACCGCCGGTCAAATCGAATATGCGTTGCAGGATGTCGTCGATCTTGTGACGCTGCACGACGTGATTGGGAAGATGGTTGACGAATTGAATCGCCGCGGTTGGCTGGAGGAAGAAGTGGCGGTTCTGCAGTCGACGATCGCCGAGAACGAACAGAACGAAAGCTGGCATCGGGTTTCGGGGAGCAGCAATCTTCCTCCTCGGCAGATGGCGATTGTCCGCGAATTGTGGCGGTGGCGGGAAGCGCGGGCCAAGAAAACCGATCAGCCGCCCCGGCGGATCTTGCGAGATGACTTGCTTGTCGAATTGGCGAAACGGGGCAGTCGCGACGCCAAACGGATCAATAGCATTCGCGGAATGGAACGACGCAATCTTCAAGCGCACTATGAGGCAATCTCCGAGGCGATCGGGATTGCACTTGATCTGGATGAAAGTGAGTTGCCTGTCAAACCTCGCGGCACGCGGCGTGCGAAAGTTCCGATGCTGAGCCAGTTTCTGTCCACGGCCATCGCCTGCGTTTCACGCACACACAAGATGGCTCCCGCGATTGTTGGCAACGCCGATGACGTTCGCGATCTATTGACGTACGAAATGGGAGACCGAAGCCAGTCCGCAAAGCCGGCGTTGCTGCAAGGCTGGCGCGGCGATGTCGTCGGCAAATCGTTCCGCGACGTACTCGATGGCAAGCTGGCGATCCGCGTTGCGAACCGCAAAGCCGAACAACCACTTGAGTTTATCGAAGTCGATGATTGAGTAGAGCGACTAGCTCGATTGCAAGGTTTTTCCGTGATTCGTGAAACACAATGATCGTGGATTGCTATGAAGACTTCACAACAATTGCAGGTGCTGTTGAACGTCGCCGCAACGGAATCGATCGCCTACTTATGCGGAAAATTTCACGCCCATTTAACTCTGGAGGTCGCCTCCGATCGTTTGGATCAGTGTCAAGCGTTTTGTACTGAGCGACGTATCAAATTAACGATTGTCGACCTTGAGAACACATCCGGCAGATCGCAGACCGATGTCATGTTAACCGTACATTTTCGTGACCCCCAGTCGCTGGCCGTGGGACGCATCACTCAACGTTTGCTCGACATCACCATCGAAGCGGAAGCGGCGGGATTTCCCGTCGTGCGTGCGAAATTGGAACACGAAAGCTCCCCCTCGTTGAAGGCGTTTACACCTGAGCGGTATCACGAGGTCCATATCAAGTTGAAGTTGCCCGCCCGGACATTCACCGCAGTACAAGCGATTGATTGAACTGGGACGACGTGTTGGGTTCGTCCTTCGCGAAATCCGCGTCGAGCGCGACACCGATTTCGTGACGCAGTTTGTCAATCTTCGAATCTACGAAGGGGACCTCCGCGGATACTCCGCGTGGATGCCGTCGTAAAGCAACTTGCCGATCAGTCGTTTGAAATTCGAGGCTGCCGAGAAACGGTCGTCTACGATACGGCCCACCGTTGGACGCATGGTGGAACTAATGGACCGCCGCGCTCGATGCCGTTGTTGCACGCTGGGCGAAGACGGATTCAACGCAGTCGATGCTGGTAAGAGGCAGCTACGTTTTGAGCGATTGGGTGGGCTCCGACGTCCGAAAGTGCGAAGATCAGACTTTCTTGCGACTTACCCCAGCGATATCGAACGAACTTTGGCGGGAGCTTCGCAAGGCATTTGACGTGGTTTGCTCGACGGCGTTGCGTTTAATCGCTCGGAGATGCAGTACGAGCGCATTTTTGAAGAAACCGAGTTTCCAGGCCTTCGTGTTCTGGTACTGTACAGCAATGACGCCACGTCGGGATGTCTGCAACGACATCGGCTACGGCGATCCGAACCCCCTTCGACCCTCAGCGTCTAACCGTGAATCATTTGGGGCACATCTTCACCGTGCCGGTCCTTGCCCGAGGTGGCCTACGCTTGAAACCGCACGGGCTGGTCGAGTTCGAAGCGACTTCATGGCAATCGAAAACACTTGCCGATCTTTGGCTGATTCAGTCGAGAATCCCGCTCGATGTCCGCAAGCTTCGTACATCGATTGAAATTGCGTTCCAATCTCGCGATGCCCTTGTAAGACTGCATCGGTTGCTTGCATAAACATGGGACGTTCGTCAAAGAAAGTCGGCAGCAATGGAGACGTTTCCGTCAATCATACGGAGGCTCGGTTTACCCTACATTGGAGGAAGCGGTCGAAGCGGTGGGGACTTTCGTATCGTCCGTCGCCGCATCCCTACCGACGGACACACCACCTGTCGTCGCATCCGACATCCAATTGATGGAACTGAACCGACTTCGCCGATCAGCATCCGTCGATCGCCCGCTATCCATGGCAGTCCACGGGGACGGTCTTTGTGGCCGAACGAAAAGATCCGAGAATGCTTGTCGACACGCTTCGGGCGGAAACGACAACCAAGCATCGCCAGTGGCAACTGTATCGCGAAGCACGTGGGATTACGTTTGATCAAGCCGGCAGGTTGCTTGCCCGTCCCTACGCGTATTTTGATCCGCTGGAACAACTCAGCGATGAAGAATGGCAACATGCCGGAAGTGCTTGAAAAAAGCTCGATGGATCGCTGATTTTTCCGGCACCGACGGATGTTGGTTGGTGCCTACGCACACGTCGAGGCGTGTCGGAAATTTCCCGAGTCCGCCACCACATTCGCAACTTCATCCGAAGCGGACTATGGCGGTCTGGTGACTTATTGCCTAGACACCAACTTCACTCCCATTTTTGAATGGTGCAGTCGCTCCTGATTGATCGTTTTCGGATCATCCGATCGATCGCCTTGTTCTGACCGGCATTCGCGACACCAATCAGACCGACGGCTAATGACGTACGACGAAATGAAACGTTTGGCGTCGGTGCATCGCGTTGAAGTCGTGGCGAGACTTGACAAAGCGGAGACGAAACGAGAATGGATATCCGAGGTCGAGAACTGGATCGATCGAGAAGGATGCGTCGTTCGATTGGCTGATGGGCGGCAATTCAAAGTCAAGTCCGACCGTTATCGCATGCTGCATCGTGCTGTCGAAGGTCCTCATCGAGATCGCGCCCGCTGGTCGCTGTGGTCACAGAGAGCCGGCGACCAATTGCGACGAGTCAGTGCAAAACCGCTTGATGCCCATTGATGAATACCTAATCGACCTTGAACAAGCGTGTGTCGCATTTCGAGAGCGTCATCAGACGAGTCAAGGATCAGGGCGATCAATCGGTCGCGACACGGCAAAGCCTTGCGCGAAATATCGATGACGAGCCAGGATGGTTTAAAAGAATCATGTTTGTTGCATTGGATGAAGGAGACGTCGACGAAACCATTCAATATTGCCGGTGCGGCGAGCGTGCGAAAGCGAACAAAGTTTTCGCAAGCTGTGTCATTACATCAACGGCCCGCTTTGAGGATGGATAAACCGATGGATCTCGAAAACTTCAGCAATCCGGAAACAACTATTACCGGTGTGGACGACGCTCACTATCGCGACAAAACACGTGGCAGCGAAGTCCATTTCAGTGGCGTCGTCTGTGGCGGTACGCGTTTCGAAGGCATGATCTGGGATACACCTCGAAAAGGATGGACTCGATGCGACTGAACGGATTACCAATGCCATCCGCCGGGGTTCTTCCCGCAGCTTCATCTGGTTTTACCGACGTGATCACCTTTGGCGGTTGCAATATTGGTGCATCGACCTACAAGCGATGGCCAGCGAATTAGACCTACCCACAGTCGCCGTCATGCAGGAGGCTCCCAAGTCGAAGCCTTCAAGCAGTCTTCAATAAGGTTCCCGATCGTCAGGAACGTTTACGAATCACTGCTGCTGGTCCGATCCACGAAATCAACCGTTGGGTCTTTCAATGTCAGGGCCGCGGAACTTAAACGATCGCGCATGCTCTGAGAAAGCTGACCGATACCGGCAAGGTTCCCGAAGCAGGTTGGGCGTACCTGATTGGTGCCGGTGTCACGAAGTCGTTTCTGGGGCAAAGCCCCATTGGTTTGCCTAGCCCAGCCCAACGGGCTGGGGACACTAAACGACATCGTCCTATCAGGACGTGTCAAATAAATGTTGCTGAAGTTGGAAGGATGATTCAATCAAGTCATGCCGCTGAGTGTGTTTTATGCGGGCGGATGATGAAACGCGGAACGACGCGGCATCATTTGATTCCACGCACCTGTCATTCCAACAAGTGGTTTCAGAAACGATTCTCGCGCCAGCAAATGCAGGAGACCATCGACGTTTGTCGCGATTGTCATAATGCGATTCACAAGTTCGTTCCGAAAGAGAAAGACCTCGGTCGCTACTGGTATTCAATTGAGTTGCTCAAGTCGCACCCGCAAATTACCACTTTTCTTACCTGGATTCGCAAACAAAGCTGAGCGTTCATGATTGAAGCCGTCCACGCCACGCAATCCGTCGTCCTGATAGACGAAAGCTGAGCGATACCCACTGCAATACGCCAAACAGTGGCAAAGCGAATGGGTGCAGGAACGCCGAGACGAGCGGCTGAGAGAATCGCCTCGCGGCAGCCAGGCGCGAAAGGCACGCGGCGACCAACGAAAGCAGCATCAGGCTGCCCGCGGTGTTGTTTCGATCGACCAAGAAGATCATGCAACCGATCAAGGAGGCCAGTGGCGCGAAGCAGAACAACGTGACGGGAACGATTAAGGCCGGTCGCGCAAGTGCCTCGTCCGCGTTCTTCAATACGCCGCGAATGACCTCCGCACTGCTACGATACATCCGCACATCGGCCAGATCGGTTCCATCGACGACGTCGGTCATGAAACCGGCATTGCGGAACGTCCGTGGCAGCGTGATCCCATCGTGACGCGATCCTTTAATCGCCGCGTGCCCCCCTGCCGATCGATAGGCCCGCGCATCGGCCATGAACAGTTGGCCGCAACCGGCGGCGTAGGCGGGATGCTTGCTCGACTGCATTCGCCACATTGGTAGAAAGCCTAACAACACGAAATGCATCAGCGGAACGAGTCCTTTCTCCATCCATCCGACGGTTTGCTGATGAGGAACGCGCTGAGCAACATCAACGGCGATTCATTCTCCGTTGCATCGTCTGGGTTGGATTGACGCTGATCCATTTCACTCGAAAGTCTTGCCACCGCATCGGGTTGCAAATGCACATCGGCATCCATGAACAGCAGACGATCGAATCGGGCATGTTGAGAAAGTTGCCAACAAGCATGCTGTTTCCCGTTCCAACCCGAAGGGAGTGGCCGACTGTGATGCAACCGCAGGTTCGGTTCCTCACGCGCGATCGCCTCGACCAATGCAACGGTCTCGTCTTCAGAATGGTCATCCAACACGATGATCTCAAATTCGACACCACGCAGATTTCGCAAGCATTCGAGCGTCCGCTGAATTCCGTTGGCTTCACTGCGTACCGGAATCAGAATGCTGATCGGCGATGGGCTCTCCGACGGCGAAGGGGGAAGCGTCCGAAAGCATTTCAGATTCCGAAAGATCATTGCCGCCGGAAGCCCGGTCAAGAACAAGCAGCACAGCGAAAGGAGTAGTTCGCTCATTGAAACTTTCCGCCATGTGTGGCTTGAAACGGAGTTCGCGTCACCCAGCTTCGCAATCGCCGTGCGACGTCGTACACCGCATCGGTCCCTCTCGATCCTCGGAAGACCAACTCGAACAATTCCGTCTCGCGGCTGATGCTGGCTTCGGCGAGGCGATCCTGCGTCGCTCGTAGGTGATCGGTCAACATCCGCGACCAAGCCGACTTGTCGCAGTCCGCATACGCCGCCACATCAATGGGAGCCCCCAGCGCGATAAGCATTTCCGGTTGCCTCTCCTCCCAAAACGGATACTCCATCGCAAGGGGCAGGACGCGACCGACGTCGAGTTTGCCGCACAGGTGGGCTAGCCCCGGCATCAGCTCAGCGCCGCGGTCGCGCGCATCGCAGAAACGGCCTTCCGGGGTCAGCCAGATCGAACTGTTAGGACGTCGAAGTATCGCGCGGCTGCATTTCAAGAAGTTCGCCGCCCCCGATGTCGACGCCATTTCGATCGGATAAAAACCGAGCCGGGCCAACACGCGATAACGCTGCAGTGCCGCGGCATCAATCGGCGCGAAGAAGTCGCGTTGGGGGAAGTACGTTGCGCAAACAAGTTGGGCGGTAAGGGGGTCCCACCAACCGGGATGATTGCCATACACGATCAACGGCTGGTCGTCGGGAATGCTCGCAAGCGTTGAACCGGCATTACGCAACATCGCCACGGCATGAAAGTGCCTGCGGATCAGCCGGAAACTGTACCAGCGAAACCCGCGCAACAGAAAAGAATTGATTTCAGGAGTCGTTGTTTCACGGGACTTCGTTTGCATGGGGCTTCAAGTTATCGTTCAGGAATCGCGTCATCAAGCCACGCAGATGCAGGGACGTGTTCTTGCCTTCATGAATACCGTGCGAGCGATTCGGGTAGGCCATCATGTCGAACGATTTGTTGTGCCGGATCAACGCATCGATCAGCATTTCGCTGGTCGCATAGTGACAGTTGTCGTCCCCCGTTCCATGAATCAGCAGTAAGTTGCCTTTCATCTGATGAGCGTGTGTGATCGCGGAACCCTGTTTGTAGCCCTCGACATTGTCGCTGGGCAGCCCCATGTAGCGTTCTTGATAGATCGTGTCGTAGTATCGCTGGTTCGGCACAGGCGCGATCGCGATCGCTGTGTCATACAAATCGGGAAATTGAAACAACGCGCACAGCGACATCGATCCACCGCCGCTCCAGCCCCACACGCCAACACGCTGCGGATCGAGGTCTGAACGTTCCTGTAAAACCTGACGGACCGCGGCCGCCTGATCTTGCGGAGCGAGAATGCCAACCTGACGATAGATGCTCTTCCGCCATTGTCGACCGCGTGGCTGTGGCGTTCCTCGATTATCAAAACTCATCACCACAAAACCCTGCTGAGCAAGCATTTGATGCCAAAGATAGGTTGATCCGCCCCAACGATCCAAGACCGTCGTCCCCGCGGGTTCGCCGTAAACATAAATCAGCAACGGATACTTCTTGCCCGGCTTCATCTTCGACGGTTCAATTCGCCACCCATCGAGTTGCACGCCATCATCGATCGTTACCTGAAACAACTCCGCGGGCTTGATATCGAGTTTCTTCAGCTTCTTCACCAGCGATTGATTCGTCTGCAGGGATTGCTTGACCTCGTGATCGGGCAGTGTGATCAGGTCAACCACCGGAGGCGTGGCGATCGTGGAATAAGTGTGAAAGGCGAATTGGCCATCGGCTGAAATTCGGTATTGATGCGTTCCCGGTTGATCCTCGGGTGAGATTCGTCGCCACGAAGAGCCGTCCAGCCTAGCCTCGTACAGATAACGTTGTGTCGCATTTTCCGGCGATGCGACCACGTACGCCGTTCCAGTCGCCTCGTTCACGCTCAGCAGTTCGATCGCATCAACACCATCGGGTGTAAAAGGAGCCAGTTCTCCCGTCTCCACCTCCACTCGATAAAGCCTTCGCCAACCGTCTCGTTCGCTGACCCAGGTGAACTGTCGACCGTGTTGCATCCAGAACCGTTCGTCGTGGACATCCAACCAAGCTGCATCGGATTCCACGATCACCTGACGAAGATCGGCCTCGTTGGGAACACGAGCACCCGAACCGCCCTCGGAGAAACGACTCCGTGGATCCCAAATCATCAACCGGCTTTCGTTCTGCAATCGATTGAGCCGCCACAGCATCAGTCGATTTGGGGCATCGGGGAGCCATGCGATCCGAGCGATGTAGTGCTGCCTGGGATCGCCTGGAAGCGGAGCCCATCGTGTTTGCCCGGTTTGCACATTCACCACGCCGATGCGGACAGCCGAGTTCTGCTGGCCGGTTTTCGGATACGGAAAGCGAATCAATCGCGGATACATTTGATCGGTATTGTTGATCATCGTCATCACATGCACACCGCTGGTGTCGAACTGCCAGAAAGCAATTTGCTTTCCATCAGGGCTCCAGCGGAAACCATCGCGTATGCTCAGTTCTTCCTCGTTCACCCAGTCGGAGGTCGCGTTGATGATTTCGGGTGACGCGGCTTCGGTCAGCCGACGAATCTCCCCGGAATTCAAATCCTCCAGATAGAGATCGTTTTGATGGACATAGGCGACGCGATTTCCGTCGGGAGAAAACTTGGCGAACATCAACGACGACGCGGGGCGATCACCACCAAGTTGCTTCAGTGTTCGTGCCGAGCGATCAAGCACCCAATAATCGCCACGTGTGTTTTGTCGCCAAACGCGTTGCGTGTTCGTGAAAATCAGCACGCGCGACAAGTCATCCGAAAACGTGAAGCTTGCGATGGGCAACGCCGAGGAACGTCCCGGAGGCACAAGATCGCTCGCGGGAACCAACACTTGACGTTCTCCCGTTGCGGCGTCGTAGGCGACAATTCCGCGATCGGACGATTCATCGCTTGTCGCCTCGAGTTTCGTGTACCGATGCCCGCCGTCCATCCATTCGGCTGAGAACGAATGACTGCTGAATTCGCCGGAACCGTAGATTCGTTCAACGGTCAGCCGTGATGACGCGGGAGTCCGATCCGGCTTGTCGGCATGGGCGACGCAATGAAATAGAATGCAATGAAAAATGACGCCAGTGATGGCGAGCGTCTTAATGGCTGCAAGGTTTCGCATGGATGAAGTACACGTTGTTTATACCGTGCGTGGTCCGAAGTGATGCCTTCGGGGTAAATGAAGCGAATCACCTCATTTATGTTTATGTCCACGCGACGTTTAAGACTTTGTTTCGATTCATTGTAGTCGGCGAACAATGCTTATCGATCAACAAACCGCACGCTGCTACTGGTCATCGCATCCCGTTCATCCGTGAGCGTTAAAAACCAAGTGTTAGCCGATTCCGGTGGCGGCGATGCGATGATCGTTTCGGAATGAATCTCCGCCGGAACACTCCGCCAGCTTCTTTTGGATCGCAAGCCGTTGTCGGATGTGAAATGAAGCTGAGCGGACTTGAGTGGCACGTCGCTTTGATAGGACATCACGACTTTGTCCCCTTCGATTTTTGGGTCTCCCGCCTTGGGCAAGGCTTTTCCTTGTCGACAATGGGAATCGATGAACAATCCGATTTCATTGGGAGCCCAGCCCGCCGGGTGGCTGTGACCCATATTCACCTCGATCCGCATTTGCTTCTTCCCGGGTACAAGATCATAGCTCTTCTGATAGCTGTCCAAAGGATAATGGACATCATTCGTTCCATTGACGAACAAAATTGGGACGCGGCAGTCCGGCAAGACAGCGCTCGGGTCATACGCATCGATCCATCTTTGTCGCCGGTCACCCAAACGATCGATCGCGGGCTTCTGGACCGATTCCCCTTCGTAGAGAAAGCCGCAGCCGTAGACCGGAACGGCCGCCTGGAATCGATGGTCGAGCGAAGCGACCAGGCAAGTGGTGTACCCGCCCCAACTGATACCTGTTACCGCAGTGCGATCGGCATCGACATCATCGAACGAGCGGATCAGCGAATGGGCGCGGATCACATTGCTTGCCGCATGCACGGGCCAGTCGTCGGAAACGTCGTCGTCGATGCAATCAAACTTCTCGGCAGGTCCATGATTGGGGCCTCCGTCGGGCAACCGTGAACGTGTCTTCGGACCGTTCGCTTGACCTGGCACCGGCTTTCCCGTGGCGGGATCGAATATCGGATCGATCGGACGCGATCCGGACAGATCCATCGCGATCGCTGCGTAGCCTCGTTCGGCCCACAACCACACCCATTCGGCGAATGCGGTTCCACCGCCACCATGAATCAAGACAACCGCAGGAAACTTTGTTTCGTTGGAGGGCCTGCCGAGGGTAGCCGGCGAAGCATAGAAAGCAAATACAGACGTCGGGCGTTGCTGGTAGGTCTCCCCTTCATAGGTCAAACTATGGATCGGTCCCGACTGGGACAGCCAGTGCATCTTCGGCGTTTTGAATGCTTCGCCAACGACTGATCGCAAAGCGGAGCCACGCGGCGACTCATTCTTGAGCGTTTGATCATCGGCAGCGATCGGCTTGCTCGATTCAAAGATGAACAATATCAGGAAGACGACGATTCGATAGTCCATAAATCTTTGTGTTATCATGGGGTTGCGGCCTTTTAAACGTGCGTGGTCCGAAATGATGCCTTCGCGTGGCATGAAGCCAACCACCTCGTTTTCGGCCACGCGAAAGACAGTTTTGTTCGATGTGAGGTTGGCGTCGCGACATCGCAAAACGCGGTTCGCTATCCTGGTAACAATTTCAGATGGCCCTTATCTTAACGAACAAACAATCAGTCAGCACGATCGTGTTCCTTTTCCGGAAAACTTCCGGAAGGACGATCCGCACACGACTCATCGCCCACTCCGCATGAGAAATCGATAATGGCAGACCAACCCGAATTACAGCTTTGGCAAACCGCAGCCCCCTGCGAATTTAAAGGTATTCATGAAGACTCCGGCTTGGCTCAGGGCCTGTTGATCTCCGCGCGACAGTCGCCTGGGTTTCCTGTTTTGGGAGGGCAAATCGGGCATGCGATCGCCAGTCGCGCGTCGCATATCATGCTTGACTACACCGCCCAGATGGTCAACATGCGGTATCAAATCGACGGCATTTGGGAACAACTGCCACCCCTGCCGCGAGACGCGGGGGACGCGATGCTGGTCTCCGCCAAGACCCTTTGCCGAATGAACCCCGCCGATCGCAAGAACGCACAGCAGGGGAAGACGATGGCGATTGTCGGGCGAGACAAATACAACGTCAAGGTCCAAAGCCAGGGCGTACCCACCGGCGAACGGGTGATGATCACGCTCGAACGAAAGGACATTCCGTTCAAGACGCTCGACGACTTGGGAATGCGTGAAAAAATGCAGGAACAGCTTAAGGAAGCGCTCAACGACAAGGGGCACATGGTCTTGCTGAGCGCTCCCAAAGGGGGCGGCCTGACGACGTTGTGGACGATCGGGTTGGAAGCGGCCGACAAATTTGTGAGCGATTTTCAATCGATCGAAGCGAAGGATTCGGGAGAGCCGGACATCATCAACGTCAGCCCGAACTATTTCGGTCCGGACGCCAAGAACGCGACCCCGTTCGACGCCGTACGCGCCTTGTCCCTTCGTGAGCCGGACGTCTTTGTGATGCCTGAATTGCACGACGACGAGACGATTCAATTGCTTCACGAACAAACGAAGATCGAAAAGCAAGTCATCACCAGAATCGTGGCGGCTGACGCGGTTGAGGCATGTGCCCGACTGGTGCATCAACATCGTGGCGCGGCAAGTGAAATCGTCGATATGTTGTCGCACGCCGTGAACGTGAAGCTTTGTCGGCGATTGTGCGAAACCTGCCGTCAGGGCTTCGTTCCACCACCGCAATTGCTGCAGAAGCTGGGCATTCCACCCGGACGCGTGGCGATGATGTACCAGCCATTCGTTCCTCCGCCGATTGAGCAGCAAGTGGACGAAAAAGGGAATCCGGCACCGATTCCGCCTTGTCCGAAGTGCGCCAGTCGCGGTTATTTCGGGCGATTTGGAATCTACGAATTGTTAACTCTCGGGCCTCAGTTCAAGGAAGCATTGCTGAAGACTGGCGACGTGAACAAGCTGCGTCAGGTGGCGAAAGCCGAAGGGCATCGCGGGCTTCAGGAGGAAGGCATCATGGCGGTTGCGCGCGGTGTCACGAGCCTGGACGAAATGCGTCGCATCTTTAGCGCCGGCGGTAAATAAGTCGCAACGCAAACCTTTTCGCTTCAAGCATTTACGTCGCGTCGTTTGGTGCATCGTCCCGTTGTGTTCGAGGCCGACTTCGGTTAAGATTTTGGCTTCGATTACGCGCATCAAAAAGGACGCTTCACATTGGCTGACGAAGAGAACGGAAACGGTAGTGGCGATGACAACGGCAACGGCAATGGCAACAGTTCATCAATCCCCGAGGGGGGTGATCGCGGTGGTCACGGTGCGTTGCGAATGGTCGATCTGCCGATCGAGGACGAGCTACGCGAAAGCTATCTGACATACGCGATGAGCGTGATCGTCAGTCGCGCACTGCCCGATGTGCGCGACGGACTCAAACCCAGTCAACGTCGCATTCTTGTGGCGATGAACGACCTCAACCTCGGTCCGCAATCGCGTCGCGTCAAGTGCGCCAAGATCTCCGGCGATACATCGGGTAACTATCATCCGCACGGCGAGTCGGTGATTTACCCAACGCTTGTTCGCATGGCCCAAGAATGGAACATGCGACATGTCTTAATCGACAAACAGGGAAACTTTGGTTCGATCGCCGGTCTGCCCGCAGCCGCGATGCGATACACCGAAGCCCGGTTGAGCGCCGTCGCGGCAATGATGCTTGACGACTTGAAGCTCGATACCGTCGACTACGTGCCGACGTATGACGAGGCGCGGACCGAGCCGACCGTTTTGCCGGGACGCTTCCCGAACCTGCTGGTCAATGGGGCGAATGGTATCGCTGTCGGTATGGCGACCAGCATTCCGCCTCACAATCTGCGGGAAGTCTGCAGCGCGATCATTCAGGTGGTCGACAATCCCGATGTTTCGGTCGACGAACTGATGGAGACAATTCAGGGTCCCGACTTCCCCACCGGCGGAATCATTTGCGGACGCGCGGGAATCCGTCGTGGATATCACACCGGTCGCAGCACCGTCGTTGTCCGAGCGCGCTGCAAAATTGAAAACGAAAAGAAACGCAACCGAATCATCGTCAACGAGATTCCTTTTCAGCAGGCTCGTGATCGCGTGGTCGAAAAGATCGCGTCTCTGGTGAATGATGATC
Source organism: Pirellulaceae bacterium (assembly GCA_041399105.1). Taxonomy (GTDB): domain Bacteria; phylum Planctomycetota; class Planctomycetia; order Pirellulales; family Pirellulaceae; genus Rosistilla. Next base: position 43,690 of record JAWKTL010000028.1, on the reverse strand, counting down.
GCATCAAAGGGATCTCGGGCATTCGCGATGAAAGCGATTTGAAGGAACCGGTCCGCTTGGTGATCGATCTCAAACGAGATGCCGATCCAGACGTGGTTCTGAACCAGTTGTATCAATATTCGCCACTGCAAGATACATTCTCGATCATCCTGCTGGCGCTCGTTGACGGTAAGCCGCGCGAGCTGAACCTCAAAGAAATTTTGCAGGAGTTCATTCGACATCGTGTGACGGTGATTCGTCGTCGCACCCAGTTCCTGCTTGCCAGAGCGCGTCGGCGAAAGCACTCGGTTGAAGGTCTGTTGCTGGCGCTTGCGGACATCGATCAGATCATCCAGATCATTCGTTCCAGCCGCACGCAGGCGGAAGCGAAAGTGGGATTAATGGGCGTCGAATGCCCCGCTTCTTTAATGGCCCGCGCTCTTGGGTGATGCCGGCTTTACCCAGTTTCAAGCCGAACGAGGTGTCGCCGACACCTACAGCCTGACCAGCGTTCAAGCGGATGAGATCTTGCGGATGCGGTTAGGCCAGTTGGTCAATCTGGAGCAGGAAAGCTGGGGGAAGAGCATGCCCAGTTGCTGGTCGAAATCGAAGGATATCTCGAGATTTTGGGAGATCCACAAAAGATCTACGACATGATCAAGGATGACATGAACGAGATCATGCGTCGCTTTGGCGATGAACGTCGCACCGAGATCAGCGGTGAAGAGTTGGGCAATATCGATCTCGAAGACTTGATCCGCGAAGAGACCATGGTGGTCACGATCAGTCATCGCGGATACGTCAAGCGCGTTGCTTCGAGTACCTATCGTGCTCAGCGACGTGGCGGCAAGGGGCTCAAAGGTGCGACAACCGAAGAAGAAGATCCGATCGAGCATTTGTTCGTCGCCAGCACCCATGCCTATCTGTTGATCCTGACGACGAAGGGAAAGGTTTACTGGCAAAAAGTTTACGATCTGCCGAACTTGAGCCGGGAAAGTCGTGGGCGCGCCATCGTCAATCTGCTTTCGCTTGCCGAGGACGAGAAGATCGCGGCCTGCCTGCCGGTTCGCGACTTCAACATGCCCGGTCACTTTGTATTGATGGCCACTCGCGAAGGACTTGTGAAGAAGACGCCGCTGGAGAACTACAGTCGTCCGAAGCGTGGCGGCATCATCGCCATCAAGTTGCGAGACGGAGACGAATTGGTGAAGGCCGTTATCGTCAAACCCGCCGACGAAGTGGTCTTATCAACTGCGAACGGGATGGCGATCCGATTTTCCGAATCGGACGCTCGACCGATGGGACGCAACACGTCCGGCGTAAAAGGCATCAGTCTCGGAAAAGCCGACCAGTTGGTTGGGCTCGTTGTCGCCGATCCAAACGCGACGCTTCTGACTGTTTGCGAACGAGGCTACGGGAAACGCACTCCGTTCGGCCCCAACGGTGACACGGATCCGTCCGAAGATGAAACATCCTCCTCGGCCAAGTACCGCGTGCAGAATCGTGGCGGCAAAGGTATCCGCGACATCAAGACGTCGGAACGAAACGGTCGTGTTGTCGGCAGTTTGCGAGTTGACGGAGACGAAGAGATCTTGATGATGACCGCGAGGGGAAAGATCCAACGCGTCGCCGTCGAAGAAATCAATGTCATCGGTCGCAACACCCAAGGCGTTCGAATTATGAACCTCAGTGAAGGTGATGCGCTCGCCGGGATCGTTCGCGTTCCCAAGGAAGAAGTCGCCGAAGACGAGGCTGCTCCCGCCGTCGCATCGACAACAACCGATGCTTCCGCCGAAGCGGATTCGTCAACAGGTTCCGGGCCATCGAGCGCTTCGACCGCAGTGTCAGACCCGACCTCGGAAGCAACCGACGATCCGTTGACTGAAGAGCCTTTGGACCAGGATGTCGATACGTCCGCGGACGATGATTCAGTCGACGAAAATTAAGGAGCGAACGATCTCGCTCGTTATCCCTTCCGTACGGGAGGGATGATCAGGAAAGTGAACAGCACGAGACCTCCGAACGCGGTGTATGCCAGCGTAAAGACCCACGGCGGAGCCGTGAAAAACATCGCTTCGTGAACCCAATTGGCGATGAAGTCCCCTTGATAGGACGACTGGCCTCCCGCCTCGCGAAGCCGATGCTCAAGCGTTGTCAAAGGGCAAGTGACGCCGAACCATGCTTCGACGACGACAATCACGATCATCGACAGATGCAACCCCCGGAACCACGGATTGCGAATCCATCGCCATCGCGCAACCCAGCCAATCATGATCAGCAACAGCCCAACGATCACAAACAGCACGTATCCAAAGTGTAAAAGAACGGTCAGATCTGCAAGAACTCGGTAGAACATGGCGAACTCGTCGGCAACGCATTTCTCGTGAATTGACTTCTATCTAGTCAAGACGACGCCGAAGCGAGAAAGTTTTTGATTTTCTCCAAAATGCCATATACGTCGCGTGGTCAGAAATAAGGTGATTCGCTTCATTTGACGCAAAGGCATCCGTTCGGAGCACGCACGGCATAAAAGGCAAAGCCCTGGGCCATGTAAACTGATGGGTCTTCGGCCCGACAACGCAGCCTTATCGAACGGAGATATCCGCGATCAAGCGTCTTCAAATGCCTTGCGTTGCTGTGAATCCGCCGCGTCACGCCGCATGACGTTCCAAAAAGTGAGCGGTTCGTTGTTGTCCGGCTGCGGCTTGGGAAACACCAGCGCGAGTAAGAAACAGAGAATCAGTGTCAGGCTAAAACCGATCGGCCAGAACCACATTGAGAACCATTGATCAAATTGATACATCAAAACCAAGGTTCCCCCCGCAGCGACAATGGTTCCGATCAGGATCGCCACGGAATTCTTGAGTTTTGAGAAAAACGCCATGATGAAGACGGCAAGCAGCGGCCCGCCAAATGCCGCGGTTAACTTTTTCGCGATGTCGAAAACATCTCCCAATGGACCAACAAAACAAGCCAACGCGACGCTGATCGATCCCACCACGACCAACAAACCACGAATTAAATTGACATCCTCGTGACTTTCTTCAGGCGTCCATTCAGGTTTCAAGCGATCACGAAAATCAACGATGATCGCTGTCGTCACCGAATGAATTCCTGAATCGATACTCGACATCACGGCCGCCATCAATGCGACCAAGAACAGCCCCACCATGCCAGGCGGAAAATGGGTGCGAGCGAATTCTGGAAAGACTTGATCCTGCACGCCCGCGTTGACGATCGCCGAATGCATGTCGCCCGACGGTTCGGGCAATTCGCCAACGGATGAACCCGCACCCTCCAATAACGGCAGCAACTCGGCGGGATGTTTGTCGTAGTACGCGAACAAGCCGACGCCGATCAGCAGCAGTCCGGGAATCACCAGCCACATGCCGAGCAGGTTGATGACGTACCCAATCTGTGATGTCCGTTCCGATTTCGCCGAGATGTATCGCTGCACGGCAACCTGATCGGCCCCAAAAGCGGACAATGCTTCCAAGAACGTTCCGATCACGATCGCCCACGTTCCATGTTTCAACGTCAGGGATGGAGTAAAGTCCAGCAACAAGTTGGAGCGATCCGACCTGTAGGTATCGATGGACGCGGAAAAGCCTTCACCTCCGACGATCATCAGCAAGATCAACGCGACGATGATCGTTGATGCGAAGACAAAGAACTGCAGGACGTCGGTCCACATCACGCGCGGAGCCCCCGACCATTGTGTAGACGATGGAGACCAGTCCCAGACAAACGATGACCGTGATCTGCGAGACTTGCGATACACTTGCGATCACCAGCGAAGCGGCATAGGTGGCCGACGCCATCCAACCGATTCGAAGCAAGATAAATAAACCACTTGCCAAGCACCGAATCGAAACGTGGAACCGACGTTCGAGATATTCATACGCGGTTGTACAGTTCAAACGTGCATAGACGGGAATGAACACCCAGATCACCAGTGGCGACATCAACGTCGCCCCCACAAGCATCAAGCCGACACGAACGCTGTCGGCATATCCAACCGATGGGTACATCGCAAAACTGTTCGACGAAAACAGTGTCGCCATCACACTGAGGCCGACCACCATCCATCCCATCGACCCGCCGGCGGCGAAGAATTCTCGTCGCGATTGCCCGCGTCCAAAGAACGCCCCCAGGCTTAACATGGCGATCAGATAGACAACGATGACCAAGAAATCGAGCGTATGCATCGGGAGACTCTGGGCGGGGGCGACAGCGGTAAAAGGCTGTAGTGTAGCATGAAGTCACCGGGCGATGATTCGCGTGTCCGGACTACAACGATTTGACGATCCCTTCGGGCGTCCTCAGCTTGAACAGCCCGAAGATATCTTCCCGGCTGAGACCGACCGTTCCGGGAGTCGCCGTGTCGGCGAACACGGAATCGAACAGTTCGCGTTTTTGCTGCAGCACATCGGCAATCCGCTGCTCAATCGTGTTCATGGCCAGCATGCGAGAGATCGTGACCGAACCGGCCGCGCCAATGCGATGGGCTCGATTGATCGCCTGATCCTCAATCGCTGGGTTCCACCATCGATCAAAAAGAAAGACGTAGCGGCAAAACTGAAGGTTCAGTCCGACGCTTCCCGCTCCGTAACTCATCAGAATCACATGCTTGGTCGGGTCGTTTTTGAACTGATCGATAACGCCGTCGCGACGTTTGTGAGGAATCCGACCGTGATATTCCAACGGGCCAAAGCGTTCCAGGGCGGGACGCATTTTGTCGATACTGTTGACCCACTGGCTGAAAAACGATCGCCTTGTGACCACACGCGGCCACTTCCTCCATGTCGGCGACCAGACGCTCCATCTTGGCGCTGCTTCCCGTCGCCGGATCGAAGTTGCATATCTGCTTGAGACGCAAGACCAATTCGAAAACATGTTGCACCGTCAGCGACTTTCCCATCTCCTCGAGTTGAATCACGCCACTCTCTTCGGCTTGTTGATACGTCGCCCACTGTTCGGGAGTCAGATCGAGTTCGGCATCGCGATACATCCTCGGCGGCATGTCGGTGAGAACCTTGTCCTTCGTGCGACGCAGAACAAAATCGCGAGTCGCCTTACTCAGGGCGGCGGGCGTCATGTCGGCGTTCAAGTATCCGGGGGAGAGGAATTCAAAGATGCCGACCAGATCGTTGGGACTGTTCTCGATCGGCGTTCCCGTCAAAGCCCAGCTTCGCTTCCGCGAGATGGCGTGAACGATCTTGCTGGTCGTACTGTTGCGATTCTTGATCCGTTGGGCTTCATCCAAAGCGACAAGATCAAACTTCAAATTTGGGTCGGTGACGATATCGCGATCACGCATCAACAATTCGTAATTCGCGATCTTGACCGGCGTGGCGTGATGTCGCCATTGCCACGCCCGTTTTTCGGCGTCCCCTTCGATGATGCCAATGGGAAGCTCAGGCGCCCAAAGTTTGAATTCACGCTGCCAGTTGGTGACAAGTGGTTTGGGACATACCAACAAGACGCTGCGTGCTTCCCCCGAACACAGCAAGAAGCGAATCGTGCTGATCGCCTGCATCGTTTTGCCCAAGCCCATTTCGTCCGCCAAGATCGCGGTGTAACGAGGAAACAAAAACGCGATGCCGTCGAACTGATAGGGAAAGGGTTTGAATGGGAAGTTCAATTCGCCCGAACCGACCAGCGATTCCATCGGCGGTTGAAGCAGATAATACAAGCGGTCTTGAAGCTTGATGATGTCCTTTGGCGGCTGAATTCGCGTCGACTTGCGCTTTTCCTTCCCCTTTGCTGGTGATTCGCTCTGCGTTGGCTGAACCTTCTTCGCCGCGGCAACTTGCTTGCGAGCAACATTGCGATCCGACTTCTGTCCCCAATGCGGCGATTCGGGAAAGTCGAATCCCGTCGTCTTAATCTGAATGTTGTTCAGCTTAACGGAAAGCGATTTGGGCGGCTCCAGGGCGATCGATTCGCTGATGATCTCCATCGCCGAATCGGCCTCGGCTTCGTCTGCATACCAACCTGATCCAAACATAACAACACAAAGTTGCGGTGCATCCGATTCCTCTGTCGGCTCGGAATGTAAAGCAAGTGCGGGAAGGTTCACGCTCACAGCCTTTCAGATTAAGTTTTCTAAAGCGACCACGTCGCACGATCAACTGAAAAACATAAGCGCAAGACAACATCAAACGCGTACATCATTGACATATTGTCCGCCTTACAACTAGGCCGCCGCCCGGGAGGAACCTCGCGCCTCGCTGAACGCTTCTCGGATGCGGTCGAACGGTTCGCTCAGGTCCAAGGCCGCGGGCAATTGTTGCAACAGTGCGATCACTTCGGATCGACATCCCGGCGCCGCGAGCGCTTGCTTTCCATCGATATCGACCAAATCATCGATTTGTGATCGTGACGGTACCTGAGAGCAAACCATTGGGATATCAAGCGTCTTCGCCAATCCGAGCGCTTCGGGATGTTCGACCAACACAATATCGGTCTTCAGCTTTGCTCGACCCAACACCGCGCGTCCGATCAGGTCCCCCACAAGGTAGCTCTCCAGTGACGGGCCATAGAGGATTTGTTGAGTCCGTGTCGGTCGCAACGGCAATGAACAGTGAAACTCCAAGGGGCGACCGTTCATGTTCAACACTAAGTATCCTCCCATCCAGCCCGCTACTTCGTCGTTCTGTACCAAATAAAACCCGAGATGGATGTCGTTCTTGGACGCCAAGTTTTTCGAGCCTCCAGCGGCAGACACAGGTGCTTGTTCATCGAATGCGGCAATCATTCGCCGCAAGTGTTCCGATCGGAACAGACACCCGCTGCTCTTGAGTTTGGGATGACGCACCGCGACGACATTGCATTTGCTATCGTTGACCTAATCCGTACATCCGTCAAAGTCGACGCAGTTTGAAACGCTCGTGAATGCCGGTTCAAAGCGAGGATTCGATACGCGCGACATGCAATCAAAAAAATTGAATTTTAGAAACCTTTTCAGATGCTCGACATTTTTTGTTCGCGGTGGTTATACTCAAAAACATCCGTCATTTCTGCTTTTTATTGGAGCCTCGAACGATGACCCATCACCATCGACCAGTGTCCCCCATCTTCAGCATCGATGTATCAGCAGGTCCCTCGTCGGGGTCCGAGCCGGAAGTTGATACCGACGACATCGTGATCGATCTGTTGCGTGAATTGGTCAACGGACAGCAAAAGCAGAACGAATTGCTGGAGCAGCTAACCCAACAAACCGCTGCGATGCAGAAGCAGCGGATGAACGAATTGCAACAGTGGAAAGATGCCAATCCGTTGTTGGCCAAGCATTGCCATCGCGCTGCTGAAACACTCAGCCGAGTGCAAACTCAATTCTTGGAAAACCTGACGGTGGAAGTATTGGACAATGCGGAACATTTGGTCGACGGCGAATTTATGTTAAATGAATTTGTCGACCGCTACGGACCTCGAATGGCTCACCTCAATGGCGTCCTGCAAGTGCTCGCTCAATTGGGCAGCGGTCAAACCGCGGGCGATACACCTTAGCAACCGCCGATGCGACCGACTTTCAGTATTTGATCGGCAGTGTCAGCAAGCCGGTCCGCCACGCATCGAGAAAGTCAGGCATGCTGCCCAGCAAGTCCTTTCGGAGAGAAATCTCCGGACGCGTCATCCATAGAATCTCTTCAACTTCCGCCGGATTGGGTTGGGGACAAAGATCCGTGGGCGCTTCGATCAACCACCACCCTAGCTTGAAACCCCAGCGGGTCGTGCATTCCCAGATCCTTTCGCCGGGAGCGACATCGATCGCCAGTTCTTCCTGCATTTCGCGAACTAAGGCCTGCTGTTCTGATTCACCCTCCTCAAGCCCGCCCCCCGCGAAACATATGAGTCCGGGTGCGGCAACGGTCTGGCTTCGACGAATCAACAGAAAACGATCCTCGCAGAGGATGACGCCGACAACACCATGCCGAATTCGACGTTGTTGATATGGCTTGGAAACGTCGGTGCTGGATGCTGTCGTTCGCTTCATCATGGCGGCACATCGCCCTATAGTTGAAATGTGAATGCCGGATGTATCAGATACGTTCTAAGTCGAGACGGAGACCAAACTGCACGACTGCGTCATCGTATGGACCTCGCCGGGCTCGATGCGACGAGCGTCTTGGTCGGCATTTGTCGTTTCCACGCACACCATCTGCTGATACCCATCATTCGGGAAATCGCCCATCGCAGCCGACTTGTCGACCCAAGGATTCCAAACCACCGTCGACTCGCTGCCCGACTTGCGAACTTCGATGCGACGCGTCTGGCCATCGCAGATCGTCACGATATCGTCCGTGTCGACGTAAATTCGATCAACTTCACGATCAATCGTGATCGCCCCTTCCTGCTGTTTCCTTTTCAGTGAATCCAGCTTGTCCAAATAGGAACGTTGCTCAAGACCGAGCAATTTGACTGCGGCAATGTCACTGACGTGAAAGTATGTGTGCAACGCAGCTTCCGCCGTTATCGGCGTCTCCCCCGTGTTAAGACAACTCAGTTGAAGCGTGAGATCGCGACCAACGATCACCCGCAACGTAAGTTCAAACGGATGAGGCCAATAGCTTCTCGTCGAGTCGTCGTCCGTCAACCGCAATGCAATCTCCAAGCTGGGGTCCAGATGCGCTTTTGTCTCAACGACTTTCCACTTGCTGGTTCGGGCAAAACCATGCTGAGGAACCGTGGCGGTTGGCTTTCCGAACCAAGGCCAACAAATCGGGACACCTCCACGAATCGGGCGATCTTCGCTGAACTCGGACATGTCGCTCATCCACAACAACTCGCCCGAATCGTGCAAACGAAACGATGTCAGATGGGCTCCGTGCAGATACAACTCGGCGGATGCGAAGGGACCTTTCAAATCGACTTTCGGCAGATCACCCCGTCCCTGAGAAAATAGAATTCGAGTGTCGGCGTCGTCGATCCCGAATTCGTGATTGAGCTGCTCCAGTTGTTTGATATCGGCCACAAATCGGTCCCGTATGCATCGTGTGAGGCGAATGAGCTATGTCCCGAAACTTCGTCGCACAACGAAACCAGCGGTTTAGGGACCGAGCGAGAATGAACATCGTTGATGTTATCGCGGTTCGATAGTATCAAGGAATATTCGCTGTCTGTGAAGTCGGGCAGCTTCATTTCAAACGACGGCTATTGCGATATTCAACGCTGCTTGGATAACAGAAGGGCGTTGATTTCACGTTCGACCTCACGGCGGTCAAGCTTCTTCCAAGCCGGATGGCCAGTCAGCGCGGGCAAATTGACGGAGGTATCGCGAGGTGCCCCCCATTGACTTGAGGACAGTTCTAGACCGCTGATCTTTCCAATACCCACATTCTCCATCCATTGTATTTGCGGGTCGTTGTCGATTCGGATGGCCAAGCACGATTTGCAGGCAAGCCATCGATTGTTGGCGACTTCAATCGTGCCATGTTGCGGTACATTGCGCGAGGCTCCAATGATGCGCAGCGCGGGCTGGTCATCGGCGACGATCGTATTGCCAATGATTTGCAGATTCCCCGGTCGTGCTCCTTGATGCTCGCGAGAGTAAATCCCGCAACCGCCCGCATTCCAAATGAAGTTGTCGCGGATGACGGCATCCGCCGCAGCTTGTATGCCATGATCCCCCGTGCCCCAAATCAGATTACCTTCGATCACATTCCGCGAATTCCCAGCAGTTCCATAAACCGTCACCCCGGGGTACTTCGTATGATGAATCACATTCCCGACGACTCGGTTGCCAAAGCTGCCTTGCTTGAGTTCGATTCCATCACCCTGACTGATCATGTCACCGTTCAAATCGTGGATGTAGTTATTGGCGACAAGCGAATTGGAAAAGATGGCGGACGCATCGTTTCCGCCAAGATAGAAAGCCTCGCCATGCCCCGAGGTATGATGAATTTCATTTTCGACAAACGCCATTCGCTGGTAGAGGCCTCCTTCGTGATTGCATGTCACCGCAACGCCTCCGATATGATGAATGTGAAGTCGTTCCAAACGCACATCGCTGGGCTGCGTCTTGCCGTCGGGACCGATCCGAATCCCCGCGGCTCCCCCCGTAATCTCAATACCGATCAAATGCAGATGCTGAGTTCCTTCGAGGTTGAACGTGTTCTGCCGCGCGTCGGGTCTCCGAAAGACGACTTGCTGTCCCGTGGCCGCACGAATGACAATCGGCTTGTCCGGTTGGCCACGATGACGCAGCACGAGTCGACGCGCGTCCGTATAGGTTCCGCCCCGCAAAACAACTTCGTCCCCGGCTGCAAGGAGTCGCCGTTGAGAAGATTGAACCACGGATCAGTCGGCGACAGCTCGATTGAACGAGCAAACACGTCGGGGATCGAAAACATGCTTACCCAGACCATGGCGAAAATCAATCGATGCATTTTACTCCACCCAAAACCAACGACCAACCAATCAACCACCGACACACTCAACGCAGCTCTTTCGTCCCATGCGAGACTCTCGACGGTGACCGCCAAGCCTCTGATAGATTGTGAGGCAATGTAATGCGATTTGCAAACAGGATCCGGCAAATCGAAGCGTTCACTGTACGGAAGAAACTTGCGAACAAGGCATGAACGATTTAGACATTTGCAACGGCCAGTAAATCATCGCTCAACAAAGCTCGATAGGCAAATTCATCTATGGGCGATCCTTTGGAATTTTGCTTTCGACGCAGTTCGAGCAGTCGAAACCTTCTGCGTTGTTGCGTATCAAGACCATAAATTGTATTGTCGTTTCCGCCTTTGTTCGATCCTGAACTGCAGCGCGACTGGGGGAAATTGCTCCGTACTGAAATCACAAAATACCTCGAAAATGTATAGTCTTCCCGTCTGGATGGATCAGGTTGTCATCCCACCGCTCGCGTTTATGCGACTGGCAACCACCACAGCAGAAGTACAGATTTTCCCATGAATACGCCAAATGCAGAAAACGCGGTCGCTCTTTGACGGAAGTGTTCGAGATTCTGGTTCCACCGTGTATCGATCACAAACGCACAATGGTAAAGTGTCATCTCGGCAAGATCACTCAGAATGTGCTCTCGCACCGAACGCTGGCTATGGATGTCCAATTGAATTTGGCACTAGGTTTCTCCAGCTTCAGTTTCACCCATTGGCGATTCCACGGTCGCCATTTTCTTTGAGAACCATCGGGGTTGCCGACCGCTCAAACTTCCTCATTTCACTACGGCTTCCTTCGGCAACATGTTGCACCTGATGAACCTTCGAGCCATCATCGCCTAAAGATTCACTACGTCGACTAATAACGTTGGCCTAGCCTGCAGGTCTTGAACTTTGCCTCATTTTGAAGCACCTTGACTTCAACACGAAAGTCAGCAAGTAAGGCCTCCGTCTCGGTCGTACCATTGGGTTATTCCAAATGTCTTCAACGACGTCAAGGTAGAATACCTTTACCGCAGGGCATCGGATCGTCCGCTTTTACTAGTCCCGATTGTCCGTTCGCAGGACGTAACCAACCGGAATTCACCGACGATATAACGAACGGCGAATGCGTAACAACAAAGATTTGAGCATTTGGGAATAACGTTTGTGCCGCTGGAATGACCTGTCGTTGCCACGCGGATGCTGACTCTCCGGTTCGTCAAGCAACAGTATTAGTGATGTCGAGGGGGACGGGTCGTCGGGAAGCATTGAGTTTGGCGACATGCGATCAGCCAACCATGATCGACCGAGGCGTCGGTAAAGCACCAATTCATGGAAGTCCCTCCCATCGTACTTCTAAATGCAGTTGGGGTGCCGAGCGACGTGAAAGCAAAGCTGCGACCGGTTATTTCAGAGATGGCATCTTCGCCGCTTCGTAATTTTGATTGATCGGCAATTTTCGTAGGGTTCACCGCTTGAAACTCCATGCGCACTAGCTTCAAGTTTGCCATGTCGGCAAATCAGCATGTCGTCGTGGGGCCGGTCGAAAGAAAGATCGTTGCGGAGGGGACAGCGGAATTGGCCGTAGGACGATTTGGTGATCAGAAACCCTACCGTACCTCGATATGATGAAAGGCACTTGGAACCGTTGTAAGCTGGCACGCGACGAGAAGAGTCTCGCGCTGAAAAACTCAATTCCATCGCCGCCTGGTAACTTAGGTTTTAAATAGTTCCAGAAATGCTTCTGCATCTGGCACGTCGGGGAAAACCGAGGCTACTACTCCCGTACGAACATTCACAACCCTTCGATCGTCCCAATTCATCACAACTGCTATTCGATGCTTCGGATCTCATCCGTATGCCTAGCGTTAAGATCATTTGGATTACCACATGCGGCCGCTAGCCGCACAAAAGCCGCGTCTTTCCGCTTCCATTCTGCCCGGTGATCAATTGCACTTCCGCGAGCCCCTCTTCTCGATCTGGAGGAAACGAGATTAAACCATCCACAAATGGCGGAGCTAATCATTTTGACGCATTGATTCTCATACAAACTCCGTATCGCCGCTCGGCAAACTGACAAGTGCCTCGACACAGTCCTACGGTCAAATCAGCCGTTGGACGCTATCAGGTATCAAGACCCGAAGGCTCGCGTTCCGGCTGATCGTTCTGATTAATGCTATACAACGTGTTTAAATCCTTATTATACGAGCAGCGGCAATGAAGCACCCTCCCGCAGTTCTGCTTTCCATATTTGTTCCGTAGTATCGCTTCGGCGGGTTCACCCGTTCGATTTATCCGCCATTAATAATGATGCGAGTGACTTGGCGAGGTCTTCAACAGCCGAATCGTTGGCGAGCGTCAACTGAAGACGCGGACGACCTTGTTCGTCGCGCTGCACACAGTCCAGCAATCCATTGCGAACTTGGCTGACAACGGCCTCATCAGGGGCGTTGTCTTTACGAACCAGTTCGCCAACCAACGCGAGCGCCGCCCCAAGCAACTCCCCTCCGGCGGCTGCGACTTTCTCGCGACGTTCCGCGATTTGACGTGCTTCCTGGTCGACAGCGATCTGTTGTGATTTGTCGATCGGTGCTGGAGGCGTTTTACCCAGCAAGCGTTCCAGCCGACGTTTAAGCTCTTCCATGCCGCTCTGCAACTCAACTTCGCTGACATCGCTGTTGATATCCAGTGCCGCCAACGCCAGATCCGCTTTGGCCGACAATGTTCCCAACATCCGCTCTTCAATCGTTCCTTCGGACACCAGCAAATAGACATGGACCGGCTGCTTCTGGCCCATGCGGTGAGCCCGCGCGACACGTTGCTCAAGCACGGCTGGATTCCACGGCAGGTCGATGTTGATCACCGTGTTGGCGCTCTGCAGGTTCAAGCCCGTCGTTCCCGCATTGGACATCAAGATGACTTTGCAATCGGGATCGTTCTGGAAGGTATGGACAATTTCCTGACGTTTCTTCTGCGGTACTTTGCCGTCCAGGCGAACGAAGCCCAGCTTGACTCGCTTCAAAATCGGTTCGATCAATCCGAGCATCGTTGTCCATTCGCTGAACACGATAATCTTCCGATCGCCTTGCTCCGCCAGTTCCGACAACAGCTCTTCAAGTCGCTCCAGCTTGCTGCTGTATCCGGGTTCTTCTTTTGTAATCAGGAACGTGCTGTCCGCGGCCATCCTGGCGCACAGCAGATACTTCTGAATACGAATCAAATCCATTTCCGTGATGAATCGCTTTGACGCAATTTGAGCGGCCCGCGCGACGTTTTCCTCGCTGATGGTTAACTGTTCTTCATGCGGGACGATGCGAACGATCTGCGTTGTCCGTTCGGGCAGTTCCTGCATCACGCTCGCTCGCGTCCGACGCAGTAAAATTGGACGCAACCGCTCGCGAAGTTCATCCAGATTTTGATACCCCTGAACCTTGCCTCGGTCATCGACAACGCGGTGCCGGTGAAAGAAGCGATAGGCCGGTCCCAAACGCTGGTCGTCGACAAAATTGACGACGGTGTACAGTTCCTCCAGGCGATTCTCCAGCGGGGTTCCCGACAAGACGAGTGCAAAGCGGGATTTCAGGCTGCCAATGACCTGCGACGTCTTCGATTCCCAATTCTTGATCCGCTGACCTTCATCAAGGATGATCAAGTCCCAGGAAACCTCCGCGATCGTTGGCTCATCGCGCAAAACCTGTTCGTAATTACAAATCGTGAAGAATCGGTCGCTTCGATATTGGTCGACCCGTTCGGCTCCGCTTCCGAAGACAACCTGCGCCGATCGACCGCTGAAGCGAGCGATTTCGCTGAGCCATTGGCTTTTCAAAGACGCCGGACAGACAACGAGCACGCGGCGAATATCGGCTTCTTGAGCGAACAATTCCGCAACGCCAATCCCTTGGATCGTCTTGCCCAACCCCATGTCATCGGCCAGCACCGCTCGTCCGGCACCGACGGCGAAAGCGATGCCATCCATCTGATACGGCAGCAGTTCAGCGCTGAGCAGCGACGTCCGCAACGGGTGATTTGCTGGATCGCGTCGAATCTCCGCCGCTCGGTTTTCCAACCGCTGTTGCAGCAGCCTTTCTTCAATGAATTGCTGCGCATCGGGATAAATATGAACATCGTGACCTTCACGTTCGAGCGATCGAACCAACATCAGGGCCGTGTGTGGATCGTCAATCAATTGGTCGGCGGATGCTCCCAAGATGTCAGCCGCTTCGGGTGCGATCTTCGATGGCAAATTGAACCGCAGTCCGAGTTCCTTGCCGTAGTCAACTCGCAGCGAAAAATTCTTGCGTAAATAGGCACACGCCAGCGTCTTGTCGGGAAACTTCTTCTTGATCTTCCGCTGGGCGTGTAAGATGTGCTTGCAAGTCCCAAGATGATTGGTGCGGAAGTCAGGACAGGAACAATACGATTCCCCCGGTTCCAAGCCGCGCAGCGAAAGTCGATACGTCTTACCCGAATGCTTGCTGGTGATCGTGTAATCGCTCCACGGTGTCTTGGGATCGAGCGACCGAAGGGTCATCTTTTCGGTTTCCGCACGCTGCTCGCGATCGGCCAAGCGCGACGAAGAAGTTCCTCCTCCGTAAGGTTCTCGATCGGCTCGCGTTCGTCGGGGCGGCCGACAACCCAAGCGTCATCCGATCGTCGAGGACCATGCTCAGCACGGCCGCCGTATGTTCACAACGCGATTGACACTGGTCACAATTGGTCAGCAAGCCTGACGGTTGTCGGGTCTGTTCAACAATGGTGACAATGGCGTATCCGCGATCAAGATTGGGATCGGACACGTTCACTCGCAAGATGTCGCCTCCCAAGTGAACATCGCGAGCGATATTGATGTCGAACCGACTTCCGCCGCGCAGCCGTGTCGGTCCGTCTTCGCTGTCGGTCGCCATCATGCGACAGGCACCACGATAGGTTAACCGGCCCAAACGATCCCGAATCCCAATCCGCTTTGAACCCGTGCGTCCTGCCATAACTTCCATCATCTCCGTCGGCGAGAGGCTAATATCAATAATGAACGTGTTTGATGTTGTCGTGCCCCAATGTCTTTCGGTGGAGCATGCGACGTCGTCGCTCTAGATTGCGAGCGTCTTATTATGTCGCGATCCCGAGACATGCTCAAGCCGCCAGCAATTGGCGCTGACGCTTGTACCGCATCCATCATTTTGAGTCCTGGCGAAAGTCTGGTGCGACGTGTACCTGCGTCGTGATCGACAACGGAAACGTCCCTTTGCCGTCATACTGTGCTTCAATCATGCCAGCGACAAATCCATCGTCGGCTTGCGTCAAGTCCAGCTTCCAATGCCCCTCCGTGTCCGCTTGCAGGGAAGTTGCGTTCCACTTCGCACCACGAAAATCTCGAATCGGTGATTTCGCCACCCAACCATAAACGCGAGCCGGCTTGCGGTCGCTCCTTGCGTCCAGCGTCACCGCCGAATCCGAACGCTTAACGTTCGATTGAAGTTTCGGCAACTGCGTACCTTCGATCACGCTGTGGTGCAACGCCGTCACCGACCCGATCATCCGTGAGATATCATTCAACCCATGCCCATTGTTCGGAATGTTCAACAAGCTGCATGGTTCGGGAAGTTCATCGAAATAGAAACGCGTTGAATCGACCGGCCAGTATGGATCGTTTGTCCCGAGGATCACCAACTTCGGAACCGTCAACCGAGCGCGGTGCGCATACGGGTCGATCAACACATTCAATGCGTCCCCTTGCGGCGTCCCCAGCGCCTTCTGCAATCCGAGCTTCGTGTAATCGTCGATCTGACGCGAGTAAGCTCCCCAAGCATCGATTTGATGTTGCATCTGAGGCTTCATGTTCAACATGTCAATAACCATGGGAGCAATCGCTTTGACGCGCGAATCGGTTGCCCCAAGCAAGTAGGTCGTCCACCCGCGTTTGCTCGCACCAGTAACGGTGAAGGAATCGAGTTCGGCACCCCACTCCTGTTTGGCAACTTCGACCGTTGCGTCAATCGCCGCCGACGCGCTGCGAACCATCACCGGCAACAAGGGCCAATTGGCGTCGCCGGTCTCGAAATACTTCTTCAAGGTTGCGGCAATCAACGCATCCTCCTTCAGCCCACCCATCATGGGCTGAAACGGAATCTGCCGGATGATTGCAACGGGTGTGCCGGTTTCGCGGGCGATCATCGCCAACAGATTCGCCACATCGGGCATCGCGACCGGACCGGGACCTTCCTCGCCCCACGCGGCATTCCACGACCCACCGTCGATCAACATCAAAGCATGCTTCGTTGAAGCTTTCATTTCCGGCGGTCGAATGACAACCAGCATGTGTTTCCACGGCAACCCCTGCCACCGCTGCGAGACGAAATGCAATTGCAGGTAAGCACACCCGGCAAGATCACCACGATGTCGAATTTCCCAGTGATAGGCATTGTCACGCCGCATCACCATTTCTTGAAGCCCATTTGTGGAATCGTCCGCTTGCGTTTGCAGCGAAGTGATCCAAAAGATGAGTGCCAGGAAAGCAAAGTAGGTTGATCTCATTGATGTCGTTCCAAGAATTCGAGGTCACGCCGACACATGCTCCAAAACGATTTGATGAGAGTTTTGCAACGTCGGTTCAAAAGCAAACAGCGGCGTGAAGTCGTCAAACCTCACGCCGCTGGTCGATGATAGCAGATTGGGCGACCGCACGTCGTCGCCACGATGGAATCGATTCAATTTGTTACAGCTTCACCGGCGGAAACCGGGTCGCCTGCAGGAAATTCCCGCCAGGAGCCATCCTGCAAATAGCGATAAGCAATTCCATCTTCCAATGCGATCAAGTGCAGCCAATCGTTGTTCGCCAAATCGGCAATTGAATCGTGCTTTGCCAGCACCTTCTCAATCGAAGATACGCTGCGGCGATAACAACCTGCAATCGTTGCGGTCGGTGCTGGAAATGTTTTCCGCTGTGGACCGACTGCCAAGGCAGGCCGGTCATCAGGTCTCCTCCTCCGCCGGACAGGATGCCGAATCGACCGACGACGTTATGAACCGTCTTGTTACCACTGCCAAAGTGATGATTGTCGACCGTCGACGCATAGTACTGCATGTTGATCCAGTGCGCCACCACCATCGGTGCGGTCATGATCAGTTCCAAAACGGCTCCACTGGGGTCGTTCGCTTCATCATAACTGTGCAAGAAGGTTCGCCCGTCCAGATCGACACCCTCGGTGATCTCTCGCGGTCCGACGATAAACGCCGCGTTGCCCGCCAGTGCCCATTCGGGTCGTACCTCGGACCAATCGCCGCTGCGTCGAAACAGATCGGCGATCGATTCTCCTTCAACCAACGGCAGCCGCTCCAATCGCGTTTGCTCGCCAGCGATTGTCGGCTGCATTCCGAAGTTCCGCCACATCGGCGACATGTGTCTGCGGAACATCTTGCAAATCGAACAACTCAATCATGTCGGTCGTCGTATTGTGGATTGCTCCCAGGAAATGCGTGTCCTCGGGAATCACGATGCCCCGTTCCCGCAAACCATTGCGGATGAAGGGTTGATTCAGGAGCAACGCGGCCAGTCGAGCGTTCGGTTCGCCCGAATGACCACCGCAAGCGCCACAGTCCAACCCCGCTGCGAGCGGATTGTTTTCCGTGCAACCCGCGTGACCGCAAAACACAACCAATCGCGCAAAGTCTTCGGTGAGACCCAAGTTGGTCAACATCGAATGGGCCAGGTCAACCTGCGCACTGGTCGTGATCCCCTGATGATTGAGACCACGCAACGTCGGACCTAGTCGTGATTGATCTTCCTTGCGCAGTCCATCGAATCGGCCATTGTCTAGCGGCTTGGCGACGCCGATCGCTCGCCGCATCAAAGTCCAGCAGTACAACAGGCCGGCGGTTTCCACAAACGAGAAACAGCTCACCGCCGACGTTTGAAAATCTTTCCATAATGCTCGCCACGTGCGAACGCGATTTCGATCACTCTTGATCACTTGTTCGTCTTCGCTGATGCTGTCGTGTAAGCCTTCATGCAGCTTGATTTGAGGCTTCAACAACACCGGCACGTGGGAATCACCCTGTGACTGACCAAGCGGAACAACTTCAATCGGCATTCCGAAGAAGCCCGCGAAGCCAAAGGTCTCGATAGCCTCCGAAGCCGCTTCCAACTTTCTTCGCATCCGCTCGCTTCGGACGTCAATGCAGAAGACCAACTGCGCGAGTTTTCGCTGTCGCTCCGACTTCGGTTGCGAGTTCGACGTCAACGCCAGCTTGCTAAGCAACTGATTTCGATACGCGATCTCGGACGCTCGCAACAATACCAAACGGACCAGGGCGTCGTCGTGCGATACGTGTTCCGAAGCCTTAAACGTCGCGGATTCCTTCGTGGCAACCGATCGCCAGTCGACCGACAGATGAAATGCTTCGGACAACGCCACATCGTAAGCAAGCCGAATGGCCAGCAGGCTCGTGAAATCTTCGTGATCGTTGCTGACCTCATGGTCCCAATAAGACTTGTACTTCGCCCAAGCGCTCCAACCAGGGATCGAGAACGCCTGGCACAACAAGAACGCACTCCACAGTTTTTCGGGAATCTGAGCGCGTTGCAGCAGGAACACGATCGCGGCATCGGGTGTGTGCGGCAATTGCTTGACGAACGCTCGAAGACCTTTCAAGCCGAGAGCTTCCAGGTTTCGATCGTGTCGCGATATCGAACGCCAAGCTTGATACAAAGGCAAGTCTTTCCACGGGCTTCGCCATGTCGCCTGCCCTTCATCATAGTGCGCCGCACAATGTCGCGAGATTTCGTCGCAAATCGCTTCGGTCCAGTCAACCCCGTCGACCTCGCCCAAATACTGCGAAAAGGTCCGCATGGCGCGATGGACGTTGGGTGCCGCTTGTATCTCATCGACATCGCCGCTGGGATATTGATGTGGCTGGATCATTTCAAGTTGCTGGCCAATCGCATCGCTGTCAAGCGTTTCCGCTTCCGCCAGACGCGTTTCTTGCAGTTCATCGATCGCCGCTTGAATGTCCGTTTGGGTGAACTGTCCTTGACGATACCCTTGAGCAAAATACTCGATCGGCATCAGCGTTTCGCAATCCGAAAACGTCTTCAAGAATGAACGAGCATCCAAGAACGTCCGCTGCGTGATTCCCGCGTACGGATTGACG
The DNA here is from genome assembly GCA_041399105.1 of Pirellulaceae bacterium. Taxonomy (GTDB): domain Bacteria; phylum Planctomycetota; class Planctomycetia; order Pirellulales; family Pirellulaceae; genus Rosistilla. Next base: position 24,173 of record JAWKTL010000028.1, on the reverse strand, counting down.
GCAACGTAATCCTTTAGCGGCCAAACCGGTGCGATGATGTCGGCCACGTCCTTCAGCAAGTCGTCGAACTGACGTCGCACTTGCGGTTTTTCGTACGGTCGCGGCAAGAACTCTGAGCTTGTCTCGTGGGCCAATTCGGTCGAGGAGTTAAGTGGTGTCATGAAGAATCTCTCTCGGGATTGTATGTGCTTTAAAAAATGTGAACGCGTTTGAGGTTATCTTGCGGGAGGGTCTTGCAGTCGATCTTGCGATTTAGTTGCTGTTGGGTTCAAGGTTTGGAGGACGTTCGTTTGCTACACGCGTGACAGCGAACCGAAGACGCGACGCAGAACGTTCTCCATGTAAAATCCGTTGGACGCGTGGACGTACAACGCATCGAACCATTGAGGTCGGCGAGCGGCATGCAAACGGATATGCAGTGCGAACATCGCGGTAAAACCAATCAGAACCATCGCCGCGACGGACGTTCCAGCCACCTGAGTCGACGTGCGAGGAAGGCTTCCCGCGATCCACCTGTCAACGGCAATGAAGCTGACCACGTATGCGGAGCACAGCGCTAGCGAAACGCAAAGCGTTTGCAGAAGTAGCCTTCGGCTTCCCGTTGCCATGGCTTGCGCGATCCAGTGGGTCAGCGCGAGCCAAAGGACTCCACCGAGCAGGATTCCACCTGGCTTGACCGATGGGTCGACTCCGAAAAGAAACAGCATCCCGGTCAGCACGATGAATCCCAACACGGAAGCGGCAGCAAGTCGCGAGGTCGCCACGGGGAATGATTTGCGATCGATCAGCGTCCCGGTTGCCGCTCGCTGAGTCATAACGCTGCCGCTGCTCAAGAACGCGTGGGCCTTGTAAAGCGAATGCGCCAGGATGTGCAGCATCGCGGCCGAGTAGGCTCCCAGGCCGCATTGCAACATCATGAATCCCATCTGAGCGATCGTTGAATAAGCCAGCGACTTTTTGATGCTCGTCTGAGTCAGCATCACCACTGCTGCAAAGCACGCGGTCAGTCCACCGACGATCGCTAGAGTGGTCAGTGCGGACGGCGTCAGAGCCATTACCGGGCTCAAGCGGATGATCAAATATCCTCCAGCGTTGACAATGCCCGCATGCATCAACGCCGATACCGGTGTTGGTGTTTCCATTGTTAATGGAAGCCAGGTGTGAAACGGGAACTGAGCGCTCTTGGTGATCGCGGCGACCACCAACAGAAAGCCCGCCACATGCATCGGTGAGGTGCTGACAAAGTTGTCCGCATGGATCGCCGCGAACAGGCCGGCGAAATTCAACGTCTTAAATTCGGAATAAATCAACGCCATCGCGGCGAGCAACGCGGCATCGCCCAGCCGACTGATGCAGAACTTGGTCCATGCGGCGCGGCGAGCTGCGGGACGATGACCGTAGTGCAACAACAACCGATGAAGCCCCATGCTCGTCGTTACCCATGCAATGAAGAACATCAGCAGATTGCCCGAAACAACCATCAGCGAAACCGCGCCGATCGTCAGAGCGATCCAGCGGAAGTAGTCCGCCTGCGACGCTTCACCATCGAGGTACCGAATCGAATAACGGCAGATCACCCAGCCGACAAAGCTGACCAGCACCAACATCAACCCGGCGACGCCATCGTAATACACATTCAGAATTGATTGGCCTTGTGTCGACGACGCAAATGCTGGCGCGAACTTAGCCAACCCTCCAGAAAGGTGTCCCAACAGTAAAATCGTTGCCAAAATCAACTGGAGGCCGGCGATTACCGTGACGACACGACGAACGATGGTCGCAGATGGGCAGAGGTGACGGGTCAAGAAAATCCCGATGCCCGCCAGAAGAAGGGGGGGCAAAAGGATAAGGATCGGCGGAAGATCATTCATTGATAGGCTCCTTTCAAGTTGCGAAAACAATTGCAGGAATAGTATAACGCGACAATATTGTCGTCAATCACTAGTCGGCATTTTTTTGTCGCTATTTTGGTTTTTTTGATTGGGGCGTCCTAAATCGCCCTTTTTTAAGCATCTGAATCAATAATGAACGCGTTTGATGTAATGTTTCGCCAATGTTTTTCAGCGGATCTTGCGACGTGGTCGCTCATGCTGCATTGATGCAAGGACTTCGACCTTGCGATGCGTTCTGGAAATCGAGGGGCGTAAACTTGCTCTGTAGGATGCCGAGCGTTATGCTGACATGCCAAACAGTTGCCTTCCGCGACGCGTTCGTGGGGACTTCCCTCAAGCGTTCCTTTTCTTGTCCTGGACAATGCTTTATCAATGACCAGCGCGTTTGATGTTGTATTGCGCCAGTGTCTTCCAGTTGATCTTGCGAAGTTGTTTACCCATGCAAATCACATGTGAGCATTGTGGACATCTGATGGAGGTCCCCGTTTCAGAAATCGCCACGCGATTGGAGTGTCCCGCATGCCATCGTTTGCTCGGTGTTGAAGATGAGGAAGACGCACCTTGGACGTTTGCGGGTGCTTTGCGAGAGTCGATTCCCGGCATTGGTTCGATGACCTTCCATGCCGCCGCATTGCTGATCTGCGCGCTGGTCACATGCGATCGTCGCGCTGGCAGCGGTCCCGACGTCGTGGCGGAGATCGGCGAACTGCCGAAGACTGTCCTCAACGAATCCCAGGAGGAGCAACTCGACACGACCGAAGCGGAAGCAACTCAGGAGACCGATGACGAGATGCTGTTGGAGATCGAAGTGATGATCCCAGCGGCCGATGCCACGTCGTCCAGCGATCTAGACGTGACGCTGGCTCAGTTGATGCCGACGGGGGCGTCGGGGGGAATGCTTTCGGATATTGGCAGCCCAGGGGTGGAAGCGGAGGGCTGGGGGCAGGGGTCTCGTTCATGGGAGTCAAGACGTACGGCAATCGCATTTGCATCATCGCCGACTCGTCGGGAAGCATGTCCGGCCGGAAGCTCGACTTTGTAAAGGAACAGATTTTGGAAACCGTTCGCAGTCTACGTGGACAGCAGCAATTTCAATTGTTCTTCTTCAATTCCGGTGTCGTCCCGTTCCCGTCTTCCGGTTGGCGGAATCCCGCGCCGTGACGACAATGTACTCGTGCAATTCCTTCAGCAAACAGGTTCATTTGGCGGCACGGATCCGACTCCCGCCTTTCGCGATGCTTTTGAGTTGTCGCCTCCTCCGGACATCATCTATTTCATGACCGATGGTTTATTTGATCCAAGTGTCGTTGGCGAGGTAGCTCGATTGAATACCAAGCGACCGAAAGTTCAGGTCCACGCGATTTCGTTCATCGACAACAGCAGCGAATCGCTTATGCGGCGGATCGCCGAAGACTCGGGAGGTACATACACGCATGTTCCCGGTTTTTAAGAGAACACTTCACGTGGGTTGGGCATTCGAGCCAAATCGATACGGATTCCCAAATCGCAGTGCGACGATCATCGTATGGATTGTCGCGATCATCTGCGCGACAAACGTTGTCCAGGCAGATTCGATCGTGCTGCGCAGCCTGCAATCCATCGACAAGCCGATCGAGTCGTTCGATATCGACGGGATTCGGTTTGCGGATAAGACACAAATCGGTTGGGACGAGGTCAAAGCGGGAACGGTGGACTCCGCCAAACAACAAGCATTCGACAACTTCATCAAAACGCTGGGGGAGGATCTTTACCGTGTGCGGGTACGATTGAAGAATCGCGATTACGGTGATCTTCGTTCCAGTGCCGAAGCCGTTTATCCACACTATGCCGGACGCGGCAGTAAAACGGCTTACATGGTTTGCCAAGCTGTGATGTGGGCTCGCTTGGCCGATGGGGACCCAGCCGCGGCCGTTGCACCCTACCTGCATTGCTACGTCTACTTGCGGTCGGTGCGGAAACTGCATGAGGAAATCCCTGGCGATCGGAAACTGCAGTTCGATGCGCTCAGCGGTATGACACCCGAGATTCCACCGCTGTGGTTCGATCGAGCTGCCGCCAAGCAAGCGTTACCGGAGCTAACCGCCACGATTCGTACACTTCCAGCCCCAATCCCCCTGAGTGCGAAGATCTATTTCGGAACGATGGCCGTCGCCGCCGGTGACACGGCGCTTGGCGACCGAGTGCTGCGGAGCATCGGTACACCCGAGGGTGAATTGGTGCACGTTGTCGCGATCGCGCTGGCGTTGCGAGACCTCACCGTCGGTGAGGACTCCGGTGCGATCGATCGCTTAGAATCGCTGATATCGGAAATCGGATCATCCAACCGTCCGCTGGCGGCGTATGTGCTGGCGACCGCTCAGGTGAAGATCGATCCGCAACGGCTCGATGAAGGATTGCTGGACCTGATGCGTTTCGTGGCCATTTACGGACAAGATCATCCCGCGTTGGCGGCCGCCGCACTGGCGGCGGCGATCCAGGCGACCGAGAATGTTGCCGGCGATGCGAACGGCGTTGCCGAAATCGATGCGAACAGAGGAGCCGATCCGGATCGTAAACGGAATGCTCAGCGAGCATCGATTTTTCGCAAAGAATTGCTCCGTACGTACCCCACCAGCCACCACGCGCGGGAGATTCTGCGAACAATCAATGTTGCCCAAGATAGTTCTGACAAAAGTAAGTGACTGCCCATGAGAAACCTCCATTGTGTCATGTATTTGTTGCGACCGCCCCTGTTCGTGGTTGGACTTGCCGCCTGGCTTTGCCTGTCCGCCAGCGACGCACGCGGACAAGCGGTCGATCCGGCGGACCCTTTCGGTGCCGCGCCGACCTCTTCGGCAACGCAAGGCCAACCGCAGCCCGCGGCCCCGTCGCCGACAAACTCGACCGCCGGTGCAGCCGCGCCGGTTAACAATCCCGTCAACGCTGGTGCGGTTCCAACGGCACCGCCGGCACGTTCAAACACGAAATCCGTTTTAGATGCCTTGATGGACGGCGGCATCGTTGGCCTGTTGATCATGTGCCTGTCACTCGTTTCGGTCGGAATGGTGATTGAACACGCCTTGTCGATCCGCAAATCAGCGGTCATGCCCGAAGCGTTCTTGGCGGAGGTGGAGCCTTTGATCGCCAGCGGCAGCATTGATCAAGCGATTGAGGTTTGTTACGACCCGGCCAACGAATCGCTTGCCGCGAACGTTGTCCTTGCCGGATTGGAGCGCTATCGCGGCAGCCAGTTTGGTTTTGCGGAATACAAGTCGGCGGTGGAGGAAGCGGGTGAAGACCAGACGGGACGGTTGTATCGCAAGACCGAAGTGCTCGGATTGATCGGAGCGGTCAGCCCGATGTTAGGCTTGACCGGGACGGTCTTGGGTATGATCGTGGCGTTCAATACGATTGCCGACTCGGGGGGAATGGCCAAGCCGGATGAATTGGCCGACGGTATCAGTCAGGCTTTGGTGACAACCCTGTTGGGGTTGATTGTCGCCATCCCGACGATGGTCGCTTACAGTTTCTTTCGCAATCGAATCGACTCGTTGGTTTCCGAAGCGGGCAATCGAATTGAACGGATCATGATGCCTTTGGGACGACGAGGAACTTAGCCATGCGTTTGAGCAGCCGACATCGCAAAGCCAACCCGGGGCCGAACATGACTTCCATGGTCGATATTGTGTTTCTGTTGATCGTTTTTTTCATGACGGTGTCACAGGTTTCCGAAGCTAATCGCGACAACGTGGTTCTGCCGGAACTGGAAGGATCGAAGGATCAATCAACACAAACGTTGACGATCAACATCGATCCATCCGGTGTCATGCGGATATCGGGAAATGTCGTCACCTTGCCGCAACTGATCAGCCTCGCCCAAGCGGAGATCGCGAACGTGGGAGGCAATCCGGCCATGGTCACGGTCGTGATTCGCGCCGATGAAAACGGACGCTGTGAAACGGTCAACGATGTTGTTGAAGGGATGAGCCAACTGCGAATCGATCGCATTCGCTTCGCTGTCCAGGTACCACAATAGGCCATTGAACAAAACGGAATCAGCCGGATCGCGTGAGCGTCCCGATTCCAGATCACGCACCGCATAACTTCGGCGGCGTCCGCGATTACGATATTGAATGAACAGGAGGCAATGATGAGACTTTCCAGTCAGGCCGGCAAGCGAACGACCGAAATTGAATTGTCGATGACCAGCATGATCGATGTCGTTTTCTTGTTGCTTATTTTCTTCATGGTCACAACCAGCTTTCGCAAGACGGAACGGGAACTTGATCCGGCGGTCAAGTCGCAGCAGTCGTCCGGCCAAAGTTCGGAGAACAACTTCGAACCAGTGATCGTCGAAGTTCTGGTCGCTGGATCGGCGACGGTTTATCGCATCGGATCGGCGACTTACGAAACGGATGGCGAACTGAGAAACATCTTGCGGCAATTCAGCAACAAAGCCGACGGGGCTTACGTCAAGGCGGCGGATAACGCATCCTACGGCGCTGCGGCGCGGGCTTTACAGGCCTGCAAGTCGGCTGGTTTCCCAGCGGTGTCATTCATTCCCTGGGACGGAAAGCTTGGCTGATCTGATGTACGATTCCAGATTGTCGTCCCAGTTCATCTTCACGCGGATATATCGTTGCTGTTGGAACGTGTTTAACTTAGTGCGACCACGTCGCAAGATCAACTGAAAAACATTTGCGCAAGATAACATCAAACGTGTTCATCATTGATATAGGGTGTCCATTCAATTGCACGATTAAAGTCTCAACATGAACTCGAAGCAGACTTTCGAGATGGGATCGACATCAAGATCGCTGCTGGCGCGTGTCAAGCAAGACGACCAGGATGCGTGGCGAAAGCTTACGGAACTCTACGGTCCATTAATTTATTCATGGTGTCGCAGATCTCGCCTCAGCGCCGAAGACTCAGCGGACATCCTGCAAGATGTTTTTCGATCCGTCGTCCTCAATGTAGCGTCCTTCGATGCCGGTGTCGCAACAGGGTCGTTCCGTGGCTGGTTGTGGACGATCACGCGAAACAAAGTGCGTGATCACCTAAGAACCCGCTTGGGAAAGGCGGAGGCTGCGGGCGGATCGGATGCGCAACGAATGATGTCGCAAGTCACTGATCATGAGTTCAGTGAATCTTCCGAGATGACCGATTCCTTGCCTGACGGATTAGCCTATCGGGCACTGAACATCATTCGTGGCGAGATTCAGGAGACAACATGGATCGCGTTTTGGCGCACGACAATCGATGACATCGCGCCCGCCGCGGTAGCCCAAGAGCTTGGTATTTCGGTACATAGCGTTTGGCAAGCGAAGTCGCGAGTTCTGCGTCGCGCTCGACAACTATTGGAAACTTCCGCCGAGTTTAGCCCCGAGTAGAAGAACCGCATTACATCAATGATGAACGCGTTGGATGTTATCTTGCGTTAATGTTTTCAGTTGATCATGGTCGCTCTAGGTGAAAGAATCCTCTCAATTCCGCCCAATCGCATCATAAATTTTCGTGTCAGGGCCGATCGTTAATACTATAAGCTTGAGTCATTGCTTCCTCTTTCGAGGACTCAGGGCAGCGATCGATTCCGCCATCTCGATTTATCCAGCAGGATTTTGGCATGCTTACAAAACAGTGTCCCAACAGCAGCGAGCTTTCTGAATATCTCCTCGGACGATTGGACGATGTATCCTGCGATTGCCTTGATGAACATTTGGCCAACTGCGAGGCCTGCCAAACGATACTGGCATCCAAGCAATCCACAAGGGGATACGCTCGTCTCTCAGTTGAAAAATGGTCTTGTGGAAAGTGAGTTTGACCGCGAACCAGAACTGTTTGAAGCCATTGAAAAGGTGAGCGAATTGATTCTTCGTGAAACGATGGTCGGGGTGCAGCGTCTCGGCGAATCTTCCGAAGATCTGTGCGAGCAAATCGGTCCCTACCGAATTCTTGGTGTGCTCGGTCGGGGAGGGATGGGACGCGTCTATTTAAAGCGCAACATTCGCGGTTGGAGATGACGGTAGCCGTAAAGGTTCTGGCGGAACATCTGACCTCCGATTCCAAGTCGATCGCCCGGTTTAACCGAGAGATGAAGGCCGTCGGGCGCGTCAGCCATCCCAACATTGTCCGCGCTACCGATGCCGGTGAATATGATGGCAAGCACTACCTTGCGATGGAGTTTGTCGACGGGAGCGACTTGGCTCAGATCTTGCGAGCAAACGGAAGGTTGCCGATCAACGATGCCTGTGAAGGCCTGCGGCAAGCAGCCATGGCCATTCAACATGCGCATGACAACGGTCTGATTCATCGCGACCTGAAGCCATCGAACCTGATGGTCACCAAAGAGGGTCAAGTCAAGGTCTTGGATCTGGGATTGGCTCGACTGCATGCGGGCGAAACGGAAGGCCTGACTTCCGACTTTCAGATCATGGGAACCGCTGACTACATGGCACCCGAGCAGGCTTTGAAGGCGCTGCAAGTCGATGCACGCGTCGACATCTATAGCCTCGGATGCACCTTGTACGCGTTGTTATGCGGAAGAGCCCCCTTTGCCGACGGGAAACATGAGACTGCGATCAGCAAGATTATGGCTCATGAACATGAGCAACCCGAGTCCGTCATCTCGCTGCGTCCAGAGGTGCCCGCGGCGTTGTCCGCGACGATTGAAAAAGCGATGGCGAAGGTTCCATCGCAACGATATGACTCGGCCAGCGCATTCGCCGATGCACTGCTGCCGTTCTGCCGGAGATCCGACCTCGGCATGCTCCACCGAAGATCACAATCAACGGAAAAACAAACACAAAATCAAAGCGACACCAGCGACTTCAAGAAGCATTTTAGAATCGCCGACACGAAGGTTCACTCACCAAAGATCGCGAACGCCCGACCCGCGCACGAACCTCCGAAACGCCGGATGCTCGTTGCATTGGGATTCGTCATCTTGCCGTTTTGCTTGTTGGCAATAACGGTCTACATTCGGTTCTCCGGCAAGGATGTTCGTGTTCGCGTTGAAGGAGACGACGATGTCAAGGTTGTTATCGAGCGTGAACCAATTGCGGATCAATCGGCGGAGAGTGAACCAATTGAATTTGATGGTTCAAACCACCGAGTCATGGCGAACTGGGCTCTGAGCAAGCCGTCGATCGTCTCCATTGTCGCCAACGGTGAGACTCGATTTGTTCAAGAGGTCGATGCGTTGCCCACGGGAGCTTTTGAGCTGAAGGGAATCAATTATACAAAGCCATTCGTTCCAAGTGACGAAGACTTCGAACATTTAGCTCAATCACCAACGCTGAACCATTTGGAATTCACCGATCTCGAACTTTCAGATCGCGTGGTGACGAGGCTGATTGCGCTGCCACAATTGAACAATCTTCGCTTGCGATTCGACAACATCTCGCCGCGCAATCTCCAGCGGATTGCGGAATTGCCTTTCTTGTCGGATTTGACGATCGGTGGCGAATGGATTGGCGATGATGACCTCGCGATGCTTACCAAGTTGAAGAACGCCGTGCATCTGACGATCAGTGGAAAGAAGGTTACCGATGCGGGATTGATTCATCTCAGCGAGATGCGCCATTTGCAATTTTTATCGTTCATCTTCGCGAACATTCGCGGCGACAGTCTGAAACATTTATCTGGATTGTCGAATGTATGGTCGCTGCAACTCCCCTACACGGAGCTGGACGATCGAGGTGGCGAAGCACTCTCCAAGCTTCCGGGAATCACTTGGCTTAATCTCGGTTTCACACAGGTTGGGGATGAATCACTTCGATCCATCGCGAAGTTGCCCATGCTCGAGATTCTTGATCTGACACAAACCAAAGTCACGAACGGAGGTATCGAAGCCCTTCAACCGATAGCCAGCCTCCGAACTTTGCATCTCGGAGCGACGCAAATCGATGATGATGCCGTCGACTCGCTTTCCAAATTGACGCAACTCACCACCTTGAGCGTTGGTAACCGTTTGTCGACCGATGCAATTGAAGTACTTCAGAACTCGGCTTCCGGGTTGCACAATTAACTTCCGTTCGCCTCAAAAGTGATTCGCCGATTGGCAATCTTCTAAGTGAATCGATCCCATGACCAAAAATCGACGACGTACCAATCATACTTCCACACAACTCTCGGGACGTCGACGATCGTTGTTCTCGATACTGTCAGACGTTGCTCACTCCAAGCCTGAGATCAAATCGACCAGACGCCCTCGCCGAGGTGGCAACGGCGGAATGTGGTTCGAATCGTTGGAGTCTCGCGTTTTGCTGGCGACACTCAGCTTCAGCGAAGGTGTGCTGACCGCCATCGGGAGCAGCGCGGATGAGACCTTGCGATTCGTGGCGTTGCCGATGGCGAACTGACGTTCGATGGTCAGGCGTTTTCGAACGTCGACAAGATCGTGATCGACGCGCAAGGAGGATCTGATACGATCGCGATCAAAGACGAAGGCGTATCCGTTAACCGCGAGCTTCGCGATCGCAACGGAAACGTGATGCAGTTCGAAATCACCGGCAGCGGCAGTCTGACCCTTGCAAATCAGTCGGTGCTCGGCAATCAAGATCTTGAACTGCGCGGATCGATCCGCAACGCTGGCAACATCGATTTCTCGACGCCACAGATTCTCGGCGCGTTCGCACCGTTTAATTCGCTCGCTGGTGCGATTCACCTCGGCCCCGGCACGATCGTTTCGTCACGTTCAATTACCGGAACCGACGTTTCAGGCGGAACCTCAACCGCCGACTCGGGCAACATCACTTTCAACTCGCGGTCGATCACGATCGATGCTGGATCGCAGTTGCTGCGCACGTGGAACCGACCAGCAGCCACGCCGCAGGGAACATCACGCTTCACTGCCGAAGACAAAACCTTAACCGCCGATTTCTCGGTCATCGGAGTCACCAAGAATACCGCCTCGATCGTGATCGACGGAACGACCATCGCTGGAGGGGACATCGCGATTCAGACCGATGCGCGCGACTTGACCTTGTCCGACGCCGTGCCAAGCTGGGTGAACGATCTGTTGATCGGTGCAGCCACCGACGCGCTGCTGTCAAAGCTTTCGATCCCCGCTGCGGCAATGGTCCGTGGCAGTGAGTCGACGATCGACGTGACCGATTCTTCGATCACCGGCAGCGGCAACGTCACGATCGACGCCAACGCGATTGTCGATGCCAGCGGCAAGGCGATCAGCGTGAATACATCCAGAGATTCCGAGGTCAAGAAGTTTCTGAACTCGTTCGCGGCAGCCTACAGCCAAGCGACGGCAACAGCCACGGTCAACGTGACGGGAACCGCGGCCAAGCCGGTTTCGATCACTGCCGCTGGCGATGTGAACATCAAATCAAACGTTGAGAACACCGCGTCGGCAACGGCGGCGACCTACTCGAATGTCGATCAATCCGCCCCCGTCGATGCGAAAGCGATTGGCGGGTCGTTCGCTGTCTCTCGGTCCAACACCACGGCGCACACGATCCTGACCCAGTTCACCGAAGTCGTTTCGGGCGCGAACGTGAATGTCCACGCGACAGGAAAAACGAAGACGGGTGCCAGCGCTTCGACAACCGTATATCGCGATGGATTGGCTGGCGTTGGACTCGGACTGGGATTCGACAACGTCGATATCAAGGCCGAGGTCGATGGCGTCATCACCGCCGCAGGAATCGCGACCGACAAGCCGTTCACATTGACGAACGTCTCTGCAGCCAGCGACACGATCACAATCGCCGGTCACGGATTCACCGATGGCGAAAAAGTTACCTACACGTCGACCAGCGGAACTTCGATTGGCGGACTTTCCAGCGGACGCGATTACTACGTTCGCGTGATCGATGCCAACACGATCGCGCTGCAATCGGGGCTGGCTATCGATTTGGAAAACGCCGAAGTCGACCCGACGGCGACGCACAGCCTGCGACGACGCACAGCGACTCAATTTGATGCAGCCGATCCCGCGAATATCAGTCTGGTCAATGACACGCTCCGAATCCAGGCTCATGGACTTTCCGCCGGCGACGAAATTTATTACTCGCCGTTAACCGAAGAGGACACGGTGATCGAGGGGCTCGGTTCGCTGCGAGACTTTTATGCAATCCCGTTTGATGCCAACAACATTCGCTTGGCTGTCACGCGCGACGAGGCGCTCGCAGACGAATTCATCGACCTAACCTCCCTCGGCAGCGGTCAACAAATTCTGGCGTACGAGCAAGTCGCGAAGTCCTTCAGTCCCACAGCGGATGTCTCTCCTAGCGATGACATGATCGTGATGCCTGGTCACGGTTTTGCCGATGGCGATGCGGTGGTCTATCGAACCGATCCGACAAGGTCGCAGGAAGTCGCCAGCAAACGGACGTCGACTTTCAGTTCCGCATCGACGGCCAACGAAGGGGCAATCGATCTGGCCGCCAACACGATCACATCGATCAATCACAGTTTCAACACAGGCCAGCAGATTGTCTATCGAAAAGGAACCTCCAGCTCGATCGGCACAACTGCGGGATTGCTGATCGAAGGGCAAACCTATTTCGCAATTCGCGTCAATGCCGACCATTTCAAGATCGCAAGTTCCCGCAACAACGCCGCCACTGGAACCGCCATCGATTTGACAACCGCTGGCACAGGCGACACGCACGCCTTTGAAACATCCGTCGTCGTGATGACCTTTGAAGGGGGACGCAACCAAAATGTCGTTGACGTCGCCGCCAACACGATCGAGATCAATGGACACGGTCTGGGTCTGAATGATCGCGTCACTTATCTGACCGGTGGCGGCGAGGCGATCGGCGGACTGGCCGACGATACCGATTACTTTGTGATTCCGGTCGATCCCGATCACATTCAGTTGTCGACCAGCGAAGCAGGAGCAGTGATTAACCTGACGTCGCTTGGTTCGTTGGAGAGCGGACTGCAAGGCCTGAGCGTTTCGCAAACCTTCTCGTTCGATGCCGCTGCGGCGAGTGTTGTCGATGTCGCGAGCGACACGCTTTCGATCCGCCCATGGTCTCGCGACAGGTGACAAGCTGAAGTACGAGACTCGAGGCGCAACACCTCCATCGGCGGCCTGACCGATGGTGATGAGTACTTCGCAATCGTCGTTGATGCCAACCGAATCAAGTTCGCCAGTTCGCACACCGACGCCACCGATCCCTGACGGCCCCCAAGCGATCGATCTTCAATCGACGGGAGTTGGCGTTGCGCAAAAGCTGTTCTGCGAAGGTCAATCGCTGCTTGCCTTCGATCCAACGATGCAGCCAAGGGTCAACCTGGGAACCGATCGTATCATGATGCCTGGCCGCCACCTCACGACCGGTGATTCGGTTGTCTATCTCAATGGCGGCGGCACCAGCATCGGTGGGCTCAGCAACGGCGGCACGTACTTCGTGACGGCCGTTGATGCCAACACGATCGAATTGTCCAGACAGTCCCGGCGGTGCGAAGACGATCTAACAAGTCGCGGTACGGGGCTGATGCATGGGCTGGAGCGTGCCGCCGCGTTGATCGTCAGCGATGCGCCAGTGCGAGGACTCAGCGATGGACTCACTTACTTTGTCAACACGCGTTGACGCTGATCGTTTTCGTCTATCTGAAGAACCAACCAGTTTGAACATCGATCTTTCGACGGACACTTCCGCCGCGACGGGGCACACGCTGGCAACCGCCAACGGTTCGGGAATCAAGGTTTTGGCTGATTTAACTGTTTCCAACACGCTTGCGTCCGGAACGGGCTTGGGTGGATCGGTCGGAATATCGAGAAGTTCACCAGTGGTGCGTGGCGACCAACCAGACCAAGAAAGTGAAGACGGAACTCGGGGAAAACGTGAGTGAAAGCTCCGACAGCACGAAGGCCGACGGAGGGAATGAATCAAGCAAAGCTGGCGGTGCGACGGCGGGTGCCGAGGCCAAGAACGCAATCGCCGGTGCGGCTTCGCTGGGATATCAAACATTCACGCACAACGTTATCGCGCACGTTGGCAGGTCACGCCGTGCTTAAGTCGGGGACGGATGTCGACATCCAGGCGAAAGCGGTTCAGAAACTGGCATTAAACGTCGACGGAACCTTAACGCCGAGCGAAGGGGGCAAGAAGTTCGCAGTCGGTGCCGCCGTTGCCGTTGGCTTTTATGAGAATACCGTCGACGCGATCGTGGACGATGAGCGCAAGCATCGACGCGCGATCAAGTGACCGTCGACGCAGCCCTTGAATATCCGTCGATTATCGAAGACTTGATCGCTCCATTCACAACGACCTTTCCCGACGATGCGGTTGACGGTGCGAAGCAGATTCTCGATGCCGCAGCTTCGGTATTGGCATTCGCTGCCGTGACTCCGCTGTTCAATACATCGGTCGTTCGAAAGCGTCGAACAAGCCACCGAAAAAGAATACCGCACCGTACGAAGAGGCAGACGTGGCGATCACCGGTTCGGTCGCATTCTCAAAGTTCACGAACTCGGTCGAAGCGTCGATTGGCAGCGGTGCAAAGATCAATCAGGATGCGGCCTATCGCAATGCGGATCAATCGGTCACGGTTGATGCCAACACGACGATGGACCTGACCGAGTTGGCGGGGATTATCGCGATCAACATTGCAAAGCCGCACAAGTGGAAAGAACTGGGGGCCAAGAATATCGTCAATCCTGTCGGCAACAAGGCAGAGTCACTGGGTGTTGGCGGTTCGGTTCTGGTTCAAGACATGAACAACACCACGATCGCTCGGGTCGCTGACGGAGCGCAAGTGCATACCGGCACCGGCGGTTCGCTCAGCGTGAATGCCGACGAAACATTCACAACCATCGATATTGCTCAGGCGGGGGCAGCAGTGGCAAAGTTGGCGTCAGCGGTGCGTTCGATGTGATCAATCACAGCAGCACGGTCGAATCATTTATTGGCACGGGCGTGCAGTACGACGGCGGAGCGATCACCGTCGGGGCGAACGATGACTTGCGACACATTACAGTTGCCGGGGCGATTCAGTTTGCCGCCAGCTTAGGCATTGGCGTTTCAGGGGCCATCGTCGACGTCGACCGCAACACGCAGGCCTACATTGGTGACAAACGTGACGGAGCGACGTGGTGCGGGAGGAACCAGCATCGATTCATCCGGCGACGTCACGATCGATGCGGGATTCAGCGGGGGCCGTCTGGTCGTTCTCGTTGGCCGGCGTATCGCTTTCCCCGTCAAAACAAAGGAGGCTCCTGCGAGTGCCGATGCTGACAACAAGGGATCGTCGGAGGTCAAGCCGAAATCCGCCGGCTTTGGGCTCAGCGGCGACGTGTCGATTCACACGATCAGCGGCGATACTCGCGCTTATATTAATGATGATGGTACGTTCGATATCGGGGGCGGTCTGACAATCGACAGCCTTAACACGACCACGATCCATGCCGGATCGGGATCGGTCTCGTTGCAGGAAGGCAAGAAATCTGCTGGCATTGCCGGTTCCTTTGCACAGAACAAGGTCAGCGGCGGTGTCGAGTCGTTCATTGTTGGTGCGTCGATCGACGTCGCTGGCAATATGCTGGTCACGGCCAGAACCGACAGCGATGTGAACACCTACGCTGCCAGCGGTACCGGGGGAGGTCTGCTGGGTGTCGCCGGACAATTGACGATCAACAAGATCGATCGAACGACAGAGGCCTTCGTCAGCGTTGCGACTGTCGTTGCCCGAGCGGCATCCAGCGTGACGGCGATCGATGTATCGTCGATCTTCAATGTTTCGGGTGCGATTTCATTTGGCGGCAAAGTTGGCATCGGAGCGGCGATCGCGCTCAACACCATCGACACGAAGGTCTCGGCGAACATTGTCGATTCGGACATGCAAGCCACCGGCGATCTGCTGGTCAGCGCTGAATCAAATGCCGACGTCTGGGCGATCACGGCAGCCGGAGCACTTGGCAACGAAGGGATGCAGGTCGCCGGTTCGGTCTCGGTCAACAAGATCGACAGTGCTGTCGAAGCCTTCATTCGCGGCGAGCGAACTGCTGCGGGAATTCACGGCAACAACATCACTTTGTCAGCCACTGATGATACGACCATCACGGCCGACGGTGGAGGCGTATCGGCTGCGGTCGGATCCGTTCAAAGCGGCGCGGCGGTCAACGGTACGATTGGCATTTCAACCGCCATCAACGAAGTGACCAAGAGCACGCGAGCGTTCATCGAAGCAGCGACGGTGATCGCGGTCGGTGCGATCGCGCTCAATGCCCACTCGAAGAAGGCGAAGGAAGGAACGTACTCGATCGATACGCTGGCGATTGCCGGAGCGGTCAGCGGAACCAGCGGCACGCAAAATACAACCGGAGCCTTGGCCGGTGCCGGGGCTGGCGTTCAGAACATCATCAACCGTACCGTCGAAACATTGATCAAGGACAGCGGCGGCAGTCGTCGTGTCGAAGCGCTCGGCGGCTCGGTAACGCTCAGCGCACTCGACCAGTCGAGCATCCGAGCCGATTCCGGCGGCTTTGGTCTTGCCGCAGCGAAGGGTCAGGGTTCGACAGGGGGTGCGTCGGTTGGCGTCTCTGCCTCATTGAACGAGATCGGCGGCACGGAAGATCGTGTGACCGCAACCATTCAAAACTCGATCGTCAAAGCGACCGGCAACATCGACGTTCACGCCGATTCAATGGCACAGATCAAAGCCCTTTCGATTGGCGGTGCCCTCGCCGCAGCCGTTGGTGGCGGAACAACCGGGGCGCTGGCCGGAGCCGGTGCGGCGGGAATCAATTCTATCGGAACGACGATCGAAGCCTCGATCACAGCGAGCAGCAATATCACAACGACCAACAGCGGTCATCTGTCGGTGGTCGCAAACGACGCCTCAAACATCCGCAGCGATGTCGTCGGCGCGTCGTTGGCTCTTGCCGGCGGCAACGGTGGCAATGCGGGGGCACTGGCCATCGGCGTTTCGATCGCTCGCAATGAGATCGACAATCGTGTGCAGGCGTTCGTCGACAGCGCTTTCGTCAACGCAAATGGTGATTTCGACATCCACGTTGTCGAATCAGCCGACATTACGGCGCTGGCGGTTGCGGCGTCATTGTCGGTCGGTGCCAGCAGCGACAATGGCTTGTCGCTCAGCGGTGGCGGTGCGGAAGGTTCGAACGTGATCCTGACGAAAGCGAATGCCTACGCAAATGCAAGCTTCATCAATGGTGCGACGATTGTCGTTCGGACCGACAATACATCGGCAATCGATCTGAAAGTTGTCGCCGCGTCGGCGTCGATCGGTCTTGGCAGCTCGAACGCCGGAGCCGTCTCGATCGGTGCAGCCCGCGCACGCAATTTGATCGGCTGGCGGCTCGACGCAGCCGCTTCGCCGGCGGAATCGCAAGCCTATCTGAAGAACACCAGCGCGCTGGCCATCGGCGTGTTGCGTGTTGAGTCCCTTGCGAATCAAGATATCAAGTCAACGGTTGTCGCCGGGTCGGCGGCCGTTTCCGGTGCCGGCAACAACGCACTGGGGCTCAGCGGTGCGGGAGTCGACGTCACCAACAAAGTTCGCGTACTCAGTAATGCCTTTATCGATGGCGACGGGCCGACGGGAATCTCCGCCCATTCGTTCGTGATCGCTGCCGACGACAGTTCCAGCATCTCAGCCGTTGCCGTCGCGGCGTCGCTGGCCGTGGCTGCCGCCGGAACCAACGCAGGTGCCTTGTCCATCGGCGTCTCGCTTGCAAAGAACGAAGTGGACAACGACGTTCAAGCTTACATCAAGAATTCCGAATCGATCGTCTCGCGCGGCGGCGATATCGACGTCACGGCGACCTCGCGCGGGCAGCGATTGTTCGAATTGGACAGTGCTGGCGGACAACGGGTCACGCCAGCGGATCTGGACAATGTCTCGATGCAGAACGAAGACGACAGCGACACGCCGGCGAACGAGCAGACGGACGATGAGGCCATCGACGCCGCGATCCTGGCAAAACTGCGGGCGCAGTTTGCTGCAAAGGGAACGCCTGTGTCGGACAAATTGAAAGTCGCGCCCTTGGCGGCGGAGAAGAGTTGGGTGCTGGTCGATACCGACAACAACGAATCATACATCATCACAAAACTCGCTGACGGCACGCTGGAAGTCTCGTCGACATCGATCGATGCGATCGCGGTTGCCGCGTCGCTGGCCGTTGGCGTCGGCGGTTCCTTTGGTGCTGGGCTCAGCGGTGCCGGAGCAGATTCGACGAACGTGATCCTGACCGATACGAAAGCCTACATCGAGGAAAGCGTCATCGAGAGCGCGGGGGCTGTTGACATCGACGCCACCAGCACGTCGTCGGTCATCGCCACGATCGTCGCCGCGTCGGCTGCGGTTGGTGTTGGCGGAAGCGGCGGTTTGGGAGCATCGATCGGTGCCTCGATCGCTCGCAACTACATCGGCTTTGACGATGCGGGAACAACCGATGTCGATAAGGTTTCCGAAATCAAGGCCTTCGTGGAAGATTCCAGCATCGATGCGACAGGCATTTTGTCAGCCGATGCCATCGCCGATCAGACGATCGGTTCGACGGTCTTCGCCGGTTCGGTTGCGATCGCTGTCGGCGGAACCGGCGGCGTCGCTGCAAGTGGCGCGGGCGTGTCGTCAACGAACAAGATCGGTGCCGATGTCAAAGCGTTCATCAGCGGCGATGGGGCTGACGGAATTCGGGCCAGCGGAGTGACATTGCGAGCGGACGATCTGTCGACGATTTCGGCATTCGCCGGAGCCGCATCGATCGCCGGTGCGGTTGGCGGCACCGGGGCGATAGCGCTAAGCGTCGGAGTCGCTCTGGCACGCAATGAAATCAGCAACGAAGTCGAAGCGTCAATCAACGGTGCCAGTTCGCTTGAGTCGACGTCGGCGGCGACCGGAGTTCAGATTGTCGCTTTAGAAAACGCGACGATCTTCTCGCAAGCGATTGCCGCATCCCTGGCCGCTGCGATCGGCGGAACCGCCGGTGGGGGCGTGAGCGGTGCGGGAGCCGAATCGACAAACGTGATCCTGACCAATACAAACGCCTTCGTTCAACAAAGCGATATTGTCAGTGCTGGCGTTGTCGACATCGACGCCGCGAATCGTGCGGCGATCACTGCGCAAGTCGGTGCGTTGTCGGCGGCGGTCGGTGCCGGTGGAACGGGCGGATTAGGCGTTTCCATCGGCGCGTCGGTCGCTCGCAATCTGATCGGTGCCGAAGTCAACGGGGCTGCGGCTTTCGACTTCACGACCGACCAGCGGGCTCCGCAACGCTTTGTCAAAGGCCAATTGATCAAGGTCAACGCGGGGGCTCGTGCTGGCGATGTGTATGAATATGTCGGCGAGGAAGTTGATCTGTACGATTACGCAACCGAAGCCAGTCCCGGTTTGAGAACGATCAACGAAGACGATCTTGTTCGCGTGGCAAGAGATTACGATCGCACGAAGGGCGCGCCGGGATACATCTATCGCTACCTGGGGGACGATGGCGATCAAGTCAATCTCTCCACTGCCGATTACACGAATGATGACTTGTGGGGCCAAGTCGGTTCGGGCGAGCTGTCGTCGCAAGATTACAGCGACAGCGGCCGTTGGCAACAAGTCAATCTGCGAGACACATTTGCGCAGGTGCAAGCGTATGTCAAGGATTCCAGCATCAGCGCGACGGGCGATTTGACGGTCGATGCCGCTTCCGCAGCGAAGATCAGTGCAAATGTCTTGGCTGGATCGGCGGCGATTTCCGGCGGCGGTGTCGGTGCGGTGGGACTCAGCGGAGCAGGCGTTGGCACTCAGAACAAGATCTCGACGCAAGTGCGAGCAACGATCGATGGCGATGACAATTTCGATGCCGATGCCGCGCGAGGCATCACGGCGAGCAGTGTTTTGCTGAATGCTGACGACACGTCAACGATCACTTCACGGGCCAATGCCGTTTCGCTGGCCGGAGCCCTTGCCGGAACGGGAGCGGTGGCGCTGAGCATCGGAGTTGCCCTGGCAAAGAACGAGATCAACAACACGGTCGAAGCGTTCATTATCAATGCGAACAATGGTGCCGAGTCGACCGTTGGTGCGATTGAGATCAAGGCGACGGAAAACGCCACGATCGATGCGACTGCAGCGGCCAGTTCCGTTGCGGCTGCCGGCGGCTTGGTCGGCATCGCGATCAGCGGTGCCGGAGCCGAAGCGACAAACGTCATATTAGGCGGCGTCAAGGCATACGCTCAAGACAGCACTTTATCCAGCAAAACCGATGTCGTTCTGGATGCATCGAACAGGTCAAACATCGACGCCCAGATTCTCAGCGCGGCCGCATCGCTGGGAGGCGGCGCGGCGGCGGGGGCACTGTCGATCGGAGCTTCCATCGCAGAGAACTCGATTGGATTCGACGGCTCGGGAACAAAGCAGCCATTCGAAGTGCTCGCCTTCCTGAAAGATACCGATGTCGACGCCGGTGGCGATTTACGACAGACCGCGACGACTGAGGAAACGATCACCGCGGAAACGATTGCCGCGTCGGTGGCGATCGCCATCGGAGCCGTCGGTGCGGCGGGATCTGGTTCAGGCGTCAGCACAACGAACAGGATCGCCAACAAAGTCGTGGCATCGATCGACGGTGAGAACTCGATCGATGTCCGCTCTGCCGATCTGCATGCCGAAGACAAATCGACAATCACCGCCAATGCTGCGGCCGCTTCGGTCGCGCTCGCCTTCACTCCGTTCGGTGGCGGCGCGATCGCGATCGGCGTGACATTGTCGGAAAACATCATCCAGAACGAAGTCCTCACTTCGATCACCGATGCGACGGTCAATGCCAGTGGTCTTGCGGGAGTCAGTCTGCTTGCGGTCAGCGAACCGACGATCACATCCGACGCCAAAGTCGGTGCGGTCTCCGTCGGTGTCGTCGCGGCTGCGGCGGCTGGTGCCAACGCCAACAACGAGATCGGCGGATCAACGCGAGCATTGATCGCAGGGTCAGCCGAAATCAACGCTCCGACTGGTCCGCTGTCGGTCGTATCGCGATCGACCGCCACGCCAACGGTCACTGGCAGCGGGCTGGCTGCGTCGGTTGGATTCGGGGCAGCCGTGGGGGCTGTAATCACGAACACTTCGATCACGGGAGTCACCGACGCGAACATTGGCGGAACGATCGATGTCGGTTCGTTGAACGTTAGTGCAACCGCAAATGGAGACGCTCGCAATGTGACGGCTGTTTCCCGGAGGCATGATCGGCGTCGGCGTGAACCTGGCATCGTCGTCGATTCAACCGCAAGCCAACGTGTCGATTGCCGATCGATCGAACATTCACGTTGCTGGCAATGCGAGCGTCACGGCGGTTGGCTCTGTCTACGGCGAAGCGAAGTCGATGGGAGTGAACGTCGGCGCGCTGGCCGTTGGCCTGTCGAAGGCCGATGTGACGTTAAAACCCAAGGTTCACGTGAACGTTGGCTCGGGGACGACGCTCAATGCCGATGGCACGGTGACGATCAAGTCGCAGCTTATGCGTAACGAAGGATCGGTGATCACAACAGCCTCCGGCGGCGGCATCGCGGGGGCAAGCGGTGCGATTTCGTCACTGCACGTGACAGCCGACGTGGCTACGACGATCGGCAACGCGGCGGAACTGTCTGGAATCGCGGGGCTCAATGTTGTGTCGGAGTCTACGACGAATTTGACGGACATCGGCAATGTTGAAATCGCTGGCGGCGTTTCATTGCAGAAGGCCGAAGCGAAAGAGTCGATCCGCACCGGGGCAAGCAAATCGATTGGTGCGGCCAGCAAATTACGTTCGCTCGGCGGAACCGTCGTCGTCGATTCGGTGAACAACGTCGGTGTCAAGAGCGAAGCGGCAACGCGGTTCTACGGTTTGGGATCGGGAAGCAAGGCGACGGCTGAAACAACAATCAGCGGCTTGTCGGGCGTCAAGCTTGCCGAAACTACTTGGGACGGGCAGTGAAATCACCGGTGCCGAGTCGATGTCGGCGCGTCGATCACGAATCTCGTTGTCGATTCCGATGCCGATGGGTCAGCAGTTCTCCGTCGGCGGTTTGGTCGATACCGACACGAAAGTTGACATCGACGCGACTGCTTCGATCGTGCAATCGTTCGGGGCAACGATCACAGGCGACGTGGTCAACGTGCTGGCTCAGCAAGGCAATGTCGATGTCAATGGCTATGGCGATCAAAGCAAAGGACTGGGCGTTGCGCCGGTTCACGATGGCGATATCGTTGTCGATCTCGATTTGATTTCGCAGGTGATTGTCCAGAAAGATGCGGTGATCGCTGGTGGTGCGATCGATGTTAAAGCCAAGGGGGCGACGGGGAATGTCGTCAATGACAAGAACAACGACGCGGTCGGCATTCCGGTTGACAATGCAGACGTGTCGATGTTCATCGACACCGACGCGATTGTGGACATTGCCGGTCGACTGTTGCCTGGCACGCGCAGCGCCTTCCTGTTGATTGATGCCCGTGGCAAGGTGGTCGTGAATCGATCGTTCGACGGACCAAACTTGACCGCTGGTACGACGATCAGCAGCGCCGATGCAACGATCAATGGTTTGTTGCCGTCACAGGTTTCCAGCCTGACGATCACAGCCGAGCGATCTCAATTGAATGTGAATTCCAATGAGAGCACGATCGCGCTCGGAGCGAGCGACACAGACGAACGCAATCAACAAGGTCAGCATGTGACGTTCGGGCCGACGGCATCGTATCAAGTCCCCGATCGATTCACGTCGGTCACAATCGATAATCGTTCGGGAAAGCATCTCGATATCAACGGCATCGACGTGATTCTGCCGACGACCAGCGTGACACCCGTGGTTTCTCCGACTGCGACGCTCAACGACGCTGGCGTTGCAAAACTGGCAGGGGTCGAAGTTCTGATCGACGCCAGCCATGCGACGCTTTCGTCGAACGTGTACTTGGACGGCGCGATCAATAATCCCGGCGGAGTGACGACGATTCGTTCGACATCGGGATCGATCATCGACCGCAATTCCGCTCCGGCTTCGCAAATCGTGACCTCTCGTTTGATGTTGCATGCCGGCGGAGAGATCGGCGCGACCGGATCGCCGGTACAAGCCGATGCGAGTCAGGAAACGGGTGTCGATCCAGCATCCTGCGTTGCTTGTCCAGGCGCAGGGAGCGTGAACTTGATTCTTGCTTCGACAACGCCCGCCCAATCGCTGCGAGTGCAGGTGTCACGGCTGCCACCGGCGATATTACGGTTGATTTCGGCAACAAGCCGATCGGCTTGAGCGGTCCGATTTCCAGCGGTGATGACGCAGCGATTGTGATCACTCGCGCTGGCACAATCACCGACGAACATGCTTCCGGCCGAGACATATCCGGTCGAACATTGGTCTTCGCTTCCGGTGCCGGAGACGCGGGTTCGCCTACAAATCCGCTGGAAACATCAATTTCATCGATCGAAGCGTCATCAACCGGCGGCATTTTCTTGGACAATGACCAGGCATTGACGATCGGTGGCGTTGGCGCTGCCGTCGGCCTGAATGTTGGCGGCGGAATCGGGATCATCACCGATACGCGTCTGGACGTGACCGAGCATGTGCATGCTGTGGGGGACATACGACTGACCGCTCGCGATGAAGCCGATCCGACCGCGAATCAAGTCGCCCTGGCAAGTGACGTTCACATCACAAGCACCGGCGGCGACATCGCGCTGCTGGGCGGAGATGTCTTTCAATTGCAGTCCGGTCATCAACTGAGCGCCGATGGCGGCAGCGGCGAAATTGTGATTGCCTTTGATTGGGGGAACGCCGATCCGGGACAAGGCAATTCGTTTACGTTGCCTCGCAAAGTCGATGGCGTCTTTGCCGCCAGCACCTTGCGATTTGTGGGCGACAGCGACAGCGAAACGTTGATTATTCCCGAACTCTTTCTGCCGAAAGGATCTTCAACGGAGTCGTTGATCGTTTTTGAAGGGGGTTCGGGGAACGATTCGGTGACGGCAACGTTGATCGATGCACCGTCGGTCGAAACGCGGCTGATGAACGTGAACGTCGAGGCGGTCCATTTTCAAAGCGTCAACGCGCTCGATGCAAGTTGGTTGTTGGATACCGATCCGACGACCCAGCAGATTCCATTGTTCGATCAGCCCGATTTAGTGACCGATGTAGCTTATTTGGCCTCGCCAGCAACTGGCGGGACGCGGATCGTGCAGAGCGCCCATTCGATCATCAGCCGGTTCGAGACCTTGGACGTCGATTACACGTTCGGTTCGGGAGTCGATTCTTTGACGGTGTTGGCGCTGAAGCATCCGGTCGATGTCAAATTGGGCAATGGCAACGATGTGGCGACGGTCGGCGGAAATCGCGGAACGACGCCCGTTCATCCAGGCAATGT
>JAWKTL010000027.1:0-89657 GCA_041399105.1 Pirellulaceae bacterium | reverse complement strand
TTCATTTCCCGCCAGCAGTGCTGCAACATACTGACAATGGACGCATGCGGGAAGCGTGAGACTTGACGGTTGTCGATCCGAATGCCCACACCGTCATAATCGACCGCTTCAGTCGCCAGTTGTCTTGCTTGTTGGTCGATGGCGACATGAACTTGATCCATGTTTTCCGCAAGTCGCAGCACTGCGGCTTCGGCATGCGGAAACTGAGTCTTCAATAGTGGCAGAAGCTCGTTCCGCAACCAGTTGCGTTTCCATCGACTCAGGCGGTTGGTGTCATCGGTTTGAAACGGCTGATTCCATTCTTCCAGTGCTCGTTCAATTTGATGTCGAGAAACATTCAGCAAGGGGCGTGATAAGACGAAGTCCTCCCCCAGTGGTCGAAACGTCGTCATGCCACGCAAGCCTCTTGCTCCCGTGCCGCGGAAGATGTTGTGCAAAATCGTTTCAACCTGATCGTCGCGATGGTGCGCAATCGCGACATAGCGTGCTCCCCATTTCTTGGCCGTGGATTCAAAGAACACGTACCGTTCGTTCCGTAGATCGGCTTCGCTGCGTGATGGGCTTTCCGATAAGGATGTCTCCCGCACAAACGGTAGACCAAGTTGGCGGGCTACATTCTCGACAAACTTTGCATCGCGGGACGATTCCGTTCGCATGCGATGATCGTAGTGAGCGACAATCAAGTTCTGCGATCCGCCACAACTCAGCTGATGCAATCCGCGTAGCAAACAAAGGCTGTCGGCACCGCCGCTGACGCCGACAACGACCCGGACGCTCATCCACCGTGAACGCGGCCAGACACTCTCGATCGCGTCGCAAATGGCTTGATGTGACGATGGGTTCATGGTTATGCGGTTGGTAACGATTAAAGAAGATGCCGTATGCGGTTAATATCGAGATTGACACGAGATTCGGGTTGCCATCGAAATAACTGATTATCCTGGGACCTAGGCACCGGCATGAGTCGTCGCAAAACGAGAGTAGCTTCTCCTAAAGCAACCATGCCGCAAGATCAACTGAAGAACATTGCCGCAAGATATACGTCGCGTGGTCAGGAATGAGGTGATTTGCTTCATTTGACGCCTGGGCATCATTCCGGACCACGCACGGTATAACTTCAAACGCGTTCATCATTGATATAGTGCTTGATCGATTGTCTCTTTTCTTGACGGACTGGCTTTGCGTTATCGTTCCCTGATGTTTTACCCCACGTCATCTCAATCGACACCCTCGCTTGAAACGAAGCGAATCACCGCTTTCTTGTTTACGCGACGTATCCAAGACTTGCCGTTCGGATGTGTATGCGCGTCCCTCCTATTTTTCGTCGGGACTTTCCTCACGCAAGGCATCGTGCGGGGAGCCGACTGGTTGACGAATCCAAGCACATTTACCCATGATCCAGTCACTGGGGAGCGTACCGATCAATATGCGGTTCATCAACCAGCCATATCTTACGTCGATCCCTCGTATCGTGGGAAGCGGCTATCGTCAGTATCGCAACGTTGCAATACGGCCAAGCGGCGGACAACTATCACAGCGTTGAGCGATGGGGAGAGCCAGTGCGCCCCTATGGTGAATGGCGTTTCCCCGTTCGTCCTTACAGCACTCCATACGGTGCATGGGGCGGCTCCGTTGGCTGGTATGAACGTAGGCGCTTCTTTTCCGGCTGGCCTCAAGGCTATGCTCCCGCCGGGATATGGTCCAAGGGAATTATCCTGGCGAAACACCTCCCGGACACGGGCAACGACCGCCTTACGGAGGCTATGCGCCCACAGGGAGAAGGTTACCCATGGCACCCAAATGGCGGAGCGTCTTTGACACCGTATCCGACATTTCCGGGCAACGGCTATCCAGTTCCGCCGTATTACGACGGAGCCTATCCGACGTACGGCGAGTCGCCTCGCTTGAATGATCGACAATTTTACTTCAAACCGCGGCAATAGCTTCGCCGGTTGGAAACTCGATATTGAGAAATTTATTTGGGTATCGGGTAGGATGTCGGGTTTCTGTCATGAGCTAGTCTGCCTGTCCTCAGGTCAGCCGATACGCCGAGCAACATCGTGAACGCACAGCAGCTTCGATCACGGCTTACCGAAGCTGTCTTACCGCCTCGCCACTGGAGAGCACATTGGTCGAACCGATTTCGGTTACAACGTCTTAAGAAACTATCCGAAAACACAAAGAAAGCCCGCAGCTAGCGTCTTCGGCTCATTTTCAGCAGATACAGCGGTCGGGTTCCCATCTACCCTCACGACGTCCGTCACAGATTCGGAAACATCCGAAACGAGCTTTCAACCGCGTCGGGGGCGATCGTTCGACAACGCTCCAACCAATCCGTTGCCTGCTCTTGCGGGCATGAACGGACGTAATTAACGATAGGAATCCGTAAATGTCGCGCATCGGAGAGGGCAAGGAGATCCAGCAAGATTGGTCCGGCCGACCAATCTTGCATCCGCGACAGATCGGGAATGACGTGCGCCGCCATCGTCGGGCTCCGAAGCAGCGGATGAAGCGACTTGGCGAGTCGCTGCGTTTCGAAGCGATCCGTCTCGACGGCGTGAAATCGAATGGCGTTTAAAGCCGCGAGAACCAATGGTTCATCATCACTGCTTAGGAATTCTCGCTCGACGCGCTGCAAGCCATCCAGACCGGCCAACATCAAATAGCAACCGATCGCGGCATCGAAGCCAACATTGGTTCGATCGATCGAAGTCTGTTTGGCAATGCTTTCAAACAGAGCGACGTCTTCCGGCTGACCACAAACGCAAAGCAAAGTCCACATCAACCGCACGCGATGCGCTGGTGGGTCGCTGCTTTTCAAGTAGGCGTTTAAATGATCAAGAACCCATTGACGATCAATCTGCTTCGCGAGCGATCGGATTTGTGCGAAAGAACCTCGGGCGAACTCATTGTACGCGTCGTCGGCGACGACGTCATCGGATGCGACGAGATATGGCAATACGATCGCCAGTCGCTCGGCTTCTTTCGCATCGCTTGCCAACAAACGCTCGAGATAATCGATCGCCTGATCGGATACGAGAATCGGAAGATCCCACTGCACGTCGGTCTCGTCTCCAAAGCCGAGTACCAGATACTTTGCTTCGCTGGACGGTGCTTGCGGAGCGGTGGAATCCAACGGCACGGATTGCAGTTTCGATCCAACCGCCAACGATCCTCTAATACATTTGTCAACGGTAAATACGGCAGTCTGGTCAAGGCGTCTAGGAGCTTCAGTGCCTTCAACGTTGACTCCGGTCGCGATCACGCAAACCGTTGATTCTTGAATGTCTTCGCACAGCGTATTTGCAAGGGCCTCGCAGAATAAACAGCCCTGAGCGGAGGGTATCGATGCGGGGCCGAACGCGGCGAGCAAGAAGTACGCCGCAAAGCGAAACACAGTGACAAAGTCGATGCAGCAGCGACTCGATGTTGGAACATCAGAACGCGATTCGATGGAGGACGAAATCATTGCAATCCTTTGCTATATATCAATGATGAACGCGTTGGATGTTATCTCACGCCACATACTTTCAGTTAATCTTGCGACGTGGTCGCTCCAGGAATTCATGATGTTTGCATGCACGGATGCTTTTCGCGAACCAACTTCAATGACTGTGTCGCAGCGGGCGAGCACCCAGATTCTGATAAGCGGTTGCGAAATCGAGGCACGCCCCATCGGAAAGCTGTCCCGTGTGCTTTCGAACAGTTCCTCCCAAGGCGATCCATTAATCAAGTCTGGTGGGCGATAGGCAGCGCGTCGATTGGCAAGTTCCGCATCCGATATCTTCAGTTCCACACGGCTGTTATTGAAGTCGAAACGAATGATGTCGCCAGTTTCCAGAAGCGCCAAATTTCCACCCGCGACCGACTCGGGGGATGCGTTTAAGATCGATGGGCTCGAAGACGTACCGCTTTGTCGGCCATCCCCCATCGTCGGCAGCTCGGAAATTCCGGCCGCGATCAATGCGTCGAGGGCTGCATGTTGACAACTTCCGCGGATCCGGGATATCCGATGGGGCCACAACCACGGATCACCAAAATGCATGAATCATCGAGCGCCAGCGCCGGATCATTAATACGGTCGTGATAGTCTTCGGGACCTTCAAAGACGATCGCCCGGGCATCGAAACAATTCTCGTCACCCGCCCGCGAAAGATACCGCTTACGAAACGCCGGATTGATTCCGCTGGTCTTCAGCAAAGCGGCATCGAAAAGATTTCCGGACAAAACAAGAAAACCGGCCCGTTCGATCAGCGGGCGGTCATAAGGCCGAATCACTTCCAGGTCGGTCGATGCCGAATCCTTGATATTGTCCGCAACGCTGCGTCCCGAGACAGTCATGCAATCCGTATGCAGTCGTCCCGCCTTGGCAAGTTCGTGCATTACTGCGGGAACCGCTCCGGCGCGAAAGTAGCCTTCACCGAGAAAATGTCCCGACGGTTGACAGTTCACCAACGGCGGAACGTCGTAGCCGACTGTCTGCCAGTCTTCGACAACCATCGGCACCGCCATGTGTTTGGCAATCGCTTGGATGTGCGGCGGGGCGTTGGTCGATCCACCGATCGCCGAATTGACGACGATCGCATTCTCAAAAGCTTTTCGCGTCAAAATGTCGCTCGGCTTAAGATCTTCGGACACCATTTCGATAATGCGCCGTCCCGTCTCATACGCCATTTGCGCACGAGCACGGAATGGGGCTGGTATGCCCGCACAACCGGGCAATGACATGCCCAGCGCTTCGGCCAACGAATTCATCGTCAGCGCGGTCCCCATCGTATTGCAGTGCCCAGGACTGAGGGTCGTCGATTCGAGCATCGCCATAAAGCCATCGTAATCAATCCGCCCGGCCGCCAGTCGCTTTCGCGCCTCCCATATCACGGTTCCGGCACCGGCCAGCTTACCGTCCAAATAGCTATCAACCATGGGGCCGCCCGACAGCACGATCGACGGAAGGTTGACCGTAGCGGCGGCCATCAGCGCCGCCGGCGTTGTTTTGTCGCAGCCGGTCGTCAATACGAATCCATCAAATGGATACGCCCGCATGATTTCAACAAGCCCGAGATAGGCGAGATTTCGATCGAGCCCACTGGTCGGACGCCGACAGCTCTCCTGAATCGGATGCATCGGAAACACGAACGGAATTCCGCCGGCATCGCGGATGCCATCGCGAGCACGTTCGACCAATTGCAAGTGAATGCGGTTGCATGGTGCAATGTCGCTGCCGGTCTGCGCGATACCGATCAATGGGCGGCCTGATTGAAGCTCACCTCGCGTTAATCCATAGTTTAGATAACGTTCCAGATACAATGCGGTGATCTTCGGGTCACTGGCATTGTTGAACCAATCTTCGCTGCGAAGCCGCTTTTTTTCGGGCATTAATCTATCACCGACGTAAATTCCGCACTAAGTCAGCCAGTTTATCCATTGGGTGAATCATATCGTCGGACTGGACCGGTGGCTATGCTGGTTCGCGATCAGGAGAGGGCGTTGCTCGTCCAAATCGCTTCATTCGATACGTATAAATAACGGAATAGGACACGATGTATCCGACGACGGCGATTACGGAAGCGACCAGCAAGCAGCCAATCGTTAAAGGTCCGATGATTTCCCAGATACTTGACCAGTAAAATTCAATCTTCGCCAAGAATCCCATTGGCGGATGATGAAGGTTATGCCACCATTGGCGATCTTTCGGTTCACTGTTCAGCAGCCAACGTCCCACTTTGTAGCAGGGCAGATATATGGGAACAAAGGTCGCGGGATTGCTGAGCCATACGATCGGAACCCCTACGATCTTGTTGGCTCGAAATATCCAAGCCAAGCACATCACCAGCAGCATTTGCAGTCCGATGGTCGGTGTAAATGTGACGAACAGGCCAATCGCAATGCCCATCGCCAGCGAATGAGGTGGGTCGTCGGCATGCAGGACATTGTGCAGCACAAAGCGTCGGCAACGAATCCACATTCGAAACGATTGACGTTTTGCGTATCGATGCATTCCGAAATACCGAAACTGAACTGAGGTAAATGAGGGTTGACTGGTCGCGAAGCCGATTCTTGTCGTTGACGAAATCGCTCAAATCATAGCGATTAAATCGATAGCGTCACAGTTAGCATGAAGAACATTCGATTCCAAGCCGATAACGGCGAAGTGACGATAGCAGAAAGGCTAGCCGACGATCCCAACAAACTTTCGTTCGTCGCTGTTTTCGACTTCCGGGCAAGGAGCCCTTCGATCATGAAAATTTTGCGAATGCTTTTATTGACGTCGATTTGTCTTGGGACCGCGGTTGAATCAAACGCCGATTGGGATTCCTTCTGGCATCACAAGCAACAAGCTTGTCATGAATGCAAAATCGATTTCCTTCGCAACCAATGCTGGCCGTATCCGTTTCGCGAATTCGACTCCGAACAAACCCGCGATCCTTTTCGGACGATGGCCTCCAACGGATGGAGATTGCATCATACCCTCAGCCACGAAGTCTTTCGTCCCAACGACGCCATGCTGACAGCCGTAGGGCGAAATCGCGTTCACTGGATTGCAACACAAACGCCTGAGCATCGCCGTATGATCTACGTCTTGCAAGGGGAGTCTCGCGAGGAGACACGTCGTCGCGTCGAAAGCGTCGAAGCCGCGCTGGCGCACGTGGTCGTCAATGGACCGCCTCCGCAAGTTTTCGTCACCGACAGGGTCCCCAGTTTGGGTTCCGGCGAATGGAGTGCCAATCTGAGCCGCATGCGTTTGGAAAAGATGATCGCGCCGATGTTGCCTTCGGCTGAAGATGATTGAGAGTCTGAATCGATGCGTGACATTATGCGAAGCGCATCGCTTCTTTTCCGCTCGCGCGACGTGTATGCTTGAGAGTACTATCTCCAACTCAGCGTCAGTTCGTCGGTGTCGGCAGCGATCATGAAACGTTCACCCATCCTTTTATTGCTTATGATCACCATTGGCTTGTTGGCTATTGCGACAGGCCAAGATCCATCGGAGTCCCACCAAGCGACCGACTCAGTCGCCGCGCCATCATCCGTCGGCGAAGCACGCTCGCGTGCGAAGCTGCTGCACGAAATGGTTCGTGGGACGTTGCAAGTGATGCATCGGGATTTCTTTGATGAAGATGACCCAAACGCCATTCCATCGGCTTCCATGGAAGATGTCTTTCACGAGATGGGGCGCAGTTATGACGTGCGGCTGAAATGGCTGGTCGTCGAAACCGACGTGGTGAATGTTGATCACCAAGCGGAAGATGAATTCGAGAAGAAAGCCGTTGAAGCATTGACGCGAAAAGCGTCTTACGTCGAAGCGGTTGAAGGAAATCGATATCGTTTTGCCGGCCCCATCCCGCTCGCTTCGCAATGCCTAAAGTGTCACGTCAAACGTCGGACGAGTACCGAAACGCGAACTGCGGGGCTATTGATCTCGATGCCGATGAAGTGACGTTCGCGGTACATCGCGGCGCGGAATCGATCGCGTCGCGTTATCGATCCAAAGTCGATTTGCTTCGCAACAAATGATGATAATGCTGAGCAAAGCGATGCGATTCGTCTCGGACGTATTGCAACAAACGGAGCGCGAACGCATTCTTGCTGAGCCGGATCGGTTCTGACTTTCCGGGTACGAAGATCTCTTCATCACGTTTCGCCAGCGAGATCAATGTGGGCGGATCGATTTCCTGGTCGCGGAAAGCGGCCAGTGCTGAGTTCAATTGTCCCTTTCCGCCGTCGATCAACAAGACGTCGGGAAACCTTTCCTGTTCGTCGCTCAATCGACGGAAGCGTCGCGAGACGACTTCATAGATACTGCGAAAGTCGTCGATCCCCCGGACATCCTTGATTCGATATCGACGGTAACCCGGTTTGAAGGGCAAGCCATCAATAAACTGAACCAAGCTTGCAACCGTTTCGCCGCCGCCGAGGTGCGCGATATCGACCCCTTCAATCACGCGCGGCGTCTGACGCAGCGACAGCACTTTTTTCAAGCCGGACAAACCTTTCTTCGGATCGATGTAAAAGACTTCCGGTTGCGCATGGGTGTCCAGATCCCCACGTTCGTCAAGCCTTTCGAGCATGCGAATTTCATCGCGAAGTTTCGCCGCCTTTTCAAACTGCAAGGCTTTGCTGGCCACCTCCATTTCGGATCGCAATTCACGCAGCAGCTTCTTACTTCCGCCATCCAGAAAAGTTTGCAGTCGACGAATGTCTTGTTTGTAATCCTCCTTGCTGATTCGCAAGTTGCAGGGGCGGTGCATTGATCGATGCTGGCGAGCAGGCACGGGCGAAACCATTTCCATCGCTCGTCCGCTTCGCTGATGTCAAGTGAACATGTGCGGAAGCGAAAAATTCGCTGCAGCACCTGAATCGCGCCCCGCAGCGCACCCGCACTGGGAAAAGGCCCATAAAGCTTGACGCCCCGATCGCGTGGTTCCCGTGTGACCTCAATTCGAGGAAACTCTTCGCGCGTGGTGATCATTAAATAAGGGAAGGTCTTATCGTCTTTAAGCTCTTTATTGTTCTTGGGCTGGATATCCTTGATCAGCCGCGACTCGGTCAACAGGGCGTCGACTTCCGTGTCGCAGTCGACGTAGTCAATGTCCGCGATGTCGCCGATCCAATCAGCGGTCCGTTGTTCTTCGGCGGCCGCTTTCAGGAAGTAACTGCCGGCGCGACTGCGCAAGTTCTTCGCCTTGCCGATATAAATGACGCGTCCGGCGGCGTCCTTCATTAAGTAAACGCCGGGCGTCTGCGGAAACGTCTTCACCTTTTTCGCGGCATAATCAAAACAAAGGACCGGCGGCCGGCTGGAATCGACTGTCGCCTTCTCCGTTGTTTGCGTATCGCCTTCGGGAGCGGCATCGCTTGGCCGTTGCTTATCGGTCGACGATCGAGGAACTTCGGAACCCATCAAAATCCTTTGGTGAAGAGACACCTACACTCCTAGTTTTTAATACGCCCGCGATAATTTGCAACGGCACCGGCGAAATCAAGCAGAAGGTCGCAGATCAAGCAGTTCTTTCGGGAACGACCTCAAATGCAAATCGCGTTGCGGGAACGAGATTTCGATTCCCTCGGCATTGAATCGATTGTGAATGTTCGTGTGCAATTGATGAATCGTCATCAGGCGGTTGTCCAGCGACGCCAGATAGCAACGAATGACAAGATTCAGAGTGCTGTCGCCGAAGCCTTCAAAGGTAATCACGGGTTCAGGTTCGTCGGCGACATTCGGGTGTTCTCGACAGATGTTCATGAGCACTTCACAGGCTTGATCGGTGTTTGTTCCGTAGGCGACTCCGACCTCAATGACCAGCCGATTGGTCGTGTCTGAAAGGGTCCAGTTAACCAAACGTCCGGTGATCAGATCCTTATTCGGAATGATCAACTCCTGCCGGTCCCAGTTGGTCACCGTGGTCGCACGCATGCGAATCCGAGAAACGACACCCGTCGTGCCGTCCAGGGTCACGACATCGCCAACACGCAAGGGTTGTTCAAATAGCAGGATGATTCCGCTGATAAAATTCGCAAAGATTTCCTGTAAACCGAATCCCAAGCCGACACCCAAAGCGGCGACCAGCCATTGAATGCTCTCCCATCTCACGCCGATCGTGCTGGCGGCAAGCATGATTCCGGCAAACAGCATGACGTAGCTGCTGATCGTCTTGATTGCATAGCGTGCCGCGTTATCCAGTGGCAATCGCTGCAGTAGGGTTGTCTCAAGCAAGCCGGGCAAATTGCGAACGGCAATGAACGTCAAGGCGATCAAAGGGGCGACAATGACGATATCGCCGAGCGTAAATGGATCATCGCTGTTGGCGGAAGCGGGAATGATGACAAAGCGATTCAAATAATCGATTGCCGGCAGAACACTTGTCCAAATCCAGGCAAAACCGAACAGTCCGGCAACGGTAAGCGTGGTCGCAATCAATCGCATCGTTTGTTCATTCGCTTCGCGGACATTGAGTTCTTGCGGTTCGCCAACCTCGATTGGCGAACGATCCGGCGCGTCGGCGGCGGCGGCTCGTTCGCGGATTTGCTGCAACGCAAGGGCTCGACGGTTGAGCATCGCCCAGCGACGAAGCAAACCTCCCACAAGGATCAAGGCAACGGCGAGCATCAGCGACTTGTAAAGCTGATCCGTCAACTTGTAGGCGCTGTAGCTGTATCCAAGAAGCGACAGAAACGCCAGCAACAGCGGCGTGCAGAACAACACCGGATGCCAAACGACTCGCAATCGATCGACCCAGCCGTCACGATGCTTCTGCAACCAAAACGAAAGCGCTCCGGTTTGCGGATGCAGCACGCCGCGCAAAAACCACGCGGTCAAAAGCATGAACGCGACGAACACCATGCGTCCCAAAGATGACTCCCAACGAACATTGCCGCTGTGCGTCAGCATGCTCAGCACCAGTACAAAAGGCAGGCCCAGATCGATATACCACCGCATATGCAATCGCAACGCGGTTGCGGCGCGTTCAGACCAACCGAAATGCGCAATCGCCAATCCGCCCGGACGAACGACCTGGCGTATCAGTTCCAACGGAGCGACGAAAAGTCCGGCGAAGAGCATCCCAAAACCGGTTGCCTCGACAAATGTCGAATAGCTGTCCGAATAAGCCAGACGCCAACCGGGGACGATCAGCACCAGGGGCAGCAGAAGTGTCAGGATCGCTGTTGATAAAATCGCCGCCCATGTCGGCTGCATCCGCGTCGACGTTCCACGTCCCGCTTCATTGCCCAACCGTTGCAGGCGTCGCCGCAGTCTAGGACCGCCAAAGATCAACAGCAGAATCAGGGTAAACCAAGCGGTTGTCAGAATGAAGTTGTCCCGTCCTTCGACGAACAACGCCACGCCGACGTCGCGCAGATTCGGTGGGTAGACCAATCCCTGAAAGGCGCGCCATGCAAAGGCGAAATCGTCCCATCCGATACGTTCGGCGCTGCGGAACCATAACACGTGTCCATCGATCATCGTGGCGAAGTTGACGATCGATTCAATGTATTGCTGTTGTTCGATGCTCTTGCTGATCAACAGGTTGCGATACGTCTCGGCATCCGCTTCGATACGTTCAAGCAACGACTCAAGCAACTTGTACCCTGTGTCGCTTGTCGTTCCCGATCGGTTTCTGGAAGACATGTTCCGCATGATCGATTCCCGCAGCAGACCAATCGAAGTCTGCAGCGACCGCACGCGATCGATCTCTCCGTTGGTCAGCGCCAACTGACGACGCAAGGCGGCAAGGTTCGGCAAAGCCGCACGTTTTTGCTGCAGCATCAAACCCATCGCGCTGCTCAACCCGCTGCCGTTTTGCAATTCCTTCTTCACCTGCCCACTGATCGCTTCGTACTCCTGCGTCAGGTTGAAAGCTTTCGTTGACAGTTCGGAGAGGGCGGACTCAACGTCCACCTGACCTTGAATGAGCGCTTGCCATTGCTTGGCGATTTCGCGCGTGTCCTCGGTCAGTTCATGATCAGCAAGTTGCGTCTTGGCGATCTCTTCTTCGAATTCCGAGATTCGTTTCCGCGTTTTAATAACACGGTCTTCGGCGAATCGTTGGGCCAGCTCGCGGGCGCGATCTTGCAATCGCTGCTCCTCCAGTTTCGCCAGTTTGATCCGCAGGTCCAACAGCGGACGTTCCAATTCGAATGTCGTTTTCTCTTGTTGGAAGACCGCCGATTGCTGTTGCAGCAAAGCCACACTCGCCATTTGGTTCCACTGTTTCGCTTGCGTTCCGACGGGCAAGCTTTCGGCCTCGTTCGGCTTGGCGAGCGACTGCATCTTGGCATTCAACTGTTCACGCGTGTCGGCCAACAGCTTTGCGACGGATGACATCCGTTCTTCGCGAGTGTTGCGTGCCGATTCAAGTTCCTCACGCAATTGCCTTGCTTCGGCAACCGCTTGA
This sequence comes from Pirellulaceae bacterium, assembly GCA_041399105.1. GTDB lineage: Bacteria > Planctomycetota > Planctomycetia > Pirellulales > Pirellulaceae > Rosistilla. The sequence goes on along the minus strand of JAWKTL010000027.1, from coordinate 77,763 downwards.
TCGGCCATCAGCTTTGCCGCTTGCAGTTCGTCGGGAGAACCGAAGAAATCCAGCTCGGGAATCTGAGCGTTCTGTGCTTCTTTCAATGCCTTTTCGGCGGCTGCGGTGGCTTCGGGCGCGGCGCGCGCGGCCTGCTTCAACGCCGCCAGTCGTTCCGTGGACTGACCGATTTCGACCGATTTCTGAAGTGTATCGTCAAGCAATGCGAGCAATTCTTTTTTCACCGGCTCTTCGATCGATTTGTCGGCTTCGATCTCGGCGCGACGACGCTCAATGGATTCCTTCGATGGCAACTGGGGACCGGTATCACTGGACGCTGCCGCACCGACGGTCACCAATGGGACAACGCTTGTCGGCTCCTGGGCCGCTGTTAAGGAAGCAATGAGACTCAGCAAAATGCCCAGGCAACTCAGGCGGCGATTGCCTCGCGCCGCGACGGCGGTAAATGCTGAAGGGGAAAACCTAATCATGAAATAAGCACGTCTTGCGATCTGGTTGGGAAGCCTACATCAATTATGAACGCGTTTGATGTTATACGGTGCGTGGTCCGAAATGATGCCTTCACGTTAAATGAAGCGAATCACCTCATTTCCGCCCACGCGACGTATATCTTGCGACGTGGTCGCTCTAGGAGGATTGATGATCGGAAAACACGCGACCGAGCGAAAGGGCGCTTTCCGCCTGAAGGAAGTCGAGCCGTGTTCATTCGCGGTAAGGAAGGGGCGGTCAAACCTAACGAGTCACTTTTTGCAAGTATTTCAAAAAAGATTGGGATCTTACATTCCGTTCTATCGCTAAAGTCCGCTCGGCGGCCAATCGATTGTGCGGATTGTTCGCATAAAATCGGGGGGCGAGGATTAAAGGCCAGAAAAGTCAGCCTTGTTTTCATAATGCTACCATTCAAACCCGATCTATACTTCGTCGGAGAATTGGGGCGAGTGGCATATGTAGTGCCATCACTTCCAGATCGCCGGCAGCCAAACAATTCATGGCCGCTGCGGTCAGACGCCCGGTCCAAAGTTTCAGCTTGTGGTTCTGGGGCATTCGCAAACCACAAACGGTTAGCCCGCTCTTTTCGGCGGGCGTAAAGATATAGGTCCACGTTGAACCGCATAGAGGGGATAAAGAAATGACCCGGATTAATACGAACGTTCCATCGCTTGTCGCACAGAATCGTTTGCAGTCATCGAACAACGATTTGCAAGAAGCCCTTACACGTCTGAGCACCGGTCTTCGAATTAACTCCGGCTCGGATGATCCCGCCGGTTTGATCGCTAGTGAAGCGCTGCGAAGCGAAATCACCAGCTTGAACAAAGCGGTCAGCAACACCGAACGAGCCAACCAGATCATCGCCACCGCGGACAGCGCGCTAGGCCAGGTCAGCAGCTTGTTGAACGACGTCCGCGGACTGGTCGTCGAAGCGGCCAATAGTGGTGCGTTAAGTCCTGACGAAATCGCGGCGAATCAATTGCAGGTCGATAGTTCGCTCGAAGCGATCAATCGAATTTCACAGACAACGACGTTCCAAGGACGCAAGCTGCTCGATGGTGGCTTGGACTTCTTGACCAGTGGGACGACGAACTTCAGCAAGTTGCAGAATCTACAAATCGACCAAGCGAACCTCGGGGCCGCGGGTCAGGTTTCCATCGACGTGAACGTAACGTCGTCCGCCAAGAAAGCTGAAGTAAACATTCCCAGCGTTCCAGCGGCAGGCAACGGCACGGGAACGATTACGATCACCAACGCCACGGGGGCGGTCGATGAAGCATCGACGGGAAGCTTGACGACTGTCGCTGGCGCGGACTTCGAGTTCGCAGCGGTCGACGGTTCGTCGCTGGATGGTTTGGCTGGCAACGACCTAACCGTCGATGTGGTCAGCGGAACAACCACCGCATTGACCCAAGCGACCAGCGGAACCCTGACCGTGACCGGTGTCGCCAGCAGTTACAGCATCAGTGCGAAAGCGGGAGGCATCTACGACGGTGGTGCCGGCAATGCTGTGGATGTGATTGTTGAAGCAGGCAGTACGGCCACCGATCAAGCCAGTTCGTCCGCGAAAGACGTCAATGGCGTCACGGGAGCGTTCACGGTCAAAGCGGCTGCGGGCGGAAACGCCGATGGTGTCGTCGGCAACTCGATCGACGTGATCATTGAATCGGGCGACACGTCCGGCGACGGTGGCAATGCGGCGGCGGCGTCACTTGCCGGATCAACCCTGACGATCACGATCGACGACTCGCAGGGTCATTCGTTACAGGACATTAAGGACGCACTCGCGTTGGACGCGGACTTTCTTGGCAACTACGAATTCGAAATCGCTAGTGGTGCGGAAGAAGTCTTGTTCCGATCGGACGGGTCGGACGATCAGGCCAGCGAAACATTAACCGGCGGTGTCAGCGCTGCGGCGTTGGCGTCGTTGGTCGGTGACACACTCACGATCACCGTCAATGATCAGGCCGATCAAACGTTGACGGCGATCAAAGCCGCCTTGGCGACTCAGTCGGACTTCGACGCCTTCGATTTCAACTTCGGTGGTTCAGCACTCGGCGAATTCCAATCGGATGGTTCGGACGATGTTGCTTCCACAGCGTTGACACTGGGTACATCGGTTGCCGCCGAGGTCACTTTGGTGGACAACAAGTTGACGATTACGGTTGACAATTCGCAGGCCACAAGCCTCAGCGACATCAAAGCCGCTCTGGATGCATCGACGAACGCACTGTCGGGAACCGACACGTTCTCCGACTTGATCAATCTGACCGTCACAACCGACAATGACTTCGCCGCCGATGGTTCGGACGATATCACGGATACCGCCTTCACCGGTGGTACCGGGTCGACAGCGGACGACGTGATTACGATCACGACACCGCAGGGAACGGCGTACAACGGTACGATTACGATTGACAGCAGCACCGACACCGGAGGTGTGACGACCGCGTCGGTTGATGAGAACAACAACATTACGATTACGATCGACGATGACACCGACACATCCATCGCGGACATTATCGCCGCGATTGAGAACGACTTGGATGGCTATTCCGCGGAACTGACGACCGACAGCGGTGGCGATGGTTCGTTCACCGTCGGCAGCGACTCAATCGCAACCACGGCGATCACCAACGCGACCAGCGGCGGTATCGCGGCGGACGTGGTGTTCGAGTTGGGCGGATCCGGCGGTGCGGAAGCCTTCAATATCAGTGCCGGCACCACGCTCGACCAGCTTGTCGCACAGATCAACTTGGTCAAGGATTCAACCGGCGTCTCGGCGGAGGCTGACGGCGATACATTGAAGCTGAACTCGACCGGATACGGCTCGCAAGCCTTTGTCGATGTGAAGATCATCGAAGAGGGTGTTGGTGGAACGTTCTCGGCTGCCATTCAGGAAGGTGCCCGTGCGACGGGGCAGGATGTTGTTGCAAAGGTCAACGGCGTCGATGCGTCGGGGGATGGCAACACGCTGACGATCAATACCGGAACGCTCGACATGAGCGTTGCGGTCGAAGCGGACTTTGTCGGCAACATCGAATTCGATATCACTGGTGGTGGTGCCCTGTTCCAACTTGGTTCGGAAGTTGTCGCCAATCAACAAGCACGGATCGGCATCGGCAGCGTAAACACGGCTCAGTTGGGTGGTGTCAGCGGCAAGTTGTTTGAGCTGGGTGAAGGTGGGCGTGCTGCTTTGGCGGTCGACCCAACCGCCGCCGCGGCGATCGTTGACGAGGCGATCGATCAAGTTACCAGCCTTCGTGGTCGATTGGGTGCGTTCCAGCGAACGACGATTGAAAGCAACTTGGTCAGCTTGAACGACACCGTCGCCAACCTGCAGGAAGCCGAGTCGAGCATCCGCGATGCCGACTTCGCTGCTGAATCGGCTCGCCTCACGCGTGCTCAGATTCTGGTTCAATCGGGTACATCGGTATTGGCTCTGGCCAACCAGAATCCGCAAAACGTATTGTCGCTGCTCGGATAATCTCTCCGCCGCGTTGGCAAATATTGAATTTCAAGCGGCGGCTCGATTGGTTCGAGTCGCCGTTTTTTCTTGAAACCTTCCGTTTCCAGCATCAGTCTTGAGGTTGCCGTCCCTTACGCCGATAACTCTCTATGCGTCGCGTGGGCGTAAAATGAGGTGATTCGCTTCATATAATGTAAAGGCATCATTCCAGACCACGCACGGTATAGAATTCCATGGGTACGATTCAATCTTCCGTCGGTTTGATCACCGGCGTCCCCATCAAAGATACGGTTGACCAATTGATGGCAATCAGCGCCCAGCCGCGCAATCGATTGCAATCCCGCACAGCCGCAATCCAGCAAGAGCAAGTTGCCATCACGGAATTGACGGCTCTTGTTGTTGGACTGGAACTTTCCAGCGCGGGGTTCGGACGGGAGGAACTCTACGACACGACCGCCGTCACATCGTCCAATTCCGATGCGGTATCGGTGACGCAAACGAATCCGTCGGTCAACGTTCAGAATCAGCAAATACGCGTGCGGCAACTCGCGCAAACAAACGCCTTTGCGTCGCGATCCTTGGGCAGCAGCACCGAGTCTCTTGGATATAGTGGTCGTCTGAATATCGAGACGGGTGGGTTCATCGACAACAGTATCGCGTTGGATGACCTAAACGGGGGACGCGGTGTACAACGAGGCACAATCCGTCTGACCGATCGGGCGGGTCATGTCGCCGACATCGATCTCTCCTCGGCAACGACGATCGACGATGTGTTGACCGCTATCAATGACGCGTCCGGTGTCGAGATTCGCGCGACCACGTCCGGGGACGCGATTGTCTTGACGGACCGCACCGGACAGACGTTATCGAATCTCAAGGTCAGCGAAGTCGGCGGAGGAACGACTGCGGCAGACCTTGGCTTGCGAAGCATCAATGCCGCCGCTGACTCCGCAACCGGATTGGATATCTTTTCCCTCGCCGCTTCGACAACGCTCGCCTCCTTGCGCGATGGACGCGGGTTGGGACTCGCCAGCGGGACGGACATCAACGTGACGCTGCGTGATGGAACGGAGATCGAAATCGATTTCAGCGACTTCTCGCGTGAAGCGCGGAACGCAAGCGGGACGACGAACGCTAGCGATCCGAACGCCGTCGTCACCATTGATACTGTCGATGTCGGAGGCGAATATGACGGAATGGAGATCGTGTTCGTTGATGACGCGGCGGTCTCCGCCGGCAGCGAGACCGTGCAGCTCTTGGAGGGCTCGTTCGGCAAGCAATTGGTGTTTCATATTGATCAGGGGAATACAACGGCCGGCAACATCGCTGACGCACTGGCCGCCGATGCCGAGCTTTCCGAATTATTCACCGCAACGGCTGGAGGGGACGGAAGTGGCGTTGTCGCAACGGACGATGTAGCGACCGTCACCGGTGGAGCCGCAATCGACAAACAATCCGAGCCCACGATCGAAGATCTGCTTCGGATGTTCAACGACGCGTCACCGAAACTTCAAGCCGCGATTTCCGCATCGGGTGACGCCATTGAACTGCACGACCTCAGTGGCGGCGCGGGTTCTTTGATTATCGCCGATGCGGGGGAGAGTACCGTCGCATCCGACCTGGGGCTTCATGGCACCTTCGGAGCCGATTCGGTTACGGGCACACGGTTGCAGTCAGGTTTGCAATCGGTCAGTCTCGATTCGCTGGCGGGGGGCGTCGGCCTGGGAGGGCTGACATCGCTGTCGATCACAACGCGTGATGGTCAATCAGCGAATGTCGATCTCTCGTCGGCGTCGAGCATTGCCGATGTGATCCATGCGATCAACGATAGCGGGCTCGACGTGGAGGCCGGCTACAACGATCAAGGAACCGGTATCGCCGTCCGCGACCTCAGTGGTGGGACCGACAATCATTTCGTGATCGCCAGTTTGGATGAAACAGCTCAGAAGCTGGGGCTTGCGATCAACACCAGCGACACGCTTGCAACGGGAGACAACCTGCGGGCTCAGTATGTCTCGCGCAACACTCGCCTTGCGGATTTGAATCAAGGACAGGGGATTAGCGATGGATCGTTCACCGTGGTTGATCGCTCGGGTCAATCGGGAACGGTGAATGTCGCGTCGTTGCTGACAAAAACGGTCGGTGGACTTATCGACCGCATCAACAGTCTGGGAATTGGCGTGCAAGCATCGCTAAACAGCGACGGAAACGGTATTGAGATTGTTGATGTCACCGGCGGTGAGGGACGACTTTCCATTACTGACCGCATCGGTGGTACGGCGGCCGCGGAACTGGGCATTGCCGGTACATCGCAATCGCGGGTGATCGATGGTGAAGTGAAGGAAGTGATCGTCGGGTCGCAAGGGATATCGATTAACGTGACGGCCGACGACACGAGCGCGACCATTGCCGCAAAGGTTCAGGAGGCAGGAAAATTTGCGTCCGCCAACGTTTCCGGCGGACGACTTGAATTGCTCAGCAAACGCGGCGGCGAAGCGGGACGCCTGGCGGTGTCGACGGTTGGATTTGACATTGGTTTGCGGCAAACCTCGGAAGCTCAAGACGCCGCGATCGAAGTCGGGCAAGGCGCATCGGCGACGGTCCATCGCAGCAGCGACAATGTTTTCGACGACGTGATCGCCGGTTTGTCGTTCACCGCAAAACAGGTCAGCGATGATCCGGTGGCGATCAGTGTCAGGAAAGACAACCACGCCGTGGCGAGCCGAGTGAAAACGTTTGTCGACGCGTACAATCGCTTGGTTGACCGACTCGACGATCTGACGGTCTTCGATGAGGCGACCCAATCGGTCGGTCTGCTGTTCGGCAGCGGCGAGGTTCTGCGAATTCAGTCGCAACTGGGAAACCTGTTGACCGGTCGAATCAGTGGCGCGGGGGAGATCAAATCACTGGCGGAGGTCGGCTTGCGATTGACCGAAACGGGAAAGATGAACTTCGACGCCGCAAAGCTGAATGAAAAACTCGACTCCGATCCCGAAGCCGTCAAGACCTTCTTCACCTCTGAAACGACTGGAGTCTCCGCTCGTTTGAAGAAGTCGGTCGATTCGCTGGCGGGGATCAACAACAGCGTTTTGCTTAATCGCAACCGATCCCTTCAAGAACGCATCGACACCAACAATCAGCGGATCGCGTCGTACAATACTCGGCTGGAAAAAGAGGAAAGTCGTTTGCTGGCGCAGTTCTACGCCATGGAACAAGCGATCGCCAAATTGCAGTCCAATCAGCAGTTCCTCGGCAATATCACGCTGATCACGGCCAACGATGGGCGTTGATCGACCACTCCCAGTTGGACGAATTCCATCAATAGTGGACGCGTGTGATGTTTTCTTGCGTCCGTGTTTTTCAGTTCATCTTGAGACGTAGTCGCACTACGGAACGGCTGTTGCAATTGCGGAGTGATTGATAGACTGCGATATCCGATCGCGTCGATTGCTCCACCTTCATTGACAGTTCAAGTCTTGGCCCTGCCGACATCGAGTATCACGAATCCCGACTCTCCTTGGGCTCCCTTGCGCATTCCGCTCTACCGAGCATTCTGGATTGCATCGCTGGCGTCAAATCTGGGAACGTGGATTCACGAAGTCGGCGCGGGATGGCTGATGGCCGAACTGGACCCTTCACCTCAAATGGTCGCGGCGGTACGCACCGTGATGACCGCTCCGATCGTGTTATTGGCAATCCCGGTTGGCGTGTTGGGGGATCGCGTCGATCGTCGCAAGCTCTTGCTGACAACACAGATGGTCCTTTGCTTGGCGACCTCGGTGCTGGCGATACTGACGTTTTCGGGAGCGGTAACCGCATGGTCGCTGCTGGGGCTCACGTTTGTCATCGGTATCGGAATGGTCGTCCACGGCCGGTCTGGCAGGCGTCCGTCCCCGAATTGGTCCCCAAGTCGCAGTTGTCGCGAGCGGTTGCTCTGGGAAGCATCAGTTTCAATCTGGCGCGTGCGGTGGGGCCAGCCATTGGCGGCGTGTTGATTGCCGTAGCCGGCATCTGGAGCGCATTCGCGGTCAATGCCGCGTCGTTTGCAGGCGTCGTATGTGTCTTGAGTTTGTGGCGTCGACGCCGTCGTGAATCGAGTCGCGGACTTTCGTTCGCGCTGTCGATGTATCAGGGCCTGCGATATGTTCGCAAACATGAAACGATGCGCAACGTGATCGTGGGGGTCGTGTTATTCGTCTTCCCGGCAAGCGCTCTGTGGTCGCTGCTGCCGTTGGTCGCCAAAACTCGGTTGAATTGGGGAGCAACCGGATTCGGGTTTCTTGTCGGGTTTGTCGGATTGGGGGCGGTTGCCGCCGCATCCGTCTTGCCGAGGATGCAGCGTATCGCCGGTCGCGATCGGACGGTTGCCGTCGCCATGATCGGGTTTGCGATCGGACTCGGCCTGCTCGCTGTCGTCACGCACCCGGTGTCGCTGGCGCTTGTGACGATTTTGATGGGCGCTGGCTGGATGATGACGTTGACGACACTTAACGCAACCGCTCAGATGACCTTGCCAAGTCGGATGCGTGCTCGCGGAATGGGCTGTTACCTCACCGGAATGGCGTTCTCGATGTCCACCGGTTCCATTTGCTGGGGTCAATGTGCTGAATGGACATCCGTTTCAATGGCGCAACGTTTCGCCGCTTTGTTATTGATCGCAACCGCTATTGTCAGCTTATGGTTTCGCGTTGATCCGACCGACAACGGGACTTGCCAAAGACGGTCATGATCGGGATGCTTTGAGAACTTCGCGGAGGCCGATTAAGCCCGCGACATCCGATCGGCGGATGAAGCTAACAAGAAATGTTTTCGTTGAGAGAATCTGAAATGCAAGTGAACGAATATTTCGATGGGAAAGTAAAATCCATCGGCTTTGAGAACAAGGAAGGTCGGGCAACCGTTGGCGTCATGGCTGTTGGCGATTACGAATTCGGCACATCGGAACACGAATGGATCAAGGTGATCTCGGGAGAGTTGACCGTTCAACTGCCGGATGATGGCGTCTTTCGAAATTTTCCGGCAGGGACCGAATTCCGTATCGGCCCCAACCAGAAGTTTCAACTGCAAGTGACGCAGCCTACAGCGTACATCTGCTATTACGGAGATGCCGCCAAGTAGAAATAGAAAGTAGCTCGGCGGTCCACGCCGAGAGTCTCGGCGGACGGCCAAGCTACGAACTGATGAATCTCGGCGGGGACCGCCGAGCTACGGTTTGAGAGTCTCGGCGGGGACCGCCGAGCTACAAACTGGGCCTCTCGGCGAGTTAAGTAGTAATCGACCGTTCCCAGGCGGCAAGGATTCCGCCCGGTGGTTAAAGCGCCCTTAGTAGCTGCCTTACTTGTCCGATTTCGTCTCCAAGTTGGAGAATCCGACGACACCAACGGCGACACGCGGTCCGGCATCACCCGATGGCTGACTCTTCAAGTCGTCAACTCCGCCGTGGACGACGACAGCGCGACCGATGACGAAATGCAACTTGAACGACTTCGTTTTCATGTCGATCATTGCGACCCCATCTTCGTTCGCGACGATGTTTCCGAGATCACCCGCATGGTGTTCCTGGTCGTCGGGTCCTCCGTGCGGATGTCCGTCGGGGTCATAATGGCCACCGGCGGAAGTTCCATCAGCGGCTCGAAGATCGCCATACATGTGGATATGAAATCCGTGTTTTCCCGGCGTGAGGTTAATCACCTTGCCCTTGATGTAGACCATGCCGTCCATCTCTTTAAACAGAACAACACCTCGTGCTTCGTTGTCGGCCGTTGGCATTAAAACGGCGACCCCTTCCTTCGGAAGAGATTTGTCCGCGGCATCGTGATGCTTGTCACCACTTTTCGCTTTTGGATCATCAGCAGCCTGAGTGGCGGAAAGGAGCGCAGCCAGGCACAGGGGCGCGACGAGCAGGCATCTGAAAGGTTTCAACATGAATCGGATTCCTTCTTGCGGGATTATGGGTCGATGTGAACGTGGCCGCACGTCGGCACGCGTCTGGCAGACACTTTCGCAAAGATCATGCCGACCAGCCTTCAGGGGCGTGTGTCATGCCGATTGCGACGATCAGGCCGCTTACAAGGCCCCGTAACGCGACCGATGCCTTCAAATCGCTTGCTCGAAGACCTTGCTTGAGTAACGTTAAATGCAACACAATACTGACAGCGACCACGTCGCGAGATCAACTGAAAAACATTTGCGCAAGATAACATCAAACGCGTTCATTATTGAAATAGGATTGCGGTTCAACTTACGAGAGTGTTGCTATGGTTGCTATGAAGAACGTGGACGGAACGAACATCTGTTGCATCGGCGCGGGGTATGTCGGCGGGCCGACAATGGCGATGATCGCAAAGCAGTGCCCTGATATCCGCGTCACGGTGGTCGATATTAATCAGGCCAGAATCGATGCTTGGAACAGTTCAACCCTGCCGATCTATGAACCCGGTTTGAAGGAAGTGGTCGAAGAAGCACGTGACCGCAACCTGTTTTTCACGACCGATGTCGCGGAAAGCATTCGCAAGGCATCGATGGTTTTCATCAGTGTTAACACGCCCACGAAGACGTACGGCATCGGCAGCGGACGAGCGGCCAATCTGGAATACGTTGAAAAGTGTGCGCGGATGATCGCCGAAAGTTCCGACGGCGGGCACAAGATCGTTGTCGAAAAGTCGACATTGCCGGTTCGCACGGCGGAGGCGGTGAAACGCATTCTGGCGTCGTCGGCACGTCCAGGGGCGCATTTTGATGTACTCAGCAATCCCGAGTTTCTCGCTGAGGGAACTGCGGTGGAGGATCTCTTGTCCCCCGATCGCGTCCTCATTGGGGGCGAGTCGCGTGAAGCGGTTAGCGCTTTGGTCGATGTGTACGCACATTGGGTTCCACGAAATCGGATTTTGACAACCAATCTTTGGAGCAGTGAACTTTCCAAGTTGACCGCCAATGCGTTCTTGGCTCAACGTGTCAGCAGCATCAACGCCATCAGTGCGTTATGCGAAGCGACGGAGGCCGATGTCGACGAGGTCGCGGCGGCAATCGGTACCGACTCGCGGATTGGACCGAAGTTTCTGAAGGCTTCGGTCGGCTTTGGCGGTTCCTGCTTTCAAAAAGATATCTTGAACTTGGTTTATCTGTGTGAACACTTCGGATTGCCCGAGGTCGCCGCATATTGGGAACAGGTCGTTCAAATGAATGACTACCAAAAGCAGCGTTTCACACGACGAATCGTCAAAACAATGTTCAATACGGTCAGTGACAAGCACATCGCCGTCCTGGGATTCGCTTTCAAGAAGGACACAAATGACACGCGAGAGAGTGCCGCGATCTATGTCTGTCGCGATCTGTTGGAGGAGCGCGCCAAGATTGCGATTCACGATCCCAAGGTCGACATCGACCAGATTCGATACGATTTGGCCTCGGTGATGCAGAACGATCCGGTCCGCTTTAATGGCGATTACCAACGTTTGATCGATGAGAATGTCACCTTTGCCGATACCGCAGAGCAAGCGTGTGATGGTGCCCACGGCATTACCGTTTTGACCGAGTGGGATGCTTTTAAATCGCTCGACTACAAGGCGATCTATCAATCGATGCAAAAGCCCGCCTTTCTGTTCGACGGACGAAACTTGCTCGATCACGCCAAACTGCGTGACATCGGATTTGAAGTCCATGCCATTGGCAAGCGGTGAGCCGTTCGGTAAGCCGCTATACCGTGCGTGATCCGAAATGATGCCATCGCGTTAAATGAAGCGAATCACCTCATTTCTGACCACGCGACGTAATAACCATGCTGACGTTTGCGGAAACCACGCCAGCGGTGGGTTTCACGAACCGACCGACTGAGCCCGTTGTCGGTATCCAATCCTAGCTCTACACTATTTGGTTTTGCATTCTAAAATGTCGACGAATTCGACAAACAATTTGGAAAGGACCATTCGGTGCCGGGAACATGCGTGATAGGGCTTCAGTGGGGCGATGAAGCCAAAGGAAAACTGGTTGATCTGCTGGCCAGAGACTACGAAATGGTCGTGCGATATGCTGGTGGCGCGAACGCGGGACATACGGTGGTCAGCGGCGATCAGACGTACAAGCTGCATCATATTCCCAGTGGCATTTTGCATCGGCAGGTGCGGAACATGATCACCCCCGGCGTTGTGATCAATCCGACGACGTTGCTGGAGGAGATTGACGGCTTGGCCGCACGCGGGGTGCATTGTGCGGAGAATATGCGGATCAGCGAGCGAGCGCATTTGGTGATGCCGTGGCACATGGTCGAAGACCGATTGATCAACGAACATCGGGTGGGCAATGAATCGATCGGCACGACGAATCGGGGAATCGGTCCCTGCTACCGCGATAAAGTCGGGCGGACACACGCCGTACGCATGTCGGACCTGATGCAATCCGATCGCGATCAACGTATCGAAGAGGTGGCGAAACAGAAGTATTCCATTTTGGAGGGGATGGGTGCCGGTGCGGAGGAACTCGAACTGGTCGCACCCGCCAAGGTTGTTCAGATGGCGAAAGATTGGTCGACGCGACTGCGTGAAATCACCGGTGACACGACCGAACCGATCCTCGCCGCATGCGAAGCCAATCGCAAGATCCTCTTCGAAGGAGCGCAGGGAGCATTATTGGACATCGATCACGGAACGTATCCCTTTGTCACCAGCAGCAATGCTTCGGGCGTCGGGGTCTGTGCCGGTGCCGGTGTTCCACCACGTTGGATTCACGAAGTGGTCGGCGTATGCAAGGCGTACAGCACTCGCGTTGGCGGCGGTCCATTCCCAACCGAACTGAACGATGATGTCGGCGAGCAAATTCGCAAGTTGGGCAATGAATATGGCACAACGACGGGCCGCCCCCGTCGCTGCGGATGGCTCGACGCCGTGGCGCTTCGCTACACTGCACGGCTGAGCGGTGTATCCCGACTATCCTTGATGATGATGGACGTGTTAAGTCATTTGGATGAAATTAAAATCTGCGTGGCCTACCGAATCGACGGCCAAGAAACGCGACAATTCCCTTGTCACGCAGATCAGGTGCGTCGCTGCGAACCTGTTTACGAAACAGTGCCGGGATGGAAGATTCCGGTTGATGAAATTCGCACGATGGAGGAACTGCCCGATGGAGCCAGACGCTATATTACGCGTGTCGAGGAGCTGATTGGATTTCCCGTAGGCATTGTCTCTGTTGGGCCCGATCGTGCTCAAACGATTTTTACGGAACAGACGAAGCACGAATTGGCAATCGGTTGATCGACAATGAATCCGGCGGATACGGCAAAACCGAACGCAAGCGCTGAGGCGGCAACGTCTTGGATATTGCCGAAGCACATCGCGATCATCATGGACGGCAATGGACGGTGGGCTCAGAAACAGGGAATGCCGCGAATCGAAGGGCATCGTTGTGGTGTCGAGTCCGTGCGGCGGATTTCGGAGAAATGCGCCTCGCTGGGGGTCGAAGCGTTGACGCTGTATTGCTTCAGCAGCGAGAATTGGAAGCGTCCCGCCGGTGAACTCGATTTCCTGATGCAACTGCTCGAACAGTTCTTGGTTCAAGAAAGAACAACGTTGATCGAACACGGTTTGCGTTTGAGCATGATCGGTCGACGAGATCGCTTGCCGGGCGGCGTGCTTCGCGAATTGGCGGTTACGGAATCGCTTTGCCAGTCTCATCAGGGAATGGAAATCGTTCTCGCCGTCGACTACGGCGGTCGAGCGGAAATCGTCGATGCTGTTCGCCGTCTGGCACGCCGTGTTCAGGACGGGTCGCTCGAGCCTGACGCAATCGACGAAGCGATGTTCTCGGATTCTCTCTACACGGCCGGAAGGCGTGATCCGGACCTGTTGATTCGCACCGGTGGTGAAATGCGCGTCAGCAACTACCTGCTTTGGCAGATCAGCTACGCTGAACTCTATGTTACCGACAAAGCATGGCCTGATTTTCGAGAGGACGATCTGCTTGCGGCAATCGACGATTTCTCAAGCCGACAGCGTCGATTCGGAGGTTTGTAGGCACCTTCCGCGTAAAGCGTGGAAACGCTTGTCGCCGATGCGTCAGAACAAACCGGCTTGTTTCAATCCCCTTCGTATCCGTTCGATCTCAGTTTCCGGAAGCTTTATCAAAGGCGGACGTACATGGGCACAATCGAGTTGCCCGAGCAATACCAGAGCTTCCTTCATCCGATTATGCATGTCGATCAGCGGATCGGCATAGAACGCCCGAACGGTCGGGTAGATTCGATCGTTCACCTCCCGGGCGGTTATCAAGTCCCCACGTTGAACCGCTTCATAGAGCGCGACCTGAAGACTAGCGATGACGCTTCCCGCTCCAGACAAGAGGCCGTCACAGCCATAAACAAGTGAGCCGAGCAACCACATGCTGTGAGTCGACAAGACACGCACCGGATGATCCAACGCATGAAGCTCACGAATCTGACGTTCGTGTAAATGAGGATCATTGCACCAATCTTTGATTGCCCGAATCGTGGGAAACGTCTCACATAAATCGATGAGCGTCGCCAGGGGATATCCCAAGCTTTTGATCGGATACTGAAACAGAATCAAAGGCAGATGCGTCGAATCGGCGATGGCGGCGATATGAGCATGCGCACACTCGGGACGCAGTTCACCACCCAACGTAAGCGCATCTGACGGGAAAACGAGCAGGGCGTCGGCTCCGGCCGCCGTAGCCATTTCGGCTAGCCGACCGGCTTCTCGTGTCCTTGCTGTATGGATGCCCGCGACGAGCGGCATCTGTTCTCCGACCTCATCGCGCGCCATCTCGATTGCACGTCGCTGTTCTTCGAAACTCAGTGCGTGAACCTCCGCGGCATGACCATTAAGCGTGATTGCGGAGACGCCGTCAATTTCGGAAAGAGTCTTGATGTGGCGTCGATAAGCCCGTTCGTCGATTTCAAGGTCGGCGTCAAACGGCATTAGGCAGGCGGGAATGACGCCGCGCGGATCGAATGGAGGATGCATGGCTTCAAGATACCCATCGTCGAAAGGCGTCCTCGTCGACGTTACGACCGCTGATGACGATCACTATATCCCCGTCCGCCGAGGGACGAACGCTGCCGGTCAACAACGCGGCAGTTGCGATCGCGCCGGATGGTTCGGTCCGCAAACCGTGTTTGTCGTAGAGCCATTTCATCGCGCTGACGGTCTTTTCATCGGGTATCGCAACGGATCTGGCGACGTGTTTGCTTAGTATCGGCCAGTTGTGTAAACCAACGTCATAGGAAAGCAATCCATCACAGATGCTGGTCGGTCGCTCCAGACGCACACGCTCATTGGCCTTCAGAGATCGTCGGAAATCGTCGGCCTGATCGGGTTCGACGCCGATAATCTCCGCTGCGGGATAGGCGTCCGCGATCGCTAGAGCATGCCCCGCCATGAGTCCCCCGCCACTCACCTGGCACAAGAACTGAGACAGTTTGCGATCGGCTTGTTTGAGATGTGCAACAATCTCCAGCCCACCAACACCGTTGCCGGCAATCACGTGATTGTCATCGTAAGGCGATGCCTGAACACCATGCAAGTCATCGGCGATCTCCCGCGTCAACTGATCTCGGCGACCTGTTTGATGATCGGTCGAAATGTCGTACGTTCGGATCTCAGCGCCAAAGGACTGCGTCAATTCAAACTTCACGCGAGGGGCGGTCTCCGGCATCACGATAATCACACGCTTCGCATACTGCATTCCGGCAAAGGAAATACCTGACGCGAAATTCCCCGAAGAATGCGCCGCTACCGGGCGATCTCCGACATCCGTCGCGTGATGCGCCATCCAGTTCAAAGCTCCCATGACTTTGAATGATCCGACCGGCGTCCAGCCATAGTCCTTCAGCCAAACACAACGATCACCGGACAATCCAAGCTCCTTCTCCAACGCGTGCGATCGAATCAGCGGAGTGGGCGTCAAATGCCGCCGGATCACGGTTTGGGCTTGGTAAACATCTGCAATTGTGGCAACTTTGCTTAACATCGAGCTTGATACATTCGTGAAATGAGGTTGTTTGCGTTCCTCAAAATAGATTGTTTTCGATTGCCCGACAATCGTTCATGCAACGGTTTGTTTCCGTTAGCCCAATGCATCCTGTAAGCACTCGTATTCTTGGGTGCGGATGTCGCTCCGGATACCGTCCAGTACAGAGTTTGATCGACATTCGTTCGATAACTGCGGGGTTAAATATCTCGACCACGCAGTCGGTGCCGCAGTTGCGTCACTTGGGCTGTCAACGAATCCAGCGGTTGGGTGAGGAGCGTCGACCCGTCTGTCATTGAATCCCCCAGTAAGTCTTCGAGCATGTGAATGGTGTCAATCAGCGTCGCTCGACGACCACGCTGCTCACCTTGCTCCAAGCCTTGCTCCAAGCCTTGCTCCAAGCCTTGCTCGAGCCCTTCGATACGCCCTTCTTCTCGGGCGCTATTGATTGTCCATTGATAATCGCGTAAAGCTTTCTCTCTTTGATCGTACATCAGACGGTCCTCCGTTTTCTCCGCGATTCGCTCCACCACGGAAATCGCTTGCTGGAATTCAATACGCGGCAGCAGTTCTCGAAGCCTTTGTCCATCGAACTGGTCCGCGCTTAACATAAAGAACACCCACTGCTCAATCTCGCTCGCCTCCCGAATCTCCGGAACAGATAGATTATACTTCGGCAACTCGATCGTGTGGACTTCGATTCCCGATGGCAACACGCGACCGCTGCAAAGGTCGACCTGCTGAAATCGATGCTGTGGCTGATCGGAATCGAGGAACAATCTCTGATTAAGAAAGCAAATCGAAATCGCCTGTCGTAACGTGCGGTAGTCATCGCCACTTTGTAATTGATCGACATACATTGAAGCGGCATAAAAATTCAGGCGCTGAAGAAGCCCGCCGCTACGAGACACTTGCATTTCGATGTTTACCGAACGCCCGTGACTGTCGCGAGCACGAACGTCAAGGACGATCTGTTTGTCATCCTGAAACTCTTGGTAGTTGAACGGATTGAGGATATGTACATCGGTGATCGGAGCGTCCGGTTGCAAGACCGCATTGAGCAAGCCGATCAACGAAATTGCGTTCTCTGGACTGCCAAAGATCTTCTTGAATGCGAAATCGACCAGCGGACTGATACCAAGCGGCATGACATTAACCACGCTCAGGAGGCAACAAAAGACCAATTTTAGCAAGGTGGCCATGCGTCGTCCACGCGGATAGCTCTAGGCAACCTGCTTCTCGGATAAGACATCCATTTTTGCAGGCTGCGGCTCCCAATGCCGTTCGACATTGGCGGCATATTCGTGCATAATGAGGTATCGTCCAACGACGAGTTAAGCCCACCCAAACCATCTTCTGCCGCTGTCCAACGAAAGCTTGTCGACGATGCGGAAACACTGCTCGACCGCAGCGGTATCGGAAGACTTAACTACCAGAATTTCGGAGACCATCGCATGCAATGGAAGATCGTGATGCTTGCCGCATTGATTGCGGGGCGGACATGCAGTGCGAATGACATTCAAATTTACCCCGAACAGATTCAGCTCGCTGGATTGCACGAAACCAGTCAAATTCTCGTTCTGGGAAAATTGGATCTGACGCGCGACGCTCTCTTTTCGGTGGTCGATCCGTCGATCGCGACCATCGACCAGCGTGGGTTGGTTCGACCGTTGGCAAGTGGCAAAACGAAAATTAACATATCGATCGGTGATCGCATGCCTGAGCTACCGATCGAGGTTCAATCACCGACCTCGCGGGGATTGGAATTCTCGCGTGACATTCGTCCTATTTTGAATAAGTCCGGATGTGCGTCGGCAGCTTGCCACGCGGCACAACACGGGCAAGGCGGATTCAAGTTGTCCGTCTTTGGCTTCGATGTCGCCGCCGACTACAACGCGATCGCGCAGCAAAGTCGCTCGCGACGGATTGATGCGGCGCGACCTGACGCCAGCCTAATTCTTCGCAAAGCAAGTGGTTCGGTCACCCATGGTGGTGGAACGCGATTCGCCACCGACAGTGTTTCCTATCACACCTTTCGCCGTTGGATCGCCGACGGTGCAATTGCACCTACAGAAGCCGAAGCGGAACTCAAGTCGTTGTCGGTCTTTCCGACGGATTCAACCCTCACTGAAGGATCGCAGCAATTGCGTATCGAAGCCACGTTTGCTGACGGCACGACGCGAGATGTAACGGCGATGGCTCGTTATGATTCGCTCGACCCGGGCGTTGCGGAGGTTGATGAGAGCGGGCTCGTCAACGTCGTCGGCAAAGGTCAGACATCGATCATGATCCGATATGAAGGGGAGGCCGTAACGTCAAACTTCGTCGTGCCCTATTCGCAATCCGTTCAGTTGGCCGATTGGCGGAACAACAATTTCGTCGACGAACTGGCCGTTGTGAAGTTCAAACAGCTTGGGATCGAACCGTCTCCACTGTGTTCCGATGCAACTTTTATTCGTCGCGTGTATTTGGATGCGATCGGAACGCTCCCCACCATCGAACAGACACAGGCGTTCCTCGCGTCGCAAGACCCTGATAAACGACAACTGCTTATTGATCGATTGCTTGGGCTGACCGGCGACCCGACGCTTGATACGTTCAACGACGCCTACGCCGCATATTGGACATTGAAATGGTCCGACCTGATCCGCAATAACAGCGGTTCGGTCGGTGAACAGGGCATGTGGGCTTTGCACAACTGGATCAAAGAAAAGTTTCGCGTCAACGAACCGTTCGACGCTTTCGTGCGTGAACTCGTCACCGCCAAAGGATCGATCTATTCCAGCGGACCGGCAAACTTCTTTCGCATTCACACCGATTCGAGTTCACTTGCCGAAGCGACATCGCAACTCTTCTTAGGCGTTCGTCTCGAATGCGCCAAATGCCATCATCATCCATTCGAAAAGTACAGCCAAGCGGATTACTACGGATTGGCCGCATTCTTCGCACGCGTCGGATCGAAAACGAGCGAAGACTTCGGCTTGTTTGGTCGTGAGACCGTTGTCATGGTTCGGGAAACCGGAGATGTGTCACATCCACGCACGCGACAGCGCATGCAGCCGACGCCACTGGGAGGTCAGCCAGTCGAGGAAACTTTGGATCGACGGATTCCATTCGCCGATTGGCTTACGTCCAAAGACAACACCTATTTCTCTCGGTCAATCGTGAATCGTTACGTGGGATATTTGCTCGGAACCGGCCTCGTTGACCCAATCGACGATATGCGTTCGACGAATCCACCGAGTAATGTCGAACTGATGGACGCGTTGGCGAACCATTTCATCGAGCACGATTTCGATCTGAAGCAACTGATGCGAGCAATCATGTCGTCCAGGTTGTATCAACTGAGCAGCCAACCGACGCCTGAGAATGCGAGTGACATGCGGTTCTACAGCCATTACCAAGTTAAACGCTTGCCCGCCGAACCGCTTCTTGACGCGATCGATCAAGCAACCGGCGTGGCGACGAAGTTCCGAAACTTGCCACTCGGAACACGTGCGATCGAATTGCCGGACGCGGAGTATCCGAATTACTTTCTGACAACGTTCGCCAAACCGCGAAGGGCGACAGTCTGCGAGTGCGAACGCTCCGCCGATGCGAACCTCGCTCAGGCGTTGCATACGGCAAACGGCGACATCCTTGCGGCGAAAATCGCCGACAAACAGGGACGCGTCGCTAAGCTGATCGCGGAAAACAAGCCGCACGACGAAATTGTCAGCGAATTATTGGCGACAATTCTGCTCGAACACCGACCGACGAGGAGGTTCAGCAGGCGAAATCCTTTCGAACGAAGCCCCATCGCCTAACGAATGCTACGAAGATTTATTGTGGGCGCTGATCAACTCAAAACAATTCCTACATGTTCATTGAGACGGGTTGATCCTGGAGTCCATCGAACAAATCATCCATCGGAGAAGAGTCAATGAAGTCCATCACGCATATTGTCCACCGCTGCTGCTCTACGCGACGACTGCTATCTTGGCGATCAAAAAACTTCCTCGCTTGGTCGTCAACTGCTGATGCACAGACGTCGTATCCCATGTTGATGAGCGTCAAGCCGGTGGCGACCGCGGTCGCAGACGATACCGAGCATGTTATTGAGTCGCGCTACGATCTGCACGATGCCTACGAAGTTCACGTTTCGGGGGCTGGCGTTACCGCTCAAATCATCCGGCAGACAACAGCGGGCGAGGAAAAGGCGAAGGATGCAAAGGTTGTGCCCAACCAGTTGACGGTCCGATTCAGCGTCGCGGATGATGCGTTGCCCGGTGTCCGTGAATTGCGAGTCGCCACGCCACGTGGGGTGAGTACGGTCGGTCAAATCGTCGTGGCGAAGGGACCGATCATTGTCGAAGAAGCAAAGAATGACACGCTCGATCAAGCGACCACCTGTTCGCTCCCGGCAACGCTTTGTGGGGCGATCGAGAAGGCGGAGGATGTCGATTACTTCCGATTCAGTGCCGAGGCGGGGCAGAGCTTGGTGTTTCACGTTCTGGCAATGCGGTTGCAGGACAAAATTCATGATCTGCAGACACATTGCGACCCCTTGTTGACGCTTCGCGATGCAAACGGTGCAACGCTTGACGCGGCTGACAATACGTTCCGGGGCGACCCGTTGATTGCTCATACTTTCAAATCCGCGGGAGATTACTTTCTCGAAATTCGCGACACGCGTTATCAGGGGAATAAGTACTGGGAATACGCGATCGAAGTGACCGATCAGCCATTCGTCAAGACAGCATTTCCCGTCGCCGTGTCGAAGGAGGAATCAACGTCGGTAACGCTTTACGGCTGGAACCTTCCTGAATCGAGCGCTGGACACGTTGTTTCCAGTGCGATGCTGCGGGATGACGCGTTACTGCAACCTGTCCTGGAGGAAGCCGTTGTCAATCCGATCGCCATGGTGGTGACGGATGAACCACTTATTGGCGAAACAGACGAAGCAAACGATACGGTGGAGACAGCTCAGTCGGTCTCGCTGCCCGTCGGAATCAATGGGCGAACGGAAAAGGCCGGCGACCTTGACTATTTTACTTTTGAAGCCAAGAAGGGGGAAACGTTCAGTTTTGAAGTGATTGCCGCGCGTCTGGGTTCCGACCTCGACTCCCATTTGAGAATCCTCGACGCCAAAGGTAATCCTCAACAGGTGAACGACGATTGTCGCATCGGCAAACGTGGATACAGTGATTCGCTGATCGAAAACTGGACGGCGAAGGCGGACGGTCCTTATCTGATCGAAGTTCGCGACCTGCATCTTCGCGGCCGGCAAGACTTCGTCTATTTCCTGCGATGCATCAAGTCGGAGCCGACATTTGAGCTGTTCGTGGACACGGATAAAACGTTGTTAACGCCCGGCACACACGGTGTTGCTTACGTTCGCATCAATCGCAAGAACGGGTTCGATCTGCCTGTCCAACTGCATGTCGATGGCTTGCCCGAAGGTGTGACGGCAACTTGTGGTAAGGTGATCAAGAACAAATACCAGGATGGCTGCATTGTCTTTACCGCCACCACCGAGGCCATGCCGGTTTCGAGCGATATCCGAATTTGGGGTTCCGCGATTTCAGAGGAAGTCGACGATAGCCTTGCGGAGTCGCCGATTGCCGACGCGCTGGTCTATCAAGAGATTTACAACCCGGGAGGTGGACGTGGACATTGGCCGGTGTCGTCGCACACCGTTTCCGTCGGACAGCCCGGAGACATTCGCGGTGTGAAGGTCAGCAACAACGAACTTGTCTTGAAGCCTGGCGAATCGATCAAGATCGATGTCGAAATTCAACGGGCCGAAGGTTTTGACAAGAACATCTCTCTCGATGTCGCTCTGATGCATTTGAACTCAACGTACGGGAACCCACTGCCCGACGGCGTCGCTGTCGACGCGGCAAACAGTAAGACACTGTTGACCGGCGGTCAGTCAACCGGACATATTACGTTGAAAGTCGATCCCAAAGCGGCCCCGGCTGAGCGACAGCAATTCGCCGTGATCGCCAACATCGCAATCAACTTTGTCATGAAAGCGACCTACAGCAGCGAACCGATGTTCGTTACGATCGCCGAACCGTAATTCCTCGGTCGGCGCGTCCAGCCTTTCGATTGCGAAACAAAGAACCCTGTCGAAGGATTGATCCGATGGAAGCAACGCATCGTTCATTCGTATCATTCATTTTCGTGCTGGTGATTTGCATCGCATGCGATTTGCGAACGACTTCAGGGGACGAGCCTTCATCGGAAACGAAGTCGATTCTCGTTGAAAGCGTCGATGACGATCTTGACGCCACTTCGGATTGGCCTCATTTTCGCGGCCCCAGACATCGGATCACCTCGCGATTTGGTCCCCCGTCGGTCGCCTGGGCTCGCAACGATACTCCGCCGCTGCGCTGGGTGTACAAAGAGTCTGGGACGGGGTACGGAGGTCCTGTAGTTTCGTCGGGACACGTCGTGATGATGATTCTGCGAAATGATCGGGAAATTGTCGTTTGCTTGGATCTGGATACCGGCAATGAACTTTGGGGCACCGAGGTTGGACCAACGGTGACCCCACCATGTTGCTGTCTACCTGGACCACGCTCGACTCCGACCATTGAACGCGATTCGGTCTTCGTCCTCGGGTCGACGGGAACAATCATGCGTTTGCGGCTCGACGACGGAACGGTGGCCTGGAAGCGGCGGATGGAAGACTTCGGCGGTCGCCAGCCAGCCTTTGGCTTTGCGGAAAGTCCACTTGTATCCATGGAGCATCTTTTGCTGACTCCCGGAGGCGACCGTGGAGCAATCGTCGGATTGAACCCACGGACGGGTGAATTGATATGGCAAGCGAAACAGATTCGAGGCGACGCTCTTTACACTTCGATCATCGATTTACCCTTGGTCGCTGGCAGCCCCGATCGCTTTGTCCAACTGCTATCTGGAAACCTTGTGCTGTTTGATATTCATGGCAATTTGCTTTCGTCGGCACCTTGGGACGGACATTCTCAGTGGCAAGCGACTTCGCCAATTCCGATCGGCCCGTTTCGGGTTCTCGCGATTGGAAGAAGCGGGAACGCGATGTTTAAGCTTAACGCGGCGCGGAACGATCTGGTCACGCAATATCAGAACGGCAAGCCAACGACTTACCATCATGGTGCGCTGGTCGCGGGAAACCGAGTTCTAGTCAACAACGCCGCCATGCAAGCGATGGATTTGGAGACAGGCGAAACGGTTCTTGAACAACGAAAATCGTTCGACCGAGGTCCACTGATCGGAAATGATTCCTGGGTGCTCGCGGCGGAAAACAAGAACTCTTTAAATCGTGCCGATCCGCCACGGTTTGTCTTACTCCAGCCACAACAGAACATGAAAGTGTTGGCAAATTTCATGTTGCCGCAACGAAGTGTTCACGCATCGGATTCGAAATACAACGGCATCGTCACGCATCCGGTGATCAGCAATGATTGCCTGTTCATCCGCGATCAAGAGCGGTTGTATTGCTTCCAGTGGTGAAGTCGACGTGTCGCGCCCTTGAACCGCATCGACATCCATCTTGCATGCCACGAACATTCTTCAGCCGATAAGCCGCATTCACTCCCGAAAACCCAGCGTTCATGCCATCGTGGCCGATATGCGCGATGCCAGACGCGGCGTCGTCGATCCCGGTCCCTTATTTGCTTGCCGATCAGAGTGTGCGGACCAGCATCAAAGTTTTTTTCAGGTTTCTTATCGAGCCACTTGACCTCACAAGCCTCATGCAATAACATCGACTTAACGCAACTGAGAATCATTCTCAATACAGTTGCCGCTGAAGCCAGCCACCTTCCAATCTTCCGGCAGCCAGCCACAGCGAACGTCTTCCCAACCGGACCTTTTTGTCCTGCGGGATGCTGTTGCACGTTGGTTTCCTGGTATTTCCATTTGGAGGTGTTTAAGAATGTCTGTATTGTCTCGTCGCGCTCCACGCGGCTTCACGCTGGTCGAATTGTTGGTCGTCATCGCCATCATAGGTATCCTCATCGGGCTCTTGCTCCCCGCTGTGCAAGCAGCCCGTGAAGCAGCCCGACGCATGTCGTGCAGTAACCAGCTCAAGCAGATCGCCCTGGCGACCCACAATTATCACGATACCTACCAAAAGTTTCCTTGGGCTGTCGTCGAGGACCTTGCTTATACCGCTCGCGGTCCCGCCGTCACCGGCAGCACTTGGACACCAGGCCACATCCAGATCCTCCCCTTCTTGGAGGCGGACGCTATGGCGAGCCGCTGGGACGTGGACGAGCCACGCAATAGCACCAACGACGCCGATGGGGACGGATGGACAAACTTGTTGCTAACCCAAACGATCATTCCCTCGTACTTGTGCCCCAGCATGGTCATGCCGGCTGGTCAACTGGCGGAGAATCGCGCGCCTTGCAGTTACCTTTGGAATGCCGGTGCGCCCGACGCTGCCATGCTGCATTACGCTTCCGCTTTTGGGATTCCCGAACCTCGCTACGATGGTTCGATCGTTCCCTTTATGAATGAAGCTGGCGGCTCGAATGGTCAGGGAAACACAAGCATGCGTGACATCCTTGATGGAACATCGAACACTTTCTTGATGGGTGAAACCGACTTCATGCCTGAGGGGATCCCATCGACGTCTTATGGTGGCGTTTGGGCGTATGGCTACATCGGTTACTCCTGGGGAACGACGTTCCATCCCTTCAACAAACATGACAACACAACGACGGTCTACGGAGCATTCCGAAGCCATCACCCTGGCGGTGGACATTTCGCGTTGGTCGATGGCTCGGTTCGCTTTGTTGCTGAAACGATCGACCATCATCCCGTGGGTGATCCCGCATATCCCGGCGTTTATCAGGCGGTTTCCACTCGCGATCGAGGCGAACCCGTTTCGCTTGAATAGTTTGGCAATCGCAAGGCCGGCGGGGCTGCATGGCCCCGCTGGCTCGACCGCCCCGTTCGATCGACCATGTTTCTCTATCGATTGCATTCTGTGGAGTTGGATCCGTGCGTTGTTGGTATGCAGGCAGCCTGCTGTCTTTGTTTCTAATAGTTGGATGCGGTGATGAGCCGACACCTGGACCGTTCTTGGGACCGTTACCTCCGCTTACCGTCGAACAATGGAGGCAACTTCCCGTGCAGGAAAAGTATGACGAGTCGACGTTTGATCGGCTTCGCGAGCAGGATTCCAACCTGCAAAGCGAGCGTGTTTGGGACAAGTTCATGAAGGAAGTGGTTGTTCCCGAACGCACGAAAGATGGTATCCCCGCGCCCGGCCAACCGGCGGGCTAGAGATTTTGATTTGAATCCTAGGCGAGCAAATAGCTCGCCTCGAACAACTTTCACCCCAAAGATGAAGGAAAATAGAGTGTATCAACGACTCAAGGTGTTTCTGTTGGCTGGCGTTATCGCTTCGCTTCAGCCATTATCAGCAAACGCGCATTTCTTGTGGCTTGTTCAAACAGGCGACAGCGCTGAAAAACAGCTTCACGTTTATTTTGGCGAACTTGCCGAACCTGATGACCCGGCGTTGCTTGATCGCGTCGTGAGCGCCAAGGTCTCGCAAATCGGACCTGATGGCGAAGTCAAACCGCTACACGTGACCAAGGGGACCGAGTCGCTGGAGGCAACCATCAGCAGAGATGCCGGAGCATCGATCTTCGTTCTGACGCATGATTTGGGCGTCATTTCACGTGGCGACAATACATTCCTTCTGCGGTACTACGCCAAGACCGGCCCCGCGCTCGATCATCCTGCGTGGACCTCGATCGACTGCGGCAAACAATTGGCGCTCGACGTGATTCCGCGGAAAGTCGGTAATAAGATCCAGGTCGAGGTCAAGTGGAACGGCGAACCGGTGAGCGGTGCGCAGGTCACGGCTCAGGGGCCTGGGATCGACGACTTCGAGGCTGAATCGGATGATCGCGGTCGAGCCCTGTTCGCGATCGGCGATGAAGGCGCGTATTCCATCCGAGTTCGGCACATCGAAGCGGCAAGCGGTAAGAGCGGACAAGATACGTACGATTCGATCCGTCACTACACGACATTGGCGCTCAACGTCGGGCAGGCCACCGCCGCGCCGACGCCAGCCAAAAAGCTTGCGGTCACGAACAATTACCCTTCAATCCCTGAGAACGTCACCAGCTTCGGCGCTGCGGTGGCCAATGGTTCGCTGTTTGTGTACGGCGGGCACACCGGCGACGCTCATTCGTATGCCGCCGAAGCGCAGGCCAACACGCTGTATCGGCTCGACTTAAGCAATCCGAAGGCCTGGGAATCTTGGGGCGAAGGGCCCGGACTGCAAGGATTGGCGATGGTCGCACATGGCGGCAAGCTGTACCGCATCGGTGGCTTTACGGCAAAGAACGCCGAAGGCGAAACGCACGATCTGTGGTCACGGGCCGATGTCGCGAGCTTCGATATTGCAACGCGTCAGTGGACCGACCTATCGCCGCTGCCCGAGCCCCGCTCCTCGTTCGATGCCGCGGTAATGGGGGACACGATCTATGTTGTCGGTGGCTGGAAGATTGCCGGTGAAGAAGACAACGTTTGGCACAAGTCGGCATACGAGCTTAACCTGTCCGACGCCAACCCGCAGTGGAAGGCTTTGCCTGAGCCGCCGTTCCAACGTCGGGCGTTGTCCGTGGCCGCACACGATGGCAAGATCTACGCGATTGGAGGAATGCAACAACAGGGGGGGCCGACAACGCGCGTCGATCTCTTTGACCCGACCAGCGGAAAGTGGTCCATAGGTCCGAGTTTAAACGGCGAGGGGATGGACGGTTTCGGCTCTTCCGCCTTCGCCACCGGCGGTCGCCTGTATGTCACCACCTACAGCGGCAAGCTTCAGCGACTCTCCGAAGACGGGAAATCTTGGCAGGTCGTCGGCGAATTGCAGCGGGCTCGCTTCTTCCATCGGTTGCTGCCACTTTCGGAAAATCAACTGGTTTCGATCGGCGGCGCGAGCATGAAAGTCGGGAAGTTTGAAGAAGTCGATGTTATCAATGTCGATTCAGCCAATTAAATCCTGAACCGCATTTTCCATTGCAAAGGCGCAGTCGCTCAATAACGTAGCTCGGCGGTCTCCGCCGAGAGTCACGGTGGAGAAATATTGACGCAAGATAACATCATACGTGTTCATCATTGATGTAGACTTGTCTTCGGAGGCGTTTGAGCGGACGTCATTTTCGTTTACACTTTGTCGCTGCCGAAACCTTTGGCTTCCCGTGAGCGGAAATTGGCGATTCGCATCGGGATGATGCAAGGCGTCATTTCGGGCCACGCACGGCAAGAAGAGCGGTCATCGATTATCCAGTTTTGTCTCGACTTAATGAAATAGAATGCTTTATGGTACGGACACGTTTTGCTCCCAGCCCAACCGGTTACCTTCATATTGGCGGGGTGCGTACTGCTTTGTTCAATTGGTTGCTGGCCAAGCAAGCTGGTGGCCAGTTTATTCTCCGTATCGACGACACCGACCAGCAACGCAACGTCCAATCCGCGTTGCAACCAATCCTTGATGGGTTTCGCTGGCTGGGAATGGATTGGGACGAAGGTCCAGACGTCGACGGGCCGCATGCTCCATATTATCAATCGCAGCGGGCCGATCGACATCAAGCGGCGGTCGCGCAGTTGCTGGCCAATGGTTTCGCCTACCGCGATTATGCAAAACCCGAGGAACTACAGCAGCAGCGCGAGGCCGCCGAGAAATCGGGGGGGGCGTTCGTTTACGACCGACGCTGGATGGCCGAAACCGACGAACAGGCCGCCGCCATGGAGGCCGAAGGACGAAGTGGCGTCGTTCGGTTGAAGATGCCGCGCGAAGGGGTCTGCCAAATCGACGATCTCGTGCGAGGGGAAGTCCACGTCGACTGGTCGAGTGAGCAGGACCACGTCATTCAGCGGGCGGATGGTTCGTGTCTCTATCACTTGGCGACCGTTGTGGACGACCACGATTTTGAGATCACCCATGTGGTTCGCGCCGCCGAGCACTTGCCTAACACCCCGCGCCAGATCTTCATTGCTCAAGGGCTCGGTTTTACATTGCCACAATTTGCGCATCTGCCGTATGTCGCTGAGCCCGGGGGAACGGCAAAGCTGAGCAAACGCAAGCTGGATAAATACCTGAAGCATCGTGATTTCGGCTCCCTCACCGATTATGGCCAGCACATTGCCAAGGCTGTCGGCCTGGACGCGTCGGCCGATACCTTCAATCCCGTGATCGTGGACTTCTACCGAGAGATCGGCTTTTTGCCCGATGCCATTCTGAATTACTTGATGCTGCTCGGCTGGTCACTGGACGACAAAACAGAACGCCTGACGCGACAACAGATGATAGAGTCGTTCACCCTTGCGCGAGTCAACAAGAGTCCCGCGAGCTTTGACCCGCAGAAGCTGATGTCGTTTCAAGCGGACCGCATGGCCGAGCTTGATGTTGATACGAGTCGAAATGGCGATGCCGTTTTGTCGTGAAAGCCAGTTGGATCGATGAACCGAATGAAGCCGCTGACAAGAAGGTCCGACAGATCGTCGCCGCCGTTGGGGATCGCTTGAAAGTCGCTGGCGACATTGTTGATTACGAGTTCTGCTTTGTGTCGGCCGACGAGCTATCTTATGTCGACAAAGACTTCGGCAAACGCATCGCCAACGCGGGAGGAGGTGCGGTCGACCTGTTGAAAGAAATCGCAGCCGAGTTCTCTGAACTGGGCTTCAGCGTGGAAGGGACCGAAGCGGCATTGAAGCGTTTTGTCGACGCGAAAGAGATCAAGATTGGACAAATCATTCACGCCGTGCGTGTTGCAACGACAGGGCAAGCTGTCGGATTTGGAATGTTTGAAACGTTAGCCATTCTCGGGCGTGACGAAGTTGTCAGGAGAATCGAGAAGGCGGTCAATCGCGTCGGATCACAAAGCCGATAGACCAGCAACATGCTTGGTTGCGATGCCGTGCATGAGCGAAGAACCAACTGATTCGCTGTCGAAGGGATTTTCAATGGATGAACCGTTCCCAGAACTCGATTTGGTCAGCGAACCGACGACGGCAACCAACGCGCTGCCGGAATCGACGTCGGCCAAGCCAAAGCCATTCCTCGGCGTCTTGTTCGCCTGTTGCAACGTCTATGCGCGTCTATCGCGACCGCAACGGCGGTGCGTTCTATCAAGGATGTTGCCCCAAATGCTTCAAGAAGATCCGGTTCATCGAAGGGAAGGTGGACGTCGCGATCAGTTCTTTCGGGCTCAATAAGCTGCATTCGCCCAGTCCTGATGGCTCGCAGCTTGCCTTTTCAACGAGCAATACGCATCAAGCCCCAATCAGGCAGGCGTGATTCATTCCAGTCCTGTGTCATGCCTATTCAAGCCCTTCTGGTTAACGTTTACCCACCGCCAAACCTTCGTCGGTGCTGCGAACCAGAGTCTTCAGTCCATAGATTGCCTTCAAATCGCTGATCCATCCCGAAGGCCCACAGGCTTCCATCACGACGAGGTCGGCGTCACGGTTGTCGAGTATCCGTTTCAAATAATCCCGTTGCGTCGCCACAGTGGTAAACGCAGCTTTCCGCGTTATCGAGTCATGGCGACACATCGTGGAGTTGAATTTCCCCAGGTCCAGTGCGACAATCTTCAGTAGGAATGATCCTTGTGTTTGGTGGGTGGATTGAATGTGACAGGCAGCCACACGCTGCCCAGATCACGAGCCCGAGCCACCGGTTTAAGACGAATCACTCCCACCGCCAAACCTCGGACTTACATGGATTCTTTCTGCTAGTCGAATGATTACGTCACTCAAGGTCGCCGCGATTCTTATCCTTTGGACCATAACATCATTGTGGTTCACACTTTTATTTGAATCGCTAATTTGGAACATTCGTCCCGACTCGTGTGCAGGTATCTTTGTTGGATACTCCATGGTTGTTTTCGGTTGCTACGTTGCTGGACGATACACTCAGTTCGGACCGCTCTATCTGGTTTACGGAGGCATATGCGCGCTTCTGTGGGTGCCGTTCTATAGTCCGTACGCAAGCTTTATTGGGCGCGACGGCGACGGGACTTGGATCGCATACATTCTCCTTTCCCTTGCGTTGATGTTTTGCTGTCGTCGCGTTGCACGAATCGGATACAATATATATCGCGATGGAGACTGCAATGCCCGGCCCGTCGAGGATCAAAGCAGAACCATGGCATGAACCGAAGCGGCGGAGTCATGGTTTTGTGACGTGGCGAATCGTTCGCTGCTGCTCGGTTATGCCCACCATTCCGATCACCTCCCGACATAGGTGCGCGTGAGATTGCGGCTCGAGATAGACTCACGGAAATCGAGGGCGTACGATGCGTGAGATCATGCGGAGGGTGCGCTCTCAAAATCGGAGCGAGGATCATGATCGAAGACTCAACAAAACGTTGGCGCAGACGACTCGGATCGATACACTTATGCAAACCGACGACGAACTGGAAGCGTTTCCGCCGCCACCGCCGACCGATCGGAACCATTCGGTGCACCGGAGGACTCGTCGCCGCGATTTGGTAGTTGGCCTGCCAGCTCGCTCGTCCCCAGTGACCAGAAGCCGTTCCGATCGCCTCCTGAATTGATGCGGCTCGAAATAGATGCGCACTGGTTGCGTGTGAGATTACCGGCTCGAACAAGACTCACGTAGATCGAAGACGATCGATGCGCGTGATTTCATGCGAGCAGTGCGTTTGGGTGCACGGAAGGCTCGCGTGCTAGGAACGCTCGAAAAGAGTCGAACGAGATCGTATTCGACCGAAGACTCAGCCGAAAGTTGGCGGCGACGACTCTGTTCGATGCAATGGGCAAGACCTTTACGAACTGGAAACGTTTCCACCGCTGCCGACCGATCGGAACCATTCGGTGCATCCGGAGGACTCGTCGCCGCGATTTAGTAGTTGGCCTACCAACTCGCTCGTCCCCAGTGACCAGCCGTTCGCCCCACAACCACAAACCATCGCAGGAAAGGCAGGCAATGAATCGCACCATCAGCACGATCGTCAACTTCTTTGCGAGCCTTTCGGCTCCAACGTGTTCGCTATTAGACAGTTGATCTTCTAGAAATGGTATCATGGTTCGTCGCGGAGCAATTAGGTGAATACACAGCAACGAGGCCCTCACTGAATATGGATTTCCGAATGAGTCTACGATTGTCCGCCATGTGCACAATGGTCATCTTCAGTCTCTTCGCCCCACTGCTCTTGGCCGACGAAGGTGAGGCAGTAAATTCGGTTCAACGAGCGGATGTCGAATCGCTGCTAAAGCAACATGCCGATGCAGCAGAAAATGCAACGATGCCCTAGCGAAAGCGACGACGCGAGAGGACCGCCAGAGAGTCAAGTTGTTGATCCAGCCCAAGCCAGTCGCCAACGCATCACATTTTCTCGACTGGGTGGAACTCCATCCGACGAACCATCTCGCGGCGGATGTCTTGGTGGTAATCATTGTCACTGGCGGAAAGTCGGAACCCGCAATTCGCGCGGTCAATCTACTGGCGGCGCATCACTTGGAACTCGACAGCGACCGTTTCTTCAAAGTTGCGCCACTCGTATTTGACGCAGTCGGGCCTGATGAGGCGGACCGGTGGTTTCGGAAGTTTGCTGTTGACGGCGGTTCGCGTCAGACCCCAACCAGTCTCCCTGTTTCCATTTGGGTAGATTTAAGGCCGGTCTCGCTCGCGCGCGGGATTGCTCAAGAACCCGCAGTTTGCGGAAGCGTTGAAACAGAGTGGTGACAAGGACGTGCTGGAGCGTGTTCAAAATCTTGATGTCACCAAGACGAATCATGAGGCGGAACTGCTGTTTGAGGAACTCATTTCCAAATACCCGGAAGTGGAATTCCATGGTCGCCGCATCACCGACTTGGCAAAGCCAGAGTACTTTGCCGTTTCACAACTAGCTATTGGCAAAGTTGCGCCAGAAATCAACGGACATGACCTCGACGCCGAGCCGCTGGTGCTCGGCGAATACGCGGCAAAGTGGTCGTGCTCTGTTTTTGGGGAACTTGGTGTGCCCCTTGCATGAAAATGGTGCCGCACCACAAAGAACTTGTTTCGAGGCACCAGGATGCCCCATTTGCTTTTCTGGGAATTGCCACCGACCAAGACCGAGAAAAACTCGATGCAGTCATCAAGTCCGAAGGAATTCCATGGCGAAGTTGGTGGGACGGGCAATACAGGTAGTCCGATCTCTAAATTGTGGGCAATCAGGAGCTGGCCCTCCATCTTTGTCATAAATGATAAAGGTATCATTCGCCACCGAGAACATTTACTCAGAGAATCTTGACGCCGCAGTATCTGCACTGTGATGAATTGACAAAGAAATAATTGAAACAATACTTGCCTCCGTGTCGCGGATGCATACCTCGATTGCATTCGCATACTCCAGTGGAGTGGCCCAACGGCCTGTTTCGGCCGGGTTTCTCGCTTCGCTCGCCAACATCGTTTCTCCCGCCCGATCAACCCGGACGTTCGCCCTTCAACCGCAAACCAAGACCGGAAAGACAGACAATGAATCGCGCACCACATCACTACGATCGTCATCGCCTTTGCGACCTTGTTCTGTTCCAAAGCGTCTGCAATTAAGCAGATTGTGCACGTATCTCCCAATGCGACGACGTTCAGTGTCGAACTACAGCAAGAAGATCGCATGGTTCGTTTCACCATTGTTCATGATCCGAAAAACGTTGCGAATCGGCTAAACGAACCACTGCGTCCGACTCGCACTGCCCAACTCAGAATCTCTGACGGAAGCCGGCTATTGACCGCCCCAATCGCCCCACGTGTCAACAAGGATGGAATGCTCGTTTACGAATTTCGGGTATCGAACATGCGCGTCACTCATCATTGATTGTTTCGGAAAATCCATCTGGCTTCCTAGGCGATGGAACCATCTACATCTACAGCAACTCCGGCACCCCCGAAATACTACAAAAACTATTTGAAACGCAGGGTGAAGCAACCAACACCCCGTCCACCCGCTGAATGCCGACCCAAAAAGGGCGAACAATTGCCGTGAACCGGAGACATCTGTGGCAGCGGGTCAAGGGGTGGTGAAGTTTTGACATTTCTGATGATTTCTGGTTCGGTGTTTTGGCATGTTAGTCAGCTTGGTCGATGAGGGTGATGAGTGGTGAATTGGCTTGGCGAGCAGCGTGTAGCGTGCTTCGTCGTACGGTTGGCGATCTGCCAGCAGCGAAAGATGATCCGCTGCCACTTGTAGGCGAGCGATCGCGCTGCCATCTGAGCGGACTTACCTTTGGCTCGTTGAGCGTCGTAGTAAGCCTTCGCCCACTTGCTCTTCTCGATCGACAGGCCCGCATATTCATGAAACGTTTGCTTCATGAATTTCGAGCAAGCCAGCGGCTGGAGACGATGCGTGTCGTGCCACTTTGCGTGGTTATAGGCGAGATGCCCGATGCGTTCTGCAATGACGTTGCATTCTCGTATTGAGTTCGATCATCGCCCAAAGCGGCGATCAATCGGGCGTGGCTCAGCTCCGCTGAACCGGGCAGCAAGGCGACAATCTCGTAGTCGGAATGTTGACGCACAAGTTCTTTGATCAGCGCATCGTGCCGCTGTACGTTAACGTTGTAGGTCTTGATCAGTTCGACGTCCCGCGCGCATCCGCCGCGCGGGTCGTGACCACCGGATCGGTGGAAAGGGGTTGGCATCATGATTGCGTTGACTCGGTCCTCGACTTTCTTCTTAGCGCGCACCAAGAAAGAACCTTCTCAGTTGGACGCGACCTGCCTTCTGGGCCGACGCCAGCGTGTCATACTTGAGCAAGAATCGAATCAGAAACTCGGCATACATCTTTGCCGCCACTTGAGTCGAGAATCATGGGAAAGTAAGCTTTTAACAGGGCTTTCAGCTCGTTGCACGCGGCGGTTCGTTGATCAACCAAGCGGCGACGATCTTCGTTGTGCAGCCAGTTCACGGGTCAGCGGTTCGTCGCGGCGGAAGGACGCAATCGATACTGGTAGTGCTTCAAATACTCCGCAATCAGCTTCGCGTCACCTGGATCATTCTTCCCGCCACCGTGTGCGAACGCTTTACGGTAGCTGGCCAACGCGGCTGGGTTGATCGGATGCAACGCGGGCCTTCGTGTTCCAGCAAGCCGTTGATGAGCGGTCCGTGGGAAGTCTCAATCGCGATCGCCAACTTGGCATCGGGAAACTGCGAACAGCAAGCGATAAACAGTGCAGATTGTCAGGCTCTGCTGAAAGCTTCCCACCTGCTTGCTTCCGTCGGGCTCAATAATATGAAAGGCGTGCTGGGTGTCGGCCCAATCGATGCCGATGAAGACAGTTGGTGGACTCGATGTCGTGTTCTCTTTGGACATGTTGCTTTGTAGTTTTTGAAGGGATGATCGTACGAACTGCTCGGTAAAACCGCGTGCGAAGTGCTTATGGATGGTCTTTTGTGAATCGACGTCATCTGAGGATTCGTTTATCGCGATTTTCAATCAGCCCCGCGAAGGTCTCCGGTAAAGTCGTTGGACGACGGCGGCGGAATTCGTCAGTGCTGGTCCAGGGGCGGTATTGCTCCGACAACCGACTTGCCGGAGCCAAACAAGTTCAATCACAATACACGCAGTGATTTTGTCCGCATGATAAAAGGCACGGCTTTCATTCCGGAGCTGCTCAGGGCTCCCATGAAACCCCCGTTGTCTTAGATGCGGTTTACCATAAACGGCGGTAGCCAGCAGATTCACAAAATCAACGTCAACTCCCGCCACCCCGTGATGCCGTCGTTCTGCCATGAAAACACACATGTGATGGACTCACCCGCCGATCGCCCAACTTGTCCGTATTGTCATTCCCGTCTCGCGTCAGCAGGCACGCTAATGCTGTCGATGCGGATGGGACTGGCACGATCCTGACAATCCAAAACAGCGTGGTGATCCTAATTGGAATCGCTTCGGATTGGACGCCAAGAAAACGCGTACGTCGTCGAGCTGTGCCAAGAATCGTCGGGCCGCCGGTATACGCGATATCGTGATGTTGAAACTGGCGCTCTGATCCGAACGCGGTTCTCAGGCTCGAAGAAAGCAATTGGCCAGCAGTTCATTGACTGGCGATACTACAAATACGCGGAGCATCTTCATTTGAATACTGGCGAATGCTTTACCTTTGACGCGCACGGTATTTGGCTAACGTATACCGAGGTCAAGAGGATGCGTGATCGTGACAACCCGTGGTGGGAAGGCGATCAATCGTTCTGGGTCAACGGAATCGCCCCTTTGTTTCCTCCGGCATAGAGTTGGCAGAACCATGGGTCGCAACTGGAGGCCGCGAATTGAAGGTTTTGAAGTGGTGAGTCTTTCGCGCCCACTGAACCCTACCGTTCCGATCGCCTCCTAAGATTGATGCACTCGAGATAGATGCGCGCTGGTTGCG
Organism: Pirellulaceae bacterium; assembly: GCA_041399105.1. Lineage (GTDB taxonomy): Bacteria > Planctomycetota > Planctomycetia > Pirellulales > Pirellulaceae > Rosistilla. Next base: position 42,452 of record JAWKTL010000027.1, on the reverse strand, counting down.
TGTGAGATTGCGTTTGAACAAGACTCACGTAAATCGAAGACGATCGATGCGCGTGATGTCATGCGGACGGTACGCTTGGGTGCGCGGAAGGCTCGCGTGCTAGGTGCGCTCGAAGGAGTCGAACGAGATCGTGACCGAAGACTCAGCCGAAAGTTGGCGCTGACGACTCGGTTCGATACACTGGTGCAAGACCTTTACGAACTGGAAACGTTTCCGCCGCTGCCGACCGATCGGAACCATCCGTTGCACGGGAGGACGCGGCCTCGCGTTTTGGTCGTTTGAAACCTTTTACCGCGTCCCCCGTGAACGCGGACGTTATTCAGCTCAAAAATTGGATGACCTACCGAAGATATTCTCGACGTAATTCTTCCCACTGAAGACTGATATGCCGAACGATGGCTGGAACGTGTGCTATCGTCCATTGTTCGCGACCCATTTGATCGCCATGGGCGAATCGCCGCTCTATGCATCCAAAACGACGTCCGCTGACAGGTACCGCTTCCCTGCGTTGGAGAAACCTTCGTCGAGTCGTAACAGTCCACATTCACGATGAATTGCATTTTGCGGTGTGCAAACGCATCGATACGATTACGGACAATGGTCAGGCGTTCACATTCATGAACAGCGGCTTGAACTCACGAAACACGATCGGAAAACGATACTAGCGAATGTTGATCTGTCCGGATTCTGGTCGCTTTCGATTGACGACTAACCACACGGTCTTGACGGATTCCGCTACGTGGTGTAGGCAAAGGTTGGCGACAGGTATAATGTTGTTGATCGTTGGTGTCCGACGAAAGACCCGTTCGCGAAACTTTGCCAAACGTTCCTGAGCATCCATGATCGCGCCTGGACTTATCAATCGAAGACCCGTTGGTGGTCACGCTTGTTGCCAACTGCCAAATAACCAATTAGAACCAATTAGGCTTTGACATCGCGGCCAGTGCGGAAGATTGTCGGCGGGGTTGAGGGGGAGCGAAGAGAAAGTGGCCTGGCTTTGATGAGCCGATGTTCAACCAATTAGGCTTTGACATCGCGGCCAGTGCGGAAGATTGTCGGCGGGGTTGAAGGGGGAGCGAAGAAGAGGGTGGCCTGGCTTTTGATGAGCCGATGTTCAAGGCCATTGTTTGAGAAGCCCGGAGCTGACCTGACACTGACAGGTTCGGTATGGGTGTTCGTCTTTTGGGACCACCTTGAGGGTGCGGCGATGCGGTCCGATCGCAGCTGAGGCGGGTTGTGGTGCTGGTGACGCGGTGGCTTTTACACGTCGCGTGGTCAGAAATGAGGTGATTCGCTTTATTTAACGCCCAAGGCATCATTTCAGACCACGCATGGTATGTTGTCACTCACAGCTTGGATTTGATGTGGACATACCGCATCGTCGTCTCGATGTCTTCGAGTCCATGTCGTAGCCACTTGGCTGTCTCGATGGAAACTCCATTTCCATGCCGGATTGAACAAACTCTCGTTCGCCACGATTCAGGTTCCCGCGTCGTCGAGGCAGTTCCTCTTCGCTGGGCGGTGCCTTCAGATCGAGGTTCCGTTACGCCCTCCCCGGCTTCGCCAAGGTCAAGATGGTCTCCGGCAGATCGGCTCGCCTTCTTGAAGAAAGCGATCTCTTTCTCAAAGCGTTGTAAACTCACACGTCACCCTATCCTGCAATCCCGCAAGCCGAAGAGCGATAAAACGAAAGATACCGCGTGACTTCACCAGCAATAGCTGGTCGAAGCGTTAATCATTGGGTGGATGACATGGTTTGCGGCGCTTGGTGAGAATTGCGATCGCGATTCTCTTACGTATCCGATATCGTCGGCTGAGAAAATTGGGGCCTTGTTCTCTTCAACGTTCTGCTCTTGCGCCAAGGCTTTTTCTGTTTGTAGCTTTCAAGTTCCTGCTTCAACTGCTCAAGCTGCTCATGTTCGTCACTCCTTGCCCAACTCGACCGCTTTGGTTGACCATTCAATCGCTTTCTCGAAATCTCCCTTTTCGGCGTAAGCGGCGGCCAAAGTGCTAAGGATGTGTGCTTCCTTGTAGTTGCTCAGTTCGGCGGCAAGCTTGGCGGTTTCGATGGATCGATCGGCGTTTCGGACATCATCCTGAGGACTTGTCGCCATCACCCAGGCAAGATTGTTCAAGATGCCCGACTTGCTGTCGACGATATCGATGTCATTGGTCAACGCGGCTTCATAATCGGCGATCGCCTCCTTATGTTCGCCGACACTCAGCAGCGTATCGGCACGGATTCGCAACGCTCGCCAATTGTTTGGTTCGCGACGGATCACGTCCGTGGTGACTTCGATCGCTTTGCGCGGTCGCTTGTCCATCTGATAAAACGTCGCCAATTGAATCGCCCATGTCGCATTTTCCGGGAAGCTGCGGACCAGCAGTTTCATATCGTTGATCGCATCGGGCAAACGCCCTTCCTGAGCGGAGACATAAGAGCGGAGCAAAACCCCTTGCACGCTGCCGGGGTTGAGTTCCATGGCCTTGTCCAGATCGCGGCGCGCCGCGGCGGTATCGTCGCGATTCAAATGAATCTCCGCCCGCGCAAACAACGAGGCGGCATCGCGAGGTTGCAGTTCGAGCGCCTTATTCAGGTCCGCCATCGCCTCGTCGTTCTGATCTTGCATGCGATAGATCGTCGCGCGAAGTTGATACAACGACGCGTCGGGCTTTGCCTCCAGTCCATCATTCAAGACCTTCAGCGCTTCATCGGTACGTTCGAGTTCAGCCAATGCACGAACAGCCGTTTCGGTAACTCGCGTGTTTGTCGGATCGATCGTCAGCACATGCTTCAGGTCGGCCAACGCTTCTTCGATCTTTTGCTGTTGCAGGTAAAACAACGATCGCGCTTGATACGCTTCCACATTATCCGTGTTGGCTTCGATCGCCTTGTCGATATCGGCAAGCCGAGCTTCTGGATCTTGTTGCATGACGGCACGCAACATGTAAGCTTCACTTTGCGCGAACGAGTCATCCTTTAATGAATCGATGGCGGCCGTCGCCGCTTTCAATGCCCGTTCAGGATTCCCGCCGGGGAGCGCTTGCAAACGAGCAATCAACAAATGCGCTTCGGCCAGTTCGGGGTCGCTTTCGACAGCCAGTTCCAACTGCTTCACCGCTTCGCCTCGCATTTGCTGCAAGTTGCCCGCTTGAGGCTGGCGGAACATTTGCTGGGCGATCGCTTTGCCTTGTTCCAGCGAAACGCCGGCGAGCATCTGTTTAGCGAAGACTTCGTTTTCTTTATCGAGACCTTTGCGAATCGCGGTCTTCAGCAGTTCGCTGACCTTCTGAAGCTCTTCCATCGATTTGGCGTCCAGCCGCGCGACCATCGCTTCATCCAACTGTGGTTGCCCCTCGCCATCGGCGAAGGCTGCGCTGGATGCGAGCGATGAGAGCAGTAAGCAGAGCATCAAAAGTATTCGGCGACGTCGATTCATCAACATTGATCCCTCTCCGTGTGGACGTTCGGTAGGCATAATCTTCTTCAAACAGGTTGATTTGATTCAACCAGCATTGAAATTGGGGCAGGCCGCGCAACGAAGCGCGATCCAGTGGCGGGCTTTCTCCATTATTGCTTGTTTGGCTAGTCTACGCCAACGGTGATTCGGACGACTGGAGCAGAAACCGGAATGAATTTTTTCCCGCAATTGGTCTACAATAGTAGCCTTGCTAATCGATCCAATGCACCCAAGCCTTCGCGAAACGTTGCTTATGCCCGTTGAACCAATCAGAGACAATGATGCGCTCGCCTCGGGTCAGACCGTGCCCAACGACCGACCCGACACGTCTCAGCCGCAGGCATCCGGCGAGTCTTCGCAGGCCCCATCGGCCTCGCCCGTCGTTCGTTTTCGATATGTCAGGGATCATCGTCGGGGTGGCCTCGGCGTTGTCACCGTAGCGATTGACAACGAGTTGGGACGCGAAGTTGCGTTGAAACGAATTCGTCCCGACAAGGCGTTTGAGAGTGCTTATCGAGACAAATTCCTGCGTGAAGCTCGCATCACCGGCAATCTGGAGCATCCAGGTGTCGTCCCCGTTTATGGTATGGGAACCGATGCGGTCGGCACGCTGTTCTACGCGATGCGTTTGATTCGCGGTGACACGCTGGCCCAATTGATTCAGACGCATTGGCGAACGACGATTCCCGGAACCGATGCGTTCTACGATTCGCGGATGATTCAGTTGCTCGACCATTTCCTGGCCGTTTGCCAAACGATGAACTATGCACATCGTCGTGGCGTGCTGCATCGCGATCTGAAACCGGACAACATCATGGTCGGTTCGTATGGCGAAACGTTGGTTGTCGATTGGGGACTGGCGAAGGTCATCAACGAGCCGGGGGATGCGTCCCGCAGCGGCCCATTGACCGAGCAGCCTCCCGAATTACCGGCCGATGCTTCCGCGAGCGCCACGCGATTCGGTTCGGCGATGGGAACGCCGGCCTATGCTCCGCCGGAGTTGATCCGTGGACAGATCCTCGACATCGACGAGCGAACCGATATCTATGGGCTGGGCGCGATTCTGTACGAATTGCTGACGGGTGTCGCTCCCGTGACCGGCAAATCCGCCGACGAACTAAAGGCGAAAGCCGCCGACGGGCAAGTCAACGATTTGCGACGAACCGCCCCCTACGTTCCCTCGCCGCTTGCCGCGATCTGCATGAAGTGTCTTCAAGCCAACCGCGCGGATCGTTATCAATCCGTTGCCGAATTGATTAAGGACGTACAGAACTGGAAAGCGGATCAACCGATTGTTGCGTTGCCGGACACATGGTGGCAATCGCGTTTGCGATGGCTTCGTCATCATCGGGGTTTCGCCCGCAGCGGAGCCGCCGCGCTGGCGGGTGCCGCCTGCGTGGCGATGGTTGCCGGCGTGATGCTTTATCGTCAGCGAGATGCCTACGCCGACCTGGCGCGGGTCAACGGAGAACTGGCCGCCCGAGAAGCAGCGCAAAATCGAACCGCTCAGGCGGTCCGCGACTTGATGGTGGAGACCTTTCGTAGCCCCGACCCGCGAATGGACGGGACATCGATCCGCGTTGTCGACTTACTGGATCGAACCGCGGTCGAGCTAACTTCGGAACACATGCCCGATTTGCGAACCCGCGCGGCGATGGAGTTGGCGATCGGCAAATCGTATCTCGGCCTGGGGCGTCCCGATCAAGCGGTCCTTCTGCTGCGCCGCGCAATGAAACACTATGAAGAGATTGTCGCCGAAGATTATGCTCGAGGAATTGACATCGCTTCTGAGGACTATCATCGCTGCGTGATCGCACTTGCCGAAGCATTGCGAGCCGCCGGAGCACTCGACGACGCACGAGATCTTCTTGAAAAAGCGATCAGCGACTTGAAGCGATCCCAGCAGCGTCCTTCACTCGTGCTCAAAGCGATCTGTGAACTGGCCGAAACAAACTTGTTGGCGGGACGGCTAGACATGGCGAGCGATCAATTCGCCGAAGCAATGCGGCTCGCAACGGAATCCGCTGCGGCGGAGACTCTGCCGAGGCCTTACGATCGACTCGCCGACGACCAGCAAACGACCGAGGCCATCATGTTGACGGCGCAAGAAGGAATCGCTCGCTGTCGGATTGCGCAGTCAAAATACGACGTTGCCGCAGACGGGCTACGAAGCGTGCAGCGCAAGCGTACCGAATTGCTTGGGGCGGAACACCCCGATACGTTGCGCACCCGTGTCGCCTTGGCGAAAGTCTTGCTGGAGCAAAAACATCCCGAGCAAGCCGCCGCGATCTACGAAGACTTGCTGAAGGTGCAGCGTTCCCGTTTGAGCAAACAGCACCCAGAGACATTGATCACTCAAAATGATCTGGCCCTGACGTATCGTCTGCTGCTTCGATTCGACGAAGCCACCGAACTGCTGCGCCAAACCCACGCTAGCTGGGTCCAGCAGCTAGGATTGGGACATCCCGATACGTTGGTGACGGCAAACAATCTGGCGGAATGCTATGAAATCACGGGTCGCTATGACGATGCCGTTTCGCTGCTGACGTCGACAATCGAACAGATGTCGCTGCGTCTGGACGACGATCATCCCAGCCTGCTGTTGGCGCGATACAATTTGGCTCGCGTTTGGGAATCGTCGGGTCAATACGACAACGCGGAACAGGCGTTGCGTAGCTTGTTGCCAGTACGGATCAAGAAGCTCGGCGACGAACATATCGATACGCTACGCACAAAGCTGGCGTTGGGGAGTGTCTTGGCGGCGAAGGGATCGTTTACTGAATCAAAGCAGTTGCTCGAACAATCATTGACACAGCTGGCGTCGCATCAGTCTTCGTCCGAAACGATTGAAATGTTGATGACTCGTTTGTTGCTCGCCTCCATTGCGGCATCGGAGGGGACGCCAAGAACGCGATTGCCGTCATGGCGGAATTGATTCCGATGTTCCAATCGCTGATCGGTCCCGACCATCCGACAACGCTGGCCGCCATCAATCAACAAGCGACGGCAATCTTGCTTGCGGGTGATCCGAACCAAGCGATCGATTTGTTAGGTGACTTGCATGATCGATGCTCCGCCCGACTGGGACCTCGGCACCCGAGGACGTTGCTGGTCGCTGTGAACCGTGCCGTCGCCTATCGCGATGCCATGCGTTTGATCGAGGCGATTCCGTTGTTGGAGGAAACGATCTCGCTGTTGCGCGACACCTTGGGCGAGTCTCATGTCCATACGCTGGTCGCGACGAACCACTTAATCGTCGCCTACCGCAAAGCGCAATGGTTCCCGCAGGCAATCGAACTGTTGCGTTTGATCCTTGAACAAACGGAACTGAGCCTCGGGACAGACGCCGCCAAGACGCAGGAAGCTCGATTTGAATTGGCGATGTCGCTGAGCGAGATCGGGGACTTCCAAGAAGCTGCGGATCTTCTGTCCGCACGCGATGACTCCCTGAGCAAACTGGACGCCCACTCGGACGAACGCGTGGAAGGTCTGGTTTGGCAAGGAATCGTGCGACGCAAGCTTAACCAGCTCGAAGCCTCCGATGATCGCCTGCGTGAAGCGTGCGATCTTTGTGCGGCAAAGGAACGGCCCGCTTGGCTTGACGCGTGGGCAAGAACATCGCGAGCCGATACGCTGTTGGCTTTGAAACATATTGACCATGCGTCACAATTGCTGAACGAAAGCAAGCTTCGATTGCAGGACCTCGACGATCCCTTGCCGGATCGAGTCAAGAATCTTCCAGAACAGATCGACCAATTGATGGAGGCGATTGTGGCGGCGACTAATCCGAATCCAACCGACGCTTCCAAGCCGGAGCGGAGTGATACAGATGAATAGATTCCCACAGAAACAGCAATGCGATTCAAAGCCAACCAAGAATCAGGTTCTTCAGCAGCCGCGACCGCTCCCTTGGTGGCGGCTTGGTCCAGTGATGTTTGCACTGATCCTGTTGGTTGCGATACCCAGCGGGTTTGATTCTCCGTCGATAGTTCGGCGGCAAGCTTCGTCGACCGACAGCGTGTCCGTCGTTCAGGTCGCGTTCCAGCAAAACGAATCGGCGACCGGTGACGCAAGTCCGGAGATCGAGCTTCCCGAAATTACATTGCCCGAAGTGAACGGCGACGACAACGCTGAATCAGCTCCACAACCGTTGCGCGATCAATTGAGGCAGTCGATGTCGCAAGATCAACTGTCCGCGGCCGATTTGGCGGCGGCGAACGAGACGATTCAGCGGCTCGCTCCGGCGGACTGGCTCGGCCCGTTGGCACCTGTCGCTTTGTCACCCTTCTTCGGAATCACCTGCCTGTCCGGCTTGGCCCTCTGGAGTCCCGAGTGGATGCCGGGAAACGGTCTGCTCAATTCAGCCACTCCGCTGAAGAATCCCGCTTTATTTTGGTCGTTTGCCGCATTGACGATCATCACGTCACTGCCGCGATTATCGAAAGTCAGCAAGCCAATCGCGGCGGCGGTCGACAAAATCGAAGCCTATGCGGGCATCATCACGTTGATTGCAATTCGTTACATGACGATGCCCAGCGAAGTGATCGTCGACAGCCCGGAAATCGCCGAGGCCGGAATCGTCTCGTCTTCGATCGGCGCGTTGCTCTACGTTGCGATGGTGATTAACGTTTTGGTCATCAACAGCGTGAAGTTCTTCTTTGAATTCCTGATCTGGTTGACGCCGGTTCCGTTCTTGGACGCTTGCTTTGAAGTTGCCAACAAGACCGTCTGTGGTTTGTTGATGGCCGTTTACTCATTTAGTCCCACGTTGGCCACGTTGCTGAACCTAGCGATGTTCGCCGTCTGTTTATTGCTGCTGCGGTGGATCAGCCGTCGAGTTCGCTTTTATCGACACATGATGTTCGATTCGTTGTGGCCCATGTTTCAGAGAACCTATGCACAACCGCGTCGTGCCGAATTGGTCGTCTTCCCAAAGCATGACTGGAGCGGTTTTCAAGATAAGGCTTGCTTGACGATCTGCCGAGAGCAGGACGGTTGGTCGGTTCGTCAGACCCGTTGGCTGCGGACGCCGCTGATCGCCCAGATTCCCGCCAACTCGACGTTGCGCATACGACAAGGTTGGTTGACAAACACGCTGGAGATTTCGGGAGATCAACCCGTGGTCCTCATCTTCAGCAGACGATATCATTCGCGACTCGAAGAGGTCGCGCATTTGCTCGGTGCCGAGTTTGAATTGATCTCGCGACCGGTTGATCGCACCGAATCAAAAGCTGAGTTTGTTTAGTGCGAACAAATTTTGAGAAGGATGCATCTCGCATGGACTTTACGGACGGTTGGCGGGTCGCGATCATCGGTGCCGGAGTCGTTGGATCAGCGATCGCCGCCGACCATATTCGACATGGCATCGCCGTTGAATTGATCGATGTTGATCGGTCGCGACTTGAACACGCGGCCCGCGAGATAACGGACCAACAAGTCGGTCGTGCATTGCAAGCGAGCCGCATCTGATCGCTGATCACGGTGAGGAAGGAGCGGCGGAAACGGCGTGGAGCATTCGTGTCGCTCCCGATGCTTCGGAATCATGGTCGATCGACAAGGGACAACGGATCGTCATCGAGTCAATTTTGGAACGTCGCGAGCCCAAGCAAGCGGTTTTGGCCGGTGCGGCCAATCGATTCGGTGATGATGCAATCCTGGCGACCAACACATCGACGATCCCGGTCGCTGATATCATGCGGGCGATTCCTCATAAAGAACGATGCTGCGGGTTACACTTCTTCATGCCGGTGCGGCAACGCCCATTGATCGAGATCGTGACGACGGACTCAACATCGGAACGGACGATTGAAGTCGCCAAGCGATACGCTTCCGCTGTCGGCAAACGATACCTGGTCGTTCGCGACCGACCCGGTTTCGTTGTCAATCGAATGCTCGTCCCCTATCTGAATGAATCGGTGCAATTGCTGTGCGGCGGATCGTCCGCGGAACAGATTGAACGTGTGGCGTTGAAGTTCGGAATGCCGATGTCTCCCTTTGAATTGATGGACTGGATCGGCATGGAGACGAACTTCCACGCTGGCCGGGCGATTTGGCAAGCTTTCCCAAGCCGAATTGAACCGTCGCCACTGACCCCGGCGATGGTCAAGGCGAAGCTGAAAGGGCGTGCCGGAGGCGAAGGACTTTATGTCTACGCCAGCGGTAAGCGTTCACAAGCACTAGGGCCCACAGCCAGCGAATTGGTTCAGCGGTACACGCGCGACACATCTGAATTGCCGGACCAACAACTCGCCGTGCGGCTTTTCTTTCCGATGCTGATCGAAGCCGCATGTATCCTGCAACAATCCGTTGTGCCTGACCTGGACGGAATTGAGCAGGCGATGCTCGGGGGGCTGGGGATGAACGCGGACAGCGGTTTCGTTTCTTATTTCGATGAACTCGGGCCGCGGACGTGTCGGCGATTATTGAAAGAACTTGTCACCATCGGTCGCCGCTACGAAGCTCCCACGGAATTGATGGAACGACTGGAAGATTCATCGACCGTAAGTCAGGCATTGCGTTCCCTGGCGTGAGTTCACACGAAGACACAGAGAATGCATTGTCACGTGACCTCTGTGTCCCCGTGCTTCTGTGCGATCGATCCTGATCAATTCTCAATCCTCGATCGTTCCATTGATAATTCGCTTAATCCCATCTCTAATCAATGGTGCTCCGAAATTAATAAGCAATCCCAATCGATAATCGAGTAAACGACAATAGGTCAAAGTCTGCTTGAAGTGGACAGGCGCGAGTTGTTCGATTGATTTGAGTTCCAAGACGATGCGATTCTCTACGATTAGGTCCGCTCGGAACCCCTCATCAAAAACCATGTCTTCATATCGTATGGGGACTCTGAACTGGCGTTTAACATGCAAACAACGGCGAGTCAATTCGCGTGCAAGTACAGCTTCGTAGACACTCTCTAACAATCCAGGTCCCAGCGTCGTATGTACTTGGAACGCAGCGTCGACAATTTTACCGGAAAGTTCGTTAGTCTTCATCATGGTTCTCGCTATAAATTGAGTTCACACAGAGCCACCAAAACACAGAGATTCTGCCCGAAGAGGTGCTCTGTGTCTCTGTGCCTCCGTGTGAAACCACAACTCAAGGCGTTCAAAACCAGCAAGCCGTACTACTTCGCCTCCATCCATCGAACAATAATCGCGAACTTGTCACCGTTTGATTTTCCGTTCGCGGATGTCAGCGAAACGAGTCCGGCCAACGTCCACTGATTTTCAGGAACGTTTAACTGCGTGTCGAACTCCGCCGCGGCGACGTCAAGCCGGTCAACCGTCTGCCCGGTTCCATAGGTTGCGGATTGAATCTCATCCGCCCCCACACTGTAGACCAAACCAAGGTCGATTCGTGCCGAACGCGTCTTCGGCTCACCAGCGGTATTCTCCAGCAGAACCGGACGCACCTTTCCAGTCAGACCGATCATTGGAGTGATCACACGCGGCGTGTAACCGATCCGCGATTCCGACTTATCCGCTGGCATTTGGGCACCAACAACCGGAATAAGCGCTGACAACAAAACTCTTTCTTGCTCCCGAAGCGATACGTCCAACACGACGGTTGCCGCATCGAAGAACAATACTGATCGCTTCGTCCATCTCCACCAATTCGGAGATTTGCTCCGTCGACAAACTGCCCATTCCCAATGTGTTCTCCGGTAGGATTTCGATCAAACGCAGCGAGATTTCCATCGTGGGCGTTGAACGCAATGCTTCTCGGATTTGATTCAGGAACGCCTCAATCGCTTGGTGACCGGCGGTGGATGCTTTTGCAATGATCAAGTTCCCAAAGGCGGTAATGTCTTGTCGTTCAACATTGTTAACACCTTCGGCGACGTTCATGGAAGCAATTAAGTTGACAAGACTAGAGGCGTGCAGACCCGATGAGTCCCCAGTTCCGATCCCCATTGCAGATCCCATGCCCCCTTCGCCGCCGAAGCCACCGAACTGGGGTTGAATGTGAGATGGAACGGAAAAGAAACCACCGCCGCCGCCGGGAACTCCACCCATTCCTCCGCCCATTCCTCCGCCGCCTGTACCAGGCATACCGGCACTCCCACCAAACCCGCCGGTCGCTGAGTTGCCAAGTCCACTGACCTGTGCATCGTTCTCTCCAGTCAACCAATCGCCGATCATCTGCGACTGTTGCTGGACAATGTCGCTGACATCGTAGACACGAATTGTTTGAGCAACATTTGCCTTTGCCTGCTCACGTCCCTGACCACTCGCTTGCAAAGCGGGCAGCGACAAGATCGAAGCGATCCCCATCAAGATCGAACAGTAAGTTTTCATTTTCATCGTCGTTACTCCTTGTTTCAGAGACCCATTGAAAAGCGGGACCAGCCCAACGTTGCAATCGTTGTTGAGCGGTCAGTAAAGCGAGCGACAAATCGTATCGCTGCTGTGCATAGTTCAGGAACTGATGGTTGCAAGGTCGATCACGGACCATCAATGCCTGATAAGCCACCACGCGACGGCGACCTTGAGTGATCATCTCCATGAACAATTGATCAACCTGAGGCGACTCGATCGAAGCCAGGACGAACGCTGCGGCAGCCTGTTGCGGAGGCGATTCATTGTCGATCCGATCCAGTAAATCGATGGCGGCATCGACGTTCAATTTCTCAGCCGCTTGTTCGATCGAAGGTCGCCACGGCGCAAGGCTGGACATCGAAACAAGTTGATCCAAGCCTCCCGATTGCCACGCGTCGACCCAGCGGCGGCACAGCAGCGTTCGTTCATCGTCCGACTTCGCCAGGCGAACGAGTTCGTTCCACTGAATCGATGTGCTCGTCCGGACCAGCGATTCCCAAGCGTCACCGCGAGTGGCCGACATCGACAACCAGTGGACTTGAATCGACGTCGCGTCGTTGCCAGCGGCGCGGAAAGGACCGCCATCGCAAGCTTTACGGTGCTGATTGTTCCCCCATTGCGAAATTCCATTAATCAGCTCCGTTGCCTCGTTGCCAACTCAGCCGCCGAAGATCAGCAATCAACTGTAACCGCGCGACCCGATCATCGACCGGCAGGTCTTCGATTTCCGCGTGAAAGCGGCTCAACAACGTCGACTCGTCAGCGACCGTATCGCTTGCGGGATGATCATTCTTGTTTTGTTCGGCAGGCACATTCGAGGCAATATCACGTCTCACTCGGTCTTCCGAAATTGGCTTCGGTTGTAAATCGCTGCCGGATAATCCATCGCCAGGCACATCGGATGGATCCGTTGATCGTTCCTGCATGTGCGGCGCGTCAGCGTGCTGGACAATCTTTGTGTCCGAATGAATCCAAATCGATCGACCGCCGATCGACAACAGCGAGGCATGCCGCCGTCACCCAAGCGACATTGGCGACCAGACGCTTCCTTTTTCTTCGTTGGTTAACACATTGTCCCCAGTGATCGCGAAGCATCTCGACCGACCGGGACGACGAACCGGGATCGGCTTGACGAATCCAGCGGTCCAGAGTTTCATCATCCGGCAGGTCGTTCGATAAATCGGATTCAGTTTGACGATCTTGATTCATCACGCATCCTTCAGCAGTTGTTTTAATCTTGAGCGCTCGCATGCAGGTTCGCGTAAACATTTTGCTTGCTGATCCGCAACAGTTCGGCGATCTGCTCGGTCGATTTACCTTCCCACAGCGACAATGCCAGCACTTCGCGTTGCCGATCGGGGAGTTGTCCGATCGCCAATCGAACTTGTTCTCGACGTTCATCGGCCAGCGTCTGCTCGACCGGGCCTAGTTGCCGACTTACATCTTGCCGATTGTCTTCTTGAATGGATTCGTGCAATCGGCCTCGTTTCCTCAATTGGTCGGCGACGCAGCGAATCAGAATCCGCGTCATCCACGTTTCCAAAGCGGCTTCGCCACGAAACCGCTTCCATGATCGGGAAACCTTCAGCAAAGCATCCTGCAACGCGTCTTCGGCGACGTCCGCGTTGCCGCTCAATCGTGTCGCCAGCCGCAGCAAGCGAGGGAGCGCATCATGAATACGATGTTCAAGCTCCGCATCGCTTAGCGGTTTGGGCATCGAAACATCCTCGCTGATAGTCGCCGTTTGAGGAATCGCAAAAGCTTCCATCGAATTTAAATCAATAATGAACGCGGTTTACAGCCTATCCGATAAGGGTGAGCCGACGGCGCTCGCTGCGGATCGACGCAGGTCGCGAACTTGACTCCATTGTCACGGATCATTCAGGGGATTAGACATCGCCGGAGACGGAAAACTCAAAAAGTTTTTTTGGAATGGGGGCGTCGCACCATGGGTCGAACGAACGCGGTGATTCGGATACGCTATGTTCTGCATAGAGCGACCACGTCGCAAGATCAACTGAAAAACATTAACGCAAGATAACTTCAAACGCGTTCATCATTGATGTAAGGTACCTCGCGGCAAGTGTGATTTGCCGATGGAGACTTTCAGGCGACGAATTCCCCTTCTGAAACAGGAGCAACTGCGGTCATGCGTGTTGGAATTGCAGGCATCGGATTCATGGGCTGGATTCATTATCTGGCATATCAACGAACCAACGATGCGAATTTGGTTGCCTTCTGTACGCGCGATCCGAAGCGACAAGCGGGGGATTGGACCGGAATTCAAGGCAATTTTGGACCTCCCGGTCGTCAGGTTGATGTCGGCAAGCTGGCGGTTTATTCAAACCTGGACGAATTGCTGCGGGACGATTCGGTTGATCTTGTCGACATTTGTTTGCCGGTCAATCTGCATGTTGAAGCGGTCCGGAAATGTTTGGACGCCGGTAAGCATGTGCTGTGCGAAAAACCGCTGGCGTTGAAAGCGGATGAAGCGAGTGAATTGGTTGGACTTGCGAAGGAGAAGGGCCTGCATCTGCTGGTGGCGCATGTGCTTGCCTATCTGCCGGAATTCAAGCTGCTGGTCGACGCCAAGGAATCGGGGAAGTACGGTAAATGCTTGGGTGGGCGCTTCAAGCGCGTGATTGGGCCGGTCGATTGGAATCCCGATTTCTACGACCCCGACAAAGTTGGCGGCCCGTTAATCGATCTGCATGTTCACGATACGCACCTGCTGCGACTGTTGTTTGGCATGCCCAAGGAGGTGGTCAGTCGCGGTAGAATGCGTGGCAAGACGCCATCCTATTTTGAATCCTTGATGACGTACGACGATCCGGAAATTGTTGTCTCCGTCGGCGGAGGCACGATCGACCAGCATGGTCGCCCCTTCACGCACGGTTACGAAGTTCATTTTGAAAAGGCAACGATTCAGTTCGAGTTTGCCGGCTTCGACGACGGCATGGAATTGATGCCGCTGAAGATTATTCATGACGGAGGACGTATCGAGCGACCCGAACTCGGGTCGGGTGATCCGGCTGATGCATTCGTCTTGGAGGTTCAACAAGCCGCCGCTGTGCTGAAAGGGGAAGATCCTGGTCCCATGGCCGGTCAGTTGGCCGCCGATGCATTGAAGATTTGCGAATTGGAACTGAAGTCGATCACAAGCGTCTGAGAATTTGCTAACGCACCTCTGGCATCGCGACGAATCACAACTTGGACCTGACACTCTATGGATCTGCTGTTTTACCTGGCCCTCGTACCGACCTTGGGTGTTCTATCACAGTGGATCGCGTGGCGCACTCGGTTACCAGGAATCTTGTTGTTGCTGTTGATCGGTATCGCTTTGGGGCAGTTTCTTCCGGTCGATCAATTGATCGCGGATTTAATCGATGGCGATGTCGCGGATGCTCCGCGTCTGTTGTTTCCACTGGTCTCGTTGTCAGTCGCCATCATTCTCTTTGAAGGTGGCTTGACGCTACGATTTCACGAGTTTCGCCAATCGAGCAAATCGGTGATCCGCTTGATCACCGTTGGAAGCACGATCACGATGCTCTTGTCGGCCGTCGCGGCGTACTTCTTGCTTGGATTCAACTTCCGGATTTCGTTGTTGCTGGGCGCCATTCTGGTCGTGACCGGGCCGACCGTGATCGGCCCGCTGTTGAGACAGATTCGGCCCACCGCGCGCGTCGCGAGTGTCCTGAAGTGGGAAGGGATCGTGATCGATCCGGTCGGCGCGCTGCTTGCCGTGTTGGTGTTCGAGGAACTGTTTCACGGTGCCGATGAGTTTTCGGTCATGTCGTCCATTATGTTGCTGAGCAAGACGATCGCCGTTGGATTTTTGTTCGGCAGCCTGGGTGCCTGGATCTTGGTGGAAAGCATCCGCCGGTTTTGGCTGCCCGATCACCTGCAAGGCGTTTTGTCGCTTGCGATGGCGATGCTGTCGTTCGCCGTCAGCAATCATCTGGCTGAAGAATCGGGGCTCGTCACGGTGACGCTGCTGGGCATTCTGCTGGCGAATCAAAAACGAGCGGCCATCGAGCACATCATCGAATTCAAAGAGCATCTGCAGGTTCTGCTGATCGGATGCCTGTTCATCGTTCTAGGTTCGCGACTCGATTTGGATGCCATCAACGGTATCGGATTGCCGGGAATTCTGTTCGTGGTCGTGTTGGTTTTTATTGTCCGCCCGCTGTCGGTCTTTGTCGCGACGCTGGGCACCAAGCTGACTTGGCCGGAACGGATATTCATCGCGTTTGTCGCTCCGCGAGGGATCGTCGCGGCGGCGGTCGCCAGTATCTTCGCGCTTCGGTTATCGCTGAGCGTTGAGCCGTCCGAGACGCTTTCACAAGGTGCCGCGTCGCTCGATTCGGTCACGTTCTTGGTGATTGTTGGGACGGTCTTCATCTACGGTCTCTCGGCCGCTCCACTTGCGCGTCTGCTCAAAATCGCCGAACCGACGCCGCAAGGACTGCTCTTCCTGGGAGCGGATCCGTGGATTCGAGCCCTGGCGAAGACATTGCAAACGAAAAACGTTAAGGTTCTGCTGTGTGACACGAACTACAGCAAGGTTAGCATGGCGCGGGTTGATGGCTTGCAGGCCGAATGCGTCAACATCGTCAGCGAGCACGCGATGGAGAACCTCGACTTTTCCGGAATCGGGCGACTGCTAGCGATGACACCCAACGATGAAGTCAATGCATTGGCGGTGCAGCAGTTCCGAGGAGTCTTCGGTCGCGAGAACACCTTTCAACTTTCGTTTCGCGGTGGCAAACAGAATTCGCCGAGAACGCTGTCCAGCCACCTTCGCGGACGCAGTTTGTTCGCCGCCGATTTAACGAGCATCAAGATTCAGGAACGCGTCGATGCCGGGGCGGTTTTTAAATCGAACAAGCTGACCGATACGTTTTCGCTGGAAAGTCTGAAAGCAACCTACGGTGATCAAACGATCGTGCTGTTCATGATCGACGCCAACGGCTTGTTGTACGTCAACACCGACGACAAACCGGTGCTGCCGAAGAAGGGAGACACCGTGATTTCACTGGTTGATGAGGAGACCGTCGTCAAAGAGTGAGATCGCTTCGAAAACGAGTTCCCCCTTTTCGGGGTCGCTTGACGATGGTCGTTCGCCCAGTGAATCGGAAAACATTGCGACCGCGACACCTTGCTGGTTCAGAATTGGGCTTCCCAACAAATTCAGCGGTTGCGAAAGGGCTTTCATTCGCATCACTAGGCGAATCGGGGAATCGCTTGGTCCGGCCGTGATCCGCTCCTCAACACGGACGGCGATACCGAACGGTTCGGCCAACAGCGCATCGTCGTATGGCACATTCTCCCCCGGGCAACGGCAGCAATGCATGTGCAGCACTTTTCCGCTGGTGAATGATGCGGCGCGATCGGTCGGAGTCGGATCGGCATCGTCAATCGGTTTCCCCAGTGTCAGCGCGGCCATGTTGATGCCGGCTCGCTGCGCCTTGAGCTGCAATCCCGCTGTGAGGACCGCCTGCTGTTCCTGTTTCAAAGTTTGCAAACGCTCGTCAACGTCAGCCTCGTCGGTTAACGCATCGATCTGACTTTGTAAGTCTTCAAACTTCTTGCGCCCAGCGTCGTAGCGGCTTTCGAGTTCGGATAGCCTCGGCGAAACGGACACCTTCGTCACGTCGAAGCGTTTACCTGTCGAGGATTGCACCACTTGATAACGCTTCGGTTGATTGGCGTTCTTGTCGCGATTGTCCGAAACGAGAGACGCAAGCGTGAGCAAACGATCTGGAGCGGCAAGCCAAGCAGTCCCGATTTGCAACGATGTTTCGCTCGAAGCATCAATCGACAACAACAGGAACAACGCGTCGGCTGCTTCGGTGATCGCGGTGGGACCGGCGAGTTCAGATTCTCCCTGTGGTGCCAGCAGCTTCGCAGCCCGTGAAGAATCTCTTTCGTCATCGGGAATCGATTCGGAAGCAGCCGAGCTTTCGAAGCGATCAACGGTGAGAACTCCCTTGCGGGCGTCGCCTCGCCAAGACATCATGAGTGCGATTACCGCGACCAATACAAGCAGACAGGCAGCGCCAAGAATAATGGGAACCGTGGGCATCGATGTCGGTGGTTTGGTCGCCAACGAAGCCGTCGGTTTTTCAGATGTGGCGGAATCGGTTGGATTGTCCCGTTTCTTCGTCATCGTGATCAGATGTGTCGCGATGATGCTGAACGATCCGAAGAAGAGCCGATCGTTTTCCGTGACTTCGGCTCGCTGAATGCGATTGGTTGGCGTTCCGACCGCCGTTCCCGATGCCGATTCAAGATCTTCGATGATGATGCGATCCCCGTCGAGAATCAGCAATGCGTGATGTCCGTCGATCGTTTCGCGATCCAGAACGATATCGTTGCTCTTGAAACGACCGATCCGAAACGCCTTCGCATTGGAGGACAAATCCGGGGTTTTCGACATGGATGCGTCAAACTGCTCCGCCATGGCATCGACGCTTCTTAATTGGCCGCCAACGTTTCGGAGAGCTTGCGGATCGTGTTAAAGAACGATTGCGCGTCGTATCGTTTATGTGAAATCAGTTCGCTCAATTCGTCTTCGATTTGATATTCGCGACCGGGGGGCAGCGAAACGACGGCAAAAGCATCTTCCGACGGTATGCCGAAGGTGAAACGATTGCCATCGACGTGCATGACGCGATCTTCGATCAGTCGCGGACGCAGAAGCACGACTTCGCTGAAGGGTGCCTGATACCGGTCGCTGCCGTAGCCTTCCAGAACCCAACAAACCGTACCGACGGTCCCCTGCGGCGAAACCCAGACAAAGAATCGAACGATCACCTTCTTGTGTTTCCCGTCGCGCAGCATGATCGTTGGCGCATCGAAGATCGCGCCGTCACGATAACGCGCGACTTGAACGATCTCGTTTAATGCCGCTTCGTTGGCCGAGAAGACAGCGCCGCCGATCATTCCCAAATCGGCACCCAGTTGTTTGTGCGTGCTGCTGGAGATGACGACGTCTTGGCCATCGATCTTCGTTGTGAAGCCAACGCCGATTTTGTCCAAGCTGTATTTGCCGTCGGCGTTCTTTTCGACGTTCGCCATATAGGCAAGATTGAACAGCGACGCGTAACGCTGCACCGTACTCGAAGCCGCATCGACATCGCCACGTCCGAGCGAACCTTTCACAAACAAAATCAAGTCGGACCATCCGGGAGCCCCTTCAGCAACTATCGGGGTTCCGGGAGGGATACGTTCCAACGGACGAACTTGAAAGTCGCGAGCGACCGATTCGACCGCCATCGTTGTTTGCTGTTGCAATGTCGAAATTGCCAACGCGGCGATCAGCCCGAAGACAATGCGAAATCGAGTCGTTTTCATCAATTGGACCTCTTGCAAATTGCGAATTCATCGGCGGCGGATTGTCGGCTTCTGTGAAGCAACATCCATTCCCATGCCTACTCCTTTTCCGCAACGTAGCAAAATCGCCAACTTATATCAATGATAAACGTGTGTGATGTTACCTTGCCCCACGGTTCCGCGTTTATCTTGCGACAGGGTCGCTTTGACTCGATGAAAGCGAAACTGTCCGGTTTGCAAGCAATCGACTAATTGAATCGATCATTCGCGATAGCAAACATGCGATTTCCGCACGCATCGAATGATCTTCGCCGCTCCAGAGCGATTATTTGGAAGCGGATTGCTCGACCAAGATCGGATCGATTCCTTCGACAAAGCTGATCAGCGAACTGGATCGGTAAGGTTGTTGCAGTTTGCGAACCGCTTTGCTTTCGATCTGTCGCACGCGTTCACGTGTTACCTGAAAGATCTTTCCCACCTCTTCCAAGGTGTACGTGTATCCATCGGCCAAGCCGTAACGCAATCGCAAGATTTCGCGTTCTCGGTAATTCAAAGTCTCCATCGCCTGTTCGATCTGCTGCTTCAAAGCATCACGATTGGTGTCGAACAACGGATCATCGTCACGATAGTCTTCCAAGAATTCGCCGAACGCGCTTTCGTCGTGATCACCCAACGGCTGATCCAACGAAAGGGGCTGGCGACTCATCTTCAAGATTACTCGTGCATCGTCGAGCGACAGACCGGCACGATCGGCAATCTCTTCGGCCAATGGTTCACGTCCGAACTCTTGAACCAGATCGCGAGTGATCTGACGCACTTTGTTCATCGTATCGATCATGTGAACGGGAACGCGAATCGTTCGGCTTTGATCGGCGATGGCTCGCGTGATCGCTTGCCGAATCCACCATGTCGCATACGTGCTGAACTTGTAACCACGAGCGTGTTCAAACTTGTCAACGGCACGCATCAAACCAGTGTTTCCTTCCTGGATCAAATCCAGAAAGCTGAGTCCACGGTTGCGATACTTCTTGGCGATCGAAACAACAAGGCGAAGGTTGCCTGCGGACAAAACGCGTTTTGCCGCGTCGTAGTGCTCTCGCAAGCGTTCGGTTTGCTCGATACGACGGTTCAACGTTGCCGAACTTTCAAAGGTCAACCGCATCAAGTAATGCAGTTCCTTTCGCAATTGAGCATGCGAGCGAACGCCGGGAACATCTTCAACGGACGGTTCTTGCAACTGAGCACGAATCTCCTGCATGCGAGCATTGATGTCGATCAGTTTGTCGAACAGCGGTTGCAGACGATTGGTACGCAGGTCCATTTCTTCAACCAAACGCACAATCTTGTTGCGACGGCGAACCAGTTTAACCCACGCGGCGCGTCGTACCGCTTCATCGTTGCGACGATCGATCGCCGTGTAGTAGTCGGACCGATTCTGCGACAACAGATGGCGAATCGTCTTCACGTTTGGTCCGATGCGTCGCATGATGTTCCGCTTGCCGACAGCATTCGTCACGCTGACTTCGATCGTGCGATCCAGACGCAGTTGACCATCGCGAACCTGTTCCAACAGCTTGCACGCACCTTGCAGAACAAAGTCCGTCGCCAACATCTGATGTCGGTATTTGTCGCGTGTCGCTTCAATGTCGACTGCGGCGCTGACCTCTTCGTCGCGAGTCAACAATGGGATTTGTCCCATTTGCATCAGATACATCCGCACCGGATCATCGATCGCATCGGTGTCCAGTTCAGCATCCAAATCACCGCTGTCGTCACCATCCTCTAGTTCGTCGCCGTTGTCATCAACGTTGATGTCGTTGATGAAGTCATCGCTTTCATCAATGAAGTCCAAACTGTTGCTTCGACTGCGTGTCATTTTCTTTGCCATGAGTCTATTCCCTCTTTCCCGGTGTGTTGCGTTGCTGTGTGGGACGCGGGATGACAAAAGCACGCTCGATGCCAGCCATCCGGGAAAGAGCTTCCACCTGTTCCTAACTCCTTATTATGAAAGTGCTTAGCCGTTTTTGCCAACTTTCGGCCAACTTCGTGGTGTCGATTCGACGCAACATCGTCTGCTGTCACAAAGCAACACTCAGCTTTCAATGTTGCAAAAACACAACGATTTCCCAGCCCGACACAGGATGCATCCGGGGACCCTGGGCCAATTGAATAACCGGCAAAATCGACACCGCGTGGGGTGGGTCAAGGAACGATGACGCACCATAAAGTTAGAAATGCCGGTGGGTCTGCGTATCGTCAGCCACCCTACAGATAGCCACGCCACATATTGGCTTGGACGACGTGAGTGAAGCTTTTGACGTTGAACGCGCGGTGAGAAACGAGGCTCCCTGCTGAGTTGTCCGCCAGGAAGCAAAGTCTGGAACAATCTTCCCCTTCACGTTGACAAGCCAACCGGCGAGGCGACGTGTTTGGGGATCGCACGTAAACGAAAAGCTCTCGTTCCAAGGGCAAGTCAGCAGGAGACGATTCGCTGAAAATGAAGCATATGCCGGTGAGTCTGCGTGCCATGACGCACCCCCAGGCGAATATGTTTACCGCGAAAGCCAACGCGTTGCCGAAGTTCTGAGTACAGGGTCTCCAATTGCTCAACGCTCATTTCCTCCAATTCCGCATCCGGGCAACACTGGTAAAACCGAGCAAGTTCCCGCAGTAATTGTAATCTTGCCTTCAATCTTGCCAATCGTTTTTAATTGGTGCAAAGTCTTTCAATCGAAGTTATGTACCGCATCTACTTCTCCGTTTCAATTTGCTTCAAGGCCTCCCTAAATTGTAACTCCAGCGGCGATGGCAGGTCCATCACCCAGTCGATAAAAGCGAAACAGCTCTTCACATTTGCTCAGCCTGCCACTGCTTTCCGTACAAGCTTCGCACCAACGCGACCCGCAGCGGTACCGATCATCGGGATTGCCTGTTGAAGCTTGCTCTGCAGGTGCGAAGAAATCACCGTGGCAAAGGTGATTCGGAGAATTCTCCAAGCTAAGGCTTGACGCGAAATCATGCAGTTTCACGACAGGATAGACGAAGCGAAGTTGACACCGTAAAACATTGATGTCCCAAGAGTTTGGTCGCCAAGACCTTGACCTGTCGCCCAAGATGTCGATGCAGACAACCGGTTCCTGGAACCGGTCGAGAATTCGGTAGTAGCAGGTGAACATGGCCGTGCAAAATCCGCTTGCCTGGTCACCTGGACTTCGGTGTGGATCAAGAACCAAGTCGGCTGGTCGCTATCCTTGAACTTGGGCGCGAAACAGTTTGTCCGCCACGCGTCCTGAAGCCTCACTGCCGGGGAACAGCTTCGGCAGTTCCTGTTCGTGGTTTTCAATCGGGCTGCTCCAATCGATCCCCGCACTTTTCAGAACATCCGGCAGGCATAATTCGAGGAAGCTGTTCAGATAGGCATCCAAGACTTCTTTCCAAGGAACGTCATATTCAGTCATGCGTTCAGACCCGGTGCTCAATGATGCTTGCGGCCAAAACATGCATTGTAGCACAGCTTAGATATGCCGGTGGGTCTGTGTGCCATGACGCACCCCAGGCGAATATGTTTACCGCGAGTTAACGTTGCCGAAGTTCTGAGTACAGGTCTCCAACTGCTCAACGCTCATTTCCTCCAATTCCGCATCCGGCAACACTGGTAAAATCGAGCAAGTCTTGCAGTAATTGAATCTTGCCTTCAATCCTTGCCTCAATCTTGCCCTTGCCTTTCGTTCTTGGCAAGTCTTTCAATCGAAGTTATGTACGGCATCTGCTTCTCCGTTTCAATTTGCCTACAGTCTCCCTCTAAATCGTAGCTCCAGCGCTGGCAGGTCCATCACTCCAGTCGATAAAGCGAAACAGCCTTCGCACTTGCTCAGCCTGCCACTGCTTTTCGTACAAGCTTCGCACCAACGCGACCTTAAAGCGGTACCGATCATCGGGATTGCCTGTTGAAACTTGTGCCTGCAGGTGCGAGGTCAGCATAGGTCACGCTACCAATTTCGCCCTTTTTTTAATTGTTGCGATTTTCGACACGGGGCGATAAGTGAACGTTTAAGCACGACCGACCGCTCGACATCGGCTTCACCAACCGCTAAGCTAGGTCTTTGCGGACATTTCTCGCATCGCGATTCAAAATCAGAAACCGCACAATGCACCGCCATTTAAACCGTGCGTGGTCCGAAATGATGCCTTCGCGTTAAATGAAGCGATTCACCTCATTTATGACCACGCGAAGTATATATTGACACTGACATTAGAACCGAAAGGCATCCTAAATCATGAGCGATCAGTCGTTGCAGGGAAGGTTTCTGGTATGTGTTCTCGCTGTGTTCACTTCCGGATGCGGGAATGCCACTCTGCACCGTGAAATTGAGCAAGCGCAAGCTCAAGTCCGTCGCATCGTTGCAGAGTTAGATCAGCGAACGACTGAAACCGGCGTATACGTTCGCATCAAAGACGATGATATTGTCGAAATCGACCCGTGGAGTACGCGCATCGAAATAACGTATTCGCAGGGGGGCATTGCGGAAACGGTCAGCGTTCGATCGGCTGGCCCAGACAGACTGTTTCACAGCGATGACGACGTCGTTGCACAAGCATCCACCACCAACCTGAAAGGGGTTGGTGAAGGGATCAAGAAGAACAGCGAAGAGGTCGCGAAGAATGTTGGAAAGGGGCTCGTCAAAGGTGTCGTTTCAGGTGTTAAAGAGGTTTTGCCGTTCAAGAAAAAGGGAGAAAGGGCTGAGGCAACCGCTGAGGGTAACGACGGAGGTCAGGCGGATGCCGACCCGTCGAACGAGTAGATCGACGAACTGCATCTTCGCATCAATTGACGACGCGGCCAGTTGAACAAGCAGTAACGCAGTGGATCGTTCTTTTCTTGGAACACTTTACGTTTTCATAAGCGTTCCAACATTCTTGACAGAACCCGCCGGATCAACTCTCTTAGCCTTAGCCGATCAATAACGGGCGTGCTTGACGTAGCTCGGTGTTTCCACCGAGACTCTCGGCGGGGACTGTCGAGTTGTTTATTGATCGACCGTTCCAAATGCGCGCATCATTGTTAGAGGTCTGCTGAAGTTTCATGGCTCTGATATCGTTACAAAACATCACGATCGGTTTTCGTGGTCCCAGTCTGCTCGACGACGTCAATTGTCAAATCGAAGCAGGGGGGAGGATTGGCCTGCTGGGGCGCAATGGAGCCGGAAAAAGCACGCTATTGAAGATGCTGCGAGGCGACGTCGTTCCCGATCACGGTTCGATTGTGATGCCGGCGGGGACTCGCGTTGCTTACCTTCAGCAAGATGTTCCGACGGGGACGCAAGAGACGATTTCGCAGATCACCGCTCAAGGATTGGGGGATGAGTACACGGCGGCGGAGAGGGTTTGGGAAGCGGAACATTTGGTCGAACAAACGCTGTCGCGGATGGATCTCGATGGCGATGCGATGTTCGACACCTTATCGTCGGGGATGAAGCGACGCGTTTTGCTGGCAAAGGCAATTGTGTCAAAACCGGATCTGTTGTTGCTCGACGAGCCGACGAATCACTTGGATATCGAAGCGATCGACTGGCTCGAAGGCTTCCTTGGCAAATGGCCCGGGACGTTGATCTTTGTCACGCACGATCGCATGTTCCTGCGTAAGTTGGCAACGCGAATCCTGGAGATCGATCGTGGCCAGTTGTTCGACTGGTCTTGCGACTACGATACGTTCCTGCGTCGCAAGGAGGAAGCGCTCGCCGCACAAGAGAAGCAGGAGGCGTTGTTCGACAAAAAACTGGCGATCGAAGAAGCCTGGATTCGACAGGGAATCAAGGCTCGCCGAACACGAAACGAAGGACGCGTCAAGGCGCTCAAGCAGCTGCGCGAGCAACGCTCGCAACGTCGCAAAGCGACCGGTACGGTGCAAATGCAGGTTCAGACGGCTGAGCGGAGTGGCAATTTGGTCGCCGAAGCGAAGAACGTTTCCTTTGCTTACCCCGACCGCAAGATTCTGGAGGACTTTTCGACGACGATCATGCGTGGTGACAAGATCGGCATCATCGGCCCAAACGGTGTCGGTAAAACGACTCTGTTAAGAATCCTGCTTGGTCAATTGGAACCGCAGTCGGGAAGCGTGCGCACCGGAACGAACCTGAAGATTGCTTACTTCGATCAGTTGCGCCATCAATTGAATGAAGAGGAAACGATTCAAGAGAACGTTGGATTGGGGCATACGCAGATCATCATCAATGGGCGAGAAAAGCACATCATCGGGTACCTGCAGGATTTTCTTTTCAGCCCCGAGCGTGCTCGGACGCAGGTGAAGTTCCTGTCCGGCGGCGAACGCAACCGCGTCTTGCTGGCTCGACTGTTCGCGAATCCGGCCAATGTGATTGTTCTGGACGAACCGACAAACGATTTGGACGCCGAAACGCTGGAGATGCTGGAAGACCGCTTGGTGGCCTACGATGGAACGATCTTGTTGGTAAGCCACGATCGTGATTTCCTGAACAATGTAGTGACAAGCACGATCGTTTATGAACCCGATGGTGTGAAGGAGTACGTCGGTGGCTATGATGAATGGTTGATGCAACGCGGTCCGCTGAAGCCGCCCCAGGAGTCGACGGCTTCAAAGCCCGAGAAACCGAAGACGTCCCCCGCACCAACCGCAACCAAGCAGAAACTAAGCTATAAAGAACAGCGCGAGCTGGAAGCGTTGCCGGACAAGATTGGCTCGCTGGAATCGGACATCGCCGCGTTGCATCAGCAAATGGCTGACCCCAAGTTTTATCAAGGGCCTGGCGAGGAGATCGCTAACGCTCAAAAGAAATTGAAGGACTTGGACTCGCAGCTCGCCGAAGCTTTCGCCCGCTGGGAAACGCTCGAAGAAGCATCTTGAGATGTCCGACGATCGGGTTCGTTCATGCGGCGTGCGTTACTCGGATAGACCATTTTATACCGTGCGTGGTCTGGAATGATGCTTTTACATTTAATGAAGCGAATCACCTCATTTTCGGCCACGCGACGTATAACGTGACTCGTTCGACCATGTCGCAAGATCAACTGAAAAACATTAGCGTAAAATTACATCCAACGCATCAATCATTGATACAAGTGAGAGATTCGCAATGCTCAAGAACCTTCTAGCTGTGCTTCTGCTTTTTCCGACCATCTGCATTGGCGAGGACTGGCCGCAATGGCGAGGTCCCAATCGGGATGGACAATGGAATGCCGAGGGGATTGTCGACGAATTGCCGGATGGACAGATTCCGCTTGAGTGGTCGATTCCGATCGGACCGGGATACAACGGCCCGACGGTCGCCGAGGGACGTGTCTATGTGATGGATCGGCAAGTCGATGGCAACAAGCAAACAGAACGCGTGCTGTGTGTCGATTCAGGAACTGGGCAAAAAATTTGGGAACATGTGTATGAAGCGGCGTACAGCATCGGCTACACCGCTGGACCGCGAGCCAGCGTGACGATCGATTCCGGTCGTGCGTATGCAGTGGGGGCGATGGGGTATTTTCATTGCTTCGACGCATCCACGGGGAAGATTCTGTGGGAGCGTGATTTGCAGCGGGAACTCAATATCGAGATGCCGATCTGGGGGATCGCTGCGTCTCCGTTGGTTTTCGATGGTCTCGTGATTCAACAGATCGGCGGTGGCGATAAAGCGTGCATGGTTGCCTTAAATGCGGCGAACGGAACGGAGGTTTGGCGTTCGCTCGACGAGAAAGCCGGCTACGCGTCGCCGATTGTTATTCAACAGAAGGAACAACCGGTCCTTGTTTGTTGGACCGGCGAGAGCCTTTCGGGACTGAACCCGAAGACGGGGAATCGATATTGGTCGCACGCGATGCCTCCGTCGCGAATGCCGATTGGAATCGTGACGCCGGTTTATGACCGACAGCGTCTGTTCGTATCGAGCTTCTACGATGGTTCGCTGATGGTTACGGCTCCGACCGATGCGTTGACAAGTCAAAAAATCTGGCGAGCGGTCGGCCCGGATGAACAGCATACATCGGTCGATTCGGTGCAGACCGCTGGTGGCTTGCTGACGGACGGCCCGTTTGGGATTCACATAATGATCGGGACTCCGATCGTTGATGGTGACTATATTTACGGATTCGACAGCTACGGCGAGTTCCGTTGTTTGGAAGCTTCGACGGGACGACGGGTGTGGGAGGATCTGACCATCGTGCCAAAGCTGCGTTGGGGAATGGGGCACATGGTTCGGCAAGGGGATCGAACATGGATCTTTAATGATCAAGGGGAACTGATGATCGCCAAGCTCTCGCCAGAGGGGATCGATGTGCTCAGCCGCGGTCAATTGATTGAAACGACGACCGTTCAGTTAAACCGCCGCAATGGTGTTTGCTGGTCGCATCCCGCGTTCGCGGAGAAAAGCATCTTTGCTCGAAACGACAACCGCTTGGTACGGGCATCGTTGGCGAAGTAGGGCAAGTCGCTGGTTCGTTTTACATCAGTTATCAACGCGTTTGACGTTATTGCGCGTTGAGTTCTTCAGTTGGCTTTGCGACGTGGTCGCTCTAAGATATTTTCCGATGAAGGCGAACTGTATCTGGAAACCGCGATTGATGTGCGGTTACAATGGGCACAACCGTTTGCGCATGCACAACGACCTTCGCAGCCTTTTCTATGGCGGCGTTCAGCCCTTTGCGGCGTACCCTACCCGTTCGTTAACCCCTTAGAAGAACCCTCGACATGCGAATATTCTGTTTTATTTGCTCATTGGCCTGTGCGCTGATCTCGCCATTGGCCATTCACGCTCAAGAGAACGCCGCGTCCGACGATGGCTTTGTCTCGTTGTTCGATGGCAAGACGCTCGAAAATTGGGATGGCAATCCTGACTTTTGGAGCGTTCAGGATGGCCTGATAACCGGACAAACGACAGCGGAAATCCCGACAAAGGGAAATACGTTTCTGATTTATCGTGGCGGCGAGTTCAGCGATTTCGAACTGCAATTCGAGTACAAGTTGATCGGTGGCAATTCGGGCGTCCAGTATCGCAGCTTTGAAGTCGATCCCGAGAAGAACAAGTGGGTGATCGGTGGATATCAGGCCGACTTCGAGTCGGGGGATACCTATTCGGGCATTCTGTATGGCGAAAAGTTTCGTGGCATCTTAGCCAATCGCGGACAGAAGACCGTCCTGGAACGCAACGATGGCAAGTTCAAGGTGAACGTCGTCGGATCGGTTGGCGAATCGAAGGAGATTCAATCCAAGATCAACAAAGAAGATTGGAATCAATATTCGGTGACCGCCGATGGATTTCAGTTCACTCACAAAATCAATGGCGTCCTGACGGCGGTTTGCACGGACAACGACGAACAGGAACGACGTGCGTCGGGTCTGATCGCATTGCAGTTGCACGCCGGTCCGCCGATGAAGGTCCAGTTCCGCAATGTTCGCATCAAGCAACTTAATGCGGGCGATCCGTCGAAGCAAAGCGACTTGTCTCAGAAGGAGCCTTCGAAAAAGAAGGTTGTCTTCATCGCTGGCCGTCCCAGCCATGGGTACGGTTCGCACGAACATTATGCCGGGTGCCGACTGTTGGCAAATTCATTGACCGAGGCGATGCCGAACTTTGAAGTCGAAGTGATCCGCGATGGCTGGCCCGAAGCGGGTGTGAGCGCGTTGCAGGGTGCCGACACCATTGTTGTTTACTGTGACGGCGGAGGCAGGCATCTGCTCAACCCGCACATTGATGAATTGGCTCCGCTGATGAACGATGGAACCGGGCTGGTTTGTTTGCATTACGGTGTCGAGACTCTCGCTGGGAAGACGGGCGACGCCTTTCTGGATTGGATCGGCGGCTATTTCGAGGCGGACTGGTCGGTCAATCCGCACTGGGTTGCGAAATACGAGAGCCTTCCGGAGCATCCGATCAGTCGTGGTGTCGAGCCGTTTGAGATCAATGACGAATGGTACTTTCACATGCGATTTCGTGAAGGGATGAAAGGAGTCACGCCGATCCTGTCGGCACATCCTCCCGCAGACACGATGCGTCGTCCCGATGGTCCGCATAGTGGAAACCCGCACGTTCGCAAAGCAATCGCGAACAACGAAATCCAGCACATGGCATGGGCTTCGGAAAACGAAGGGGGTGGTCGCGGCTTCGGTTTCACCGGTGGGCACTTTCATTGGAACTGGGGTGATCCGAATTTTCGCAAGGTGGTTCTCAATGCGATTGTTTGGACGGCCCAAGGAGACGTACCGGCCAATGGCGTGACGACGCGGAATCCGACGCAGGAGCAGTTGGAAGAAAACCAGGACGAGCCGAAGCCCAACAACGCGAGCCAAAAGAAGCCGGGACGTAAGATCAAACGTGCAATTCCAACAACGGCCAAGGTTAAGAAAGCGGATGCGGACCCGTTGTTTCTGAGCAGTCCGATCACAAAGCAGACACCCGGGCATTCGGTCGAGATCGACGTGAAGCTTGGTAATTCGAAGGATCTGTATCTTGTCGTCAGCGATGCGGGAAACGGATTTGGCTGCGACTGGGCTGACTGGGCTGAACCACGACTGATCGGCACGGCGGGGGAAATGAAGCTGACCGATCTGAAATGGAAGGATGCGTCGGCCGGTTTCGGTCAAGTCCATGTCAACAAGAATGCTGTCGGCGGTGCGTTACGAATTGCTGGAAAAGAGGTTTCCTACGGTATCGGCACTCACGCTCCGTCGATCATTCACTTTGAATTGCCGGCCGGTTATCAAAGATTTGTCGCCCGCGGAGGGCTCGACAATGGAGGCTCCGATCAAGGCAGCTGCGGTGAAGACGCCAAGATTCAATTTGCGGTGTACGATCAGCAGCCTCCCGCCTCGTCCGCATCGGGATCGACCGCGTCGCGTGAAGCCAGCGCGGCGTTGGACGGATTGACGGTGGGCGAGAACTTGGCCGCAAGTCTGTTTGCCGCTGAGCCTCAATTGCTGAGCCCTTCGAATATTGATATCGATCATCGGGGGCGAGTCTGGGTTTGCGAAATCGTGAACTACCGCAAGCATAAAGGAAAGCGACCCGAAGGTGATCGCATCCTGATCCTCGAAGACAGCGATGGCGACGGACTTGTCGACAAGGAAAAGGTCTTCTATCAGGGAACCGACATCGACTCGCCGCACGGCGTTTGTGTGCTGGGGGAAAAGGTGATCGTTTCGGCGGGGGATCGTGTCTTCGTGTTTACCGATTCCAACGGCGACGATCAGCCTGATTCCAAAGAGGTCTTGTTCAGCGGAATCTCCGGTTCGCAGCACGATCATGGAATCCATGCGTTTATCTTTGGTCCCGACGGAAAGCTCTACTTCAATTTTGGTAACTCCGGCAATCAAATCAAAGACAAGGATGGCAATCCGATTGTCGACGCCGCTGGGAACGAAGTCGCCGCGAAACGACAACCATATCAAGAGGGAATGGCGTTTCGTTGCAACCTTGACGGAAGCGACTTCGAGACGTTGGGTTGGAACTTTCGCAACAACTGGATGCTGACGGTCGATTCATACGGTTCGATTTGGCAGTCGGACAACGACGACGATGGCAACAAGGGTGTGCGAATCAACTATGTCATGGAGTATGGCAATTACGGTTACAAAGACGAGAAAACGGGAGCCGGTTGGAAAACCGAGCGAACGGGAATGAGTCGTAACATTCCCGAACAGCACTGGCATCTGAATGATCCAGGTGTGGTTCCGAATCTGCTTCAGACCGGTGCTGGTTCTCCGACTGGGATCACTGTTTACGAGGGGGATCTGCTTTCCCAATTCCGAGGTGATTTGCTGCATTGCGATGCGGGACCGAACGTCTGCCGAGCTTACCTGTTGGACAAGGATGGTGCGGGCTATTCCGCCAAGATTCAAGATGTCCTTGTGGGAACGCAGGACCAGTGGTTCCGCCCCTCGGATGTGAAAATCGCTCCCGACGGATCATTGATCATCGCGGATTGGTATGATCCCGGCGTGGGAGGTCACGGCATGGGAGACCTCGATCGTGGTCGATTGTTCCGCATCGTCCCGTTCAATCACGACGGCGCTTACAAGGTGCCGACGTTCGATTTCGAGACGGCGAAGGGAGCCACCGAAGCGTTGAAGAATCCGAACTACGCGGTTCGTTACATGGCCTGGCGATCTCTTCATGCAATGGGAAGGGCGGCCGAAGCGGAACTGTTGAAATTGGCTGCTTCAGAGAATCCGATCCATCAAGCCCGCGCGCTGTGGTTGCTGGGTAAGATCGACGGACGCGGTGAAAAAACCGTCGCTGAAGCTATCCACGATACAGACCCCAACATTCGAATCGTGGGTGTTCGTTTAGCCAGACAACTCGATTTGGGGCTGGATACGTTCGTGACGCCTTTGGTTAACGACGCGTCGCCGCAGGTGCGACGTGAGTTGGCGATCGCGCTTCGAGAAAAGCCGACCGACAAGAGTGCCGAATTGTGGGCACAGTTGGCGATGCAACACGATGGTAAAGATCGCTGGTACCTCGAAGCACTCGGAATCGCATCGGACAAGCAGCCTGAGGCTTGCCTGAATGCTTGGTTGCAACGCGTCGGCGACGATTGGAACACACCCGCCGGACGCGACATCGTGTGGCGCGTGCGCGCTCCGCGAGCGACGGAACTGATGGTTAAGGTGTTGCAGAATCCCGATATCTCCGAAGCCGACCAGGCTCGCTTCATGCGATCGTTCGATTTTCATGAAGGTCCAGCCAAGGAAGCGGCGTTGAAGTCGTTGCTGGGTTTGTAATGCCGAGTGCGACCAAGTCGCCAGATCCACTTGAAGTCACTAGCGACAAGTAACCTTAAACGCGTTCATCATTGATTTATGTTCCAGCGAATAACCACGATGGCGACCCTGCTGCTTTGCTTCGGGTCGGTCTTGATTGCCGATGAACCGGCGAAGCTCCGTCCTCAGGATCGGTTGATCGTCGAAACGATCTTGCGATTGAAGGATTTCGACATTCAATCGTCGGAAAAGGCGAAGGGGGCGTTGCTTCGGTTCTTGGCTGCGAAAGCCGGAACGGAGCAGTACTTCGAATTGATCGAACGATTCTCGCTGAAGGAAATGTCCGACGAACTTGTTGAGTATGCGATCGCGCATGCCAACGAAACCGGCGGCGTCCGCGCGGCGGAACTGTTGTTCAAGTTCGATGATGAAGCGTTGCTGCAAAATCAGGTCAACGCGGAAGATGTCGATCGTGCGGTTGCGGCGATCACTTTGATTGGACATGCGGCGGGAAAGGATGCCGTCGCCAAATTGGGGTCACTGATCGATGCGTCCGATCGGGCAACGGCCGTCCGCAGCGCTGTCGTTAAAGCGTTGGGACGGTCGCGGGAGGGACAACAGTTCTTACTGCAACGAGTGGCCGACGGGAAGCTTGCGGATGACTTGAAGTTCGCCGCCGCGAATGTGTTGTTGTCCAGCGACGTTAAAATGATCGCGACCGAAGCGTCGAAGTACCTCGAATTGCCCGCGACGGCTGACAGCAAGCCCCTTCCTTCATTGCCCGAGTTGGTTCGACGCAAAGGGAATGTTGAGGCCGGATCGTTGGTATTTCGCAAGCAGGGGACGTGCATCAACTGTCACAAGGTCAACGGCGAAGGAAAAGAGGTCGGTCCCGATCTTTCCGAGATCGGTAAAAAGCTGTCACGGGAAGCGATGTATGTTTCGATTCTCGATCCTAGTTTGGCCGTCAGTCATAACTACGAAACCTACTCTCTGCTATCGATCGATGGCAATGCGGTGACTGGGCTGTTGGTCAGTCAGACGGATGACTCGGTGACGGTACGAACGGCCGAAGGGATCGATAAGACTTTCTCCCAGGACGATGTCGACCTGCTGCAAAAGCAGCCGAAGTCGCTGATGCCGCAAGACCTGCAGCGGTTGATGACCGGAGATCAGCTTGTCGACTTGGTCGAATACTTGCTGACGTTAAAGAAATGATCGCAAAGGTTTGTTTGTTATGAAGATCAGTCGTCGTCAGATTCTTTGCGGTTCAGCATGGTCCGCCGGCGTGGCGTTATCGAGGCTTGCACATGCCGCTGACGGAGCTCAATCGTCGTTCGGCCCGTTGTGCGTCTTTGCGAAACCGTTGCAATGGCTCTCGTTCGAGGATCTCGCCGACTTGTTGGTGCAACAGCGATGGGATGGGATCGAGGCGACGGTTCGGCGTGATGGGCAGGTCGAACCTGACGCGGTGCGGACGGAGCTGCCGCGACTGGTCGATGCGCTCGCCGCGAAGGGAAAGAAGGTCGTCTTGTTCGCAAGCGATATCAATTCCCCGGATCAGCCGGATGCCGAAACGACACTGCGAACGGCGGCGAAGCTTGGTATTCGGTATTATCGCATGGCGTATTACCGTTACGATCTCGACCAGCCGATTCTGCCTCAACTGGACCAATTTACGAAACAGATCGAAACGCTCGTCTCGCTCAACCGCGAACTTGGAATGACCGCCCTGTATCAAAATCATGCGGGAACGCGGTATGTCGGTGCGGGGTTGTGGGATCTCCATCGGCTTCTCGAGTCACAGCCGAAGGAACATTTGGCCGCCGCGTTTGACATCCGCCATGCGACCGTTGAAGCCGGGACGACGTGGCCGGTTCATTGGAGCATTTTGAAACCGCATGTGGGAGCCCTTTATTTCAAAGACTTTCAGTGGCGGGGCGGCAAAGTTGAAAATGTTCCGCTTGGAACGGGCTTGGTGGATGCGGCGTTCTTCAAGAGTTTACGTACTCAGCCGATCGAAGGCATACCGGTATCGGTGCATATGGAATACATCGATCATCGGAAACCGGAACTTATCAAGCAAAGCATCGAAGCGGTCGCCAATGATCGCAATGCGGTCGAGCGACTGCTCGGAATCTGATTGTTGCAATTGTTTTCTTTGTTTCAATCAAGAATGGCCGGACAACCCGCCGAATCCATACAACATGTGTGATCGCACTCCCTGTTGCTAGCAATGCGTTGGCGAAGTTGAAGCTAGGTCTTCGGCTCCGCTGATGGGTTCGGAGAAGTTCTATGACGACTGCCTTTTTCGCGGTATTGTTTGTCGGCGTCGCCGCTGGTTATTTGCTGTCATATCGTGGCGTCCGAGATGACTCGCAGGAACTAAACGAACTGGACCAAGAGCTACGCAAACTTCAAGCGGAGCATCGGGAGGCGGCAACCGAGAACGAAAACCTTCTTCAGCGATTGCAGACTGCTGAAAACGATCTGCATCAAAGCCAGCTTGACACCGACGAACTGATACGGGCGAACCAGGAGTTCGACGTTGAAAATCAAAGGCTGACCGATTTGGTTGCCGAGCGCGAGTCCAAGATTCAAGAGGCACAGCGCAAGAAAACCCTACAGGACGAGGCCGATCAGCTTCGCCGCCTGCTTGAAAAGGCCAGCTTTGACCATTA
Organism: Pirellulaceae bacterium; assembly: GCA_041399105.1. Lineage (GTDB taxonomy): Bacteria > Planctomycetota > Planctomycetia > Pirellulales > Pirellulaceae > Rosistilla. Next base: position 7,933 of record JAWKTL010000027.1, on the reverse strand, counting down.
CAAGGCGAAGCAGGCGTGTGATTTGGAACGAGCCCAACGTGAACAAGTTACGGCCGGCTTTCAAGAGCAATTGGAATCGCTTGCCGAGCGGCATCACGCAGCGCGGAAAGAAGCAGAGCAATTGCGTCTTCATTTGGACGCCGCGAGTCGCGAGCTGGATGCTCGATCATGCGACGCTGACGATGCGATCGGTAGACTCGCCAAACAATGCGAAGTCTTGGACCAGCAGAAGCAGGCTCAGATCGATCTTGTCAGCACGCTGCGCGAAGAACTGAAGGTTACCGAGAAGCACTTGGAGACGCTGCAAGCTGAGTACGATGTCGTCAGCGAGCAACTTGGCGAGCAGCGAATGTCGTGCGAAGCGTTGAGCCTTGAAAATCGGCAGATTCCCACCTTGCTGGATGATCGCGATCGGGCCGTCGATCAATATGAGCGGCTTGAGCAAGACTTCGATGCGTTGGAACAAAAGCTTGCCGCGCTGCTGCGGGACTACGAATCCCAGTCGACCGATCTTGCATCCACCGCCGCTCGGCGAGATGCATTGCAGCAGAATCTTGATCAACGCGAACAAGAATATCAGACGACCTTGGCGCAGCTTTCGACAGCACGCGAAGAGCTTGAGGATCAGTCGCGATTGGATGCTCAACAGATTCGACAACTGACCGAGTCGCTTGAATCGACTGCTCATCAAAACGCGAAGCTGCAAAGTGAGTTGGCCGATTTGCGTGCATCGGTCGCCGAACAGGAGAGCAGGACGGAGCAGTTAACGGCGAGCTTGACGCGACAAAGCGCCACCATTGAAACGCTGTCCCAAGACCTGGAAGCCGAACAGGGTACCGTGTGCGACCTGCGTAGCGCCCTGAACAGTCAGAACGGGACGATTGAAAACTTAGAGGAAGCCCTCGCCGAGTATCAGCAAAAACAGAGTAGCCTACGCGAACAACTCAGCCATTTGGTGACGCAGCGTGATCACTTGCAGCAACGCGTGCAGAGCATCGACGACGAGAAACAGAAGTTGCACCGAGAGTTGACCGCGAGTGAGCAGCGGATCGTCGAACTTCAGAGCGTTGCCGAAAGCGTACCGAGTTTGCAGCAACAGCTTGCACAAGCAGCAGCCGAACGAGACGCAACCGCTGAAGAACTGGAGTCGCTTCGATCGGACTTGCAGACCGCGTCGACAACCGCCGAACGCTTGCAGTTCGAGCTGACGCAGCAATCGCAACAGCTTCAGTCGGCTGAATCGACCGTATCCGAAGCCAGAACGGCATTGGACGCCGCTCTCGCCGCGAAACAGGAGAGCGATGTCGAAGTGGCGCAGATGCGGCAACAGTTTCAGCAGCAATGTCAAGAGATTGGACGGCTGCAGGAATCGACTGAGAGCTTGCGGAATCAGTTGGGCGATCAGACGATCCTTCAGCAACAGTTCGACGACGCAAACGCCCGCTTGTCCGAATTGGAACGGAAACGAAGCGAATTGGAAACCGCAATTCAACAGCGCGACGCCGACAACGCCCAGCTTCGTGGCGATCTTGAAGCAATCGGGAATCTTGAACAGCAACTCAGTTCCACGTGCGGAGAGCTTGGCGACCAGCGAAAGCAGAACCTGGCTTTGCAGGCGGCATTGGATGCGGCCAAGCAGGAGTCGAATCGGGCCAACGATGCGGTCAGCAAACTGGAGGAGGAACTGGAACTGGTCAATCAGGAGTTGATTGCCCAAGGCGGTCGCGCAAAGCAGGTCGATGAAGCGTTAAAGATTCAGAAGACTGAGAACCAGGAATCGCGGGCGAAGCATGAAGCCTTGATTCCGCAGTTGGAATCAACCCACGCAAAGCTTGCCAGCCAACAAAACGAGAATGCGGCGTTATCGCAGACGATCACCGAGCTGCGTTCGGACAACCAGCGATTGCAGGAAGCGATCCAGACGTTGCAACCGACAAACGAGTCGCTGGCGAGCCGGATCGAAGAACTCGAAGCGAAGATACAAGAGACCGATAGCAACCTACGAACCGAACTGGACGATGCCGCACGTCAGCTGGGCGGGGAAAGGATTGAGAATCGGAAGCTGCTGGCGTCTCTGGAAACGCGAACGGAGCAGATCGCCGAACTGACGCAGCGGATCGAGGAACTCAGCGGGGTGAAGGATGAACTGGAAGCGGTTACCGTCAGCCTGAGGAAGCAGACCGACTTGAATGCGGAACTGAAGCGATCGCTGGATGCTCGCCAGCAGAAGAACGATGCGCTGTCGAGCGAGTTGGAAGTGCTGGGACACTTGAAGAAGGACCTCGATGCGGCGGCGTCTGAATTGGCGAGCCAGCGGCTGCACAGCGAGGAACTGGCCCAGACGGTTGCTCAGCGTGAACGCGAATGTTCCCATCTGCAACAGAAAGTCGAAGCGATGTCGGTGCTGCAACGAGACTTGGCCAGTTCGGAGGAACTGCTGGCGACGATCAAGGCGGAACTTGCCGGTCTCCGCGATGAAAACGCAAGTCTTGAAGATCAGGTGGCCAATCAACGGAAGGAGAACCGAGCGATCGCCGACGAGCTGGGAACATTGCGTCAGGTGAAGGAGCAGCTTGAAGCGGTTACGCAGAAATTTGACGCCCGAACGGATGAAAACGCGAAGCTTCGCAAAGCCGGGACGGCGTTGTTGGCGGAGAACGAAATGCTGCACAATCGACTGGAGGACTTCGACCTGCTGCGTGACAGGTTGGATGCGTTGCAGGTCGAGTTCAGTGTCAAGACGGACGAGCTTGATTCGGTGCAAAGCGATCGCGACCGGATGATGCAGCTCAATGAAAAACTGCAGCAACAGCAAGTGGCTTTGCAACAAGAGCTTCGCGGGCAGGCAAATACAATTGACGAACTTCAGCGCGAGCAGTCGCGTGCCAAGAAAGCTTTTGAGCAAGTCTCGAACGAGCACTCGCGAACGGCGGAGAAACTGGAAAAGCAATTGGTTGTTGTTCAGCGATTGAATGCGGAACTGAAGGAACGTGAAACGTTGGAGTTGCAGATTCAAGACCTCCGCAATGCGTTGCATGAATCCAGAGGACACATGAAGCGTCTGACAGCCGAGTATGAATCGAGTTTGGACGCGAACGCTCAAGCTCAAGAGCAGGTACGCGATCTAGAAACGCGGCTTCATGAAAGCACGACTCAGATGCGTCAAATGCGGCGTGAACTGGGAAGCTTGACCGACATGGCGGCGGGAGTCGATGTCGTCCCCTTTCGCAAACCCGATGCTGCATGAGGCTTTATTAAGTGCGTCGCCAGCACCTCGGTCGAGGTCATTGGGCGAGCGGCAGGTAAATGGTTACCAAAGGACGGACTGGAAGTCTCACTTTTACCCACAATTTTTGAGTTGCTGAGCGTACTGATAACCACGGAGCATTTCATGTAAACGCTGCCAGCCTCGCCAAATCGTAATCCAACCAGGTTTGCCGTCATAGCGGCGACCCAAAAAGCCGCCTAAACGCGCGATCGCCCGCCAAAGCTCTTCACTCGTCTTGGGACGCCTTCGGAGTTTGCCGAACACCATTAACAAGTTAATCCAACTCGATGGAACAAGCTCCGTTGCAGGACGATTGGGCTCACGACGCGAAGCTTCCCGGAGCTGGAGCAACAGCACTGCCACCACGGAACAAATTCCGGTTAACGGTAGAAGCCGATCAATATCGCGATGTTGACGGTCTTCAAGCTTACACCCCGTCTTGATCGCTTTGTGCCATTCCTCGATTGCCCATCTCGATTCGTAATAACCGATCACCTCCAGGGCATCGGCGAAGCTTTCAACTGGTAGGCTTGTCAAAAGGATCCACTGGATCGGCTCGACGCCCGTGGGGGCATCAACTTCGCGAGCAACAATCACTGTTAGATCGAATCCATCGCAATCAGACTGCTTGATCTTCTCGCTACAGTACCGCGCTTGAGGCAAACGAATCTTTTCGAAAGCAACTTCAATTTTGGCAGTCCGAGCCTTGCGTTGATTGCCTTGTGGAATAAAAAGTTCATACGTGCCGTAAACCGTTGCATTACGACAAACCTCGCGAATTGAACGCTTTTTCCCGGACGAATCGAATACTTTCCGGTGAGCACGTCCACAGCGAATGACAACATCACTATCGAGTTCTTCGATGGCCGTAAAAAAAGATTCGTAATTATCTGCGGCTGAATCGCAGACATGAATGTAGTGAACCTCATCGGTCGAAGGCCCCACCTGCGTGAAGAGGTCTGTCCAAAGCCGACTTTCGGACCATTGTTTGCCACGTTCGGACTCTTTGGATGGTTTGGTTTTCTTGTCTTTCTTTCGAGTGTGCGCGATCTGTCCGGCTACACCTAGAATCGATTTGTCCTTGGCGTTATAAGCTAGTGCGGAATGCAACAAGAAGCCAACACTATTTCCGGGCCCCACCGGACCGGCTCCACGCACTTGCCTTCCTGCTCCAAAATCAATGTGGCAAGTATCAGAAAGGATCAGTTGAGTTCCGCCACGTTGGGCTATCCGTTTTCGATGAGGTCCGGTCACACTTTGCAGCGTGACTTGATCCATATCGAGCAAGCGATAAGTCGCCTTAAGATCTTTCCACAGAGGCGACATTTGGGGCATCGACCCGGCGGGCATGTCGACAATTTGAGAAACGACTTCGACCAAGCGTTTGGATCGCCGTTTGTCGCCCAGCGAAGCGTCTGCAAAGTTCTCTTGAGCCCATTGGTTGGTGTCAAAATCTGGTCTACGTAACATTGAAATCTCCTTGATTGATCGAGTGAAAACTACGACCAACTAAGGTGCAAATCCGATGCGTGTTTGCCAAAGCGATCCAATGACAAGGAAAATTTGAACTCCCATGCAGCAAATGCTAGCACAAGATATAGTGATTACATCGCATTAGACACGCAACATCTTGCGCTAGCATTGCGATCTTATTTAATAGCAAATAATCAGTATTTCGCTTCGTTACGTCATAAATCAGTGGTGGATTTCAACCCTGATTGTGGGTAAAAGTGAGACTGGAAGTCCATCCTACGGTATGCATTTATCTGCCGCTCGCCTAACAAGATCCACTACCATTTGCGGCTTCGTTGCCTTAAGCGGACAGCGAACGACTGACATCGGTGCGGTATGCAACCAATGCCGGCACGAAACCGGCAATCGCGGCCAAGGCGAGAATGAACGGCAAGATATAAAGCTCAGCCGTCGTTGTACTGAAGAAGTTGACCGGCACGCCCGTGCGGTCCTCGATCGTGCCGCTCGCCAGACCGATGACGCCGTGCGCCACCACCCAACCGAGAATCCCGCCCAGCAGAGCGATCATCCCGCTTTCCAACAAGATTACCCACATGACGGTGCTTCGCTGAGCGCCCAGTGCTCGCATGACGGCGATATCGCGGCGACGATCATTCATCGAGTTGTAGATGCTGACCAGAATGCCGACCGCCGCCACCAAACAAGTGATCGCGGTGATCAACAACAACACATACCGGATCGGATTGACAAACTGATCCATCAATTTGGAGATCTCGCCGATCGGAGTCGCCGCCTGGGCCTGCAAGCCTTCGTTGATTTCGTTCTGCAACAGCATCCCAAACATCATCTGGGAAGGACGCAGCAAAATCGCGGTGACTTCCCTTTGATCCAGCGGCAGCGGCTTTTCCGTTCCATCATCGGCAACTTGAACCTCGACAACTTCGCTCGTTTCCTCCGTGGTTTCATCGTCCAGCACCGGCGGCTTGGCATGCCCTTCCATCAGGTAAAAGCCTTCCATATTCACGAAGGTCGCGCGATCATTGGTCGTTCCCGTCGGTGCCAATACGCCGACAACCTTGAATCCGGCATCATGCCCTTTCCCTTCGGGATCGCCATGGGTGGGATTGAAGGTGTCGCCGACACCGATGTTCATCGTCGCGGCGACCCGCGATCCGAGGACCGCCTCGAAGTAGGTATTCTCTTCGTTGTAGGTCTCAAAATTGCGGCCTTCGCGAAACGTGTAAGGCAAGTCGACACTGGGGCCGTGCTTTAACTCGTTCAGGAACGCGGGCGTCGTGCCGACCACGCGATACTCGCCGAAATAGTCTCCCAAGCAAACGGGAATCACGAGCCCGCCGCTCTCCAGATCAAAGTAGTCCGCATACTTGCCATCGCGATTGGGTTCCGTCAAACGTCCGCCGTAGGCATTCAATTGCCGTTCGCGCTCGGCCTGATTGAAGAATTCGAGAAAGTAATCGTATGGGAGATTCTCAACCGGCTGGCTCAAGTAGAAGACCGTGTTCAGCGTCAACTGCAGCGGACTCCCCTTGGCCCCAACGACCAAGTTGTATCCCACCGTCTTATTGCGCTGAAAAGCATCGGTAACAATCCCATGGATCGACAACACCAAGGCCACCAATCCGACCCCCAGCGCGAGACTGATGGTGGTCAACACTGTTGAAAGGCCGCGTTGCTGCGCGTTGCGCCAGGCAATCGTGATCAAATTCATAACGGATTAAATTGTGGGTTCGGGAAGACGGGAAGCTTGATTGAGTTCTTCGAATTTGACGATGCGTTCAAACTGCTCAGCAACTTCCATACTGTGCGTGACCAGCAACAAAGCGACCTCTTCGTCGCGGCAATTTTGCCGGATCAGATCGATGATGATTTGTTGGTTGGCCGGATCGATGTTGGCGGTTGGTTCATCGGCCAACAACAATTTCGGACGACCGGCCATCGCCCGCGCGATCGCCACGCGTTGCTGCTGGCCAACGGAAAGCTGCCCCGGTTTGTAATGCATGCGATCCGCCAACCCCACCCGCTCGAGCAACATCTTGGCTCGCGAGAGATCATGATTCCCCGCTCCGAACGTCATGCCCAATCGCACGTTTTCCAATGCCGTGAAACCATTGAGCAGATTGAACGTCTGAAAGACATAGCCAATCGCATTGGCGCGAAACCGATCGCGTCCCGCTTCGCTGAGCCTCGCGATATCATAGCCGTTGACTTTGATTTGACCGCCGTCGACTTTCGTAATTCCCGCGATGGTATGCAACAAAGTGGACTTGCCCCCGCCGCTGCGACCGATCAATGCCACCTGTTCCCCTTTTCCGATGGTGAACTTGGGAATGTCCAGCACCGAGAGGATGCCTCCGCCCGGCTGAGGGAACTCTTTTTTAACATTGATCAATTCAAGCATGATTTCAGATCCTGTCGGCCAGTGCGGAACATCCTCGTCCTACGAAGGAAGTGACAACATTGTTTACTCGCTTCCGAAAAAAGCGTGCGAACTCACGCATCGATTTTGAATCGCCGGATCGCATTTTCCGTGGTTTGCTCGGCAAACTGGCTTAGCGTCATCTTTCGTGTTTCCGCCAAACATGTCGCCGTATGCAATACATGATGCGGTTCGCAGGGTCGCTTACCGCGAAACGGTTCGGGGGTCAGGTAGGGTGCGTCGGTTTCGATCAATATCCGATCGGCGGGAATTTTTGCGGCCACCTCCCTCAGGTCGCCGCTCTTCTTAAACGTTACCATGCCGGCGAAGCTGATGTCCATTCCCAGGTCCAAGCATTGCCGGGCGAGTTCCCAATCCCCAGTGAAGGAATGCATCACGCCATCAACCGGACCTTGCTTTCCCGCCTCCAGTAACATCCGCAAGACTTCGGCGTCACAGTTGCGCATGTGAACGATAAACGGCAACGCCAGCGAACGCGAGAGTTCAATATGCTGCCGGAAGCTTGCTTCCTGCTGCTCCAACGGAGCGTTGTCGTCCCAGTACAGATCAAGCCCCGTTTCGCCAATCGCTTTGACGCGCGGATGCTTGGCCAACTCCACAATCTCGTTCCAGTCACCCGCTTCCGGTTTGCCGACATATGTCGGCTGGATACCGACCGCGGCATAGACATCGTGATACCGTAGCGCGATCTCGATGCATTTGCGACTGGCGGCCACGGTCGTCCCAATGGCTAG
>JAWKTL010000026.1:0-93098 GCA_041399105.1 Pirellulaceae bacterium | reverse complement strand
ATACAGGGCATCCTGAAACGGAACGATGTGGTCTTCGTCCGTCTCGAATCGAGCGAGAATCGGAGCCACACGTTCAGTGAAGTCGTCCGGGTAGTCGTGAGCAAAACGGCTAATCCCGTCCAATACGCGTTCGATCTGCATCGGTGATTGGAGATTTCCGCTAAGTTCGCTCACGGCATCGATTAGGTCATGAACGGATGCCAGCGGCACAACCCTAACCAAGCGACGAAGGTCGACCGGTAGCGCATCAATGTCCACTGGTGGAAGCAGTTTGCCGGTGGTCGCGGCAATCAGTGATTCGTCCAGCGCCAAAGCACGCCGCATGTCTGGCGAACACAATTCGATAGCATGAAACAGGTCGGCAGCGATCTTGTCCGTGTCGACCTGTTCCGAGTGATCGTCGTCGTCATTGACTTCGGCCCCCGCCGCCGCCAAAAGACCTTCGGCACGAGATCGAATGACGGGATATACTTCGCTGAGCGATTGCCGCAGTTCCTCGATCGGGACAAATGTCGTCGACCATTCTTCCAGCAGCTTTATCGCAGCTTCCTGGACGTCCACCTCGGCGTGACGCAGCGCTTCGGCGGCGAGATGGCATCCGCATTCCACCCGCGATGTCTTTTTCCCGACCAAAGACTTCAGCAGCACCAGCGCTGATTTCGGCTGTGTCTTCGTCGCGATCGAAAACACGCAAGGCAATTCTTGAAGGACCGCCTCCTCATCGAATCCGCTGGCCTTCCTTTTGGCCTTCAGGATCTTTAACGTGAAGGTCACGACAGCCGGTGATTCATGTGCGAGAAGCTTGTGAAATTCGGACTGATATTGAACGAATTCTTCATCCGTCAAGTCGAGCGCCTCCAGCAGTTTGCACAGTGAGGACCGTTCCACGTTGTTGAAGTCTCGCCAGTAGGCCGCGAGGGCTTCTTGGATCACTCGATCACGAGCAACGCGTCCGTGATGCACGTTGTGCCACAACCACTCCGCGCCGCTCATCCATCGTTGGCAATCCGCGGGATCGGTGAGTTTCCTGAGCTTGCCATCGCAGCGCAGAAACCCGGTGCTGTGCCGAAACTGCAGCCAGATGTGATCGGCGAGTTCTGGTTGTTTTGCAAGATCGGCCCCCGGCAGAACGAATTGCATGAAGCGAGCGAACCCTTCGGTATCCGGAGCCACGCACAGGCCATCGTCCAGCAGTCGTTTGACGCTGGGCCACATCAGACTCCAGCCCCAGTCCCCCGCCTCCATTTGCCTTTCCAGCCATGCCTGAGCCCAGTCCGGGCGACGATCGAGCAAAATGGTGATGGCCGCCATCTCATGTTCGGTCGGTTCCGTGGCGGACCATGTTTCGAAAAGTACGGCCAGTGGACAGAGGAATCAGATTTGCCGACTTCGGTATGCCAACGTCCAGATGACAGTACTTGGACGAGTTCTTCCGGTCAATCGACTCCAGCTTCAACTGAATCATCTCCGCGATTGGAACGCCTCGTAACGTGATCCATCCCGTTCTTCTTTTCGCAACTGCTTCATGTTCCCGCATGGTCGACAATTTGCCGTCGGTCGGCGTCATGAAATCCGCAACCGCCGCGCAAAGACCTTCGGTGCCCATGCTGTGCAGCCGCTCCAGAAACGCTGACGTTCAGGTCTTCAGACAGTTTGTGCGTCTTCTCCGGGACCATCATTGCACTGACAAATGTGGCCTCTTCATCCTTCGATCCGTGCCGCAGAATGTGTTTACAGGGCCGCGTAGCGTAAGTAACAATTAAATACCACTGGCACGTGCAACGTCTCATCAGGTTATGAACGGACGAAGTGCTCAACGTCAATTGCCCGGCAATCGATAGTTTCAGGCGTAAACGTATCTTCAAAGTTTCAGCATCTCCGCCGTCGACGACCAGTTTTCAGCGGCCACGAGATAGCGATTTATTGTTGCACCTCCACTTTGTCCATATGAAAGGGAGAATCAGGTGATGCTTGCGGAGACCTGTCAAGCCCGCAGCCGCGGGCTCCAGCACGGCAGGGCGGCTTCGATTTCCACTTCGCCCTTCGGCTACGCGGCTGATTTCGGCGATGTCTATGTCCGACGCCAATTATGAGCGAATCCGTTACCGCCGACATCGCCCGAGGCCACTGCCCCGTGGCTAGGCGTGACAACATCTGGCCTTCGCCGCTAAAACCTCGGTTTAATTCCGGGCTGATCAGCGAGAACATTCAGCCAGTAACCAAACTGCAACTCCCAACCACTTGTGTGCGGCTTCTTCGATGTTCGATAAACCGGCTGCCATAATGCAGGATCAGCGGTTCAAGCACGCGGACCCGATCGGCTCCTCCAGCGCCTTGACCTTGTTGCGGTCGCGACGCCAACCTTATCTGCGGCCTGTCCGAGTAATATGAACGGGGCGTTTTGCGTTGGCTCCTTTTGGGAAGCTGCAGGTGGCGTCCTGGGCCATCATTGGGCGTAAGTTCAAAATGCGGAATCATTCGAGGCTGTGCGGCTTGGACGCAAAAGCCTTTGATCCACCGGACGGGCAGCTTCTTTGCGGCTCGACCACCTTGTCCTTGTCCGTTCGCAGTGTGACGCCTTCGCCCCAACGCCGTTGCGCGTCGTCACTATCAGCAGCCGTCGCAATGCCGTCCGCATGGCATCGTTGAAATCGACATTCGTTGTGCTGCCGCCGCGAATCGGTGATGGTACCTCCGGTGCCGATCGACCCGAGCATACACTCCGCAGCAGCTACTGAATCCTTCCGACAAGCATGCCGCCACCGCTAGTGACAACCGGATCCGACATCATGGGTTGAGCGGCTGATAGAAACAGTGCGAACGATCGACGACAAAACCGTCAGGCACTTCCCAACGAGCCGGTTGCCTCATCTTGCCATCGAAGAACAAGTCATCAGAGGTCCCGTCGAGGCTTATGGCAAGTCTCATCGCGGGAGGTGGAGGCTGACTCAAACGTACAGCGGATTCAAACGGGTAACGATAGCAAATAACTGAGAGTGGTCGCGGCCATCATTCTTTCCTCGCTGGGCCAGTCTTCGTCATCTCTTATCGGTTACAAGAGTTTATCATAGGCAAGCCGATGCGTACGGTCCACGGACCATTCCTGATGATCAAGTACGCGTGCTAGCCGCGGCGGCAGCACTCAAAAGTGACGTTACTCCAGACCTTCGGCGCGTATCGAAAGGTTCTTCCAAACAACAGAAGCGGTATTCGATCCTCTCGTCGCCAGTTCCAGTAGCACGTCTTCGACGGGAATGTCTGCGGCAATCGATTCTTGGGTCAGAACACGAAAGACGTCGGAACCTTCGGGCGCGAAGAGGGACGTCAACTGATCGCCAACGCGGGTGATACGAAAACATCCCGCCGAAGCCCAATTGGCGACTCGTTCTTGAACGACCTGTCGACGCTCGTCGTCAGGCCCCACATCCACTGGGATGCGCAGACCGCCGGGCTCGAATCGAATCCACGCATCGACCGGAAGCAGTGGTTTTCTTCATCGGCAAATCGCACCTCGAGAAACGCCAAGCCGTCCCGCCAACTGGTTTCAAGCTCTCGCAGTTCAAATCTGACGCGAATGTCGAAGTCTCCCAAGATTCAGGCCGCGGCATCAACGCAGGACTGTCCACCCCGAGACGCCGTTCAATTCGACATGAACGCCGTCGGGACCACCGACAATCCGGTATCGAGTTGTTGGCCGGTCAGCTTGAACCGATCCTCCGCTGCGTTACTGACAAAGTCATGGTCAAACTTGGCTTGAAGGGTGGCGACCTCTTTTTTCGAGCGACACCAACCGCGAGTCGGCAAACTCTTGCTCGGTAAGAGCCGCGACCGATTTCGGCCAGTCACCCTTGCAAGAGTGACTCCGTGCCTTCCGACATCGTCTGATCAGCGTAACGGAAAAACCCAAGGTTCTCAAGTTGGAATCGGGCAGCGGGTACTGAAAGATAAGTCGCCCCGTTATGAGTATAAAGGGTGACTTCTTGACCTGACAACTTGACATCTTCAGATGATTCCAGGATTTTCGGAACCAGGGAGCGGCTTGGAACCGCGTTGATGACTATCTGGACCACAAGATGATCCGGCGATACGGCCGTGCGGTCAAACCTACCATCAGTACGAGTGCAACCGAAGCGCCCTCGGGTCGAATCAAACGCAAGTCGATCCGAAGTGGGTGAACATGAATCTCGCACAGAATAGAAAAACTCATATTCGATTGACCCATCTTCGACCAGCAGTCGATGATACCAAGGATACTTTCCAACCATGAACCACGCGGCACGGGATAGCGATTCGCGACAATTTCTCCCCGTCCGGTTTGACCACGCTTTTTACCACCCATTGCCGCCGACTTTGCAGATTGCCAGCGTCTTCGGTGGCCGATAGTACGTGTACCAACTCGACAGAAGGCCGCTTCCGATGCAGAGGTTGACCTCATCGGGAACTTGTGGCTCCCCTCCTGCTTGCAACAGTGCATAAACTTCCTGGTGATCAACCGACACTTGCGGCGATCCACGGATCTTCGTTCGCCCCCGAAGTTCCGTTCAAACAGCAAGCGTTCATTAAGAAGCACACTCAAATGCCCATTGCGAACGACTGCGCGATATCGCACCCAGGGATCGCGAGTCGCGATGGGAGGATCGACCGGCCGGGTGAATTGTTCGGTCCGAAACCTCCCAACTTCAATGGACTTGCCACCTCCACCGGGGCTCACAAACAGTCCGCCCACCATGATTTGCGTCTGTCCGCCCGAGTCGACGTCGCCCACCACTTCGTAGTCGCCAGACAATGGCGAGACGAAGAATAAGTAATCTCGATGGTGACCAGAGTTCAGGTGCAACTCACCATTCGGCTTGCGAGACCAAGACATCGTCGGATACCCAAGCCCTCGCGTCCTTGCGATCGTACGCGTTACGGGAATCCAATTCGATTGCGGCCTGTCACGCACTTGCCTCCGGGCATTCGTGCTGCGTGTCGATGCTTTCACGATAAGAATTCCGCAAGAAAGCGCGGTCAAGTGGCTTCCCCAAAGGTTCATCCACACCTGGGGCCTGACGGCAGTTCTGTTGAAACAGTCCCAGCAGGCTTCCACCGACTTCAAACAGACGCTTCCTGCCGATGGCGTCGTATACCAACAACAACTCCGCTGAGTAGTCCGATGAAGGTTTTGAAAATCGTTGACAAGTCGCTGATACAACCGTGTCCGCTGCTCTTCCACCTCCTGTGATCGATCCTGTGCGAGATAAATCAATGTCAAGAGAACGAGTTTCGATCGCTCGTGGACGTCCTGTTGGCCAACGGAAATCGCAGCGACTTCATCGCGAAGGTCGTCAAGCCGGTTCAGTTCTGAAGCGACATCCAGAAGATCGAAAACTGGTGATACGAGTTCCCCGCCCCGAACCGAGGGATATCGGAAGCGTTCAGTTTCAATGGCTCTTGGCGATGGATCGGTGGGATTGAACTCGCCGCCGATACGAATGTCAGATGTTCTGGCGTCGGCAGAACCCAGTCCGCAAAAGGCGATATCGATCTTCAGGTGGCAACGTGCAGCCTGCCGTCGGATTGCGTTTATGTTCGAGCCAAATCTCAGGCCCAATCAGGCTAAATGCTGCAGTCGCTCGACCGTCAATCGCCAGGGGAACGCTTCGGATACCGACGTCAGCCCGATGATGATCGTTGAAACTTGGAGAGCGTAGACATCAGGTTAGACGCATCCGTATTCCCGGCGGGCGTGACGCTCCGGCACGACGAAGCGGTTATTTTCGATGGTCGCCAACGCAAGGGTGACCTCAACATTCTACGGTTTCCGCATCGTCGGATTTCTGATGACTGCGACAACCGCGTCGTCCTTCGATTCAGAAGTATGAACAACGTCTCGACGAATTCCTGTAGCCAACTGCTGCCGATTCGCTCTCGCTCAAGCGACTGTAACTGCGAACGTGCTTCCTCTGTCTTGCTGAGTCTCAGCAAGATGTCGACGTAGATGTCGCGAAACTGAACGAGTTCCCGAACCTGCTTGGCTGCGTCACGTGCCTGATTTTCAGCGGCCGAAAGCCGTTGGTAGAGTTTCCGTTTCGCGCCATCATCGGTCCCGTCGCCGGGCTGAGCCACCAGATCATTGAACCGCCCAATCACCGGCAACTCTGGGGCAACTTGTGGCAGATTAAATGGCTGAAGTTCAAGGAGACCTCGCAATGCCCAGTAGTTGGCCTCGCTCGGCCTGCCCTGAACTTCGTGAGCGTTACTGAGGTACATGAACATTCGGGAACGTTCAACGATATCATCTTCGGATCTGAGGGATTCCGTAGCGTGGCGAAGCACTTCGTCGCCAAACTCTTTGATGCCGCTCTGGCCGAAAAGGTGAGCCGCCTGTCCGTGAATCGTTGCTTTGTGTTCTGGATATCTCGAAAGTAATCGGTCGACGATCGCATTCCCTTCTTCTATCGTCGGTTTACCTCCGACTCGGAGGTTATGCAATTGTCGCGCTTCCTCTTCAAACGGCGGCAAATTCTCCTCGAGCCCGAGAATTCTCTTACGCCGCAATCTGGCACCATAGCCGTTGTCGTAATAGACCGATTCCCCTAGTCGCACCACGGCGAGGATATCTCCGTCGAGTCTTGCTTTGCGGATTGGTGCGTCTCCATCGCCATGTTCGAACAACGTTTGCGACAGAATCTTGAGGCGACGCGGTTTGGAATCGTCCGCCCGCGTCAGATAGATGACCTTTGTCAATACGCCCCGTGCTTGTACCTCCGCGATCTCGTCATCCGAAAAGTCAAGTAAGACGTCATCGTTCTTAAGGTACGACTCGATCTCATCGTTCACTGGGGCCACTTCCATCCAACCCGCCAACAGATCGAATCGGTCTCCCAATGAAGGATCATTTCGCAGGGGATCGTTTGGCTGGGCGACTACATTGGAAAGTACCAGACCGTAGACTTTGCCAGATTCAATCTTCAGCCGTCCCGGGGCAACAACCGACAGATCCGAGTCATTCTCGAAGGTAAGTTTGACGAGGCGCGGTTGGCGAAAGTAAATCTGCACACGGCTTGCCGCTCGGTTTTCATTGTCCTCGCTGGATTGACTGCCTTCGTTGAGGGAAGTTAACGCCGATGTATCGGACTCGGAAGCCGGAACTGCTGGCGAACCAGACTCGCTCCTGGATTCGATATTCGAGCGGTGTCGAGCCAAGATCCAGCCGGTTGTACTCACGCCCGGACGCAGATAACGCTTATCCGGCCATGAATCCGTGCCATCCGCCTTGACGAGGATTCGAAACTTGCCCTGGTCGTTGGCCGCCGAGTCGATCGACGTCACCTTGCCTGCAAACAAGTCGTTAGGTTCCGCGGATGGCCAGCCTTCAAAAAGAAGGCGAACCTGGTCACCTCGCTGCACGAGCGGCACATCATGTCCAGAAATCCATAGTTCGACAGCCCGTTCCGGTGCATCGGGATCGAGCGAACCCGCGGGTTGCCGTTGTTCTCGCGGGACGAGGTCCACCACCTTGCCGGTGCCCAGAACATACGCGTCAAAATTCATATCGGCTGGAGGGGACGAGCCGCTCGGTTGAACATCGTCGGAAACGGTGGCTGGACTCGGACCGTGATGGTCCTGAGATTCGATGTTCGGGAGATGACCAAGGGCCAACTCATACACCCCCAAAACGTCGCCTTTACCATCCAGATCACGCAACCACTGCGTTTGCGATACCGTGTTCGTGAGCATTGCAAACTGAATCGAAGATGCTCTGAGGTCTTCAGCCGAATCGGGAAGATAGTATGCCTTAACGACGCGACGTGACTCCCCTGCCGCCATGAACTCGCTGGGCCACGCAGCCATCGCGATGCTATTGCGGGCCAGAAACTCCATCCCGCGCGGTGAAAGATTTGGCAGAAACAATTGGACGGTGAACGTGGTATCTTCAAAGCCCACAATGTCCGATAGCTCGTACGCTGGAGCCATCGGGGCGTGGACACCTTTAAATTCCAGCAAAGATCTCCGCCCAGGAACAAACAAATTGAATGTTGTCGCGACACCGGCACCCTCACGGTTACCCGCCCATCGCTGCAACTCCAAGGTCTTTGCCGGATCGAAGGTTGGAAGATCGGATCTGGCCCATTCTCTCTCATACTTTACGAGTGTCGTGCCCGGTTGGTCGGCCGTCAGTTCCTTTGGCCTTGGTTTCCCTTCGGCGGACATTCGCAGCCACAACGCACCGTCACGAAACTCGTAGAGTCCCCGCGAGATCGGCATCGGATTTTTATTCGGTACCGGCCACCTGAAATCGATGGCTCCTTTCGCATCGATATCAGGCAGACTCACGATCCCTTCGATGGCACCCTCACTCGACATCGCTCCGACCCGATCGCGGTAGAATGTCAACGACTCGATCAATACGGTGTCATCGTTGTTCGGAATCGCTCGCCAGGAGCCTTGCAGTTGTTCATCTGGCATCGCCCCGTCCGTTGGCCCCTTTATCTTTTGTCGTCCATCGCCGAGTCCCGCGACCGGCGAAATCGAAACAATCAAGGCTTCGCCACGACGAAGCGTGAACTGGTCGCCTTTCACCTCCATCTGACTGTCATCGTCGGCGACCTCGATGACGTACCTGCCTGCTTGCAGCCGTGTCGTCGCTCCCGCTTTACTGACCGTCAGTTGCTCGACCGTCTTGTCCCCGCTCATGATTCGGATCGGCACGTCGACGTCGCTGTTCGATTCGATCCGCAGTGTGCCCTTGTTCGTCTGTAAGTAAATCAGAACACCAGCCAATGCAGCGAAGACAAACCCAGCCGCGATCAAGGCTCGGTGGACACGACTTGGTGGTCTTGCGGATGCGGCGACGTGCGGTTCGCTTTCGGAGTCCGCATTCACGGCAACAGTCTGGTCGCCGGAGTTTGGATTGTTCATCCGCGTCAGATGGCTTACCAGCAAACTCTGAAGTTCATCGGCGGATTGAAAGCGATCATCTGGAGATTTTTCGAGCAACCGGGTAATGATCTTCTCCAGCCAAGGCGGAACGTCGGCATTGATGCTCCGCAGCGAACGAGGCTGGTCATTGCAGATTCGATTCAGTACGCCCATCGACGTTTCCGCTCGGAACGGCGAGCGGCCAGTCAACATGAAATACATCACGCTGCCAAGCGAGAACAAATCGCTGCGATGATCGATCGTATCTCCGTGAGCTTGCTCCGGCGACATGTACTGTGGCGTACCGGCAATGACACCGCTGCGAGTCATGCTGGCATCGTCGACAGCGCGCGCCAAGCCGAAGTCCGTTATCTGAACACGCTCGACACCGTTGTCGAGCAGAACATTGGCTGGCTTGATGTCACGATGGACGAGTCCCTGCGAGTGCGCCGCTGAAAGGCCATCGGCAATCTGTGCGGCGATGCGAACGACTTCGACCACATCCAGCGGACCGGTGCGCTGGACGCGCTGCGCCAGGGAACGCCCCTCCACGACGGGCATCACCAAGTAGGGGAGTCCATCGTGCTGATCAACCGTTTGAATCGGTACCACATGCGGATGCACAACCGCCGCGGCGCTACGAGCTTCGCGCGAGAAACGCTTTCGCGCGGCGGCGTTGCTGGCCAATTCGGGAGCGAGGACTTTGATCGCGCAGTGACGATCCAGCGCCGAGTCGATTCCACGCATGACGATTCCCATTCCGCCACGCCCCAAGATTTCCAGGATTTCGTAACGACCGAATCGGCCCAACGAGTTGGGATCGTCCGAGTCTTCGAGAAATGTGGTCCTTGACACCATTGTCGTTTCAGTGTCCGCAAAGTCGTCATGTGGTCCATTATCTTGCCGCATCAGATCGCAAACGTCATCCCATGTCATTTCGCCCGCCGACAAGGCCTCAAGCTGGTCCTGACAGAGTTCACATGTCTCGACGTGTTTTTGAACTTCTTCGCTTTGGTCGTCGAGTTCATTGCGAAGCAATCGCGAAAGCATTTTCTCGTCATAGTGAAAACGAGCAATCATTCTTCATCCTCCAGTGGATTGTTTGCAACCTCTTCCCGAATCATCGCCAGCACGCGGCACCTGGCCACTCGCACCGCACCAACGGACTTGCCAACCTGCTGGGCGACTTCTTTGACCGGACGGTTCTCGGCGGCGGTCAGCCAGAAGCATTGCCAGGTCGATTCGCTGACTTGCTCGCGAATGATTTCGGCCGCATGCTGGAATCGCATCCGTCGGTATTCCAAGCGGAACAAGGTCTTGGTTTCTTCGACCGCGTCGGGGAACTGTTCCAATTCCTTGGCGGCTTGGCTGTCGCCCGATGCCACCGGCCCTCGGTTGCCTGAAAAAGGCCCGCGAGTTAACTCGGTAATGACCCTGTTTCGCGTAACGGTATAAAGCCAGCTTCGGAAAGAGCCTGGTCCTTTGCTTTCAAAGGAACCTATCGCTCGCTGCACCCGGCTCAAAACCGCCTGAGTCACGTCCTCGGCATCCGCATCCTGCATTCCTCGGGCGCGAGCCACTCGATAGATCAGCGGTCGGTAGAGTCGGACAAACTCCGCCCACACCTCCTCCGCACCCGGGTCGGTCAAACCGGCAATCAGCGACGCTCGTGTCTCAGGTTCCTGCAAAACGCTCTCTCCTTTCTGTATAACGCAGATCACTGGTGCTCGTTACAGGAACGAGGATTATTGTTGTCAACGATATACTCGATGACGCCGCCCCCGGTAATGAGGTCACCAAGCAGGCGTGTGGGCACGACGGAAGTCTCCTCTCGAACTTTGGGCAGTTTCGACTTGTCAATGCCCTGTTGTTGGTCTGCCTGTGCCGTCTGAGCAGCAAGCACTCCCAGCAGCCCGGGGATAGCGACTGTCATGACGAGAGCTCCTGTGAAAAATGTTGAAATGGACTCACGGCAAATTCGTTTCGATCTCCGGCTTCACGTGGTTCGTTGGGAATACGTTTTGCTTTCACTTCAAACCGATGCGACGCTTGTGTTTCCGGCTCCCGCGAAAAGCTTCCACCTACCTGTATAACTCGAACTTCGGCGGAACGTTACAAAGCTTCGGCACTTTTCAGAATTCGATCTGGCAACCGTTCATTAGCTGCGAAGCCGCCTTGAAGCACAAAGCGAACACATGGTTGTCGATTTCGTGACATCAGCAGCATCTGAGACTGTGGACGCCTGCGTTTGAAGCTGTCCTCCTGGGCAGTACTCGATTGTTGAATCGATTTGCTATGGATGCCGCGGGTATTCAGTCACTGGTTCATTGCTACTTGTCTTACAGACCCTTCAGTTCGATTGCCGCCAGCTCAACGATCCGTTCGGCTTCGGAGCATTGCGCCAGCGAGAAACATTGTCGTGCGGACTCGGTGTTACCGTTTGATCGACAGCGTAGCCCCATGAAGTAGGCCAGCGGAAATTGAATGTCCGGCAGGGATTCCAGTTGACGAAGCGCAGTTTCCGCGCTGGCCGGGGTCGTTTGCCATGCGAGGCCGAGGGCGGGCATAGCGCTGCGGAGTGTCTCCGACTTGCGGACCAGAAGCTCGTCGTAGAAGTCGTGAGCAAGTTTCCAGAGCAGTTCCTGTTCTTCGGTGGATAAACCTTCGGGACGAGCCATGCGTCCGGCGATTTCAGAGGCCATTAACAGAGCGGGGTCGCGAATAAGGTCGGGGAACCTGAGTTGCAAGTAAGCGATTTGTCGAGCCAGTTCGTGACCACGCTGCGTCTGCCATGCGGCGATCATCTGTTCTGCAAAACGACGACTTCGACTCGACTCGGCAACCGGTGTCTTGGTCCCGAACAAGGAATTCGAAAGCAGTTTAGCGCGGTTGAGAAAAGCGTCACCGGCCAGTGCGGTCTGCACCAGACTGCTGATCGACGTGCCGGCAGTGAACTGGCTGAGCATCGGGCCGACACGCGGCTCAAGGTCTTCCGCAGTGAGCTTTTCGGAAAGTGATCCCAGCAGCAGAAAGAGCGTCCAGCGTGAAGCGTTTGTCAGATCGGGCTGGCCGGTTGGCGTGTCAAACAGATTCTTAAAGCCGGCTCTCCATGCGTCGCTGGCTTCATCGAGACGTTCGAGATCCGATAACAAAAATCCACGAATCAGTTGTAACTGCGCCACCTGCTCGGGAGTTAGCGAGTCGCTCTGTCGTTGCATCTCTGCCAGGACTTCGTCACAGCGCTTCAGTGCGGCTTTGGGATTTCCGCCAGCAATTTCCGCCCGGGCAAGTTCCATACTGAAGCCGAGTTTCCGGCTCGGGTGTAGATCCGCCATTCGGTTCAACAGTTCAACTGCCGACGAAGGATCGTCATTCTCCCTGAGAATCCATGCAAGATCTTCGATCAGGTCGGAATCTGACAATCGATCCGGGTTGCGGCTGTACTGTTGGCACAACGAGAGAGCCTCTTCGTCTCGCGATTCGATTCGGAGTGCTCTTAGCAAGAATAATATGGTTAGGTCGCTGGGGCGTCCGTCAGTCAGGGTATCAATCTGCATGCGTCGCTGCAGTTGCGTGACGCGTTGAGGATCAAAGCTGAACCAGTTGGCGGCGGTTTCAAAATGACGATGGGCGGCAGCAGCGAGTTCGTCGCGAACGCTTTCCGGCACAGCCGCCACAAGTTGCCGGAAATCCCAGCCGTCTTTTTGCAGTCGATCCAAATGCTCATTGGCTTGATCCACGTCATCGGCCTGCATTGCGAGAGCAAGCAATCGCGTGACAGCAAACGCTGGCCAGGGTTCGCCGGGTTCAGCGCTCAGTTCTTTAAAAAGCCTCACCGCCTCGGCTTCTCGCTGAAGATTCAACAGACACACCGCTGATTTGTAAGTCGCTTCCTGCCACAGTTTGCGTTCGTGGACTGAATCCGCAACGGACGTGCCGAACGAATTTCGAGCGGCGGTCAGTTGATCTAGCGCTATGTCGTACTTGCCCTGAGCGTAGTACTTATTGGCAAATTGCCAGACGTCGGGGACCTTGGATGGTCGACGTTCCAATGCGGAAATACTTTCCACGCCCGTGCCGGGCGGTTGAAAAATGGCGAATCGTCGGGACGCATCGGATTCTGCGGAGAATACTTCTTGAAAGCGGAGCAGCGGTTTGTCATCGACATCACCAATCCACGCCTGAACGTGTCCGTCGAGCCTCTGCAGACGCAGCGAAAGTGGGTGTTCGCTACTGAGCTGAACGAGTGCCGAATGCACCGTTGTCTCAGCACGAAGGAGACTTGCTTCGAACATGTCGGTTGCCCCGGTGGCGTTGATTCGCAATTCGTAGTCGCACGCGCCCATCACTTCGGCTCCTTTCCCGTCCATGTGCGTGACATGCAGAAGCCCTTTATTGCCGCCTGCGATCACGCGAGACGTCGGAAAGTGACAGGCGAAAAATGGATTGCCTGTCAAATGCTGGAAGTATCGCCGCAGTCGTGTGCCATCGGTCGACCAGAGTGAAACACCTGTTGACGACGACGCGACGAATTGCGTTCCGGACGGTAGGACCTCCAAACGATCGGCACCCAAATTGTCGAGAGCCATTTGATGGACCTGCTTACCCGTTTCGATGTCCCAAACGTAAACCACACTGTTATTGGCGGTTGTCAGCAGCCGACGACCATCCGCATCGATATCAAAGTCACGCACTGCGACCCGATGCTTCAGCACCAGCGGTGGTTTGGACACATCAGACCACCACACGCGAACGGTTCCGTCGTCCCATGCCGCCGCGAGAAGCTGTTGCTGCGGAAAATACTCGCTGCCCTGCCGAACGGAATCCCGCCAAAACGTAGGCTCAGTGCCATCGCCTTCGAATAACATTCGCAATTCCGTTGCGGTCTTGAGATCCCATTCGGAGATGCGTCCGTTCCAGTCGAGTACGAATAGTGTGTTCGTTGCGCTGAATATCAATTCCGCCACGGGAGCGTGACCGGTGTATTGAAACTGCGACAGAGTGGCCCCGTCGTCCATCGATTTGACCGTCACAAGGCGATCAGACGTGTCGAACGCAAACCGCGTGTGATCCGGTGAGAAGGACGCGGGTGCATGCCGCTCGCCGCTGTCAATGGATTTCTGTTGGGCGATGTCCCACAGCACGTAGCCAGGAGATTCGCCGCTGATCAAAAGTCGCTTGCCATCGGTGGAGAATTCCAATAGGTGAGCTTTCAATCCGACGGGAATCACTTGTTCTAGTTGCCGTGTTTCCAGATTCCAGATTCGGGGCGTGCTCACGCTGTCGCAAGAGGCGAGTCGCTGACCGTCCGGCGAGAATGTCATGCATTTGGGCTGAGTCCGATGCCCGTCCACCACACCGATGGCAATTCCGGGCGGCTGAGACGAATTCCAGCCCGCCGCAAATGTGATGTCAAAGCGGACATTGGCCGGTGCGACGGGCGGCAGCAGCACGAGTGATTCGTCAGCATTCAGCATGATGGGGTTTGACGCGGTCTGGTCGTCCGGCGCAGCGATGCCTTGACCGGATGTAGATACTAAGTCGCGTTGAACGTTCAGATCGGTTTCATTGTCACCGTTAAAAATCTCCACCCAGCCGCGAATGACGTTTTCCAATTGTTGGTCCAGACGGTCGGCCGATGCCGCTTCTCCTCGCAACTGCAGCAACTGAATCAATTTCTGCAATTGTGGAACGTCGCTGTCGGCAAGGGTCGCGCTGCGAGCTTCATTGGAAATTAGCCGACTCAGCGCTGCGTTGACTTCACGAGACCGACCGTCGGCTTCCGTCTGCGCTAATTGCCCTAGACGTTGCAGGTCGAAATCAAGCTGCCGAATGATTTCAGGAACGTCTTGTGGCTTAGCCGAATCCAGCGCCAGTGTCTGTGAAATGATTCGCGAACGAAGAGCGGTCGTGCGGGCGGTGAGTCGACTGGTTCGAAGAAAGATTCCCGTTGCGACAATCGATCCGCCGATTAACAACAGCAGCAACAGTGAAGTCGCCCGATGCTTCCGTACGATCCGGCGAATCTTCCTCGGTAACCCGTCCGGTTTGGCAAGTATGGATTCTCCGCGACCGAAACGTTCCAAATCTTCCGCCAGTGCGGTCGCACTTTCGTAACGATCGTCCGGTAAATGAGCCAGTGCCTTCAGACAGATGGTTTCCAAATCGCGATGCAGTCCAGGCAGATGTTTTCGGGGTGATGAAACCGAATCCTGCTGCAATTTCGTCAAGATCGACGCCACACTTCCCGTCAGTGGCGGCTGCCCGATCAATAGTTCGAACAGGACAGCACCCAGCGCGTAGACATCGGCCGCCGGTCCGATCGCCGATGGCGTGCCCGCCGCCTGTTCCGGTGCCATGTATGCCGGCGTGCCCATAATCTGTCCGGTTTGGGTCGCATCCGAACGTAGATCGTTCAATTGCTTGGCCAGTCCGAAGTCGGTGAGAATGGGCTGGCCGGAATCTTCGTCGATCAGAACATTGGCCGGCTTGATGTCGCGATGCAGCACATGATGTTGATGTGCGTACTGGACAGCGCGAGCCAACGTGGCCACGATGCCAGCAGCGTCGCGCGGGTTCATTTCCTTTCGCGCGAATTCCTTCAACGTGCAGCCGGCCACATACCCCAGCACGATGAAAGGCTTTCCGTCCACTTCGCCAATCTGATAGATCGGACAAATGTTTGGGTGACGCAGCCCAGCCGCCGCGCGAGCTTCCCGCAGAAAGCGATTGCGTCCCTCGCTGTCGACAAACACAGTATCCCGAGGCAACTTGATGGCGACGTCGCGATTCAATTCGGTGTCGCGCGCCTTGAAGACGGACCCCATGCCTCCCGATGCGATCAGGCACTGCGTTTCATAGCCTGGAATCTGCGGAAGATTCTCACCGTTGTCGTCTGGGTCGTTGGAGCCGCCGGTTTGTTCCGAGGGCATCAGAAACGTTGCGGTGTCCAAGTATTGGGGAGTGTCGTCAACCGATAATTCAGATTCCGTCAACCGCGAAGAAAGCTCGTCTCGATGTGCGGGAAACCGCTCAACGAATGCGGCCACCGAAACGGAATCCTTCTTCTTTGATTGCAGTCGGTATTCCTCCACGATAAGTTCGACCGCGTGCTTTGACGACGCGACATCTGGGAACTGTTCAAAGTAGACTTCGACGCCGCCGGGCACGTCCGCACGAATGCGCCGTTCGAGATCGACATGAATCAGCTCGATCAGTGTTTCAAAGTCAACGCGGGAAGCGTAGTCGCTCACCTGCGGATGAGTCCCCGATTCCCATGCGTCTTCGAATTCATCAATGATCGCCTCGCCAGCCTGATCACGGCTGTGAAAAACGCCGACGAACGGATTAAAATCGCTCACAACAATAGCCTCCCTATTTCGGCACGTCTGTCTTGACGACCGTTGTTTCCGTGATTGATCATAACCAGAATTGGATTTCCACGTATCCACAGTTAAAGAACTTCCAGCCGATGTCCGATAATCTGAGTTCCTTGTTTCCGCGTTTGCGTCAGGGAGACGAGCGCGCCGCGGCCGACGTGTTCAATCGGTTTTCCGAGCGGTTGGTGCAACTGGCCTCAACGCGACTGAAACAACGCATTCAGGCGACTAGCGATGCCGAAGATGTAATGCAGTCGGTTTGGCGAAGTTTCTTCCGCCGGCAGAAGATTGGCGAGTTTCACTTCGAGAATTGGGACGAAGTCTGGTCACTGCTGGTTCTGATGACGGTCCGTGCTTGTGCGCGGCGAGCCAATGCCGCTCGCGCGGCGAAGCGAAATGTGGATCGCGAAGTACGAATATCCTCGGACGACGATTCCCCGGACACCACATGGCAGGCCCTTGATCGCCAGCCACTGCCCGACGAAGCCGTCATGCTGACGGATCTGATTTCTCACCTGCTGCAGCCGCTTGACCAGCGCCGCCGCACTATGGTGACGCTACGATTGCAGGGATACTCCATCGAAGAAATCGCCGAACAAACGGGCCGCACCCAGCGCACCGTCATTCGCGTGCTGAACCTCGTCCGCGAAGCGCTCAGGCAGCAGTAGCTTACCAGCCGTCAGCGAAATCGCTGTTTTTTTGGCGAATTCGTGTCAACCAGCCACTCTGCCAATGGCGTTCGCCTCCGCTATTTCGTGGCGAGCCTGATGCAGCGGAATTCTGCTTTTTTTCCAAATTCCCGTGTCACCTCAGTAACGCCCCGCCTCATTTACAAGTGGGCAGCGATGCAGCAGCCCGCTGTCGCGACTGACGTTCTCGACCGAGAAGGCTTCGATTGCGTTCATTTGACTGCGATTCACACGAAGGATTCTTCCATGTCAGCGATTCACCGCATTCTGAATATTCTACCTTCCCGCTCAAAAAACTCTCGGCGAGCCCGGCGGAAAGCGAGATCGCGCACAATCCTGCGGGCCGAACAGTTGGAATATCGTCGCCTGTTGGCTGCCGATGTTCAATTGGTTGATTCAATGCTTTCGATTCAGGGCAGCAACGAGGATGATTGGATTCAGGTATCGCAGTATTCCGGCTTCACTCGTATTCACTACGGTCAAGAAACCACTCGGCTGGACGATACTCACTTGTTGTTCGAATCCGCGGAAGAGGTTTCGCGGATTGTGATTCACGGCCTTGATGGAGATGACTTTATTGACAACCGCACCGCCATCCCGGCGACCATTCACGGCGGGGACGGGCGGGATCGATTGATTGGCGGTGGTGGGCCGGACGTTCTTCATGGCGACGGCGGCGATGATCGCTTGTCCGGTCGTGGTGGGGATGACGTGCTACGTGGCGGAGATGGCGACGATCACCTACGCGGAGACGATGCTCTGGTTTGGCCGTTCACAGAGATGGATCGACCGGTTGCCTACGCAGCGGTCAATAGTGAGTTCGATGCCATGGTGGTGGGTGACTTCGACGGAGACGGACGCGACGACATTCTCTTCTGGGATCAAGCTTCCGGTCACAATCGGCTGGCTCGCGACTATGGACGCCACGGCAACCAACTCAACTTTCTGAGCATCGGTGATCACACAGGAACCGACAATCCCATCGTCCCGTCGGCGATCAACGGTCATATGTTTACGAAAATGGTCACGGTCGACTTCGATGGCGATGGCCATGACGACATTTGGTTTTGGAATCCGGAAACCGGTGAAAATCGAATTGCCACATCCTATGGAGTCGACGACAGCTTCCGCTTTGAAGTCGTCTCACAACCCATTCATCCTGCGGCAATCAACCACCAGGCCTACCAGCAAGTCATTGCAGGTCAGTTCGTCAATGAAAACGACGGCAAGGAAGAGTTGTTGCTTTGGAATCCGTTGACCGGCGAAAATCGAATCGTCATGCATTGGCAGGGCGGCACGCACCAATACGATAACTGGTTCAATTCCGTACCGCCTTCTGCAATCAACGCAGGCGAAGGTGGCTTGCCAATGTTCGAACAGATGGTCTGCGGGGACTTCAACGCGGACGGAGTGGATGACGTGTTGTTTTGGCATCCGACGTCTGGCGCGAATCGAATGGCCGTGGGCACCCATGTGCTGGGGCAAACATTGAGCGTCACGAGTGACCCAATTCCCCGCTCGGCAGTCAATGGACAAATGTTCGAGCAGGTAGCCATCGGAGACTTTCGAGGCGATGGTCAGGATGGCTTATTGTTCTGGCATTCAATGACCGGAGCCAATCGCTTCGTTTCCCCGCACGGAAGGATCGATTCAGCGGGAAGCTTTGAAAGTTCCAGCTTTCTGATCGATCCTGCGGGTATCAACGGCCGAGACCTTCATCTGATCGGCGGCGGCGACTTTGACGGCGACCACATGGCGGATATCTTTTTCTGGAACAAAGAAAACGGCGCAAACAAAATCACAACTTCACACGACTTGTTTCTGGGGCGATCCGGAAACGACACGCTCAGCGGTGGAGTGGGTCGAGATGGCCTGTACGGTCAAGCCGGAGATGACACCCTGATGGTTGACAGCCTGGACGATCGCTTTGATTCGCAAGGCAACGACATTCGGCATCGAGTTGAAAGTCATCTGTTCTCCGATGGACTGTTGGGCGAGCTGTTCATTCCGCACGGCGAACAAGCGGGAACCTTCACTTTGTCGACGCCCGACGGCGACAACACCGTATTGGAAGGGATTTCAAGTTTCGTTGCTCAATCCGATGGACTTCACTTAACACCATCGGGAGCTCAGGCGGAAATCGTGCTGCCGGTCGGTGTAGATTTGCAAGAGTTTATTCTCGACAAGCTGATCGATGATTCGCAACCCAATGTCTCCGATAGCACCCATCAGCATTCAGGAACGTACGGAGTCGTTGGCAATACGCTTTCGGAGCACCAACTGATCGCGCAGTACGGCGACTGGACAACCGCGACACGAGTTCTGGAAAGCTCAGGCAAGATCACGGTGGGATCAACACTTGGCAGCGGAACCTTGCTTGCTCGCGGCGGTAACCGCTATGTGCTGACCGCTGCTCACGTTGTCGAACAGCGGTTTGGTGTGCTGGTCAACCCACGCGATGTAACATTCACACTCACCCCACCAGCGACGGCAGGCGTTTTCGCAATCGCAAGGCACAACTACGAAGTTGAACGGATCGTGGGCAGGACCGCTTTTGCCGGACGAGACTTTGCCCTGCTAAAGCTTCGCGAACCGATCCTTGCTTCCTCAAAGGCTTATCTCGACGGTGTCGTTGGTGCGATGTTGCCCAATGAAGCTCCCATTGACATCCGTCGTGGAACACAGCTCTTGGTGGTCGGCTATGGAAACGATGAAATGGGAGTCAATGGCCTACGACGATTTGGTTTTACCGACGTCGAAGGACGCACGTCACCGAATCAAACCTTCAATGTGAAAGGCGACACCTACATCGGACAACATCTGATCTATCAGTATGACTCGGCAGCCGAGGTCGCGTTTGCCGGTGGGGATTCCGGTGGCGCCGATCTGTACGTTCAGAAATACGGAGGCTACCTCTATCCGATCGTTGCAGGCGTTCATAGTCTCGCCGAAGACCCGAACGAAGACGGGATTACTCAATCAGGAAACAGAACATTCAGTCTGGAAGTGACCAGCGGCGTTGCCGAGCTGTTGACTGAGATGATCGGCGTGGACTATGAGATTCGTTACAACGTTTTCATCGACGTCATCAACGACAGCGATCCTTTCCTGGCTGACGACGGGGAATGGAATGTCAGCTTTCAACTGAATTTCAATGATCCTGTGTCCGTGTTCTTTTATGCGAACGAACACCGTGGCAACGCCGGCCGCGATTACCGCATGATCGACCAGGAATTGACGTCCCTCGGCTCACGTATTCGCCTTTGGATGCACGGTTTTGAGAGTGATCAGGGCGAACTGTTTGGTGGAACCGACGACTCGATTCCTGAAGGAGAATTTGCGTATTACGTCCCGCTTTGGGACAACCTTGTTCCGCGGAATTCTGACTTTCACTACTCGCCGGTCTTTTCGCATCCCACGGATGCACGCTACCGATTTGTTCTCGAAGTCTGGAAACAACCTGTCGTATCAGATACCACAAGCCTGAGATGGGGCCAACTGATTCCGCAAGATACGACTCCTACGAATACGTCGACGGCCAATGAACGTAGCCGTGAAGACGTCAATCGAGATCAGAAAGTATCACCGATTGATGCATTGATGATTATCAATCATATAAATCGTCCCGAAAGATCGATTGACGAGTCGAGTGAGACTCGATCGGTCTATGATGTGAACCAAGACGGACAAGTCACGCCGATCGACGCGTTGTTGGTGATTAACTATCTGAACAGGCAAATATTTGTTAGCATCACAAGTGCTTCGCCGTTAGAAAACGATGATGACGAGCGTGACATCGCACATTTATTAAATTTTGATGGAAAAATCCTTGATCAATTGCAGCCTCTTCGTCCCTGATGGATGAGGCAATCGTTGCTTCTCGCCGTGTGAAAGCCGACGTCACCTGACCCCGTGTTGCCATACTGTTGTTGGCGGGATTGGCGGCAACCGACAATCTGTCGATCATGATGTTGTTCGATGCAAGTCCGAACCACTGGATAGCGAATTTGAACGTTGACTCAACGCGTGACATGAAACTTGAGCAGAATGCTTGATACGGATTCAATGTTTAGCATTGTTCTCCTGCTTCGCAAAATGGAAGTTTGTTATGCAAGGCGAGTATGGATTGGGGGCGGTTTCGTCCTTGTCATGCCCCTGCTTTTGCCAGCCTTTGCAATGAGAATTAGTGTTTGATCACACGCTCCGAACCTTGCTCATGACGATCGTCAAGAATGGTTCAACCATCACGTTGTCTCAACGGTAGACGCTCGTTCGCTCAGCCCGTTCACCAATTTTTGACGGTGCCGTCAGATTGAGCAGGCGGTTGCAATCCACGACGTCCACGATGTTCCCCAGCACCAGGTCGCCCTCACGAGGAATGTGTACAGCAATCAAACCAGCGAAATTTTTCCAGATACGACACCGCATCGGCAGCGCGCCGACGCTGCGTGTTGCAACTGCGCTGTGGCGTCCATCCACCCAGCTTGCACTCGACGATGATAAGTCTGCGGTGGATCTTGAGACTCTCAAAGCAGATTACGCATTTGAGTGGCAGGCCGACCGAGAGAGGTGTTATACGTCACGTGGCCGAAAATGAGGTGATTCGCTTCCTTTAATGCAAAAGCATCATTCCAGACCACGCACGGTATAAATCGCGACGAGGCTTGAAGTCGTTCTATCGGTCGTTGATTGACGTATCGAGAGCGGCCAAGAGTTTATTGGAGGAAGCGATCAGATTGGGATCATGGTTGGCCAACTGCAGATGATTCCTGGCGGAATCAAAGTTTCCGGAATCGATGTCGAGAATGGCGAGGTTGTAGTGAGCCGCTGTCGTTCCAAGGGCTCGTTCAAAATGATGAAGTGCTTGTGTGCCGTCACCTCGTCGATAGTGGATTGTGGCAAGGGTTGTTCGCAGACGGACGTTGTCGACGTCGTTATTGAGTCCCCGGATCGCTTCAGCCATTGCTTCATCCAGACGTCCCGATTCCATCAACGTCCAGGCGTAGTTGTTGGACAATTCAACATCGTCGGGGTCGACTGAACGAGGTGCCGGTAGCGTCCGATGGCGGCCTCGTGATCGCCAACCTGTGCGTACAAGGAGCAAGACATGAATCGAGTTGAGAAGCCGAAGGATCGAGTTCCTCAGCTCGTTCGAAAAGCTTGATCGCTTCCTCGGCATGCCCTGAGCCGCAACCGTCCTCGCCGTTTCCATACATATCTCGCGTTCGCTGAGAACGGGTTGACGCTTCGCTTTGGTTACCGCCGATGGTGACGATTTGAGAGGTTTCAAAAATCGACGTCCGGTTTCGGTTGAATACTACCGCAACCAAGCCAAAGTGGGAGGAATACAAGTA
Organism: Pirellulaceae bacterium; assembly: GCA_041399105.1. Classification (GTDB taxonomy): domain Bacteria; phylum Planctomycetota; class Planctomycetia; order Pirellulales; family Pirellulaceae; genus Rosistilla. The sequence continues at coordinate 70,772 of JAWKTL010000026.1, read as the reverse complement.
AGATCGCAATGCGGCACTTTTGGGAACGAACAAACCAGATCGACATTAAAGAATGCCTCCTTGCAATCCGCCGAAACCTGCCGCTTGCCCCCCCAGACCCGATGGTCGGGAAATCGGGGCTCCCGTGCCAACGGACGAACCGCGAGTGTTGGCGAATCCGCCGGCAACACGTTCGGCTTGAGGTCCGCGTAGACCAAGCGCGGCGGGAGTGGCGACCTCGACGATTGGTTCGGTGACGCCGTGCGAAGCCAACTGGACCATGACGGCGTTCACCCGAGCAGCGTCCAACGCGGCGTCTCCCGAAGGTTCCACAAACGATGGAACTGTGATGACCAATCCACTGTCGGCGTTGCGAGCGAGACGTTCAATCGCGGCGGGAGAAAGCTGGTCGCTCAATCCGATGAAGTCCGCGTTGTACAAAATTGTTTGATCGGCGACGGCATTGCTCACTTGGGCGGTTTGCCACGCGCAGACTTTTGCACCCACCGGTGCCGGGACGGCCCCAGCCGGGATGTCCGCGCAAGCGTCCACGCCCAGAATGCCGCATCGCGATGCACATCCCAAACTTGCCAGCGAAAGCAGCATTGAAAAGACAGCGGTCAGTTTGATCGCTTTTAACTTATTGACCATTCGGACCTCGCTGGAGCATGGGAGGGACCGATGAACCTTCCACGCGGCCCTCCCCCATCGAATCGGGAAAGTGAATGCGATCCATCGATCCATTGGTCGAAGGGGCCAATGGCGACGCAGGTTGGTGATTGGACGCAATCGCGGCATGCGGAACCGGAGCCGGTCGTGGGCAACAGCGATCAGTCGGTCCCACCGCGCCGACCATATATAACTCGGGGCAACAATGTTCGGCCCGCTTCTGCCGTGCGTAGTCTGTTCGTACGGTAGCACGGTAATCTCGTGAGCGTCGACTCTCCAAACGATTGGCGATAAAGAACTCGATATCCGTAGGCTCGTGAACGTCGTCACCTGGAAGTGGAAGCGGATGGCATGCATCAAGTGGAGCGACAAGGTGCGGTGTTACTAAGATGACCAATTCTTGTTCACCACTGCTGCTGCGGTTGACTCCGCCGGTTGCTCCTATGATGGGCAGATCACCCCAAAACGGAACGCGATCCGTGCTGGCCCCGTAGTTGGTTTGTAACAGTCCGGCGACCGCGATCGTTTGGCCGCTGCGCAGTTGAACCGTGGTTGAGAAGTTTCGACTGTTAAGCCCCGAGACCTGTGTTCCTCCACCTCCGCCACCGATGCTGGTCCCAAGCGATTCGTCGCGCGTACTGACTTCGGCATTCATCTGCAAGCGAATGATGTCGCGATCTTGGATGAACGGCGTGAACTGCAATTGCACTCCAAAGGGAACAAAGGATACACCTTGCAAGTTATTGCCCACGCCACCGCTGCTGATGATGGGGATCGGAAACTGACCGCCAGCTTGAAAATCTGCTGGCTGACCGTTCATTGCCACGAGATTTGGCTCAGCAAGGGTGCGAGACAGGTTCATTCGCCGAAGTGCTTCGATAGCCAGTCGGACTTGTCCCATGTCGAGCGAGGCGAGAATATTGGCACCGCCCTGATTGCCACCTCCGCCGACGGTTTGCGCCAAGTTTCCGGTGAGCGATTGAAAGACGGTAAGTCCATTGCCATTGTCGACACCAAAATTCAACCCAATACTTCGCGCCGCGCTGCGGTTGACTTCCGCAACCGTGACCTTCAGCATCACCTGCTGCTCACCGACAATCTTCATCTGGTTGATGATGCCGGCTTGGGCCAACGCCCTCGCATCAAGCTGTCGATCCTCGAAGGCGGCGATCCGTTCAGCCTCCAGTCGTTCGGCGGGGCTGGTAAAGTTGAACCCCGTCACGGTCGTCATCGCCTGTGTCTGGATCGACGCACCCGATGCGGCGCGTACGCGACGCGTGCCCAGGAGTACATTGAGAATGTTCGACATCTCGATCGCATCGGGCACTTGCCCCCGCACGATCAGGCGGTCGGCGATCTCATCGAGTTCGATGTAGCTGTTGGGGAACTTCTGGTTTAGCTCCACCTGCAGATCTTTTGTTGGCTTGGCCAACAACGGATCGGCAAAGACTTGCACCTCGTATGCGACGGTGCTTTGTCCGCTTGGTCGATCAGGATCGTCGAACCAGAAGATCAGTGTTGTCGTGCCAGGCTGCAGGCCGGTAATGGCGACTTCTTTGCCGCTTTGTTCGTCGATGATCTCGGTTCGGATGATCGTATCAGCGGGGGTGTAGATCCGCTTTGGAGTCTCCGCGAGCTGCAAAACTTTGGGACGACCAACGACCAAGCGCAGCGGCAACTCTGGATCAATCGCCTTTGGAATGAATCGTTCCGCGGTTTGAATGGCCTGCGGCGATGGTGGCGGCAAAATCAATTCTGGAGGAAAGTTGTTTTGTAACCGCGAGCCAGGAATCGAAGCCTGAGTATCCCCATTCGCTGGGGGCAGACGTGTTGGTGGCGGTTCCGAAATGGATTGCGAAATCTCGATTTGTGGCGAGGTGTCTTGAGCCTGTGACTCGGACAACGCCATCAAAGCGATGATCGTCACGGCAAGCAGCGCAACGGCAGTGCGGCGAACGTTGGCAATGCACGTTGTTATCGTCATGAAGAATCCCACAGTTAGACAAACCAAACTCAGCAACCACCTCCGGCATGCGATGCCGGGTGGCCTTGCCGAAACGATGAGTCCGACCAAAGGACACTAAAGGCGATCGGCGAAACCGGCACCATCGCTTTAGTCAATCCAATACAATTTTTCGCTACGACACGCATTGCCATCCCATGTCGCCCAGATTACGCTCTTGTAAAGTTCTTGGTCGGACCGGTTGCACTCCACATAACCGGACTTCACCCATATGCCCCGCCGTGAAAGACGAAAGGCCCGATTTCCTCGAATTGAACGACTCGCAGACCGTAAGCTCTTGGCGGCGGACCTGCCCTCGTTGAACGCAGCCGGCGAGGAATCTTTTGCAAGCGAGATCGATTCCGACCAGGTCTATTACTCGCGTGCCGTTCCCTCGGCGGCGATCGCTGGTACGCGACTGATCGAGCCCGCCGGAGGCACCCGTCCGACGGTCGACAGCAATGACGGTTTCAACATCGAGATCGTTCCAGGCTTGAATCTGCGAAGCCAGTTTGGAGCATTGGCCGCCGTCGAACGAGCGGCAGCGCAATGGGAAGCGATGCTGAATGATCCCATCACGGTGACGATTCAGATTGATATGCAGTTTGAAGATGTGGGAGATGGGTTTCTCGTTTTGGATGACCTCCCCCCGAAGTCCTCGGTTTTGCCCGTCCCGTCGAAGTCGAATTGCCCTACTCGCAAATTCGCACGGCGATGCAGAACGATGGGTTGATCGAGCAAGACGACTCGATCCTTGCCTCGCTCCCTTCACCTGAATCGATCGAATTTGCCTATCCAGGCTCACTTCGCTTTGAAGACCGTATCGGACTGACCAAAGCAAACTTGAAGCGCTCGGGTTGCATACGGAATCGTTCGACGACGCACTGGGCATTGCCGACGGACAAATTCTGCTCAATCCCGAAGCCGCCTTGCCGAACGAACCGCATCGATTCGATTACAACGCATCGGACGGAATCGCACCGGGACAGTATGACTTCGAGTCGTTGGTGGTTCACGAAATCGGACACGTCTTGGGATTCATCTCGGCGGTCGATCGCATCGACCAAGCCGTCCGAGCGGGCGTTGGTGAAGCAGCGATTGCTCCCTCGACGCTGGACCTTTTCCGCTTCCGATCGTTGCCGGGGGCAAGCAACCCGCGAACGGCCGCGGCATTCGAGAATGTACGGCGAGAGCTACGCCCATCGACACCTGCGGTGATGGATTTCATCACAAATGACGACTGGACCACACTCGCCCCTGAGTACCCGGTGGAGTTGGGCGAGGACATCGGTTTAATCGATAGCGGTGTCGCGTTTGGGTATCAGGCGAGCCACTGGCAAGCGGAAGACTTATTCGGGTCGACGATCGGCGTGATGGCTCCCGCACTGCCGATGCAAACCATTTCACCGATATCGAATGTCGATTTGAGAGCGTTGGATCTAATCGGCTACGACATTCTACCGCCGGGCGAAGCGGCTGAGGCACCGATCCTTCAAGAGGACTTTGTAAACCTGTCCGGGCGGCGAACGATCGCTATCGACGCGCTAGCCAATGATCAAAACAATAGCCGACCACTAAATCTTTCATCGCTTCGAATCGTCGAACCACCTGGTGGAGGTTCCGTGACGTTCGATCCGGTGACGGGCTTTCTCGTCTATTCGGCTGAACCCGATTTCACGGGGGTTGATGTATTTGCATACACCATCGCCGATGATCGCGGCATCTTCGCGATTCCAACATTGGTAACCATTGACGTCGCGGGTACGGCCATGGGCGAAGCTCCGGTCGCTGTCGACGACTTTGTTCTCGTGCGTCAAAACGAGTCAGCATCATTCAATCCGCTGGTGAACGATTTCGATAACGAAGAAACACTCTCGTTTTCGCAGTTGCAGGTGACCGTCCAGCCAGTCAATGGGACGGTGCGAGCGGAGAACAATCAACTGATCTATGCACCAGCCGCCGATTTTGTCGGTGAAGACATGCTGACATATAGCGTCACCGACAGCGACAACAACGTGTCCACGCAGGTGGTGCGAATCACTGTCGGTGCAACCCTGCCACCGGTCGTGATCCCTGGTACGCCACTGACGCTGATGCAGCGTTCCGATGTCAGTGGCGACAATCGCATTACGGCGATCGATGCACTGATGGTCATTAATTACTTGAACCCGAGCATCCCGGTCGAGTTCAGCCGGTGGGTATTGGCATGATTCGGCGCCTAACGACGTCAATGGTGACGGGCTTGTATCCGCGATCGATGCCTTGACGATCATCAATCTTTTGAATCGTCGGTCACAACAGGAACTGGTCCTTATCCCAAACGACGACGATGACGACGATCTTGCCTCGCATCGTTCGAGCAGGATCCTCCTGAGCCTGTAAACCAATTCGTCAGAAATGCATTCAATCAGCGATGGTACGCGTTTCCAAATCGGCTTCGCTGCTTGAGAAGCTGCGTAATCTAGGTCGAGGCTGGCATTGATTCTGGTTTTTCTTTTTGTGCAGACCTTACGTGCCGAATAACCTGATGGTCGGACCGCACATGTTTGTCACTTCAACGCCTGGAGCGGTCTTGATGCGTCTGAATTTCACTTTATGTATCGCGAGTGCTCTCCTTGTCGTTTGCTGCAATGATGCTTTCAGCGAGGATCGCCTCATTGATCGTCAACCTATCGACGACGAAGCGTCATTACAATTCAGCAACGATCGCGTCTATTACAATGACGCCCCTCTGATTCATGGACATTACAACGCGTGGGTGAACGTGACCGCCGACGCGATCTTTTTGACGCACTCAGACAGCGCATTCCGTTCGGAGATCCTAGATCCTGGAAACGGAACCGTCACCGTCGCTCAAGACCTGGAGCATGGATTTCCCGTAGCGCCTCGCTTGCGCATCGGTACGCTGTTGCTCGATTCCTTTCGTACGGAACTGAGTTACTTCGGCACCGATGGTTGGAACTCATCCGCTCAAATTCGCAATGTCGCACCGTTCCCCGATCTCGCCGCCGACATTGATTACGAAGCACAGTTGCACAACATCGAATGGAACTTCATCAGCGGTCCGTCCGAGATCGACGCGCACTGGCTGATTGGAGTGCGATATCTGAACTATCAAGACTCGTTTCTTGAATCTTATCGTTTGGATCCAGGATTTGGACCGTTGATCACGGAGACAGCGCAGGGCGAAGCGGAGAACAGTGCGTTCGGACCACAAATCGGCGTGGGTTTGGACCTGGGTGGCGGAACGACGTTCTTGCAACTTGGCGGCAAGCTGGGACTGATGAACAATCGCGTCACGCAAACCGGCGCGGCTTACGATACCGCGTTGACAATTGATGGAAATCCAGAAACGCGGTTCAGCAACCGGAGCGACGAATTCGCATGGCTTGGCGAGCTGAGCGTGACACTGAATCACTTCGTCACGCGAAGCCTTTCGCTTCGCATGGGATATCAAGGTCTATTCTTGGACAACGTCGCCCAATCCGCACGACAAAATGGTCGGCAAGCAATGGCCGAACAAATCTCGTTTCACGGTGCCGTGTTCGGATTGCAGTGGAGTCGGTAGGCAAAGTCCGTCGTTGGTCTAAGGCTCGCAGTTACCAACTCAACTGCATGCCAACACGAAGTCTAAGTGTTCCGGCACAGACTTCCACAACTTGCGTCGTTGATCGATGGCAAATCAGCATTCGCCAGGGACGAAGATTCTTTCTGATACCAACGACAACTTTATCCGCGTCGAGCATGATGACGTCGATTGCGAATCGCATGAAACAGGTGTGAAGCGATGAGCACGGTTTGATCAACAAGCCATGTCCCGAGGGCAAAGACTTACGAAGCTGCAAACCTTTGAAACGCGTCCAAAAGGTGTCGGCAATCTCTAAGTGATGGAGCAATACTTCGCCGCTCTGCGCATCATAGAGTGTCGCCATTTAGAGCCCGCCTCCGCGCGTGAATGTCTCGGTCAGTTTGAACAACTGCACGAATGCAGGCCCGAGAGTCCATACGAACAGGCCGGGCAAGAAACAGATGACCAGAGGAAACAATCGCTTGACGGGAAGCGAGTTGGCGAACGCAATCGCTCGCTCGCGGCGTCGCGCACGAATATCGTCCGCCTGTTGTCGTAACACACGCGAGATGCCCATGCCCATCTGTTCGGCTTGAACGAGTGCCGAAACCAGAATGGACACCGAGCTGATGCGAATGCGACCACTCAGTCGTCGCAGCGACTCGATCCTCGGTCGACCAGCGAGTAAATCGGATTGATAAAACGTCAACTCGTTGGCCAATGGTCGTCCCGCCAAACGAGTTTTCAGAATTCGTAGCAGGGCGGAATCGAAGCTCAGCCCCGCTTCACTCAGTGTCGCCATCAGTTCCATGGCCAGCGGTAGGTCTTGCTCGATCATGGCGACCCGTTTTCGCCGAGCCGATCGAACAACGGTTAACGGCAGACAGATCAGTAGGATGGCGATGATCCATGGTGCGACCCACACCACCGGCAAGAACGTTTCTCCAACGCCGCCAGGAACCAGAACAACCGTGCGTTCCATGACTTGCTGCAAGCCAGAGAAGGCGAACAAAGTTGCTGATCCAATTCCAACGATAGTGCAAAGCAATGTCGCAGCAAAAAAGCCGCCAGCGGCAAGCGGACTTCGATATCCGGCAAGATACAACCAGCCGGAAAGCCAACCTCGCGGTGACGATGAATCAAGTGCTCGGGCAACATCCATGTCCATGGATCGCTCCCACCGGGCAAGTGTCTGCTCGCGTCGTAGCAAGACACGAATGAGATAAGCGGTGGCGATAAGAACGATGACGAGGAAGAGCGGAATGATGATATTTGTCATTTGTTATATGTCATGTTTCATTTGTCGTTTGTTATGATTCATTTGTTGTTTGTTATGATTCATTTGTTGTTTGTTATGATTCATTTGTTGTTTGTTATGATTCATTTGTTGTTTCGAGTACGCTTCGTGGTCGCGATCGTCGCGTTGATGATTCGGCAGAGTTGTTGGTTTTCGTCGATTAGATCACTAATTCGATACGACGGCATTAGTCCAGCACGACTGGCCATGCGAAGCCAGACACTTGTTTCATTGAGTTCCTTTAACGAAACTTTCAATTTGTGCAAGAAATCGGCTGTGCTTTCCGCTCCTCGAGCTTCAGCATAGATCGATCAAACGTTCTTCAACTTCATCCGCGTTCATCTTGCAACTTCAACCAAAATGACAAATGAAACATGACATATAACAAATGACAATTCTAATCCCTCCTAGAACCTCGGCTTCGAAATGAGATTCATCCAGGCAATGCCGACAGCTTGCATGACGATCGAACCGGCGACAAACCAGCTTCCCACCGTCGAACTGACAAACTCTTCCATAGGTTCGGGACCATTCCGCCAGACAATCACCGCAATCAAGTAGATCAAACCGAGAATCGCGAAGGTGCTGAATTGCGATTGCGCAATGTTCGATTGAATTCTTCGGGTGACTTCGATGCGATCGCGAATGGTGCGACCGACGGTTGCCAGTGTTGGTGCCAGTCGCCCGCCGACTTCATAATGCACCGCCAATGACGACGAGAACAAAAGGAAGGTTTCCAGTGGCACGCGGTCGGCAAGCGATCGGAACACGGAAGCCGGGTCGTCCCCCAATCGAATGCGACCGGAAAGTTCTTGCAGATAGGGCTTCAGCGGTCGATCGGTTTCTGCCGTGGCCGCGTCAATCGCCGGTCCTACGGCGGCTCCGGCGCTGACCGCCCCGACCATGATGTCAATCGCATCAGCAAGCTGACGTTCCAAGCGAGCGATATGCTGGCTATGAAGAAAACTCTCTAACTGGCTGAGCAACAAGGCCGCGACAACACCGATAGCCAGGACATATTGGATCGGCCAACGGAACAGAAGCCAAACGCTGGTCGCCACCGCGGCTCCGAGCAACCATGGCACCCAGATCCATCGTCTCGTCAAACGACGCGTCGACATCGCTGCGCTCGCGGGAGTTCCGGTCAAGCGGCTGGCAATTCCGCCGGGATCATCTGAAACATCTTCAGTGGCTTCGATGAATCGATCGAGTGTTCGCTGGCGGTTGAGATAAATCTGATAACCGATCACTCCAACCGATCCGACAAACGTCCACAACAGAATGACGCCAACGATCACCATGTCCGCCGCCCGTCCGGTTCATCTTCACCGCTGGGGATTGCGGCTTGGGATCGCTGGAACAAGTGCATCGGAACATCAACGTGGTTCTCGCGCAATCGCTCGGCGACGCGAGGGACGACGCCTGTCGAAACGAACTCACCAGTGATCTTGCGATTGGCCTTTCCAGTCGCGGCAAATCGATAGATCTCCTGCAACTGTGCGGTCTCCCCTTCCATTCCCACCAATTCCGAAATCGATTGCACTCGTCGCACGCCGTCTTCGTATCGCTTGACCTGAATGATGATGTCGATCGCGGAGACGGCCTGTTCACGAATGGCGCGGGCGGGCAGATCGATACCGGCCATCAGCACCATCGTTTCCAATCGGGAAATCGCATCGCGAGGCGAGTTGGCGTGGATGGTTGTCAACGATCCGTCGTGTCCGGTATTCATCGCTTGCATCATGTCCAGCGCTTCGCCGGAGCGGACTTCGCCAACGATGATTCGATCGGGACGCATGCGCAGCGCGTTGACAACCAAGTCGCGAGCCACAATCCGACCTTCGCCTTCAATATTGGGCGGCCGAGTTTCCATCCGCACCACGTGTCGCTGATCGAGTTGCAGTTCGGCGGCGTCTTCAATCGTGATGACGCGTTCGGAATCTGGGATCGCTTCGGCCAACGCGCCTAAGAACGTTGACTTTCCCGAGCCGGTACCGCCGGAGACGATCATGTTGATCCGACCCCGAATCGCCAGACGAAGGAACTCCAACATGGCTGGCGAAAACATCCCCAAACGCATCAAATCATCGCTGCGAAGCCGACGTCGACCAAAGCGGCGAATCGACAACGTCGGTCCATCAATCGTCACCGGCGGAAGCGTGGCGTTGACGCGACTGCCATCGGGTAACCGAGCGTCGACCATCGGCGAACTCTCGTCGATGCGTCTGCCCACCCGCGCGGCGATTCGACCGATGATGCGGACAAGATGTTCGTCGTCTCGAAAGCGAACGTCGGTCGGCTCCAGTTGTCCGAATCGTTCCACGAACACGGTGTACGGACCATTGACAAGAATGTCCGTGACGGCGGGATCGGCCAACAACGGGGCGAGCGGCCCGACGCCGATGGTCTCCTCGATCAGGTCGTCGACGAGTTGTTGGCGTTCGGCGTCATTAAGCGGCCAGTCGCCGGTGGCCAGTGCGTCGGCGACATAATCCTGAACCAGCTCCGTCAGTTCATCTTCGCTGGCGGTGATTCGATCGCGGCGGTCCAGATCTTCCAACAGTTGCGTATGCATCGTCGCCTTGACCGATGCGAACGACGCGCTGCTCTTGTTTGGAACAACCGCACCGCCAACAAAGCTCTTGGAGCCATGACGAGAGGGCTCACTCCGCACACGCTCGCCGGGTAAACGCAAACTAGCGCGAGCAAACAGTTCTCGAGCATTGGGCGATGCGTTGCTGCTGTCGTTCTTCATCGGATTGTGTGCTCACACGGTTTTAATGTTCGCGGGTTTCCACGGGAGTCTCGTCCTGGCGAACTTCAGCCAACGGTGGCTCGTGCTGTTCGATTCTGGATGCCGATGTGTCGACCAGTCCCGCGACATCGTCAGCGAGTCTTTCCAGCGCGCGACTGAAACCGCTGAAACGAATCGTCGACATCGCGATCGGTACGCCGCAATTGGCTGCGGCCATCACCTTCTTGTCGTAAGGCAAGACATGATCAATGTCACGGTTCATTCGGTCGGCCACATCGTCAACCGACAGACTGCCGGTGACGCGTTGCTCCCGATTCAGAATGATCGATTGACGCTCAGCCGGGTAACCGATCCGTTCCAGCACGCTTAGCAGCTTTACGCCTCCCAGCAACGTCGGGATGACGTTCTCGAGCACTACGTAAACACGATCGCTAAGATCCAACGCCGCGATGACCACCCGATCGAACATCGGAAACGTATCCACGATGACGACGTCATAGGTCTGGCGGGCAAGCGTGATGATGCGAGCCATCAGCAGATCATCGATCTCCATCGCTTCGACCGCATCCGATGGAGCAGCCAGCAAATGCAAACCGCTGGAGTGGACCGATGTGGTCTGGCGAATCATGGTGGGGTCGAGCCGATCGGCCTCGCGCGACAAGTCGGTCAGCGTTGCGGTCGGTCTCAAGTCAAGCAACGCCGCCGCGACACCCATTTGAATCGAGCCGTCGATCAGCAACACGCTCTGTTTGCCACGCCGAGCGATCGCCACGGCCGCGTTCGTCGAGAGCGTCGATTTTCCGACGCCACCTTTGTTGCTGATGAAGGATACGACTCGGCCGAGCGATCGAGAACTGTGCCCTGATTGATCCTGACCAGCTTTTGTGGAATGAGTCAATAAACGCGACAAGTCGGTCGTTGATAACGGTCGACGCAGAAAGTCACACGCGCCTGATCGCATTGCTTCGATCAGCACCGCCGATTCGTTGACGTTCTCTGGGAAACCTTCCGGTCGCAAGATGGCGGCAACGGACGTCTTGGGTGAGCTGGATCGAATCTGACCGACTAGCGCCATCAACTCGCGTGGATCTGCTGTAAACTCGACAAGCACCAGCGAAACGAACTGATTCCGCATCGACTCAAACAACTGATGCGATTCCCTAACCACGCGAAAACGCGGCGCGTTGTCCAGCGCATCAAACGCCAAACGAGCTTCGTCCGTCATTTTGTCGTCGGTGCTGTGAATCAATACGGAAGCCGTTATCGACATGATTGGCTCCCGTCGTGACAAAAGTTGAAACTCACAATGCGGTGGCAGGACGTCAGCAACCCATGACGCACACGTCCACATCGAAAAGCCCCAAAGCGGCGACAGCATGTAGCCTGTGGCGTCAGCCCCAGAGCATGCGACAAATCGAGCCAGAAGCCCCGAAGGGGCAACAGCGAGTAGCCTGGGGCGTTGGCCCCAGGATTCGACGTGGCGAATGGGACGTAGCCCCGAGCGGGCGACAGCGTGTAGCCTGGGGCGTTAGCCCCAGGTTTCGATATGACGAATGGGACGTAGCCCCGGAGGGGCGACAGCCTGAGACTGGGGCGTAATGCCGGGTTTCGGCTATGGCGATGGGACGTAGCCCCGGAGGGGCGACAGCGTGTAGCCTGGGGCGTTGCCCCAGGTTTCGATATGGCGGGACGTAGCCCCGAGGGGCTTGACAGCAGTCGAGGCCTAATCGGTGCCGCTCGATCTGTCGCCCCTTCCCGGGGCTTTGCAACGTGTGCTCTTCGTTCCGGGGCTTGCCAGGCTACGTGCTGTCGCCCCTGCCGGGGCTTGAACAGCACGTCCTGGGCTCGCGTCCAGGTTGCCGTCACGGTCGTCGCTTTGCGACGGGTCAGCGACGAGTTCTTCGCTTGTCATGGCAGCGTCTGACTTCATGGACTACTTACCTCGCAGATACGGGGGCTTGAGCGAGATCGTCGCTGTGATTTGATCGCCACTGAAAAACAAGATCGATATCGTCTGGCGGAAGCCCAAAGCAGGGAACAGCAGACGCATTTTCCTGGCGAGTTGGGACGTTGCCTTGATAACGGATGCCGTGTTAGTCACGCTGTCAACTTCGACAAGCACGATACCAAACCCAACAACTCGCGTACCGAGATCAAGGTTGCTCCATCAGATCGCAACATACTCTTCCGGGCTGGCAGGTAGCGGAGGAGCGATTGAATTGACAATGGGATTGTTCGTATTCACACCTTCACCAATCGTCTTCTCCGCGTGGGCATGCAGCGTGGTGATCGTTCCATTCCTCCACTCGGTTAAGTCGACAGCGAATCCAAGAACGCCTGGGATATGCTCATTCATTCCGGCAATGCTTCCGACAGGGTAAGAGGTTCCAACGCAAACGACAGGCTGTAAAACTGCAATGGACGTTGCCCTTACTCTCATTCCGGTGCCGACCAAACCGCGATTCATCGTTGACCCTCGACCGAACAGGTAGGGAACGGTCGGGCCGGATGTACCAACAATATCCGGTAGTGTTTCGCCAGTTCGACGCAGACGAACAAGGAAAGCATTGTGGTCGAAGTTTGAATGGGAATCTGAAATTACGCCGGACATACGCCCCTGTGCCGCCATCGACATACTCGTCTGTTTGCGGATTCACTGGTGGCGGCAAGAACGCTGAATTTTCGTTGGCGGCATCAATCTGCCGGAAACCATGTCACCACGGTTATCGTTAGGAATGGTGTTATTATTCGTTGACAAGTCGGGCCGATAGTAAGGTTCGGTGGGCTGGGATCATTATGTTGCGAAGCGTAAAGCGATGCATCACCAGCAACACCAGAAGTTGAGGCCGGTCCGGCTTTAAAAAAACTGTATTCATCGGTGGATGGATCGAGATCGTCGTCAAAACGTTTGCCACCCATCCACGCACGTATTCGCGCCGTGCCAACTCAGTGTCTGTTGTTGTAGCTCCTGGTGGCACAACATCCCGGTATCGCAACCCCTCCAACGCCGCCGAATCCGCCGCAACCTGCATCTGCCGTTGCGTGAGCCTTGCAAAACCCAGATCGATCACGAGCGCCGCCATTGCGAACAGGCCGAACAACAGCATCGCCAGTAACACCATCACATAGCCGCCTCGGTTCCGGCGACTTGGTTTTCGAAAGCCCCGATTGGGGCGACAGCGTGTAGCCTGGGGCGTTAGCCCCAGGTTTCGATATGACGCATGGGACATAGCCCCGAAGGGGCGACAGCAGTCGAGGCCTAATCGGTGCCGCTCGATCTGTCGCCCCTTTGGGGCTTGTAACGATGTGTGCTCTTCGTTCCTGGGGCTTGCGCCCCAGGCTAAGTGCTGTCGCCCCTTCGGGGCTGTTGAAGTTAGTCGCTTCATAGTCCTTCACCTCCGAAGACCGAAACCGTTCGACGTCCGCCGATGATCATTTGCGTGGTCTTGACATTCGCCAGCGGGTCGAACGACGGAATTGCATCATTCGCGTGGGCAGTAAGATTGTCACCGCGTCGCTCGATGCCGACGGCTACGAGGTGCGATCGATCTTCGAGGTCGTCGCGGTCGGTCAGCGAACGGGCGATGGCCGCTTGCAGGCGAGTTAGGTCTTCGTTGGGAACCTCAAGGATTGATTGTCCGCCAACCGAATCGCGAGCGATTCGAACCGACTGGGCAATGACATAGGAAGCCGCCACGCCGGACTGGGGAGCGACCTGCTGCGTCAACTTGGATTTGAAAACGCCTCGCATCAGGATGCTGACATGATCGTTCTTCTCAAATGTATCGATCCCTTCAATTTCGTTGTCAGCAATCGGCAACAAGGTGAAGCCGACTCGTGCCATCGCGGCAATTCCTTCGGTTGTTCCAGCAGGCAGGAAGTCTTCCGAAGTAAAGAAGTCGCCTCGCGTTTTGTCGATTCGTAGCACGCGTCCGTAGTAGTCGGAGAGCTCTCGAGCAGTCAGTGCTGACGCGAAACGCGGGTCCGAAGCTGACACCGTTCGCGTGGCAACTCGCAGACGGTTTCCTTGCCACGACGTTTCGTCGAGCTCCGAATAAGCACTAATCGATTCGGGAGCGATCGCGATTGTCTTGCTCCGCGGTGATGCATCGTCGGATTCTGCTGAGTGAAACGCGACGGTAAACAATGCGTCTCTGGTCGCCAGCGCTGTCGCTACCGCTTCGACCTCGCGGCTTTCAACGGCGATGATCACCGAAGGACCGGCAAAGGTCTTGCCACCGTCTTCCGATTGCGGTGTGTTACGATCCGATTCGATCGCGCGCAGCGCGGCAGCCGGTGCGGGAAATCCGACCGGTGCGACAACGATCACTCCAGACGCAACAAACCACGGCTCGGCTCGATTGCCAAAGGACTCTTCCCACGTTCGCTGAGTTGTTCGTGGCGTCAAGGACTCCGACTTGCGAACGATGACCGTCCCGTCGGGCCGGGTTTCTGTTTCCTCTTCATCACGCAACCGTTCAAGCGAAAAGCTGGCCATCAAGTCGATGGAATCGCCGATCTGCAAGTGCTCAGCGCCGTAAATTCGATTTAATGGAATCGAGAATCCCGTACGTCCCGCTGGAATGAAGCGTGTGATCGCCGGTCGATCGCCAACCGCCGTTGCCGAAGGCGCGGTAGGAGCATCGGCGGACTGCAACAACGCGACGTATCGGTTGCCGTAAGGAGCCTGCAAGCTACTGCCCTGGCGTGCTTCAACGGTTTTGGAGCGTTCGATTCATTGGCCGGCGGGCCTTTCAATAGATCGCCATGCCGCAAATACCGACCCGCCGGGATATCTTGCCGAGAGTGATAGCCTTCAACGCATCATCGAGCGAAGTGATCGCGCCGATTCGATCAGCCAATTGCCGCGAGATCGATTCGGTCTTCAGTGTTCGGGTCGCGGGGCTGACAAACGCATCGCGTGAAACCACTTGATACGCCAGGATCGGTCGCACAGTCACCGGCACGGCAACCGTATCCGGCGAAACGGCCACGGGCTCTTGATCCGCATCAACCGGCTTCATCGAGTGAGCGACACAGGTGATGGGCAATTCCTGATTCAATGCATTCTGTAGCGGTATTACATCGTCGGCCGCGACCGCGATCGCGACTTCGTACTTCGGCACGTTTTGCATGGTCTTTCCGTTCATCAACGAGGCCGACGAGGAGACTTCGTTACGAACATAGACCGGACGCAGCACTTTGGCGTTTTGAGCCAGCAGTTGAACCTCGCTGACCGATGCAGGTTGCGTCGACGCTTCATCACCCGCTGGAATGCTCGCCAGCAGATCGATCACGTCCCCCGCGCCGAGCGAATGAACGCCCGTTAAACGAGTCGCGTCCAAAGTGATCGCTCTCATGCCCGATGGCGTCGCACCCGCCAAACCTTCCGGTGTCCCCTGTGGGAAAAACGTGCTTTCTTGAAACCCCAAACCGGCTCGCTTGTCCGCTTTCACGACGCGACCGATGATCGCATTGACGTTCATCATCGCACCGCCAAGGGAGATCGTTTGCCCTTGTCGCACTTCGGCTCCGCCGGTGACAACGAAGACGACGTCATCGTCGACGTTCTTAACCGACTCAACACGGCTTTCAACATGTGACCCCGTTTGATCAATGCCGACGATCGACATTCCCACGGCTGCTTGCGGCGGAACCTTCTGGTACATCAATCCGCCAACGGACGGATTGAGCAAGTGGGATCGATCGACTCTGCTGTAGGCCGGAATAGGTTGGGAATTGATCGGAATCCGCACCATAAACGGATCTTCCACCGGCTCGCGCGAAGCGAACGGATTCAGTGGAACGCCAGCGATCCATAGCGTGCCGACGATTCCAATACACATGAGAGCGAACAAGCCCAGCCCGCCAAGCAAGAGATTAGGCGTGCGTGATCGTCGGTTACGATTGCGATAATTCTGAGGTGCCATAGGACGTTCTATTCTGGTTGCGATGGACGTCCATGTCGGAATAAGGGTCGGAATAAAAATGGCGTTGCGTATCGTTAGCCCTGAAAGGGCGACAGCATGTAGCCTGGGGTGCAAGCCCCAGGTGTCGTAACAAGACGGCACGCGCAGCCCCAACGGGGCGACGCTCGGTCTCGTCTGTCGCCCCGTTGGGGCGTTGCACGGTCAGATTGGGGGCGAGCGTTCCTGGGGCTGACGCCCCGGGCTACAACCTTTCGTCGCTTCGCGACTGTAAAATAGTCGGCGACTATGAAATACCCGGCGTTACTCATCGAAAAGACCTCGCGCGATAGATAGCTTGGGCCGAGATCACTCGTCAGTAAGGACGCACAGGCCGTCCGTCGGTCAGAGCCTGGCTGCCGAGATGCTCCTTGAACGCCCCCATGCCGTATTCGCCACCGTATGTTCCGGCATAGAGATTTCCGCCCGATAATGGTGCGCCCGTCAGACCTCCGGGCCGTTCCGTTGGATTCAATTCGACAACGCCACCGTCATCTGCTGAATTGGGGTTGCCGAGAGATGGTTCGGACATGACCCGCCGCGTTTGGTCGAGAGCTGCTCATTGACGCAGACTGAAATGGATAATTTATTCGCAAGGCAACAATTCCTCGTTGAGCCGACGAAATGCGAAACGGGTCTGGGTTGGCTCCAGTATCATCACTGGGAGTGTCTTCCGTATCAATTTCTTCCACCACCGGCACCCAGCTGAATCGTCTCCACGCCATCGGCCACGCTCGATTCGTGACCAGTGGAATTCCTATCGTGTAACCGGTTGGCGTAGAAGGATCTTCCAACAGGGCGGATAACGGAGCAACCGGCGGTCTGCCGTGCCGTCGCCATCAAAGTCCGGGCGATCAACGATCATCACTGTGGCCAGTTGTTGATTCAAAGCGGCCATAGCGGAACGACATCGGTGAAGAAATTCTGCCCATTCCTAGAGTGTCCAAATCGAAGACCAGAAAATCGTCGTCGTAAAGATCATGGTTGCTCGGATTGCTGTTACTCGAACCAAGTACTCCCGAGGCAAGAATACTCTCAAAGCGTGTCATCCGCCGGTAGCGGAGTCCGCGAAATCTCCCGCGCGCCAAATCGACCGCTCCTTGCAACCCCTGCGCTACGTATAGCGCATGACCGAACGTCAGGATCGCCGCGAGCAACATGTACAAGACAAGTGCGACGACGGCGAACTCAACAAGCGATTGGCCGGAGCGTGACGGATATCGAGATCGCTTCATTTCACGTTCTTCATCAGTTCCACTAACTTCGCCAAAATCTTGTGCAGCTCTTCGTGGTTCGACTTCACTTCGTCATGTTTCTTGGCCATCGCCTCATGCTGGGCTTTGAACTCGGCGTGTTCCTTTTCCAGCTTTTCGTGGTTGCTGGCGTCACCCTTGTTTTCATGTGCCGCGATTTCTTCACTGTGATGCATCGCGTGGTCTTCGTGGGCACGGATTTCTTCATCGTGCTCGACCAGTTCCGCTTCATGCTCATAAATATGAGCTTGCAACTTGGCGATCATCGCCAGCGCTCGCAGATGCTCGGCTCGCATCTTCGCATGCTCGGCCGACCATTGATCGTGTTGTTGATGAGCCGCTTCATGCTCCTTTTTCATGTTTGCATGATCGTCGGCGAGGATCAGCGATGAAGACGCAACGATGAGGATGAACGCAAATAGCGAGCGGACAGTTGGGCGAAACATTTCGACAATAGCCTTTCTGAAGAGGTTGAATTATGTCCGGGAGGGCGAGGCTCCCGCCGAGCCGAGCTCCGCCGAGCCAAGTGTCAAGACTTGATGCTTGATGAAGTTCGGCAGGAGCCTCACCCTCCCGTCACAGTTGAAACGAAACCGACATACCAAACGAAGCCCGCCGTGATTGCGGGCGCATAGGCGTAATCTTGCTGGCCGCGATAGATCGCAATCAGCGCCAGTACGCCTCCGAAGACCGCCATACCAAACAACAAAACCAAGATCCCGACCGGCCCCAGCAACATTCCCAGGGATGCAATCAACTTGGCGTCCCCGCCACCGAGTCTTGCGTATCGAAACAGTCCGTAACCGATCAACAATCCGACGACTCCACCGGCGACGACCCACTGGATCGACAAATCGAGCAGGCCGGTGAGCGAACCAACCACAGCCATCAGGCCAATCGCGATCGAGATCCAATCGGGAATCTCGCGAGTTCGCAAGTCGCAAATCGTCGCGATGACGAGCAAGACGATGGTGAGGATGGCGATGACGGAGAACATCTTTGTGTTGTAAGGATAAGAGATTTGTCATTTGTTGTTTGTCATCTGTCATTTGCGATTGCGAAATCCAAAATGACAAATGACGAATGACGAATAACAAATGAAAAAGCGTTCGCTCTGCTTCGAGTGAAAACCACTCATGGCGTTTTGCTCCGCCATGAGTGGTCGATACGCCCGTTTACCCGTTACCGTAGTCTTACGGTTCGAGGATTAGGCCACCGAAGTCTACGACGTTCGCATTACCTGTACCCATAACGTTATTACCTAAACGATCGCCACCAGCGGCGATGGTAGCAACGTCCAGTGCAATGCCTCCTGTGGTCGCATCTTCTGCAGTTTCGATCAGCTTGCCGCTAACCATTGGCGCATTGTCATCAGCATGGGCACCCGGCAGAATCGTTGCCACAGCCGAGATCAAATCGCTGGTCTTGTGACCGAATACCGAAACGGCCGCGGCACAGATCAATGCCACACCGGCGATGATCAGACCATACTCGACCAAACCTTGACCCTTCTTGTTTCGAAGCATCTTACGCATTGTTGTTTCTCCCTTTTGGAAAAACGAGTTGAGAAATGAATTAGCCGCCTGACCAGTTCACCCGCGCAGCAGCGGCCAGCAAAACCGCGAGGTGCCGAAAGCCGTCAGGAACGCTTCGAAGGCAAGATGACCAAGCTATGGCCCGCTCGCGCTCCGGTAGTCGTGCTTTCAGAATGTGTTGTCCAACAAACGGCTGATCGATGCAGCACGGCACAAGAAGTGCGACATACACAAACAGACGTTTGGTTTTTGATTGAAAGGTGCCCCACCGCGCCGGCACAGCCGATCGGGTTTGGTCGGACCGTTGACCAACTGCACCGCACGCGGCGGGACGTGTTGGCTTATAAAGTCCAGGCAGCAATAGCGCGCACCACATCGGGAGCGCATCCATCACATCGAGACGGAGAGACACTACGCCATCAGCGCAGGTGGGCCTCGGGGCTGTGGGACCGAAAGAATGGCCGATTCGGTGACTGCCGGACCGGAAACGTCGAGCAGCTCGACGCTAGCTTGAGAGATTGCAAGAGGCTCCGGAAGCCAATCAACACCGTTTGGCAAGCCGAGAGACTGGCAGATTGGACATGAACCGGAATCATGACCGCCGGGTGAGGGATTCGAGTCCTCATCGGTTGCCGCGTCGGGAATGTGAATTACCTGATGGCAGCAGCCATGCGCGCACGGGGCGGAGGTGAATGCTGCGGACTCAGTCGATGCTTGCCGGTGCTCCTCGTGATCGCAACCAGCGACATGCAGCCACACCGGAGCATGACCGATGGCGGCCATCCCACAAAGCAGACTGACGAATAATGGTCGGACGAAGGAGGTCATCGAGGACTTTCGACGGTTTATACCGTGCGTGATCCGAAATGATGCCTTCACATAAAATGAAGCGAATCACCTCGTTTCTGACCACGCGACGTATAGATACGTGTTTCGACTTTGGTCCGACCAAGGACGTGTTGCTTTGTATACGATGGGCACCAACGATCGGTTCGTCAATAGGAAAAAGATTTTTTGAGATGAATTTTGTGTGTTTGCCCGTTCGCCGATGAACCTCAACTATTGACCGAACGTAACGCAGGGACAAGAATTGAATCGCTCCTTGGTCGGACCGAATGGTTAGCCATCACTTTCACGATGGCGACATGCCGTGCTTTCATAAATTGTGTTGAGTCCGACCGTTGTTCATCCCGCGTCATTTCGTTGCCTGCGTTTGCATCACATCGTTGCTGATCAGCAACGTTGCGGGATGGATGCATCTTGGTTGCCTGGAATCGGCGAGTTCTTGCTGCACCCCGCGATGCTCGGATATTGCCGTAGCGGACGCCGCACATTCGGCCTGCTGTGGTCATTCGCATGGACATTGCAAGTCGCGAGCTTCCTCAAGCCAACGCAGACCAAGCACAAACGAAGCCACTTCTGGTGCCGACTCCGTTCCCGCCGGCTCCATTCCCCGCGACCGGGGCACACCTCGCGAACATGATTCGGATGGCTGCAGCATTTGCCAAAGCTTCTTTGTTTCCCGAACGGCGGCAAGTCTTGACCATACGCCAGTTCCCACTGCCGACGAACCGCGACCGTTCGTCGTTCGCTTTCCTAAGCGAGTTTTCCGCAAACGTCTTCTGTGACAGCATCTCGGTAAGGGGACCGCCAAGAGCCTAGACGGTTCTTAGCATTTCGTTTTCCTCTTTTAGAAAGTTGTGTAACCGTCAGTAAGGTGCTTCGCTTCATCTAGCGCGAAGGCATCCTTTCAGACCACGCACGACATAACATTCCGTACCCGAGGTGCGTCCCCATGGCGATTGTCCATGACGTGCCCGAGGGCAAGAACTGGGTTGCGCGAGCGCTAACCACGGATTTCTGTCCCTGGGCGAATCGTTTCGTTTATTGGCTGAAGGAGCCGGTTGGCTGGTTCGTCGTTGCGGCTGTGTTCAGCATCATCGTTGGAATTTATCTCACCCCGATCGGCTGGACCTTGGCGGCATCGCTCGTGTCGCTGATCGTCGTTGGCATGGCGTGGCCGGCGATCGCCGTTCGCGTTGTTCGCTGTCGGTTGAACGCCGGCAAATCCTGTATCCACGAAAATGATCCATGCGAACTTTGGCTGACCGTTCTCAATCGAATGCCGATCCCCGTTTGGGGGCTGGCCGTGGAAGGCTACCTGGACCGGAAGCAGAATGGTGAAGACACGTCGACCGTTCCCACCGTCGCGTTAGCGTTCGTTCGCCCCTTCGCGATTTCCAAGTTTCGTTTTTCGATCCGGCCAGAACTTCGCGGTCGTTACCCGGAAGGAGAGGCGGTGCTGACATGTTCGTTTCCGTTTGGAATCTGGACCGCCAAGCGTAAACTTACGGATGTTTCCACCGTCACCGTTTGGCCAAGAGTCTTTCCCATTGCGGGGCAAACGGCGATGACCGGTCGGCGAACCGCGGAGACCGGAGATGGAAACCGTCGCGGTCGGATCGGCGATTTTCTTGGTGTGCGTGACTACCGTCATGGCGATTGTTTGCGTCAAGTGAATTGGGTGGCGACGGCGAGGTCCGGCGAGCTTGTGGTGACTGAGAGAAGTGGTCCGCAATGTCCCAGCGTCGACGTGGTCGTGGCAACGTGCCCGACCTCGCACCCCGACCAGCTTGCCGATCGAATTCGCGTTGCCGCCAGCTTGTTGGCGAATCTGCATCAATCGGCGATTCCGTTGCGGGTGCATATCGGAAAGCAATGTTTGCACGTGCGACGCGGCTGGGATGGGTTTGTGCAAATGATGGACGCGCTGGCCGACGTCCCCGCCAACGGAAGAATCGACGAGCCCACCGCGCATCCGTCACAGCAGCGTGCGACGATCACAATCGCGTCAAACGATGCTGGCGACATCACCGTATGCACGACCGACCCATCATCGAACCCGCGATGCAAGAACATCCGTTCCAACAGAACGATCCGTCGCGATCGCGATTTGGCGAGCCAGTTGCTTTCCTTTTGGACGGAGGTGCGCGATGTCAACTTGGTCGCGTAGGCGGGTTGAAACCATCGTATTGTCCGTTGTGGCTTTGTCATCCGTTATTCCCCATCGCTTCTTCGTTGAATCACGGGGACTGTTCCTGGCCGAAGCGGCGTGCTTGTGCATCGCTTTCGTCGTCGCCGAATTCAGTCGGAGATTCGTCGACCGATCGACGCGTGCAAAACGCGTCGCCGACATCGCGGCGGTGACGTTGGCGTTGATCCCATTTGTCTTTGCCGTTGCAAGCCGAACCATCGGCAGGCCGATAGCATTCGAGATCGCAACGCTTACCGTCTTCGGCTGTGTCTCGCTGGCGATGGCGATCGGCGCGACGACCCATCGCATTGGATCTCTGGCATTGATCATCAGTGGGTTCTTGGTGCTGTTCAGTGCTTCGATCTCGGATAGCTCGTATGCGGTCGTCTTTCCTGTGATCTGGATGCTCGGTTGCGTTTGGCACCTCATCGCCAATCACTGGGAACGTCTCGACCTCGCCATGCCGGAGTCGGTCCAGCGGAGTTGGTCGCTGCGACCGAGCGTCGTCATCGTCACGCTGCTGGTGCTGGTTGTTGCCGGATATGCGATGAAGGACCGCATCACCTCATCGAAACGACTGACCGCAGGGCTGATGCCGACCAGTGGCGGAAGCGAGTGGTCCGACCCGTCCGCGCGAAGTGGCGTCGGTTCGGGCGACGCAGCGGTCGCCGCGAAGGATCGCGCCGAATCGTTTGGTGCTGTCGATTCGGACATCTTTTTGGAGTCGACCGAGTCGTCTCTGTTTGACATGTTCAATGACACGATCGGCGAGCCGAAACAAAAGAACAAAAAGCAGGAGCGCGCCCAAGCGATGGGCCCGGAAAACTTTATCCAATCGCACGCGCGGAATGCCAAAAGCGAACAGGGGGGCGGTTCGTTCTCGACCGACCGGTTGCCACCAAAGAAACACCATCATTTCAAAGATGCGACTGACGCGAGCGTCGTGCAGTGGGATGGTCCGACGGGAATCCGCTTAGCCATGCAGCGATACGACACCTTCGACGGACATGACTGGAATCAGTCGGCGGATTTGAGCAACGAGAAGCTCGCACGCGTCCCAATGGCGGATGCCGTTTGGTTCTTTGATCCGTTCTTGCGAGGCGTTCTGCAACGAAATCCGGACGCGGCGTCGGTCGGCTTGTTGAAAGTCATTCGCCTCGATGCACAACGTTTACCGGTACCCATGTTGACCGCTGGCGTGCATATCAAAGAGATTGATCGTCAAGACTTCTTCGGGATCGCTGAAGATGGCAGCTTCTTCATGCCTGGACGCGAGAAAGTTCCTCCGTTGACCGTTGTGCATGTTGCCAGCGTCGTTTTAATGGAGGATGAGATTCATGAAAAACTCGTGGTGGCTCCCGCCAAGGACTTTCCCGAGAACGGATCGCTTGTCCGCGAAGAGGAAGCTTTAAGGAACGTATTCGAGGGAACGTTAACAAGTCCCACGGCTTCCGCGATCCAAGAATTGGTTCAATCCGCGATCGCGAATCACACCAATCCGGTTGATCAACTCAATGCTTGTGTCGAAGAACTGCGTACCCGCTTTGTGTTCGACCGTGAAGGCGAATCGTCCGCGACATCGCTTGACGAGTTCTTGCGATCACGCCGCGGCGGCGACCATCTGTTCGCCACCACAGCGGCCCTGATGGCCAGACAAATCGGTTTGTCGTCTCGTTTGGTTACCGGATTCTACGTACGCCCCGATGCCTTCGACTTGAGTGCCGGCCATGCGTCGGTCCTTCCACAGGATGTTCATGTTTGGGCCGAGATCAGGTTAAACGATGGGCGGTGGTTTGAAATCGAACCGACACCGGGTTATATGCAACCCCACTACCAACCTTCCTGGTCGTTGGCTGCGCGACGTTTCGCGGTCGCAACCTGGCCGCTGATGTCTGTTGGCATGCTGACCTTGTTGGTTGCATGGTTCACGCGTCGTCTATGGATCGATTGCCTGCTGACCGCTGTCTGGAGCTTAGGTCGTTGGTTGAGGCCGAGGCGTCGAATTCGCTTGGCCATCGGAATCATAGAAGCCCGCGCGAGATTGGCCGGACATCGTCGACCAACGGGCAAATCGCAGCGTGCCTGGCTGGAACAACTGACACGCACGAATGCGAAGATCGCGACCGCCGCCAGAAACTTTTCCGACGCCGCGATGTCTTGTTTTTCGGTGATGGCAACGCACCGTCGTGCCAAGAGGCAACCGAATTGGTCGCTCTTCTACGCGTCAACACCATCACCGCCTTAACCAAAGAGGCGACGTCATGAATCTAACCGCGCATAACCCAGCATCAACGAAACCCCTCGGTTCTGATCGATCAATCCCCGACGTCTCTTCGCTTCGCAGCTATTTGCGTGGTGTCTTGTTGGGCAAGGAGGAGCAAATCGATCTGGTCATCGCCTGCTTGCTTTCGCGAGGACACTTGCTGCTGGACGACTTACCCGGCACGGGAAAGACAACGTTGGCCAAGGCGATCGCGGAAGGGATTCATGGTCAGCTTGCACGTGTTCAGTGTACGCCCGACCTGATGCCGGCGGACATCACGGGTTTCAGCATGTTCAACCAGAAGACACGCGAGTTTGAGTTTCACCCCGGACCGGTGTTCGCCGATGTGTTGTTGGCCGATGAGTTGAATCGCACGACGCCGCGCACCCAGAGCGCATTGCTGGAAGCCATGGCCGAACGTCAAGTCACGATTGACGGAAAGCCTCATCCCCTTTCGGAAACGTTCTTTGTAATTGCCACGCAGAACCCGATTGATTCCCATGGTGCTTATCCGTTGCCTGAAGCGCAACTCGATCGATTCGCCATCAAGCTGCGGATCGGCTATCCCGATCGCGACGCGCAACGGCGTATCTTGCAGCGGGAAGTACGAACCGTGGATCAGATCGAAACAGTGACGAAAGCCGAATCGCCCCTCTCGTTATCCGACCTGCGACATCTTCAGCGTGAAGCTCAATCCGTCGCTGTTCATCCGCGAGTGACCGACTACATGATCGACCTGGTGGAAGCGAGTCGCTCCGACGAGGCGGTCGAACTGGGGGTCAGTCCTCGGGGGATGATGTGTTGGCAAGCGATCTCCCAAGCCTGGGCGATGTTGAAAGGACGAAACTTCGTCACGCCGACCGATGTCGCCGAAGTTGCTCGCCCCGTTTTGTCCGTCCGGTTGCTAACCCACGGCGAGACGGTCGACACCGCGATCGATCGGATCATGAACAGCGTCCCCGCACCGGAGTACAAATGATGTCGAATCGTCGATTCCTAACGAACGGTCGATCACCAATCGACACGCCGTTCCCCGCCGATGGTCTCGTCGGGGACCAGCGAGCGACGTCAAACACGCCAGCGATTGCTCGGCTGGTCCACCTGACTTTGGCCACGTTGATGCTTTGCGCCGTTGGTTGCGGTGATCAAGACACCGCCAAGACATCGCACTTTGAACACGATCACGAGGTGGCCGGGCATTGGCCGGCCGATTTGGCGGATGCCGCAACCAAACTTCGTGAAAGGCTCAGTCCGTCGGATCAATCACAAACCACGACGACGCACGTGGCGGATGAAATCGCCGACATTGTCAGTTGGGTCCCCGAGATCGCCGCCGATACGGATTTATCGGAAGAGGACTGGATTCCGCTGGACAACGCCGCTCGATCTTTGTCCGCGAACTTGCGAGCAACCAACAACGAACTGACCATTTCCAGCCAAACGCAAATCGCCGCCTTGTGCGAACTCATTGATCAATCGGTCGGCAAGATTCCCGGACAAACTCCGCCAACGAAAGGTTCCGCTTTATGAATGCTCCGCTGGCCATGCTCATTGGCGGTCTGATTCGTATCGGTCAAGGATTCATCGCGGCCGCACCGACATTGCTGGTCGGATTGCTGATCGCGGCAATCCTGCGTTACTACCTTGGGCGCGATGGAACCAAGAAGCTGTTCGGCGATGATTCGCTCCGCAGTCTGCCGCAGTCATGGTTGATCGGCATGCTGCTCCCCGTGTGTTCCATTGGCGTGTTGCCGATCCTGATCCAGATGCGTCGATCGGGTGTGAAGCCCGGGGCGATGTCCGCCTTCGCGTTATCGGCCCCGTTGTTCAACCCGCTCTCGTTATTGTATGGCCTTACGCTGAGCCGACCGCTGGTCATCGTTCTGTTCGCAGTGGGATCGTTGTTGATCGTGACCGCCTTGGGACTGTTATGGGACGCGTTGGGGAAGCGTACGCAACCGTCGACCGAAGGTTCGGTCGCTGACGGCGATCCTGACTTGATTGGCCCGCACCGATTGGCGGCGTTGCTCGTCCAGATGGCTCGCGATGCCTCAGGGAAACCGCTGGCCCTGACATTCTTGGCGCTTTCGGGACTTGCCGTTTTGGCGGCGGCACTCCCCTATGGTGCCATGCAAACCAGTGTCGAACGCGATGATCCGCTGGCACCGCTGACGATGCTGTTGGTCTCCGTTCCCGTGTACGCGACACCCATGCTGGCGATGAGTCAATTAGGCATGATGTTTCAACACGCAAACTCCCCCGGTGCGGCCTTCACGCTGTTGATCCTTGGTACCGGCATGAACTTCGCCACGCCATTTTGGTTTGGAAAGAATTTCGGTTGGAAGTCATCCGCACTATGGTTTGCAGGCTTGCTGCTGATCGTCGTGGGTATCTCCTACGGCATCAACAAACCGCTTATCCCGCCCGGCGTGGAACCGGCTGGTCATACGCATGCATTCGACATTTACGCCAATCCGCTCCCCTCCGTTCCTCAAGACGTTTGGACAACCTGCAAAGAAGCGATCTCCAAGCAGGCGGGAATCGCCGATCTCATCGCATTGGCGGTCCGGCCTGTTTCGCGGTTGCTGGTCTCGTGTTGCGAGGATTTGGCGTCGACGAAAAACGACTCGCCTCTGAAACACCTGAAAATACCGACACCATGGCGAGGCGGCGATTCGACATCATTGTCCCGCGTAGCGTCATCGGTGCAACGATGTTGGCTGGCTTGGTCGCGTTTAGCGTTGTTGCCTGTTATGCGTATTATCCGTCCCCCGCCGAATGCATGGAGGAAATTTCACTGGCGCGAGGCGAGTGTCTCTCCGCGGCCAACAGCGGCGACAAGGACCACGCATTGTTCTGGCTGCCGGTCTGGGAAGAATGGAGTCGGCGTCTGGAAGTGGGAACTTTCCTGCGACGCGGACAACTGCGACGGTACCAAAGCATGCAGGGCTACCTGATTCGTAAGAAGTTGGAATTGCTCGAACACGAGCTTGAACACGATCCCTATGAACCGGAGGAAGTCAAAGCAGTCGTGCAGAGCATTTTCGCGACCAATCGTCGTTGGATCGGTTCATTCCGAGAGTGATGCATCGGCCGAATCACGCTTGCTTGGTGTAGCGTCGATCAAGTGTGAATTCGGACATATAAATGGTTGCGGAACCAGCACCATGGCCTGCACGAACAGCCACCTATCGGAGCCCAAATCTCGATCACCGTCTCCTGAGTTTGCTCCACAGGCACCACTTCGATAATCCGGGCGTCGTTGTTCAGCGGATCACGCGGAGCATCCAATGCTCCACACGAACAACCTCCAAACAGCTTGAGGCTCTCCGCACGCCCAATGGCGTTGATCACCAGTAAAGCGTCAAGCGGACTCACTTGGCCATCGAGGTTGACATCCAGACCGTTATCTTCTCATCCACCGCCGGTCCGTCGGAGAACTCGCTATTAATTCCGGCATGACGATTGAGATAATTGATCACAATCAAAGCATCCAGCGGACATCGGCATCTCGATTCACATCCACGGATTGGTGTTGCCCTGATGTCGACGTGGCAAAGTTTCCGTTGTCAGACGTTCGCGGGAACTGACTCGTCCGGTGAATCGCTTGAAGCAACGATCTGCAAGTCCGCAGCCATCAACTGACGATTCTCAAGAGTCTCCATCCGCATGACGGAGACAGATCGCGAAATTTGGCTTGTTTCATATCTATCGACCAGTGATCTAAGAAGATTGACTCACGAGTAGCTTCATCCCAGACTACACGCGAGCAATAAGGTCGACCAAACCACCGGAAGTATGGGAAATCCAGCGGTCAAGCGAATCTTCGGGTGGTTTTTGAAAGGGGTTCATGACAGGGTTCTGCTAGTGAGAGTCGCGATCGGGTTCTTCGCTTATTCGTCAATGTTCTTCTGAAAGGACCAGCCGCAGAGCGGCGAAGCGCGGCGTGCTTTCGTACTTCGTGTCGAGAAGCAAGGAGCATCTGGGGCTTCGCTCAAAGTATTGGCGTTCTGAGCTTTGCGAACGACCCCCATGAGTTCGCCTCATGGGTGAAGTAGATTGATAGCTAGAAGGAAGGCCCCGAGATGCCCGCGTTTCCGCCGTCCGCCCGCCTACAGGCGGGCGGACGGCGGAAAGGAGCGATGGTCTGGGGAACGCGTCCTTAGCCAACAATCTGATTCACCGAACGGGACAAGCCCGTTGGGGTCTGATGCGCACAACGTTGGTAAACCAGATGCGGGGGAAGTAAACGTGACATCAACGAACGAGCGTCAATAGCAAACTTTCAGCAGTCCAGTGGTTTGTCACGATTGAAAAGTAGGGTGGGCAAAGGAACGCAGACCCACCGAAATCAAACAATTGGTGGGTCTGCGTCGTGCCTCCTTGACCCACCCTACCCTCAAACTTATCTGTGACAAAGCGCTCGTTCACGGCCGATCCTAACCGAGTTCGCGACTGCGTTTGGCGGCTGCATGGACTGCGGAAATGAGCGCGCTGCGTAAACCGGCTTGCTCGGCGGCGGCGATCCCTGCGATCGTTGTTCCACCGGGGCTTGCCACCGCGTCCTTCAATTCAGCAGGGTGCGTTCCGGTTTGCTGAACGAGTTTCGCCGTCCCCATAACCGTTTGTGTCGCGAATTGCATCGCCACATCGCGTGACAGTCCGGCCAGCACACCACCATCGGCCAATGCTTCGATCACCATGCAGACAAATGCCGGTCCGCTGCCGCTGAGTCCGGTGATCGCATCCATCCATTTTTCGTCCACCCGTTGAACGATTCCGACCGAAGTCAACATGTTCTCGACCAGTTCCGCATCGCTCGAATCGATCTCCTGACCACAACAGTACGCGCTCGCTCCGGCACCGACCAGGCTAGGCGTATTGGGCATGACGCGAACGACACGGGCATAGCCGACCGCGTCGATCATCGTTTGCAGTGTGATTCCCGCCGCAATCGAAACGACAAGTGGTTGATGGCCTTCCTGCTTGATCCGTTGCAGAACGGTGGCGACGATGGCCGGTTTCACCGCGATCAAGGCAACTTCGGCATCGTCGGCGATCGGCCCTTTCTCATCCAAGATGCGGATTTCGGGAAGGTTCCGCCGCCACCAATCACATGCTTGCGGATTCGGTTCGCTGAGGGAGATATTGCTCGCCGAGGTAAAACCGGAGGCAATCATGCCCTGCACGAGGGCACGTCCCATTTTCCCACCGCCAACGAGAGTGATGCCTTGCGTCCGTCTTGAATCGACCATGTGGAAGTCTCTTGTTCGTTAATTATATGTCGCGTGGCCGAAAATGAGGTGATTCGCTTCATGAAATGCAAAAGCATCATTCCAGACCACGCACGGTATATATGTCGCGTGGTCAAAAATGAGAGGATTCGCGTCATTTAACACGAAGCCATCATTTCGGACCACGCACGGTATAGCGGGGGGCGTCGAGCACGACAACGGTTCGCTGGCAAACCTTCGATCCCCCGTCTATGATAATGAAAGCCATCCAGCGGGATTCTTTGGACTGTAAATACGTTCATGTTAGGGTGTCAAGCGTTGATTAAACCTACCAAATTGTCGTCCATCGCGATCGTCTTGTTGACGATTTGCTTCGTCACAAGCAATTTGTCGATTGCGTTTGGGCAAGATGTTTTTCTGGAAACCAGCGGGACCAATCTAGATTCGGAAACGGATGTCTCCCCGCTGCACAAACGTATTCCAATCGATCTGGACGATTTTCGCGAGATCGAGCGAATCGCTAAGGAAGTTGCGCGGAAAACGGCGGCGGCAACCGTCGGTGTTCAGCTCGGCGATGCCTATGCCAGCGGAGTGATTGTCAGCGCCGATGGTTTTGTATTGACCGCCGCGCACGTGGCCGGAGGGCCCGGGCGTGTCGTAAGGATCACCCTTGCGGACGGTCAGAGCGTTTCCGGACGCACGCTTGGCCAGAATCCCGATGTTGACGGAGCCTTGATCAAGATGAATGCATCGGGACCGTGGCCGTTCGTGCCGATGGCCGATCGAGACTGGATCAGCAATCCAGGGGATTGGTGTATCGCCACCGGACATCCCGGCGGTTACGACCGTGGTCGCGTCGCGCCGGTTCGGCTAGGACGGGTGATCACGTCGAACGGTTACACCTTGCGGAGTGATTGTCCGATTGAACCGGGCGATTCCGGCGGGCCGCTGGTCGATTTGCGAGGCTTCGTGATTGGCGTTCACAGTCGCATTTACGATGACGCCACGGGAAACCTGCACGTTCCGATCATCACGTATTGGCGGACATGGGATCAATTGAAAGCGGGCGAAATCTCCGAGATTGGCCCAACCAGCAGCTTCTTGGCTCAGTTCGACTTGGATCAGGACGGCAAGTTGACGTTGGCCGAATTACCCGATGGGCCACGAAAGGAGATCTACTTGCGTTTGGCGGAAACCTTCGAGTTTGATGCCGAACAGCCGCAGGAGATGAGCGAACTGCGAAAGACGATCGGTTTGGACATTTCCAAACGGCGGTCCAGCCGCTTGGGCCAGTTCGGTCACTTGTTGTTCTCCCCCGGCGGCAAGGTTGAATCGCTGTCGGAAGCATATTTCACGCGAGGCCTGGCGACGCTGAATGTCCTGCGACGGGCAACGAAGGAGGCGAGCGAGGCGACGGTCGATGTGTTGGTCGATGGGCGAGAAGCCGCGTACGGCACGATTGTGCATCCCGATGGCTGGGTCGTCAGCAAGGCGAGCGAGATTCAAACCGAATCGGAGGACCAGCGGATTGTTTGTCACCTGCACGATAGTCGGCGTTATCGCGCCAAGATTGTTCATGTCGATCCGGCATACGATCTGGCTTGGCTGAAGATCGATGCGGTCGATCTCAAGGCGGCACCGTGGGCCGAAGATTTCGTCACGGATCCAGGCCGGTTTGTGATCAGCGTCAGTCGTGGTCGGACGCCGGTGTCGGTCGGTGTCGTCAGCGTTGCGCCTCGCGAGATTCGCTCGACGCCAGGTTTTATGGGAGTCGGCGGTTCACCGATTCGTAGCGATGCGTTCGTTGAGTCGATTGTCAAAGACA
Organism: Pirellulaceae bacterium; assembly: GCA_041399105.1. Lineage (GTDB taxonomy): Bacteria > Planctomycetota > Planctomycetia > Pirellulales > Pirellulaceae > Rosistilla. Next base: position 39,392 of record JAWKTL010000026.1, on the reverse strand, counting down.
GCGGTGCGGCTCGATCGGACTTACAGCCCGGCGACCTCATCGTTTCGGTGAACAATGTTCTTGTCCCCACCTTTCAAGCGTTAACGGCCGAAGTCAGGCGATTTAAAGGAGGCGATATCATCCATCTGAAGGTCAATCGCGAAGGGGAAGAATTGCGGATTGACGTCAAGCTGGGACATCGTGTCGACCCGAGCGGACAGAACGGTCCCGAAATGTCTGGACGCCTGAGTGACCGGCGCGACGGATTCCCTTTGGCGTTGACTCACGATAGCGTGTTGCAGCCCGAAGAATGTGGCGGCCCCTTGATCGATCTGTCGGGAAAGGTCGTGGGATTGAATATCTCACGCGCTCAGCGAACCGGTTCGCTTGCGTTGACAGCGTCGACGGTCCAGCGATTGTTGAACGAAGTGATGAACAAACATGCGTCATCGCTGTAATGGTTCCCAAACTTCAAGAGTCTGCGTGAACAACAACAAGTCGACTGAAAAAACGCTTCCGAAGCGGTCTCCGAAAACGATCGCCATCCTGACCGCCACCGTGGCCGGCATCGCGCTGGTCGGGGGCGTCTTTGCGGATTACTGGCGTGCGCTGCCGATCGACGCGAAGGCCGAGTATGTCGGTCGGCAATCGTGTGTCGATTGCCATCAAACCGAGGCCGCATTGTACCAGGGGTCCCATCACGATTTGGCGATGGATCGAGCAACCGAACAGTCGGTGATCGGCGATTTCAATGACGCCACGCTGGAACATCACGGCATCACCAGTCGGATGTATCGCGATGGGTCGAAGTTCATGATTCACACCGAAGGGCCGGACGGCCAGATGTCTGATTTTGAAGTCAGCTATGTTTTCGGCGTCGATCCGCTGCAGCAGTATATGGTCGAATTCGATCGAACCGCGGACATGGCCGACGACGAAGTTGGTCGCTTGCAAGTCTTGCGAATCAGTTGGGATACACACAACAAGAAGTGGTTCTATCTCGACCCTCCCGACGTTCACGAAAAGCTCGCTCCCGACGATGCCTTGCATTGGACGGGAATCGCCCAACGATGGAATACGATGTGCGCGGAGTGTCATAGCACGAACCTGCAAAAGAATTTCAATGCCGCTAAAGCTCGCTATCACACCCGCTGGTCGGAGATCGATGTCAGTTGTGAAGCCTGTCACGGCCCGGGCAGCCTGCACGTGGAGCTGGCACAGAAGAAGTCTCTGTTTTGGGATCGCCATCACGGGTACGGGTTGGCGAAGCTGAAAGGGGACGACGCGATTCCGCAAATTGAATCGTGCGCTCCGTGTCACAGCCGACGACGCGTCCTGCAATCCGGTTTTCAACCCGGCCAACGATTTTGTGATTTCTACGAACCGGAACTGCTCACGGGGCAAACCTATCATGACAACGGCGAGATCCTCGACGAAGTCTACGTCTACGGTTCGTTCATTCAAAGCAAGATGTTTCACAAGGGGATTCGTTGCAGCGATTGCCATGACCCGCACTCGCTGAAGCTGAAACAACCCGGCAACGCCACCTGCACGTCGTGCCACGCCCATCCGGCGGGGAAGTACGACACGCCCTCTCACCACAAACATACGCCCGGTACCGCCGGGGCGTCGTGCGTGGAATGTCACATGCCCGAAACAACGTACATGGCGGTCGACCCGCGGCGGGACCACAGCATCCGTATTCCCCGCCCGGATCTTTCGGTGCGGCTATCGACGCCAAACGCCTGCACCGGCTGCCATTTGGAACTGGCGACGTCGCAATCGCCCGACGCGGTTCGTGAAAGGTTCCCTAAACTGGCCGATGTGATCCGCTCGGGCGCAACAACGCAAACCGCATCCGTCGCATCGCTGACGGAGTATGCAAACTGGCTGGCCCGAGCGCGGGACGGAGATTCGGAAATCAAGGAAGCCCTGCATCAGATCGATCAATGGAGCGATTCGGCTTGTGACCTGTGGTACGGTGCCGACCGCAAGAAGCCGCCGCACTTCGCCGAGGCATTGCATGCGGCGCGAACCGGACAGCCTGACGCTTTGAAGAAGCTCGCCGACGCGGCGCTTTCACAAAATGAAGTTCCCGACCTGGCGCGTGCTTCGGCGATCGAGGAAATGCGTCGATTGACGACGGGCGGCGACGGGCTCCGCATGGCGCGTGAAGCCTTGAAAGATGAAAATCCGATCGTCCGTGTCGCAGCGCTGCGGTTGTACGAAGGACGCGATCCAAGTCAGATTCGCCGAAGCGTCGCGCCATTTCTGAACGATGATTCGCGCTTGGTCCGCAGCGAAGCGGGACGACTCTTGTCGAGCGTTCCGACGGAACAACTGTCCTCCGGTCAACGCAACCAATTGGAGGCGGCGTTGCAAGAATATCACGAGGGTTTGATGCAGACCAACGACCGCGCTGGAGCACATCTTTCGTGGGCTTTGATATTGGAAAATCAAGGTCGCTTCGAGGAAGCGGTCGATTCGTACGAAACGGCCATTCGTGTTCAACCCGAAGCGGTCGGAGCACGCAGCAATCTGGCGAGCCTGCTTGAATCGATGGTGCAGTCGGGTCGAGTGCATCCCGGACGGGCCGAAGCGTTGCGGGAACCGCGTTGTGCGGCTCCGGCGAGAGGAATTGCCCTTGCTGAAACGGGATGCTTCGTTGGCTCCGGAAAACGGACCTTTGCAGTATCGTCTCGGGCTAGCCATCTATCTGGATGGGCAAGTTGAAGAAGCATTAACGCACTTACGAAACGCCGTTGCGTTGGAGCCGGAGAATGAATCCTTCTTGACCGCTCTGATTCTGCTTCTGCAAAAGCTCGAACAGACCGAGGAAGCGACAAACCTTGCCAAGCGGCTGATCGAACTTGCCCCCGACAACCCGCAATACGTTGAGATACTACGCTCGCTGGAACAAGGTTGATTCAATTTCCCCCTTCCCACCGTGAATCATAGACGCAGTATCCCCGACGCTGATGACAAAACCAATGCGATGACGTTATGATTGCCGGTGTTGCAGATCGAACATGGTATCCCGCGCGTGGTCCGAAAGGAGACGTCCGCATCCGTTTGACTAATGAGAAGTTTTTGATGACCGCGGACCCCGCATCCAATATTCCCTATCGATCCATTACCGTTCCCGAAAGTGCGAAGGGGGAACGGATCGATATGTATTTGACTCAAGTTCTCGATGGGGTCAGCCGGAATCAGATGCGGATGCTGGTTCATGAGGGAGGAGCGCAAGTCGATGGTCGAACGGTGCGTCCCAGTTTTCGACTGCGTCCCAGTCAACAGATCCGATTTCGGATGCCTGAGCCCCCCGCCGACGGAACCCTTCCCGAACCGATGTCGTTGGACATTCTGTTTGAAGACGATGGGATGGTCGTGGTCAACAAGCCAGCCGGAATGGTCGTCCATCCGGCGCGGGGACATTGGTCGGGGACGATGACGGCGGGGCTGGCGTATCACTTTCAATCGCTATCGGATATCGGTGGGCCAACACGACCGGGCATTGTGCATCGGCTTGACCGAGACACCAGCGGCGTGATCGTGGTCGCCAAGACGAACGCGGTTCACATGAATTTGGCCGAGCAATTTGCGGAGCGAACGGTCACCAAGCAGTATCTCGCCATCGTTTCGGGGGTTATCGACCGCGATCGCGACCGAATCGATCAGCCGATTGGTCGACATCCCTATCAACGGGACAAGATGGCGATTCGGGCGCATCACGCGACCAGCAAGGAAGCGACAACTTTTTATGAAGTGATGGAGCGATTCAAGGCGTTCACGTTCGTACGGTTGTTTCCGAAAACGGGTCGAACGCATCAATTGCGGGTTCACTTGGATCACCTTCGCCATCCGATCCTTTGTGACAAGCTTTACGGGGGACGAGCGCAGGTGAACGCCGCCGATTTGAAAGGGGATGGACAGCCCGACGGAGTCGACGCCGAACCGCTGTTGCAACGACAGGCTTTGCATGCTCAGCGTTTGGAACTGGATCACCCACAAAGCGGGAAGCGTCTGGTTTTTGAAGCCCCGATCCCAGCCGATATCGCCGCCGTGCTGGAGCTGTTGCGTCAGTCCTAGAGTGACCACGTCGCAAGACAACATCAAACACGTTCATCATGGATCTAGGCGGACAATCCGAACCCCGCCTGCTATCGCGATTGATTTCTTGGCATAATGGGACCCTTCCCCGGCCCTTCCCGCAATGTGAGCGAATTCATCCGCTATGCCAGCAACTTACAAAGACTCTGGAGTCGACCTTGATTTGTACGCCGAAGCCATGCAGCGTCTGCCGGCTTTGGCGAGACGAACCTTCAGCCCGCGGGTGATTTCCAATGATGGCGGCTTCGCCGGCCTCTTTCAGCTTGATTTTCGTACCCCTTTGTTCGCGAGAAATTACGAAAACCCGGTCCTCGTCGCGGGGACCGACGGTGTGGGAACGAAGTTGAAGGTCGCGCAAACGGTCAATCGCCACGACACCGTGGGGATCGATCTGGTCGCGATGTGCGTGAACGATTTGATTTGCACGGGTGCCGAGCCACTCTTTTTTCTCGATTACATCGCGATGGGACGCGACGATGCCGACCGGTTGGAACAGGTGGTGAAAGGGATCAGCGATGGTTGCCTGCAGGCCGACAGCGCCCTGTTGGGTGGCGAGACGGCGATCATGCCCGACATGTACGCCGCCGACGACTACGACCTGGCCGGCTTCGCGGTCGGGGTGGTCGATCGCAAGCATTTGGTCGATGGCAAGTCGATCTCCCCGGGCGACAGGATCATTGGTATTGGCAGCAATGGGATTCATTCCAACGGTTACAGTTTGGTTCGCAAAATCGTCCGCGACGCGGGGCTGGCGTGGGACGACAAGCCGGAGGAGTTTGAGGGGGCGTCGATCGCCGACGAACTGCTGCGGCCAACGCGCATTTATGCTTCGATGGTGCAACGTGTGCTGAGACATTACCGCGTCAAGCAGGTTGTTCACGGAATCGCTCACATCACGGGAGGCGGCTTGCACGAGAACCTGTCGCGAATCTTGCCCCCATCGGTCGATGCGGTGATCGAACCGAACAGTTGGCCCGTCCCGGCGGTGTTTCCATGGTTGCAGCAGTTAGGAAATGTCGCCGATGAGGAAATGGGGCGTGTCTTCAACATGGGCATCGGCTTGGTGTTGGTGGTCAGCGATTTCTACGCCGCCAAGGTGATGGAGTTGGTCCGGGAGGGAGGCGGCGAGCCGACATTCATTGGACGGATTGAAGCGGGAACCGGCATCAGTCGATTTGCATGAATACCATCGGTCACCTGTTGACAATCGATTGGCGAAGCCTGCCGCTGGCCAACGCTCAGCTAACCACATCGACCTTCTGGTTGCTGGGGGTTGTGGTCTCGGTGCTGGCTGGAATGCTGATCACCGGTCGTCTGCTGGAACGCCGCGAGCAATCCGGTTTGAATCCGGCGCTGTTGCAGCGATTCAACCATCGCGTTCGCGTTTGGCTGATGATGTCGGCGATCCTGGTCTTTGCGTTTCTGTTGGATCAATTCGTCCGCGGCGTGACGGTGCTGTTGTTCGGATTTGTCTCGTTCTGGGCGCTGCGTGAGTTCATTACGATGACGCCGACGCGTCGTGGCGATCATCGGACGCTGTTCTGGGTCTTCTTTATCTTCACGCCCTTGCAATACGTCTTGATCGCCTTGGGTCCTGAATTTTATGGCCTATACAGCATCATGATCCCCGTCTACGCATCGTTGTTCATTCCCGCGCGAAATGCGTTGGCGGGAGACAGCAAGCGTTTTCTGGAGCGCACGGCCAAGATTCAAGTCGGGCTGCTGATTTGTGTTTATTCGCTCAGCTACGCACCGGCCTTGCTGGATTTGAATCTGAGCACCAGTCGCAAAGGGGAATGGGAAGGGAGTCCCGTTGGCGTGTTGTTCTTTTTCGTTTTGATCGCTCAGATCGCGGATGTCTTGCAGCAGGCGTGGAACCGTTTCGCCGGTGTGCATGTGATCGCCAAAGAGATCAACGCCAGCCGAACATGGGAGGGGCTGCTGGGGAGCATCGTGTCGACCGGAGCGATCGGGCGCTTTGCTGTGGTGGGCGACACCGTTCGAATGGTACGAAGCGCCGTGATGTCGATGATTGTGCTGATGGCGGCGGCGGGAACGATGACGATGAGCGCCATTAAACGCGATCGCGGCGTGACCGATACCGGAACTTTGTTCAAGGGCATGCCGGCTTGCTCGATCGCATCGATAACGTTTGCTTTGCGGCACCGGTTTTCTATCACCTGACACGCTACTTTTTTCCGTTTGATGATGCCGTGAAACTTTTTGATATCCATGCTCACCTGGACAACGACCGTTTCGATGCAGACCGCGACAGTGTCATGCAACGTTCGCGCGAGGCTGGGCTGATTGGAACCCTAGCCATCGGGACGACCGTGGCCGCCAGTCGCAAATGCACCGAGATCGCGCTGCGGTATCACGATGTCTATGCCGCGGTCGGTATCCAGCCGACGTATGTCGGCAAACCGGAAGCGGGTGACTGGAACGAGATTGTGGAGTTGGCCAAGCATCCGCGCGTCAAAGCGATTGGCGAAACGGGGCTTGATCTGTACTGGGACGACAACGCCCGTTGGAGCAGCAGGAAGCAAGCTTCCGGCAGCATATTGAACTCGCGTTCGCTGGCGTTGCCGTTTATCGTTCACATGCGCAACTGCGACGCCGAAGTCTTGCGGATGTTACTGGAGGCGGGAAAGCAAGGTCCGGTTGATGGCGTGATGCATTCCTTCACTGGGGATTGGGAACTCGCCCGGCAATGCTTGGACCTGGGAATGGACATCAGCTTCGCCGGCATGGTAACGTTTAAGAAGAGCGGCGACCTGAGGGAGGTGGCCGCAAAATTCCCGCCGATCGGATATTGATCGAAACCGACGCACCCTACCTGACCCCCGAACCGTTTCGCGGTAAGCGGCCCTGCGAACCGCATCATGTATTGCATACGGCGACATGTTTGGCGGAAACACGAAAGATGACGCTAAGCCAGTTTGCCGAGCAAACCACGGAAAATGCGATCCGGCGATTCAAAATCGATGCGTGAGTTCGCACGCTTTTTCGGAAGCGAGTAAACAATGTTGTCACTTCCTTCGTAGGACGAGGATGTTCCGCACTGGCCGACAGGATCTGAAATCATGCTTGAATTGATCAATGTTAAAAGAGTTCCCCAGCCGGGCGGAGGCATCCTCTCGGTGCTGGACATTCCCAAGTTCACCATCGGAAAAGGGGAACAGGTGGCGTTGATCGGTCGCAGCGGCGGGGGCAAGTCCACTTTGTTGCATACCATCGCGGGAATCACGAAAGTCGACGGCGGTCAAATCAAAGTCAACGGCTATGATATCGCGAGGCTCAGCGAAGCGGGACGCGATCGGTTTCCGCGCCAATGCGATTGGCTATGTCTTTCCAGACGTTCAATCTGCTCATGGTTTCACGGCATTGGAAAACGTGCGATTGGGCATGACGTTCGGGCGGGGAATCATGATCTCTCGCGGCCAAGATGTTGCTCGAGCGGTGGGGTTGGCGGATCGCATGCATTACAAACCGGGGCAGCTTTCCGTTGGCCAGCAGCAACGCGTGGCGATCGCGCGGGCGATGGCCGGTCGTCCGAAATTGTTGTTGGCCGATGAACCAACCGCCAACATCGATCCGGCCAACCAACAAATCATCATCGATCTGATCCGGCAAAATTGCCGCGACGAAGAGGTCGCTTTGTTGCTGGTCACGCACAGTATGGAAGTTGCTGAGCAGTTTGAACGCATCGTCAATCTGAAGAACTCAATCAAGCTTCTCTTCCCGAACCTACAATTTAATCCGTTATGAATTTGATCACGATTGCCTGAGCGCAACGCACAGCAACGCGGCCTTTCAACAGTGTTGACCACCATCAGCTTCGCGGCTGGGGGTCGGATTGGTGGCCGTGGTGTTGTCGATCCATGGGATTGTTACCGATGCTTTTCAACGCAATAAGACGGTGGATACAACTTGGTCGTTGGGGCCAAGGGGAGTCCGCTGCAGTTGACGCTGAACACGGTCTTCTACTTGAGCCAGCCGGTTGAGAATCTCCCATACGATTACTTTCTCGAATTCTTCAATCAGGCCGAGCGCGAGAACGGCAATTGAATGCCTACGGTGGACGTTTGACGGAACCCAATCGCGATGGCAAGTATGCGGACTACTTTGATCTGGAGAGCGGCGGGCTCGTGATTCCCGTTTGCGGGAGACTATTTCGGCGAGTATCGCGTGGTCGGCACGACGCCCGCGTTCCTGGACGAGTTAAAGCACGGCCTCAGTGTCGACTTGCCTTACACGTTTCGCGAAGGCCGCAATTTTGAGACCTACAACGAAGAGAATACCTACTTCGAGGCGGTCTCGGATCGCGGGTCGCCGCGACGATGAACATCGGTGGCCGGCGACACCTTCAATCCCACCGCATGGCGATCCTGAAGGGAAAGGGCATGATGCCGGATTCAAGGTTGTCGGCGTATTGGCACCGACGGGAACGCCCAATGATCGCGCGACCTTCGTGAATATGGAAGGCTTTTACCTGATGGAAGGGCATGCCAAGCCGCCGGTGCTGGACGATGAAACCACGGAGGAAACGAGCGAAGTTGTCGAGGTTCAAGTTGCCGATGATGGAACGGAAAAGCCGCTGCCGTTGGATCAAAGGAAGTCACCGCGATTTTGCTGCGTCCTTCCCAGATGATGTTTGGGATGCTGTTGCAGAACGAAATCAACGAAGGCTTGCAGGCCCAGGCGGCGACTCCGATCGGCGAGATCTCCAAATTGATGGATCAGTTTGTCAATCCGATCCGGTATGTGTTGTTGTTGATCACCGCGATCACTTGTTTGGTGGCGGTCGGCATTCTGGTCAGCATCTACAACTCGATGAATGATCGTCGCCGCGATATCGCCGTCATGCGAGCACTGGGCGCAGCGAAGCACCGTCATGTGGGTAATCTTGTTGGAAAGCGGGATGATCGCTCTGCTGGGCGGGATTCTCGGTTGGGTGGTGGCGCACGGCGTCATCGGTCTGGCGAGCGGCACGATCGAGGACCGCACGGGCGTGCCGGTCAACTCTTCAGTACAACGACGGCTGAGCTTTATATCTTGCCGTTCATTCTCGCCTTGGCCGCGATTGCCGGTTTCGTGCCGGCATTGGTTGCATACCGCACCGATGTCAGTCGTTCGCTGTCCGCTTAAGGCAACGAAGCCGCAAATGGTAGTGGATCTTGTTAAGGCGAGCGGCAGATAAATGCATGTCGTAAGATGGACTTCCAGTCCGTCCTATCATGAGAACGGCAGGTGGATTTTTATTTGCCGCTCGCCTTAAAGATCCACCGTACGTGGTCGAAATGACGCCTCTGCGTCAAATGACGCAGATCACCTCATTTCTGATCACGCGACGTTTAACAGGCGTCTGAAATTCGCGCTCAGGATGCTTCGCTTGTCCTCTTCGGAAATCTCGGCGGCGATCACCTTACTCAGTTCGGTGCCGAGTGATCGCGATGGAAGATGACTGCCGAAGATGATTCGCGATGCGCCAAGATCGCGGACCGCCATTTCAATGAAGCCGGCGGTCGCATCGAAACCGGAGGTCTCGATCAAAACGTTCGGATGATCGGCGATGGCGCGAATTCCCTCTTCCCACTGCCCCCCGGCGTGAGCACAAATGAACTTTTGATGGGGATGCGCGGCGGCAAGCTGAGCGAGTTCGGCGGGTGTCGATTCCCCTGGTCCTTGCTTGCCCCCGGTCTTGAGCCAAGTGTGCTGCATGATGACGCCACCGAGTTCAGATATCTGTTCAACGAGCCGATGAAATCGCGGATCGGTACAGGTCATCGCCGCGGGGCCGCCACCGGCAAAATAGACACCTCGCATCGGCCCGTCTCGCAACCAGCGGCGCAGCGCATCGCTGGAGGCAACCGGATCGTGCGGATTGAGCTGAATCGAGCCAATCAATAGATCGGGCCAGGTCTCAAGCGGCTTCAGCACCGTCTGGGGTTGTTGACGCACAAGCGTTTCGAAAGCCGGATCGGTCGTTGTCCCAAGCCCCACATGCGCGAAGTAATGAAGCTTTTCAAACTGTCCCAGCGCGATCGTCGGCAACGATCGTTGGATATCGGCCATGATCAGGTCACCGCCGTCGCGACCCGGATGCGAGAAAGACGGCGTGAAGTAAGCATCCCAGATTCGGTAACCTTTCAGTTCGCTCGCGGTTGGCAAACCCAGAGACATCGTATTGGGTGGCATCAGACCCTGGCCTCCGCGAATCGAGATGCATTCTTCGACAAGACAGCAACCAGATCGGGTTCAGACAAATTCGCTTCGGCGACGCGAATCAACGCCGCTTCAGGAATAAGGAAAGGCGAATGGCTGCCGAACAAGACTCGATCCGATCCAACAGCTTTTGTCAACGTCGCGACTCCGTCGGTTTGGTCAACGCGAGCGGTGTCAAAACGGATATTCTTGACCGACTGGAATCGCTTCAACTGAGAAGAACTCAGCCGATGATTCAGCAACTGGATTTGAGCATCTGGAATGGACGAAGCGACTTCAGGTAACGCGGTCAGATCGACGTCGGGGACCTGCAAGAGTGGATGCTGTGTGCGGACATCTTCCAGGGCGACGGCGATCTGAACCAGCAGTCGCATCTTCGCCGCGGCTCGCAACAACGACACAAAGCAGTCGTCCGCAAGCTGAAACTGGTGGTAATTCGGATAGACCCGGATGCCACGCATCTTGAAGTCGTTGCGGCAGCGTTTCAGATCGCGTTGCCAACCGTCGGCGCGAGGATTGATTGTGCCCATCGGTTCCAGCAGGGCGTGTTGGGAACACGCGTCGAACAGGCGTTGATTGACGCCCTTGATATCGCGATGCAGCAGACCTTCAAAGCTTCCGGCCCACGCCGATTCAACGCCCAGCGATTGCAGTTTGGCGACCAGACGGGCGGTTTCATCCAGCGGCAAGCGTCGGCATGGCCAATGAAAGAGATGGACATTCGTATCGGTGATCGCGGTACTTCCGGCCCAATCCGTTTCGTCGGTCGGGACCGATTCGTCCGCCGAAGCGTCGGTTTGATCGGGAGCGATCAACGACGAAGCCCCGATGACCGCGACGGAATGAAGAAGTGCGCGTCGTTTCATCAAAGCAGGCTTTCAAGCTAGGATTTCGTTGACGACCTGTGGAGGATGGACACCGGTCAATCGCTCTTCCAGGCCATTGCGGTGGAAGAATAACTTCTGATGGTCGAGCCCCAGACAATGCAGGATGGTGGCATGAAAGTCATGCACACTGACAGGCTTGTCGACGACGGCGTGGCCGAACTCGTCGGTGGTCCCGTACGACATTCCGCCTTTGATTCCGCCGCCAGCCATCCATGAAGTGAAGGCTTGCATGTTGTGATCGCGCCCGGTGTACAGATTGCCCGATTTCTGCGAGGTCGGCGTTCGTCCGAACTCACCGCCCCAGATAACCAGCGTCGAGTCGAGCAGTCCCATCCGGCGCAGGTCTTTCAACAAACCGGCGACCGGTCGGTCCGTTCGTTCACAGACGGCACGATGGTTGTCCGACAGATCGACATGACTGTCCCAAGGTTGTTCTTCCAGGAAGATTTGCACGAAGCGAACCCCCTGTTCGACCAAGCGACGAGCCAGCAGGCAACGTCGCCCGAACGAATCGGTCGGCGACTGGCCGATTCCATACAGTGCAAGCGTCTCGGCCGTTTCGTTGCTCAGATCCAACGCCTCACTTGCCGAAAGTTGTAGCCGCGCGGCCAAGCCATACGATTCGATCCGAGCGTCCAGTTGCGGATTGAACGGACGTTCCTTGCGATGCAGTTCGTCCAATTGGTTCAACAAATTGGTGGCGGCAACCGTGACTTCCGATGGCTGCTCGAAAGCGGGTTGCAGATTCAGAATCGGTTGTCCGTTGGGGCGCAGACGCGTCCCTTGATAGATCGGAGGCAAGAAACCGGCCGTCCAATTGCGGGTTCCGTTCTTCGGCATTCCCAAAGGGTCGTTCAATACAACGTAAGCAGGCAGGTTTTGGTTCTCGGAGCCGAGTCCATAAACGGTCCATGCGCCAAGCGTTGGATAGCCCATGAAGAGTCTGCCGCTGTGAATCTTGTACAGCGCGTTGTCATGATTGGGGTGGTCGGTCCACATGCTGTGGATCATGCATAATTCATCGGTCAGTTCGGCCGTGCATGGCAGCACATCGGCGATCGGCATGCCCGATTCGCCATGACGCGCAAAGCGATACTGGCCACCCATCATCACACCGATGCTCGATGTGCTCTGATTGCCGATTTCCTCGACATTTCCGGGGAAAGGTTTCCCGTCCATGGCGTTAAGCGTCGGCTTGGGATCGAACAGATCCATCTGGCTGGGGCCGCCGTTCATAAAAAGCTGGATGACCGAAGTCGCTCTGGCCGGATGGTGTGTCGACTTGGGAAGAAGATTGGCCGCGGAGATACCGGCCGAGGCATCGATTGCCTCCGCCGCCTGAAGCTTTCCGGCACGACTGTCCAGAAGATCATCGGTCAACAACTGTGCAAGTGCGACACCCAACAATCCATCGGAAGTTCGCGCGAAGAAATCGCGGCGTGATGAACGGTGGTGTCCCCCATCGGTCATGGCGAGCCTCGGTTCAAGTAATCGGTCGGTTCACGGTCCACGAATCGAATCACTTCGTTTCCGTCCACGCAACTTCAATCGCCGTATCGCGCAATCGCGACGCGGCGGATGGCAAACAACATTCTACCAGTTGATCAGCCTTCTGTCTTTCTTAAAGCAGATCAAGGACGTGGAAAGCAACGCCAAGATTCGTTCTATACGTCGCGTGGCCGAAAATGAGGTGATTCGCTTCAATAAATGCAAAGGCATCATTCCAGACCACGCACGGTATAGCCGTTCAAGAAGCGAGCTTGCGGGCGATCTCCGCGACATGCTTCCCTTGAAAGCGAGCGATTGACAACTCGTTTTCCGAAGGCTGCCGCGATCCATCATCTTTCGCCAACGTTGTTGCGCCGTATGGCGTGCCGCCGGTGATTTCCTGCATGTTGGTCAGTCCCTGACAACTATAAGGAACCCCCACGACAACCATCCCTAGATGAAACAATGTCGTATGAAAACTGGTGATTGTCGTCTCTTGTCCACCATGCTGCGTTGCCGTCGATGCGAAAACACTTCCGACCTTGCCCACCAAGGCACCGCTCTTCCACAAACCGCCCGTGGAATCGAGGAATGCACGCATCTGCCCGCACATGTTGCCAAAACGAGTGGGCGTTCCAAAGATGATTGCGTCGGCATCGGCCAACTGACTCGCTTGAATCGTTGGTATGTGGTCGAATGCCTTGCGAGCGTCGATCGCATTCATCTTCTTCAGCACATCGTCAGGCAATGTCTCGGGGACCTGAAAGATTGCGACATCCGCATCGGGTACCGAGCGGGCACCTTCGGCAACGGCCTCGGCCATTTGATGGATGTGACCGTACATGCTGTAGAATACGACTTGAATTTTCATGGCGACTTTCAACGCTAGCTAAAGGTGGACGTGATGTTTACGAGTATGCGTCGCTTGGTCAGAAATGAGGTGATTCGCTTCATTTAACTAACGCGAAGGCATCATTCCGGACCACGCACGGTATATACGTCGCCTGGTCGGAAATGAGGTGATTCGCTTCCTTCAACGCGAAGGGCATCCTTTCGGACCACGCACGGTATATACGTCGCTTGGTCAACCTACCATTATTCGTCGACGTCAACAGTGACGTTGCCGGTTTCGACATCGCGTTCCACTTCGACGCCTCCATCGGGGGTCTCGACATCGAGTAGGGTCTCTTTGTCGTCGCAGCCGGTGATGCTCAGTCCCACGATTGCCGTGAAGCAGACCAAAGCCATTTGGAAGTTCTTGTTAAGACGTTTCATTTTAAATCCACATGGGGTTGTCAGACGTTCGTTCGCCGACGCGCTTGTCGCGAACAGGAACGCGGTCCATCACCGATTGCGATGGATGCTCCATGAAGGCAAGACCGAATGCATTTTGTATGCCAATTGCATTTTCCTTCGGCCTGCCGGTGACAACAAATTGATGTATTATATAATCCGCGTGGGAAGCGATCCCGTGAAGCCCGGTTAATCAAGGCTTGGGAAGCCTTCGTCGTCCATTACGAATGAGACACTTGTTTCTCGAACGTTGCCAAACGCGTTCATCATTGAAAAAGGTCTTGTCGAAGGTTACGTTCACGGGAAAGTTCAACCAGACCGGCGGTGTTTGAAGATTGCTGGTTCAGTACTCATTGTGTGAAATCGGCGTCTTATCCCGTGCGTGGTCTGATATGATGTCTTCACGTTATTGGAAGCGAATCACCTCATTTTTGGCCACGCAACGTATATCGAATGTCTCAGCTCAGCGATTCATCCCTATCGGCACAACGTTCTCCGGAAGGGACCGGTTCAGCCTTTGACAAAGACGGGCGGACGCAGCCGATTAGGCCAAGCATTGGGGGTCAAATCGCCTCCACCGGCTCGTATGCGCCGCACAGGTCGTCACGAACGACGATCTAGCCAACTTAGGATGCGATAGCGACTGGATCATAAAGCGAACGGGAATCCTGGAGCGGCGAAAGCCGTCCCGATGAAGCGACCAGTGACATGGCCTACGAAGCCGCAACAGATGTCTCCGCGACGCCGATGTCGATGCATCTGAAATCGACATGATTCTGGTCGCCACGATGACTCCCGACCATCCGACGCCATCGGCCGCGTGTCATTTGCAACGTCGCCTGGGAGCAGTCGCGCCCGCGATGGACGTCAATGCGGCGTGTGCGGGCTTCATGTACGCATTGGTCACCGGATCGCAGTTCGTCGCGGCCGGCAATGCAAAGAAAGTGCTGGTCGTGGGTGCCGATCTGATGAGTCGGACAATTAATCCCCACGATCCGAAGACCTATCCCCTGTTCGGCGATGGAGCGGGAGCTGTGCTTCTGGTTCCCGATCAACCTGATGGTGCCGGCTTATTGAAGTACACGCTCGGCAGCGAAGGTTGTGGCGGCAAAATGCTCTGCATTCCCGCAGGCGGATCGCGCACGCCATTGGTTCCAGATGCGTACAACGAAGGTCGCCATTATTTGTGGATGGACGGTCGAGCCGTTTTCAAGTGGGCGGTTCGCGTGGTCGCCGAAAGTTCGATCGACGTTCTGAACGAACTTGGCATGGGACCCGACGACCTGAGTTTAATCATCCTGCATCAAGCCAATCAACGCATCATCGACTCCGCCGTGTCCGATCTCGGTGTGCATCGAGAGAGCGTTTTCGTGAATGTGGATCGATACGGCAACACCAGCGGTGCAAGCATTCCGTTAGCGCTGACGAAGCCGTTCGCGCGGGGAAGATCGATCGTGGTCAGCATGCGTTGCTGTGCGGCTTCGGTGCGGGATTGGCTTGGGGAACAGCGGTCGTGCGCTGGTAAGTCACCGCGCCCGGTCACCGCATGAACGTTCGGCTTCGTCCGTCGCCGAGCTTATACCGTGCGTGGTCCGAAATGATGCCTTCGCGTCAAATGAAGCGAATCACCTCACTTCTGACCACGCGATGTATCATCGTTCGCCCGCACGTGGTTGGAGACGCTCCACAGCACGCCTGCCTGACGAATCGCGGGGACTAACATTCTTTTGACTTCCCAAGTCGCGACGGAGCCTCTCAGAATGACGACGTTGTCTTTTATTGAGACGCGAACATCGGACGCTTCATTTCGCAGACGATGATGCACTTTCAACATCGTTCGGACATTCCGAATGATCCGCTGTTCCTTGCGTTGGGCTTCGATTTCTTCAATGGATTCAACTAATGGGGACACCTCTTCACTCCTTCACAATAAATGTTGCAATAAATAATCCGCGTGGCTGGAAGCCTGTGCCACAGGAAAACAGCAATTGCCATACCATTATTGCTTTACAAGGGGTGAATGCTGTGCGACAGTATGAATCAGCCTTACCCGACCCTTGTTGCATCAAAGGAGCTTCGATGTCTCGCTCGACTGTGATCTGTACGCTGTGGCTGCTCGGCGGCCTTCTAACAAGTTGTTTAACGGTTGCCGACGATCGCGTGTTTCGCGCCGGGGCGGCCATGAGCGAAATCACGCCGCCGTTGGGGGAGAGTGTCGTTGGCGGCTTTGGTCCGTTTCCCGCCTCGAACATTCACGACCCATTGTTCGCCAAATGTTTGATCTTGGACGATGGATCGACGCGCATCGGTTTCGTCGTTTGCGACAATTTGGGAATCTCGCGCGAAGTTTGGGATGAAGCACGCCAACGGATTGCCGACGAAGTCGAGATGCCGCCGCAGAACTTGATGATGTCGGCAACGCATACGCACAGCGCGACGCGAGCGCGAGCGGAGAAGTATCGACCGATCGTCGTCGATGGCATCGTCGCGGCGGTAGCCGCCGCGGTGAAGAATCTCGAACCCGCGAAGATCGGCTGGGGGGGCGTCGATGAACCGTCGGAAGTCTTCAACCGACGTTGGCATGTCAGCGACGAGACGCTTCGTCATAATCCATTCGGTGGCGTCGACACCGTTCGCATGAATCCGCCCAGCGGACATCCGACCTTGATCGAGCCCGCGGGGCCCGTCGATCCCGAGGTCTCGTTCATCAGCGTTCAATCGCGCGAGGGACGCCCGATCTGTCTGCTGGCGAATTATTCGTTGCATTATGTCGGAGGAGTCGACAAGGGGGATGTGTCGGCGGACTATTTCGGCATTTTCTCGAAGCGCATCGGAGAGTTGCTCGGCGCGACGTCACAAGACAAACCGTTTGTCGGCATCCTGTCCAACGGTACCAGTGGCGATGTCAACAACATCAATTTTCGCGACCGTGGACGCCCCTATGCGAAGTACGAAAAGATGACGGAAGTCGCCCACAAGGTTGCCGATCGTGTTCATCAGGCGCACGCGGAAACGAAGTTTCACGATTGGGCGGCACTTGGTTTTGCGAGTCGCGATCTGTCACTGAAAACACGAAAGCCCGACGCCGCGATGCAAGCCTACTTTGCGGGACTGAAGGCGTTGCCCAAGGATGCGCCCCTTTATCATCGCTACCAGGACGCGTATGCGGGAAGAGTGCAAAGCTTGCTCGAGGGTCCCGACACCTACGATGTCCATCTGCAAGCGGCGCGGATCGGCGACCTATCGATTGCCGCGATCCCCTTTGAAGTCTTCACCGAAATCGGCCTGCGGATCAAGAAAGAATCACCTTTCGGCGACTCCTTCACGATCGAACTGGCGAACGGGTCGTACGGTTATCTGCCCACCCCGGCGCAACATAAGCTCGGCGGATATGAAACGTGGATGGGAACAAACCGCGTGCAACTGGATGCATCGGATCGAATCGTCGAGGTGCTGCTCGATTTGATGAATCAATTGCACCAGCCTGAAGTCGGCGATCAATAGCTGATCGGCGACCCAACGGCAAACCCATCTTCCTTTCCGTGGAACTTTGTATGTCGACCGATCCGAACGCTGAACCCCTCAGCCCCGAGCCGCTGATGCCTCAATGGTCGCTGAGGTCCTTGATGGGACTGACCGCTTTGGCGGCGGGAGTCATGTGGGTGCTGCGCGAAGCGTTCTTTGAAGGCCCCTTGTGGGCTCGCTGCGTCTCGTTGGTTTTGCTTTCTTTGGGAGGATGCTTCTTCGCTTATGCGATGATCTTTTCACTTGCCACGCTGTTTGCCCAGATGAGCAACGCGATTTTGGCCCCGTTTCAACCGCGTGGAAAACAGGTGAAGCAGGTTGTCGAAAGCCACGAAAAGGGAGAGGTCTGATGCCGTGGAGCCGAGCCCTTTTGCTGGCGATGTGGGTCGCTTGCCTCGCTCCCTTTTCATCGATCGGCGCGCAGGACGATGCGTGGATTGTCGAACGTGCCAGATTGCCGGCGAAACCGCGACAGGCACGTTTTGTGCTGACATGCTCCACCCCGGAGCGCGCGGCCAACGGTTACATGCCCGTCTACCTCGATTTCCATTCCAACGCGAAGGTGTTTCCCGCGGATCGAACCATCACGGTCCGGCTTTCACCACGCACCGAATCGACGACCGATTTGGATTTTGATTTCCAAGTTGTATGCCGTTTGGTGCAGGGTACTTCGCATCGTCGGTTTATCGCTTATGTTCCGTACTACACACCATGGAACCATTTACGTATCGAGATGTCCGAGGAGGGAGCGACCATTGATGGCGGAAGCACGGTCGCGGGCTTTGATGGACTCGCATCGCGCCATGCGGATCAACATGTGACGATCGGTATTATGGCAACGCCGCGGAAACCCGCTGGCAATGCCGTTAACTTGCCCGACGTTCGAACGCTGGTGACCGTGTTCGGCGAAGGACCCATTTCGGAAGATCTCATTGATGGAAAGGAAGCCGTTGAGAGATCGTCGGCGTCGCCGTTGGACGTGCAACCGGCATGGGTCCAGTTTCGCATGTTGCCAATATCTCCCCAGGCGGCCCATCCATCGTGGCTTGGTTATTCGCAGCTTGACTTCATCGTTGCCAAGGCATCGGACCTGCAAGGCTTGCTCGGCGACGATACAGCTCGTCAAGCGTTGACGGATTGGATTGCGGCCGGTGGAAGTTTGTTCGTTTACGATGGCGCTGGCTTCGTCGCGTCCGAACTTGGCGTCATGCTCAAGGTCGCCTCTCCAAACGATGTGCCGGATGGTCGAGAAGTTCGGCAACGACTCGCGCTGCACGAGACGAACGATCCATCGAAACTGGAAGTTGAATATTACGGTGACGTCTACAAAGAGTCACGCGACTGGCAGTTCAACAGTGACGGCAAAGATTTGCGTCCGCGGTCGATTGTGTTCGAGGAACTGGTGACTGCGAAGCATCCCATTGTCGACATCGAACCCAAGAACGATATTGCTTCGCGGATCAAGCATGCTCGTTTGGGTTGGGGTTCCGTGACGGTGGTCGACGATCCCCATCCGTTTCCTGGATCGTTTCAGTTCTGGCAGGCCATTGATAAGCTTTATACGGACAATCGCTTGCAATGGGTGGCAAGACATGGAATCGACGTTCGCAAAGGGAATGATTACTACTGGGCGTGGCTGATCAAGGCTGTCGGTGGACCTCCGGTGAAGACCTTCTTTTTGATCAACACTTTGTTTGTGCTGGTGATTGGTCCGCTGGGATATCTGTTCTTTCGTCGGCGCGAGCGTCTGTACTTGCTGTTATTCGCCGCCCCCGCCTTGGCGACATTGCTGACCCTGGGATTGTTTTTGTATGCGTTAACCGCTGATGGATGGCGAACACGAGTTCGAGCCCGCCAGATCACGTGGCAAGACGCCGACGCGGGATATCTGGTTGATCATGGGAGGCAGGCCTATTTCTCGGGGCTGGGCAGTTCAGACGGCATCAAGGTTTCGGAGACGACCGCCGTTTATCCGCTATCGTACCAATCCATTACTCACGACTATACGTCGCCGAAGTACAAAAACAGCCGTCGAACAATCTTCGTTGACGATCAAGGGTATCGGTTTAGCGATCGATTCTTGCCCGCTCGTTCCCAGGTCCAATACTTGATGCTGCAACCGCGAAGAGCGACGCCGCTGGTGACATTCCATCATGGCTCGGCGAAGCTTTCGGTGGTCAATCGATCCGAGCATGGGCTCGAATGTGTCGTTGCCAGCGACGACAAGCAACGCATTTGGTTTGCGCGTGATGTTCCTTCCGGGGGCGAAGCGGAAATGTCCATCGCCACCGACACTTCGATCAAGTCTCTATTACAGGTCGAATCGCTCGATTATCCAAAGTTTGTCCCCACCTTGGACAAAGTTTGGGCGCGTTACAACACGGGGATCGAGATCTCTTTGCCCGAACGCACGTTGAACGCGTGGCTCGGCAGGTTGCCTGCCGATTCGTTCATCGCCACGACCGAACTTCAATCCGACCTGATCGGCGTCGATGGGGCGGTGACCGACGGGAGCGTTCGCGTGATCATGGGGGCGACGCGATGAGTTACGTATACGATGGTCCGATGATCGAAATGTGCGATCTGTGTCGATCGTTTGGCGAAACAAAGGCCGTCGATCATGTATCGTTCGACGTACCGCGTGGCAGCGTCTTCGGATACATCGGTCCCAACGGGGCGGGGAAAACGACAAGTATGCGAATCTTGTCGACCTTGGAATTACCGACATCCGGCGAAGCCTTCGTTGCCGGACTGTCGAGCGTCAACGACCCGGACCGCGTTCGCGGGCGATTGGGTTTCATGCCCGACAGTTTCGGCACCTACAGCGACACGAATTGTGTGGAATACCTCGATTTCTTCGCTCGTTCGTACGGACTGGTCGGACGTGAACGAATGCGTCGATTGCATTGGGTGATGGATTTCACCGGATTGCGTCAGCTCGCCAACAAGCCGATGCGCGGACTCAGCAAAGGGATGCGGCAACGTTTGTGTTTGGGCCGCGCGTTGATTCACGATCCATCGGTGCTGGTGCTCGACGAACCTGCGGCCGGCCTGGACCCGCGGGCTCGCATTGAACTGCGTCAGATCATTCGTTCGTTGGCGGGGGAAGGAAAGACGATTCTGATCAGCAGTCATATCCTGACCGAACTTGCCGAAATGTGCGATCGCATCGGCATCATTGAACGCGGTCGATTGCTCGCCACCGGCTCCGTTGACGAAGTGCGACGAACGTTGCAACCGTCACGTCGGATGTCGTTGCGTATCGCATCGCCCATCGATCCGGTGGTCGCGTTGTTGCAAAACATGGAGGATGTTCGCGATGTGCAATCGATCGACGCGACGATTCAATTCAGTTTTGAAGGCGATCCATCGCGGCAGGTTGCGATTCTGCATTATCTTTGCGATCAACGGATCGAAGTGCTGGAATACACTCAGCGGCATGAATCGCTGGAGGATGTTTTTCTGAAGATTACACGTGGCGAAGTGCAGTAGGGTGTGAGCATGTCCGATGCATCGACGCCGCGAAGGTTTCGCAGTTTCCTTCGCTTTCATACGCACGTCACCTATCCCGATGAGAGCGAACGTCGCCAGCAAATCAACATGTCGGAAGTCATCCGTCGGCTGGACGAAATTGGGATGCCGCATGTACCGCTGCCGACGATCTGGGACGGCGTTCACCTTGTCGATGATGGGCGGATCGCCGGCGGTCTGGAAATCGACCGCAGAGTCCGCCTGACGTATCGCTCGCGGATGTCGCGAGTGGTGCGATTCTTGGACGACATCTTCGCGTGGTCGATCCGCGACGCCGGTATCTATCAATCGTTGGCCACGGCGCTAAGGGAGATCGAGTTCGACCAACTGACCGGACGCACCGATATCGATCGCGCCATTGCGAATGTCGCCTTGATCGCCACGGTGAAGAAATCGCTTGCAATCGGGTTGCCTCCCGAAACGGTTGCCGAACAAGTCAACTGGGCGTTGGGCGAAGTCAACGGATTGTCGGCCGACGACATTGAATTATTGGAATGCTTGCCCGACGAAGCCGAATTGAAATCGATCGATCAAATCAATCTGGAGCGGATGGCGATCGATCGCGGTGTCAGCCAGATTCAGTTGGTTGAAAACCTGGAGACGCGAGACAAGATCGCTTCGCTGTTAAGCGATTGTTTCGGCGGGATGAAACGAGATGCGGAGAACAAGGAAATCCATCCGCTCTCGGTCCGTCGACTCGACATCGCATCGCGGATGCTCAGCGAACCGGGGTTGGAGGCGTTGGTTCGCATCGCGCGAATCGCCAATGAGTACGTCGGCTTTCAGCCGCGATTTGAAAAGAAGATGATTGCCGCGCCCGATGGCGATCAAACACGGATGCGGATGATGCAGTCGTTTGACGAGATGTCGCGGATGGTTCCCGCAGCATGGGCGATGAAGGTCGCGTCGCCAAAGTATTTTCGTTATCGGGTCGCCACGAAGAGCTTCATGGTTCGCGAAAAGATCAAGAAAAGCGATAAGAAGCAATTGTTCTACGCGATGCTCGATCGTTCGAAGTCGATGCAGCAGGGCGAACGAATTTATAAGTTGATCGCGATTTTGATGAACCGATTACGGGCGGTCATGCGTCGTGAAGCGATTCTCGGATTCAGCTTCTTCGATTCGGTCGTTCACGAACAGGTGATGGTTCAGGAAGTCGCCGAAGCCAGGCAAGCGATGCAAGACCTGACTTACAAGTTCTTCCTTGGTGACGATACCGACATCAACCTGGCGATTCGCGAGGGGATCAAACGGATCGAGGATGTCGTCGCCGATACGCAAGCGCAACGTCCCGAATTGATCATCGTGACCGACGGCGATCACGGTATCAACGTCAAAGCGGAGGAACTCAACGGCATCATCCTGCACGCGTTCATTGTGGAGGAAGTCAATGACGATCTGATCGCTTTGGCGAAGCAAACCGGTGGCGTCGCCCTTCAAGAACTCTAGGGCTTACTTCATCCAAGGTTGACGAGCATTCTTCTCGATCTCCGCGTCAATCGTTTCCATTCGCGACGTCAAGGACTGAACGATCTCGGGGTGACTGGCGGCGAGATTGTTCTGCTCGCCCACATCCTTCGAAAGATCGAACAGCAACACTTCGACATCCGAACCCTCGGCATTTGCGGCGGGTTTGGCGTTCCGTTTGGCCGGCTTCTTCTTGAGCAACAGCTTCCAATCACCCTGCCGGATCCCTTCGAGTTCGCCGTGGGAAGTGTAATGGACGAACTCTTCGCGATGTGCGGCCCCTGCGTCGCCCAGAATCAACCCCGACAGATCCATTCCGTCGATCTTTTGATCGGCGGGGAGACTGGATTCGGTCAAAGCCGCGATGGACGGCAGCAGGTCGATCGTGCCGATCAAGTCATCGCATTGCGTGCCGGCCGGAATCCGACCGGGAGCCCACATCACGCAGGGGACGCGTTGGCCTCCCTCGAAGGTTGTTCCCTTGCCGGCTCGGAGCGGACCAGCGGAGCCGCCATGATTCTTGAACTGCAGCCACGGCCCGTTGTCGGACGTGTAGATCACGATCGTGTTGTCCGCCAGTTTCAAATCGCGGATCGTGTCGATCAGTCGACCGACTTCCGTGTCGATATGTTCGATCACACAGGTATAAGCATTTTGCGGATTCGGATCGTATGCGTCGTCGGGAACGTATAACGGAATATGCGGCATGCTGTGCGGCAGATAAACGAAGAACGGTCGCTCTTTGTTCTGACGAATAAACTCGATCGCTCGGTCGGTGTACCGTCGCGTGACGGTTCGCTGGTCAACAGGCAGTTCGACAATCGTCTCGTTCTCCACCAGCGGCGTGTTCCAGTGGGATACGGCTGTTTCCTGATCCTTCCATAATTCATCCGATGGAATCCGCGGCTTGCCTTTATTGTCCGGGTGATTCATGTCGTTGGAATACGGAATCCCCAGGTAGGTATCAAAGCCGTTCTGTCGAGGAAGCGTCTGGGGATGATGTCCAAGATGCCACTTGCCGAAACAGGCCGTTGCATATCCAAGACCCTTCAAGTGATCGGCGATCGTGTGTTCGCTGGGGTTCAACCCCTTTGTCGATTGCGGAAACAGGACGTGCTGATGCAGACCGACCCGCTTGGGATAGCAGCCGGTCAATAACGCGGCCCGCGACGGAGTGCAAACAGGGGAGGCCACCATGAAGCTGGTGAATCGACGTCCCTCTTTTGCGAGTCGATCGATATTGGGCGTTTCAATCTTCCGCGAACCGAAACAGCCAAGATCGCCGTATCCTTGATCGTCGGCAAAGATCAGCACAATGTTTGGGCGTGGTGCGTCCGCGGCGGCGACCATGGCGACGCAGGAGGCTAAAACGAAGGGAAGCAGCATCCCAAGACATGCACATCGGGTGGAACGAACCATGATCTTTGTCAACTCTATCACGAGGAACATTTTGCTTTATTTCAACGCCTGGACAACAAATCGCTCAAAGAACATGCCGTCTCCAATTGCTCGAATCGATTTGCCGCAATGAACAGTTTGTTCCCTGACGCCGCCGAAGTCAAATCGATCGAACGGATGGCGTTTCGATGCACTGGCGCTTTCAATCGTGAATATCGATCGGATAGATCAGCACGCGTTTTCCGTTTCGGTCTTCCGCCTGCAGCGTCATCGTGGTGCCGATGAGATCCTTTCCGTTGGGCCAGACAAAATCTTTGGAGACTTGCTGGACGGGACCGACCGTCATCTGCATCCGCTGGTGCTGGCGAGACTGCGATTGCGTCATTAAATAGCAGTTATAATCCTGCGCATGCTGGGCGTGGTTGCTGAGCGTCACGGTGACGATCAGTGCTCCCGACGCATCGAATCGGAAGCTCGGTTCGAACTTCAGATCGTCGGGGCCGACGTCGATGTTTCGCCACACGCTGAATTTAGATCGCTTGTCCGCTTCGATGGCGAAGTCGAATCGAACGCGATGACGACCGATGACGGCGTTGCTTCGTAGCGAGATCTCAATCGGGATTTCAGTGGTCGCCGTTTCCGAAATGTTGATGTCTCGCGATTGTCGAGCGATTTCCCACGTGGCGGGGGACTGCATCGTGAAGCGACCCGAGACGGGAGCGCCAAATGTGTTCTTTAAACTCAGATTGAGAACCTGCTGTCGTCCGGGTAGGCTTTCCAGGCGAGCAGGCTGCAGTTTCGCGGCGATCCTGAATTTTGCGATTAACGGATTCACGTTCGTCAGGAAGACCGGAAGACGATCGACGCGGACGATTTGACGTCCCTGCGGATCGGTGGGAACCGGTTGGCGATGCCCCCAAACATCCACTTGTTGAACATCCTCGCCGAGATAAAGTTTTTCCGTTCTTGGGCGATCGCTCCACAGCACCATCACGGCGCGGTGCTCGCCGGTCATGACCACATTGCGGCTGTCACCAGGCATATGGATCGAACCGGCGTGGTCGAGTGAGCCGATAAGCGTCGCGGTGGTTCGCCACGGCAGCAACATTTCATCCGGCAAGCCGTCGGCACTGAGCATCGCGATGCGCGCATCGAACGGATTACTGACGAATGCAACGGGGACTTTGCGTTTCCGGGCGGTGAGCATTCTGCCGACCAGATCACCGATGCGATCTTCGAGGCTGTAGCGCGTGGCATCCAGCGGATCGAGGGTGATCCACTTTTGAAGTCCATCCGATGGCAGCGCCTTCAGATTCGCATCCAGTTCCGCCGCCGTGAAAGCTTGGTCTTCGGTGAGGCAGACCGCTTTCCACCCGCCGATGGTTTGACTTGGCGTCGGCTCGAGCCACGGCCATGAAAGGGCGACGCGAATCGGCTGTCCGAAGCCTTGCAGTTCGCGACGAATTTCATCGACGGCCTCGGGCAAATTGGGGTGTCTCAAGAAGCTGAAGTCACCTTCCCCACCGATCTGCCACCACGTCGTCCGCATTGAAAGCCGCGTCATCAAAGCCTCCAGTTGCGGACGCCAATCTTGGGGATCACGCAGCAGCGGGGCCAACGGTTCGCGATTGAGAAGCTGCGCATGCCTACGCGGCTTCGATGGCGGTTGATCGAGCATACCCACACCACGTATGTTCTGTTCCTGCAATCGTTCCAACAACCAAGCCAAATCGTCGGCCCCTTGAAGATCGTCCGGAGCAAGCCAGCAGGGATACTTCACCCATCCCACGCCGCATTGATGCAGCCACTGCGGCAGTTCGCGTCGCGTGATGGGATCGTGCCCGGTGCCCAGGGTCCAGCCGAACGGGCTTTCCGCCGCGGGGTAATGCTCCACGACGGCAAAGCTTGTGGTGGCGGTGTGTGTCCGAGTTTCCTGAGCATACAGATCGGCATGCAGTCGATAGAAGCCGGGGGAGAGTTTGGGTAAATCCCACCGTTGTGTCATCGTCTGAAAGGCCGACTCGGCCAACCCCTCGTTGGCGTTGCCGTCGTTCGAACTGTGTTCGGCAAGCAGTTTCCCATGCGGATCGACCAGACGGAATCTCAAGCTTGTGATGCGTTGGGCGAGTCCCGAGATTCGACATGTTGCCGAAACATCGTCCCGGGTGGCGTACAGCCCACGCGGATTGTTGGTTTGAAGTTGCACCTTCGGCAGGCATTCGATACGAATATTGTCGAAGCCGGCTTCTCCGTAGATGTCTTGATTGTCTTGAGGTTCCAAATGAAGTCGGGCAACGATCTTGCGGGCCTTTGGCGGAGGGGCGATCGGATCGAGTGACAGTTGCGTCCATGGTTGATCGCCGGTGTACTTATCGGTCGGATAGGCGACTAAGACATCGCCGTTGCCGTCCAGAAACAGGAACTCGATCCATGCGGTATCGTGCTTCAAGCCACGCGTCTGAATCGCTCCGCTGAAACGGTAGCTGTACACATCATCGACGTCGATTGGCGGACTTTGCACAATCGCCGCCCCACCGTTTAACTGAACGCGCAGGTATCGATCGACCAACGTTTCGCTGAACTGCAGTTCAGCGGGAAGCCCAATTTTCTCCGCCCAGCGACGATAAGGCTTAAACTGGTGATCGGCGCGAATCGCGGCCTCCATCAATTCAGCATTCTTGGGAACGATTTCGATCGACAGGTAGGCCGGATATTGCTTTCCTTGACGTCGACGCCAATTGTCGGGCCAGTTATCGTAGTTCAGGTCATTGCTTTGATCGAATCGCCATTCGAATACCGATTCAGCGACAGGCGAAGTCCCCTTAGCCTGCGCGGAGTCCGCCATTAAAATGATTGCCGATATTCCCCAGAGCGACCACGTCGCCAGATCAACTGAAAAACGTTGCCGCAACATAACATTAAATGCGTTCATAATTGATATAAACAAGCGACACCGCCGCCAGAAAAGAGGCTTCCGGCGGAGTCGATGTTCTTGGATAATGAACCGTCGTTCGTTCAATGCTTCGCTTCCTCTCACCGATCTCCAACACCGTGTCTCGAACCCGTATCGCCATCCGGCTCGCATCGCTGAATCTACCCTTTAAGAAAGCTTTGCTCACAGCGGCAAAGTTGGGCGCGGGTGCTGTTGAAATCGACGCCCGAGCCGAGATGCGTCCAGCCGATTTAACCGATACAGGCGTTCGTCAGTTTCGGAAGATGCTGGATGATCTGAATTTGCGGGTTAGTTCGATCCGATTTCAAACGCGACGGGGCTACGATGTCGTCGACGATCTGGACCGACGCGTCGAGGCGACCAAGCAAGTTCTGCGAATGGCTTATCAGTTGGGAACCGATGTCGTCATCAACCAGATCGGTCGCGTCCCCAGCGATCCGCAAAGCGAGGATTGGCGTCACTTACGGAGCGTGTTGGACGATATCAATCGCTACGGCGCGCATATCGGCGCGTTCCTGGCTCCGGAAACCGGTACCGAATCGGGAGAGGACCTCGCTCGATTGCTGGACGCCAACGAAGAATCATTTACCCCCGTCGCCTATAATCCTGGCAACTTAATCATCAATCGCTTTTCCGCGACCGACGCGTTGAAAGCCTTGGCGCCTCGCATTGGTATCGTCTCGGCGCGCGATGGTGTTCAAGATCTCGCCGCTGGTCGAGGAATCGAGGTTCCTTTGGGTCAGGGGCTTGCTGACTTTCATGAAATTCTTGGCCACTTGGAAAATTACCACTTCCAAGGTTGGTTGGTGGTTCAACGCCATGACTGTTCCGATCCTCTCGGCGAAATTCGCGACGCCGTGAGCTATTTAAAGAATCTTTCGGGTTAACCCATCGCGAAATTGACATCTCTCCAAATCCGAGGTGGTTCGCCATGAAGCTTCAGTTGATGATCCGGAAGCCCGCGTTTGTCTCCACGCTGATTGCAATTGCGGTTTGCTTTTTCTTTCGACCGGCTGAAGTCGCCGCCGTTCCACCGTCGACGCAATCGCCAGCAACGCAATCGCCGACACTCAGTGAACGCTTGACTCCGCTGTTCGAGATCTTGGCGGGGCGTGATTCACGGTTCTCCCTATCGATCGAGGGTCAAATGACGATCGATGGCGACCCGCAGTCCATACAACTTCAATTAACGCGATACGACGACGATGCATTCGATTTTAGCGCCGCGCATCCCGATTATGCTTTCTCGATTCGGCGTCGTTCCGACACCACAGCCTTGGCTCTGCCCAAACACAACGTCGTCTACATCGGGCAAGGTGAAGTTGACGCCGACGATCATTTGCAGCCAACGAACTTGATGTCGAAGTTGATTGGATCGGGGTGTCGGATTGCACCCTATCTGCCCGTCTTGGCGGCGGGCGATGCAAAGTCGACGCTTTCGATGTTGTCTGGTTTTGTGGAGATCAAACGCGAAGCCAACCTGTGGTTGATCGGCAATCTCGTGAAGATAGACGTTGGTGCCGACGACACATCAGCGTTGCGGATGATGTCCAACGTGGTGAACGCTTCGATCCGGGTCGAGGAACCGGGTGACAAGCTGTCCGCGGTCAATTGGTCTGGGATGCGAGTTGAGGCGATCGACAGACGGGAACTCGAGATCGCGTTGAGCCGTGGTGTGCGACGGGCGATGGAGGTTTGGCTCCCTTCGCCGGAACTTACCGCCGCAAAAGAACATCCGCAGCGTGTCGAACATGGGGAGCTGCGGTATGTCGATGGACAGCGATTGGTCTTGCTGAGTGGAACGCCCGAGCAAATCGGTCGCGCTCATGGGCAATTGCTTCAGAAGGAATCGCAACGATGCATCGACTCGGTGCTGTACGCTTTTGGAACGGCGCAAACAGTTATCACGGGGCGTTGGTTCCGCAGCGATTTGCTGGCCGCCTACGAACGATTGAAACCGCACATTCCCGAAGACCACTTGATCGAAACGCGGGCGTTGGCGCAAAGCCTTGGCCAAGACCAACAACTCATCGAAGCTTTGAATGTCTTTCCCGAACTGTTCCACTGTTCGGGATTCGCGGTGTTTGATTCGGCGACGGTCGACGGAACCTTGTATCACGGTCGAGTATTGGACTACATGACAACGATCGGGTTGCAAGACTGTGCGACGACGTTCGTCGTCTCGGTCGATGGCAAGATCCCATTCGCCAACGTTGGCTATGCGGCATTCACCGGCAGCGTCAGCGGGATGAACGCGGAATGCATTTCATTGGGCGAAATGGGTGGCCGAGGCGAAGGACAATGGGATGGCGTGCCGATGGCCACACTCATGCGACGAGCCCTGGAGGAATGTTCAACGCTGAAGCAGGTGAAAGCGTTGTGGTCCAGCAGTCCGCGAACGTGCGAGTATTATTATGTCTTCGCGGACGGCAAATCGAACGACGCCGTTGGTGTCGCGGCAACGCCCGAATCGATCCAATTCGTGGAGCCTGGGCAGGGGCACGCCCTTCTGGGTGAAGGGATTAAGGACGCCGTCGTGTTATCGGCCGGAAGCCGCTTGGAAACATTACGTTCACGCGTCGTCGAACATCATGGTAGAATCGACGCGGAGAAAGCGATGTGGCTGATGAGTCGTCCCGTCGCCATGTCGTCGAACCTGCACAATGTGTTGTTCGTTCCCGCGATGGGGTTTGTACGTTGCCAACGCGGACCACAAACGTCCCGCGGCGGAGCGACCCTATGTTCGGTTTAACATCAATGAATTGTTGGACCTCGCGGGGGCGGAATCCAGGTGATTCGCATTGTTGGATATCGGAACGTGCCTGATTGCCGCTCAACTTCAATCCATACCGGAGAACCATCATGTGTTGATTTTCGTCCGCCGTGCGGCGTTATACCGTGCGTGGTCTGGAATGATACTTTTGCATTTAATGAAGCGAATCACCTCATTTTCGGCCACGCGACGTATAATTTTGGGATTGTTGATGATCCCTTGTCATCCCGCGTTCTCGGAGCATCGTGTCGTTGTCCGTCCCGCGATGGTCGTCGCCCAGGCGGGGAACGGGGCGTTTCAGAAATTCTTGAAGGCCGTGGACGATGCCATCGGCGGCTTCGAGAATCCACTGCTCAATCGCTTTGACGGCAACAGGGATCGGATGATCGAGAAGGAACGTCCGATCGAAGCCCGACGGCAGTTCCCAATCATGCCCGTCCCCCCCGCGCAACAAGCGGTTCCGCCGCAGCACCGTGAAGAACGGAAAGAGCGTCTGGCGGCGCACGCCACCGCGATTGAACGCTGGATCGGTCGACAGATTGAACTGGACGATCAGCAGCGCGCCGCGATCCACCCGCTGTTGGAGAATGCCGCGGAGTTGACGGCCCAACAGAATCCTGCGGGGGTTCAGGTGAGACATGTCCAGCGCCAGTTGCTCGACCACGTCCCGATCATTTTCGCGAATCCGGACGGCGCGGCGGCCCACTTTTATCACTTCAAGCTATGGAAACAAATTCGAGTACATCTTTCCGAAGCGCAGGGCGAGGCTTTGACAACCGCGTTGGAGGAACGAAAAGCTTCGATTCGCGCACAGTTCCTTCGATCGATCGTCAGCCAGATCGATCGCCAGTTGTTCCTGTTACCCGAATCGCGAGCTGACTTTGCGTCGAAGCTCGAGCCACGATTGTTTCAACTGTTTTCAGGTTTGTACGCGTTCAATGCTCAGACGTATTATTTGCCTTATCAATCGCTGAACGAAGCGGTCAATTCATCGGTCGTGGATACGTTGAGCACGGAAACACAACGGAACTGCTTGAAGGATCTTGCTCAACGGAACGCCTCGCAGCCTCTCATCTTCAGCACCGACGAAGATTTCTCGGATTGGTACAAGCGACTCGACGAACAGGTGTCGACGCAGCAGGAAAAGTTCAATCGAGCGACGCAGGTCCGAGCCGATTACTACGCCCATCAGCTCGAACTTTCACCCAAGCAATTGCGAAAGTTAACCGTTGCCGGAAAGGGTGTCGCCACGATCGAAGTCTCCCAATGGAAGCAACAGACCATTACGCAATTGCGGAGCTGGGAGGAAAGAGCCGGTCAATTCAACGGTAACGTTTCCTTTGGAGTCAGCAACATTGATACCTCCCGAATCGATGACCAGCCCTTGTGGAAGCGCACTATGGAAACGCTTTCAAACGATGTGGATCGATTGAAGCAGGCCCGCGAACAGCAACTTTCCGATGGCGACGCGGCTGGAATGGTCGCGTTCCTGGACAAGGAACTTTGGCTTGATGTCGATCAACGCGAACCGATGTTGAAGCTGGTGAAAGCGGCGATGCCGAAGTCCCAAACGGTTAGCTATGCCTATATGCGGGAATTGCTGCTTCTCGCGTCGGTTGCCAGTAAACTCTCCAAAAACGATCTGGAGCACATCTTGGAACCAGAGCAGATCGCCGCGTTTGAACGGATGTTAAAAACATTCAACATCGAAAACCGCGCGGTGCGGCTTCCCAATATCCGGCAAGATGACTTTCGATTGCCGCTTCCACAATGAACCGACATCCTCTGAAAAGCAGCTTTCTTCAAATCACACTGCCCGCTTGGATCGATCAAAGGCGAAGTTCGCTGCCGTCCCATGTCGATGCGTTGGAGGATCGAATGCGGCTGGTAATTGAATACTCGCGATTGAACGTTGCTTACGACAGCGGCGGCCCGTTCGCCGCCGCCGTCTTTGAAACCCAGAGCGGTCGGCTGGTATCGATTGGTGTGAATCGTGTCATCCCATGTTCGGCTTCGTTGGCGCATGCGGAAATGGTCGCCATCGGGATCGCTCAGCAACAACTGGGTTGCTACGATTTGGGAGCAACTCAAATGCCCGAACATCAACTGGTTGTCAACGGACGTCCGTGCGCCATGTGTTTCGGTGCGATCCCGTGGTCGGGAATCCGGTCAGTGGTCATCGCGGCATCGGGTACACAAATCGAAGAACTGACCGGCTTCGATGAAGGTCCCATTCACCCGCACTGGCAACACGAATTGCGACGACGCGGCATCGAAGTGATCGAAGACGTCTTGGCCGATCAGGCTTGCGACGTCTTCCGCTACTTTGCGGCTTCCGGGGGTCGCGTCTACAACGGTCGTGGATCGTAGCACCTATATCAATATTGAACGCCTTTGATGTTATACCGTGCGTGGTCTGGAGTGATGCTTTTGTATTTCATGAAGCGAATCACCTCATTTTTGGCCACGCGACGTATATCGTGCATCAATATTTCTCACTTGATCTTGCGACGTGGTCGCTCTTTGAATTTTCACATCCACTTGCCAACGCGGTACGATCGGCGGATCGTGAAGATGGGCTGTCAAGATTTATTCAGCAAGCAGTTGCTCGACAAGATCCTCGATCGTCTTGTCTCCGGTCGCCCCCTTCCAGTTCAATTCCCCTTGCCACCAATATCGGACATACCCGTTCTTATCAATGACATAAACGGTCGGCCACATGGTGTTGCCCCACGTCTTCCAATTCCGCATCTCCAGATCGACGAGAATCGGAAACTCAAGTTGATTTTCAACGGCGGCGGTCTTTACCGCGGCGGGGTCGCGTTCGCGCGGTGTCTCCGGTGTTTGAATGCCGACGACAGCGACCCCCTTCCCTTTCCAATCTCGCCACCAACGACGATAGTGCTCAAAGTTCGCGTGGCAATTGTGGCATTGAAAAGCATAAAAGTGGATCAACACCACCTTTCCACGCAGCGCTGACAATTCCAGCGGAGATGAGTTGATCCAGTTCGTTACCGGTACGAACTCCGGCGCCATCGGATAGGTGCGAACCAATTTTGTGGTATCGAAAGGCTTGCCAATGATCTCCGACAGCTTTTGCAACTGCTGTGGCTTGAGGATCGTCTTGTAGCCTTCCTGTTCCGCCTTCACCGCGGCTTGCAGTTTCGCATCGATTTCATCCGTCGAACGATCTGCTTGACCACGACTTTGACGCTCCGAGCCTAACCGCTCGCACTCGCGCGCCAATTCAGTCAGCTTGTCACGTTGTTGGGCATCCAAGCCAACTTGTCGACTTATGTCCTCTCGCAACAGCATCCGTACACCTTGCGAATAACATTCCAACTGGAAAAGTCGTTTCTGTTGTGCCTGCGACGTCTTGTCGGAAAACCACTTCCTTACGGCGTCTTCGGTTTTGCCAACGATCGCATTTCGTTCGGCAATCGGAAAGTTTCGAGATTGAAACCAGGCCGGGTCGACTTGGCGGAAAAGGGCTTCAAGACTTTCAACCTGCGCGGCGGAAAGCTTCAATTCCTGATGAACCTCCGGGGCGTGGACCATGCCGAGAAAATGCCGCGGCACCAACTCGACGCTCTCCGTGACGGAAGGCTCGTCGCCGCGGGCCTTCGGATGAACGCTGACGCCAACCAATACTGTGAGAGCTTGAACGACCGACGCGATGGTGGTGATGGAGCGATACTTATTGACATGCGACATAGAGTTTAGCCAGATCGATCATGATGGTCTTGAGTTGTTCGTAATAGTCATCTTCGGCGAGTTCCGACTTGCGTTGCTTCAGCGCGTCAAGTTGCTGTTCAAGGGCGGCGCGCTTCTGTTGCTGCTGGGAATCCAGGATGCAGGCATTGTCCGATTGAAATACGAAAATTCGCGAACTCATCAAACCATCAGCCTGCGGTGAATCAACCTCGTCAAGTTTTCTGACTTCGGTACCCAATTGATCGGCGTTGTCGTCAAGGATGGCGTGTTCGGTGGCGAGGCGACCATCGCTTTCGTAAAACGACGCCACATTCCCGGCAGCCATGATGCATGCTTCCCGCAACGAGACCTCGTCGTCGTGATCCAGATCGGCGCGAAGGTCGGAGATGGCAAGCGAAAGGTATTCGCCGAATCTTGCGAAATTCTGTTCTTGCCCACTGCGAGTCGCGGTGACGATGACCCTCTTTGCTCCCGACAGCCGATTGACAAACGGGCCGCTTGAGGAGGCGCAGTTGATCACAATCAGCGGGTTCTTCCATTCCGAAGTCCATTGATTCAATTCGCGGGCCGAAACGTCGGGGCCTCGTAGATTGAACTTCGCCACATCCCGATCGAAAGTGCCATGGCCGATAAGCACCAGCCAAGTCGATTCCCCTTCCTCGTCTTTCAGCGTTTCGATCATCCGTTGCAGACGACCCTTATCCGATCCTTGATCGTCCGGGTCGCGTCCGATTTCATGGTAGCGTGCTTCCGGTCGGCTGGACACAAAAGCTTTCCAGCGGTCGGCCCAGGCATGAAACTGATCCGTGTAGGACGCGTCGCCTCCGGCACCGACAACCAACAGGAAGTTTCTCGGCTTCTGAATGTCTTCGTTTTCGTCGGCCCACGTCATTCCGATGCATGTCGCCACGATGACGCCAAGGATGCACGGACGGGGCGGTTTCCAGAAGTTGTTCATGTCATGTGACTCATCGAATTAAGGCAGCCCGCGGAATCGTCGAATTCCCCATTCACCGCACAGGCAAGCCAATGCCAAGGCCAGCACCCAAGGCTCATGCCACAGGGGGGCCACATGTCGCTGCATCAACGGAACCTTGGTGTTTGGAAGTTCGCGGGCAAAGCGATCCAGATCTTCAGGTTGAAGCACTCGACCACCGGTTTGCCGCGCGATCTGTTCGAGTAGGCTTTCATTAATCCTAAGCGTTTGAAATTCAGCGATCGCCGATTCGGAGACCCAGCCGGATGCGTCGCGACCGATGTCCGCACCGTCGGGACCGGTGGCCACGGCGGCGACGCGATACGCACCATCCTGAGTGGGCCAGTAGGCGGCTTCATAAACACCAGGCTGCTCGGCACTTGGCAGCATCGGCAAGTTCAGCGGTTCGCCGCCGGGTGACGTCACCGTGAGAAGCATTGTCGCGTTGTCGAGAGGAAGGTAGCTCGGGTCGCGGACCGTTACCGCGATGTTCACGGGGCGACTTGAATCGGAAGCCACGTCCAGGTCGATCTGAACGGCGCGGGGTACGTCGGCGATCATCCAGCGGACAACCTGTCGCCACAACTGCTGCAAGTCCTTTTCCTCGTCTTGCTTTCGATGCATCGCCCATCGCCATAAATCACCCACCAAGAGCGCGGCTGACTGCCCCTTGCCGAATCGCTGGACGACCAAGGCGGGCTTCTTTTGCGAATCACCTTGGGCCAGCGCCAGTGTCGACGCACCGGGTTTGACATCCGAAACGGTATTAACCGTCGCGAACGATGGCATCTGAGCAATGCGATTTTGCTCAGCGGCTTCGGTTTGTCGCAGGCGAAGCCAGGGCTGCAACCAACCTTCACGCGACAATTCCAATCGTGCGCTCGAATTGGGAGATGTGGATTGTCGCGGCAAGTAGACAGGCATTAGGTCGGCCAACGGCGTATGCTCATATCCTCCGTTTCCGAACGACTCCAATCCACCCAACATCAGCAAGCCGCCACCTCGCGCCGATACGAACCGGCGAAGCATCAACATCTGCTCCTGCGTGAAGAAACTTGCGTCCACGTCGTCCAAAATGATTCCGTGGTATCCAAACAATTCCTCATCGTCTTGCGGAAAACCTTTGCTCAGTTGACGTGCTTCATCAATACCGAGTCGGACCAATACGGGCTCGTCGTATTGTTCGGCGCTTTCTTCCTCATCCTTATCAAAACCCGAGAACAGCGGGTTTGACGAATTCACTCCGCGATCGCGGAAACTGAACTTTGCTTCCTTCTTCGCAATCCGCAGCAATCCAATCAAACGCACTTCATCGTCCTCGGCCAGCGCGCGTCGAATGAACTTGAACTCCCAATTGGGTCTGCCGGCAACGTAGAGAATTCGATAAGGGCCCTGATCGCGCTGAATCGCCACCAGACGTGAGTTGTTGACGAGCGTCCCTTCAATTTTCGATTTCCCTTTCTGGAATAAAGCCCTTTGCGATTCGGGAAAGACTTGCAATTTGTAAAACTGCAGACCGGACTGCTCGGGACGAAATTGAAATTCGACATCGACGCGGGATTGCCCATCGGTCAACTCGTTGATCCGTTCCGAGATCACCTTCCCCGATTCATCGGTCAGTTGTGCGACGATTTTCTGATCCGTGATCCCGTCGACTCCAATGACCGCCGCTAGGGTGACGGGGGACGCTTCAAAGTTCGTTTGTGTCGTTCGGACCTGCTCGATCGTTACGTCGGCAAGCGTCTTGGACGAAGTGGGAGCGACGGGATAAATCGGAAAGCCCAGCGAACTCCAGTCGAATTCCGCGTCATCGGTATCGGTGGCGATCCCGTCAGTAAATAACATCAGGCCCGCAACCGGGCGGTCATCGAACCGCGATGCAATCCGTTGCAGCGATTGATGCAAAGCTGAAGCCGAGCCGCTGAAGTCCGTTGATCGCAGGTCGTTAAGACTGCGCAGACCACGATCGAAAGCATAGCGTCGTACATCAAAGTCCTGCGAAACACGAACCTGCCAATCCATTTCACTGTGCAGATAATCGGCAAGCCGTTCCCCTCGCGATTTTGAATCTTGTGGATCACGCACCGTCATGCTGCGACTGTTGTCCAGCACAATACCCAACAGATTGGCATGAGGACGCGGTCGTTCGCTTTCCAACATCGGTTGCAGCAGACAGAACGCCAGGGCACCCAAGGCGATCCATTTTAAGAGCCCCGCAACAACGAACAGGCCCGTATGCTTGGTATGCAAACGCCCAGAGTACGCTCGCGAAATGAACAACGCCGACACGACGACGACGGCAATCGCAGCGAATGTCCACTGAGGGGCGCCGATGAAAAGTTTATCAAACATTCGCAACGTCCATCATTAAGAGACTACAACCGTCTCGATCGACGTTCTCGAAATCCACACGATTGGCAATCGATTTCTCCATGCGTCCATTGAGCTACTTTCCACGACCGAGCTTTTCATAATACTTTTCGACTTGCTCCGCAAATTCAGTCGGTACGGGATCTCGATCGATCGGCACCAACGCATTGCGATCAGCCGAACGACGTAGCAGCTCCTCGGAGACGTGTTGCTTCAGCTCTTCCAAAGGTTCCGCAATCAATCGACGAACCATGTCCCATTGCGGCGATTGGTTGTGACGCTTCAGGTCGGTGCGAACCCGACGCGCTGCTTCGCGGATTCTAGCGGCTTGCGACCGCAGCTCGGGATCGTCAACAAGCTCTTCGACATCGCGCAGTTGATCGCTCCACTGCCGAAAGCCCTCCCCCGTCAATGGGGCAGCTTCACTTCGATCCATCGATTCCGCAAAGCTTTGCAGTACATTACCTCCGCCACGCCCCGAACTGCTGGTCTGTCCAGGTTGCTGTTGTCCAGGTTGCTGGTGTCCGGGTTGCTGTTGTCCGGGTTGTTGTTGTCCAGGTTGTTGCTGTCCTGGTTGTTGCTGTCCTGGTTGTTGCTGTCCAGGTTGCTGCTGTCCAGGTTGCTGCTGTCCAGGTTGCTGCTGTCCAGGTTGCTGTTGTCCAGGTTGCTGCTGTCCGGGTTGCTGTTGTCCGGGTTGTTGTTGTCCTGGTTGTTGTTGTCCGGGTTGCTGTTGTCCTGGTTGCTGTTGTCCGGGTTGCTGTTGTCCGGGTTGCTGTTGTCCGGGTTGACGAGTCTCGTTTGAAGCCGGATTATCGGCGGATTGAGATTGATCGGAATCTTCTTGTCCGCTAGGTCGTTCAGACGACTGAGTCGATGGGGCGTTGGGATCATTGCGTTGAATT
This sequence comes from Pirellulaceae bacterium, assembly GCA_041399105.1. Classification (GTDB taxonomy): domain Bacteria; phylum Planctomycetota; class Planctomycetia; order Pirellulales; family Pirellulaceae; genus Rosistilla. The sequence continues at coordinate 1,801 of JAWKTL010000026.1, read as the reverse complement.
TCAGCTTGCAGTTGCGCCGAAGCATCCTCCAACTCCCCCAGTGCCCGTCGCAGGCTTTCCGACGGATCGCCCAAGATGCTTTCGGATGCCTCATCGATTTGCTTCTTCAGATCGGATATCCCCTCGCCAGCGGTCCGGATCATTTCCAGCGACTGTTCGTCGAGACTGCGTTGCAATAACTGTCGACTCATGTCCAATCGTTCATCAACTTGACGCTGTTTTGTTTTGCGAAACGCGTCATAAAGTTTCTCCGCCAACAACGGCTCGGTTGCTTCCGCATCAGTGACCGTTTGCTCGATCGCTTGAAGCAAATCGTTGAGATCATCTTTTTGTTCGCTGATCTGTTGCTGAACGTTCTCACGGTCGACACCGCCGCGCAACTCGCCCGGCTTCGATTCCTGCAAGTCGGAGATCTGCTGATCGATCGATTGTTGCTGCTCCTGCAACGCTTCGGCCTGTTGTTGCATTTGCCGCATCGTTTGAGAGAAACTGTTGGCGGCTTGTTCGCGCACCTCATCACGCATTTGCTTAAACTCACGTTCGGCACGCGTGCCAGCCGAAAGCGCTTCAGCGACATTCTGCTGGGAGAGGGCCTCATTGGCTTGACGGACATTCTCGCGTGTTTGTGAGAGCTGATCTTGTTGATCGGCCGCGGCTTCCTGGTTGGCGGATTGATTCAATTTATCCGCCAGTTCGTCGGTGTCACGCAGCAGTTCTTGTTGTTCTTCACGCAATCGTTTCAGTTGCCGTTCAATCTGTTCACGCGCTTCTTCGGTCTCCGCGGTTTCAAGGGCGGACTGCAATTGTTTGAGTTGCTGGTTCAGGTCTTCCTGCCGCTGAGCCAGTTCCTTCAAACGATTGAGTATCTGCCGAATTTGCCCGGCTTGTTCATCCTCTTGCGATTGAGCTTGCTGCTGCGTTTCGTAACGATTCTCGTCGTTCTTCAATTCCAACTCATCGAGTTGTTGCTGAAGTTGCCTTTGAGATGAACTGCTTGATTGCGACTGAGACTGTGACTGCTGCTGCCGTGAGACCTCAAATTCGCGCGCTCGCAGCTTCAGCAACCCTTGATAAGCGGCCTGCTCCGCGGACAATGCTTTCTGCAAAGTCTCCATCGACAACGATTGCTGTGTCGACGTCAGTTCCGAGATCGCTGTTTCCATCATCGCGTCAACGGCCGCGACATGCTGTTTGGATTGCGGATCGGAAACTTCGTGGGCAAGCTGCTGCAACTGATCCCGAGCGGACTGTTGGGATTCATTCAGCAGGCGGACATCGTCCCGCAACTTTTCGGACACTTTGTCATCGGGCGACGCGTTTCGAGATTGAGATGCTTCACGTCGAATAACATTCCACGTTCCAGAAACAATCTGCTTTTGCAATTCGGCCAGTTCTTCGGCTTGTTGCGAATTCTGATTTCCCTGTTGCTGTTGCTGCTGCCCGCCGGGAGGCTGTTCCCCCTGACGGAAGATTTCCTCAAAGTGTCGAACTTCAGCGAAATACAAATCACCTTGAACATGCCGTATCTCACCCGACGCATCCCGATCCTCGGCCCAGAAATGATACGTCAACAACTGGTCAGGCTGGGCTTCCAACGACTCGAAATCAATCAGGGAACCGCCCTCGTGCGACTGCTTGCCAATCGCCGAGTCTCCCAGTACGACGACGTTCTCATCCCCACCGGCCAAGGCGTAGGATAAACCGTATTGGAGCAACCCAAAGTCATCGCGAAAGCTGGCGGCCAATTGAAGTTCCTGCAACGGTCAGACGCGGACATCTCCGGCCGCAACAGGTTTAATCT
>JAWKTL010000025.1:0-93807 GCA_041399105.1 Pirellulaceae bacterium | reverse complement strand
AGGTTGGCGGCGGGGTCAATCGTCACTCCCGTGGAACTGCTCGTGATCCCCGTCAAGGTCAAGATCAAAGATTCTGAACCCTCGAACAGTTCATCGTCGATCACCGGGACGGTTATCGTGGCTTGGGTGTCGCCAGCGGAAATCGTGACGGTGCCGCTGAGTGCTGTGAAGTCCGATCCAGAATCCGACGTGCCGCCAACGGAATAGGTCAGTACGGTGTCGTCAGCGGCGATCGATGTCTGAGTGACGGTGAAGACGCCGTTGACCGGGCCCGTTTCTTCACCATCGGTCGTGCCGGCTATACTGACCGTTGCAACATTGACGTTTTCGATGGTCGTGGTCGCTTGTTGAACCGCGTCTTCGGTTCCGTTGGCGACATTTAAGATGTCCACGACGATCGTTTCATTAGGATCGACAGTCGTGTCTTCCGCCGCCGTGACGGTGACCGAGCCGGTTGTGCCGCCGGCGGGAATGACAAGTTGAATGCCGCTGCGGGCGAAGTCGTCGGTTAATGTTGCGGTGCCAGTGAATCCCAGATCGACCGTGACAGGAAGACCGGATGGTTCCGAGAGGGTTACCGTAAAGGTTGCAGTGTCGGTCCAGTAGTTGATGGAATTGTCAAAGGGATTTGGAAGAGTGTCGTTTGTTACAAACAACATTCCGGCTTTTCGTGAACTAGCGAGCGCCAAATCGGCGACCATGTCCGCCGCGTTGGCTTCGGTGTGGATGATGTGTGCAAAGTGGTCCGATGTGAAATCGTTCAGCCAAGCAGGATCGGTGTAGTTGTTGCGATACTCGTCGCCAGTGTTCTCGAACGTGACAATCGTGTCAGCCGTGTTGGCGTAATCGGTGACGGTGAATCCTGACGCACCGCCGCTTGAATCGAACGTGAATGTCGTTCCGGGATTCGAGATGACCTTCGCGGTACCGCTTTTTGAAAGGACATGTGCCTGAATCTGTTGGTAATAGCCAACGTTGGCCAAGTCGTTGGACATTTCATCGAAGAAGATGCCATCGAGTTGAACCCCAGCGCCACGCCAGTAGGCCGGATCATAATAGGTATCGATATCCGCCTTCACGTCGTTCAGGTCACGCAGCGCAAAACCGGTTGCAACATAGCCGTAAACGATGCCTCCGGCGGACTTCAGATCCAACACGGGCCCGACCGGACCACTCCCCAGATCGTTCACATAGTTCGGATCGATCGGACTCGCACCAGGTCCACTGGCGGGATTCAAAATCACATGGACTTGCGCTGACGACGCAGCGGATATGAGACTGCTCCAGATCTCGGGTCCATCCGGAGAAGCGGGGTTCGCATAAGCCGGGACCAGCAAATCGAACGATCCCACAAGCCCCTGTTCGGCGATCGTGTCATGGTTAACACCGAGTGTCACCGATGGGGCGACATCATTGTCGGTGATGTTTGCGGTGGCCGTTGCGGTGCCGACGGTAACCGCGCCGCTGCTGGGGCTGGAGATCCGCACGTCCAGCGTTTCGGTCAATTCAAACAATCCGTCGTTGACAACGGGAACGGTCAACGAACCGGTGGAAGCCCCTGGCGCCACGGTGATCTGGGCATTTGCGGCAATGGCCGCGAAATCGCCGCCAGAGGTGGCCGATCCGGTGCCCAAATCTTCCAGGTCGAAAGTGATCGGCGAACCGGTAACGTTGTTGGTGCCGAGGGTTACAGTGAAAACGATATCAATCGGCCCCGCTTCGTTGCCATGTGTGGTTGCGGCGAGGTTGGCTGTCGTCGTGAAAGTTGGGTTTGATTCGCCCAGATGTTTGGTTGTGATTGTGCCTGCCGAGTAGGCAGCGTCGGTGCTGGCCAGGATGACAAAGTCCGGGGGTGTCGGAACGGGCGATTCCTGGAATCGAAACGCCACCCAGTCGGCCGCCGTTGAGCCGGAGCTATCACCAATGCGCATCACATGGTGAATCGAGTCGTTCGCGAAACTGGCTCCACCAGGAATGACAACCGCTCCCGTTTCGATCAAGCCACCGCCATCGGAGCTGAATACGATTTGCGCATAGGCGCGGTCGGATTCGCCCCCATCGAGAACCGCGATGCCATCGAGTATGCTCCAACCGATCGGTAGTGCGTCGAGCCCGTCGTCGCCGCTGTCCAGGTCCTGGCCACCTGCGGGAGCCGTTCCGGTTTCATCGACGTGGATCAGTAACGCCGTGTAGGAGGATTGTTCGATATCGAATCCTGAAACGTCAACGATTGTCGTGCCCGCCGCTATGGAATACGGGTCGATGTCGTCGTCCGCAATCACCAGAAATCCGTTGCTTCCCATGGTTGCATCTGACAAGTCGATGATGTGCGACGTCCCTGCGTCGATCTCACCCATGGACGCAACGGAATCACCTTCCACGAAGACGAGGTATACACCTTGCAGCGATTGGTTCGCCGCGCCTCGAATCTCAATATATTCGTTCGGATTGTCGGGGGTCGTGGTGCCTGCGGGATCGACCACGATCTCGTTCAGGAAGACACCCGTGGGAGCTGCCGTGGGGTTAACGATCGTCACGGCATGATCTTCCACTTCACCATCAATGGCGGAACCTGTTGGCGTCAGACCGCCCGTGGTGCTCAATCGAAAGCGGGCGTAGGTCGTTCCCGCTTGAACGTTGAACCCCGTGTCTTGTGGAATGGTGAAGTCGTGAGACTCCACGCCGCTGGTCACACCAAGATCGAAGCTGGTGAAGATCTGTTCGCCGACATCGTCCCAATCACCATCGCGATTCCAATCGATCCAGGCATCGAGCAGATTGGACGTAGCGTCCGCGTTTCGCAAGTCGATGTCAACCGACCCGGTTAGAGACGAGGTCAGCGAGACGGTAATCGTTCCGCCATCAAAGGTCACACCATCTTCGTCGTCGGGTGTCCCCGTGGTGTCGTCGGCATTGGCGCTGAGGGAATGAATGCCGGCTCCGTTGTCACGATTCGCACCGAGTGTTGGGCCAATACTAGCGTGACGGGCACCGTCTTCGCCCAGTGTGACAGGATAGGTAGATGCGAAACCGGACTGCGAGGAATCCGGTGCATCACCAAAATCAAATCCTGTTTGCCGATACCAGGCGATGGTGTCCGAATCGCGATTTGCACTAAGGATATCGAGCACGCCATCGCCATCAACGTCCGCGACAAAAACCGATTGTACGGCGGTGGCCCCCGTCGTGATGTCGTGTGTCGTGAATGATTCGGACCCGTTGTTCTCGTACCACGTCACCTTGTTGTCGGACTGCGAGCTGCTGACAAGATCGACGTCGCCATCTCCATCAATGTCCGCAGCCATTACTTGTTGCACAAAGTCGGCCGACGTCGTCACGGTGTGTCGCGTGAAGCTTTCGGCTCCATCGTTCTCGAACCAGTCCACGCGGTCGAAGCCAGCGAATCCGGCAATGACATCCGTATCACCATCGCCATCGACGTCCGTCGCAAACACCGACGTCGCCTGCAGTGAGCCCCCGGATATCACATCGCGTGGCGCAAATCCTGAGACTCCCAGATTCTCGTTCCAGGCAATTCGACCATCACCGAACGATGCGCTAAGGACATCCAGGTCACCGTCGCTGTCTACATCCGCCACATGAATCTGCTGCAAATTGTCGGGACCGAGCGTTACCGGAACCGTGTTTGAGGCGAAGAACTGGTTCCCGTCGTTGCGGTGCAGGAGAATCCTGTCCAGGTCCGATGCTGCTGTCAGGAGATCGGTATCGCCATCGCCATCAATGTCCGCGCCAAGAACCGACGTGACTCCGACGACCGCATTAAGAGGTGAGGTGATTCGACGCGTAAATGATTGGCTGCCGTTGTTCTCGTACCAGTAGCTGTCATCGATAAAACCAGAACGATCTCTCCCGGAGATCACATCAAGGTCGCCATCTCCATCGACGTCCGCGACGTGAAGTGTCTTCACGCTGTCAAGCGATGAGCCACTGTCGATGACGATCTTCGTGAAACCAGCACCGCCGTCGTTTTCGTACCAGGCAATGGTGTCGTCGTTTGACGATGCACTCAGCACATCCACGTCGCCATCGCGATCGAGGTCGATCGCATACACGAATTGAGCGCCGTCGGCTGTTGATGTTATCTGGATCGGGCTGCTGAAGGACCCGGTGCCTGGCGCGGGGCCGGAAATGGTGACATGATAATCTTCGACCTCGCCATCGATTGCGGCACCAGTGACGCCTAGACCTCCCGTTGAACTGATCCGAAATCTGGCTGCTGTCGTCCCTTCCCTTGCCCAGGCGGGAACTTCAAACAAGAGGGTATTGTTGCCATTCTGGACGGCCTGACTGACAGCGATTTGTTCCTGCAGTCCAGTGAGAGCTCCGTCGCCATTAAAGTCAATCCAGGCATCTAGAAATGCTCCCGATGGCGCGTTGCTGATATCGACCGAAACGGCGGCACGTGACTGTCCAGCAGCAATTCGTTCAAACGTCACGCCGTCTTCATCGTTAACGCTGCCGGTGATGTCGTCATGGTTGGCCGATGACGAATGTGTTCCGTCGGTTTCCACGTCCCGTTCGTTGCCCAGTCGAGGACCGGTGTTCAGATGCCTCGCACCATCTTCGGCTCGCGTCACAGGATATGGGGCCGGCAGGTCTCCGAAGTCGAAGCTTTCTCCAAACCCAGACACAGCAAAGTCGAAGAACGTTTCATCGGAATCATCATTCGAGATGGTAATCGTGGCTGACCGAGCCCCCATGGCAATGGGATTGAAATCAACCGTGAACGTTGTTGCTCCTCCGCCAGCGGCGACGGTTGTGGCGGGATCAACAGTTACGCTGAAATCGCCTGGGTTCGCACCACCAACTTCCACGATCGGAGTTCCATTGAGATTAAGAACGCTCGAACCGAGATTGTTAATGGTAAAGACACGTGAAACAATGTCGCCATTGACATCAGCCGCTCCAAAGTCCGTATGGTCAGAAAAGTTAGAGGTGAGTGCTCCATCAAAAATAATCTCGTTGTTGCCGCGAACTTCGATCTCCGGTGCGACAGTGGCGGTGCCTATTCCCTGAATGTTGAAATCGTAGGTCGATTCGTTTTCATCGTTACTGGCGATGGAAACTGTCGCCTCGCGAAGCCCAATTCCAGCGGGCGTGAAGTTGATGGTGAACGTCGTTGTTCCCCCTTTTGCGGCAACCGTCGTCGCGGGTGCCGTGCTGAGCATGAATTCAGCCGCGTGCGTACCATCGATTCTAACGACAGGATCTCCCGAGAGTGACAACTCACCGGAGCCTGAGTTGGAGATTGTGAACGTGCGGCTGATTGTTCCGGTTGTCACCACAGTGCTTCCAAAGTCCGTGTGATCATCCGTGCTAGGTGTCGAATCTCCGTCGTTAATGGGCATCGCGTTGCCCGTCACATCCATTTCGGGTACCGCATCAACAAGATCCAACGCAGCCTTCGCATCGATGCGTCCATATCCATATTCTTCATGAAAACCATTGTCGTAGTTCACCCCACCAATCTTTGCCGCGGAATCTCTTAGTATGGTGCGGACCTCATCAGGCGTCAGCGTCGGGTTCCGCGCGAGCATCAGGGCGACAACTCCAGAAACAAGTGGCGTGGCGGCGGAAGTGCCACCGAGCCCATCGAAACCAGCCCCGGTGTAATCATCCGGCGTGTATCCATCGCTGCCTGTTCTGTCGGTTGTATCAATTCGAGCGGTACCCCCGCTGCTCGGCGCGACGATATCGATCTCGGGGCCATAATTGCTGTAACTTGCACGCAGATCCATATTCGTGCTGGCACCGACGGCAATCGTCGTGGGCAGGCTTGCTGGGTAAGAAATCGAACTGGCGGAGTCATTTCCCGTCGCAACCAACGAAACAGCACCAGTTCCTTGACGTCCCTCCGACTCGGCCCACGCGAAAGCATCCGTCACCACATTGGCGGAGTTGTTGAGCTTCCAGCTATTATTAAGGATATCGGCGGCTTTCCATGTGCCTGAGGCGTCTTCGGTGCGCCCGGCGGCATAATAAATCGCCGCGGCGATCTGGTCGGTAAAGACCGAAGAGAACGCATGCCGAGAAATCTTAACCGGCATCACCGTCGCGTTCCAGGTTGCGCCAGCAACGCCCAAATCGTTGTTGCCGATCGCTGCTGCTACGCCCGCAACGGCTGTCCCGTGGTTGTCACCCGGGTCAAGAGGACTGGGATCGTTGTCTTCATTTTGAAAATCCCACCCGTGGACATCATCGATCCATCCATTGCCATCGTCGTCGATTCCGTTGCCCGGAATTTCACCGGGGTTCGTGAAGATGTTCAAATCGGGATGGTCCAACTGCACACCATCGTCAAGCACGGCAATGACGATGTTTGTTGTGTCCCCAGTTTCAATATCCCACGCGTCGGGCAAATTCGCATCGGCATTCGCCGTACCACCAAACTGGCCCGTGTTTCTCAGATGCCACTGGTTCGTATCAAACCGTGTTTCATTGGGAACCTGCAACGCCTGAATCTCAACAAGAAAATTCGGCTCCGCCCATGCAACCGAGGGATTTTGGTTCAGGACGTTGGCATGTGTTAGGGTCTCGAATGTTGTATCAATGTCGATCGTGGCAACGTACTGGTTCGCGGTTCCCGAAAGGCGTTTGAATTTCGTATAACCAGTCGCAAAAAATTCGCTCGCGTCCACTCCAGCCTTCAGCGATACAATCACTTCATCGGTGGGAACCATTCGCCCCCCCGTCGCGGAATTAATAAACGCAGGACCAGCCCAATCAACGCCTGCTAACGAACTAATTGCGGAGAACGTCTGCGTAGGTGACGTCGCCGCATCCACGCTGACTAACGCGGTATTGGTGGTAAGGAACTTGTCAGGGCTCAAGTCCAGTCCCACAGAATTCGCCGATGCAGCACTTGAGGTGAGTTCGCCAGCGACGTTCACAACAAACTGATCGTACGACGGATCGATTGCAATGGACTCGCCCCCGACCGAATAGGTCCACGTTGGTGCAGCCCGCAGCGGACCGTAGGTGTTGGGCGAGAGGCCAGACTGCTGCTGCAACGCCCGCAACACTTTCGTCCCCTCGCTTTCGAGAGGCTGAATTGCTGCATCGTTTGACCCGTCGTCAATATTCGCATGGCTGCTGTCGACATGAGAATCAGCGGCGGAATGACAAACGGCCAATACAGCGACTGCGACATGATCGACGATTGGCCCGCGTATCGCGGAAGAATCCGCGTTCAAAAGACCATGCTCGATGAACTTGCTATCGAAGTCCGCCGCAAGCATGGTTCGCTCTTCGAGCATTTCGCAAAACGCAAGTCTTCGTTTTGCTCCCGAAACGAGTTTGGTCCGGTTTGGAAAAGCTCCGATCAACGATCGCACGTTTCCCAGCAATGATCGAAGTGAACGCCGCTTCAACAACTGGTTGTCCGTTTTTCTCCGCCTTGGCATCGTACTCGCTCTTCCACAATTAGGATAAGTTAATTAAGTCGCTAGAACTTCGAAGGGTGTATGACATGGTTAGCGCTGGTGAGAATCGCGATCGGGTTCATCGCTTATTCGTCAAGGTTTTTCAAAAGGACCAGCCGCGGAGCGGCGATCGCTCGTGAATGAAATCGTATCAGGCGAGATCAGAACAAACGTGATTCCATCAAGAGTGCGTTTTCAAAATCATCGCTGAACGATTCGAAAATCTGGTCGTGGGCGCTCTTGGTGGGAACACTCCAAAAGTCGAGTTCTCCCGATCGCTGGTTCGCTTGGCTCGCCAAATAGTTAATCACCACAAGAGCATCAATGGGCGTTACTGCTTCGTCGTTGTTTACATCGGTGAACGGCGCGCCTTCGATTGGCACTGTGCCGCCGCTGTGCTGAGCCTGGATGCGATTGATGACAATCAACGCATCCAGCGGTGTCACCTCCCCATCGTCATTGACGTCATGCCGGTTTTTCGGGTGATGCAGCCGATTGACGGTGTCCTTTACCGTCAGCGTGAACGAGACACTGGATTCCACGAACGAATCGCTCACCGCCAACCGAAGCTGGTAGGGATTTGCGGACTCGTATTCCGGTCGACCGATCAGCCAGCCGGTCACGGGGTCAAACGTCAACCAAGACGGCAACTCCGCCCCGTCCGCCATCGTGAGCGAGATCGTCAACGCATCGCCGTCTTGATCCGAAAACGCATCCGGGGGCAGTTGCCGCGAGTACGTGATGCCTTCGTAGGTCTCGTCGTCAGCGAAGGGAACGGCGACGGTGGGCGGATCGTTTACGTTGGAAACATCGATTCCAAAGAACTGCTGCAATTCAAGTCCGCCGTTGTCCATCGCGACGATCCCAACAGTAAGGAGCGACTCGGTTTCGAAATCGATTGACTCGGTGTCCTTGAGTTTGAGACGATCGCCAACGATTTCGAATCGAGGATCCAATACTGACCACTGGTGAGTGTCAGCCGGGTCGACATCATGCACGGACAGCGATCCGACGATAGCGCCCTGGGCGTTTTCGAGGATCGTTCGCCCGCTTAGCTCAATCGCATCGGGGGCATCATTTTGAGGCGAAACGACGACGCGAATCGTGTGCGTCGCGGAGGCGCCTTCGGCATCAACCACTCGGATCGTCACATTCGACTCGCCAAAACGGTTTTCCGCCGGTTTCAATTGCAGCGTCTTGTTCCCTAATTCACCCGTCAGAACGAATGCGTCCGCCGGGAACAGCGTCTCGTTTGTGGCGGTCATATTGAAGGAAAGTGGCCCTGGCCCGTCGTCCGTAACTTCCAAACCGACGAACGCGCTGTCGTCTTCGAGAAGGTCGACGGAGTCGATCGCGCTAATGTTCGGACGATCGTTCACTTGTTGAACGTCAATCGACACCTTGGCGATCGACTGACCACCATCGGGATCGGCGATGCGGTACGTAAGTTCATCCGCCCCGCTGAAATCATTCGCCGGATCGTATTCGATCCGCCCGTTCTCAACCCTCGCGACACCGTTCTTGGGCTGAGCCAGAATGCTGATCGACAGTGGTTGGGCGGTTGGCTCATAGTCGTTCGCGAGTACATCAATGAGCGTGGTGGTGTCTTCCGTGACCTGGACTCGATCATCGGCGGCGGTCGGCGGCTGGAGTGTCATGCCGCCGTACAGAAATCCAAAGACATCGGCTTCGGGTGTCATTCCCGGAGTGATGTTCTCGAAAAGAAACTCGACGTTATTTGGATCGGGAATATGCATTGGTTCTCCATAGACGACTGCTGGGATGTTTCGACCCGCGCCGCTGAACGCCGTGGTGTCCGTCGGTGGCAGTGCAATTTCCTGAGTACCAAGTAAGGTTCCGTTTCTGCGAGCCGTCACGCGAATGATCGCCTCCCGTCCATTGGAGTCGTGGTGCCCGTAGCGAATGGCGGGAACATGGTACCCAGGCCGCGTCAAGACGGGGGACACGGCGATCGGTTGTTCCGCTGGCATGGTCGCGGTCTTATGGGTCCGATTTTGTGCGTCGCCGGACATCTCCGAACGATGGTTTCCGCTTCCCGCTTGATGTTGCTCGGCTTCGACCCAATAGCTGTGGAAAATCGGCTCCCGGTCTGCAAATGAAATCACGATGCCCGGCCCCGTGCTGTTGTGATTGCTCTGCTCCCATCGATGGATACTCAGTGCGCGAACGTCATTAATCTGTTCGACATGCTCCAAGTCCGGTAGATGGTAGTACTTGATTTCACCGTCAAGCGTCTGGACGCTCATCGCACTGGCGTCGCTGAGGATGTCTTTTTCCGCCCACATAGTCGCGAGGTAGCCAAAGACTGGCGATTCGAAACCTCTAGTAACCTGATACACAAGTTCTTCCGTGTCCACACGCACGACGTCGAGTTCGGCTGTTCCACCGATTCGATAATCGAACCGCATTCGCGGATCGGAATCGGTGTCATTGGTGAACTCGATGCCAAACACGTTCGCATAAACGCGAGTTTCGCCGATATGCGGATCGACGACCGTTTGGGTAGGCCCGATGACGACTGATGAGCCAAGCGCGGCCGGAACTCCGTCTTGAGCCAAGTGGGTTTGGCGAATCCAGCCATCATTGTGAATGACGAGTACAACCCGCCAGTTACGATCCTGGCGGCGAAACAATGTGAGTCGGGTCCAGTCACCGATTTCTTCCCCATTTGGCAACGTCAGGCTCTCAGCGTTCGGTTGCCATGGGTTGTTCTGACGCTCAACCACGATCTCCCAGTCGTCATTATTCTCGCCGCCCCATTTGAACTTCTTGATGATCAACAGCGGGTCTGGCGGCAATACCGGCAAACCGTCCGGCCTGTTGGTATCGTTTTCGCCATCATCGCGCGCCTGCGTCGGGTCACCACCGAAACGTGTGGCGCGAACCGTAATCGTGCTAGCGTCGGTTTCCAACGCCAACTTCGCATTGTCCAGTTCGTGGTATGGTATTTCGCTGAAGTAGAGCGGCGTCACGGTCGCGGTCAACATGTGACGCTTCTCAAGAGTTTCTGCAAGGAGTGGCCTGTAAATCATTTGAATCTCCAAAACGAAAACGAGCGTCGGAACGATGTAGCGATGTCGGTTCATGAATCATTCGGGATGGGCGAGTCATCAAAACGCGTTCGGCATTGCGTCGGAAGGATGTCGGTTCGGAAAACGCGGTGCTAAAGGTGATACGAACGGGCGCTCCAAGGCGTCTCCCATTGCGACTGCGGCAACGAAATGAATCAAATTTCAGGTCCGCGACGCCATCGGAGCGCCCATCCGTATAATGAAGTTGGTACCGTGGTTAAACCGCCAAACCCCAACAAATGACGCCATGGATTTCGTGGAGCGCCGGAAAGAGGTCGATTTGTGTCAGACGAGAATACGATCAAACCGGAATTGATAAAGAGTCGGTCCGAGGGTGATCCCGGTCGGTATCTTGCCGACGGAGACCTGTTCATCGTCGCCATAAAGAACAGGAACGCCGTGGCCATGGATGAAATCGCGATCCGCGTCCAGGCGACGCTGAAAGGCATTTTGCGCAAGCAACATGGAAAGACCCACTGGGGCGTGTTTGATGTGGATGACGTGACACAGGAATTGTTCTTGCGGGTCGTACGAAAGATCGACACGTACGATCCCAAAAAGTCGAAACCGATCAGTTGGTGTTTGAGTATTGGGTTGCATGTTTGGACGGATCTGCTCAGACGAGAGAAATCGTGGTTGGAAACGCTGTCCTTACTTGAGGAACCCGCCGCCGACACGAAAGCTATCGTCGGTCGGATAGAGAGCGATGAGAAACAACCGCATTCACTCGACGACATTCGCCAAGTTCGCGGAATTCGTGAGGACTTTGAACAATGGAGTCTGCGAATGGAACGAAGTCCGGTCGGAGAGTGTTTCAAAACCCTTAAGCAGTCCTGGAAGGCCGTGTTGTTCGTGGAGTATACATCCTCTGAGGAATGGACAGCGGGAACAAAAGGCCTTGCGAGTTTCCGACCTTACTGATGTGACGATGAAGGCAAAGACCTTTCGATCGACAAAATCGAAGGCGAAGAGCTTCATCCAAAATTGCTATTCAACGGAAGGCTAGCCATGAGCGATAAATTTTTCAGCGACAATGAGACGGGCGAGTATCCGATGACCAACGAACCCGGATTGTTGTCCGACGAAGAAGCGATCCAAGCAATGCGGAAATATTGCGAAACGATTGATCCCGAAGACGCTGAAGTTGCGCGACAACAGATGCGACACGCGATCGAACTGGTCGATTCAGAGGAACTGGACCGACTTGGCGTAACGAGTGAAACAGAGGTTTCGGTACGAGTTCGTAGACACGCCTCCGTGGAACGAGTCCCGACGAGCGAGCCGAATGATGCGTCCGAGCCGATTCGTGGCGGCATTGATTCTTCAGAAATGGCTTCGCCGGGCGAAAACGACTCGGCGGCGCGAACGAACAGTTTCGCAAAGTCGCCGGTCTGGACTCGGTGGAGCGTTCTGCTTTCGCAGGTGGTGGCATTGTTGATCGGTTGCTTGATCACTTACGCGATGGTCGCGTCGATTTCACCAACCATTCCGTCGGGGCGGATCGAATCGCCACAAGAATCCGCGATCGTCGCCGATCAATTCGAAGTCAAAGGCCGAGTGGTTTCACTTCAGAAGAACCACTCCGTGTTCCTGGTCGTGGAGGTCGGCGATCTCATGTGGCCCAAACGAGAGCTGAACGTCGATGAAAACGGCAATTGGCAAACGACTTTGCAGAGCGAACAAGTTGATTTTCGAATCTCGATCCTCGCGGCCGGGCCAGAGATCGCGGAGGCGATTCGCAAAGACGTGCAGTCCCGGGAGGTACCCGGCAGAGCTGGCTTTCGCGGAACGGTGCTGCTGGATTGGGTGCAATTGCAAACCGTCGATTGACCGGATGACCGCTCCGCCGGAAACGTACCGCAGTGCCGTTCCCATAGCAGTGACTTGAAAGCGACTTATTGGAAGTCCGAATGAAAGCGATATGCACGTCCGCCTGCGACGATACATTCGGCCATTGGCAAGGTCATCAAAAGCATCGACGAAGCCGGTTGCAAGGCAACCGACGATAAAAGTGAGCAAGCGAATTGACCGCCATCTTTAATGATGCGCCTCGTCAATGGAGCGGTACATTCATTCTTTGACATTGTTAAAGGTTAATAGCCCAGTGTTTTTGGCGAGCCTGTCAGCTCCTTCGCAGTGTCAGTCATTTGCGCATCGCGGCCCGAAGGCTGTTGATGCTGAAGTCATACACCGACATGTTTTGGCACCAAACGTTTTCGGTGACGATTCGGTAGCCGCCATCGGGTAGTCGGACCGCGTCGACCGCATCGGTGACATCCAGGAAGGATCCCTTGTCACCATGCAGTTTGGGATCGCGTTTGATGTCGCGCGGTGTTCTCCGGTCTTGGGGTCGTAGATCAGAATATTGGAACTGAGTCGATCGCCCGCAAACCAGAATATCTAGTGAAGCAGGCAATGAAATCGATTCAATCCCGCTGGGCCCATCCGCTAGAAACGCGTAGTCAAGCGGAACCTTCCACAATCGGTTCAATTGATTTCATCAACCGAATACGCGAGCATCTGATTGCCAGCAAGTCGTCCATCTTTTGGCGTTGAACGCTTTCATCAAAACCGCTAACGATCAGTCGACCGTTTCTCGCATCAAACAACGCCGGTGAACGATGTTGGCAGGTGCCTCAGGACGCCACGTCAGTAGGGGAGCAAACTGCGGAACTCCGTTTGATAGGCGGTTAACCGCCAGTCGGGCAACGCCCTTGTGATGCATGCCGAACGTTAGACCACCTCCCGCGTCGACGTGACAACCCTGAATGTCGCCCCCAAAGTCATGGCTGATCCTTGTGTATTCCGTCGCGCACGGTTTCGTATCATGGTTGCATCCAACCAGTAAAATCTGCCATCAGGCTGATTGTCGAAGTATTTCCGAGTCGAGGCATTGCAGTTCAGCAGCCCAATCGGTCGCAAGATCTCCGAATCCGAGTCCTTGCGATAAATCGCGGTAGCAGCGCGAAAGAAGATGTAAACAAAGCGTGATCCCCGTGGTCAAACACGCACTGCGTCGATATCTTCATTCAAACGTCGAGGATCTTCGGGATACGTAAATCGGGTCGTAGGTCACGGATGCCGTGTTCCACCTCGAACCATCGAACTCAAACGAGCACTTAGAGTAGATTGATTTCCATCGGGAGTCAGACCTCCGGAAATGGCAAAGGCATTCGAAACCATTCCCCCATCGCACTCGACCGACCGTGTTGTATGACGCGATGTACGTCGTCCTTGGACGACATCGTGTAAAGATTGCCATCCTGATCAGATCCGATGGCACGTGGAGTAACCACTTCGCGGTTAAGCTGCCTGAAGTCACGTCACGGATCGATTTACCGAAGTATCCGCTTGGTCGCGCGAGATTCCCTTTGATGTCGTAAATGGGAATCGGAACACTTTTGTTGGCACGACCCACAGTTCGTCGTTTCTAATTGCTAAATCCGTTGCGGGGGCATCCAGTTCAATGCGTTTGTCGAGTTGCTTGCCTTCTCGATCAAAGACACGGATTTGCGGTGGAGTCTCGTTTTTGCCAAACCAAAGATTTCGGTCCCGATCAACGGCAATCGACATCGGCTTTTGCACGGCGATGGAGTCGATCGGCTGAATGCTCGACACCTGGACATTGTTGTTGACAACGACGTCCACCATAAAGCGTTGAATCTGGTTTCCGATTCGGTCACAGATCAACAGGATGAACTTCTCGCCTGTACGACTGGCTGCGATGGGCAGAATCTCCATGTCATTGAAACCATGCTCTTGCGGCACAACCGGGAGATAGCTTTGGTTTTGAACTCGCTGCTCACCACCACCTTTTCCGCCAGGAATCTGCATGGGCTTGAGATCCATTGTGCGAAACGAGACCCCCATTCCAACCGGCGGCTTATTCGAGCCTTCGCCACCACGGAAATTTTGAGATATCAACAGAAGAAATTGACTTGAGGTAACGCCGTCACCGCCCAGATAGCCAGAGTCAACCATAAAGGGCGCTCGTGCGAGAAACTTTCCGTTACGCCAGACCGACGCATTGTTGTGCGTCTCGTCCCAGTAACAGTTGGTCAGCACTTCGCCCGTGGGTGCGACCGTAATCCTCGCTCCCTCACTGGGGACCACAATATCACCCGAACCTGGAAATGAGTTGCCCGCCCAATTCGTACGGGCGGATACGATCCCTTGTGCGAAACTGGGTTGAGTCATGACCGAGAGGATAAACAAGAGCAAGCGTTGATGATGTCGCATTGAGCCGATTCCTGATGGTTCGAGGGGGCAGGTTTACGCCAATTAGATCGTCAACGCGTCACAGCATTTTTGGTTTCTAACGTCCGCCTGCCACCCGCGAATCTCCCATCCTGGTGTCTTGAACGCAGTACCGAAGCTCACAAATCGACGTCGCGGGTCTTACTTGGGAAGATGATGCGCTTCCACATCCTTCGGGGCTGCCAGCCAGAGATCGTAATCCGATGGCGATTTGCCGCGATTTGACGCGAATACAAGCGTGCCATCGCCAGACAATGTTGGAAACGAATCGTATTGAGGTGAGTTGATCGGGGAACTCATCTTCTTTGGTGCTTCCCAATCGGATTCAAGCGTCACTCGGGAGGTGTACCATAAATCGTCATGTTCCTTCTGTCCGCCAGGGCGACTGGAATGAAACAGCAGAATCAATCCATCGGCGCTGAGTTCAGGACCTCCATCATTGGCAAGCACCGTACTGAATGGCCCGCCCAGAATCTCTGAATGGTCACAGACCGTATCGATTGTTTTGTTTGCGATCGCCAAATCCCAGCGTCCGGTGCGACCGATTCCTGGCTGTTCTCGTATCGTTTCAAAGATGAGCGTTCGTCGCGTTGAGTCGGCAAAAACCGTAACGTTAAAAATACCTTCCGATGGCTGACTGGGCAGCCGATTGACTGGCCAATCCAGGACGGTGGCTGGCCCAAAGGGTTCATGAACGCTCGCTCGTTTTGTGGCATGCAATTGACCGGTGGTTGCATTGGTGAACCACATGCTCAAACCATCTGGTGCCATCGACGGTCCAAGCTCTCGGTCAGCGGAGTTGACATTTGGTCCGAGATTGACTGGATTGGAAAATGCTTCATGGACCGTGGGTCGAGTTGACATCCAAAGATCGTGATCGCCGAAGCCGCCAGGTCGATCTGAAGAAAATAGAAGCATTAAACCATCTTGTGACAGCTCCGGGGTGGTTTCCGTGTAGGTCGTATTGATTTGTGGCCCCAAGTCAACTGGGTTGTTGTAGATTGGCAATGAACCTCTCATGGAAATCGTAGCTTCATCGAGTTGCGATTTGTCCGTGCTCAAGTCCTCGTCTTCCTTCGCAGCAACACGAATCATGATGTGTCCACCGCGTCGCAGCACGAATTCACCGGTTTGAACTCCTCGCCGGAACGTCCGTGATGTGCAAGACAAAGTTGGCGTCGGTGGGTTGAGATACCCGGTAACCGCCAGGCGGTACTTTTTTCCGATCTGATGCTTCAATTGTCCATTGTCGTTTCGATCCGCTGTCCTCGATGATCAACCCCGACGAGGTTAGCTTTGCCGCGACGCTGTCGTCGTTCACTTCCACGATAATCGTGCCGTAATTTGTCGTCAGATGGAAGATTATTCCCGCAACCAAAAGCAGCGGTATTCCAAGAGCCAAGCACTTACGAAGCGAACGGGCGCGCTGGGAGCGTGAATGGCTCTTTACCGCATGAGTAGGCATCGTCCGTTGCTTGCTTACGACCAAAGTAGGGTCGTTTCCTCCCACCAGCGCTCGAGGCGCGTCACCGATTGTTGGTTCCGGTGAATCGATGGCGATCGGTTTGGCCAATTGTTCCTGGAGTCGCGGCAAGTTGGCCATTTTGGTGAAGGGTTTTAGCAACCGTGTCACTTCACTGGGTGGAGTTGGACGGTCAGCCGGTTGTTTGGCCAGCATGCGCGAGACCACGATGGCGAGTCGCTTAGGTATGTCGGAACGATGATCGAGCACATTGGGAACGGGCGCGTTAGCATGAGCCATCAATGTTTCCAAAGTGCTGCGTCCTCGCTCGGAGCGAAAGGGCGGTCGCCCGGTCAACAGAAAGAACAAGGTGCAGCCAAGGCTGTAGATGTCCGCGCGAATGTCGACGCTGTGCGTATCGGTTGCCTGTTCCGGAGCCATGTAGTCCGCCGTTCCCATGATCTGATTTTGGGACGTCAACTCGGATTGCTCGATTTCAACCTTTTCGTCATGCAACAGGGCCAAGCCAAGATCCAAAACCTTGATCTGTCCAGTTGTTGTCAGCATCAGGTTCGACGGTTTGATGTCACGATGAACAAGCTTGGCTTCGTAAGCCACCTGCAATGCATTGGCGGCTTGGCAAATCACGTCGCACGCGTCAGCGGCGGACAACGGCCCCGTGCGTTTGAGGACGTGTGTCAGATTCAATCCATCAACCAACTCCATGGCCAGAAAATGCATTCCGTCGATTGCGCCGGCATCGGTGGCCCTAACGATGTTCGGATGATCCAAACGACCAACAGCTTTCATTTCCCGACGAAATCGTTTGACGAGGAATTCGTTTCTCAGACTTACCTCGGGCAATACTTTGATGGCGACAATGCGACCCAGGCTCGTGTGTTCCGCCTTATAGACTGTTCCCATGCCTCCTTTGTCCAGGAACTCAAACAGTCGGTATTCACCCAGCGTTCTGCCAATCAACGATGAGCCCAGATCATGCGAAACCTCGGAATCGACTGGCGGAGGCCGTCGAATCCGCTTGAGGTCCTCAATCAGATCGTCGTAATTGTTTTCAAGCGGCAAAGCACCGTTACCCCGCTTAGGAACCCAATCCAGATTGGTTTCAGACTCCAGATTCTGAACGGTATCTTCGCACGTTGAACATTTTTCCAGGTGTTCGGCAATCACATGCTCACTCGATTGATCGAGCTTCCCATGCAGATAATTCTCGAGTATCTCGCGATTTGGGCAGTCAGAATTCGCCATGATCTTTTCCCCACTCAGTTCACCGTACCAAGATGTCAGCCGTCGACAATCTGCAACTCCGGCAACTAAATCGAGCCAGCGTCACGGGAAACTGCCGGACACTCGAAACTGCGCCGATTGCTGAGTTCCCCTACGTTGATTCCACATCGTTGATTCGTCTAATGGGACTCGACGTCCAGCAAATCGCCCAATTCCTCGATCAGTCGCTTCTGAACCTTTGACCTTGCGTTGCGAACGGCACCCGCTTTCATCCCCAAGGTGGAGCAAACCTCATCGGTGGACTTGCCTTCAACAACCGACAACCAGAACGCACGCCATGTGTTTTCTTGGAAGTCGGTCTTCATCAATTGAACAGCCCGCTCGAACGCATGCCGACGCAAACTATCTGGTTCCCATTGCAAATCCGATCGTTCTGGAATTTGTTCGATCAAAAGATGAGCCGTGTCGCCCCCGGTCGCTTGTACTTTGCCGGCTTCCTTTCGAATGAAATCGACCACCTTGCGACTGACAATCGAACGTAACCAATGCAGAAAACTGTCACCAGGCTTTTCGCGACGAAAGGAATCCAAGCTCTGCGATACGGCGAGGAAGATGTCCTGCGTCAGGTCCCGCGCATCCTCTTCCCGAAACCCACGTCGTCGGCACTGTTCAAACACAATCGGACCATAGATTTCGACGATACGGCCCCACGCCGCGTCCTCGCCAGAACGCGCGCGTACCAAGAGGCTTAAAGATGTCGTCGGTCGGTCTCGCATTTCCAAATTGTCCCGCAGTGAAGAAGTTGCCGCATTGTACGTCCTCATAGACGTCCATGCATCCAGTTAGGACCGTTTGAAACACGATCTCTGATGGCCCTCTCGGTGCGTGCATCTTTGTGCTGCAAAGTGGGATGATTTTGGGTGAAGCAGCCGATCGTCGATTTTGTTAACCTTGAGCGTCAACGAAATACAGGATCCCTTGAACAACTCACTCACCGCCAACCGATGCTCGTCGGGATTCGCGGACTCGTCGTGCGATCGGACGATCAGCATGCCGGTCACTGGGCCAAACATTAGGCAAGACGGAAACTCTGTCTCTTCGACCGTTGCGAGCGAGACCTTCATCTCTTCACCGTCCTGGTCCGAGAACGCATCCACGCGGGCGGCAAGGATGCGGGAATCAAAAAGATGCTATGGACCTTTCCTTGGAATCATTTCGCGAACCTGATCTAGCTCGTTGGTCCGCCACGGGAGTCTTCGGATTCTCACGATGTTGCCTCCATGCCTTCGGTCTGCTCGATCCTCAGACCGCGATCGGGATCGTTGGCGAGGTAGAGCGACTGAGTCGGGAACGCAAAGTCGATACCCGCGTCATTGAACCGCTCCAGCACCTTGTGATTGATCACCGTGGCATGGTCGAGGTAGCTGAACCAGCCACGCTCGGTATCCCGCTGAATTTCACCCTCGTTTGTGCTCATCAGGTACCAGTAGTCCGCTCGCAGGTTCAAGTAGTGCGAGCCAAACTTGTCAAACCAGACTTTCGGTGGATGCTGATCCAAGTCTCCCTGTCCGGCTGCGGTTACGTCCTGGCTCGATAGAATGTCTTTCAGAATCTCCATCGCCTCCCGCACTTTCATCGGTGGCGTGTCGTAGGTGATTGCGATATCCATTACGCGACGAAGATACTTGCGTTCGGATAAGTTCTCCACTGGCGTGTCGATGAACTTCATATTCGGTACGCTGTAGACCTCGCCGGACAGCAGTCGAATTTTCGTCGCTTGCAAGCTGACGTCTTCCACCGTGCCGATTTGACCATCGAAACGTACCCAATCTCCGCTCATGAACGGTCGGGTCGCAAACACGGTGAATGCGCCAAACAGATTCTTGACCGCGTCTTGAGCCGCCAACGACAAAGCCAAAGCGATGATGGCGAACCCGCCCAATAGCGCCGAAACGTCGAGGTGCAAGACATTTTGAAGCAGGAAGATGGCGATCAGAGTTCCCGCAAGAATTCGAACGGCGCGACGTACCATGATCGACACCATCTTGGCGTAGGGATCGTCGTTTGCGAAGAATGTGCGGCGGACACCAAGGCATCCCAACTCGATCAACGCGACAATCAGAAAGACGCCGGCGAGGATCACGGCAGCCTCAATGACACCGGTTCGTAGCGCGGCCAAGGTCGGGTGAAAATGCAATCGAGCCGAGCCGATCGCGATACTGATCGTGATGATCAGGAGGTACGAGGGCAGGATGACACCGTTGATCAATGGCAACAGTAATCCATCGCCAGCCTCCTGACGCCATCCTTTGATCTTCGACAGTAGTTTGCCGACCCCCCAAGCCAGCGCGACCCCGCCCATCGACCAGATGACGAAGAACAGCCAGTCGCCCGCGGTCGACTTTTGCATGGTCGGGTCGAACACACTGAGAAACAGATTGCCTTGTTGGGAAAGCCGACTCCGTGGCGGGATCTTTTTCATGCTTGCCAGCAAGTCGGCCGCGCCCAACAGCGTCGCTTCATCAAACGTCCAAGTGCCGTCCTCGCGCATCTCTAGGACGATGCCTCCATTGGGACTCCCATCGAGCCGCTCGATATACCCAGGCATGTTCGATCCCTCGTGGGAACAATTCGAACCGTTTGATGCCTTCGACTTCAATGACCTCCGGTCCCGGGATAGTGCCCGATGGAATCTCTGGTAGCCGGTCGAAGACGTAGAGAAGATCGAGTGCGGTCCTCCGCGGATCATCGACGTCGGCATCACCGAACGTTTTGATAGCTCGATCAAGCACATCGTTGTGTCCCAAAGCGACATGATTCATCGCTTCAACGAATGTCATGACGGTGTGCCGGGGACTTTCGATCGAATTCCACTGCGGGTCTTCGGGCGTCGGGTCTGCGGATTGGCGTTCGAACAGTTCTAGAAACGCATTGCTGCCGGATTCCAGTAGCTCGAAGACACCGATCCGCGTTGATTTTGGACGTTGCCCATCGACAGACGATTCGTTCGAACCTGATAGCGGCTGGGCGGACGCGAACGGGATTGGGAGACAGAGCAACGCAAAGACCAACGAAACCGTACGGGCTGCCGCGGTTGACGAGATGACATGCGCTGGTTGAACGACCCAAAATTCTTCGCCTGACAAATTTGCATCGGGTTTAGTCGGTGTTTGCATTGAGCCATTCTTCTCCGTTTCAAATCTTGATCGCATCGGCTTAGTCGGGGACTTCGTGTTCGATAGCTTCACCTGGAATGTACTCGTCTTTGGACGCTAGCGCGGCCGTTAACCACAATGGCATTTCATCGTTCACGCTCGACTCGTCGCTGAAGTCAGAAGCTGATGGCGGACTGATCCGCAACATTTTCTATTTGCATTGCCAAGTCGAAGTACCCACGCTCGAGCGAGGTTGCAAACAAGGTGCCGTAACCTTGCAACTCAATCATGTGGCATACCAGTTGCATTCCTCGCGGGATCATCCGGCGACGCTCGCCTGACGCTGAAAACCTACCACCGGAGGCAAACCATCGCCGACGCTGGAATGGAGACCGGTTTCATCTGCGGCAGTTCAAAGACGACCCCTTGAGCGTTGCCAAAGACACCGAGGGTCCCGCTCGTACGGGAGCCATCTCACCCAATGAAGGAAACTACCATGCTGCGCAAAGCACTGAAATTTTTTGCCCTGTTCAAACTCGCCAAGTCGATTATTGGTGGTCGAAAGCACCGGGCTTAGGCGAACACGAATCACCGAGCCGACAAGTCACCTTGTCGGCTTCTTTTCTAGACATGATCTCACAAAACACCTATGACACTGCAGCAAATCAATCTTCGCGAATTGTCTGGACTTCGCGGCAACGGTCGTGATGTATTGACGGCATACTTTCATGGGTCGCACGGTCTTTCCAAACTGACCAAGCAACAGCGACGCATTCGTGATTTGCTGGACGATGAACTGGAACAAGAGAACTTCGAAGCCAGTTTGTCGACGTTGCAGTCACTGATCGATGACAATGATCTCTCAGGCGTCGAAGGCGTTTGCGCGATCAGCAGTGCGCTGTTGGACGTTTGTCAAATGTACCCAATCTCGATGGAAGTACCTAATCGAATGATTTTGGGGCCGGCACCATACATCCGTCCGCTGGCGGAATTGCAAGACGAATACGAGACGTTCCTGTTGATCGTGTGCGACAATGATCACACGCGAATCCTGTCGATCACCAACGAAACGGCGGAAACCGAGTCGGCGATCAAAGGCGGTGTCAAAAATCACGTCCGTAAAGGCGGGTGGTCACAACAGCGATACGAACGACGACGCGATGAACAACTTGGCCACTACGGCGACGATGTTGCTGGAGAAGTCGAGAAACTGGTTCGCGAGTTGAAGGTCAACCGGATCGTCTTGGCGGGATCGGATGAAACGATGCGCGCGATCGAGGAACAGCTTTCCAGCCAGTTTGCCCATATGATCGTCGGACGCGAGGCCTTTGATCTGAATCGTCCCGAGGAAGAATTGATGGAGGTGGCGTACGAAGATTATTTCGCACAAGAACGTCGCGAGGAAAAGAACCTCTGGATGCGCATCAAGGATGAAGCACTGTCGGATGGTCGCTGGTGCCTGGGGCCTCGAGAGACGTTGGAGGCAGCCAAGATGGGACGGGTCGACACCGCGATCGTCACGCGAGACTTTCGCGAGAACGTCGCCAAATGCAGAGCGTGCGAGGAGATTGCCGCGGAGATGGTCAATGACTGCCCGTCATGTAAAAGCGACGACGTGTTTGCAGTGGATTATGTCGACACGCTCGCTCGACTTTTAGAACTGTCCAGCGCCGACGTGAACTTCGTCGACGCGATCAACGGACTAACCAAAGCGGGTCACGTTGCCGCATTGCTCCGCTATTGATCATGCGCCGAAGCAAACGGCTCTGGTGAAATCAGGTGTATGATCTCGTCCAGTGTGATCGACCTGTGATCTGGGTATGGTTGCAATGAACGACTCATGGTTATCGCCAGTCCTGAATCCGATGTTGTGCAGCGACGGACATGCTGTTTCGAGTTCGTTATTGTTTCCTTCAAAGCTTCGGCAACACCATCGCCATGGTTGGGTGGCTTCCCAAAGAGGTACCAATGGATGAGGCCACCGACGGCGTAGATGTCGGTTCTAGGGCTGATGTCGCCGAACGCGGGATCGATTTGTTCCGGAGCCGCGAAGCCAAGGGTCGCACCGAGGATTGGAGAGGCCGGATCATTGGAGGATCGCGAGAAGCCGAAATCGGTGATCGTGATTCGGTCGCGATCATCAATCAGAATGTTCGCTGGCGTCAAGTCGCCGTGAACCAGTCCGACATTGTGGACTGCTTGAAGGGCGACGCAGATCTGAAGAAGCCATTCGATAAAGACACTTTCGCGGGGACGATCGATCGCGTGCATCGGTTGGCCGTCAATCCATTCGCTCAGTACATACGGACCTCCGTGCGGTGATTCGCCAAATCCGAGGTAACGAATGATGCCGGGGTGATTGACGCCGGACGCGGCGTTGATTTCTCGCCGGAACGACTCGCGAGCTGCTTCGTTCTGCCAGAAAACTTTGCGGAGAAACTTCACAGCGATCGTGCTTCCGTCGGACTGCATACTCGCACGATAAACTTTGCCAAAGCCGCCGCTGCCGATCAAATTCCCCAGTACGAAAGCGTTGTAGTTCACGCGAGGCAATCCGGCGGTGGATGAGGCAATGAGTCCCTGGTTGGCCGGTGAGCCCGCGTCAGGTTCGGTCCCCTCATCCACGTTACCTCTTAGCATTTCGCGGACTTTCGAGATCCGCCTTCGTACCGTCCGCTCATCGATTCCAAGCGAGTCGGCGATCTCTCGTTGCGATAGGCCGGCGAGCAGACCTTCAACAACGGCGAACTGATCCGGTGGGAGATCCGACTTCAGGTGGTTCACGAACTCAGCCGCGTCAGCTTCGTCGACTGTCACGATATCGGTTTGGGTCGCCGCCAAGTCGAGTGAAACCCGCTTGTGATCGCCACCGCGTTTTGACGCCGAATGACGCTCGATGGATCGAGACAACTTTCGACGTGCGAACGTCGCTAACAGACGCCACAACGAAACGCTTTGGCTGACCTGGATGCGACTGTGCTTAGCGGCATCGAAGAAGCTCCCCATCGCCGACTGCACAACCTCCTCTGGGTCGACCTGGGATCGATAACGCTGATTGAGGCGACTTGCAACCAAAGCGACAAGCCGAATCGCATAACGGTTGAACAGGACTTCGGCGGCTCGTTCGTCTCCGTTCTTCCAACTGCGCAACAGCCAGCTATCGGATCGATCGGTGATCGTCACGGATTTGACAAATTCTTTTTTATGATCGGTGTCCGGTTCCAACGTTGGTTTCTCACTTCCTTGGACGTGGATCTTTTCAACGATCCGTTCCACTACGGATGATCAGTAGGAATCACTTGACTTTTATGATACAGGAGACAGAACGATGACGATGGTGGTCACCCAACCCTGCATCGGTTGCAAAGACAAAGCTTGTTTGGCGGTTTGCCCGACTGAATGTTTTCACGAAGACGAGACGATGGTTTACATCGATCCCGATGAATGCATCGACTGCGGTGCCTGCGTTCCCGAATGTCCAACCGAAGCAATCTTCTATGAAGATGATGTGCCGAAAGATTGGCGTCCATTCATCGAACGAAATGCATTGAAGGCGAAGGAATGCCCTTCGGCGGAGTGAAAGGCGAATTGAATCACGAACATTGCAACGCGGCTATTGATTGACGTTCGGTACAGATTTCAATAGCCTCTGGACTAAATGTTGACGCCCGAGTTGCTGGTGTGCTTCGATCAGAGCCTTTCGTCGCGTTTTGTTAGAGTCTTGGAGATCGTTTTGGATGAACGACGGTCGGGCTGCTCGGATCGCCCGTAATCCGAGCGATGGGTGAAACTGCGTCAAGACGCGAAACACTCTCCCGTATTCGGCAATGCCATGAAACGCATCACAATCATCGCATTGGCTATGGCGAACCAATCGAACGATATCAGACCACCGCATTTGGGATAGCAATCGAGTTCTCAAGTTTGCCGGTTCGACATTCACCGCAATCGTAAACCGCTGTCGGAAACTCATCCCGCTGCTGAATCGATCCATCAACGCCGATAAGAATTCCGAACGATGTCTTAGGATGGCGTTGGTTGCGACTTCCACAACACGCCGACGCAGCACGTTCTCGCCAACCGCGTCGATAAGTTCCGACAAAAGCTGATCTGACTCGACGCGTCTCACCAGATCGTTGACGATCCCGCCTTCTCCCGACCATTCGACGTTGTCGCCGATCGGACCGTCATCGTACCAATCACTCGCGACCAATTTCGCGACGTGTCCGCCACTCCCGAGAGTGGTTTGCATCTCGCTGGCGAGTCGTCGTGCAAATCGATCGACGGCATCTGTGAATCCGTCTTTTGGA
Organism: Pirellulaceae bacterium; assembly: GCA_041399105.1. Lineage (GTDB taxonomy): Bacteria > Planctomycetota > Planctomycetia > Pirellulales > Pirellulaceae > Rosistilla. The sequence goes on along the minus strand of JAWKTL010000025.1, from coordinate 68,844 downwards.
TTATGCGAGTAGCGATGATACGACAGGATCTCGCCGGAATCGCTGAGTGCGAACAAGCAACGGCCGATCACTTTCCCCGCCTCGCTTTTGCCGTAGACAACACGTTTGTTTAGGTCGACGGCGTTGGCAATTGTGCTGAAGAAGTTGAACGAGTCGGGAGATAGGCAAGTGTCGAAGTGAAAGCCCATAAGAAGTATGTCGACCACGTTGCGGGTGAAGGCGAGTTCGTACGTTGTTCCATCAGCCGTTTTAGCCGTCTGCCGAAACTGATCGCTAAGCCAAGGACGCATGTTGATTCCCATGGACTCCATGCGCCGAGTAAAGGCCACGTTTTTTGGCTCATCATCAAAACTTCGCGTGGTGCGATGGTCGGACTCGAAAAGCAACCGAATACCCAGCTTCCGCATCGGCTTACTAACGCGATTAATCTCACGTAGCACGCGATCTAAAGGCGAAGATAGCAAGTCCTGGGGGAACTCTTGAACGCCGAATCGATCGCCGATGACGGTTACAACCTGTTGTCGACACTGAAGGGTAAATCGCTGGAGCTTCTCCTGCTCGGCTCTCCGATTAAGCTTCGCAATCAAATCGTCTCGACGCTTGGGCGAAACGCTTAAACTCTCGTCGATGCGCCGTTGTAAGTTGTCCAAACGCCGGCGCATCCAGGCTGGGTCGATCTCCGGAGCAGACTCTCGATCAAGCTTCGACCGCAACGCATTGATTTGTTGTTGCAGTGCTTCGCGTGCGGGGAAATACTTGCCCAGAATCTTCGTCGCAACTCGTTCAGCCTCGGGCGTCGACTCGTTCAGCAATCGAAGTACCGCCCGAAAATCGCTTGGATAACGTGAACACCAATCAAGCGGCTTTGATACCACATCCCTATTGGGCAGTGGACAACCAAGATCGTTCAAGATGCCGATCGTCGCCGTCAGCCCCTTCAGTATAGCGATCTCACCTTCGATGATTCGTTTTGTAACAATTCGCCGAAGGTCCAGATCACTAGCCAGCGGTTTGAGTTCCTTCTCAAGCCCATCTTGGTCGCCAATCTCTCTGAGTGATAACAAGATCCGCGCCATCTCGCGAGGCGAATCGCCGAAGAGCATCGCGATGCGAATACCCGCGTCGACATAGGCGTTGTCTGGATGCTTCGACAAATGCTCGATTATGGAGGATGATAAGTTGTCGTCGCCCGTGACCTTTGCAAATTCAACCAGCGACCCCATCAAGTCGGGGCCTATGTTTAGCCGCAGGTCATAGACAATCCTTTCAAGCAAACCCACAGTCCTTCTTGGCAGTGTCGGTTTGCCTCGAACTTCATGGCAGATGTCGGTAACGAACGCGCAAGTTGTGTTTTTGCCATCGACGTAGTCACGCCAATTATTCAAGAGCGGTGCGGCGATTCCGCGTCGATGAAGGAGCAACGAAAGTGGTTCTATAACCCGCCCGAGATCGTTGTCTGGCTGCTTTGACGTGTACCGGTCGCGTCTCCACTTTGTCATCAAGCGGACAGCTAAGTCCGCGTACTCTACGGGAAAAGCAGCCAAGAAACGACGCCACGTTGTTCCGTTTACGGCGCGGTCGTTCAGGATTTCACGCAAAGCCTCTCCCAACGCCTTGGCTGCGGCAATGCGTTTTTTAGTAGTGGTTCTCGTTATGGATTCCACCTCCAAAGGGGCTTCTGCGAGATCCGCTACGTTATTCTTGGATCTAGAACTTGGGTGGAACGCGAATGCGTTCTCCAGCCAAGTCTTTTGCTCGAACTTCGTTCTTGGAATGGGCTCATGTCCTGACTCAACTCGCCGCAGCAAACGCCGAAGCCGTCGCTCTCTTCTGGAGACCTCTCGTTGTGACTCGGCGATGCCGTCCAATAGTTTAGGATTCAATAGCTGCTCGAGCAGATCGAAGACTTCGCGTTGTCTCTTGGGACGCTGCGATGCAGTTTGGTAGAGAACTGACCGAACGAGTACATGGAGGCTTTCGCCGCCGGAAAGATCCGGCAATGAAAACACATTCTTGCCAATCGCCCTTTTCAAGGCATTTTGAAGTTGAATCAAATCTGAATCCATGCTTTCCCAGCGACATTGACGAATCGCCGGGTCGGTCAAGCAGCGAATGACCGCTTGCAACAGCTTTGGCGATAATGTGTCTCGACGCGAGAGTAACAGCATGGGAAGCTCACATATGTTCTCGGTCTTCAACACACACAGCTTGCTCAGCCGTTCAGCATGTTGTTGGAGCCATTCGATTTGATCCTCCTGGCACGGCTGAAGACCCGACAAGGCGGAAAACGTGACGGCATCCATTAGTGATGCAAGTGAGGGATGAGTCGTCTTGATCCGAGTAGCTTCGTCCGACCATCGTTTCGGCATAATCCCGCTCTGGAGAACATCCGTAGCCAGCAACGGGAGACCGCTGTGAATGGCATTCTTCAGGAGGCCGAGCAACAGATCGATTCGAGCGAACCAATCTTGCACGTCGGTGACAAGCCGTGGCAACGCCTGCGGAAAATGATGACGCAGCTTGGTGGTCGTCATCTGAGCACGTCGCAAGCCCTCGCGGTCGATCATCCGAATCGTCGGTTGGTCGATACTGAACTCCGTGGCGGAACACCATCGGACGCGCTGCACACCTGGTTCTTCGCACGCCGCTAGTCCCATGGGATAGCCCGCCAACCAAGGGACATCCCGCTTGAGAAGGACCCGCGCCCGCGCCACACCGTTTCGGATCTTCGTCTGTTTTCTTTCTAGAGGCTGCATATCGAAAAGGCTACAAACAGTTGATCATGAGTGACGGGAGGTTACCGCAGCTTGGCCAACAAGCTTGCAGCGTTCTTTGGCTTCGCGCGCAAGTTCGCACAATCCGGCTTCCGAAGTCGATTCAGACCGCGTGATCAACCCTGATCCATCCACGAGTTTTGAGGACGTCGATTAAAGAAGTTTTCACCTTCTGATTGAACGCTCGACAGCGCTGCTTATCCGCTCCGTCAACTCAAGCGAATGTCTTGACAGGTCCGCGTGCGTCGTGGTTCATCCACAATCTGAGATTTAGTCGCTAAGTCTTGAATAAGTTGGATGTTGCAATATGCATTTTGCATTGGAGTCGGTTGAACGATGAAGACAGAATGCGGGCACTCAGGCGGTTTGTTCTTGTTCTGTTTTATGAAGCACGCAAATTCCTTACGTGGTTTGGCGACACGTTACAAGATTGAACCGGATGATGATTCCGCAAAGCTCTGGGAAGATTCTGCGCCAGCAGGAAATCACGCTTTGATTGGGGCCACCAATGGCTATATTGAATGTTGACCATCCCTCGATTCCCCCGCTCACGGGATCTCCTTGACGGCGGGACGCGGGTGCGTCAGTATGCACTCTATCTCAAGGCGGTGTTGACAGACCAAGTTGATATCGTACGCGTTGCTTGAATTTTTCTGGTGGCGTGCATGATGTACCACGCGAGGTTACCTCGCGGGAGTATTTAGACCTAGACCTTGACAGCGCGAGCTGCCCTCCGACTGCCGTCGGAGACAGGCTCGCGCCACGCTTGGACCGGTTGGTTGCGGCTCGTCTTGAGATTTTATACCGTGCGTGGTCCGAGCTGATGCCATCGCGTCAACTGAAGCGAATCAGCTTATTTTTCGGCCACGCGACGTAAAAGTACTTCACCCAAGTCGATGAGTTGGTCTGCATGGCGGCATCCAAGAATCTGGCCGTCAAAGATGTGACGCGTTCCCAGTTTACCGACCTGGTCGCACGCAGTCTCGCTCCCCGATGGTTGGCTGAAGAACGAGTGATCTTCGCGTCGTTGACAAAACTCACCGCAAGTCGCGCACTTTGGGTGGGCAAACTGGCAACCGCGATTCACATGGAGTTTTGCCGTCGTGGGCACGCCTCACGAGGGGAGCTAGCGATTTGGTTGTTACGTCAGCCAGCAATGCGGCAGGCGTTTCGTGGTCGGAAGACGATCCGTATTCGTGTCGCCGCGTCCAACGCGATCCTGCAACCAGCTTACCGATGGCCTGTTCCACAAGCTTCGACGCACGAACAGCTTGCCGATCTGTTGTGTCTGAGATCGTCAAGTATCCTCGACTGGCTGTTGCTTCCCCATGTGCGTCGCAACACGCGCGTTGACCATTACACGCGTCGGATGTTGTCGCGACCTGGTGGATCTGGACGTTTGATCGAAGAACCTCGTCTGGTAATGAAACGCGTTCAAAACTGCATCGCCAAGCAAATTCTTGTGCATGTTCCCGTTCACGATGCGGCTCACGCGTATCGCCCTGGTCGATCAATCCGCACGTGTGCCTTGCCGCATGTCGGCAAACATGTCGTCCTGAAAATGGACCTGCAAGATTTCTTTGGCAGCATCTCGCGACGTCGCGTGAGCGCATTGTTTCGTCTGTGCGGCTACAATCGTCCGATCTCGCTTTCGCTGGGTCGCCTGAGCACCGCACCCCCCACGAACGCCTCTTTTGGCGACGAGCCCGATTTCTCGATTAGCCAACTTGCGGCGCGTCGCACGCATCTTCCGCAGGGATCGCAAACATCGCCAGCGATTGCAAACGCCGTGGTCTTTCAAATGGATCGTCGGCTTGCGGGGCTTGCAAGCTCAGTCGGCGCGGTTTACACGAGGTACGCCGATGATTTGTTCTTCAGTGGTGATGCGTCATTCGGATCTCGTATCGATCGGTTTTCGGCGTCCGTGGCCGTCATTGCGATGGAGGAAGGCTTTGCGATCAACCATCGAAAAACGCGGAAGATGTTCCACGGACATCGCCAGCGAATACTTGGACTGACGGTGAATCGTCGAATGAATACCGATCGCAAACGCTTCGAAGAACTGAAGGCGATCTTGACCAATTGCCAGCGTCACGGTTGGCGGTCTCAGAACCGCGAGCAACGTCCGCACTTTGATCAATATCTGAGAGGTCATATCGCGGCGATTACACAGATCAATTCATCGCGGGGCCAGAGGCTCCGGGAACTGTTTGAATCGGTGGACTGGAGTTGATGATAACGTGGGTGGACTGAAAAGACGCCTTCACGCTAGATAAAGCAAATCACGTCGTTTGTGGCTACGCAACCTTTATACGTTGCGTGGTCAGAAACGAGGTGATTCGCTTCATTGAACATGAAGGCATCATTTCGGACCACGCACGGTATAGACAACGTAAACCAACACGTTCGCGTTGTTTATCGCCGATGTTTGCCAGCATCAATGCAACATTGTTCTTGCTTCGAGATTGCGATGCTTGATACACTTCGCAGCCATTTGCATGATTCTTGCTTTGAGAGCGGTGATGCTGAAGAACTGTAAAATCCGAACCAAACTGATGATCGCTCTGGGGTTGTTGTGCGCGATCGTGCTGACCCTGGCGGTCGGAGGATTTCAGTCGATCTATGCCTATCGGCAGCTCGCTAGCAGCATCAGCGATCGCGCTGCCGAACTTCCCTTAACCAGCTCGTTGACGCGGAATGTCGACTTGCTTCGGAACTCGTTTCATCACATCCATGATTATTCGAGTAGCGAGAATCCGCTGGCGCGATTCTCTTTAACCAACGAACGTGAGCAGTTTCGTCACAGCATTGCGGACGTTCGCAAAGCCGCTGACGATTATCGTCGGGAATTGGACAGTTCGCTAGCAAATGACGCTGTCTTGTCGGACCGATCGCGAGAGCGTCATACAATCGATTCCATGCTGAACCGCCTGGAGTCGATCAATGAAATCGTCCGTGCCGAGAACTGGGCGTTAAAAGAGATTGACTACGCCCGATTGGAAATCGAACTCGATGGCCTGGCGGAGGACGCGCAGCAACTGCCGACGTTCCTGCAGCATCATATGGTCAATCTTCGCGACGACGTGCGAGGTTTTTACCGCACGGCGATCGGATTGATGTGGGGCTGCTCCATCTTGGCATTGGCCATGTTCGCGGCTTTGATCTTTTTGTTCCACCGAGTCGTTGTGAACCCGTTTCGCATCCTTCTTCGCGGCAGCCGGAGGATTGGGCAGGGCCAATTCGATCATCGCATTGACTTGGGGACCGGCGACGAGCTTGCCGAGCTAGCGACGTCACTGAACGAGATGACGGCTCGATTTCAAGCGACCGAAGCGGAATTAAAGGAGACCATTGCGGGCAAGGAAGATGAGATTCGGACCCGCACCAGCGAAGCGATTCGTAACGAACAACTCGCCAGTGTTGGTTTTCTAGCCGCCGGAGTGGCGCATGAAATGAACAATCCGCTGACAACGATCTCGTGGAGCGGCGATGGGATCGAATCCTGCTTGCACGATCAACTTTACGGTCTCAGTGACGAAGTGCGTCGCCAACCGCTCAGCGATGAACAGGTCGCGGAAATTCGTGATTTGCTCAAGCGTATGCAGTCGGAAACGTTCCGCTGCAAAGCGATATCCGAACATTTGTTGGACCTCAGCCGCACAGGCAACGTCTCACTGCAATCGACCGATCTCCAAACCCTCGCCTCAGACGTGGTCTCATTGATCGCGACCCTTTGTCGCTATCCAGGCAAGAACAACATCCGGGTGGATTGCCCGTCGCCGGTCCATGCGATGGTGAACGAGCGCGAGATCAAACAGGTCTTGCTGAACCTGCTGACCAATGCGCTGGAAAGCATCGACGAGGATGGTTCGATCGAACTGCGAGTTCGCCAGCGAGGCGATGTTGTCGTGTTAACGGTCGAAGACGATGGTTGCGGCATGGATGAGGAAGTCAAAAAGCATCTCTTTGAACCCTTCTTTACCCGTGGCAAGGAAGGGCATGGCACCGGGCTGGGCTTGAGCATCTCGCATCGAATCGTTCAGCAACATGGCGGAAGAATGACCGCCAACAGCGCCGGCCCCGGACGCGGGGCGCGCATGGAAATCATCTTACCTCTCGACAATCAACAGGAATCCGATGTCCAAAACCACGCAGCCTAACGGTTTGTCCATTCTCTTTGTGGACGATGAAACCAATTTGCAGGAATTGGCCAGTCGCGAATTTCCGCGCATGGGTCATTCCGCGACCGTTTGTCCGAATGGGCAAACGGCGATTGCCGCACTGGATAAGCAAGCGTTCGATTGTGTGATTGTTGACCTCGATATGCCCGGAATCAAGGGTGTGGAGGTCATGCAATACGCCAAGGAACTGCAGCCATTGTGTGAGGTCGTCGTGTTGACGGGAAACAAGACGGTCGACTCCGCAATCGCGGCGATCAAATGTGGCGCGTTTGACTACCTGACCAAACCGACGCGTTGGTCGGAGATCGCGACGCTACTAGGACGCGTGGCGGAACGTCGACAGATCAACAAGCAGATGTCCGCCCTTCAACTGCGGCTAAAACGTGCCGAGGGGGACTGTCAATTGATCGGAACGCATCCCTTGATGCAGCAGGTTCGAGGTTTGATCGCCAAGGTTGGACCGACCGAAAGTACCGTTCTAATTCGAGGTGAAACGGGTTGCGGTAAAGAACTCGTTGCCCGCGCCGTGCATGATCAAAGCAATCGCGCGGGGGAGTCCTTCGTGGCGATCAATTGCGGCGTTGCCGGAAAACCTGATCGAAAGCGAACTGTTCGGCCACTGTCGCGGCGCGTTTACGGGAGCCGACGCGGCGCGAGTCGGCTTGTTCCAAGTCGCCGACGGAGGGACGATCTTTCTGGACGAAATCGGCGAACTGCCGCTGGCCATGCAGGCCAAGTTGTTGAGGGTTCTCGAATCGCGAGAAATCCGTCGGGTCGGAGACAGTCAAGTTCAGAAAATTGATGTGCGCGTTGTCTGTGCGACCCATCGCAATCTGGAGCAAATGGTCGAAGAAGGCGCCTTTCGCGAGGATTTGATGTTCCGCATCAATACCTTTGAAATCAACGTTCCGGCGCTGCGAGAAAGGACAAGCGATATTCCGCTTCTGGCGACCCATTTGTTGCGTCGTTTCAATACCGAACGACTGCCTGATGCCGACCTCTTCGCCAGCGAGACGCTTGAGGTCTTGAAGTCTCATGTTTGGCCGGGGAACGTTCGTGAACTTGCCAACGTCATTGAACATGCCGTCATTTTGTGCGAGTCGTTGCCGATCCTGCCCGAACATTTGCCGCGTCATTTTGGTGAGCGTCAGCTTCGAAAAGAACTGCGATCCAGCGGACCGATGACTTTGCGAGACATGGAACAGATCGCGATTGATCAGGCCGTGCAGCGTCACGACGGCAACAAGTCGGCCGCCGCGGCGGAACTGGGGATCAGTTTGAAGACGCTTTACAACAAGTTGAACACGGCTGTCGATAAGAAATCCGCCTGATTCTCCCCCGCCGGACTTGATACCAACGGATTCCGATGACGCGCATCGATCGATATCTACTGACGATCTATTTAAGGACGCTCATCATCTGCTTTTGCAGCTTGGCGGGTATCTTTGTCGTCTTCCATGCCTTCAATAACATGGAAGAGATCTCCAGCTATGCCCGGCGCGAGGGAGCTTCTTCGGCACCCTTGTTCGCTACTACGGTCCGTTCATGCTAGCGATTTTTGACGCCACAAACGCCATCTTGGCGGTCCTTGCTCTGGTGTTCACCGTCGGGTTGCTCAAACGTGGCGGCGAACTGACCGCGCTGCTGGCTGCGGGACTCTGCCACGGACGCATCTTACGTCCGATGTTGATGGCGGCGGTCGCCGTCATTTTCGTCTCGATTCTGAATCGGGAGTTCTTCATGCCCAACTGGAAAGATCAGCTTGGCGCGAAGGCTCAAGATCTGGACGGCCAGTTGCAGCGAACGATGAAGCCGTGTTACGACCGGATGAGCGGTATTCAGTTTCACGGTCGAGGCGTGATTGTCATCGAAAAGGAAATCGTTTCACCGGCGATGATGGTGCGATCGGAGATTCCCAATGTCGGACCGCAGATCGTTGCCGCTCGGGCTACTTGGAAGCCTGCCGATGCAACTCACCCCAAGGGCTATCTGCTCGACGACGTGACACAACCTGAATCGATCGACACCATTCCATCGTCGGGTTTCAACGACAAGAAGTTCATTCTGACCGCCGCCGACAACGACTGGCTGCAACCAGGACAATGCTTCATCGTATCGAACATCGATTTTGACGAATTGGTAACCGGCTCCCAAAGCGAGCGATTGTCGTCAACGGCTCAGCTGATTCGGCGCGTGCGAAACCCCAGCGTCTATTCCGGCCCCGACATCGAAGTCGTTTTGCATTCCAGAATCGTTCGTCCTTGGCTGGACGTCAGCTTGGTGCTGCTGGGGCTGCCACTTGTTGTCACGCGAGGGGATCAGAATCTGTTTGTGACGGCCGGTTGGGGGCTTGGGCTGATCGCCTTCTTCTTTTTGGTGAAAACCATTTTCTCCGGCTTGGGTTCGAGCGAAACCTTTATTTCGCCCGCGATCGGGGCATGGGGACCGTTGATCGTTTTCGCCCCTTTAGCATAAAGAGCACCAGTCGTTGCGAGCCGGCCACGTGACGTATAACGTCAGCCTCTAAGTCTTCGTCCGCATCAAAGGATGAATTTGCTGAGGTCTTCGTCATCAGCGACTTCGGCCAGTCGTTGCTGGACGTATGCGGCGTTGATTTCAACTCTGCTGGTGCCCATCGCGGGAGCCTCAAAACTGAGTTCCTCCAACAAGCGTTCCATGATTGTGTAGAGTCGCCGCGCACCGATGTTCTGCGTCGATTGATTCACCTTGAACGCATACTTGGCCAATTGTTCCAATGCATCTTGCTGGAACGAGATCGTCACGCCTTCGGTCGCCAGCAACGCTTCATACTGTCGCGTCAACGCGTTCTTCGGTTCGGTCAAGATTCGCAAGAAGTCGTGTTCGGTTAAAGCCTCCAGTTCGACGCGAATGGGAAACCGACCTTGCAGTTCCGGCATCAATTCACTCGGTTTGCCTCGATGAAACGCTCCGGCGGCGATAAACAACACGTGATCGGTGCGGACGTAGCCGTACCGCGTTTGAATGCTGGTACCCTCGACAATCGGCAGCAAATCGCGTTGCACGCCCTGTCGCGAGACGTCGGCGTTCTTGCCGTCCGAAGCAATCACTTTGTCGATCTCATCGATGAAGATGATCCCCAGATTTTCGGCCAGACGAATCGCTTCGACATTCATCACCTCTGGATCGAGCAACGCCTCGGTCTCTTGTTCGAGCAAAATCATCCGCGCTTCATTGACCTTCAACTCGCGGCTCTGCGACTGACGCGGCATGATCTTTTCCAGCATTCCCTGAACATCGAAGTCCATGCTCTCCATGCTCATTCCACCGACAACCATCGGCGGGGCCTTCGAATGCGTCGTGACTTCGACCAGCTTTTCTTCGAGCTTGCCGTCGCGCAGCATCTTGCGCATCTTTTCGCGGGTGCGTCGCGCGCGTGCCGCCGCCTCATCAAGCGTATTGGGTTCTTCGTCATCGTCATTCAAGACGATCGCCAGGTCGTGAGAGCCGGGAATCAACAAGTCGAGCAATCGTTCTTCAACGCGTCGTTCGGCTTCATCGCGAACCTGATCCTTGAACTTCTCACGCACCAGACCCAGCGCGTTTTCAACTAATTCGCGAACCATGCTTTCGACATCGCGACCGTAGTAGCCAACCTCCGTGTATTTAGTCGCTTCGACTTTAATAAACGGTGCTCCCGTCAAACGGGCCAAGCGACGGGCGATCTCCGTTTTGCCGACGCCGGTGGGGCCGATCATGAGGATATTCTTCGGGGCCACCTCCGACTGAAGGTCTTCGGCAAGCTGCTGTCTCCGCCATCGATTTCGCAGCGCAACGGCGACCGCTCGTTTCGCTTGATGTTGGCCGACGATATACCGATCCAGTTGAGCCACCGTCTCGGAGGGCGTTAACTTCGCCAATTGCTTTAAGATTTGATCGCTGTCGCTCACGATGCAGCCTCCAATTCTTCGACGACAATGCTTCGATTCGTGTAGATGTCGATATCGGCGGCGATCTCGAGCGAGCGACGAACAATCTCGGCGGCCGATAGGTCCGAGCTATCCAGCAGCGCGCGTGCCGCCGCGATCGCGTAATTGCCCCCCGATCCGATGCCGATCACGCCGTCGGTCGGCTGAATGACATCTCCCGTACCACTAACCAACAGCGAATACCGGCCATCGGCCACGGCAAGCAAGGCTTCCAAGCGACGCAGCGCCCGGTCCATGCGCCATTCCTTCGCCAACTCCGTGGCCGCGCGAGGAATGTTGGCGGGATAATCGCGCAGCTTTTCTTCAAAACGTTCCAAGAGGGCAAAGGCGTCGGCTGCTCCGCCGGCAAATCCGCATAGGACACGCCCTTCATTCAGCCGACGGACTTTGTTCGCATCCGACTTCATAACCGTCGTGCCAAGAGTGACTTGGCCGTCACCCCCCATCGCCACCGTATTGCCCTTGCGAACGGTAAGAATTGTCGTTGCATGAAGTTGCATGAACGCTTCCCATCAAAAACGGAGTCATTTCTATCAAACGAAGGCTTCTCGATCGGCAAGCATTCGAGACGGATTCGATGTTCTTATTTCAAAGCCTTCAGGACTTCATCACCCATCGCCACCGTGCTAATCGAAGTCCCTTGTCCAGCGATGTCGCGGGTTCGATGCCCGGACGCCAGCACAGCGCGAACAGCATCTTCAATCGCAACGGCTTCCGCTTCCAACTGAAGCGAATGCCGGAGCATCATCGCACACGCCAAAATGGTCGCCAACGGATTGGCGATGCCTTGCCCCGCGATATCGGGAGCAGAACCGTGTATCGGCTCGTACAATCCCGGACCGTCCGCCCCCACCGAGGCTGATGGGAGCATCCCCAATGATCCGGGCAACATCGACGCTTCGTCGGTCAATATGTCGCCAAACATGTTGCTCGTGACGACCACATCGAAGTCCTTCGGTCGACTGATCAAATGCATGGCCATGGCGTCGACCAAAACGACATCGTAGCGAACGTCGGGGAATTCGTCCCGCATCACGCGTTGCGCCGTTTGACGCCACAAACGGCTGGGTTCCAAAACATTCGCCTTGTCGACACTCGTTAGATGATTGCCCCGTTGTCGAGCCGCTTCCGCAGCTAATCGCACCACGCGTTCAACTTCGGGAACACTGTATACCATGGTCGCCATCGCCGATTCGACGCCATCCACGGTCTCGCGCCACGAGGGACCAAAGTAAATCCCGCCGGTCAGCTCGCGGACAAACAGAATGTCGGTGCCGTCAACGATCTCCCGACGCAATGGAGACGCATCAACTAACTCTGCAAACGTTTGAATCGGACGAAGGTTGGCGAACAAGCCGAGTTCCTTCCGAATCCTCAACAAACCCGCTTCGGGCCGCGTCTTGGCCGTAGGATCGTCCCACTTTGGACCACCGACCGCCCCGAGCAAAATGGCATCACTGCGGCGGCAAGCATCCACGGTCTCGTCCGGCAACGGGTCCCCCGTCTGATCGATGGCGATTCCGCCGATCAGGCACGATTCGTAGTGAAAATCGTGGCTAAACTTTTCGGCCACTCCACGCAGGACACGCTCAGCCTGATCGACAATTTCGGGACCGATCCCATCACCAGGCAGCAAAACAATATTAGCTTTCAAGACCGTAAGCTCTTCAATTTTTCGAGAAAGGACAATGCAGCGCTATGTCAATAAAGAACGCGTTTGATGTTATACCACGCACGGTATAAACGATACCCCGCCTCGAAAAACTATTCGTCGACCTGTTTGATGTCCATTTCCACATCGTCAGTCATCGGATTGTTCCGCCGCTGATCCGTCAACGCTTTGGCGGCATGATATCGGGACGAAATTCCGGGCTGTGGAAACAGGCCGCCACCGAGAATCAAGACGGTCAATACCAGAACGGCAAAACGTTCCGGAGCCCGTGGATGCATCGGCACAAGCGTCCGATTGGCGTGTCCGGTAAAGATGCGGAAGTACGCCAGCAAAACCGCGATGCCGCACAAGGCCGACGCAATCACCACCATCGTCCCGACCAACGGATAGATTTCGACCGCCCCTTCGATCAGCAACTCCATACCGACAAATCCGACAGTGGCGGGGAATCCAATCGATGCTAAACCGGTTAACAAGAAGAACCCGGCCAGCGTTGGCATCTGCGCATACAGACCGTGGTAATCGGCGAGCGACACGCGTCCGATTCGAGCTTCGATACAACGAAGCGTGATACCGAAGCCGGTTAACGACAGCCCGACCGACAACCACAGGGCCAACGCGCCGGTCAAACCGATGGGTGTGACCAATTCCAGCCCCACGAGAATCAACGACGATTGACTCAGCAGCAGAAAGCAGAACATGCGCCGCGCTTCGTGCTGCACCAAGGCCATCGCGCCGGCATACACCGCGGTTGTCAACGACAAGATCGCGATGCTTTGCAAAGCCCAGGACGGGGCAATCGGCAGCACCAACCGCATCACCGCGTAGGCCCCGATTAAAGGAGTTGTAAACAAGATCGATGTGCCAAAGGTTGCTTTCTCGAACAAGTCCGTCATCCACAAGTGCAGCGGAAAGATGCCGCTGCGAAGCAAAGCCGCCCCAGTCAGCAAAGCGCCCGGCAGCAACGACGATGCCGACGATCGACTGGTCAGTTGCAGCCAAGCGTATCCGATCACCAGCAGTCCCGAGAAAGCCGCCATGTGCAATACGTAGATCCGCGTGCAACGCTTGCGACGTCGCAATTCCAGCCAGGGCGGCACCGTTCCCAGAATCAACAAAACGATCAATGTCCACGACGACCGACAACTGAAGGTCGCCAGCACAAGCGTCTCGGTGATCAATGTCAACGTTAGCGAAAAGCGGGGCGCCTTCGTTCGCAGTGTCGACATCACGGTGACAAGGAAAATCAACGCGGCCAATGGCAACTGAAAAGCGCTCAGTTCATCGACCACAAAGATGTCCCGATCGAACAGCCAATCGACAAACGGCCAATGGTCATGCGCTTCGAACGAGCCGATGGAGAGGAAGTCAATCAGCTCCCCCACGGTCAGGCACAGCGTGAGCACGCAGATGCCGATCGCGGACCGCAGGGCTTTTTCGTGGTCTCCCAAAAAATGAATCCACACCGCTCCCAGCAAAGGAACCAAGATGGAGATTTCGATCCAGGGGAAATGAAGTTCTGACATTTTAGTAATGTGTTGGCGTTGCGTTTGAAAGGTTTGTGGTCGTGCGGATCAAGCTGCCTTGTTCAGATCCTCGGGATGCAACTGAACATCATCGGATTCTCGCGATGATTCGTTGGACAGCGCGTCGGTGATCTTTCGTTCCAAGCGATCGAACCATCCGAACAGCAGCAGGAACGGTTGAACGATCCATCGATCCAAAGCAATGTCCATGAAACCGCGTTCGTAACCGAAACGATAGAACCAATCATGAACGCCAGCGGGAATGAAACGGCTTCCTCCCCATGATCCATGGGATATCCGCGTTCCCAGTTTGTTTTCCAATTCGCTGTAGTCACGCAGCAACGTTGGTGCCCGCAGCAACTGCATCGTTCGCATGCTGGCGTGACCAATGATGTGAATCAGCGCCAAATAGCGAAAGCCCATTCCGATTTCGACGACAATGATTCCGACCTGCGTCAATGACGCATATGCCAGCGAACATTTGATGTCCGTCTGGACGCGCGACATGACGGTCCCGCAGATCGCCGATACAATCCCGACACCGACGACCATGGCCTGCAAGATCAACGATGCTTCCAAAATAGGACTCAAGCGAAGCAGCAAGAATGCTCCCAGGTGAACCGACAACGCACCGTAAAAGATGGCGCTCGAAGGCGTGGGCCCCTCCATCGCACGTGGTAACCATCCGCTGAACGGAAACAACGCGGACTTGCCGGCCGCCGCAATCAGCAACAAGGTGCCGACAACCAGCGCCTGTCCCGATGTGATCGTCGCCGTCCCCTCGGGCCATACGCCACTGCTCATCAAGCCGCCGAAGTCTCCCTTGCCGCTGAGGTGGTGCATCGTGATCGCCGCGATCAAGAAGGCCGCATCCGACAATCGATAGATCGACCAAACACGTTGACCATTGCGGACCGGGTTGACGCGTTGATGGAAGTAGGCGACGAGCAAGGCCGAGGACAAGCCGACCAACTCCCAACCAAGGAACAACATTTCGATGGTTCCCGCCAACGACGAGAAAACCATTCCGCAGAAGAACATCGCATAAAAAAGGAAAAAGCGTCGGTACCCTTCTTCACGATGCAGGTACCGCCGCGTGAACTCTCCCACGACACCGCACAGCACACAGGACAGCATCAGAAACGGAACGCTCAAGCGATCAAACACGAACTTCAAGTGAAAATGAAAGTCTTGCTCGGGAATCTTCACCCAGTTTCCAAGTTCGATTTCTACATTGCGGCTTCCCGTCGCCAGCATCACGACAAGTATCCCCACCGCCGGCAGCAAGCAGAACAAGACGGCCGCCTGTGTCAGTCGAGAGATTGAGGCTTCGCTGAGGGGCCGATTGACCAAAGCCGAGAGCCCCAGCAGCAACAGCAGGATCAGGGGCGATACCACCACCGCCGTGCCAAGAAATTGAAGAACGGTCGCTACGTCGCCCATGCGGATGATTCGCTTGTATTTTGAATGGAGGCAAAGCCCAAATGTTCGCGTTGGCCACGGTACCAATCCATCGACGAAGCAACTTCGGGCAGGTCGTTCGATTCAGGTATGTAAGGTTCGAATCGACCATCGACATATCGCAGGATGGACGACGTTTCGGGATCGATCAGGGCCACGTGAACCCAGCCTCCCCGCACCAGTCGAGCAATCGGCGGGTTGCTGTCGATGATCCGATTGATCGTTTCGGGTGTCGTTTCCAAAACAAAGGTGATTCGCATCGGTTCGTGAATTTCGACCATCTGTTGCGACAATCCGGGACGAAGATCACTGGCCGCCCCCGTCATGACGCCAATCATGGACGCCACGTTGTGAGGCAGCTTCGATCCGCACCCGTATCCCTCAACGTCGACGGTTGAGAAATAGTATTCCAAGCTGATGCCGGCGCATACGGGAATGGCGGCTTGAAGGATCCGATTCAGGATGGTGGCGTTTTCGTCATCGACCGACGGGTCATACTGAGTCAGAAACGCGCGACGATCCATGAACAAGCCGCGCGTCCAATCACGACGCCCGACAATGACCAGCGCGTTGGTCGCGTGATTGTATTCGGGCCGCGCTTGAGACAAGTCCTCGGCTCGCTGTTCGACATGCTCCAGCGCGGCCGTCGGCGACAGGTCCAGCGGTGCCGATTCGAACCGGCGCGCGCGTTCGTGAGCGTTTCGGGCGCGGGCTTGATCGACGCTTTGTTCAATCCGTCGAAACAGCCCGCGATGCGTTCGCGGCAACGCATCCAAGTCGTAGTATTCGACATGATCGTTGCATGTGTTGTGATAAGCACCGACA
This sequence comes from Pirellulaceae bacterium, assembly GCA_041399105.1. Taxonomy (GTDB): domain Bacteria; phylum Planctomycetota; class Planctomycetia; order Pirellulales; family Pirellulaceae; genus Rosistilla. The sequence goes on along the minus strand of JAWKTL010000025.1, from coordinate 52,437 downwards.
AATCGCACATCCTCGGACAACGTGATGCCGCGAGTTTCGATCCTCTTGCGGACACGCGGATCATTCGCCATGACGGCGAACGCCCGTGCGTTTGGACCGCCCCGACCTCCACTGCACGCACCGCAATTGTATGCCGACTCGTGGGGGTTGTTTAAGCTGCTGCTACCATGACCGAAGAAGAGAACGAGCGGCGGGAAATCTTTGACCATGCCGATGTCTTGAAGAATCCGCACGACGATATCCGCCATTTCGTCCAAGCTGTAACCAAGCGATTCGGGCGTCGAACCCGGTTCGTCCGCTTCGCGTTCGAGATGCAACTCGGTTGCCGGGGGACGCACCAACGATCCGACCTGTTCGCGAATCTTCGACGTCAACCGAGGCGCCATGATTCGAGCCACCATCGGGAAGGTGGCAACCGCGCCGAACACTCCGGTAAACCAGCCGCCGAGCATGGTTCGCGAATGCGCATGCACCTGATGGGTGACTTGCCCCAGATGTCGTCGTCGTTGCGCGCGCCGCTGGCCGACATCGACCGCGGAGAACAAAGGCTCTTCGCGGACGTAATGCCGCGGCGTCACGGGTGCTGGGCAAAGCGGACGATAATGCGCATGATCGGCCCCCTGATAATACATCGCCACGGCGAAAAAACCGGCCGCCGATGATGTGACGCATTCCGGGTCAACCTCTTCCAAATGTCGCCGAAATGATTCCTCGCGATCATCGATGCAGAAGACGGCCGCGAAGGCGGGTAAGGGTTGCTTCACCGGTCGTGTCCGCCGCCAACGGGAACAGTGAATCGCCAACGCGTCCAGTGCGGCGGTCTGATAGTGACGTTCGTAGGCAGCGTGCAAAAGGCGTCGCCGCTGGATGGCGTGAAAAGCATCGATCTCTTCCGCCAAGCACGTCCATTGCGCCGATGACATCGACGATAGTTGTTCCGGCGTCCAGCCCCCGGCTTGAGCCAACTGAAAGATCGTAAATGTCTGTTCGTCGATCGATACGCGTGCCCGTCGTTGCCATTGCTGCCGACCCCGTTCGGCGATGCGGACGATCTCGCGTTCACCAAAATGGCGTGCTCCGATATCGGCAATCGCTAGATTCTCAACGATCAAGCGGATCGCCAGGTATTCGACAAGGCTGCCCGAGCGAATCGGACGCACGATGGACGAAGCATTCGTTTCGGCTTGCCAAACCATTCCCGCCCAACCACGCAACGTTAACAGGCTGGTGCGAATCGCCTGATCGAATTGATCGGCAGCAACGCCCTGCGCAGCCAGAGACCGGACGATCGAATCGAGTGGATCGAATTTGCCTTGCGGAATCTCCGCCAGGGCGTTGCGAATCCCTTGCATCCAATTCGGGTTGACCGTCAATGGATGCGCGTAGAGTCTGGCGAAGGCTTGCGCGAAACCTTCGTCGCGATGCGGCAAGGTCCAGTCCGCGAGGCCCTGATCCAGAAAACCGCCACAGAATCGGATCATCACGTCGTTGACGAAGGTGTCGACGTCTTCCCCGGTCGTTTCGAGCAACAAATCACGTAAACGAAGTGACCGATTCTGCTTGTTCCGACAATACTGTGTCGTCCCTACTCCTTGGCGACAAACCCGCCACAGTGTTCGCAGCGTGAAGGCTTCCCATTGCGCGTCCGACCACGATTGAGTTTCGGTTTGCGAGACCAATTGATTACGTAAAGCCCATGTTCGCGTTTGGCCGACTTGATACTCGCGGCGTTGCAACGAGATCTCCGGCTGGAACCGTTTCAATAGGTCGGTCTCGGCCAGCAACCACTGCAATTCCGCTTCGGAGGCTTGATGCAACGTCATCTGCAGCATGGCCAGCCGCAACGTGTAACGCGTTCCGAAGCCGGCAATCAGTTCATCCGCCGCATCGTCCAAATCATCCATCAGAACCTGTCGCAGATCGTCGATGGTGATCCTTCCGCGACTGACTTCCAAACGATAACGATCTTCGGCCAAATAGGGCTCGCAATGGTAGAGTCGCCCACCTTCGATCACCGCTTCGTCAAACGAAAGGTGCTCGAACGCGTGAAGCGTGTTGTGATGCACGAAAATCGAAATCGGACCTTGTGTCGGCAAGTAATGCTTCGCATACTCGATCGCCTGCTCGACCCGCTGGACGCTGGATGGCGCGAAGTCTTCCCCATGATGCGACGAAGACGAGTCTCGATGAAAAGCGGTGTCTGGCATGATCAAGCAATCAAACAACCCGAAAAGCCGGGCCAGCTCATTGGAAGTAGGTTCGTGGCGACAAGCAAATGATACTATAAACGTGACATACGAAGGTGACCTCTCACGCCGCCTGTGGCGAGCATTCAAACTCCTCTAAAGGCCGTCCCGCAATCGATTTTATGCATCCGCTTACAGACAAATCTTCATTGCGGAAACGCCGTGAAAGCAAAGGGTATGCCATTGGCGACGAATCAAGACCATTCCGCATGATTCCGATGACGAAATTGAAACGGCTTGGGGTCCATCGACGCGGTCGCCCAATATTTAGGCCGATTCCCGCTGCGTCGAGCCGTGGGATAAAGCACGATGCCGTCGGTTACACCCAACCCTCCCCCATGCACGATTCATCCGGCCAATGCAGGACTTTGCATTGCGGCATGCAATTTATTGCATTCTTGGTTTCCGCCACGTACCTGTTCCAGATGATGGAGGAACGCTGATGTTTGACATTCACAACAGCTACGGAGTGCGTCGCTTCGCCGCTGGGTTGGCCGCATTGAGTTTGATGGCGTTGAGCGTTACGGCCTGGATTCTGCTGAACGTGCAACGCGAACAAGAGATCTTCGAGCGACTGATTCACCATCTTCCCCCCAGCGACTTGCAGGCGGCTCAAGAACTGTCGGGTGATCTGAATTTGCAAAGCAGTCTGTCGCTGTTGCTGGTCTTGAACATTATTGCGACTGCGATCGCGTTCGCTGTTCTTGTTCGGGGATATCTAAGCAGCGAACGATCTTTGCAAGACGTCAAAGTGTTGTCGACCGATATCTTGGCCAGTATGGACGCCGGTGTCATCACCACGAACAGTCAAGGCATCCTGACCAGCATCAACCCCAGCGGCAAATCGTTGTTGGGCGTCGATGATCGAATCATCGGTCGAAGCCTGGCTGACATTGGCGGTGAACATGCCCTCCTGGACCAAATTCGCGCCGAGGTTCGCGTCGATCGGCATCCGATACGTGATCGCGATTACGGCATCACCAGCAATGGACACAAGAAGTCACTTCGCGCCGGATGTACGATTCTTCACAATCGACAGAACGAAGAGATTGGGATCGTGTTACACGTTCGCGACGTAACCGAAAAGACCTTGATGGAGGAACGTTTGCGTCGAATGGAGCGTTACATGGGGCTTGGTTCCTTGGCCGCTGGACTGCAACATGAAATCAAGAATCCCCTCAGCGCATTGACCCTGCACATCCAATTGCTGTGCGAACGACTCGACACGGAAGATTACGACTCGGAGGTCGCGGAATTGCTGGACATACTCAATTCCGAAGTGAAACGAATCAACAACGTACTCGATGGCTTCCGCAGCTATGCTTCGACCACGCAGTTGGGGCGAGCACCGGTCGACGTCACCTTCTTGATCGAGCGATTGGCTCGATTGTTGAGACCGCAGGCGGAATCTCAACAAATCAAAATCAAGGTGGAGTTGGCCGATGAGATGGTTCCCCAATTCAAGCCGATTCGGTTCGTCTGGAGCAAGTCTTTCTTAATCTGGCGCTCAATGCGATCGCCGCGATGCCCAATGGTGGCTTGTTGGGCTTTCGCATTGTTCAGCAAAAATCGTCGATTCAAATCGATGTCAGCGACACGGGAAATGGGATTCCGATCGAACTTCATTCCAAGATCTTCGATCCGTACTTCTCGACACGCAGTGAAGGAACCGGTATGGGACTCGCTTTATGCGACAAGATTATTCGTCAGCACGATGGAAGCATCGACTTTGAAACCAGTTCGTCCGGAACAACGTTCAGTGTTCTGTTGCCCAGATAACGCGACTTTCCGATCGGCCCTGTTGACGAATGACCACTCCCACGCGGCGTCACTAACGAGGATGGTTGGGGCTTTCGCAAGGTTGGCTTCCCACCGGCATGATCTTACGCGGTATCAAACCAGCCGCCACGAACAAGCGGCTCAGGCCGGTCATCAGGCGATGCCAATCGTCCAATAAGTCAGGAACTCCAAATGTTCCCGCGTCGCAGCGTCCCTGACCACGTTGGCTGACTTGAATGGTGGTGTCCAGATGCAACAGCGCTTCGAGTGCCAGATGATCGCGTCGATCCTGTTCGGACAAGGTGGGATCGTCGTAAATCCAATGATGAACGGACAATGCTTCATCCATAAATCGCATCGCGGCAAAATCCGCCGTCGGTGCGCTGATAATCAACGATTGTGATCCACATGTTACGTAAAACTTGGCCATTGCTGTGTCGTCCTTGATTGAAGTTGCATAGAGCGACTGTGTCGCAAAGTCAACTGAAAGTGTTGGGCGGAAGATGGTCGTTGCGTGGTCAGAAATGAGGTGATTCGCTTCATTTGATGCGAAGACATCAGTTCGGAAGAACACGCACAGTAAAACATCAAACGCGATCGATATTGATAGGAGTTTGATTGTCAAGGGTTCCGTTTCCCCCGACAGCACTTATCATCGCAACTCCGTTTGACAACATTGGTCCGACTCCATCGGGTCGAATACGGAAGTCTCGTCGGAGGAAAGAGTTAGGGGGTCTCGCTTCCTTTAAATTCTGTTGTGCTATTCACGACGAAGCACCGGAACGTCGACGACGATGGCGGGAATGACGTGGCTCGCTTTGTGCGTTCCAATTGTTCTATTCAGGATGAATCGTCACAAAAGTGCTCTTTTTGCAGATGCTCCATCGGACAGCGATTGCTATTGCGGCAAAAGTTGTTCAATCTGGAACAAAAGGAAAGCAAGGCAAATAAGGCCCGTTCGCTTCGTTTTCCTCGAAGTCTTTAGAACCCATTTCGCCTCGATTCCCGTAGGAAGTTAACATTTCGACCCAGATTTCCGCGTCATCCGCGATCGAAGCATCCGATTTGGAAAGGGACATGCCTGAATCGAACGCTCCCATATCGCTCCGCTTCAGGTCGCTCGCAAGCACGTTGGCGGCCGCCTTTGGCAGTTCAGGATTCTTCGCAATCCAAGGGATTCTGCTTGCGCGGTTGCTGGGTCCCGAAGGACGAGGGGCCTTCGCGGCGATCATGACCTACCCGCAAACCTTCCTTTACATGGGCCTGCTTGGTTCGGCCGATATCTTCGCGCGAGCGGCGGCGCGGCTTCGACCTGATGACAACGATGCGGCAGTACGGCGCGCCGCGATGCGTTATGCAATGGCGACCGGGATTGCAACGGCAGCCCTATGCATCCTCCTCGCTTGGGTTGCCTTGCCGGCCGAAAAGGCATATCTCGCTCCGCTGGCGACACTGGCTGCTTTGACGATGCCGCTGCAGCAAATTCGGTTGGCGGTGCAAGGAGTTGATCATGGTCGTGGATTCTACACGCGTCTGAGCATCCTGCGAACGATCGCCGCCGCGTTATTTCCCGCCATGCTGCTTGTCATGTGGTTCGGCAACCTGTCCAGCCTCCAGGCCACAACATGGACCTTCGTGGCATCATGCGTGGCCGGACTGCTGTTATGCCAAGTGGGAATGCGCGGCGATTGGTTCACCCGTCCACAAGTTTCCGTTCGGACAACGTTACTTCGCAACCGAGGTCTAGCGTTCTCGCAAATCGCCGCCGAATTGCTCGATCGGGCCGACTTGTTCTTGATTCTGTTTCTGGGTTCTTTAACGCAGCAAGGCTTTTACAGCAGCGCGATCCCGATCGCGGGAACGATGATCATCATGCCCAACGCCCTCGCCTTGTTCGCCTTCCGTCGAGGAACGGATCCAAGGAATCCATTGTCGGCTTCCGGCGTTCATCGCTTGCTGGCCGTCATCACTGCGGGGCAGATCGTCTCCGGAATTGTGTTGGCTTGCCTGATTCCCTACGCCGTCCCGCTGCTTTACACGGAAGCTTTTACCGGCACCGTCGCCTTTGCGTGGTACCTGCTTCCCGCGGGTGCCTTACGCGGCATGTTGATGACGACCGATGGCTATCTTCGCGGACGAGGCAAACCCACGCCGGGGATCATCGGGCGTCTGCTGGCCATCGTTGTTCTACTGACGTTAACATTTGTCACCCTGCCTTTCTTCGGCATCCTAAGCGTTCCGATCGCACTGGGAGTCGCTCAATTCGTCTGTTTGTCGATTGTCGTGGTCGCCATGTATCGTGAAGCGAGAGCAAGCTGATGAACGAAAGTGTTTCCGCTCAGACCGCATCCTCGACGAACGACGCGAATGCCCGACCAGCGATCACGATGTCGGAACCTCTGGACGCGCGTGTCGTGCTGTTGACGCATTATGTTCCTCTGTATCAACTGCCGATCTATCAGCAACTGGCGAATCGGATCGCCGATTTTCGGGTCTTGTTGTCGACGAAGATCGAACCCAATCGGCACTTCGAACCTCGGTGGGACGGCTTGAACGTCAACCTTCAAAAGACCGTCACCCTCAAGCGTCGCTGGAAGCACGACGCCGGTTTCAACGATACGCTTTACGTTCATCTTCCATACGACACGACGTGGCAACTGCGAAGGCTGAAGCCCGACGTGGTCCTCAGTTTGGAACTCGGCTTTCGATCGTGCGCGGCGTCGATTTACCGAATGCTTCATCGTCGCAGTCGTCTGATTCTGTGTACCTTCATGTCCGAACATACCGAACGGGGACGCGGGGTGATGCGGGCCGCAACACGTCGCGCGTTGATTCGCCGCGCCGACGCGCTCACGTACAACGGACCCAGTTGTCATCGCGTTCTTCGCAAGCTTGGGGCTGACGATCATCGATTGTTTCCCTTTCCATACGCCGCGAATCCCGCTTGTGTTTACGATGGCGTGCTGGAGACGCGTCCGCCCGCTGCTCTTGGCCGATTGCTGTACGTTGGGCAAATGAATCAGCGGAAAGGGGTGCAAGCGATGTTTCATCAAGTGGTTGATTTTGCTCGTCGTCATCCGAACCAACCGTTGCGATTGACGATGATCGGCGAGGGGCCGTTGCGCGAATCGCTGACAAGGCGCGAAACACCGGAGAATCTTCAGACGCATTTCGTTGGGAATGTTCCAGCGGAACGATTGCCCGAGCATTTGTCTCAACAGGATGCGATGATTTTTCCGACGCTTGCTGATGAGTGGGGGCTCGTTGTCAACGAGGCATTGCATTCATGGCTGCCTGTGATCGGCAGTTCCTTGGCGCAGGCATCGACCACGCTGATCGAAGAGGGTGTCAATGGCTGGTTGTACGATCCTCGCGACCCCAGTCAGCTCGCAAGTTGTTTGAAACGTTGGCTCGCTTGTGATCAAGCCTCGATTGCCCGCATGCAAGTCGCATGTCGAAGGTCCGTGCGGGAGCGAACTCCCGAAGCGGCTTGTGATGGTCTTTTGAACGCAATCAACTTTGTCCTCGAGCGACAACGTGGCAAGACCAAGTCGCAGAATCCACTGGAAGACATTGACGCGTGATACCATCAAACGCGTTCACCTTTAATACAACAACATCAAACGCGTCCGTTATTGATATACACAGATGATCGATTTAGGTAAGAAAAACGTGATCGGCGTCAACGTCGATGCCGTCGATTACGAGGCCGCCGTGAAGCGGATCATGTCCGCGGCTTCGGAGCGTCGGTCGATGTCGGTCACAGCGTTGGCGGTACATGGCGTGATGACGGGAGTTCTGGATCGCGAACACAATTACCGTCTGAACGCGTTCGACTTGGTCTGCCCTGACGGACAACCCGTTCGCTGGGCCTTGAATCTTCTGCACCGCTGCGATCTGGCCGACCGTGTGTACGGACCTGAACTGACGCTTCGCTTGTGTGAAGCGTGCGTTCAACAAGAAACATCGATTTTCCTGTTTGGCGGAACAACCGAGATGAACGCCGTGCTGATCGATCGGCTGGAAAAGAGATTTCCGGGATTGAAGATCGCCGGGTCGCAGGCGTCGCGTTTTCGTCGGCTCACACCGGACGAACGCGATCTCTTGGCGACGCGGATCAATGAAAGCGGCGCTCAATTGTGCTTCGTCGGCATCGGTTGCCCTCGACAGGAAACGTTCGCCTACGAAATGCGAGATCGCGTGGCCATGCCGCTGGTAGCCGTGGGGGCGGCTTTCGCCTTTCACGCCAACCTGCTGCCGCAAGCCCCTCCGTGGATGCAGCGCTGGGGTCTTGAATGGCTCTATCGGCTTGGGAAGGAACCGACGCGACTTTGGCGTCGCTACCTGTATCTGAATCCTTTGTACCTTAGCTTGTTGGCGCTTCAACGAGTCGGTATCTTCAAAGGTCGGAAGAACGGCGGCTCGCGGCCCCAGCAAGAGATATTGTTTGGGTGATTGATGAAGCCGCATTTGCGGCATCTTACCCGAACCAATCACATGAGCACGAAGACCGCCAATCGTTTGATCGATGCCGCAACGACGCTGGCCGACGCGGTCGACCGACTCGATTTTCCTTCACCGGTTTCCCACGTCTATAATCCCCTGCGTTATGCGTGGAAACCACATTCGCTGTACCTGCAACGCTACGCAAAGTCCACCTGTGAGGTGCTGTTCTTGGGAATGAATCCCGGACCTTGGGGAATGGCGCAGACAGGCATTCCATTCGGTGAAGTCGCCGCCGTTCGCGATTGGCTGAAGATCACCGCCGAGGTTGAACATGCCGCCAATGAGCACCCCAAGCGTCCCGTCGAGGGCTTTGCTTGTCAGCGGAGCGAGGTCTCGGGGCGTCGACTTTGGGGACTGTTCGCCGAACGCTATCCCGATCCGAATGCATTCTTCCAGCATCATTTTGTCGCCAATTATTGCCCGCTGATCTTCATGGCGGAATCGGCGCGAAACCTAACGCCCGACAAGTTGCCCAAGGCCCAACGGGACGCCTTGGAACAGGCATGTGATTCGCACTTATCGGAAATGATTGCGGCGCTGAATCCCGGTTGGGTGATCGGTGTCGGAGCGTTCGCCGAAAAGTGTGCGGCGCGGGTCGTCAAAGGCGAGACAAAAGTCGCCAAAATCTTGCACCCCAGTCCCGCCAGTCCCGCCGCGAACCGAGGTTGGGGCGAAGCGGCAACCGGACAACTTCAAGAATTAGGCATTTGGTGAATTTATGGTTTCGATCACGAATGAGTTCCGACAACTTGATCTTCCCGATGGATTGATGCAAGCGATCGAAGCATGCGATGTTCCGCAGCTGGACGCGCATCCGGTCAATCGCGTGATCTTCGATTGGTTGTCCGATCATCACATGCAAGACTACGTTGCGCAATCGGGGGATTCGACCGCGGCGAAGTGCTGCGAAAGCGGGTTATGGTTGTTGGCGGGTGAATTGGATCGATCGCATCGGATCAGCCAAGATATTCATACTTCCGACGGTAGCTTTTGGCACGGCATCATGCATCGTCGCGAACAAGATTTCGGAAACGCCAAGTATTGGTTCCGCCGCGTTGGATCGCACCCTGTTTTCGAATTGTTAGTCCCGCCGACCGAATCTTTGGGGTTAAGTCACGCCGCTGGGCTGATCGATAACCACCGCTGGGACCCGATCGCCATGGTTGATCTTTGTCAACGCGCCGCTCGTGCCGGTGGAGAAGTTCAACAGCAAGCCGTCATGTTGGCTTGGCTCGAATGGCAGGTTCTGTTTGCGGAAAACTGGCGATCTCTGCGAGGCGAGTGATCTCGCTCGGCGATTCTTCGATCCCGAAAGCTTCTTATACCGTGCGTGGTCCGAAATGATGCCTTCGCGTTCAATGAAGCGAATCACCTCATTTCTGACCACGCGACGTATAAAACCGTGTCCTTCCGCACATCGCAAGTGCCGCTGCCGGCTCGATCGTACTGGAATGCAATTTGCGGTCAGCGTTAGCTTTCTGCTTTCGTAAGCACTTCGACGTTGGGCATTCGGACAACTCAACCCGAACGCTTTAGCGTCCGGTTGTCTGGAACCAGACGCTAGGGCGTTCCGCCTGATGCCGTTTTAATTCGTTGTGCCGACGTGCTTGAAATTTACGCGACATAAATGAGGAAGGACTTGGAACGATGGGCGATTCGGACCATCAATCGATGGGAACTCGCGGTGTTACGCGTCCCATGGAATTAATGCACTCGTCCAAACATGAGGATGATGAATCCAAGCAGCACGATCATGGGTCGATGAGTCAAGAAGATCGTCTGCGGATGTTGCGGATGCATCACCGTCAGACGCTATGGATTTACTGGTCGCTTCCGCTGCTGGGGATCTGGTTGATGCTCGCGCCATTCAACTTCGGATACCTGAACGAAGCACTGTGGGTCGAACCGAGCGGCGGACGCGGACCGTGGTTCGCCGATGCGTCAACCGATGAATTGCGTCATTGGCAAGCGTGGCTGATGACAATCAGCGATGTGGTTTCGGGTCTGTTGCTAACCTTCTTTGGTTGGCGTTCATTGACTCCCAATCGTCCCATCAGCCTGTGGGCATGTTGCTTCATCGGAATATGGTTAACGCTCGCTCCCGTCCTTTTCTGGGCTCCGACGGCCGCGTCGTACATGAACGACTCGTTTGTCGGCATTCTCGTGATGGCGTTGACCATTCTCATTCCCGGCATGCCAAACATGATCATGTACATGCAGCACGGCAAAGCGACGCCGCCTGGCTGGAGCTATAACCCGTCGAGCTGGCCGCAGCGTTGGATCATGATCGCGACCGGCTTCGCCGGCTTTCTGGTATCACGTTACTTGGCCATGTTTCAACTCGGGTACATCGACTACGTCTGGGATCCGTTCTTCAGCTTCGACAGCGGATCGAGAAAGGTTCTTAATTCCGACATGTCCCATCTGTGGCCGATCTCCGATGGAGGCCTGGGAACCGTCTCCTATACGTTCGAGTTTCTTATGGGATACATGGGAAGCCCGTCGCGTTGGCGGACGATGCCCTGGATGGTAGCCTTCTTCGGAATTCTGGTGATCCCGCTCGGGTTGACTCATATCATCCTTGTGATCTCGCAGCCGGTCCTTGTTCATCATTGGTGTTCGCTTTGTTTGCTGGCGGCATTGATCATGTTGCCAATGCTGCCGCTGGAGGTCGACGAAGTGGTGGCGATGTGCCAACATGTGAAACAAGCCAAGCAACGCGGCGATCGTGGAGGGTCGCTGTGGCTGATCTTTTGGAAAGGTGGAACGGCCGAAGGTTGTACCGACAAAGATGCTTCACCCCCGCTGTCCGACTTCCCTCAACGCCCCACCGCTGTCCTGAAGTCCTCGATTTGGGGAATGAGCTTTCCTTGGACGTTGGTGGCGGCAACGGTGATGGGAGTTTTGCTGATGTTCTGTCCAACTTGGTTTGGAGTCGATATTCAATCGAGAGCCGCCGACGTCGGGCATCTTGGGGGAGCGTTGATCATCACAACGTCGGTGATTTGCATGGGGGAAGTTGTCCGCATCGGTCGCTGGTTCAACGTGCTGCTGGCGATGGCCATTATCGCCGCCCCCTGGATATGGCATTTGACCACGGGCTACGCCGTCGCCTGTTCCACGCTCGCGGCGATCGTCATTTTGCTCTCCATCCCGCGCGGTAAGATCACTCAAACCTATGGTGGGTTCGTCAAAACGTCTTAGCCGATTCAAGCCGAACTACCGTTGGACCTGATCTTCCAACAACTCGCGGCACCGACGCGTCGCCTCGGTCCATTGGTTCGCCTTCGCCATCTCAATAATCTGTTGAATGGCCGGATTGGTTGCGTTTTGATCCAACGAAGCCGATGGCTGGCCGTCTGGTGGAGCTGTCTCCTCCATCAGCTTCCGCTCGATCGCCTGGATCCCTTCGGCGCTGCGTTGATTGCAGACGCGGTACAACGCCATCGTTACGTCGTATCCGAACGGATCGAGCCGTACTCGCTGACGTGGAACAAGCAGATAGGCTCCCACACACAGCATCACAATCAGCCCAGCGATTTGCCACAGGTTGCGATTGGATTTCGCGGAGACTCTTGTTCGCGACATATTCACAACGCTCCCAGTTCGACCACTTCACCTTCATCCATGCTCGATAGCTCCGCCCAGGTGTAAAGGTCGACAAACTCGCTGATGAATCGCGTTGAACCGTCCCCAAGTCCAACCATTCCTCCCCCCGGATGTTCGGAGAACATCTGGCCGACGTGATAGGTGGGGAAATTCACAGGATGAATGATCGGTTGGCCCGTGATATCGAGTTCGCCCCCCGATGGTCCAGCATGAACCAAGGTCAACGTCGCGGCGGCGTCTGGACCGTTCTGAGGAGACAGAAGTCTGGGATGCGTGAACGCCCCAGGCACCACACCAACCCAAGTTTTCTCGCTTAGTCGCGAACTGTGTTCCCCAAAGAAGATCGTTTGTGTCGTGCCATCGGTGACGTCAGCGATTCGCGTTTTCGAGTTTCGGTAGAAGGGTCCGTCGGCGACGCGCCCCGCATCACCGTCAATGACAACGGTCGTTGTCGACGAGTTATAGATGTTGGTGAACACGATCCCCGTTAAAGCGGAACCGCATTCCCCCCAACAGCTTTCCTGGCCGTGACTGGCCACATAGTGACTTCGCCCCACAAGGACCGTGCGTCCGCCGATGATTAAATCACCTCCCAATTCGTCGCGAACGACGAACGCGTCGTCGCCACCGGTCGCACTTGGACACAGAAACATCGGGATCGTCGTTGAAATGGTCGGTGCGTTGTTCGACGACCACAGAGGTTCCTCCATTGTCAATTGGTCGGCGATGGTGTTCCCTTCCGCGAAAGGCAACAGTCCCGCCGCCCAACTCCAACCCGGGGCGGCATCCCAGGTCGTCGAATCCATGTGAACCGAAGCGGGGGCAACGCCATTGTTGGTTGCGAAGGAAACATATCCGGCTGGAAAACGGCTAAAGGCCGCATGATAGTTCTGCGCGGCAAGACCTATCTGCCGGATGTTGTTGCTGCAAGACATTCGTCGCGACGCCTCGCGCGCCGCTTGCACGGCGGGAAGCAGCAATCCCAACAATAGACCGATGATCGCAATGACCACCAACAGCTCGACTAAAGTGAAACCTTTGCCACGCCGAGAACGATTCCGTAACAGACCCGATCGGCTTCCATCGCGGAAGGGCGAGCGAAGGTTTCCCGGATGACAAACCGATCCATTCCTTGATCGCAAACAAAAATACATCTCTGATTCGCTCCAGATTTTCCGTTTGGAACGTTCGATCAATTTTTAGCTTGGCGATCCGCGCCGAGAATCTCGGTCGGGACCACCAAGCGTACGCAACGTGCGTCAGTTTTTGATCGGCTGTTCCGAAGCAGGTCGAAGTGGTTCATGAAAGTTAGCTGCGGCTAACTCCTTATAGGTTAGCACCGACTAACTTTCTTGCAAGGGGTTCGCGGGGAATTTCAAGAAAGTTTACGATAAAGGTTTTCAAAGCTTCATCTATTCGAGCGACGTAGCCGCTCTAGGGAGAAATGTATTGCCCGGAAAGAAACATCAGCGCGTTCGCGACGATCATGCTAGCGAAGTGGCCGAAGACTATGTCGAAGCGATCGCGGACGTCATTGCCGACCGTGGCGTGTGCCGATCGATCGATTTGGTAAAGCAATTCGCCGTCACGCATGCGACGGTTAACAATACGATTGCGCGACTGCAGCGGGACGGCCTTGTTCTGACAGCGGCCTATCAGCCGATTGAACTGACGGACCGAGGTGTGCGTCTGGCGAATCAGTCGCGTAAGCGACATGAAATCGTGGAAGCCTTTTTGCGAAAATTGGGCGTTAGCGATGCGGTCGCCGCCGCCGACAGCGAAGGCATTGAGCATCATGTCAGTGCGGAAACGCTGAAGGCGATGAAACGCGTCCTCGAACAAGGTTGGCCATCGACCTAGAGCGACTTGCCGGACATGTAGGCTGGCCCGTCCTCGGGTCAGCCAAGCGATCGACCAATGACTTGCACGTAAAGCAGCTTCGTTGACGCTTGACCGAAGCCGCCATACCGCCAACGTGATTGGATCACCTCCCCGGACGGGCTGAGGACAGACCGACCGGCGCGGCCGCTGGTGCCTCGGCGTCGATTGCTTCCCGCTGTAAATGATTCAAGATTCTCAGTGCTCCCAACGGCAAAATGTTTCCATCTCCCAAAACGTCATAGAATTTGAGCGGAAACGGCTCCACCGATTCAGGCGGTCGCAACGTCACCTGGTCATCGACAATGTATTGGCCGCTCCCCAAAGCATTCAGGATCAACAAGGCATCCAGTGGAGACACGAAGCCCGATCCGTTGACATCCAGACGATTGAACGGATTTGTCCAGCCAGCGCCACGAACATGCAGCTCGACGCCATTGTGTTTTGCGGTGATTTGCAATTGCCCGTCAACGACTTGGCTTCCATCGAATGCAAATCGTTCCGCTCCGCTATCCAAATGATCATCGGGATCCGCCAGCACGACCAAGCTTTCAGCCGAAGCTTGCAACGAAGCAAGGTCCGCGCTTCGGAACGTCAACTGGTTGCTCCCCGAGCCACGGACGTCGATGATTTCAATGCCGCGAATCGCGTTGTCGTCGATGTTCGTCAAATCAAGCACGCGGTCGCCGCCATCAAGAACAAGTTGATCCTCCCCGTTCCCGGCATCGACTTGAAGCAGGCCGCTGTGCAGCAGGTCCGGCAGCGCAAGCATGATGCGATCATCTTCGGTCGACCCGGTCAATCGCAATTCGCTTAACGAGGACATCGGTGCTCGAAAGAGATCGCGCTCTTGATCCTTGATCACCACGTCGGCGCTGTCCGAATCGACCGTGATCGTGTCGGCTGCGTCCAATTGAAATCCGGCGATGACACCGTCCACGGCATCGCCATCGAGAATCATGGCCCGATGATCCTCGACCTCTCCGTCAATAGCGGCACCGGTCGGTGATAGTCCGCCGCCGGAGCTGACGCGAAAGCGCGCGTAGGTCTCACCTGCGCTCGCACCAGCGGGAACCGAAAACGCAAGGCGATTCGATCCCGGTTGAAGTTGTTGGCTAGCGAAGATTTGCTCTCCCGTATCGAGCCAGTCGCCATCGCGATTGAAGTCGATCCAAGCGTCCAGCATCCCTGCTTGCGAAGAGGAAACGCGGACAGCCGCCAGATTGTCGAAGTTGGATGCCGCAACAATGCTGCTTGCGAACTCCACGCCATCGTCTCCGGAGTCCCCGGAGACTCCATCGTTCGCCGCCGGATTACCATCTTCCTCCACATCGACACTGCTTCCCAAAAAGGTTCCGGTCCGATGCCGCACCATCATCGGCTAGCAAGACCGGATAACTCGCCGCAAAGCCGGACTGCTGTGCATCGGGAGCATCGCCGAAATCGAAAGCATTGGGAAAGTCCGAACGGTAAAATCCGCGATGACATCGGAACTGTTGTGATGTTCTCCCGATGTGGCATGCAGCCCCAACCCTCTCCGCGAACGCCGTCCAGATGGCGCGATGGTTTCGTGAATCGTTGTTGATCTGATCAGCCAACAAGATCGCATCGCGGGCGTCGATCATCGTGGGGTTGGCCGGCTGCAGCTTCAATCCGTCCATCACAAGTTGCAACGCCAGGTTGTTGCCGCCGACACCGTGATACAAGTCGGGATCAAACCCTGCGCTGGAATAAGTTGATCGTCGCCATCGATCAGCAACCACGTGAGGTCCCACAATGCCGACGCCCAGATGGTGCCGGTCGAATGAACGGAACTGGAGAACTGAGGCAAGTCGGCATACGTCACCGGATTGACCGTCATGTCAAAACTGTATGGCTACAGACGCAACCCGATGCCGCTGGTCAAGTAATTCGCCAGAGGGCGGGGTCGTCGCGACGCTGATCCGCGTTCTGTGTGAACATCAGAGCCCACCAATCGCTCCATCCTTCTCCCATGCCGCCGCTTTGGATGCCGCCAAGTGCCGACACATTCTGCGGCCCGGCGGTCAACCGTTGCGAAACGCCGTGGCCGTATTCATGCACAATGATGCCGTTGTCAAACGCACTATCCAGATCGAGCAGCCCCGCGAAAACAGTCAATTCCAGCGACTGCGATGCCATCAACGATTTGAATGCATCGCCGGTTTCCCGGGTCACGAAGAAGGAGGGAATGTTGACCGTGGGATCATCGCCGCTCATCGTGATCAGCGGCCCATCGACATTATTGGCGATGATGACCGCGACCGCACCGGCATCCTGAGCCCGCTTCACCTTGTCGTCGAAGAAGCACGTGCCGCGATCGATTAGCACGATGCCGCCGCTGGCTTGTTCCGCGTTGCTTAACGCCGTACAGGCATCGGCCGGTTCGGCCATCACCACATGAGAGGACACACCCGCAATCGGTGCTTGCGGACCAAAGCCCGCCTCGGTTGCTTGAAACGGGTCGCTGTTTGGCGGGGCCGAATGGACCAGTATCGATGCGGCGGCGTCCCACACAAACAGCTCCAACCGACTGGAAGTGCCATCGGGGCTGGTCGCGAAGGTCGCGTTGGATCGACCTCCACCGTCTTGAACATCAACAATCACGGGATCGTTTCCGATGCCGCCACGATCGTAGTTGTTCATTTGAAAATTTCCCGCAGCCTCGTCGAAACCATATTGATAGTGAACGTCATGCAGCACGTTGACCGTATGAAACGCGTTGGCCAACGCGGCGTTCAGATTGAAATCGAGCGACTCGTTCGGATCAAACGGGAAGTCGAAATTCAGATCATCGCCGCCATCGGCCCGCAAGCCATCGTTGTTGTTCGCATCGCGGTCCTCTTGAACGAAAACATTGTTTCCTCGCGTGTCGGTGAAGTCCGCTCCTTCGATCCCATTGATGTCATGCCAACCGTAGGGCGATGCGACCGCGTCCGCAACAACAGGTGATAAAAGCCGGTCACCATCGAGAGGACTGTCCAGAGGCAGAGGAAAGACCGTATAGTCCCCCGCGTGGTGCGGATCATGATCACTCACATGCAACACTTCGCCCGTCCAGGCGTCGACGCTTGCCTGGTATCCGTGTGAGTTGCCTGTTGACGGAATATCGATCCGCCAAGCCAGTCGTACCGCGTCGATGGCGATTGGGACATACAACAGAGTCATTGGCTGACCCATCGCCAAGTCGCCGTCAAGTTGCAACTCCTCAATCAACGACTCCGCCGCCGATTCGGCCGACAATCTCGGTCGAGCGGGCTGCCGAGCGGTCGGAAAGGCTGGTTCCACCAAGCCCGCCATAAAACTGCTGCCAACATTAATGATGCGTCCATCGGGCATCACGTTGACGTTGATCCAAGCGGTGTCAATGGGCAGATCGTTGTACGTCTGTTGCAAGTAGAGATGGGTGACGCCGTTGTGCGGACTGGTGTACTGATCGGTTACGTTGAAATAACTCAAATCAACCGCCGCGAGCCCCATTCGTGATGCATTGTCGCGGAGGAATTGCATCGCTATCTCGGCAGGGAGCCCAGAATTCGGTTCGCTCAGCAAGCGATCAACCTCGCGCAGATGTTGCATCGGCAACTCGAAGGACGAATCGACAGCAAGCAGTCTTCGACATTCCAGACGTTCGATCGACAGTCGAGCCTTGGTCGCAATCATCTTAGAGGCTGTCCGGAAACGAGAAACCCGAAGTGATGTTAATGAAGTTGCGCTATTTCGTTCAATTCGGGCGAAAGGCCCTTTAATTCTTGTGTTTTTCGTGTACCCAGCCCGCTTGGCTGGGCTAGGCAAACCAATGGGGCTTTGCCCCGAAAACGACTTAGCGCAACTTCAAAAAGCGTTGGCGAGCTGGTCAACACCGCGAGTCCTCGCCAACGCATCGGGTTACGTTTATAGCCTTCATTCCCAGCGATTTCCGGACAGCCTCTTACGATTTCACCTTCGGCGATCGGATAGACCACGCACGGAATAAAATGTCCCCGGTCCCTTTCGGAAAAGCAAAGCTTACTCATATAGTTTAGTCGAAGGCGACATCGCCGCATCCAAAAACCGGTCTCCACAAAACAAAGTAAGTCGAAGAATCCATGCCCGCCAGAATACAAAGACTGAAACACCTGCTTGATGAACTTGCGATCGAAAGCTTGCTGGTCACCGATGAAACGAACGTTCGTTATCTGTCGGGATTCACGGGCGACAGCAGTTATTTGCTGATCTCCGGGGATCGTACCGCGATTCTCAGCGATCGACGCTACGAAACCCAGATCGCGGCTCAGTGCGGGGACTTGCAGGCCTTTGTCCGTGGCCCCGACCGGAACATGAATCAGTTGGTCACCGAAGCGGTCGAATCGTTTTCGGTTGCCGAGGTCGGATTTGAGGCTTCGAGCGTCAGTTGCAGCCTATTCGAGGGTTTTCGCCAGCACTTGCCTAATGTGGACTGGAAGCCGACCGAGGGTCTGGTTCAGAAGTTGCGTCAAATCAAAGAACCTGAAGAGGTGGACGCCATTCGGCGGGCCATTCACATCGCACAACGCAGCTATCAAGCGATCCGAGCAACGTTGCGGATTGGACAAACTGAGTTGCAAATCGCCTACGAACTTGAAAGCTGGATTCGCGAATTTGGCGGACAAGGCTGCGGATTTCCAACAATTATCGCCATTGATGCCAATGCCGCGTTACCCCATGCCCAACCGGGAACCGTCAAGATCGATGCCGATTCGACCGTGTTGATCGATTGGGGAGCCAAGTACGATGGCTACACCAGCGATATGACGCGTATGATCGCCATCGGAACGATACAACCCAAGCTAGCGGAGATTTATCCCATCGTGTTGGAGGCCCAGTTGGCCGCTATCGACGCCATCCGACCCGGTGTCCAGCTCGCGGCCGTTGACGAAGCGGCACGCAGTGTGATTCGGAATGCCGGATACGGAGATCAATTCGGCCATGGATTGGGGCACGGAATCGGCTTGCAGGTTCATGAATCACCGCGAATGTCAGCGATTATGGAAGGAGAACTAGAAGCCGGAATGATCGTGACCGTTGAACCAGGCATCTATTTGCCTGGCAATCTAGGTGTCCGGATCGAGGATGACGTACTGGTCACCAGTCAGGGACGCGAAGTTTTGTCCTCGTCGCCTAAGGGCCTCGATGATTGCACCGTAATGCTGTAAAAATATCAACCAGCGATCTTGAGATCATTATTGTATGCAGCGACCCCCTTGCCGGAGTGAACATGTCAGGCGACGTTTTTGATATCGAGCAGATCCGTCGGCTCATCGAGCTGATGGAGGAACATAACCTTGCCGAAGTCGACTTGCGGCAGGATCAACAGCAAATCAAGCTTTGCCGCGGCGTGACGGCTTCGGCCGTCGCACCAATGATGATGGCCGCTCCCGCAGCGGCACCCGCTCCCCCCGCGACGTCTGCCGCGGCTTCCGCTTCGTCGACGGTCGCTGATGGTGCGAACATTGCCGTTATCAAAGCTCCCATGGTGGGCACCTTCTATTCGCGACCCAACCCCGAATCGCCGACGTTTGTCAGCGTCGGGGACTCGGTAAACGCCGACAGCACGATCTGCATCATTGAAGCCATGAAAGTGTTCAACGAAATTCCGGCGGAGATCTCGGGCAAGGTGGTCGCCGTCCTCGCCAAAGATGGTGAAGCGGTGGAATTCGGAAAGCCGCTGTTTAAAGTCGACACCTCTGCATAAACAGTCTCCCACATTGGAAACCAACGACGGATGTACAACCGGATCTTAATTGCAAATCGCGGCGAAATCGCGCTGCGGATCATACGAGCTTGTCGTGAGATGGGAATCGAATCGGTTGCTGTTTACAGCGAAGCCGATCGCGACTCGGCCCATGTTCGTTTGGCTGACGCGGCGTATTGCATTGGCCCCGCGAAAAGCGCCGACAGTTACTTGCGAATCGATCAGGTGATCAGCGCCGCGGAAGTGGGGGGTGCCGAAGCGATCCATCCCGGTTACGGTTTTCTGGCTGAGAACGCCCACTTCAACGAAGTTTGCCGTAGTTGCAACATCGACTTCATCGGTCCGCTTCCCGAATCGATGGAGATGCTCGGGGACAAGAATTCGGCCCGCGCGCTCGCGCAATCGGCGGGTGTCCCCGTCGTACCAGGCAGCGACGGTTTGTTGACCGATACCGAGGAAGCTTTAGCCGTTGCCAAGACCATCGGCTATCCGGTGCTGATTAAAGCGACCGCCGGTGGAGGCGGCAAAGGCATGCGCGTCGCTGAAACCCCCGAAGTGCTCGAAACGGCGCTCAAGCAAGCTCGTCAAGAAGCCGAAGCCGCTTTTGGCAACGCGGGCGTCTATCTCGAGAAGTTCATTCTCAAGCCTCGTCACATCGAAGTGCAAATTATTGCCGATCAACAAGGCAATGTCGTTCACCTTCATGAACGAGACTGTTCGGTCCAGCGGCGACATCAAAAATTGATCGAGGAAGCTCCATCGCCGTTGTTGCCCGACAAGCGACGCAAAGAGATCTGCGATGCCGCCGTGCGACTTATTCAAAACGCGAATTATTACAACGCCGGGACGGTCGAATTCATTGTCGATCAGAATGATGACTTCTACTTCATCGAAGTGAACGCCCGCATCCAGGTTGAACATCCGGTGACGGAGATGGTCACCGGCGTCGACTTGATCAAGCAACAGATTCGTGTCGCCGCCGGCGAGCCCCTCCCTTTCAAACAGAGCGACATCCGCTGCACGGGGGCCGCTTTGGAATGCCGCATCAACGCTGAAAATCCGGATAAGAACTTCATGCCCAATCCCGGCAAGGTGGATACGTTCTTCGCCCCCGGCGGTCCCGGCGTTCGATTTGATTCACACGTCTACGCTGGTTATACCGTTCCACCGTACTACGATTCGATGATCGGCAAGCTGATCGTTTATAAGCCGACTCGAGAAGAAGCGATCGACTGCATGCTGCGAGCATTGCATGAAATGGAGGTTGGTGGCATCGCGACCACCGCGCCGCTGCACGCCAAGATCTTGAAACATCCCGAATTCATCGCCGGTCGTCACGATACGACCTTCATCGCTCGAGAGTTCAGCAAATAAGATCGCTGACGATACGTGATTCTTCCACACCGGTCAGTCGAAAATCGAGTCCTTGCGACGGATACGTAAAACGCTGATGGTCGATGCCCATCAGATGCATCACGGTGGCGTGTAAATCGCGAACATGCACCGGATGTTCGGCAACGTTGTAACTGAACTCATCGGTCGCGCCGTATGTCATTCCAGGTCGCACGCCCCCTCCGGCCATCCAGATCGTAAAGCAGCGGGGATGATGATCCCGCCCTCCTTCAGGACTGTCCCAAGGTCCTTGCCCGGCGACGCTGCGACCGAACTCACCCCCCCAGATCACCAGCGTGTCGTCCAACAGACCACGTTGCTTCAAATCGATGATCAATGCAGCGCTGGCTTGATCGGTGTCGCGGCATCGCGCCGTACACCAACTTCGCAACCGGCTGTGATGATCCCAGTCGGGATGAAACAGTTGAATAAACCGGACCCCTCGTTCAGCCAATCGACGGGCCAGGATGCAATTGGCGGCATAGCTTCCCGGACGTCTCGAGTCGGGGCCATAAAGTTCAAACGTCGATTCCGGTTCGTCGCTGACGTCGGTCAGTTCAGGAACGCTGGTCTGCATGCGAAACGCCATTTCATACTGTTGGATGCGCGTTTGCAATTCGGGGTCGCCCACTTCCGCATGACGCTGTCGATTCAAAGCACTCAGTCCGTCGAGCATTCCGCGTCTCAAGGATCGCGGCAGCCCATCGGGATCGCTCAGGTACAGAACGGGATCTTTGGCGCTGCGCAGTTTGACCCCTTGGTAGACCGATGGCAAGAAACCGCTTCCCCAATAATGATCGTACAGTGGCTGATCGCTCCCCCGTGACATCTTCGACAGCATGACCAAGTAATCGGGCAAGTCTCGATTCTCGCTTCCCAATCCGTAACTGAACCAGCTTCCCATGCTCGGGCGTCCAGGCAAATGATGCCCGGTCAGAAACTTCGTCATCGCCGGTGCATGGTTGATCTGATCGGTGAGCATCGATTTCACGAAACACAACTCATCCGCAACGCCGGCGATGTGCGGCAGCCAATCGCTGACCGTTGCCGCCGATTCACCCCGTTTCGCGAAGCTCGCGTGGGAAGGCATGATCAACTGAGGTTTACCCTTTGTCATGCCGGTCAGACGCTGGCCACCGCGAACACTTTCGGGAAGCGTTTTGCCAGCCATTTGCCGAAGTCCCGGCTTGTGATCGTACAACTCAATCTGTGATGGTCCACCCGATTGCGTCAAGAAGATCACTCGCTTGGCTCGCGCGGCAAAGTGCGGCAGCGCTGTCGCCTGCGTCGATGCGGCATCCGCCTTCGACGACGCACCCAAACAGTGCAAGGCCATCGCTCCCAGACCGATTCCGGCTCCTTGACCCAAGAAGTATCGGCGAGTTATTTCATTCATGCGTGATACTTTCATCCAAGTTCAAAATCATACTTGCGGTGAGCATCAGTGCCGCTCTGTCGGCAACATCCCCTTGCGGGGACGTGGACGTTAGCTGACCGACGCGTAAAAATCGTTCGGCCTCCGCCAAATGATCCCGATAGTAATCGCAAGCGGCAGCGTATTGCTGAAGCAACACATCAGCTTCCTGATCCCTCGGCGTTCGTGTTAGAACCGCTTCAAACAACGCCGACAATCGCTTCTCAACGGAATCGAGATCGGCGAAGGAATCGGCCAGCTTGCGACTTGCCTCCAACGAAGTCAGGTCATTCATCAATGTCAACGCCTGCAACGGCGTGTTCGTTCGACGCACAGCCACTTCGCACGTCCTTCGCATCGCGGTGTCAAACAAGAACGTGGGAGCGCTGCTTCGTCGCCAGAAAGCGTACACGGTTCGGCGATACTGCGCCTCGCCGATACTGGGCGTGTAGGAAAAGCGTCCCATGAACTGGTCCTTCCAAACGCCGGGGGGCTGATACGGAAAAACCGGTGGTCCGCCGACGGTGGGATTGATCAATCCGCTGACTTTCAATAGCCCATCGCGAATCATCCAACTGGGCAAACGAAACCTCGCTCCTCGGGCAAGCCAACGATTTTCCGGATCAACGGACAACAGCGACGCGCTGACCGCGCTCTCCTGACGATACGTTCGGCTGGTGACAATCCGTCGAAGCAGGTGCTTCAGATCCCAGCCGCTTCGCATGAAGTCGACCGCAAGCCAATCGAGCAATCGCGGATGTGTCGGCATCTCTCCTTGTTGGCCGAAATCCGCCGGAGTGCGGACCAGTCCCGCGCCGAACAACTGCTGCCAAATCTGATTGACGATCACTCGCGCGGTCAAAGGATTCTTCGGATCAACAATCCACTGGGCGAGTTCCAGACGTGAGGGGACGCTCTCGCCGTCGCGCGGCAACACAGCCGACAGTACGCTAGGCGACACTTGCTCGCCATGCGCGTCCCACACTCCACGAATCAGAACGTGGGTTTTTCGTGGTTCATCGCGTTGCTTCAGCACCGTCACCTTTAAATCTCCGGTCGCTTGCTTCGCGGCTCGAAGCTGCGCATCGGCAAGCCGCTTGCGTTCGGCCACCGCTTGATAGGGAGCATGATCCTCCAGGAACTGGCGAAACAACGCTTCTCGCAGCGGTTCGCCAACCTCATCCCTTGTGAATGGCAGGCCCGACAGATCCGACGTACCCACGCCACGGTGCTGTTGGATTGCGTCGGCCAGTTCCCGCATCGGCATCTTGTCAAGCTTTCGGACGGCGTCGCCCCGCTGATCGCTAAGGCTCAAACGAAACCGACCGATCAATTCTCGCGGTGCCAGCGAACGTTGCATTAAGACAATGTCAAGCCGCTGGTCATTGGTAAGCCGCAACGGTTCGGCGAGTTCAAAGACCGCCGTGTGTGTATCGGCAACCGCTTGCGTCCTGGTCGTCCAACCGGTCCGCGGGTCATCATCCAGCGTCCCACTGACCTTCCCGTACTTCTTGTCCTCCCCTTCCCCTTCAACGTTTGCAACCGCGCGAACCAGCGGCACATCGATCACTTCGGTCGTCGATTCACTGCGGACCTGCAGTTTGACATTCGTTAAAATGAACTCGCCGCTTTCGGCATAAGAATACTTTCCTTCACTGTGTGCATCGTCGGCGAAGACCTCCAAACGCAGGCCGGTGATCCGATGCAATCCGGTATCGCCCACCGTAATGCGAAATTCATCTTGGACCTTCGGATCGTTGCCCGATCGAATCATTTGGTCCGCTTCGAGCGTTAACGATGTCCCTTCGACCGACTTCATCTCCGCAGGCGTTACCGGATGCCAGGAAACGAAGCCCTGCGAAGCGTCGGCGATCCGTTCGTCAAGGAAAACGGCAAATTCCGATTTCGCCGCGGTTTCGACCGCCGCAACGTCCCGCTTGGCCTGACCGACCAGATCGGCGGCTTCATCGACGGCGGACTTTGCCTTTTCGGAACGCACGGTTAAGAACGGCCCCGCGTTTCCCCCGGCCTGACCATTTTCGTCGATACTGTCGAAGTAAGCCGTCAGGCTGTAATAGTCTTGCTGTGAAATCGGATCGAACTTGTGATCGTGGCACTGCGTGCAGCCAAGCGTCAGTCCCAGCCAGACCGTACCAATCGTGTTGGTTCGATCGAGTACATAGTCCACGCGGGATTCCTCCGGGTCGCGTCCCCCTTCGCCGTTGTGCATGTGATTGCGATGAAAGCAAGTTGCCAAACGCGTCGTATCGGTCGCGTCAGGTAGCAAATCACCGGCAAACTGATGGATCGTAAATTGATCGAACGGCATGTTATTGTTGAACGCATCGATCACCCAATCCCGCCAAGGCCAATTCGTCCGTGTGGCGTCCTGTTGAAAGCCGTCGGTATCGCTGTATCTGGCTCCGTCGAGCCACCACATCGCCATCCGTTCTCCGAAATGAGGCGATTCCAATAAGCGATCGATCCACGCGTCCCACTGCGGATCCGAAGGGTTCTCTCCCAACGGAGCAACCTCCTGCGGTGTTGGGGGGAGCCCCGTCAGGTCGAAAGAAAGTCGACGGGCAAGCGTATGGGTAGCCGCTTGCGGCGCGAACCGAAGCTGAATCGGAGGATCCGATTGAATGGTGGCTTCTCCATCGGCGAACCGCTGCTGGACGAAGTAGTCGATCGGATGGACCCCGCTTTCCGCGATTTGTTTTCGGTCCGCTTCATGCTGAACAGGGGGCTCGAAGGACCAGTGCTTTCCCCATGGAGCGCCCTGCTCGATCCATCGACGAAGCACGTTCACTTCTCTCGGCGTTAGCGGCTTCTTGTGCGAACTGGGAGGAGGCATCACCAGATCCGGATCGGTCTCCAGCACGCGATTAAGCAGTTCGCTCGCATCGGGATCGCCCGGCGCGATCGCCGCATAGCCACCTACGTCAGCCGTTGCTCCTTCGCGCGTGTCGAGTCTCAAATTGGCTTGCCGAGCGTTTTCATCAAAGCCATGGCAAGCGAAACAATTGCCCGACAAAATCGGTCGAACGTCGCGGTTGAAATCGACTTCGTCACCACCCGAAACCGAAGGTGTTGCGAGAAGCAGGCGGACCGCGACGCAACAGGCAATCGAAACTTTATACCGTGCGTGGTCTCGAATGATGCTCTTGCAATTCATGAAGCGAATCACCTCATTTTCGGCCACGCGACGTAAAAAACGCGGATGCATTGGAACGCTGTTTGTTGGTGGGAATATTGGTTGGTTGGAATATCGTTGGCGACAACTTCCGTGACAAGTAATCCCAGTCTAGCTGAAAGCGATCCGAATGACAAAACGATGAGGCCCGATCGATGCTTGCATGTCGCTAGTGTGGGCTGCGGGGAACGCTTTCGAGATCATGCGTTTCCAAAAAAAGAAAACCCATCCGCCGGGCACAAGGTGAACCCGACGAATGGGAATTTGAATCTCGCTCAGGACCAAAACGGTCGAAACCGAAAGGTGATTCGCGAGTGGGGTGACTGCCCGACTTGGCAGCCCGCCGACTGAACTACGGGTTGTCACCCCGTTGGCAAGTACAGCAATATTCCACTTGAACACCTCCTCTCAGAAAAACCTGGTTTGGCAGCAGCGGTCCGGCGCCAACCAGAATGGACCGCAAGATCTGCTCGGAAGCAAACCGTCGCGATGCGTTTCGCGACACTACATTTCAGCATTGCCCAACGTCCAACGAAAGGCAACCCTAAATTTGGTCGATTTCGTTATTTTTCAGCAGTGCTACTCGGCGTTATATCGATTTCGAAAAGAATGATCACCAGAATGTCGGATGCTGAAAACGAACTCATTGGGCCGCTATTACCCGTTTGCGGCGCAATATTCCCTTCGATGTTGACAACGCGTCCTCCCTTCTTGTGCAATCGTCCAATCCATCGATTGATATCATTTTCCAGTTGATCCAACTCGCTTTCAATACTTTTAAAGATCTTGACCTGTTGCATGTTTGATGTCCGGTTTCGTACGTAGTTCAGCGCGTTACATTCAATCCTTCCCCAGTATCGTCTTTCGCCCGCAGCGCATCAACTAACGAGCCTCGACAAATGTCCCATTCGCCCATCGACCGCGACCAGCTAGCGGTTGAATATCTGGAGTTGCTTCCCTTCGATCCCTATCCCGTTCAAGAGGAGGCTCTGCTGGCGTGGTTTTCGGAACCGCAGGGCGTTCTCATGGCCGCACCCACGGGAACGGGAAAGACGCTCGTTGCCGAGGCCGCCGTTTATGAAGCGTTGAAAACCGGCAAGCAGATGTACTACACAACGCCTTTGATCGCGTTGACCGATCAAAAACTGGAGGAACTTCGCTTGACCGCGGTTCGCTGGGGCTACCCTGCCGATTCCGTCGGACTGGTCACGGGCAACCGCCGTGTCAACCCTGATGCTCCCGTGTTGGTGGTCGTTGCGGAGATCTTGCTTAATCGGCTGCTCAATCGGGAGGCATTCGATTTCGCCGACGTGCAGTCCGTCGTCATGGACGAATTTCACAGCTTTAACGACTCTCAACGTGGAATCGTATGGGAACTGACATTGGGGATGCTCCCCGAGCATGTGCGGACGATGCTGCTGAGCGCGACGGTCGGCAATAGCGTCGAGTTTATTTCCTGGCTGTATCGCTCGCATGGACGACGTTTGAAACTCGTGCAAGGCAACGAACGCAAGATTCCCTTGCAACACTGGTGGGTGGAAGATCAGTTGCTGAGTGAGTTCGCGGAGAAGATAACCGAAGGTTCCGCCGAAACCCGCCGGACCCCGGCGTTGATCTTTTGTTTCAATCGCGATCATTGTTGGAACACGGCCGAACAACTCAAAGGGAAAGGCTTGGTCGATTCGTCACAGAAGACGCAACTGGCCGACATTCTCAACAGCATCGATCTCTCCGAAGGGGCCGGCCCAAAGCTGAAACAAATCCTCATGCGCGGCGTCGGGATTCATCACGCGGGAATCTTACCGCGATATCGTCGGTTGGTCGAAAAGCTCTTCCAGCAGAAACTGCTCAGCGTTTGCGTCTGCACCGAAACGCTTTCCGCCGGTATCAATCTGCCCGCCCGCTCGGTCGTCCTTCCCTCGCTGCTGAAGGGCCCGAAAGGAAAGAAGAAGGTTGTCGAGCCCAGCACCGCGCATCAGATTTTCGGTCGGGCGGGTCGACCACAATTCGATACCGAAGGCCACGTCTTCGCGTTGGCTCACGAAGATGATGTCAAGATCTTGCGGTGGCGGGAAAAGTATGACCAGATACCCGAAGACACGAAGGATCCTGGTCTGATGAAAGCCAAGAAGCAACTGAAAAAGAAGATGCCCAAGCGGCGACAGGAGGAACAGTATTGGAATGCGACCCAATACGAACAGCTTCGCAACGCCGCCCCCGCGAATCTGGCCAGTCGCGGACAGATGCCGTGGCGGTTGATGGCGTATATGCTCGGCAAGTCGTCCGACGTGCAACCCCTGCGAGATTTCGTCGGTCGCAGATTGATGAATCCGAAAGAATTGCAGAATGCTCAGACACAGTTGAACCGGATGTTAATCGTGCTTTGGACCGCGGGCTACGTAACGCTCGAACCCAAGCCGACCCCAGCACCAATGAAAGCTCCGACGCCGAAAAAGTCGAAGGCGGAGAAGGAAGCGGAAAAGCGAGAAGCGGAAAAGCCCCAAGGTCTTTTCGGTGAAATCTTGCAGCAGATGGAATCGGATTCCTCTCAGGAAGCATCACCCGGCGATCCGTCCGTCCCCGACGAGAGCGCTGACGACGCGATCACCACCCGGGGTTACGATTTGGAAAATTACAAACCGATCACCGCCGAACCGACGGACCGCTTGGAGATGCTCGTCCATCTGCGGACGATCAATCCGCTTTACGGCGTCTATCTTTCCGGACATCTGGCAACCGCGGATACAAACGAGAAGCTGCTCGCCTTGGAAAGCGTCCTCGAAGTTCCCGGCAACATCGCGCGGCTGGTCCGTGTTCCGTCGAAAGACGAATTGCCCCCCGGACCTTTGACGACGGAGGTTCTTGATCCGCAATTGCTGAAGCTGGGGCTTGCGACGGCGGAGGAACTGGGGGCGGGGAAGGATGAAGACGATGACGACGCGAGCCCTCGCGGACGCAAGTTCTACGAGGAGCCTCCGGTCCGCGTCTTAACCCTCGGCGACAAGCTGTATCGACTGTTTCAATATGACTTTCCAGGCGTTCACGATATTCGCGTCAATCCGGTTTGGATCGCGGGAGAGGTCCTGGAGTTCGACGACTTCAACAAGTTCATCATTGCTCGAAAATTGCAGAAGCAGGAGGGCATTCTGTTTCGTCACTTGCTACGGTTGATCATGTTGTTGGACGAAATGGCCGAGATTCCTCCCATCGACAGCACTCCGGAAACATGGGAAGACATTCTCGACGATGTTGCCGATCGCCTGACCGACATCTGTCGCCGTGTCGATCCCGAAAGCACCGACGAAGCATTGGAGAATGCTCTGGGGGGCGATGAACTGGTTTCGGGAGCACGACGGCGCAAGTGAGAGCGGACGCCGCGTATCACTCGTCTGAGCGTATGGTGGGGCGAGTCGATCCCACGTTAAGTGTGGGGCGGATCGAGCCCACGGTTAGTCGACCACGGGCAATGGCATCGATTCCACGTATTGCCCCTGCAGGATGTGAAGCTGCAACAGATGATTCATCACGATGTCGTTTCGGCGAGCCTGCGTGCCATCGGTCTCCCGCCAGGCGGCTTGCACAAACTGGTCGATCGCTCCACGATCAAATAATCCCAATTGGTCGACTCGGTCGTCGGTAATCCAGTGGTCGAGCATCTCTTGCACCGCGGCGCGCTTTTCCGGATCGGTGTGCGCCGGCGGAGCCATGAATGCAAACTTCTTGCGTTCATACAGTTCCTTGGGCAAGACGTTGACCATCGCTTCCCGCAGCACCCACTTCTCGATGCCATCGCGAATGCGAACCTCGGGAGGAATCTGAACGGCATACTCGGCAACATGATGATCCAGAAAGGCGGGGCGCGCCTCCATGCTGTTCGCCATATCCATTCGATCCCCTCCCCACGTGAGGATTTGTCCCTCCAACATTGTCTTGCACCACGTGTACTGCGAGATGTCCAGGCGATGTCGTCCGCGAACCTGCGCGGGATCGATCGCTTCGGCAATCGCGGCGACGGGATCGTAGGTCTCGAACAAATCCCGCATGGCGGTCGAAAGCAACGGCTTGACACGTTGCAGGGTCATCATCCACGGCTGAATCCACGAGGGAGTGAACCCGCACAAATCCTGCCAAGCCGGGTGCGTCTGTTCCTGCTCGGCCAAGATCGCTCCCGCAAAAACGCCCGCCTCGTCATCAGGGCCAAGCCAATCACGACGAAAGAAAGGGTATCCGCCGAACAATTCGTCCGAGCCTTCTCCGGTGATGACCGCTTTGTAATTGCAGGCTCTCACCCGCCGGCTCATATGCCATTTGGCAACGGCAAGGGTGTTGTAAAACGTTCGCTCCGCATGCCAAGTCGCCCGTTCAAAAGCGGGGCCATAGAGTTCCTTTTCCGTCAACCGAAGCAGTTCCTGCTCCGCGCCGGTTCGTTCAGCCATCAGTTTTGCGATGTGCGATTCGTCGTATTGCGCGTTGTCAAACGCAATCGTAAAGGCCTTCACGGGGGCCTGCTGCAGTGTCGTCGCCAATCCCAGAATGGAACAACTGTCGATCCCTCCCGACAGATAACACCCCACCGGAACGTCCGCTTCCAAACGTACCGCGACGGCGTCGATCAAACGCTCTTGAACTCCCTGAACATAGGGCTGCGGGTCGGCGTTGGAATCATGTGATTCGGGGAACTGCAGGTCCCACCAACGCTCCGTTCGCGTCTGCAACCGACCGTTGTTCAGTTCCACGATCAGCATATGCCCGGGACGCAAGGCCTGGACCCCTTCAAAGGAAGTCGTGCCGGGAACCATCACCTGCATCATTTGATGCAGTGCCGCGCGGGGGCAAAGCTTCGGCGTCACAGCGGGATGTTTCAGGATGGATTTAACCTCCGATCCATAAACAAAACCGCTTTCGTTGACGGCATAATAAAGCGGTTTGATTCCGAATCGGTCACGCACCAGGATCAGGCGTTTTAACTTGTTGTCGTAGAGCACGATGGCGAACTCGCCACGTAGCTGATCAACGAATGAAAGGCCATCGCGCAAATAAAGCGGAAGCGTGATGGCGCTATCACTTTTGCTGGCGGCGGCTCGGCCACTGAGTCTCCGCTGGGCATCCGATCCAGCTCCGAAAGCATCGACCGATTGGCACGCCATGCGGGTACGAAGCTTCTTGAAATCGTAGAGTTCCCCATTGACGGTAACGGCATAGTCGCCGTCGGTCGACTCGATTGGCTGATGTCCATGATCGAGCCCCACGATGGACAAACGCGTATGACCTAGAGCCACGCCTTGATCGGTGAACAGGCGACTTCCACGGTCATCCGGACCACGATGATCCAGCACATCGAGCATTCCGTCCAATGCAAAGCGAAGTTGTCGTTCGTTCGTATTTCCAGGATTCCAAAATCCGGCGATTCCACACATATTTTCGTTTTGAGATTTCGTTGAATGTTATTTGGGCGAGCGGCAGGAAAAAAGTTACCTTCCGCTGCCCCCTCTCCCTTTTTTAAGGGAGAGGGCAGGGTGAGGGGTTAAACTCTTGGTAAGTTTTTTCCTGCCGCTCGCCTTGTTTCACCGTGCGTGGCGCGACACGCCACGTTCGGCTTACGGATGCAAAGCGATCGTTCTCGCGGAGCACGAAGGTTACACACCACTGATTCGATCCAGCCGGTTCAAGACGGCCGCCAACAACGCCTGCCTTACAAACACCGCACCGGCGGCCTGAGCAAAGTAGAGATTGTGATCCGTTTCGTCCAAGTCGGTCGACAATTCGTCATTGCGAGCCAACGGATGCATGATGACCGAGTCCGGTTTCAGATTGCTGCTGCTATCAAGCTTATACCGGTTGTCCAAATTTCGATAACTGTCCCCCAGGAAGGCGATCGAGTTGACATAGACGACATCCAACTGAGGCAGCACATCGCGGACATCGTTGGTGATATCAATCGGAATCGGAGACTCTTCGATCGGTCCCGTCAGATCAAGCCCCACCGGATCGGCCATTTCGGAAACCAACGTAATGCGCTGGACCGCTCCGGTGAACAGCAACGCCAACCGAAGGAAGCTTTTGACCGCCCGCATCGATCCCGGTGTTCCGATGATGCCCAAATGAACCCGCTTATCAGCGGGGCATTCGGGCAATCGCAATTCAGGTCGCCACTTCAACAACGCGTACCAGTCGACCAACGCTTGAGTCGGGTGATGGCCACTGCCATTGCCGGCGTTGATCAACGGACGCTGCAGATTGCGTCGAATCTCATCGACACTGTTGGTGTCGGGATGACGCATGATGACGACATCACCGTAGGTGTTGAACATTTCGCCGATATCCGCCAGCGACTCCCCCTTTGCGATTCCGGTCACTTGTCCATCGGGGACCGAAAGCACTTTGCCATCCAACCGCTGCACGGCGCTCTCGAACGATAGCCGTGTGCGCGTGCTCGGTTCAAAGAACGCGGTGATGGCGATCTTGCCATCGAGCGGCTTGTCCATTTCGACAACACGCGTTTCCAACAATGCGGACAACTGGGCGATCGCCACCACCGTTCGACGATCGAACTGCCGCGGATTCACGATCGACTGACCAGCCAACGCTTCCAGCGGCTCGCGATCGATAACATTCTCAACCGCTCCGAGGAATGCTTCGGGCGAGACTTTCCGTCCCTTCGAATTGGTTGCCGAAGAAGTCAACGCACAATCCACAGAGCTTTTAACATCAGTACTCACGATATCACCAAATCCGTTTTTGCTTGGTATCGACGAACAGAAAAAACAAGAGGGCGCAAACACCCAGGACACACAATGTCAGAGCAGCGAAAATCAAACTCTTCAGAAACCACAGTGGAAATAACATCGTTCGCATCCTCCTCGAGCGACCACGTCGCAAGATCAACTGAAAAACATGATTGCAACATAACATCTGGCGCTTTCATCATTGATAATGGTTCGCGTCATCCGACGCTCGCATCCGCGCCAGACTGGAGAAATCGAAATCGATCGGAGCGACGAGCGTCACCGCGGCGAAGACGAAACCGGAGACCGTTGCTCCCACCAGCGAAGCCACAAACCACCCAATGGCGAAGTAAGCCCACAAACCGGCGACACTGCCAAACGCCATTGCGGATGCGGCCGCCAATGGGCTCGCCTTTCGCCAATACAAGCCTCCCAGGATCGGCCAGATGCAGCTTCCGACCAGCGGTCCGGCAAAGAACAACACCGTCGCCAGGGTTCCGATGTTGGGCAAGGCAACGCCCCAGGCCAGCAGTCCCAGCACAACGATGCTGATGCTGGCCCAAAACCGCTTGCGACGATCATCCGCCTCTTTAAAAAACAGAGGCTCGACGATGTCGTTGACGATCAAGTCGGAAGTCGCCGCCAACAAACTGTCGATGCTCGACGCCAGCGAACAAAAAACCACAACAAATACAAGTAACGCTCCGCCGGTTCCCAGCAGCGTCGCCGCGACCAACGGACCCGCGGTATCCGGCTGACTGATCCCGATTCCCAACGCCGGCGCGGCGAAACCCAGGAAGCCAGCGACAATGGGAACCGGCAACCAAAGCAACCCTCCCAGAGCGTATGCCTTCGGTCCGACGCCCTCTCGCATCGCGAATGCGCGGCTCCACCAAACATTGCTGTGAAAGATCTCTCCGAATCCGAACAGCATATTGTTGAACAAGGACATCAGCGCCGCCGGGAACAGGATCGACAAGAGCATGGGGCGTTCCAGTCTCAAGTTCTCGTGAACATCCGCGATATCGATTTGCCACAACACCGCGAATACCACCAGCACGAGCCCGGCAAGAATGATTAGGCTCTGAATGAAGTCGGTTCCGATCACCGCAAACATGCCACCGAATAACGTGTAGAGCACGCAGACAATGACGACAACCGACATGCCGACTTCGTACGGAATTCCAGACAGAACGTTTAACAGCTTTCCCCCCGCCATCGACATCGATATCAACCAGGTGACCGCATAGAACAACGAGATCAACAGAAAGGGGACTTCGGCCAGCTTTCCGTATCGACCGCGCACGAACTCGACCGCCGTGTAGCCGGTTGGCATCAATTGTCGAATTCGTCCACTCATCGGTGCGAATGCGAACAAACCGAAGCTGGCCGTCGAATAAGCCAACATGCCCCAAATCCCCAATTGAAGTGCGAACTGAGGAGCCAGCATGGTCGTGTTCGACGTAATCCACGTCGCCACCGCCGTTGCCGTCCCCAGCGCCAAGCCGACGTTCCGACCGGCCACGGCGTAGCCATCATACGATTTCGCCCGCTTCCCCCACCACAAACCGAGCGAGACCCAAAGAATGCTGAAGAAAGCCAGCAATCCGTATCCCGCCTCAGGGCTCAGGATCGTCGTATCGCCTTCCATCATTCCATTACCTCGGATCGGGAATTCATTTGTTGCCGTTTCACCGAAGTCGCGCCACGCACAATCACAACGGTCATCGCCACCGACACAACGAGCCCGATTCCAAACAGGACGAGCGATTGCAACAGCGGCCAATGGTCGACCGCAACGATCTTGGGCTGCGAAGTCCGCGCAATTTCCGATCCCGACGCATCGAAGGCGATCACTGCGAAGGCATGCTCACCATCGGGCAAGCCGGATACGAAGGCTTGAGTGAAGGGACCTTGGTAGACTTCGACATCGCGTTGATCCCGGACGCTGTAGTCAATCGCACCGTCGACCGGTCGCCAAATTAAGCTTGCATAACCTTCGCGGCTGACAATCGAAGCATCCTCTTCCCATGCGATGGTCCCCTGAGCAGCGCTGGCGGATGCAACCTGGGGACCTTGAGCGACAACAGGCAATGCCTGAACAAAAAAGGGAAGAAACAAACAGCATGCACAACAAAGATGCGTCCAAACCGCGCGTTCGTTTCGCGACGATATGCCTATTCGGCTGAAAGGCAAAACAGCTCCAAGTCAAAGTTCAAAGCATCCAACCATCGACCGCTGAAGGAAGTTGACGGGGCTTGGATGAATTTTAAGGGCCATGATTATAACAAAGATTTGGTGGCGTGGAACCACACGTTTGGAGATGCGTTGTCCGGCAAAGCCGTTGACGTGCCGAAACCTTGTCCCGCGAACGCGGATTTCGAGCATCATCCCGTTGACGACAACTGGTTTTTGCGGTATCAAACGAGACTGCTCGGAGGATAAGCGAATGGCTAGCAGGCTGATTCGAAATCAGTTGCCCAGCAATGGGTTGCGGGTTCGAGTCCCGTGTCCTCCGCCTTTGCGAAACGCTGTTCAGAGCAATGCTTTGGCGGCGTTTTTTCTTTTAAAACTTGCTTATTCTTTGCTGTGAAATCTCGGGAAGGCGGAACGCTTGGGGATTCGCAGCGGGTTGAACGTTTAAGCGTGACCGATGCCCAGGGGCAGAGTCGGTTCAAGACCGCAGTGGACGAGAGGATGCGTCTCTGCCTGATGCGCGGCTTTTCAGCGACCTGCACCAGAACCTATCCGAGGACCTTGAGCCGATAGCGTTAGCTGCGGGTCTTGTCTGAGTGTTCGGATAGGTTCTAGGAGTTCAGCGAAAGGGTGTCCGCCGTTGGTTCCGAATTGATAACAGTTGTTTTGAGTGATCATCCCCGTGAATTCGGACCTTGGTGCGTCCTATTGCCGGGGCATGTTTTTCATTCGCTGGAACAATGCGAGGCTGCCGAAAAGCCGTCATTAGAATGGATGATCTTTCGCGGCGGCCCGTTCATCCCATCGGTACGCATCTTCACGTGTAACTTTGAGTGACCAGATTGGAACTACCTCTTCAACCGAAACGCTCCATCTCGCTTATCCTATTTTCGGTCGTCGTGCTTGCGGTATGCGTCGTCCTGATTTCCACGGCAATCGCCATGTTCGCCGTCACGTGGGATCCGTGTTCGCTAGTCTGCGGAGTCATCATTCTACCGCTTCCCACGATTCTGGCGATTCAGCAGTATCGTGGGACATTTCGCTGCAACGCGAAGGCGGCGTCGCAAGCCTCCGTGCTGCTGTCTATCGTTGCTGGATTTGCATTATTCAGTTTCGTTGTGACGCTTAGCGAAATGATCATTTGGGACGTTCGAGTTTCCTGGACATCATTGATTCTTCCAATGCTTCTTACCGCAATAGCCGCTGCAGCCTCCGCGCGGATTAATCTTTTCTGGTCGCGACACCTCGAACGATTCGGGCCAGCTGGCAGGCATGGGACCAGTCGGCTTAGATTCTCGATGTTCGAGCTTCTGGTTGCCGTCACTGCCATTGCCTGTGTGCCGGCATTGGCGGTCTATTTCGTTCGATCAACACCGCCACGGTATGCCGAGAATGTCCCACGCGACAAGGCTCCATTCGGGTTGCCCGCTGAGGCTAGCGACGTATCTTTCTGTCAAGGATTCCGTGGAACGATTGCATACGAGTTTGCCATCAAGGAAGACGCATTCATCGAATGGGTCGAGTCTGGAATCGGTTCGGTCGAATCGGATGCTGCTAAGGTCGCGATTCAACCGATCACGGCGCCCTACTCCATCCCACGGTATAGCAGCCTGATGGCAACCCTGACGGGTCCAGATTCAATCACAATCGCGAATGGGTTGTACTACGCGTGGTCCAAAGAGGATCGCGGTGTTCACGCGGCGTTCGACCGGTCCACCAATCGCGCTTACTACTTCGCCCACTTTCACTGACAACCGGATGTGAATCAGGAGTGAGATAGAGTCCGCATTGACGCGGTTCGCTCTGACACTGCCCGGCATATCCGTTGCACATTTGACGGTTCGTCACTTGGAAGCACTTGCCGCAGATGTTGTCAAGGCTCGATAATCCAAGGTGATTGAGTCAGTCGATCGAGATCGCCACATGCATTGTATCGCACGGCGACACCATCCAACGATCAACGTCCGCAGTGCTGAACCGTTCATGAACTCAATACATCGCATCTATTGGCGATTCGTACGCACCTTCCTTGATCAGTCAAGTCGTCAGCTCCGCTCGACATCAATCTCAACATATGGTAGGTGTTTCGGATGACCCGATGCTCAAGGAGCTTGGGCTGAATCAATACAGGATGGTGTTGTTCGTGGATATGCCCCGACAGCGGCGGCACCGACGCTTGTAGTCCGTTTAACGCAAATGCGTCAGCGGGATCAGCGGCGAGAATGTTTCAGGCGTGAAGATGACTGCTCGGTGATGAAGCGGACGGTTTCGAGCGTACAAGGCTGAACGAACTGTGGCTGGTCCAGGGGGAACGTGGAATACGATCGAATCCGGCTTTCGTTGTTCCGGAGGCTTGGCTGTGAGAGTTTGTGGCTATGATAGGACCTTCCATCGCCATTGCCTGTCTATTTGAGTTCTTCCCTATAAAAGGCAACAGCTCTGTCGAGCATGATGTCGAACCACACCTGCTTATTGAGGAACGGGTGCGGCGCATCGGGAATGATCGTCACGCCGTTTCGGATGCCAAGGTCGCTCATGCGTGTCCGAAACGTATCGGCGTGCGTGCTGGCGTCGTCAAGTTGTCCGGTGATGAACCAGCACGGCGGATCGTTTTTGTCGAGGTGTGTCAGGGGTGAGGCGAGTTGGTACGTGTCATGCTTCTCGGCTTGCGAGCCTCCGAGAAACCGTCGCCAGATTCCGCCACGGTCTTCACTCGCTGAGACGGTCGCGTTGCGTTCCGAGAGCAGGTGAGTCTGCGCTCCCATGGGGACGGCGGCTTGGATTGTGCTGCTCTGTTCGGCGTGGCCACCGTCACCTTCGAGTTCGGCAATGCCGTTTGATGTGGCAAGCAACGCCGCGAGGTGTCCGCCAGCGGAGTGGCCAATCGCACCCATTCGTTGTGGATCGATGCCATACTCCTCCGCGTGAGCGCGCAAGAAGCGAACGGCGGCCTTGCAGTCCTGGATCGCTGCGGGGAACGGTGCCTCACCGCTGAGTCGGTAAGAAATGGTCGCGGTAACGAACCCTCGCGCCGCCAGCCCCTGCGCGAGTCTGCTGAAACCCTGGCGGTTGCCCCTGGTCCACCCGCCACCGTGAATGCAGATAACCGCAGGGAGCGTCCCCCATGCATCGCGCGGGCGGTAGAGATCCATTTCCAGCGTACGATCGCCGTAACGCGCATACGTCACATCAAGCTTTGCATCAAGGCGAGTGAGGATGCCGGGCGGAATCTCCGTCCGCCCGTCGGCACGCAAAGCGTCCGCCTCGCCTGCCGGACGAGCGTCAAGCCGCATTTCTTCCTGGAACATGACCGCCATGCCGCGAAGCTTACGCGTGACTTCGCCGTTGCGGACCGGCGTCGACTCACCGAGGTCGGTCGCGAGGTCGTACAAAGTGAGCGACGGGTTGAGGTGAAGTTTCCAGTTCGTCCATCGAACAGCGGCGAGCTCGCCTTGACTGCCGTGATAGAAGAACGCGTCATTGTATTCGTTGCGCGTCACGATCGACCTCCATTCGCCCGCCGGTTCCCAACGACGCCGATTGGGCACCGACGCATTGAGCGACTTGGCCGAGCCAGGCGGTGGCACGACCTTTGTCTCCCCCTTCAGCAGAGGGCTGATGTCGCGGCCGTCGATGACAACACCCTCGGGCACCTTGATCCCGGCCAACGTCGCGAGCGTCGGATACCAGTCCATTGCACGCACGACCTCCGACGACACTGCATCGGACCGCAGTCCCGCCCCTGGTCCCCATGCGATTGCCGGTACTCGGAGGCCGCCTTCGTACGTTGACAGTTTGCGGCCAATAATCTTTTGCTCCGGAGTACGGCCGGGTCCTCGCCCATTGTCCGACGCGTAGATCACGATGGTGTTGTCATGGATGCCAAGCCGCTCAAGTGTGTCGAAGATGCGACCGACATGATGATCCAACTCCTGGATCGCGTCGCCATACTCACCCCACTGCGAACTGCCTTTGTACTCGTCACTGACACCGAGCGGGGTGTGCAGCATTGTGTGGGGCAGATAAACGAAGAACGGTTCGTCTTGATGCTGCTCGATGAAATGAATGGCTTCGTCGGTGTAGAGCCGAGTCAGTTCCGCGGGATCGGCGGGCCGCTTCACGACCGCGCCGTTTCGCATCAGCGGCACGCCTTCGTTTCCAAAGTAAACAACTTCGACCGGGTCAAGATTATGCAACAGACCGAAGTAATGGTCGAAGCCCTGATTTCGTGGCAGCAGCGGCGCGTGAAATCCGAGGTGCCATTTACCAATACAAGCCGTGGCGTAGCCGTTCTGCTTTAATAGCTCGGCGATCGTCAACTCATCGGGGTGAACGCCGGAACTTGAATCGGCACGATGGACCCAGATGTGGTTGCCGACGCGTCGCGGATAGCAACCGGTCAGCAATCCCGCGCGCGACGGGCTGCAGATCGGAGCGGCCGCATAGTAGTCCATGAAACGCGTACCTTCGTTTGCCATCGCATCAATGCGCGGTGTCTTCACCTCCGTTGCTCCGTAGCAGCCTAGGTCGTAGTATCCCTGATCATCGACGAGAATAAACACGATGTTGGGCTTTGCGGCATGGACGAATGGGTTTGCCCCGAGCAGCATCGTTGCGAAGGCCAGTGAGACTGCAACCCATTTGCTGATTCGCTCGGAATGCGAACACTTCCATGTTTTCTGTTCGCTCATACTTTCAACTTCAGAGGGCGGTCGCCTGCGTTTGCTCGTGCGAGCAGGCCGTATGCTTTCAAGCATCGCCGCGGAAATGAGTACGTTCATCAGTACACTCCTCGTCGGGCAAAAGGGGGACAGTATAACACCTCGACATAAGTCTTTCGGTTAAATCAGCCGTTGAAAGACGAAACATCTGCGTGGGTGCTTATACCGTGCGTGGTCTGAAATGATGCCTTCGCGTTAAATGAAGCGAATCACCTCATTTCTGGCCCCGCGACGTCTAACTCGCTCATCAAGGCTTGACGGCACGAGTCGCGATGAAAGTGTCAAGAAAGGCGGAGAGCGGGTCATGGTCTGATGCGGGATACCGATCCTCATAAAATCCTGTCAGCATGAAACCGGCCCGCAACTGTCCACCAATCTGATCTTCCAAGGTGTGGCCGAACTCTAAAGGCTGATTCTGTTCGATCGCGCTCCGGATGTGTTCTTCTTCAAGATGATTCAGGTCTGAATAGGGAAGCGCGTATCGGACTTCCAAATTGCCGTTCTCTTTCCGTTCATCGTCGAAGATGTAGCGGATCGGATTCGTGAAACCGGCCATCAAGACGCCGCCTCGTCGCAAGACTCTGAAGCATTCTCGCCAAACCGGAAGCACATGCTGCGCAAACGTATTCGAGCAAGGATGAAATATGAGGTCGAAAGTGTCATCGGCAAACATCGACAAATCCGCCATGTCACCCTCGACGCAGCTCAATTCAAGTTCGTCTCGATCCGCGACGAAGCGATCCTGATCCAATTGCCGTGGAGAATTGTCGAGCACCGTTACTTTTGCTCCAGCCGCAGCCAGAATCGGAGCTTGCTGCCCACCTCCCGAAGCGAGACAAAGAGTTTCCAATCCCGAGAGAGATGGAAACCAACCTGTCGGGACCGATTTCAGCGGGGTCAGAACAATCCTAAAATCGCCGCTCCGCGCTTTCTCAATCGTCTGCTGATCAACCGGCTTTGTCCATCGATTATCTTGTTCGACCTGTTTGTCCCAAGCCGACTGATTGTGCTTGCGAACATTTGTCTCGTTCATCCAAAACCACCTCGTTGTCCGATTGCGAATTTCGATAGCGTATCGGCTCGCAAATCATTCGTCATTCCGCCTGCGAGATGCAATCGGTTCTTTGGAGATCGCGACGTCCTTGCCACGCAAATGCTTGTCGAAAAACTGCCGCAGCCTGTTCGCAAGTTCTTCAGGCGGAAAGCCACCATGGCCACCACCATCGACCGGTACAAGGATCGATTCAACCTCAACTTGTTCCAATGCTTGATGAAGTAATTCCGACTGACTGTAGGGGACCGTCCGATCTTGCGTGCCGTGAATCAGCAAAAACGGTGGATCGTTCCGCGAAACATGCGTTATCGGCGAGGCTTCACGAGCAATCGTCCGCATCTCCTGCACGGCACCGCCGACCAACTGTGACTCCGGTGAATTCGGATTGTTGTGCGACCCGCCCATTACAAGCAAGTCGGTGGGGCCGAACTGATCGACGACGCACTGCACTCGGCTCGTTTCGTTCAAGTGCTCGCCCAGCACGCCATCGAGTTCCGGTACGTCGCCGGTGGTTCCCAGCATCGCCACCAAGTGTCCCCCGCGGATGTGCCGGTGACGCCGATCCGATTCGGATCGAGATTGTACTGCTTCGCATTCCTCGGAGCCAGCGAATCGCCGCTTTGCAGTCGTGAAGTTGCGCGGGCCAAATCGCTTCGCCACTGAGTCGGTATCCGATCGACACACCAATGTAATCACCGCTTTCCACCAACGGAGCAATCATCCGATACCCGCCCCGTTTATCGCCGGCTCTCCAAGCTCCACCATGAATGAAGACGACCACGGGCAACGGTTGGTCCTCTTCCCGAACTTTCGGTAGATACAAATCGAGCGATTGCCGAGGGTTGTCCGTCCCTGCATACGGCAGGTCGAGCATCGCTTCCACGGAGTCGGGGACGCGGATGTTTGGCGACTGCCCCGCGCGATTGCGTTTGCGTACGAAAGCACGATCTTCCTGGCGGGTGATGATGCCATCTTTATCGGTGTCGATCCGATCAAAGAGCGCGCCGGAAAATTCATACTTGGTGAGTCTTCCATCTCGATTTTTGTCGAGTCGCTTGAACGGCTCGCTGACTTCTTGTCCCTGGGTGTTCATTACAAGCATCGACGATACAAGTGCGGTAAGTGCTATTCTGCGGTTCACTCGGATAACCTATTCGAGACCAATGATATCGATACGCGTCAGATCGGCTAAGTCGCAAGATCAACGGGAAGACATTGACGCAACATAACATGAAACGCGTTCATCATTGATAGAACGTCGTAGGGTTGTTCATACAATTTAAGATCATAACGCGCGCGGCCCGCCCGTTCTCGATCAAGTCGAGCGGCGGCATCTATCCCGCCGCAGGCAATTGCATCCCGCTGAGATCTCAATTAAATTACGGCTACGTGACAAGATACATCGCGTGGTGACACCTGTTTTTGAGAACATTCCTGATCGGTTGCAATCCGCTTACCACGAGCGTTGTCTGATTGCTCGGGCGACCATTGACGGCAAAGCCGATTTCGCTGTCACATCTTTCGAGGACCACTTGAACTGTGGCAAACCGCTACTGTTATCGCCTCGCCGTTAAAGCGACCTATAGCTACGCATTCGTACTCGTTTCGACCGTCTTTTGCCATGCGGGCGACTCGGCCCCTTCGTTCTATCTTGGATTGAATCTGAACGGCCCGGCGGTCATGATCGATGATCATCCTTGGGAAGGGAAAGCGTTCAAAGATTACGTTTGCAAGGACAAGGCGTTCGAGAATCAAGACGTGACGCTTGTCCCCGCGACGGATTCGGGCCGAGCGCAAATGATTCGCAGCAGTCGTTGGGGCGGCAACCGTATCGAATTGACGAACTTGCCCGATGGGACCTATTCTTTGTTCCTCTACGTCTGGGAGGACAACAATGCGGAAACGTTTGCGATTGCAGTCAATGGTCGCGAAGTCGTCCCTCGCTTCAACAGCGGCCAGACCGGCCATTGGGAAAAGCTTGGTCCGTGGTACACGTCCCCCAAGAACGGGAAAATCGTGTTGACCAGTGTTGGAGGCGCTGCCAATTTTTCAGGCGTTGAATTATGGCGCGGGCGTTACGACGGCATCAGCCAGCCGATAAGCGATGAAGACTTGGCCTTCTTCGAAAAACGAATTCGTCCGTTGTTGATTGACAAGTGTTACGCCTGCCATAGCGCTGAATCAGCAGACTTGGAGGGAAGTCTGTTGGTCGATTCTCGCACCACCATCCGACGAGGCGGTGCGAGCGGCCCGGCTGTCGTTCCCGGAGACCTCGACAAAAGCCTGATGATTGAGGCGGTCCGGTATGGCAACAGCGACATGCAAATGCCTCCAGATGAGAAACTGACGGACGAGGAAATCGCCGATCTTGAACACTGGGTTGAGATCGGAGCGCCCGATCCGCGATCCACGCCAACGAAGCATCTCGGCAAACAGATCGATTTGGCGAAAGCACGCGAATTCTGGTCGCTGCGACTGATTGAAGCTCCCCCGATTCCCGAAACAAAGAACACCACCTGGGCTCGAACCGAGATCGATCGGTTTGTTCTTGCCAAGATGGAAGAGCATGGATTAAGCCCAACCACCGATGCGGACAAGCGCACATTGATTCGTCGTGTCACTTACGATCTGATCGGCTTGCCTCCCACACCGGACGAAGTCGCCGCCTTTCTGGCGGATCGTCAATCGGACGCCTTCGACCGAGTTGTCGACCGCTTGCTCGAATCGCCACAATACGGTGAACGATGGGGCCGACATTGGCTTGACGTCGTGCGATATGCCGACACGGCGGGGGACAATTCCGATTATCCCATCCCGCAAATGCGTTTGTATCGAGACTGGGTGATCGACGCGTTCAACCGCGACTTGCCGTATGACGAGTTCGTCCGCGACCAAATCGCCGGAGATTTGCGAGCCTCCGATGCCCAATCGGACGAACAGCGCCGACGACGCATCATCGCCACGGGCTATTTGGCCAACGCAAGACGCTTCGGGTCACGCGTGGATGATTACCCGTGGCATTTAACCTATGAGGACACGATCGACAATCTCGGGCGTGCGTTTCTCGGAATGACGCTCAGTTGCGCTCGCTGTCACGACCACAAATTCGATCCGCTGACCACACAGAATTATTACGGGTTGTACGGAATCTTCGCCAGCACGCGATATCCATGGCCGGGAATCGAACTTGACAAGAAACAACGGGACTTCGTCGCTTTGGATTCGAAGGGGGACACGGCTTATGCGGTTGCCGAGGCGAATGATCCTCAAGACGCGGTCGTCCAGATCAAGGGTGATCCGACGAAACAGGGAGATGTCGTCCGGCGGCACTTTCCCGCAGTGCTGGGGGGCGAAGCACTGGCTGACGACTGTCAAGAAAGTGGCCGTCGGGAACTGGCGGAGTGGATTCTCGCCCCCGAGAATCCGTTGCCGGCTCGCGTGATCGCGAATCGTATCTGGCAACACCATTTCGGTCGTGGGATCGTACCGACGCCCAACGACTTCGGTAAGCAAGGCAAGCCACCGACACATCCGGCGTTGCTCGACCACTTGGCCGCTCTCTTGCGCGAAGAGGGCTGGTCGATCAAGTCTCTGCATCGGCGGATTCTGTTGTCACATGTCTACCAACAATCGAGCCGACGGGACGAGCAAGCCGTGGCAATCGATCCAGACAATGTTTGGTTGGCGGGTTTTCCGAGACAGCGTCTGGACGCCGAATCGATTCGCGACACGATGCTGTTTCTCGGAGGCGGCCTCGACCTTTCACCCGCCGATCCGCATCCGTTCCCGCCGCGGGACAAATGGAACTTCACTCAGCACAAGCCATTCAAAGCGGTCTACGAAACGAACCGCCGCAGTGTTTATTTAATGACGCAACGCATTCAACGGCATCCGATGCTGGAAATTTTCGATGGTGCCGATCCATCGACCAGTACAGCCGCCAGAATGACGACCACGACGCCGATTCAAGCACTCTTCTTGTTGAACGATCCGCTGAT
The DNA here is from genome assembly GCA_041399105.1 of Pirellulaceae bacterium. Classification (GTDB taxonomy): domain Bacteria; phylum Planctomycetota; class Planctomycetia; order Pirellulales; family Pirellulaceae; genus Rosistilla. The sequence continues at coordinate 7,995 of JAWKTL010000025.1, read as the reverse complement.
GCATGAACAATCGACGCGGATTGTCGATCGGATGATGGAGCATGCCGCCGAGGCGGAACCGCGCGTTCGCTACGCATACGAGTTGCTGTTTTCTCGATTGCCGAACGCCGAGGAACTTGTCACTGCCGGTAAGTTCTTCGCGGACGCCAAGCGATTGCTGGGCGAAACGGGGCTCGATCCCGAGCAAGTCGAGCACGAGACATGGCGGGCCTATGTGCGGTCGCTGTTGCGGCTGAACGAATTTGTATATCTGGATTGAAGTGCAAGTCTTGGAGTTTGATCATGAACGCTTCGCGTCGCGAAATCCTTCGTTCTCTGGCCGCTGGTTCGCTGCTGATGCCGGGAATGCTGTCGGAGCTGCTCGCGGCAACCGCTTCAGACGCATCGAATCCGCTCGCCCCCAAGCTCCCCCATTTTCAACCGAAGGCGAAACGGGTCATCTTCGTTTTCTCAAACGGGGGCGTGTCGCATATGGACACGTTCGACTTCAAACCGGAACTATTCGAGGCGGACGGCAAGAAGACCGGCGTGGGGGGAGGGCTATCAAACCAGCAACGCAAACTTCTCAAGCCTCTTTGGAAGTTCAAGCCCGGGGGGACATGCGGTACCCTGGTCAGCGATCTGTTCCCGCACCTACGCGACCAAATGGATGACATTTGCCTCATTCGATCGCTGAATGGCAACGACAACGAACACTACAATGCGACGCTGGGGATGCACACCGGGTCATTTTTCTTCTCGCGACCGAGCATTGGTTCGTGGGTCAGTTATGGATTGGGAACGGAGAACCAGAACCTGCCCTCGTTCATCGCCCTGGCGCCTCAAATGCCGTATGCGGGAACACAGATTTTCAACAACGACTTTCTGCCGGCCTATCACCAAGGGGTGCGCGTCATCGGTGGAAAGGAGCCGATTCCGAACCTTGCGCGTCGCACGACGCATCGCGGCTTGCAGGAATTGGAACTTGATCTCGCTGATGTCCTGAACAATCGGCACCTTCGTGATCGGTCCAACGACAGCGATCTGTCGGCACGGATTCGCAGTTTCGAGACGGCGTTTCACATGCAAGCCGATGCCCCTGATGCGTTCGACGTTTCCAAAGAGGACGACCGAACGTTGTCCCTTTATGGATTGCAACGGGGAAAGAACGAAGGCTTTGGCTGGATGTGCTTGGTCGCTCGGCGGTTGGCCGAACGCGGCGTCCGATTTATCGAACTGGTCGATGGCAGCAGCAGCCACAACTGGGATCAACATGGCAACATGGCGGAACACGCCGATCACGCGAAAGTGATCGATCAGCCGCTTGCCGGCTTGCTTCGCGATCTCAAAGATCGAGGGATGCTCGACGAAACATTGGTCGTCTGGACCACGGAGTTCGGTCGCACGCCTGGTGTCGATGGCGACAAAGGTCGCGGTCATCATAGTGCTTGCTTTTCATCGTGGCTTGCCGGAGGGGGAACCAAGGGGGGCATTGCTTACGGCACGACCGACGAAATTGGCGCCACGGTCGCCACCGATGGAGTTCACGTTCATGACTTCCACGCTACGATCTTGCATCTTCTGGGCATCGATCACACCAAGCTGACGTACCGTCACGCCGGTCGCGACTATCGTTTGACGGATGTGCATGGTCGCGTCATCCGCGACTTGCTGGCATGATCTGTTGTCGGGTTGCCGACAATGGAAGGCTGCCGGGACTCCTTATACGAGGTGGCGGATTTCTTCGCTCGGCAACGCGTTAGGAGTTCAAGAACGACTGGATCGAAGACGCCACGGATCGAAATCCGTCTTGCAGCAGCGATTGAATTCGGGGAGCCGTCCCCAAGTCATCGCCAATACCGGGCAAGGTTAGGATGGCGACAATCAGCATCAGCATGCCACCCAACGCCAGTCCCGACAGGTCCGATTCGCCACCACGGAAGGCGCCTCCCATGAACCAAGCGGAGTGCTTCCGTCGCATCCGTGAAGGGGTGACATCTCTCACCCGACGCAAACCCAACTGGCCACTTGTCGCGTCAGCGTTGTACATCCATTCCGGGTGGACGATGCATTTCTCATCACACGTCGTCAACGTCCAGGTGACGTCGTATCGCAACAGACGTACATCTTTCGGTCTGATCACGATCGTGAAACCTTCAATCGATGTATCGAGCATCGTGACGTTCACGCGACGATGACCCATTTGCAGCCAGGCCTTTGCCTTTTCAGCCGCAACCGGACAACGATAGCAATTCGTCAGTGAAAGATCGCTGGTCATCAAATTCTTCCTGAAAGAAACTCTAGGCAATCTAAAACGTACAACGAGTTGCACGCACAGGTCGGCAAACGTCCGGTATTTCATGAAGGTTTCGGACAAGTCGTGGCAAGCTGTAACGATCGCAACGGATCATCGGATTGCCTCGCTTGTATTCGACATAACGACCGAAACGGTCGATGGAAAGCTATGTGTGAAGATCGGTTCGTCAAGGAACTTCGGAATGCTTGCAAAGAACAGATGCATGCTGGCGGCATGGTTGGTGACAACGCTTGTTGCTGCGCAGTCGGCTGTGTCGCAAGAACCCGCTTCCCGCGTCGCCAAAGCAGACCATCGTGGGGCGACGATCGGTATTCCGGTCATTCCGCAAGAGGTCCTTCAGCAGTTGCCCCCTGGATGCACCGCGAACTGGAACAGCTTCGATACGCGATCACCCGGCAACGCCGGTGCGACACAGAGTCAACAGGAAATGGCCGATGCCGTTCTGTCGGCGAAGACATTGCGAGGGAAGATTGTCGCCGCGCATCGTCTTGCACAAGCCCAACCCGAACAGTCCGCTGTGCTGGGGACGCCTCATCCTCGCGCTGACGCTTATCGGCCCCATCAGGTTTACCCGATGCCGAGCCCACATCGATTTGCTTCGTTGTCCGCCGATGATGACGATCCTTTGTCCGATCTTGGCCCGGCAGCCGATCGCGCCCAGACGCTTAAACAGGAAGCGTCCGCCGAAAGCAAGAAAGCTCCCGATCCGCATGTCGCTTTGTGGGCCGAAGACTGTTATCCCTCAGCCGCCACGTGCGCTAAGTGTCACCCGAAGCACTATGAGGAATGGCGAGCCAGCAGCCATTCATACTCGTTCGTGTCGCCGATGTTTCAGGTCTTCGAACAAACGATCAGCGATCTTTCGATGGGAACGGTTGGCTATTTTTGCGTTCGCTGCCATGCTCCCGTGGCGACTCAAATGACTCAGGTTGAACGATCCGTCACCGTGCTGGACGCCCCCGTCGTCATCCGCGAGGGGATCACGTGCATTGCCTGTCATCGTGTCAATGAGATGTACAACAAAACCAACGGGCATCGAAGAGTCGAAACGGGGGACATTCATGCCCCGGTTTACGGCGGCGTTGGGGGGGAAGGCGTGGCGCGCGTGGTCGCCGACAAAGACAAATACAAGGTGAAGCTGAGCCCCGACGACAAAGGGCCCGGTCAAGCGATGCATGTCGAGGGACGCTTTTTTGAACCGCTGTCGCGAAGCGAGTTCTGTATGCCCTGCCATCAGGTTGCCGTTCATCCGGGAATCGCTCTTGAAGTTGTCTGGAACCAGTATCGCAACGCGCCGGCGAGGACAAAGGGAATCACCTGCCAAGATTGTCACATGGGACATACACCGGGCAAAGCCTACGGTTACACGCATGGACCGATCGCTGAACTGGGAGGCAAGCCTTTCGAGATTTCACGAAAACAGTCAAACCACAATTTCTGGGGGCCTAGCTATTCGATCGCCCATCCCGGCCTGTTTCCTCATAATCCCAAAGCGGATCGCTGGGCGCCTCGCGATTGGCTCGCCTTCGATTGGCGTGCCGGATGGGGAACCGAATCGTTTGAACGATACGTTCGCGAGCAACCAGGGCTGCACTTTCCGCCTCCCTGGGATGAGGCCGATGATCGTCGCGACGCGCGAAAGATCATCAACGCCAATTTGGAGAGGTCCGCCGAAAAACGAAACTCATCGATCGCGACGCTCGCCGCCGCCGTTGAACTCGATGGACCGCATGTCATCTGTCAACCGCAAGTCAACATGCCGCTGGAATTCAAGATCCATGTCCGCAACGAGAGCGACGGTCATAATCTGCCGACCGCTTCCTTGGGGGCTCAGCCACAACAATGGCTCAACGTCGCCGTCATTGATCCCAACGGGAATCGAATCTTCGAATCGGGCTACCTCGACAGCAACGGAGACCTCGCGGAAATGATGAGCGAAGACGTTGTCAAGCATCGCATCGCCCCCGACTATCAGTTGTTCAATCTGCAAACCAAGTTCTTGATCACCAATGTCAAAGGTCCAGATCGCGAGTTCCCGCTCCCGGTCAACTACGACATCGATCAGATTCCGTTCTTGCGACCTGGAGCGGTTCCCATTTCCGTGCTGAATCATCCCCCTTTCATCCGTATGGAGGCGCATTCGGTTCCTCCATTGGGCTTGCGTACGGCCAGCTACAAAGTGCCGGCCGATCGCATCAAAATTCCAGGGGTTTACCGCATTTCCGCCCGTTTTCGATGTAGGCTCGAACCACCCTACTTCATGCGTCTTTGTAAAGCGACGCCGGAGATGATTCGCCGGATGAACGAACAGATACTTGACGTCGAACCTCAAACAACGGAAGTGTTCGTGCGCTGATATGTCGGGATGCAGCAAAATCCGTCGATTCGCCGCATCGCAACACGCGGCGAGCTTCCACATCCGTACCCTCAAGTTCGGTCGGATCGCTTGTTGCCTGCTGGCGATGATGATCTTTCATTGCGGGGTCACATCGGCTCAGCAGACATTGCCGCCGTACAACACAGCGACTCCCGCCACATCGCTGGGACTGCCGGTTGCCAAACCGCAACCATCCGATATGCCCCGCGTGATCCGAAATGACGCATTGGCATCATCTGGCGCGAGTCACCTCGGTTCCACCAGCATCACGCACAAACAGCATCAGCCGCCGACACGTTTGCCACATCCCGACTATCGGTTGGCGACCGGCGTGCCAGCTTCCGATCATATTCCATTCGCTCCGCAAGCGAATCTGAACCTCCCTCTCGCCAGCCGTTTGGCATCGACCGGTTCGGCCAAGAAGGAGTCCGACGCGATGGCTTATCCGCCGCCGATGTCGGCTTACGCCACCGACTTTGCTCCCACGCCGCTACCAGCCGAAGCGTTGATCTACGATCCGGTGGAATCGCGAAGGCCATACGATGGCAAATATCCCGTTCCGGTTCAGCGACCGTTGATCGAATGGGGGCGTCCGTTCTACTTAAACGGAAAAATGCCGCGCAGCCAAACTTTCTTGGGTGAAACGAACTTGGTGCAGCAACATTTTTATGTCTACGGAGACCATCGCGTCGGATTTGGTTCGGGCACGAACGCCGCTGGCGACTTCAGCAACCTAGCACAACAATTACGTCTCGACCTCGATTGGGGAATCACGTCGACTGAACGATTCCACGCCTTCATTGCTCCCTTTGACCGCAACGGCGATTTCACGGGGATCAATTTCGTCGATGGCGATGTCGACCTGCAAACCCAGTACAACATCGATTTCTTGACGGGCTTCTTCGAGGGGGACCTGGGCGCGATCACCGGTGGAATGACCGACACATGGTATCCTTTCGATTTGCCCTTTACCGCCGGTTTGATCCCTTTGCTTTTTCAAAACGGAATCTGGATGGAGGACGCCGTCACCGGTGCGGCTTTCTCGCTGCCGGCGAAGAACAGTCCGACGCTGCGATGGGCCAACTTTGATGCAACGTTCTTCGCCGCCGTCGATCAAATCAACAGCGATGCCTTTCCGGGTGACAAGCATGCCGCCCAATTGTTCGGAACCGCCTGGTTTGTCGAAGCGTACGACGGATACTTCGAGACCGGGTACGCATACGTCAACGACCGACTGCGTGGTGATCGCAGCTATCACAACATGACCTTCAGCTTTGCCCGACGATATTTCTGGAAAGTTTCCAACGCGATTCGTGTGATCGTCAACACGGGGCAGGATCTTCCCCGCGAACAACGCACCGCTGACGGTGCGCTGCTGCTGTTGGAAAACGCTTTCGTGGCGTATGATCCCCTGCGTTTTGTTCCCTACCTGAACTTGTTCGCTGGTTTTCGGAATCCGCAGTCGGTGGCCCGCGCCGGAATCGCCGGCGGAATCCTTCGCAATACGGGAATCAATTTCGAGTCCGATTTGCTGAACGGCTACCCCACGCTCGATGCAACCGCCAACAATACCTTCGGCGGTGCCATCGGATTGAATCTGCTGGGACCGGAACTGAACCATCAACTCGTCGTGGAAGCGGCTTTCGTCGGCGTGATGGAAAGTCAAGACGACCGACGCGCGCGCGGCAATCAAGCTGCGCTCGGAATGCGCTATCAGTTGCCCCTCAGCTATCGAACGCTGATCCGCATGGACACCATGTACGGCTGGCGCGAACACGACGACGATCTTGTCGGAGGTCGCATCGAATACCGTTGGAAGTTCTAAGCACCTCCGCCCAGAGCGACCACGTCGCAAGATTAACTGAACAACATTTGCGTACGATATATGTCGCGTGGCCGAAAATGATGTGATTCGCTTCATTAAATGCAAAAGCATCATTCCAGACCACGCACGGTATAAGTCGTTGGGAAGAATCAGCCGTTCGCTGGCTCGCCGATTTCTTAATGGCACATTCTTTGCAAACTGGTTTGCGCGATCCGGCATCCCATTGCGGGTCCGAGGTTCACTATGGCTGTTTGCAAGGAGTTTACCCATTCATGTCCACGGCATCCCATCCCAGCGTTCAGTTAACTGATCCGCGACAGGCCTATCCTCGTCCGCCATTTGAGGACCAAGATGCGATTAAGATGCCAGGTCTGAGTAGCCAGATGAAACCGTCTCCCGATCACGGCGAACAGACCTATCGCGGGTCGGGCAAGCTGCAGGGGCTAAACGCATTGATAACCGGCGCTGACAGCGGCATCGGGCGCGCGGTGGCGCTGTGCTTCGCTCGGGAAGGCGCCAATGTCGCGGCAAACTATCTATCCGAAGATAGTGATGCCCAGGCGACGTCCGATCTAGTGGAGGATGCGGGAACGCGATGTTGTCTGTTGAAAGGGGATCTTCGCGATGAAGGTCTCTGCGAGTCGCTGATCGATCAGACGATCGAAGCCTTCGGGTCGCTCGACATTCTCATCAACAACGCCGCGTTCCAGACGACCGAAGATAACATTGAAGACTTCTCAACCGAAGTTTTCGATCGGATCATGAAAACGAATGTCTACGCACCCTTCTGGCTCAGTCGGGCCGCGATGCGGCACCTCCCGGCCGGCGGCAGCATCATCAACACCGTATCGATCCAAAGCTATAAGCCATCTCCCTATCTGTTGCCCTACTCAACGAGTAAATCCGCATTGCTGGGAATGACGAAAGGTCTTTCAAAATTTGCGATCGAGCAGGGAGTCCGCGTCAATGGCGTCGCCCCAGGGCCGGTTTGGACGCCGTTGATTCCAGGCTCGATGCCAGAGGAGAAAATTGAAAACTTCGGTGCCTCCTCGCTCTTTGGACGTCCAGCGCAACCGATCGAACTGGCCCCGCTGTATGTCTGGCTGGCCAGTCCCGAATCGAGCTTCGTTACCGGCGAAATCTTCGGTTGTACCGGCGGAAAGTCCTGACACTTTTTCTTCCCACCGGGCATGTAGGCTGGCCCGTCCTCGGGTCAGCCAAGAGATCGCCCAATGACCTGCACGTAAAGCAGCTTCGTTGACGCTTGATCGAAGTCACCAGGAACGAAAAAGCGGTCAGCGTATTGATTTGGCCATCGGCGGTGTAGGCGTACTCGGTGGTGACGTTTACATCCGTTCCCGAATCACTGGCTTGACAATTGTCGACCTGCGTGATCGTTCGCCCCATGGCGTCGCTGATCGTGCGGAATTCCTTCCCCGCCGGATCGGTGGTGCTGAACTCCCAGTGCGCAACATAACAATGCGTCAACTAGACAAA
>JAWKTL010000024.1:0-98708 GCA_041399105.1 Pirellulaceae bacterium | reverse complement strand
AAATCGGATACACTGTCTTCCAACGCACCCCGCCGCGATAGCGGCTTACTTGAACCAAACGTGATCCGTTGTGTCGACCAGCGGCGTCGCCCAGCCCAGGGGCTCTGCGACACGCGTTTGCCACTGCACGCCATTCTCAACTGCGATACACATCAGTATCCCATCCTGGCAATGCACCACCGTACGGCCATCACTGAGTACCGCAGCGCTGCCTATGATGCGATCCGAGCATGCGTGTCGCGCACGCACCTCGCCTGTCGCTGTGAAAAAAACAACTCCATCACTGAGGCCAACGACGTAGTCATCGGTACCGAGTTGCGTGACAGATGCGGTGTAGTTGGCGATCGGTAACGCCCGTTCATCTACGTTGGAATACTCGGGAGAGATCCGCCAAGCAATCGGTTCCGATTTCCGTTCGTGCTCAGAAGCAATATCAGTCTTTTGTGGCGTCTCAAAAGCCGCTGCCGTCGTTGGCTTAGATTGAACGCGAGGTTGCGACTTGGGTGCCGTCGATTGCGATTTAGAAAAGGGTTCGAGCACGTCGTACAATTCTTGCGCCGATTGCCAGCGATCCTTGGGCTTACGACTCAAGCAGCGATCGACGGCGCGGCACAATTCGGAGGGCAACTTGCGATTTCGCCGGGTTAGCGGCACGGGATCGTTCTGCAAAATCATGCGCACCCGATGGCTGAACGTTTCCGGAAAATCATACGGCAGGCAGCCTGACAGCAACCGATACAACGTTGCCCCGATGGCATAGATGTCGTTCGTGGGTTGGGCGTCGTGGAACTCAAGCAACTGCTCCGGCGGCATGTAGCCGATCGAACCGCCTGACTCACCAGCCAGCGTGCATCCGCTCATCATGGTCGATTGAAATGAAGCGGCTAATCCGAAATCGGCAAGCTTGACTTGCTTTGCGTTGACGATAATGTTGGCTGGCTTGATGTCGCGGTGAACAAATCCCAGCCCATGGGCGTGGGCGAGTCCCAACAGGGCGTGCCGAACAATTCGTACAGCGGACCGTGCTTTGAGGGGACCAATCCGCTTCAGCAATTGTGCCAAATCTTCGCCAGCCACGTACTCAGTGACGAGGTAAAGATGCGAGCCATGCGTGTCAGCATCGATAAAGCGGACAATGGAACGGTGCTGGAGTCGCTTGAGGATCTTGATTTCTTTGAGGAATCGAACAACAAGCCTCGAATCGGTTGCTGTCGGATCGCACATTTGCTTGAGCGCGAATTGCTCATCCCCCTTGGAAACGAGATAAACGATTCCGAAGGTGCCCTTACAAGCTCTCGTTCGATTCGATAATCACCAATTCTGTCGGCGGAATCATCGTCGTTCGACTGAGCTTTGCCCGTGTCTCCCATCGTTTGCGATGGCTCGAGCACCATGGTAGCTTTCGGGGTTTCGGCGGCAAGATTGTTTGAGTGATGGGGAGAGGATGGTATAAACACGGAGATCCGCGTCTCACCAGCTTCAATCGAGTCTCCGTCGTGCAACGGGGACTGGTCAACCGCTGTTCCGTTAACCTTTGTGCCATTCGAACTGCCCAGGTCAACCAGTCGCACCTCTGGCGGATTGACTTCAATCAAGAAGTGCAGCCGAGAAGTAAACGGATCGTTTTCCGGGAACCGTAGATGCGCCTCGACTGCTCGTCCCGCAAGCAAAGTCTTGTGCTCCGAAAACTCGAACACCTTCCCAACATGGTGTCCAGCCGTTACGATCAGCCGCACTAACAAACCAACAACTCCAGCGCCGCATCCACTGCCTTCAATGACCGAAAGCATTTATACCGTGCGTGGTCTGGAATGATGCCTTCGCATTTAATGAAGCGAATCACCTCATTTTCGGCCACGCGACGTTTAACTCGGTCTTTATTGTACACAGCTTGGCTTCAACCTGGTTAACCGAAGCATGATTCCGACGGAATCAATTGAGACGACTTGGCAAGCAAGGCCCCAACTGCGTTCCAATGCTCAAACGTTAGGCCGCTGCGGAGACGTTGGCGTATTGCGCTTGAACCTCGGCGGCGAGCGATCGGTAATCTTCGGCACCGTTGGATGTGCTTGCATACTCGAGAATCGATTGTCCAAAGCTCGGTGCTTCGGCCAAGCGGATGTTACGACGGATTCGAGTGTCGAAGAATTTTGCTCGGGACAGAATCTGGCGTGCTCCCTGCGAAGCGTTGAAGAACTGTTCGACATCGCAAGAAACTTCGGCCGCCAAGCGTGTTGTTGAATCGTACATACACAGGACAACGCCGCTCATCCGCAACGACTCATTCAGCCGCATCGAGACGATCTCCACCGTCCGCAACAGTTTGCTGAGCCCATGCAACGCCAGAAAGTGAGGTTGCAACGGAAGAAAGACTTCTTCGACGGCGACGAGCGCGTTGAGTGTCAGAACGCCTAGCGACGGAGGGCAATCCAGGATCATGAAGTCGAACGATTCGTCATCGACGGCGACTTTGTCGCGAAGAATCATTTCCCTTCCGACCTCGCCGGCCAGTTCCATTTCAGCGGCCGCGAGATCCAGATGCGCGGGGACGACGGCGAGGTTCTCATTGACCCATTGCCGCGCGTGCGACAGGCCGATCTCGCCGCACAGGATTTCATAGGTACTCGGTTTTCCATCGAGAACGGAAATCCCCAAGTGGAGTGAAGCGTGTGCTTGCGGGTCGAGATCGACAACACAGACGCGATTGCCCGCCTCGGCGAGAGCCGCCGAAAGGTTGACTGCCGTGGTCGTCTTGCCAACGCCACCCTTCTGATTGATGACTGCGATAGTCCGCATGATCGTCGATTCCTTCCTTGAACGATGTGGGTCGGTTGAGTGAGACTCCAACCGCTTATATTGTGCGTGGTCCGAAATGATGCTTTTGCATTAAATTCAGCGAATCACCTTATTTTGGCCACGCGACGTATATACAGGCATCCCTGCAAATCGATCCAGAGCGTTTGTCAATTTTTACGAATTTTGGCTCAAGTGCCGACTTGCCCCACGCAATCGTTGCAAACCTCCCAAAGCGTACAGTCTGCCGGGTTTCCAGCCTGGTCCGGGCAAGTCGGCCTTCAATTTATTTGCGAAATCTCATAAAAACGATCTTTGAGGCCGACAACAGCGGTCGCGTTAACATAATAGAAGAACGGACTGCAAAGCTCCGCTTTCACGTCTGCGGAAGACGTCATATCGATTGCGCCCCCTTTGATGCAAATGGCGGCGATGTTTTGCAGTGTAACTTCAACATGGTAACTCTAGGCAGGTGTAGCCTGGGGACCGCCGGACTCCGATTCAAACAACGCCCAACGTATGCTTAAAGCCCTGGAACTGGCCGGCTTCAAGAGCTTTGCCGATCGCACACGCTTCGACTTTCCCGATGGGATCACCGTGGTGGTGGGACCCAATGGATCGGGAAAGTCGAACATCGTCGATGGCATTAAATGGGTGTTGGGCTCGCAAAGCGCGAAGAGCCTGCGTGGAAAGGACATGTCCGACGTGATCTTCAAAGGATCACAGAGCCGCAAGCCGGCGGCGGCGGCGGAAGCGACGATCGTGTTCGACAATTCAGGGGGAACGCTTCCCGTCGACGCTCCCGAGGTCCACGTCACGCGCCGCGTCTATCGAAGTGGCGAAGGGGAGTATCTGATCAATGGCGAACCGTGCCGATTAAAGGATGTCAAGGATCTCGTTCGCGGCACGGGGATCGGGATCGATGCGTACAGCTTGATCGAACAGGGGAAAGTCGATCGGATGCTCAATGCCAGTGCAAAAGATCGGCGAGCGATTTTTGAGGAGGCGGCGGGCATCAGTCGCTTCAAGGCCAAGAAAGTCGAAGCGGCCCGTCGTCTGGACCGCGTCGAACAGAACCTGGTTCGATTGGGTGATATTGTCGACGAAGTCGCGACGCGGCTGAAAAGCATCAAGAGTCAGGCGTCGAAAGCGGAGAAGTATCGCCAACAGGCAGCACGGCTGAAAGAGCTTCGGATGCAAGTTGCGTGGACCGACTGGCAAGAGTTCTCTCGCTGTTTGGATCAGACCGAAAGCGAACTCAGCGACGCGCATTCGCAGCGTGAAGCGGTTGAAAGCGAACTTGCCGAAGTCGCCGAGCAGCGTCAGCAACTCGAGATCAGCGTCCAATCGGTTGCGGTGAAGGCTCAGCAGATTGAAGCGAGTCGCGCCGACGCATCCCGACGGATCGCGTCGTTGCTTGGGCGACGCGACGCCGACATGACCGCGCGCGATGACTTGTTGGCATCCTGCGCGGCGCAGCGGCGTCGATTGCAAGTGTTGCAGGCCCAGGCGGGTACGGCGACCGCGGAACTGCGACGGTTGACCAGCAAGTTGGAGGATGCCGTCGCCGTGGTCGGCAGGGCGCGGGAAGCGGCCGAAGCCGCCGAAGCGGAAAACGCGCGAGTCGGAAATCACGTCGATTCCGTGCGTCGCACAAGTTTGGAAGCGGAACAACAGCATCTTGCCGCCCTTCGCGAAGCGGGCGAACTCGATGGCCAGATGCAGCGACTCAACCAGCAAATTACCGAAGCCCAACGTAGCGAGAAGGTTTTGGAGGAACGGATCACCGCGCAGCAAGCGGTCGTCGATCGGTTGACCGATGATGCCCAGCGGTGCCAACAGGTCGTAAGCGATCTGGATGAAAAGATCGATGCCTACGCCGTTCAGATCGACACGATGGAAACCGAGTTGGCCGATCGGCGTCGTGTGCTCAATCGACGTCGCGAGGAGATCGCGGCTTTGACGAGCAAATTGCACGGCGTCAGCGAGCGATTGAATGTTCTCGAAGATTTACAGCAGCGTCACGAAGGGATCGAGAACGGCGTTCGCGATGTGTTGGACGCGGCTCGCAATGACGAATCGGGGCCACTGTCGTCGTGCCGGGGAATCGTCGCGGAACTGTTCGAGGCGGACGTGCATGTCGCCCCGCTGATCGACGTCGCCTTGGGTGGCAAGTCGCAATACCTGGTTGTTGCCGGAGACGCGTTTCAACGCGCCGTGGCCGCGGGCGAACTGAAACTCAGTGGACGCGTCGGCTTGATCCGCTTGGACGAACTGCCGCGTGTTCGTCCAGGTGAAAGGATTCGTCTTGATGGACTGGCGGGGATCATTGGTCGCGCCGATCGAATGGTCAAGGCGGATGCCGCCATCGAGCCTTTGCTGCGTCATTTGTTATGCACGACGTGGCTTGTCGAATCGTTGGAGGTCGCGTTGGGGCTGAGTCGATTAAGCGGAGCGGGCCTCCGGTTCGTGACGCGGAATTGTGAATTGCTCGAACGCGATGGCAGCATGGTCATCGGGCCGGCCCGCGCGGCGGCTGGCTTGGTCAGCCGACGCAGTGAGCTGGCCTCGGCGCGGAAGGAACAGCAAACGTACCGATATCAGCTCGAACAGCTTGACAAAGAGGCGGCGAAACTAGCGGCGCAGGTGGAACAGCGCGACGCGGAGTTGCATCAACTTATCTCCAAGCATCGCGATGCGGTGACGAGGCGGGCCGCTTCGGGCGCGACTTTGGCCGCGGCAACCGATGCTCTGGATGCGCAGGTTCATGCGCTGCGGTCGTTGACCGAGGAAGCGGAGTCGATCCATCAATCGCACAACGATAGCCAAGTGCAATTGGTTGGCGTTCGTCAAGCACTATCGGTCTGTCGGCAGAAGGCGGAACGACTGGAGCAGCAACAGACGCACAACAAAGAAACCTTGCGCGTCGCCCAAGAAGAGGAACGCTCCGCCTCCGATGCATTGATGAAGGCCAATGTCGAGCTTGCCCGCAGCGAACAACGGAGCGAAGCGTTGGAGACGGCGATCGCGCAAGTGCGGCGTGATCAAGGCGAACGTCGACAGGCGGTCGACGATGTTCGCGATCGATTGAATTCCGATGTGGGGCGATTGCGCGAGCTGGATCTTCGCATGCTCGCCGCGTCGTCGGAACTTAATGCTTTGTTCCTGGCGGAGGAAACCGAAGGGCGATCCCTGAAGGGACTGGCGGCCGAGGTCAGCGGCGTCAGAGCGAACATTTCGGCGAAGCAGAAGGAAATGGATGCCGTTCAAAAGCGATTGAACAAAGCGACCGAGGCCGTTCACGCGATCGAGCGACGACGGGATACAGCGGACGTTCAACGGGAGAACCTCGCTCAGCGATTGCTCGATGACTATGAGATCAATCTTGCGGAGGAGACGATCCCCGAAGACTTTGAACCGCCGGCGGACCGACAAGCCGTCGAAGACGAAATCACCCTGCTTCGACAGCAGGTGCAGAAGACCGGCTCAGTCAACATGGAAGCGCTGACGAACTCGAAGAGTTGCAGGAACGATACGACATGCTGCACGGTCAGTATCAAGATCTGACCGCCGCGAAGGCTTCGCTGGAACGTATCGTCAATAAAATCAACGCCGACTCACGGCGATTGTTCATGGACACGCTTGAAGCGATTCGGTTGAACTTTCAGACGCTCTATCGCCGTTCCTTTGGCGGGGGAGCGCCGATTTGATCCTTGAAGAGGGAGCCGACCCGTTGGAGGCGGGGGTCGAAATCATTGCGACGCCCCCCGGCAAGCCTACATTCAGCAACACACTGTTGTCCGGTGGTGAGAAGGCTTTGACCGCCGTGGCCCTGTTGATGTCCATCTTCAAGTATCGCCCTAGTCCATTCTGCGTTTTGGATGAGGTTGATGCTCCATTTGACGAAGCGAACATCGGACGCTTTGTCAGCGTGTTGCAGGAGTTTCTGGAACACAGCAAGTTTGTTGTCGTCACGCATTCCAAGAAGACGATGACGGCCGCGCATACCTTATACGGTGTCACGATGCAGGAATCGGGGGTCTCCACCCGCGTGTCGGTGCGGTTTGAAGACGTCAGCGAAGACGGGCATATCAGTGAAGATGCCGTTCGCAGAAGCGAGAACGATGAAGCCGCTTAATATGCGTTTCGGCGATCGGTTATGCCGGACGTAGCGATTGGGTAAACGCTGGCGGCATGGAATCGAACAATGGCTCCGGTGACGGACTTTCTAGCGGTTGAAGTTTCGGGCGATTTCGTTAATCTGTGAAGAAGTCCGACGCATCGCAATTAAAATCGAAGCAAAGCGATCGATTTTTCGTGATCGCGTCAAGGAATAAACGCACGTAAACGCGTCGCGTGGGCGGAAATAAAGCGATTCGCTCTTTAGGATGCAAGCGTTTCATTTCGGACCACGCACGTAAACGCGTCGCGCGGGCGGAAATAAAGCGATTCGCTCTTTAGGGTGCAAACGTTTCATTTCGGCCCACGCACGTAAAACATTGAAGATCGGGTTTCACATTCGGAGAAAAAACATGAAGCGATACTTGACTGGGTTGGCCCTCGTGGCCTGGATGACGGTGATGGTGGGATGTGCTCCTGAAGCACCTGAAGTCGAAATGGACGTTGACACGACGGCAACCGAACCGGCTGGAGGCATGGAGGACATGCCATCGGACAGCAACATAACCGGCGATGCCGAAACGATTGCTGCTCCGGAAGTTCCCGTTGTAGAAGAAACTCCCGCGGAAGAGCCCGCACCCGCCGCTGAAGCGCCTGCGGAAGAAGCTGCTCCAGCGGCTGAAGCGCCTGCGGAGGAAGCGGCACCTGCTGCTGAAGCACCCGCCGAGGCGGAAAAGCCAGCGGAATAAGCCTGTTGCTTTTCCGGCCTGTTGCCGGATCGAAACGTATCTCTTAAACAGCATTCGGTTCAATCCGCAATGCTGTTTTTTTGTTTGCGGTTCGTTGGCCCAACGCTGTCGGTGCTTAACGATAGCTTCGCGTTCGTGGTTGGGCGGTTTGAGACGCGGTCGCCCATGGTCTGGCGTCGCCGTAGACGCGACGATGGTAGACCGACAACGCTCGCAGAACGTGCCCCTTCGGACCTGGGTCCCATTCCCGCGTTCGATAGCGAGTGAACGTGTTCGTCAGGAATTGCACACTGCGAATGTAACGGGGATCTTGCAATTGCTGTTGATCGGCGACGAAGATTAACCACTCCAAGATGTGCCCGGTTGTTTGAATCTTGCGTTCGATATCGCGATTGTCCTCTGGACCTTCAAACCACTTGGTGCTGAACGAACCGTCCCGATTTTGTAATGACCAAGCGTACTCGACGAAGTCGTTGATGAACGCTTCGGCTCGCGCCCACTGGCCACTGATCGGCAAGCCTTCCATCCGCCGTTGGCGAAGTGCGTAGCTGAGTCCCATCAAGCGATGTGTTCCGCCGCAAGCAGCCCCCACGATGGGATGGGCCAACTCTTCGGCAATCAGTGTTTCAAAGTTCCATGTCGACCCGTCGGATGCTTTCCAGTGGGTGTCGGTCGGCAGGTAATGCGACAGCCCAATCAAAGCGAAGGTCAATTCTTCGCCTCGACGGCAATCGGCCATCTCCGCTCGGATCAAGTCTTCGACCGTGAATCGGTTCCGTCCGTCGGTCAAGGGATACGTCGCCTCGACATTCACCTGTGCGAGCATTGCCAGGAACTGAGCGCGATGTCCCTGCAACCCGGGTCCTTGTCGCACATAGATGCGACCGCTTTGCGTGGTCGTAATCAAGCGTTGCCCACGGCACGGACGGTTGCTGCTGAGCCATGCGATGGAGTTGAACAGGCGATTACCCGAACGCACGTTGGCGTCGGCACCGAATGGAAGCATCAGGTGGAACGTTCCCCAAGGACTTCGTCCGGCGGCATTTTCAGGACGGCGATGGAAATCGATCAACACCCGCGCGATGCTCGCTTTCATCGCCTGGACTTCGGGTTTGATCACCAATGGTTGCCGCTGTAAGGTCTGCGGCGGCGATGGTGCCGACTCGGTTGAGGCATCCGTGGCGAGTGCTTGGTCGCTGGGAGAGAGCGTTTGATCTTCGAGTTGTCGCGCGCGACGATCCGGAAAACTTCGGATCGCGGCTCGCAACCGAGCGAGCGATTCGGCATCGATATCGCCGTCGGTCTGTGCTTCGGAGGACAGGGCGTCCGCATCGTCCGGTTCAACAATATCCTGCGTCGGTTCGTTCGAGTCGGGCCGCTTCATCGGGGCCGGCTTCAATCCAGTCGGTTCCGAATCTTCGGGGCTAAGTTCCTCTAAATCGGCGCGGGATGACACCTCGCTGGACAGTTCTTGCAAGTCGGCGTCGGCGTCTGACTCGTAAGTCGGAACCGCGTCGGACGGCGGAACCAGTTGCAGCGGTTCCGACGAACTCGTTGATGGATCGTCGGACGCGAACGTATCATCGAACGCTTCCGCCGTCCGACGCTCTCGCGATTCATCGCTCTCCCGAAGCATGGCGATCCGCGATTGAACTCGAGTCTCCGTTGTGGTTTCCGTTCGGGTTTGAGTTTCGGTTTCCGTTTGCGTTTCCGATTCCGTTCGCAGCCGGGTTTCCGATCGCAGTACCTCGTCGCTTTGCACTTGGTTCTCTTCACGGATTCTTTCATCGAAGGAATCGCGTGACGTCGACATTGACGAAGGGGGCGTCGTGGTGGGATCGTTCTCGCGAGGCGAGATGATCATCAGTTCGGGTTGCAACTTGCCAGGCGCGATCGATGGCGGATCGGTCGAGTTGGGGTTCGCTTCAATCGAACCGTGCGGTCTGTCGAGGGTTGCCGATGGCGGGCCGGACGTCGTTGGTGACTTGGGAGCGACACGATCGATGTTGGGAGTCGTCCAGGGCGTAAACCGATTTTCGGCGTTAGGCATCATCGATTGCGCGCGGCCGCGCGGTATCCAAACCCCGGAGATGCTTTCCGCGTTCCGAGGTTTCATCTGGGCACCTTCCTGAGGCTGCGTCTGCACGATGATCGGTGGTTTGAACGGCAGCGGAGGACGCTGAGTCTCATACTCATCGGCGACTCGCTTTTGTCGCCAAGCATCGGCGTCCCGCGACGAGCTTGTCTCGCCCACGAAACGTCCGTCGGGCGCAGTGGCCACGCGACGGCTGCTCTTCGGCTGCGAAGCGTTATCGTCGGCTGCATTGATCGTGGTGAAAAAGCTTCCTCCCAAGAACGTCGTTCCGATGGCGAGGGACCGAGTCAAGAAGGATCGCAGGCGGGTTGGTTTACAGTTTCGCATGATTCGTCGCGGGCTCGCGTTATCGTTCATTCATCCATCGATCCGGTATGCGCGTTAGGGTCGTGCGGATCGATACGACGCTAAGAACTATCGGAACCCGGACCGCTGCAATTCAGTACGACTTTGAAAACCGTTAAACCGCGTTGGGGTTAGGAAATACTGCAAAATACAGCCTTTCGCGAAGATTTTTCCCGTCAGGTTAGATGCATCCGTCGTGGCAAAGTTTGACGGCCGCTACCCCCGTTTTCCCTGCTTTATTGGCGATTTGAATCAAGTTTCGTCCCGGCAGCAGAAGCCTAGGGAACTGCTGCGAAGGAGCTTGATAGCTTTTCTTTTCGATGTAAAGGCGATAGGATTTTGGGCTGTGTCACTTCATGCTGTGAAGGGGAGCCAAGCGTCGTGAGTTCATACGAAGACTGGAATGATGCGATCACCGAACACTTTTTTGCGAACAGCACGCCGATCGAGTCGTCGTGTTGGCCGTTGACGATCACGTCCTGCAAACCGCCTGGAATAATCGCCAAAGGCTGACGTCGATGAAAACGTACGCATTCCTGACGCCTTGCAGACGAAGTTCGAGAAAGCGGAAAACGCGGTCAATGCATTGCAGGAACAGTTGTTGGAAAACAAAGATCGCCTGTTAGTGCCGTAAACGCCAGTCTGCTAGACGACTCTGATCTTTGACATCTTGGTTGTGCGAAAGCTTGGGCTATTGGGGATGCTATCTCCGATAGCTTAGTAGCCCCAGTGTTCGTGCCGAACGGGCAGTCGACTCAGTGCATCACGTCGCAGTTCCCAGTTGAGCATGTGCTGCTTCATCAGCGACTGGAATCGCGCGTTGTGGGTTGGTTCAATTAGATGATGCAGTTCGTGGAGAACGATGTACTTGCATGCCTCGTATATGCTTTTGGCAACGAGGATCGCGTTGCCACGCTGGCTGGAGATTCGCGGCTTGCAACTGAAATCGAAAACGATGTTGCTGACCACTCGGCTCATGCGTGAGCGACTGCTGAGGACGCTTTGCATCGTGCCCCATTTCTTTAAGTTCATCTTTCTGCCAGTCGTTAAGACCGCGTGTCTTTGCCTCGAACCATTGGTCGATCTTATCCTCGCTGCCCAGATGCTGATCGTTGTCGCGTGCTTCGTAAATAAGGTCAAATACAACTTTATCTTCCACCGCTTCCCTGCGTGTGCCAAATGACACCGCCCTCACGGCGACGGACGTGATCCTGGGCCGCCTTGATACCGAAGTATTGATGCACGCGTGGCAGTTTCTTCACCCCGCCATCGAACAGGACGAAGTCGTGCATCAGTTCCAGGATGTGGTCCTTGCGGCACATTTTGGTCAGATACTTATCAAGCAGGTAGCCGGAACTGACTTGCTCGTCTTCCTTCCACGAAAGAAAGAATTTCTCGGGCGTCCCGATCGTGCCGTACCGCAATCCCTGGGTGTCGTTTCCCGCAAAGACGAATTGAACCGTGCTGAAAAACCACTGATTGAACGCAGGTTGTTGGTTCGACAGATTCCGCCGAATGCCGTCGCCGATACTCGTTCGGCTGTTCTTCAACTCCAAAACGCCAATTGCGATTCCATTGATGTACAGCACGACATCAGGGCGATGTGTCCTTGGCCCGGTGAGCGTGACCTCTTCGGCGACTGCGAAGTCGTTGTTTTCGGGATTGTCCCAGTCGATCAGCCAGACCTTGGCCGTCGCTTCGCCTGCTTTGGTTTTGACGTCGACGCCGTATCGCAGCAGTTTGTAATCCGCCTCGTGTTGTTATCGTAAAGGCTTCGTCCTGAGTTATTCGCCTCGGTTTTCCGCTACAGAATCGCGGCATTGATCTTGTCCGTCGTATAGTCCTGCTTGGCGAGATGCTTCCGAAGTTGCTCGTCTTCGATGTTACTGTTGTTCTCGCGTTCTTCGCCATTCCAAAGGTATGCGTAACCGAGTTCGTCTCGAAGTAGTCGAATGATCCTATCCTGCGTTTCGCGTTCCGGCTCAATGATCGCGCTCATTGAAGCACCTCCCAATGCCCGCCTTTGGCGGGACCAACCCGACCTATGATTTCATCTTCACGTAGTTTGCGGATCTGCATTTCAATCGCTCGTTCGGTCAGGCCCAATCGCTGAGACAATTCTGGAGTCGTAACCGTCGGATTCTCTACCATTGCCTGGACAATCGCCGCAGGCGTGCCTCGCAGAGTTTTCCCCGAAGTTTTCCCCGAAGTTTTCCCCGAAGTTTTCCCCGAAGTTTTCCGCCAGACCGTCGCCTTGAAACCGTCCGTGATCTCAAAATCGGGTTCTGGAAGCCCGTTTTCCTGGCAAACCCGAATCATTTCGCCCGTGCCGGTTCCCAGACGCTCAATGTATTCGGTCAGGTACATTGGCTGGGCGATCAGTGGATTGTGGGGAACCGAACCGTGAGGCTGTCGCAGCAGTTCAGGAGTCAGGGAGAGTGGCAGACGTCCGGGGTTCCAGACCTCCAACCGATCGGAAAACACCTGTACTTGAACACTACCGTTACTGGCATAGTCTCGATGCGCAACCGCGTTCACAATCGCCTCCGCGATCACCGCTCGAGGAACTTCGTATTTGACTGGTGCCTTCGAGCCTTGGGCTCGTGTTCCCACGCTCAGTGCCAGTTTGGACATCACGAAATCAATCGCCTGATCGACCAATTGAAACACATTGCCGCGATAGGTCTGGTAGGAGGGAATTGGTTTTTCGACAATCTGCCCGTGGAAATGTGCGCATTTGATTTCCGAGGTGGGGAACCACTTCTGCGGCCTCTTCGCGAACAACAGCATCGCCGCCTGCGTCGGCCTGCCGTCGACCAACAAGTCCAAATGCATTAGGAACTGTTTCGTAGAAACGTTCGACCGTAGCGGAAAGCCGCGTGCCGCATCGGCGTCAAAGATGAATCTTCGGACCGCCTCCCGATCAAGATCGGTCAGTGTTGCATTGATACATGGTGCGGCGTCCCACGGACGCACGGCAATCAGTCGATTCTCCTTCAGGTAGTCAACAAGTGAAGAGTAGATCGCGGGTAGCAAGGTCCCCTTGCCGCGAAAACGACGCCGAATCAGCCCCGAACCGGCGCGACGGATGAGAGCTTTCATCTCCGCTGCCTTGAAGTCGTCGTTGGTTCCTTTGACGTAGATCAGTCGAATTTTCGACTGGCGAGTCGCTTCGTCGAATTCCAGTTCGGTTGGCGACTTGCCGTTTTTGTTCGGCCATCCGTACTCATCGCCAAACAATCCCAGATACAGATCGCAAATGCCAACCTGGTGCAGGTACACGCCTTCCGGGTTTCGATCCGCTGCCGGCAGGTCTTCAAACAAGAAGATCTCGAAGAACTGGCTGAGCAGCGGATCGTCGCGGACGTAGTCACGAATCGCATATCGCTCTTCCTGGAACTCTTTTTGTACGCTGCTAACGAAAATCCTTCGACGATTCATAACGCGAATTACTCGTTCGCTGAGGACAAGACGGCTTCGATTTCGCGATATACCGATAATGTAGCAAAGCCCATTTCGATGCACCAAGGTTTATCGCTGTCGGAGTCTGATTCTCGCAATTGCGGTTCACGCTGCTTTAGAGAATCGAGCGTAAACAACCCCATGATGTGGCTCTGCGATAGGTGGATGTACTTATTTCCATCTTTGGTACATATCACCAATCGGATTATCCAGCAGTCGTTCAAGGTTCGAATGCCCCGCTAGGAGCGACGGATCTTCGCCGTTCAGTTCGTGGTAGCTTGGCGAATAAACCTTCGAAAGCTCAAGGTACAGGAAGCTATCGGTGAGCTTTTTGTCCCCGCTAGGCAGAGAAGCAAAGTAACGCGGCGAGTGATCACACAATTTGTATTTTCTGAGTTCGCCACCTTCGAGGATAAAATTCGCTAAGTGGTTTCCATCATCCACCAATCGGAGAGCATGCAATCGTAGTGCGCTGTCCAACTGTATTGCCTCAGTTGAATCTGGAGTTTTGTCCTGATCGTGTTATTCTATGGTCCGAAGGAGGACTTACGATGACTCGATCGCGACGAACATTCACACCCCAAGAAAAGCCGCAGTCGTCAAGCGGTATCTTATTGACAAAACGCCCGTTTCCGACCTCTGTGATGAACCAGCTACAGCCAACTCAGGTGTATCAATGGCAGAAGCAGCTGTTTGACAACGCACACGCGGCGTTTGCAAGACACAAAAACCACACAAGGACAATGCCAAAGACAAGAAGATCGAGGCCCTGCAAGCCAAGATCCAACTCAAAAACGAAGTCGTTGCCGAGCTTCTACAGGAGCACGTTCAGCTATAAAAGAACTTGGGGAGCCATAACTGGAGCGTGGACTCCCCATGACACACGAGACTCCATCGTCGATTACACCAACTACTGGTCTGAGAGAGCTGAAATTCCTGCGACGAAGATCGTCAAGTGGATCGGCATTTCGCAAAGCAAGTATTTCGATTGGAAAAAGGCACGGAAAAGTCAACGAGCACAATGGCAAGGTGCCTCGGGACTCCTGGCTGGAAGATTGGGAAAAGCGAGATCTTGAAATTTCACTCGGCCAACCCACTGGAGGGTTACCGGCGGCTGACGTTCATAATGCTCGATGCAGACGTCGTGGCGGTGAGTGCGTCAAGCGTCTATCGCGTGCTGCGCGAAGCAGGCGTGATGGATCGCCACAACACGAAGCCCTCGAAAAAAGGCACCGGCTTTGGGAGGCTTTCGAAGGCCCATGCTCACTGGCACGTGGACGTAAGTTACCTGAACATTTGCGGCACGTTTTACTTCATGTGCAGCGTGCTGGACGGATACTCGCGGAGTATCATTCACTGGGAAATCCGCGAAAAAATGGAAGAGGTCGATGTCGAGGTGATCCTGCAACGGGCACGAGAAAAGTACCCCGGAGAAAGCCTCGCATCATCACCGACAACGGACCGCATTTTGTCTCACGGGACTTCAAGGAGTTCATTCGGATCGCCGGTATGACGCATGTGAAAACGTCGGCGTACTATCCGCAGAGCAATGGCAAGATCGAGCGTTATCACCGCACGATCAAAGGCGACTGCATTCGCGAAAGGCATATCGAATCGGTCGAAGACGCTCGGCGGATCGTGGCTGACTACGTGACGCATTACAACGAAGTCCGGCTTCACAGTGCTATTGGCTACGTGACGCCGCACACCAAGTTGGCTGGCAAAGAACACGAAGTCTTCGATGCCCGTGATCAAAAACTCGAAGCAGCCCGCGAGGCTCGCCGCCAGCGCCGCCAGCATCAGGCCGCTTGATTGCAACCGCGTAGCGAGGAGGATAAACTGTAACCACTTGGTCGGAGGATAGAGCTCTGGTGAGGACCAACTCGGTTGCCGCGCCAAGTCGAACGGTGGCGGTGTCGCCTGATGCCGCCCTCTTCCCTTCGATGTTTGCTCAATGCGAAAAACCTGCGCATGGTGTCTCAACGGTTGAGACTACCACGTAACCACTGCCAACTCATACGTTGTGTGCGACGGCGGAATCCCTACTAAATGGAATAACGACGACCAGCTCAGACTCCAGGTCACGCTGAACCAATACATCCACTCGCTTCAGAAATTGTTGGAGATCGGTACGCTTGAACAAACGATGGCCATTGGCTGGATTGCGATGCATCGGAATCTCTCCTCTCCCTGCCCATTTGCGGAGCGTGTTCTGAGCCACGCCAAGGATCTCAGCCGCCTCGGCTGTTTTCACGTACTCGGTAAGTTTGGTCATCGGTCAGACGTCTCCACCCGTGGTTGTTAATCCCCTCTCTAGCCTATGAAACTCTGCACGTCCGCGATACGTTACGAGGATTCGCAACACGCCGGAGAGTACGCCGTGAAGACACCGAAAGCCACAACAATACAAATCTAACGGCCAACCGGCGAACCGCGTAGCATTGGATCGCGGAGATCATGAAGTGGATCGTTGGATGATGCTGAAGACTTGTGTTGAAGGAAGTTCAAACGGGAGTCGCCAATTGTTCCGCTCCGCCCGCGATGATCACCTCCGGCGTTTCTTGACCTTTCCCTTCAATCTCGTCAAGGAACATTCGCACACCCAGCGATGGCGGAATCAATGTTAGCCCTGCGCGGTGAGATGCTTTTCCAGATCGGCGACCATGCCGACTTCGGCCCACGGCCCCCAGGCCACGGCGAACGTTTTCGTCATCGGCCAAGCAGCGTTCAAGATGCAGGCGACCTTTCCAAGGACTTCGTTCGCCGCCGCATAGTCACTTTGTCCGCGATTTCCGAAACGACTGGCAACCGACGCGAACAACGCCAGAAACTTCAGCCGGCCGGGATCAAGCACTTCGATCAGCGTGGCGGTACTGTTTATCTTCGTGTTGAAGACGCGATCGAACGATTCGGGCGTCTTATCACGCAACAACTTGTCTTCGATGACCCCGCCATGAATCACGCCAGCGATGGGACCATGCTGATGCTGGATTTCCCGCAGCGCGGACGCGAAGCGCGCGTGATCGGAAACGTCGACAGCTTGATACTCGACGGAACCGCCCTGCCGACGAATCTCGTCAAGTGTTCGTCGAATTTCTCTAGTGGCAAGAATGCGTTTGGTTTCGCGACCGATCTCCGCCGGTTTCGGAACCCGTCCCTGCTTCCGGGCGTGAGCGATCAAAGCAGCCTTGATGTCACTCTCTTGCTTCGCGGCGGAGACCGTTTCCAGTTCTTCATTCGAGGGCAATGCCGACCGTCCCAGCAAGATAAGTCGCGGACGATATTTCCGAGCCATACCAATCGCGATCTCGGCGGTGATTCCACGCGCGCCCCCGGTGATGACGACGACATCATCCGGTTGAAGCAGTTCCGCCGCGTCGGAATCGATCCGTATCGGTGCGGAAATCGGTTCCCACGTGCGTCTTCCCGTTGCATCGACGCCGACCTCCAGAGGGCTTTCCGCTTCGCTCATTTCCGCCGTAATCGCATCAAAGATCGCGTTTGCCGACATTTTGGGATCGATATCGACCGCGCGAACGATGACGTCGGGCCATTCCAAGCCGATGCACTTCGTCAATCCCAAGATTCCGCCATGCGCCGCGCGAGCAACGTGACATTCGGGATCGTTGCCATATCCCAGTCGTCCGTCGATTGCCGTTGCGGTAAGCAGGATCGCCTTGCCATCGCGTGACGCTTGATTCAGATCGGCCTCCAGCCCACGAGCGAGCAGATAGAGCGAACGGCAATCGCGGCGCGCACGTTGCGTGAGCGTGTCCGACCCGGCGAATCGAGAGATCGGCGACAGATGAAGCAAGCCGCCAATGACGGGATGATACTTGCGGATTCCGGAAAGCAATGCCGTCACATTCTCAGCATCACTCAGGTCGAGTTCGATCAGATCGACGGCAGGCGACTGTTCGTAATTCTTGCCATCGACATGACGCAGCAAAATGGTCGGATGGTCAAACATATCGAAACGTTCCACGATCCGCTCGGCAACGCCACGATCATCGCAGGTGATCATCACGGCACCGGCGGGCAACAGTCCGCCGCCGAGTCCGCCTTGCAGGGGCCGGTCGACCAATCGCACACCGCCGCGAGAAATGGGAATTCTTCCGTCGTCGGCAGGCTGCTCGAACCGTTCCGCCGGATGTTGGCTCTCGTCGGCCCCACGGGTTGATTCGCGGGTCGCTTCGGAGGCCGGAAACGATTCCGAGTCTACGACGTTAGTTTTTTTTTTGCTTCGTCGCTGAAGATCGATTCGGCGAGATACTCCACGATGCCTCGCAAGGTGCGAATGGTGGTCAGCTTTTCAAGCTCCAAGGTGTCCTGTAGGTCGTCGCCGTCGCCACCCAACTGCAAGGCTTCAGCCAAACCGCCGAGAATCTCGACGCGTTTGATCGAATCGATACCTAAATCCCCTTCGAGGTCCGCGTCCATATCGAGCATGTCGACGGGATAGCCCGTCCGATCCGCGACCAGTTCCAGCAAAGATTCTTCGGCTTGCTGAAGCGTCGCGGGTTCGGCATCCTGCGTCTTCGGCTCGCGCACCTTCGATGATGCTTCGTCCTGAAGCGGTTCCGACTTCACTGGCGTGGCTGAAGACGAATCGGTCGATGACGAGAGTGCTTGACTGTTTCGATGACCAGACGCATCACCGTTTGAAGCGGACGAACCAGTCGCTTCGCTCATCTTGCTGTCCGGATGGGAGCCATTGCGTCCGGCGGGAGGCGACACGCTGTGATCGCGGACACTTTCGGATGTGTGATCCAACGCATGGACCTCCCTCGCCGAAGCGATTCCAGGCTTGGCGACTTGCTGAAGGTGCCGATTGTCGTTCGCCGATTCAATGGTGCGTCCCGCGTCGGGAGCTTCGCCCTGCAGGTACGTGATCATGACGTCCCGCTGTGTCTGCAGAAACTGCTGCATCATTTTTTGATATCCCAACATGACGGCGGTCGCTTCGTCTTGATACGACTCGGCTGGATGCGGGATGGATCCGTCAGCAGTGGTCGGCAGCCGATTGGAAGAGGGTTTAGACAGTTGCATGGTGTTCTGACTTGATGATAAAGCAGGTTGAGTGGGAACGGACGATTGTGAAGCAGATTCTGCGGAAGCAGGTTTTGCGGAAGCAACTTGGGACGAAGTCGATTGCGAAGAACGATGCGGTTTCGGAGAATCCGCTCGCGAAGAACCAGGTTGCAAAGAAACATCAGGTTCCTTCCCCTGATTCCTCGTCGAAGGTGATTTTGCCGACTCGGGACGCCGTTGTCCAAGAAGGTGACGTTCGGGTTTGTCTATCGGACGACTACGCATTCCGTTAACGGTCCAAGCATTCTTGGGAACATCGGCATGGCCGTGTCGCGCGTCGAGTTTGCGAAGATCGATTCGTGCGACATCACGTGGTTCGAACAGAGCGGAGGGATGAAGCTTCACCCCGGCGGTGATCAATCCCGCGACCGCATGCACCAACTGTGTCAGCGAGTCGCGTCCGCGTCGATCGATCGAAACGGCAACGTGCGGTTTCTCGCCGAGTGTTTGCTTCACCAGACCGCTGAGCGTGCTTCCAGGTCCAACTTCGATGAACGTTCGAATGCCATCGGCGTACATCGCCCCAATCTGTTCACGAAACCGAACCGACGAAGTCAGATGAGACTTCAACGTCTTCAGACGTTCGCTCGGTTGGGCATCATGCGCGCTGGCCGTCGTGTTGCTGTAAACCGATCGGGTTCCATGTTGCCATGCGATTGAGTCGAGCGTTTTCGCGAACCCATCGGCGGCGGCGGCGACCTGAGGCGAATGAAAGGCGCACGAGACATCCAGCTTCACGACCCGCAAGCCCGCATCGGTCAGCCTGATGACCGCTTGTTCAATGGCGGGTGTCGGTCCGGATATAACGACCTGTTGTGGCGAATTGTCGTTCGCAATCGTCAGATTGGTTTGCAATGAAGCGGCTTGCAGTTCCTTGTGGACAACCGCGGTATCGGCGAAAACCGCCGCCATCGCACCCGCAAAGTCATTGTCCGTGTTCCGTTTCGCCGCGTCGCGCATCGCATCACCACGAGCGGCGGAGAGCCTTAACAGGGTGTCATAATCGATCGCGTTTGCGGCCGACAGAGCGACGAACTCGCCGAAGCTGTGTCCGGCGAAGGCGTCGACATCCATGCCTAGAGAATCGACGACGCGCCATGCGGCCCACTGGCAGGCGGCCAACGCCGGCTGCGCAACCGATGTTTCGGCAAGCGTCATCCGATGGACCTCTCGTTCCTCTTCGGTGAACGCCGATGGCGGAAAAATGAGCTGCGCAAAGCGTCCGGCGAAACGCTCGTCGTAACAAGCGGCCGCATGATCGACAACTTCGCGGGCTTGCGGAAAGGCCAGCAGCAGATCGCCGAGCATATCGGGATACTGCGATCCCTGACCGGGAAACAGCACGGCCGTCTTGCCGACCGATTGACGATCGATCCGCGCGAGATAGACGCCACGCGGGTCGGCAACCGGCAATTTTCCGGTATCCAACTTTTCAATGGCGGTCGCAAGGTGAGCCATCAGTTCCGCAAGGTCCTTCGCCACCAGAGCCGCAACGCAATCCGTATCGTTTGACTTTTCAAAGGCGTCGGCGAGCGAAGCCGCCAGCTCGGGAAGCTCCGGCAGCGCACCCGCCTCAAGCCATTGGCGAATCCGGTGCAGTTCGGCTTTCAAAGCCTCAGGACTTGCGGCTCGCCAAGCGAACAGCTCCGCGGGCCAGTGCGTTCGTGCAACCGTCGGCGTCGAAAGAAAGTCCTCGGTGTATTCTTCGATAACCAGATGAACGTTCGTCCCGCCGAAGCCAAAGGCGCTGACTCCCGCGCGGCGCGGATGCTTCCCGGCATGGATCCAGGGACGCGTCTGCGTGTTCAGGTATAACCCGGTGTTTGGAAAATCGATTGCCGGACTGGGCGACTCCACCAACGTTGCGGGGAGCGTCTTGGTATGCAACGCCATCGCCGCCTTGATCAATCCCGCGACCCCAGCGGCGCATTTGCTGTGACCGATCATTGATTTGACGCTGCCGATGGCAACCGATTGTCGGCGGGCGCCCGATTCATCCAGAATCGTCGCGACCGAGGTTGCTTCGGTCCGATCGCCGACAACCGTTCCGGTTCCGTGAGCTTCGACCAAACCGAGCGTCGACGGTTCGATGCGTGCTTGTTCATAGGCTCGTCGCAAGGCGCGAATCTGTCCAGCCGCGTTGGGTGCCGTCAAGCCTTTGTCTTTGCCATCGCTGCTGCTGCCGATACCGCGGATGACGCCATAAATCTTGTCGCCATCCCGCTGTGCGTCGGACAACCGCTTCAGCATGACGATGCCAAGACCTTCGCTGAGCACGATGCCGTCCGCTTCGGCATCGAATGGCCGACATCGCCCTCGCGGCGAAAGCGCGTGCGTCTTGCTGAAGGCCATGAAGGCATACGGAGTTTGCACCGTATCGGCACCCATCGCAAAGGCGACGTCCGTCGTCCCCATTTGCAACTCGCGAATGCAAGCGTGAACGGCGGCCAAGGATGAGGCGCAAGCCGCATCGAGTGCATAATTCGATCCGCCCAGATTGAATCGATTGGCGACACGTCCCACGGCAACGTTCATCAGAAAGCCTGGAAAGGAATCTTCGGTCCACTCAGGCAAATAAGATTTCACCGCATCGAAGATCGCCTCGCTCTTCATCGGCAACTCGGGGGCTGTCCCCAGAATCGGCAACGAACTGCGAATACCGTACATCACTCCCATCGGGCTGCCGCCACCTCCGATGCCCAACACGGCGCAGGCCGATTCGCGATTGAAGGGCCTGCGATCATAGCACGCGTCGGCCAGCGTCCGTTTCATCGATTCAAGCAACAACAATTGCAGCGGTTCGATCGATTCCAAACTGCGTGGCGTGATACCGTATTCAAACGGATTGAATGTCTGATCGGAAAGGAAACCGCCCCACTTGCTGATGATCTTGTCGGGCGCTCGCGGATCGGGATCATAAAACAGCTTCCAATCCCAATGTGAATGCGACGGTATTTCCGTGACCGCATAATGCTTGTCGAGAATGTTCCGCCAGTATTGCCGCAACGTGTTGGCACCGGGATACATGGCGCTCATCCCGACGATCGCAATATCGCACGGTGGCGGAGCATCGACGGCGTCGGTGAAACTGGTTTTGGTCCGCGTCTTCAAGACTTCAGCCGCCTCATGCAACCGTCGGGAACCGCCGTCGCTCACCTCCGAGTGCAGTTCGGTGATCGTTGTCACGCGATCGCGCAAGGCGGCGACTTGCCCGATCATATACATTCCACGCTCGAATTGTTCATCATCGGGAACGTGCCGCAGCCGACTTTTGCCTTCTCCCGGAGGTGTCCCCCGTTCCAGTCCTTTGCTGGCGACACGCAGCCTGCCGATGTTCATCCATTCCAATTCGCGAGTGATCTCGTCGGCGGTCTTCCCCTCGGCGGCAAGGCGTCGTCGTTCGCGATCGAACATGTCTCGGTAAGGTGTGCGAATGCAACGAATCGCATGACCGGGGCCGGTTTCCAACAGCACGGTGTCGCCGCTGCGAATCGCTTCCTGCTGGAATCGGGGTACGATCGCGCCGGCGTCGACGGCTTCCTTCGTGAACAAGTAGGCTGAACCCATCAGCACGCCGACCTTGACGCCGAGCTGGGCCAGTCGTCCGGTAACGCTTGTGGCCATCGTGGCCGAAATGCCATCGTGGATTCCGCCCGCCAGCAACAAATGCAACTTGCCGGTTTCCTGACGATTGTGCTGAAGGAACGTATCGAGCACATCGAGCAAGCTTTCCCAAAGAACGAAGCTGCTTCGCGGGCCGACATGTCCACCACATTCACGACCTTCCAGGACAAACCGCCGGGCACCCTCGCGGAGAAACATGTCCAACAACCCAGGCGATGGCGCATGCAGGTAGGTTGGAATGTCGATCGCTTCGAGTTCTTTTGCTTGATCGGGTCGCCCACCTGCGATCAGCGCCATCGGGGGACGATGTTCCTTGATCGCGGCAACTTGTTCGTTGCGAATTTCGGGAGGCAGAAAACCGAGCAGGCCGGCACCCCAGCCGCGATCACCGAGCTTCGCACGCGTCTGACGGAGAATTTCCGAAGCCTCGGCACCACGCATTAAAGCCAATGCAAGCAAAGGGAGACCGCCTTCTCGCGCCACCGCTTCGGCGAACTCGGCGGTGTCGCTGACACGCGTCATCGGACCTTGAACAATGGGCAGCCCCGTCCCGTGACTGACGGCAAGGGGTGAATCAGACTCCAAGACCTTTGCCGTGTCGGCCGAAAGAATGTTGGCGTTGGCTTCGTCGATGACGCCCTGAACAACACCGCGAACGTCAACATATCGATCCGCCAGCTTCGTCGCAAAAGCGAGATCCTGTCCCATAATAAGAACACGCGGATCGTCGTTCTCATCGACCGCCTGTTCGACGCCGTCAAACCATGCGGATGAAACATCGAAGGTTGCGTCGGATTCTTGTCGCTGTTGAAGGCTCAGTTCCAGAGCGCGAAGTCGCTTCACAATTCCCGCACTTGGCGGTGCGGCAAATCGGAAGCAAGCGCCCAGTGATTCGCCAAGCAGATGTGTCTGGCTGCCATCATAGGAAGCAATCCAGTGACGCGTCGAACTGCGCAGCGCGTTCCCTTTTGTAAGCAATACCTGCGAATCGAGTACGACACCTCGAACACCCGCTGCTTGGCACGCCGCCGCAGTGTGCGGTCCGACACCACCTTGAGCGTATGCCGGCAGACGGCTGCGGACCGACTGGTCCATTCGTGCCCAACGTTGCAGCAGCAGAAAGGTCGTTTCCGCAGCAACCCACCCAGCCGCTTCGTTCCCTTTGAGAATAACCCCATCGATTTGGAGACCTTCCGCCTGGGCAAGCTTTTCGGTGCTGGTAACCTCAATCAACAATCGAACTTGACCGCTGATCCTTTTACGAACTGACTGGACCATGCTCTCGGAAAGATCACCGGCCAGTATTAAGGCGTTTAATTGGTCATGATATGGCTGCAATTGCTCGATCGCGTCGATTGAGTCGCGAAGTAGCATCCGCACAGCGAACGGAGACTGAGCAAATCGCGCGATCCGATGAAGGCGATCGGAAGCGGGTTGCCTGGACGTTCCTAGATCGACCGCTCCCAACGCACCAGCGCGGCAAGCCGCAATCGCCACGTTGACGGACGACGAACTGCGATCCGGACCGCTTAGGACAATGATATCGTTCGAGAGCATATCCGTTGTTTTTGCTGGTTTCCTGAGTTTGAATCGTTTTGCAGCGTGTTTATACCGTGCGTGGTCTGGAATGATGCCTTTGCATTAAATGAAGCGAATCACCTCATTTTCGGCCACGCGACGTAAAAGATGCGGCTACTGAACCACTGTACATGCTACCCAATAATCCTAAAGTTCCTAGACGCGGCAGGCGGCGATAGGCCTCCCGGTCTCGATTGTCTGCTGGTGCAAATTGGCTGCGGCGAGGAAATTCGTCGTCCATTGTTTACGTTATTCGGGGATCTTTCCGTCACCAACCATCTTTGTCACACCATGTTGCAAGTCGCGGAAACAACGCATCAATCGAGCCGACTTTAAGGAAAAAATTGATTCCGACGACTTGCTTGTCTGCGTATGATACGTCGTGTGATCAGAAATGAGTTGATTCGCTTCATTTGAATCGAAGGCATCGTTTCGGACCACGCATGGC
This sequence comes from Pirellulaceae bacterium, assembly GCA_041399105.1. Taxonomy (GTDB): domain Bacteria; phylum Planctomycetota; class Planctomycetia; order Pirellulales; family Pirellulaceae; genus Rosistilla. Next base: position 74,404 of record JAWKTL010000024.1, on the reverse strand, counting down.
GAAAAACATGGCGAACAGAGTTCCTTTGCTGCGTAGCGAATGGAATCTTGGTGTCGCGGCATTGGGGCAAACGGTATGCCAAACAGTTTCGCTCATTCCGGCGAGAAGAATCGTAAAAATTGTTTTGAACGGTATGACGGTTGCAATCCAACGAGCGACTGTTTTGGGATGCTGCCAACGGTTGGCGATCTCCTCGGGAACGAACTTGCTCAAGGGAACGATGTCATGAAACGAAGCCAATTACAGAAACAGATGTTGATAGTCCTGCTGAAGCGACGCCACGCGCTGCGCCGTTTGGTTGACAGCGAGCTGACTGAATTGGCGTTTAACGACTTTGTGGGAGACGCTTGCGACGAAGCTCAGGAAAACACCGATCGTGCGTTTTATGCACAGCTTGCACAAACCGAGAGTACCGAGCTGGCTGCCATCGAAGGAGCGCTGAAGCGGATTAAGGAAGGTTCGTATGGAAAGTGCGTCGATTGCGGTCGCAACATTCCCGTTGCGCGGTTGCGAGCCATCCCCCATACCGCCAATTGCATAGAATGTCAGCGAGCCGCTGAGAACCGGCAATCCAAAGGGCGATTCGCGTCGCACTGGGGAGTGATGAACGATTTCGATCCAAATGATGATGGCCCAACGCTGGAAGAGGTCGAATCGGCGATGCGTTAGGAATCCTTGGCAATCATGCTCGGTGCCGAATCTGAAGAAGCGACCAGCCATGTTTCGGATTCCTAAAAACTTGGCGGGTTGGAGGCGTCAATCTCGGAAAAAAACGTAGAGTTGTGTTGTAGTTCCCCAACGCACACCCTGCGGATTGATGAGACATGCCTCGACGTGGTACAGCGCCTGCAAATCGAGATCGCGATCCTTTGCTCAAAGGTCGGTCTCGAGTGTTGCGATTTGAGACGCGTCTTGCGCTGTCGGCAAGCGCAACGGCCGACGTCCTACTTGACTTGTGGGACTATCAGCCATTGGCGGACAATTCCGCATCAGGCGGGCACGATTTCGCATCGCTGATCTCGCAAGCAAGCCAAATCCATCAAGATTTTGGTTTCGATGGATCGGGACAAACCGTTGCCGTGATCGACAGTGGAATTGCTTACGATCACATCGCGTTGGGTAAAGGCTTTGGTCCGGGTTACCGCGTTGTCGGTGGCTGGGACTTCGCTGAAAACGACGCCAATCCGTACGACGACGGGCCGTCCGGCTTTCATGGTACTCACGTTGCTGGTCTGTTGGCTGGCAAGACCGATTCGTTTTCCGGCGTCGCCCCGGGCGCGGACCTGGTTGCCCTGCGCGTATTCGATGACTTCGGGGCTGGCAATCTCGATTGGGTCGAGGATGCATTGTCGTGGGTTCACGATAATCGTTTCGCTTTTGAAAACCCGATTACAACCGTCAACTTATCGCTCGGTGCAACGCTTTCGCCGGAACTTGCCGAACAGGTTCATGCTCAACTGGAGGACGAACTGCGATTGCTGCGGTCCGGAGGGATTATGGTCTTCGCGGCCGCCGGAAATGCGTTCAACGCCCAGCAGCCAAATGAGCTGGCTTATCCGGCCTCGAGCGAATACGTCGTGCCGGTTTCCAGCGTCAACGAGTCTGGTTTCTTGAGTTCCTTTTCGCAGCGATCCGACGGGATTCTGGCGGCCCCGGGCGAGATGGTGTCCAGCGCGGTTCCGGATCACGTTTTGGGCTGCGATGGCCGGATTGATGATTTTGTGAACGCGAGCGGCACGAGCATGGCGTCGCCACAATTGGCGGGGGCTGCGATGTTGGTTCGCGACGCTCTCATCTCGGCGGGACAGTCGGCGGACCCCGATGTTGTTTATGAACACCTCTTGGCGACATCCGATCGTCACGTCGACTCCGCGACGGGGATTACGTACTATCAAGCCAATCTGACGCGAGCGATTGAACAACTGATCGTCGATGCGCATCCGGAAACAACCGATTCCAGCGACGGCCCGCCGGAGGTTACCGAACCGGAAACGTCTCCTGGCGAACCGAATGAATCGAGCCCCGCTTCGGCGATTGAGCTGGGGACGATCGACTATCTCAACGATAACCTGCGAACCGATCAGTGGTACGCGGCCGAAGCGTCTCGCGACGGATTGCTTTCGTTTGTCGCGCCCGAAGACCTCAGCGGCAACGTCGTATTGACCTTCGAGGCCGCCGATGGGCAGCGATCAACGGCAAGCCTTGATGCTGCCAATCGACAAGTTGATCTGCAAGTCGAATCGGGTCACGTGCTTCGGTTTCAAGTCTCCGGAACTTCGGAGGCAACGGTTGCATTGGAGATGGCGAATGTCGTCAGCGTTGCCGACGGAGTCGCTCAGTTAACGGGTACGAATGCGAGCGACGCGATCCATGTCGATCTGCGAACCGACGCGATGGTACGCTTTGGGAACTTTCAGTATCAGTTGGGAAGCGATATCGTCACGCAATGGCAGATCGTCGGCGGAGGGGGAAGCGATTCCCTCGACGTTGTCGGCTCGGACGGTATCGAGAAGGTGACGCTGCACCCGGGCAACGGTTCGATCGAAAGTCGTCGTGTCGACTTGGAATTCGAGAGTTTCGAGCGTGTTCACTTCGATGGCGGGGGAGGTGCCGATCGCGCCTACCTCTACGACTCATCGGAAGACGATCAGTTGTCGGCCAAGCCTGGGCAAACCGAATTGACGGGGGTTGGCTTTGAGAATTCGCTGGTCAACGTCTACAGCGTCTATGTTCATGCAACTGCTGGTGGAAATGACACGGCATACTTGTATGATTCGCCGAACGACGACACGTTGGCGATTCGCCCGAATTTTACGAGCCTTCGTGGCGACACGTTCTTCAACATGGTCTATGGATTTGATCGTGTGAACGCCTACGGAAACGCTGGAGGCTTCGATTCGGCCAATCTGTATGATTCGTCGGGTGATGATCGCATGAGCGCCAACGCATCGAGCGCTTTCATCAGCGGACCCGGATACTTTGCTCAAGCGCGACATTTTGAATCGGTGATCGGACATGCAACCGCTGGCGGAAACGATCTGGCAACGTTGTATGCCGACAGCGCGGAACAGACGCTTCACAATGTCGGGGGCTTGGTGCAGCTTGATGCGGGTCAAGGGATGGTGCGGGCCGCACGCGGTTTTGAAGTCAACGAAACGTTCTTGAACGGCTCGCCAATTATCGCTTCGGGTGTCGGAACTCAACCGCTTTCGAGCGCCTTGTCGCTCGATGACTCCGAACCGCAAACGGAGCATCGAATCGAAAGGCTGACGCTGGAGAAAACGATCGCGCAGTTGCGGACGATCGAACGAGCCGATCTGATTTCCGCAAAAGCCGACGTTTTGTGGCGCGCAACCGATGGTGATCAAGATCGCGATCTGCTGGACAGGTTGTTTGCGGAACTGTGAGTTCTGATACGCACCGTACATCAATTGAGAAGGCGTTGGATGTGATCGAGGGCCAATATCTCTCAATTGATCTTGTGACGTAGGCGCTCTAGGACGTTTGCTTTTCCGAAGCTCGCAGTTGGAGGAATGCGTCCAAGAATGATTGCAGTTCGCTGCCATCGAGGACGGAGTGGAAGTTGCCGACCAAATGGCCGGTTCGAGCATCCTTGACACGTTGGTCGGGGTGCAGGAAGTAATTCCGAATTTGCGATCCGAATCCGGTTCGCGCTTTCGACGCATACTTGGATGCCTCTTCCGCTTCGCGGCGTTCCTCTTCGATACGCGCCAGTTTCGCGCGCAGCATCTTCCAGGCCGTCGCCCGGTTTTGATGTTGACTGCGCTGATTCTGACATTGAACGACGACACCGGTCGGCAAGTGAGTCAAGCGAATGGCGGCTGTCCGTCTTATTGACGTGTTGTCCTCCCGCACCACTTGCTCGATAAGTGTCTTCTTCGACATCCTTGTCGGCGATTTCAATTTCGATCGATGTATCGATATCCGGAGAAACCGATACGGCGGCGAAACTGGTTTGCCGTTTGCCTTCGCTGTTGAACGGGCTGATCCGCACCAAGCGGTGCATTCCCTCCTCCCCCTTCAAATAGCCGTAGGCCAACGGCCCGCGAATGGCAATGGAGGCATGATTGATCCCCGCCTCTTCATTGTCTTGGCGATCAAGCAACTCAATCGTGAAATCATTTTTCACGGCCCAAGCTGAATACATCCGCAACAGCATCTCCGCCCAATCGTTCGCGTCGGTACCGCCATCACGAGCGTTGATCGTCAAGATACAACTTGCACTATCGTTGGGGCCGTTGAGCAAAGCACGCAACTCAAGGTCGTCGAGGGCTGTTTCCAGACGCTTGATTTCGGCGGCCACATCCGATTCCAAACTGGGCTCTTCGGCCATCATTTCCAACAGATCATCCAAATCGGCTGCTGATTTGCGGCTGTTGCGAATCGGTGTGACAACGCTCTTGAGAGCCTTCAATTCGGTGACGACACCTTGAGCGGCGTCCGAATCGCCCCAGAAATCCGGTTCCGTCATCCGTTTTTCAATTTCGGCGATCTGTTCGCATTTGCCCGCGTAGTCAAAGAGAGTCTCCGAGCTGGACCAATCGCTCTCGAATTTCTTCCGCTCTTTGTTTTAGATCACCTTCCATAACACTCTCAAATCTTTAACGATGACGTGGAATCGCATTGATGCGTCGCGCAGGCAGTCGTGCTGGCCACTGATCAGCCGAAGCAACGACAACCGCGAACCGAATTATAGGCATGCTGGTCGGTCCGTGTATAGGCTTGAAGAATGGATGTGCGGTCGAACCGAACCACGTTCCGCGAGCCAAACGTTTCACCGACGGACCTTTTTGTTGGTCGCGCGGGCGGAAAGGAGTTGATTCGCTTTTTAACAATAATGAACGCGTCAGATGTTATCTTGCGGCATTGTTTTTCAGTTGATCTTGCGACGTGGTCGCTCTAGGTATCAATAATGAACGCGCCAGATGTTATCTTGCGTCATTGTTTTTCAGTTGATCTTGCGACGCAGTCGCGCTAGATTGCAAAGGTTCCCCTTTGGACAACGAACGTTCGTTTTTTGGATAGGAGATTTTCTTGGCTCGTGTTGTTCTCGCAATGAGCGGCGGTGTCGATAGCAGCGTCGCAGCGCATTTGTTGCTTCAGCAAGGGCATGAAGTCGTGGGTGTCTTCATGCGCCATGGCGACGAATCGGCGGAGGTTTGTCGCGCGCCGGATGGGTCGGCTTCCCCGATTCTGCCGATTCTGCAAGGCCGCGCCGATCATAAACAAGGATGTTGCAGTGCCTCGGACGCCGCCGATGCCCGTCGCGTTTCGGATCGCCTGGGCATTCCATTCTATGCTTTAAATTTGAAGCAAGACTTTCGTCGCATTATCGATTATTTCGTCGATGAGTACGCCAACGGTCGCACGCCCAATCCATGCGTGCAGTGCAACAATTGGATTAAGTTCGGACGTCTGTTCGAATACGCTGACAGCATCGACGCAACGTACGTCGCGACGGGACACTACGCACGTTTGACCGAGGAAGCGGACGGTGGCATCGCCCTGCGTCGCGGCATTGACGACCGCAAGGATCAATCATACGTCCTGTTCGGAATCGAACCGCATTATCTAAAGCGAATGCTCTTGCCCGTCGGGATTTATGAAAAGCCTTGGATCCGCGAGCAGGCCGAAGCGATTGGCCTGCGTGTGGCGGGCAAACCCGACAGCCAAGAAATTTGCTTTGTCACCAGCGGTCATCACGGACAGTTCGTCCGCGATCGGGTCGTCGATCACGACACCAGCGGCGACGTCGTTACGGTCGACGGTGACATCGTTGGACAACATTCCGGAATTGAGGCGTTCACGATCGGCCAGCGGAAAGGTCTCGGGGTCGCGATGGGGGAGCCCTATTTTGTCGTCCGTATTGAATCTTCGACGCGTCGGGTCGTGATCGGCAAGAAGTCCGACTTGGCGTGCGGAGGACTTGTCGCCAAGAATGCAAACTGGTTGCAAACCCCTTCGGACGTGACGTTCGCGTGTAGCGTGCAGATTCGTTATAACGGTCCCCCTCAATCCGCCGTGGTCACCAGATGCGATGACCTTCGGTTTCGGGTCTGTTTCGATGAACCGGTCGATGGTGTCGCCCCAGGACAAGCCGCCGTTGTGTACGATGGGGATCGAGTGCTCGGTGGTGGGTGGATTGAAACGTCGGTACCCGCTTCCGAAATCGCGTCCAATCGAACTGGCTTGGGCGAAAGGTCGTCTTAACCGTCGCGTGGGCGGAAATGATGTGATTCGCTTCATTCAACGCGAAGGCATCATTTCGGATCACGCACATTAGAATATCCTATTGAAGGAGCATTGCTTTGGCATCACGAACCGCGATCCTGGCCGACCTGCAAGAGATCTTGTCCGATTTTCAAGGGCGGACCTATGACGATCCGATCGATGAAGAAACGATGTTTTTTCAAGACCTCGGATTTGCATCGATTGATGCGGTTGTTCTCGGCGAAACGCTCGAGCAACATTTTCAAACGAAACTCGATTTCAATCCATTCTTGAAGGACTTGGCCGCTCGCAACGCAAAGGATCTGAGCGTGGGTGATCTTGTCGACTTCTTGCATCGAAGCCTCTGATGCAAGCAATGTCGACTGTTGCCGAAGTGGTTCATGGTGACGTCACGAGAGGAACCGACGCATGCCGTTCGCTGAATTGCCACCTTTGAAAATCCATTATCAACAATCCGGAAGCGGTCCAGACGTGATCCTGCTGCACGGCTTTACGAGCAACTTGTCGATCTGGATGTTCGGTGGCGTGATGGAGGGGCTCGCCGCGAATTACCGCGTGACCGCCGTCGACATGCGCGGTCACGGGGCCAGTTCGATCACAGCCGATGGCTACACCAGCGACGTTATTTCGGCGGACTTGCGGCGTTTGATGGATCACCTCCAGATCGAACGGGCCGCTCTGTTGGGACACAGTTTTGGTGGCGTTGTCGCCATCCATACGGCGACGGAGGCACCGGATCGAGTGGTGGCGGCAATCCTATCGGACGCGTACTTTCCAGGTCTGCGATCACTGGAACCAAACATGGGGCAAGCCAGCGTCTGGCAAAGCTTGCGAGAGACATTGTTGCAGGTTGACACCGACATCGGCCCGCAGGTTGACTTTCCTTACCTCTTTTCAGTTGTCGGAAATTGGGGAGATGACCAACGTCGACATTTACGTGAACAACTCGGTCCGATCGGTGAACGATGGCTGTCCAGCTTGGTGCGACTGGCGAGGACGACCGCCGGTGTCGATACGTTTGCCACTGCTGGCTTGGATGAGGAACGGATTGCGTCGACTAGCGTCCCCGTGCTCGCGTTGTACGATGAACATTCGCCGTTCACGAAAACGAGCGAGTTTCTTCGCACGCGGCTTGCCGATTGCAAGCAACATGTTATTCCCCAAGCGAATCATCTGGCACCATTGGAAAATCCGACCGCGATGGTGGAGGCTACACGAACGTTCCTCGCCGAGCTTGGGTACTAGAAAACTTCTTTGGAAAGAATCCTAGTGAATTTTGCAACTTTTATTTTGAAAAACTTGCTGCGACGCAAGGCCCGTTCGTTGTTGACGATGTGCGGCATCGCCGTTGCCGTGGCGACAACGATTGCTTTGTTGGGGGTCTCGGACGACTTTCAATCCGCCGTTTTGCAATCGTTCAAGAACGAAGGCTCCGACATCGTTATTTCACCCAAAGGAACATTGCTGCAGATTGCCGGCGACATGAACGAATCGATCGCCGATGTCATCCACACGGTTCCCGGTGTCGACGACGTTTCCGCGGGACTGTTGGAGCAAATCGCGATGGACATTGATGGCAATCAAGTTCCCGTTTTACTGCAAGGCTGGCGGTACGGAACGTTTGCCTTCGATGACCTTCAACTTGAAGAGGGTCGGATGCTGAAAGCGGACGATAAGGATGCCGTTCTGTTGGGTCGGGCGTTGGCCGATAAGATGGGAGCCAAAGTGGACGAGCAAATCGAAATTCAAGAGGAGCCATTCACCGTCGTCGGAGTTTATGATTCCAGCACGTTACTTAAACGCGGTGCCGCGGTGATGTTGCTCCCCCGTTTACAAGACCTGATGCTGCGGGAAGGAAGCGTGACGGGATTCTCCGTGCGGGTCGATCCTGAATTAAAAGGGGACGAAGCGGCGATTGAACGGATTGCCACCGCAATCGATGGTCTGAATGATTCGGAAGGGAACAGTTTGAACCTGGACGCATCGTCCACCGAAGACTACGTTCGCAACAACTTCCAGTTGAAGTTGACCCGGGCGATGGCATGGGTGACGTCGCTGATCGCAATCGGCGTGGGCACCATCGGCATGCTCAACACGATGATCATGAGCGTCATGGAACGCGTCCGCGAAATCAGTGTACTGCGCGCGATGGGATGGCGTCGCAGTCGCGTGATGGCGATGGTCGTCGGTGAATCGGTGATCCTGAGCGTCGTCGGTGCCGCCTTGGGCGCTGTCGTTTCTCTGGTGGGCAGTCACTACATCACAATGCTTCCCCAAGTCAGCGGTTTTCTTAGTGGAAACATCGCCCCCTGGGTCATGGTTGCGGGGCTGTTGATCGCCTTCTTGGTGGGACTGGTCGGTGCCGCTTATCCTGCTTGGCGAGCTTCCCGCCTGCTGCCGTCAGAGGGGCTTCGTTATGAATGACGAAGCGAAGAACTTTGGCGACGACCCCCGTGGTCGGGCCGCCGGCGAAAGGCGTGTTGTGCAAGACGGTAGCCATACGAATGCCGTCCCACTGTTGTCCTGCAAAAACTTGCGAAAGGTCTATCCTTAATGGAAATGTCGAAGCCTTTGCGAGGCGTCGATGTCGAAATTTTCGCTGAAGAATACGTGGCCACGCGGTACCAGCGGCAGCGGTAAGAGCACGCTGCTGTGTACGCTTCAGTGGGATGGATGTACCGACATCCGGTGAAGTTCTTTTACCGAGGGGAGCCGCTACCCGCAGCACGGCTCACTCGATCGGTTTCGTGCACGGAGTTGGGATTTGTTTTTCAATCGTTCTACCTGTTGCCAACGCTGACGGCGATTGAGAACGTTCAGATTCTATGTTTGAAGGCCTGCCGAGAAGTTCCGCTGAACGACGTCGACGCCGGCGAACTGCTCGAACGCGTCGGCATCGGTCATCGCTAATCACCACCTCCCCATTGCGGCTCAGCGTTGGCGAAAGACAGCGAGTCGCCATCGCTCGACGTTGGCCAACGACCCCAAATTGATCTTCGCCGATGAACCGACGGGCAACTTGGACAGCAAGACCACTGACGAGATCCTCGGATATTCCCGCCCAGTTGTATCAACAGGAAGCCGTCACACTTGTGATGGTTACTCACAGCGAAAGTGTCGCCAAACGAGGCTCAACGCATCCTTCACTTCCAAGACGGACGTATCGTGAAGGAAGAGTTCAACGTCTCAACGTCCAGCCCCGAGGCATAAGTCACAGCCACTCATCGATCTCGTACCTGACTGTGTAACGCAAGGCAAGGGTGATTGCATCCGCCTGATTCAAGACACCTGAGACAGCAACGGGCTGTCTTCCGGAACAATCGATAGTAACCATCTTCTTCAATCTTCTCATATCGAGTTTCATCTTCCAGCAGCTAGCGATAGGTGTCCGGGTACAAATAGTGTCCTTCTGATTTGCGAGTGAGTTGCGACAACATCCAAATCGTTTTCCAACAACCAGTGATCGATCTCTGGGGCAGATCGCACGATTCGCATTCGATACACACGAACCGCAGCGCGATCCAAAACGGATAGACTTCGCATCTTAGACACCAATTCGATCGCCCCAAATCGGGCTTCCCTCAGCAGCTCTGTAGAAATGGAGGTTCTAAACCTTGCGTCGAAGTGCAGCCCGAATTGTTGATGCCAGCGATGCGCGCGTCAATACCGGATGGAACACGACATCAGAATCACAACCGCAATCGCCATACGTCTTTGAAATCCCGACTGCTGAAACAACATCGAAATGATCACAAACACCATGCAAAGGTCCACTCCAAGGATCAAGGGTATCGACAGTTGCAAAACGGCCGCGATTGATCGTCAACAGTCGAAAGAACTGAATGCTAATTAACGCATACCACGCGACTAGCGGCAACGCATCGCTCCGTTTGCACTTCAGCAGCTGCGACAATTGCGCGAGCCAGGAACAGACTCAGAACGCGACGAAATATGACCCAGCAGTCGCGATCGCCAAACTTCAAAGCAACACTTGCCCAAAGCAACAATCAGAAGCGTTAGAAAGCTAAGTCCGTATCGAGCCGGTGTGTAAGCCCAGCGGGAGATGATTTAAGCCTCCCCGGAACGTCCTCCACACAGAAAGGACTGATCAGCAGCAGGAAGAAAACTCCCCCACACTCAGCTTCCGACAATCAAAATATCAACGAAAAGACGACGTTCGCGTCAACAGACTGATGCCCAACCATCCGAACAACGACATCGGAACCAGAACAACGCCATGCCATGCAGTGGCCCCGTCATCTCCCACAAAAGCATCCCATGCCAGCGAGGGCACTTTCGGGTCGCCATTGCCCAATAGCGTTGTTTTCGGCAGATCGATAGCCGATCGCCACGTCTTCCCCCAAACCCATCGGATACAGTGGACTCCCCCGGAGACGATGATGCGCAGATACCAATATCCCCCTATACAACACCGTATGCACATCCAAAGTCACCTCCACCAACCGCCCTGCTGCCAGGAATCAGCCACGCCACTGTACAGTATCCGACCAGCATCAGCATAAGTCCTGGATAAAGAACAAAACCAGCGGGACTAAACAGCAAGATGAACCGCAAATGCCGCCAACCATCACGCCATGAACGCAAATGCGGCGGACGATCGCGTCCATCGGGAGACAATGTCGTTGGAACCTCACAAATCTTCAGGCCATGCAGCGTCGCCTTGACCACCATCTCGCTGGCGAACTCCATCCCCGTGCAACGCAAGTTCAAACTATCGATCGCCGACTTGCGAAAGCCTCGCAGTCCACAATGAAAACGCGCACGGGACTGCGAAACAAAGCAACTCACTAATTCCCGAAAAAGAACGGGATTTCCAAGATACGATGCAGCGGCGGCATCGCACCAGGCAAGATCCCCCCGGCAAACCGATTGCCCATGACAAGATCATACCCTTCCATCAAGCTTTCCAGAAAGCGAGGATATGCGAGAAATCATAACTCGCATCGGCATCCCCCATGATGATGAACTCCCCCTGGCCGCCGCAATCCCACCCAACAATGCGCCGCCCCATACCCCCGCTACTTCACATCCACCACCTCGCCCCTGCCGCCCAAGCAATCTCTGCGAACCATCCGTACCGCCATTGTCCGCCACGATGATTTCGGCGTTGTTGTCTCTAAACTCGTGTGTCACGGAAATCTGAGCGACGCAATTGCCGAGCGTTCGCGATTCGTTTAGGCAGGGCAAGATAACGGTTAACAAACAGCAAGGCATCGATCATGAATCACTTTTGTTGAGCCCACATTCCCGGGAAGGAAAAAAGCGGGGAAAGTTATAGTAAATGGTGTGTTGGGCAACGATAAACGGTATCTGCGACCGGTTCCGTCTCTAGTCGTGACTACTGTGTTCGACAAGTTGCACGTCCACTTCCTCTGTTCCATCCTGTAAGCCTAACTGAATGTGAAGGCAATAATCCGCACGATCTGTCAACGAAACGATATCTACCCCATAACCGTCTGGATGACGATGAATCTGCTCGACTTCGACGCCATCAGTTCCAGAGTTGCCCTTTCCAAAACACCTTCAAGCTCAGCACTTGTGCAAACGGACTGCGTACGGAAAACCGTGAACGAAATAACCTATCGTTGGACTTAACGGTTATCACGGACGTGGGAAATGCCGTTATAGGCGGAACACAATTGCCGGTGATCCTTGCGATTAAGGGTTCTCCATTTGTCACTTCCCAGTTTCTTGTCGAATCGTCCAATCGTTGTGAACGCACGGTTTGCAACAACCTTTAATCGAGCGACACCTGGATTGAGATGCTTGAAAAAGATCGATTGAAAGAACTTCGTCTTGCAGTTAGAATCAAACGCCAAACCACTGATTTTTGTCACGTGCGGTCCGGCTGACGAGCTTGGAATTCAATCGTCGCTCCTACTTGCCGACTGGCACATCGCCTATATCAAAATGATACGGACTTAAACGAGTAGATGCTTGCCCGTGACAATTTATGGTGAATACTTGCGTTGTGTCGTGTTGCGAATCGGGAACAGCGGTGATTGAATAATTGTGATCGCCGACGCGTAAACCTCAAACGAAGCCATCACGGTATAGGCTTCTCCAGCGGGTATTACAACTCTGTGAGAATTCAATGCAATGCATGAACACGACGATTTGAGCCGTCCAGCACTGCTTGTTCCGTGTTCACATCTGACAGAACAAATCTTGCGTTAACACGTTCGCCAATCAAAACATTTCCTGCATCAACGTGCGGCGTCGTACATTCAATCGCCCGTTTTTGGGGAATGAAAATCGCAGTGGATCGCGTACGAGATGCACAGTATCCCAACAACACCCCAGCACTCAAACGGACTAGTTTCATTGTAAGAATGCATTCAGAACGGAGCGTGATTAACGACGCAAAGTGAAAATAGGCGATGGGAGATGGCATCGTCGCCAAGCAACATCCAACGAGTGAGAACCACAACCTGACATCGACAGTCCATCGAAGAAACTCATAAAAGCGTTGAGATACCGAAACCGCCGATCTTCAAGTGACGAAACGAGAATGACTTACTACTGACCCATTCTCGCTTATCGAAATCGTTCCGATTAAGGAGCCATCCTCATATCGCAATTCTTCACCATCGATTTCAACAACGCGAACGAAGTGGCCCACCGGTGAACCTGAATTATTTAGCAACAAAGCAATTGCAGAAACCACTCTGGTAATTACGTTCAAGTTTCCACTTCAGTAGCGAAAGACTTTCAGTAGGGAATTCCAATGAAGATGTGTTTATAAAACGCCGAAGGCACGCTTCGATTCAGACAGAACTGATGGTTTCGCTATTGAGCATCGCGTCAACTTCATCTAACGAGCATTCCTTGTTCAGAAAACACAAAGCGTTAAAACTGCATCTCGACCGTATTTCAACCCGTTATTCCAATCTACATTTCATCATTTGCGGTCATCAAAACTTCGTCTGCTCGCACAGTAAACTGCATTTCACATAACAACAGTGTTAAGTTAAGCGAGAAAGTGACAAACTTCATGTCGGCTACTCTTACGAGCAAAAAAACGAGAGTTGGAATAACTATTAATTCATTCGCTCAGTACGTCGGGAACGGCGTTTTCTCCAAAAAATGAATTGAGACTGCCGCTACCGCGAGAAGCAGATTTATCAATATGAAAAACGTTCGATGCCGACGGGACCGTTCATGATCGTGGTTGTAACGGATAACCTTTTCGACCTTATCATTGAGTGGAGGTATGTAAGCGGCGGTTTGATCAATGTGATTTGCGACGCCAGTGTCGCTGGAAACTGAGGCAACCACCTCTCAATTGCGTTTCCGACAAATGACTAACGTTCGTTACTTGAAACGAATATTCAATGGCCGGTATTGCGCCGATGTCTGCCTGCCGAGCGAATCCACGCTTCGGATAAAACACACCGTCTATTTTCCAAAGTCGTCAATTTGATACTCGTAATAAATTTCGCTTCCATCCAAATTGCTGAGTTGAGCGGAAGAAACGAACCAAACAGAGGGGCTGATCTAAATATCGACCGAAATACCGTTCCGTTACGAGTTACTTCTTAATGGAATGCTCTGAACGGTCGGTGCGACTACCAACGATCCGCATGTTCTTGGCCAATTCCTCCGTTAATAACTCTTGTCGATCTGCTGTAGGTGCTTCACGCTAACAAAGTTCGTGAACAGAACTTGTTCAAAAAAATTGGAATTCAAGTGAGCATCTTTCCCTTCCAGCCCAGATAACACCGCTGCTGCCTTGGACTTCCTGACGTATCCTCGGCTTCATTGTCTCTCACTTTTTCATCTGCACCTTCAGCCTCAGTGTCATTGAAACCGGCAAAGCACGGTTTTGTTGTCGTCGAAAGCAAGAAACGAGAGGATCTGACTCTTGTCACCACTTGGCATAGAAAAGACCTCCCACTTTTTCCAATAGCTGGAGTTTGTCCCAGCCCGCCCCAAACGCTGTATATATTTTTGTATTAGTTGCCTGTCCATCGTTCTCAGACAACGAAGACTCATACTGAAACGTAAGCCTCGCAAAATTTGCCTGTGACTGTACAAGCCCAGCTTCCAGCACCTGCAAATCCTCGCCGCAGAGTTGCTGGGATCGGGATGAAGCCGCAACAATCAAGATGCAGGAGATCATAGCGGCGTGAGGCATTCGATTTACCTATTTGAGACGAGGTGCAAACAGCCTGCCTTCAACACGAAGTTAGTGCCTACAGTCAGAACGCGTTCCACATCCAGCGGCAGGTGCCGCCCCCAAAGGCACGTCCCAGCTGCAGTACAGAGACGTCTTATTTGTTTGTCACAAGTAACCGTTAGGGGACCGGTGGAGTTGTTCCATTCGCTGCGTAAACGCACCAATTGAGCGGATTCCCATGTCCCAAAAGGGGCCGAGCACACTTTGTTTGTTGCTCCACCCGCCGCAGTACCTGGGCAGGCGTCGAATGCGGCACCACACGGAGCCGCCAGCCGCGACACCTGCTGGGCAAGCAGATTATTGGCCTTGGCCGCAGCCAAGGGCCGCACAGCCGACGGCACCAGGCCTGACCGCGACAACGCAATCGGTACTCGTAAACGGAGCCCACCATATGAGCCATCTGCTTCCACTACGGACAACGCTTTGGTAGTCGCGCATTTGAGCTTTGGTAACTATTGTATTCGTTCAGTGTGAACTGGAGTCTGAGCTGGTCGTCGTTATTCCACTTAGTAGGGATTCCGCCGTCGCACACAACGTATGAGTTGGCAGTGGTTACGTGGTAGTCTCAACCGTTGAGACACCATGCGCAGGTTTTTCGCATTGAGCAAACATCGAAGGGAAGAGGGCGGCATCAGGCGACACCGCCACCCTTCGACGTTTGACTTGGCGCGGCGCTCGAGTTGGTCCTCACCAGAGCTCTATCCTCCGACCAAGTGGTTACAGTTTATCCTCCTCGCTACGCGGTTGCAATCAAGCGGCCTGATGCTGGCGGCGCTGGCGGCGAGCCTCGCGGGCTGCTTCGAGTTTTTGATCACGGGCATCGAAGACTTCGTGTTCTTTGCCAGCCAACTTGGTGTGCGGCGTCACGTAGCCAATAGCACTGTGAAGCCGGACTTCGTTGTAATGCGTCACGTAGTCAGCCACGATCCGCCGAGCGTCTTCGACCGATTCGATATGCCTTTCGCGAATGCAGTCGCCTTTGATCGTGCGGTGATAACGCTCGATCTTGCCATTGCTCTGCGGATAGTACGCCGACGTTTTCACATGCGTCATACCGGCGATCCGAATGAACTCCTTGAAGTCCCGTGAGACAAACTGCGGTCCGTTGTCGGTGATGATGCGAGGCTTCTCTCCAGGGTACTTTTCTCGTGCCCGTTGCAGGATCACCTCGACATCGACCTCTTCCATTTTTTCGCGGATTTCCCAGTGAATGATACTCCGCGAGTATCCGTCCAGCACGCTGCACATGAAGTAAAACGTGCCGCAAATGTTCAGGTAACTTACGTCCACGTGCCAGTGAGCATGGGCCTTCGAAGGCTGCCCAAAGCCGGTGCCTTTTTTCGAGGGCTTCGTGTTGTGGCGATCCATCACGCCTGCTTCGCGCAGCACGCGATAGACGCTTGACGGACTCACCGCCACGACGTCTGCATCGAGCATCATGAACGTCAGCCGCCGGTAACCCTCCAGTGGGTTGGCCGAGTGAAATTTCAAGATCTCTCGCTTTTCCCAATCTTCCAGCCAGGAGTCCCGAGGCACCTTGCCATTGTGCTCGTTGACTTTTCCGTAGCGCTTTTTCCAATCGAAATACTTGCTTTGCGAAATGCCGATCCACTTGACGATCTTCGTCGCAGGAATTTCAGCTCTCTCAGACCAGTGGTTGGTGTAATCGACGATGGAGTCTCGTGTGTCATGGGGAGTCCACGCTCCAGTTATGGCTCCCCAAGTTCTTTTTTTAGCTGAACGTGCTCCTGTAGAAGCTCGGCAACGACTTCGTTTTTGAGTTGGATCTTGGCTTGCAGGGCCTCGATCTTCTTGTCTTTGGCATTGTCCTTGTGTGGTTTTTGTGTCTTGGCAAACGCCGCGTGTGCGTTGTCAAACAGCTGCTTCTGCCATTGATACACCTGAGTTGGCTGTAGCCCCAGTTCATCACAGAGGTCGGAAACGGGCGTTTTGTCAATAAGATACCGCTTGACGACTGCGGCTTTTTCTTGGGGTGTGAATGTTCGTCGCGATCGAGTCATCGTAAAGTCCTCCTTCGGACCATAGAATAACACGATCAGGACAAAACTCCAGATTCAACTGAGGCAATACAATCGCATCTGTAAGTTCTTTGCCATGAGGCGAGTGGCAGGAATAAACTTACCAAAAGTTTAACCCCTCGTTCTGCTGTGGGCTGCGCAAAACTTGGGCTTGTGGCTTCAACTCGCTTCGCTACCTTTTGTCCCGATTTGGATCGACGTACTATCTGTTTGTCTAGGCTAAGGGGAATGCCTGGGTCGACGAAGAAACGGGTCAGTTGAGGGCCAAAGGCCTGGCAATTTGTCTTCGAGTTTGGCAAACGGCTGGGCCTTTGGCCCGTCGTGGCTCACCCGGTGCATCTTCCCAGGCCAGCGGCCAACTGGGCTGGGCTAGGTAAACGGTCGAGACGTTGCCTCTTTGCAAAACCGAATGCATCTGTCATCACACGGCTACTTGGACAGAAATCATGGTACTCATTATTGCAAAAATCGTTCGTCAACCCCCAGGTTTTCCGCAGCCAAGGCTAATCCGCGCGGAGATAGCCTACTGACGCTTCGGCATCGCATTCGCTAGAATTGCCCCGAATCTTTGTCAATGGTGAACGCGTTTGATGTTATCTTGCGCAAATGTTTTTCAGTTGAACTTGCGACGTGGTCGCTCTATGTCAATGATGAACGCGATTGATGTTGTCTTGCGGCAATGTCTTCCAGTTGATCGTGCGACGTAATCGCCCAATGGGACTTCGTCTACCGCGGAATGACCAACGCTTATGTCCGACAGCATACTGGACCTGCCGATCTCTTGGACGCGCCGTCATTTGCTCGGGTTGCAGGATCTCACCGCCGACGAACTTCGCACGCTGTTGGATGTCGCCCAAAAGCTGAAGGATGCGACGAACAACTGTCGCGAGAAGTTATCCTTGCTGTCGGGGAAGACCTGCGCCAATCTGTTTTTTGAGAACAGTACGCGAACTCGAAACAGCTTCTCCCTGGCGGCAAAGCGTTTGGGAGCCGATACGGTCGAGTTTTCGTCCTCCGGCAGCAGCGTCGCCAAGGGAGAGACGTTCATCGATACGGCGAAGACCATCGAAGCGATGGGTGTCGATTGGGTGGTGACGCGTCATCAAACGCCTGGAACTCCGCATCTGCTGGCCCGCGAATTAAAATGCTCGGTGATGAATGCGGGTGATGGTCCTCACGAACATCCCACTCAGGGACTGCTAGATATTCTGACCATCCGCCAACATCGTGGACGCATTGACGGTCTGACGGTTGCCTTGGTCGGCGATATCGCGCACAGCCGCACCGCGCGATCGAATATCTGGGGGCTGAAAAAGCTCGGTGCTCATGTAATCGTTTGCGGACCATCGACGCTTGTTTCGCATCGCTGGCGAGAACTGGATATTGAAGTCGCCTACAGTCTCGACGAGATCCTGCCGCGCTGCGATGTCTTGAATCTGCTGAGAATTCAATTCGAACGACAGACAACCCGTCCGTTTCCTTCGGTGCATGAATATGCGAACCTTTACGCGATGAACGCCGATCGCATGCGACGCAGCAAGACGGATATATTGATCATGGCCCCGGGGCCGATCAATCGCGGTGTCGAAATCACACCTGAAGTGGCCGATGGACCGCATTCGGTGATTCTGGAACAAGTTACCAACGGCATTGCGGTTCGAATGGCCGCCCTTTATTTGCTTGCCGGTGCCTCGAAAACAAGTGCTGAATCGTCGCCAATATGACTTCATTGTTGATCGAACATGGCCGCATCGTGGATCCCTCGCAATCGATTGATCGAGTCGCGAGATTGCTCGTCAATGGCGGATTGATCGCGGCCTTGAATCCCGATGATGGCGATCTGCCGCCCAACGTGGAACGGATCAACGCGCGGGTCGTATTGTGGCTCCCGGCTTCGTCGATTTGGGAACCGAGCTTCGCGAACCCGGTCGTGAAGAGGACGAAACGATTGAAAGCGGCGGTCTGGCGGGGCGCTGGCCGGTGGGTACACGACGATCTTGTGCGCCTCCAACACCTACCCGCCGATCGACTCTCCCGGCGCGGTGGAGTTTGTTCGTCAGAAAGCCCAGCGGGCGCGAACTTGTCGAATTCATGTGATCGCTTGTCTCAGCAGAGGTCGCGAAGGTGTCGACATGGCCGAACTCGGGTTGCTGGCCGAAGCCGGCGCGGTCGGCTTCAGCGACGCGCCCCGACCAACGTTCAACAGTGCTTTGCTGAAGAAGTCCCTCGAGTATTGTCACATGTTGGACCTGCCAATCTATGACCTTCCATTAGTCCCCGAATTGACCGGGACGGGGGTTATGCACGAAGGTCGCGTCTCGACAATTCTAGGGCTTCAGGGATTGCCCACCGAAACCGAAGACTTGGCTGTCGCCCGAGATCTACGACTGGTCGAAGCGACTGGCGGTCGACTGCATATAGGCCCGATCAGCACCCTGCAAGGCGTCGAACTGATCCGCCGCGCCAAGCAACGCAGCATCAAGATTTCGGCTAGCGTGTGGCCGCACACCCTTTCATCCATGACCGATCGCGAACTCGAATCGTTTGACGCTCGGTTCAAGGTGAGGCCACCGTTGCGAAATGATCGTCACATTGAAGCCTGTCGCGAAGCGCTGATCGACGGAACGATCGACTGCATTTCAACCGGGCACACGCCCCGCGCGCGCGAAAAGAAAGTCAACGATCTCGATCAGGCCCCGTTTGGAATGGTCAGCCTGGAATCGACTTTGGCCTCGATCAATACCGATCTGATTCGTCCAGGCTTGTTGACTTGGTCCGACGCGATTGCTCGTTTGTCGACCAAGCCCGCGGAAGTGGCGGGCGTCGCTGGGGGAAACCTGAAAATCGGCTCCCCCGCCGACATCGTGATCATCGACCCCGATGTCGGCTGGACGGTGGACCCCGACCAATTCCAGTCGCGCAGCAACAGCACCCCCTGGCAGGGTGTACAATTGTATGGTCAAGCAACCCACGCAATTGTCGGTGGCGAGGTTCGATATCAACGATATTCGTCCTAGCAAACGCCGTTGGAAAGTCCACCGCGCGACCTCGTCACCCAATTGCCAGCCCATCGCACGGAAAGAGGTCCTCGAAATGTTCCATCGAGCTGTCGCGTTCTGCCTCGTTGCCATTGCGTCGTCAATGGCGGTCGCCGAAGAAATGCCTTGGATCGCCGTTTCCGCTGATCGCTCGCATTTCGTAATGGCTGAATCGGGCGAGCGCTTCGTTCCCTGGGGTGTCAACTATGATCATGACGGATCGGGCCGTCTGATCGAGGATTATTGGGTTGACCAGTGGCCGACGGTTGTCGAAGACTTCGCGGAGATCAAAGCCCTGGGTGCGAACGTCGTTCGCGTTCATTTGCAATTGGGGCGGTTTATGAAACAGGCTGACCAAGCGAATCGCGTTCATCTTGATAAGCTCGCCGATCTAATCACGTTAGCCAACGAATCGGGGCTCTATCTTAATCTCACGGGCTTGGGTTGTTATCACAAGTCCGATGTTCCCGCCTGGTACGACGCGCTGGACGAATCGGATCGGTGGAAAGTGCAAGCGACCTTCTGGCGCGAAATCGCTTTGGTCTGCCGAGGGCACGCATCCGTGTTCTGTTACGATCTGATGAACGAACCGGTAATCGCCGGCGGCGATACGCGAGACGGTTGGCTGGCGGGGGAATTGGGCGGAAAGCACTTCGTCCAAAGAATCGCTTTAAAGCTCGAAGGTCGCACCCGTCAGGAGATCGCTTCGCGGTGGATCGAACAGTTAACCGAAAGCATTCGGAAGGTCGATGACCGTCACCTGATAACCGTCGGCGTGATTCCTTGGGCCCATGTTTTCAAAGGTGCCAAGCCGCTGTTTCACGATCCTCAAGTTGGCCGATCGCTCGACTTCGTGAGTGTTCATTTTTATCCCAAAAGCGGCGAAGTCGATCAGGCTTTGAACGCGTTGAAGGTCTACGACGTCGGCAAGCCATTGGTCGTTGAGGAAATGTTTCCATTGAAGTGCGGCACGGAAGAGCTGATGCGGTTTGTTCGTCAGTCGAGCGATTTCTGCGATGGATGGTTCAGTTTCTACTGGGGCGAAACCATTCAGGAGAATCAGGCGAAAGGGGATATCGGCGGAGCGATCAAAGCCCAGTGGCTGCAAGCGTTTCAACAAGGGCCTCCCGAGCAATGATCGACACGCGGGACCTCGCTGTTTTCAATCGCCGACCCAATGGACAACCGAAACCTGACCGAATCTCGCGATCTCCAACACTTCGTCTCCGGTGTCGGCGGCAGCTTGCGGTTGTCCCTTCATGAGCAGTCGCAGCCATGCCGGTAGGTCGCGTTCAATAAGTCGATGACGCTGCCACGAGACACGTCCGATCCACCAGCGGGCTGGCTTCGCGGACGGGTTTGCAAAGGATTCGGTCCATTGTTCGGCAATCTGTTTGGGCAAGTTCGCCGACGAGGCGATCGGATGGTTCACGTGATACATGTTGTTTGCCGGGGAGCATAAGTATGATTGAAAGCGTTCCCATTGTCGCTCCGATGAAAAGGCATGAGGTCTTTCCAGCAATGCGTCTTCGATGAATCCAGCGTAAACAAGCACGCCTTCCCAGTCGCCTTGATGCTCTTGAATCCATGTCGTCGCGGCCCGCCAATCCTCGAAACGATGCACAAGGACCAGATCACCATACACGATCTTTTGTGCGGTTCCCTGACCAATCACGACCGATCCGACCGCCAGCACGAACACGCTTGCATGGAGAAACCGCCGAATGGTGGCTCGCTTTCGGAGAATGGAGCGAACTCCCTGGGCAACAGCGACCCAAAGCTCCGCCGAGCCCCACGCCAAGACCGGCAGCGCTCCGATGATGTATCGTCGATGCCATAACGCGGCGATCTCAAAGATCGAGAGCCCATAGGCCAACAGAGTGACCAGCAAGGCGACCGCGACCGCGGGCAACCACCGCCGCCATTGCAGCGGTTGACCGAACAGTCGGCACAATATCAGCAGCCCCGACGGCAGCACCAGCATCGGCGTCCATCCCCACATCGAACGGAAGTCCTTTACGAAATGCGCGGCATTCACGGTCAAGGGTTGTTCGGAACGGATCGCTCGCGGCAATGCAAAAGCCTCCCACTGTTGCCGCCGCTGCCAAAGGTCGTTGATCGCCGCATGCTCCAAGACCAGCACAATCACCGCCGCCGTTAGAACGAGCGCCACGTCGATTCTCCAAAGCTTTCGGTTTTCGAAGCGAGGGAGGCTTCGACGACGGAGGCTCGTCCAAATCGACGGCAGAACGATTCCGCATGTGACTCCGACAACGAGCAATGCCGCAGTGTAATGAATCAAGAACAACAAGCATGCAGTTGATATGAATCCGACGTGGGCAACAATCCCGCGACCATGCAGGCGTTGGTACGCAAACATTAACAAGACGGACGATAAGCAGATCACGAGTCCATAGGGCCTTAATTCCGTACCGAAGAAAAG
The DNA here is from genome assembly GCA_041399105.1 of Pirellulaceae bacterium. GTDB lineage: Bacteria > Planctomycetota > Planctomycetia > Pirellulales > Pirellulaceae > Rosistilla. The sequence continues at coordinate 52,432 of JAWKTL010000024.1, read as the reverse complement.
ACCATTCTTCTCCACCGTCAAAATCAAAGCCGCCAGAACACCCGGCAAAAGATCGCCTCGCCATCGATAGGAACCCAAAACAAGGGCGCTGCAACCGCCGGCGACGAAGATCACCGAAACCGATCGCAATGCGATTTCGGTTGCTCCGAAAATTTGTTGCCAGCACCACAACAGCCAAAAGAAATAGGGCGTCTGATTGCCCATGCGGGCGCGCGGGGCCACATCACTTAACGCACCCCAAATCGTCCATGTGCTGTGCAACTCGTCAACCCACAGGCTTTCCAAACAGGATGGAAGGCGGAGGAAGCAAGCCGCAAGAAAGACAATCGCGGCCGCCAGATACGCCTTCCAATCGGCAGGCTTCCCCTGTGATGCATGATTCTCCGTGTGAAGGTTCCGATCGTCCAAGGCAACACTAGCCATCAAGTGGCAACGCTTACGGAGTTCAACCTGGCGACGACACGCAACATGTCGCAAGCCTTACCAATTTGTTGGCGATTGACATCCAGATGCGTCACCATGCGAATTCCCCGGGGGCCGAATGGCATCACGGCCAGCCCAAGATCGGCAAGTTCTTGGACGAACTGCTTCGGGGTTCCCCACTGCGGATCGACTTCAAAGACGACAATATTTGTGTCGACCGGCGCGGCCTGAAGTCGAATGTTCGGAGTTTCGTCGATCGTTCGCGCCAGAAGCTGAGCATGTTCGTGATCATCCGCCAGACGTGAGCGATGATGTTCGAGGGCGTATAACGCTCCGGCCGCAATGATGCCCGCTTGTCGCATTCCGCCACCGAAAAGTTTCCGTCCGCGTCTTGCTTCACGGATGAAGTCCCTGCCGCCAGCCAGACATGAGCCGACTGGAGCCCCCAGCCCCTTACTGAAGCAGACGCTGATCGAATCAAAGTGCGCCGACCACGACGCTTCGTCGACGCCACTTGCGACAGCAGCGTTCCAAAGTCGAGCACCATCGAGATGCCTCCGCAATCCATTCGCATGAGCCCACGCGCAGATCGACTGAACTTCGTCAAACGGCAAGATGCGCCCGCCACCCCGATTGTGCGTGTTCTCCAATGCGATCAGACGTGTGCGCACGGAATGATCGTTCTCGGGGCGAATCAGATCTCGCAACTGATCCAATCGCATGACGCCGGATTCCCCTTCCACCGTCCGCGTCGCAATTCCGCTGAGTTGCGCGTAGGCCCCTTGTTCATACGTGTAAACGTGGCAATTCGCTTCACAGATGAACTCGTCCCCTCGCCCGCAGTGAACCCGAATCCCAACCTGATTGGTCATCGAACCGCTGGGCATAAAGATCGCCGCCTCGGTGCCAAGCACTTCCGCCGTTCGTTCTTCCAAACGGCGAACGGTGGGATCGATGTCGATGACATCGTCGCCGACGTCGGCATGAGCCATCGCCTGCCGCATCGCTGCGGTCGGTCGCGTTACGGTGTCGCTACGAAGATCAATCATGCTTCAATCAACTGGGTTTGAAGAAAAAGGGAGACTCGAATTGGCGTTCCGCGAATGCTCTTCCGGCAATGAAGTTTTCGTTTCTACGTAACCGACGCAGCTTGCGATCGGCTGATGCGGGTACTTTGCGAAACGCGAATCGGTTAGACCGCGCGTACACATCAGGAAACGCGAGCCTTTGCCTGAGACAATCTCTCGGACATGAGCGCAGTGCGTACACAGGCTGTTTTGCAAAATCGTTCGCATGCTCATTTCTGTGCGAAGGGCTCCGATGCAACAATCGTCTTGATAATCGATCGCAAGGTGTAACCGTTCTCGCGACAGTCATTAACGGCTTGCTCGATCACAGGACGATCAGCCGGCTCGATCGTTCGAGCGAGCGCATACATCAACAATTTTTCCGTGAGGCCACGCAAGAAACGTTCGTCCTGTTCGACAAGCAACCGTTTGAAGGATTCAAAACTGTCGTACTCCTCGCCACTTGGAAGCCTTCCGCCAATCACAATTTCCGGTCGGTCGTCGCCCCATCGTGACAGCGGCTTCTCGCCATCGGCGTGAGTTCGCCATTGTCCAATCACGTTAAAGTTTTCCAACGCCAAGCCGTAGGGATCGATTCGACGATGACAGTTGTTGCATGTCGCTTGTTCTCGGTGCAAGGCTAAACGTTCCGAAACGGTCAGTTTTTCACCACGAATATTCGGTTCGATCTCTCCCGCGTTGGGAGGCGGCGGTGGCGGAGGATCGTTAAACAAGACATCCAAGATGTACTTGCCGCGATCAACGGGCTTCGTACGACTGCCATCGCTTCCCCATCGATGAATGCCCGCCATGCCGAGCAAGCCGCCTCGAATCGAAGCGGAATCGTTCTCCCGAGGAAGCGTCACGCGCCGCATCGCTTCGCCTTGCACATCCTCGATTCCGTAAAATGCGGCCAAGCGTTCGTTGAGCATGGACCAATCGGAATCCAGCAGAGACAGCAGCGATTCGTCTTTTGTCAGTATTTCCCTCACCATCGCCACGGGTTGCATCAGCAGGTCGTCACTCAAACCGACAAGATGCGTTTGATAGTAGTCGGGGAAGATTGCTTCGTCGGGTGGGAAGCGATCGAATTCATCGATCTTCAACCATTGTCGAACAAACCCTTCCAGAAAGCCCGCCATGCGATCATCCGCCAGCAAGCGATCGACTTCGGCGAGCAGGACTTTCTTATCGGAAAGCTTTTTCTCAATCGCCCGCCGCAACAATGAATCATCCGGTTTGCTGCTCCACAAGAAGTAACTCAGCCGCGAAGCCAACTCAAAATCATTCAGTCGACGCGTTTGCAGATTCGGCAAACCAGGTTCATAAAGATACAAGAACTTCGGCGAACACAGTGTCGCGATGATGCCGGTTTTGACAGCGGTTTCAAACGGCACGTCTTGATACAACTCTCGCTGAACGAGTTGCACGACCTCATCAAGTTCCGACCGTGTGACGGGTCGACGATAGGCGCGTGGCAGGAAACGCGCAAACGCGCTGGTGACCATCTCAATATATTGCTTGTCGGTTGACCAGCCTTGAGGGAAGAAGCTTGTCATGCTTTGGGGCGGGTAATCGCCTTGCAGTGGTCCGGTAACCTCGATCCAATCGAGCCGCAACTTGGGAAGCTTGGAGAGGTCGAGCACATCAAGCTTCATTGCTCCAGCGAAATCCTCTCCCTGGGCGCGAAGCCGGGCCTTATCGGTGGTTGCCGCTTCGATCTCTCCGCGTTGCAATCGTTCATCGGCGTCACGAGCTTGCTGACCACGACTGCCAACGTACGTCGAAAACTCGGTTCCATGAACAATGGCGACTTGATACTCGCCCTGCAGAAGGGCGTCGCGGACCGTTTCAAAGCTATAGACTTCGGGGGACCCGGGGCGTGCGTCGACACGGAATTGAGCGATGTTGTCATCCGCTCCTTGCTGCACACGCATGTAGACCGGATCATCCGACTCGCCCCGATCGGCCGCCGCTTGGATGCGGACGCGATAACGTCCCGTGACCGGAACCTCCATGTCGTTAAACGGATGACGCAGTTTCGCGAATGATCGCGCAGCCCCCTGCATCACGACCAGCGTATCGCCGTCAAGATAGGCGCTGCGTTCATCGATTTGATATTTCATCGCCGAATCGACGATATCGCGATATTCAAACCGTACGGTGCGCTGCGGAACCAACGGTGGACGGAAACGAATCGCGCGATCCGCAATCTGCGAAGCCACCTCGAAATACGAGTTCATCAAGGAAGGATCGACCAGTAATGCATTGCTGTTGCGGTCAAATCCCCGAATCGAACCATCGGGAGGCAAGCGATCGATTGGTCCTTCACCTTTAATGAACTCCACATGCAATAAATCGCGGACGCTGTTGGCGTACTCGAGTCGAGTCAACCGTCGCAACAGCACGCGTCCACCGCTGCTTTCCTTTCGATGTCGGACATCGGCGAGCTGCCGTGTGATCCAATCGGTGACCTCGCTAAGTTGTTCCGCCGTTGGCTTGGGTTCTCCTTCGGGAGGCATCTCGCCCAAATGAATGCGATCAAGCACCTCGATCCAATGATCCGCTGCCGGGCGGTTCACGAAATCGGCTGCAAGATTATCCAATCGCAAATCACCTTCGGCACGTTCGGCGTTATGGCAGCGCTGGCAATGCCCCTTCAAGAACGGTTGAATCTTGTCGTGATAGATGTCGTCCGCGTCCGTTCCCGCGAGAGGGAAACCCGTCCACAAGACACAGGCCATCCATATCGCGGGCCACGCACGGCTTAAACGTCGCGTGGCCGAAAATGAGGTGATTCGCTTCATTAAATGCAAAAGCATCATTCCAGACCACGCACGGTATAATCGATGGACAGGTTGGCGGATCATCGCAGGTTCACCTTCAATGTTGGTCGATCCTCTTGCAGCCGGTCGATCCAATCGCTCGATACGGAATCCTTGGGCAACGTGAGCTGCTGCAATTCAGGCAATTCTCGGATCGAAGCGAGCGCCTCCTCATCAATTCCAGAGGTTTCGATCGATAATCGACGCAAGTTGACCAACCGCCACAGATCGTCAAATCCTCGGTTGCTGATGCGGTCCGCGTCGGCGGTGATGATCAAATCATGCAGCGATACGATTTGACAAATGGCGGCCACTCCTCGGTCGGTCAGGTTGTGGCTCCCAAGCTGCAGATTCCTCAGCGACAACACATCAATCAGCGCCAACGCGGTGGCGTCCCCCGCCGCCGTCCGTTGCAACTGCAGTTGTTGAAGTCTGCCCGCTTTGCCGAGTAACGCAAGATCCTGGTCATCAAGTGTCTGACAATTCGACAGCGACAAATTGCTGAGCTTGGGAAGCGAGGCGATCGAATCGAGCCCCGCCGCGCTGATGGTGGCTTGCGAGGTGTGCAGTTGTCGGATCAGGGGAAAGTTTGCCAGCGCGCTTGCTCCTTCGTCGGAAAGCTTTTCCAACGTCACCGTCTCCAATGGCGAACCCTTAAACCGCGACAGCGATCTCCCCGTGACCGATGTTCCCCCGACATGCAGCCCACGCAAGTGCTGAAGTTTCGGCAATCGAAGCAGTCCGTCGTCGGTGATTCCTTCCCCATGAAGATGGAGGTCGCTCAGTGCTTCGCATTCCTCCAAGAACGGAAACACGTGAGCGTCGGTCAGCGAACCGCTGCCGGTGAGCTGGAGCCGTCGCAGTTGGGGATGATTGGCCAGCATCGCAAATGTCTGCTCGTCAATGTCCGGACAATAGGTCGCCAACCCAAGCCCAACCATGTGCTCCAATTCCGCAAAGGTTGCCAACGATTCACATTGCAAATTCCCCGGCGGCCGGATGGAGACGTCGAAAGCGTAATTCAGGTCACGAAGATGTTGCACCACGTCGTCTCCCAAACGTTCCGCCGCGATGTCGATCCTCAAGACCATATCATCATATTCGCGGATCTGGGCCGCCATCGTTGACAACGACTTCAACGCGTTCTCCGATCGCTGGTGATCATCGATCGCCTGTTGCTTCATCGACGATGGAACTTCTCGACAGACGCGAAACCCGAGATAACACGCCGCATCTTTGGCGTTAAAAACACCTCGCGTGCCGCTGCGACATTGCATCGGCGACAGATACCACGATCCACCACGAATGACTTGCCATAAGCCGTGCTGATTCCATTTCTCCGTACAAATCGGATCGATCGCTCGTGGACGCAGCTCCTGCCGATTCTTGCGGTCGAACTGCTGGTAGAAAGTGTCCAGATACGAATCGCGACACCATTCCCACACATTGCCGTGCATGTCATGCAAACCGAAAGCATTCGGGCGATAGCTCCCCACCGGAGCGGTGAATGCATGTCCGTCCCCCGGTTCCGTGGCCGCATCAAATAGCCATTGCATCACCGCGCGACCAGCCGCGTGTTTCTCCAAATCCGTATCGGCGAAGTTCGCATGTTGTTGAAAGACGCTTCGATACTGATCGCCGAACGAGAAGTGTGTCGTCGTTCCAGCGCGACAGGCATGTTCCCACTGAGCTTCCGTCGGCAGTTGATACTCGGCACCATCCAGTTTGCTGAGCCATTGACAATACGCGACCGCATCGTCGTGGCTGACGCCGACGACCGGATGTTCATCCGTTTGCGAGTAACCAGGGTTTCGCCAAGTGAACGATTTGTCGACCGCAAACGATCGCTCGGGACGTCCCTTCTCGTCGGCGACTGGCTGCCAACCGACGATCCCCGCAGCCTTTTCTTCCTTCTCGGCGGTTGTTACATGTCCCGTCGCTTCCACGAACCGACGGAACTGACCCACGGTCACTTCGGTCGTCGCCATGTAATAAGGATGCGTCAAGATTACGGCAACCCACGGACGCGCATCGTCAGCCGGGCGATTGACATGATCATACCGAAAGTCCGTCGGGTCGCTTGATCCCATTTCAAAATGCGCCGCGGGTATCAAACGATACGTCTGACCGACACCATCACGGACTTCCGAGGGTCCGGAAGGTTGAGCCAACGCGACAGCGCCAATGCAGCTGAGCGATAACAAAAGTGTCGCGACATGCGTGGGATACATGCAAGGCATTGCGGGCATCAGACCAATTCCGAGATCACGCCGGTGCTGTCTTGCAGTCGATCAAGCTTCACGCCGACGCGGTCAACCATCGTGTGCCAGACGTTCGCCAAGGGTGTTTCCGCTGGTAAGACTAAATGCGTTTGATGTTTCAATCCCAACGCTTCACCACCGAACATAATCGTCGGCAACTTGTCGCGCGAATGATCCATGCCGGCGCTGCTGGAAAACGCAAGCACCGTGTGATCGAGCAAGCTGCGTCCGTCCGCCTCCTCGATGCCATCAAGCCGTTGCAGAAATGCATTCCAGAAGCGCATGTTGATCTCGTCGACCTGCGCGAGTTCGTCCAGGTTCTTCGGATCGTTGTTGTGGTGCGTCAGCGAATGGAATCCCTTGGACACACCGTGCGCTGCGAATGTACCGCCGGCAAGTTCTTGGCGAACGTTGTACGTGATCACCCGTGTCGAGTCGGTCTTTAGCGCCAACGCGATCAGGTCGTACATCAGCTTCTGATAGCGGACATAATCGAATTCGGGAGATTCAGGCGTCAAAGATCGTGAATAGTCGCCAATGCCCGTCAGTTCGGGCTGTGGCTTGGGACGGACCGACCAATCAATGTCGCGTTGCAACTGACTTTCCACTTCGCGAACCGACGTGAAGTATTCATCAAGCTTCCGAGCGTCTTCCTTGCCGACACCACGCTGAAGCGACCGAGCCTGCTCCCGCACGAGATCGAGAATGCTGCCACGACGACGGAAACCTTCATCACGCCGCTTCGCTTCCCGCGCGTCATCGATCTGAAAAAGTCGATTGAACATGACATGCGGATCGTTCTCCGCCGCCAAAGGTATACCGTTCTCGCTCCACGAAAGGGTCGCCAATCCTTGTTTGCCGTAATTCGTTCCTCGCGCGATACTCAATTGCAATGAAGGGAATCGCGTCGCATGACCGATCTGTTTTGCAACAATTTGATCGGCGGAGATCCCCCCTTTAATTCCAGCCGAAGTCCATCCTTCGGTGCCGGTCAGAAAACTGTAGTCCCCCGTGTGTCCTCCACCATGTTGCAATTGCAAACCTGAGATGATGGTCATCCGCTTGCGGAACGATTCGAGCGGTTTGACGATTTGCGGCAGATCGCATTCGGGCCCAGATTCAGCGGGAAAGAACCGACGAATATTCATGCCGGTGCCGAAATGTGCGACCAACATCCGGGCGGGTACCGAAGGTGACGCCCCGGCAGCCCATGACCGGCGAGGAAACATCGCCCCCAGCGACGGCAAGGCCACCGCAACGCCGGCACCGCGTAACAAAGATCGTCGGTTAAGGTTGAGTGCTTGCATCTTGAAATTCCACGAAGTCTTCAAAAGGTTGCGAGGGAAGTGATCACGATTATACCGTGTCCGATCCGAAATATGCGTCGCATTGCCGAAAATGCGGTGATTCGCTTCATGAAATGCAAAAGCATCATTCCCGACCATGCACGGTATAACATCACTTGCGTTCATCATTGATAAAGATTCGTCAAGAAAAGCAAATGAATTGAAGAAGTGAACGCCTTGACGCTGACCTGCGCAATATTTGGGGTTGTGGCAGATTTGGAGCTTTCCAAATTTAGGATTTTCTGTCCAACCATTCAGTTGTTTACGCTCACTTCGGGTTTGTTCGATGCCGGTTGCGTTTGAAGGATCTTCGCGCTGCCGATCAACAAAAAGTTGCGAGCTGTATTGTTCCAGCCTTGTCTTTGGATCAGATGGCCCAACGGGTGAGTTGCAAGGAATGATTGACTTCGAGCACCGAAGTGATCGAGTGGTTGTTTGGCATCGGATCAAGCACGTCAAGCAGTGGCGAGAGGGGATTACCCGGAGCTTTGCAGCCTCCAATCGCGTCGCCACCAAGATTTATCCCTTAGATAAGTACAGAAACTTGTGGAACGCCGTAGACGCCGCAGCCCCAAATTTTGGGCAGCTTCCTGTCCTCAGATCAGCCAATAGGCCGATTAGCATCACTCAACGCACGGCAGCGTCGATCGCGCCTATCGGAGCTGTCTTGCCGTTCTGCCACTGGAGTGAGCCGCATCGGTCGATGGGGACGGGCCGACCTACATGTAGGCAGGCCTAGTATCTATCAGGAGAGCCGTAAACGCATCCGAAATCTGATTGAATCGATCGTCTGGCTAATTCTAAAAGTCGCCGCTCCCCAATGCATTAGGGAGCGGCAAACGGTTGGTAGATCGTCATGGCCTTGGTACTTGAGACCGTAGGACAGCTTGATCGCCAGCCGTTCATTTTTTAACCCGAACCGTCGCCGGAACTGCTCAGGCAAGTTCGCATTTTACTAGGCTGGGAAACAAACAGAAATGACTCAGAATGATTACTCGTGTGTGGTAGGTGTTGATGTCTCCAAAGCGAAGCCTGATGTTGCAGAGTTCCATGACCAAGTGTTGAAATCGAGAACGCAAAGGAGCAAATCACCAAACTGTTGATTCAGAAGATTCAAGACAAAGCCCAAACTCTTGTCGTGCTTGAAGCGACGGTGGATACGAAAGTTTGCTGGTTGAATTGTTGCACTGGGTGAAGAATGCCGTGTCGCGGTGGTCAATCCAAGACGCGTGCGTGACTTTGCCAAAGGGATCGGACGCGATGCGAAAACGGATCCCATTGATGCGATGTGCATTGCTTACTACGGCCAAGTCGTTAATCCGAAACCGCACGTTGCCAAATCGGATACCGAGAAGAAGCTTGAAGCACTCGTTACGCGGCGTCGACAGCTTCTGGATCTGATCACGCAAGAGAACAATCGTGTTCAGCAAACGTCCGACAAGGAGATACAAAAGCTGATCCGGCAGTCGCTAAAAAACTTGCAAAAGCAGCAAAAATCGGTTGATGATCACATCGCCAAGGCGGTCGCTTCGATACCAACAATGCACGTCGAATCGAGATTCTCGACTCCGTAAGAGGCGTTGGCAGGTTACGATCAGCACCTGCATTGGTGGAGTTACCAGAACTTGGTTCGCTTAACCGTCAGCAGATATTCAAGCTGTTGGGTAGCGCCGATGAACGACGATTCGGGCCTGAAGTCCGGTAAGCGAAGGACAACAGGCGGTCGCAGTAGTGTCCGTCGAGTGTTACATGGCAACGTTTGTAGCAACCGTTACAACCCTCATATCAAAACGTTTTACCAACGCCTGTTATCACAGGGCAAACCGGAAGAAGTTAGCCCTCGTTGCCTGCATGCGAAAGCTGCTGACGATCATGAACTTGCTGATCCGCAACGACGAACTGTGGGTTGACACGACTGCAGCACAGACATCGAAGTAATCATAACGAACACCGCCAAGAGAGCACTTGACGGCGTTCAAAGAAGTGAGTCATTGACGCACCATCGGCCTGGCTATCCCTCAAGAAGTTGTGTCCCCACATGGCTTCGTTATGTTTCACCAGACGCCGCTATTTTAGTGCTGCGCAGTTGGAAAATCAACCATCATTGAACACCATCGCCATGCCTAAAAAAATCCCGGGGGTTTGGGGGCTGGCCCCCAACCATCGCCCACTCAACGTGAAAAGAATATCAAAATACTTCGTTTTGATAGTTGACAAAATTAAAGACCGTCGCTGTCCTCAGGTCAGCCAATACGCCGACCAACATCACCAACGCAAAGCAGCTTCGATCACGTCTATCGGAGCTGTCTTGCCGACTTGCCACTGGAGAGCACATCGGTCGACCCGAGGACGGGCCGACCTACATGTAGGCAGGACAAGACAACGTTGTCAGGAGTCACGCTGTTTTGTTGCTCGACAAGATGCGGACTGTGAACAGATTCCTTTGGTTCAGACAATTTATATCGTGCGTGGTCCGGAATGATGCCTTCGTGCTGAAAATGAAGCGCGAATCACCTCTTTCTGACGACTCGACGTATAAATACGCATACGATGGGTGCCTTCTACGAAGCCTTCTCGCCAGACCGCCGCGAACTACGAGCGTCGCATCAATTTTGTTAAGCACACCCAAACATGGTAGTTGGCTCAATATTGCGGAGAATGAACTGACCAGCATGACACGACATTGTATGTCTGGACGCTATCGGCGAGCTTTAGATCGGAAACGAGAGATCGGTCCGTGGTCAATCGACATCAACTCAACTCAACACAACGCGCGGCGTTGACTGGGAAAATGAAAACGATGATGCTCGCTGCAAACTCAAAGTCGGTCTGCCCTAAATTCAATGCTGATAAACCACTAGAAATGAGGACGTGATCGCCGGAGTGGAGAAACTGAGTTGTTGCAATTTTTTCAGAAAAAGGTCAAGTCCTCAATGGAATGGGAGCAGCGAGAGATCATCACGACATTGAAATTGCTACCGGCCGGTGCCCGCCCCGACGATCTTCAATGCAATCATGCGACTCCTGAGATAAATCGATCTCTTCAAGCAGTTCCGCGTCGTGATCCGAAGTTTGCACGAAGCTTTTCCCAAACTCAGAAAACCGAATTGCGATGATACGGACGTCGTCGCCAGCTCTATTCGCGAGTACGGCCATGACCGTGCATTTCAGGGTCAGCCTTTTATCGGCTCGGTGACGAAGGACTAACGACAACTTCCGCTCCGACCGCCGTCCCAAGTCGCGCGGCGGCGTTGCCGTCGACGATCGCAAACTCCAGACGCGACGATGACCCAATCAATGCGATCAGTTCGCCTGGATTGCGATTGCCATAACTGTAGACCAATCCCGAAACTTGCTGGCCGCCGATCGTAAACGTCTCACCGCATTCAACCTGCTCCGCCATGATGTTCGTTACGAGGTTGCCGAATGAATCGACATAGAGTACTTCTCCACGAGTGATCCCGGCTTCAACCGTCGGCTCGGGCAACACAACTTTTTTCAGGTTGCTTACTGGTTCGCCGAGTTGTTCCAGCGGAATACCGTTCGCGATCGCGGCGGCCACGGGGGACATGATATCGCGACCATGAAACGTGTTGCTGACCGACGGAAGCCAGAATTCGGGTTTGTTCAATGAAACAATCTGATGGACGTTGAATCGTTCCGCGATCGGCGAAAGCAGTCCGTTGTCGGGCAGGACGAAGTGCCAATCACCCACGGATGCGGCAAGAATTCTTCGTTCGGTTCCGACACCTGGATCGACGACGCCGACGTGAATCGTTCCCGGCGGAAACCAGGGTGCGAGATCCAGCAATGTTATCGCGCCTGCAAGCACTCTTTGCGGGGCAACCGAATGTGTCAGATCGATCAGTCGAACGTTCGGTACCCGGGCAACGAGAACCCCTTTCATCTGAGCGATGTAGGGACTGGAAACGCCAAAGTCCGTGAGCAACGTGATGGTGGACATGCCTCGGTTCATGTCGACTGCTGGATCAGCTTCAAGCATATCTCGCGCACCTGTTGGGGGTTTGCGTTTGGGTTCTTCTTTTTCGCCTGACCAATCAGAGAGCCGATGGCTTGCATTTTGCCCGCACGAACATCTTCGACGACTTGTGGGTTGGCATCGAGCAATTCTCGACACAATGCTTCGATTTCACCGGCATCGACCGACGTGATCCCCAAAGCCTTGATCGCGGAATCGAGGGTCCCGCCTTCTTGCAGGAGATGCTGAAAGATATCGCGTGCGCGTGCGTTGTCGAGCTTGCCGGCGGACACCTCGCTCAGAAGTTCCCCCAATGTTTCCGCCGCGACGGGAAAATCCGCGATCGTCTGTTCGCTCTCCTTCATCGTTCGCAGGATGTCCTGCTGAATCCAGGAACTGGCTCGCTTTGCGTCTCCGCTCTTTGTGGCGACGGTCTCAAAGTATTCGACGACGCCACGTCCTTGGTTGACGATCACATCGGCATCGTAAGGCTTGATTTCGTATTGCGATTGAAGTCGCTTTCGGGCGACGGCGGGAAACTCCGCCAAGGACTGCCGCGTCGCTTCAATCGTTTCCGTCGATAGCCGAATCGGCAGCAGGTCCGGATCGGGAAGGTAACGATAGTCGGCCGCGTCTTCCTTTTCACGTTGCGGTACCGTCCGCTCAGCCGCATCGTCCCAGCCGAACGTTCGTTTGGGGCGATCCTTAATCGTTTGCTTCGTATCTTCCCATTCGTGGTACTGGCGTTGGGCCTCGTGGGCGATCGCGCGTTCGACAGCGCGAAAGCTGTTCATGTTTTTGATTTCAACAATTGGGGTCGCAATCGGATTTCCGCCGGCCTGCGGAACATGAATATTGACATTGGCGTCAACCCGCAGGCTTCCTTCCTGCATCTCGCAATCCGAAACGTCCAAGTACGTCAAAAGCAGCTTCAATTCGGTTAAATAATTCTTGGCCTCCTGAGGGCTCCGCATATCCGGCTCGCTAACAATCTCCAGTAGCGGTGTTCCGCAGCGATTTAAATCGATGCGACTGTCATGACGTCCGGCTGCTTCATCGTGCATGCTCTTTCCCGCATCCTCCTCCAGGTGAGCCCTGATCAATCGGATCGTTCGCTGTTCCCCTTCGTTCGCGGGATCATCGATGATCAATTGTCCGCCGGCGCAAATCGGCAAATCAAACTGGCTGATTTGATAGCCCTTGGGCAGATCGGGATAAAAGTACTGTTTGCGATCCCACTTCGTCACCGGAGGAATCTTGCTTCCCAGCGCCAAACCGGTCTGTAAAGCAAGCTGCACCGCGTGTTGATTGATGACCGGCAAAGCCCCCGGCAATCCCAAGCAGACGGGACAGACATTCGTATTTGGAGGGGCTCCAAACTGGGTACTGCAACGGCAGAAAAGCTTGGTTTTCGTTCGCAATTGAACGTGAACTTCCAAGCCGATGATGATTTCATAATCCGACATTGACATGAAGCCTGAAGGGTGTTTTATGCCGTGCGTGGTCTGGAATGATGCTTTTGCATTTAATGAGGCGAATCACCTCATTCTCGGCCACGCGACGTATACATCGCGCGTTTGGTATGCCAATCCGTAGCCCGTTGAAACGCCGCGGTGGCTTGCAGCAGGCGGTGTTCTTGCAGCGGCGCGGCCTGCAATTGAATTCCGATTGGCAGGTTGTTGCTTGTAAGTCCACCGGGCATCGAGATCGCTGGAATCCCCGCCAGGTTCGCTCCCACAGTGAATAAATCGCACAAGTACATCTGCAGCGGATCGTCCACCTTCTCGCCAAGCGCGAAGGGTGGCGAGGGAGTGACCGGCCCCAGCAGCAGATCGACTTTGCCAAACGCATTGTCGAAATCGCGGCGTATCAGTCGACGCACTTGCAACGCTTTAAGATAATATTTGTCGCCGTATCCCGCACTCAATGCGTACATCCCGATCATGATGCGTCGCTTGACTTCGGCACCGAAACCTTCCCCGCGACTGCGACAGTAGGTTGCAACCAACGGACCCAACTCTCCCGCCTCCTTCGCGGAGACTTCCGCTCGATGGCCGTAATGGGCTCCATCGTAGCGCGAAAGATTGCTGCTCGCCTCGCTGGGTGCGATGACATAATATGTCGGCACCCAGTAGCGTGAATGAGGCATTTCGACTTCGATGATCTTCGCCCCCGCATCGCGAAAGACCTCGATGGCATCCTCAACAGCTTGACGAATTTCCGGATCAAGCCCGTCAGCATCCAGTTCAGCGCGGACGATGCCGATCCGCAGCTCACCATCCAGCCTGTCCAATTCCGATGTGAAATCGGGCACATTGGTATCGATCGAAGTGCTGTCTCGCGGGTCGGTTCCAGCGATCGTCTTGAGTAACAACGCACAGTCGCGCGCGTCATACGCCAAGGGGCCGGCCTGATCCAAGCTGCTGGCGAAGGCGATCAAACCGTAACGGCTAACGCGTCCGTAAGTTGGCTTCAATCCTGTAACGCCGCAAAATGCTGCGGGTTGGCGAATTGAACCTCCCGTGTCGGTGCCGATCGAAAGGGGAACATCTCCGGCCGCCAAACACGCCGCCGCACCACCGCTGCTGCCGCCGGGGGTCCGTTGAAGGTTCCAAGGATTGTTCGTTTTCCCGAAGTAGCTCGTTTCGGTGCTTGCGCCCATCGCGAACTCGTCCATGTTCGTTTTGCCGACGATGACGGCGTCGGCCTCCCGCAACCGCGCAACAACCGTGGCATCATAGGGAGAGCGATGATGCTGCAACATTCGCGACGAGCAAGTCGTCGGCATGTCGCTCGTGCAGAGAACGTCTTTAACGGCGACGGGAAGTCCCGCTAAAGGTCCCAGTTGCTCCCCGTTTTTTCGTCGCTGATCGATCTGCTCCGCTGTCCGCATCGCCCCGTCGCTGTCGACAAATGTGAACGCATTGATTTCCGGTTCGGTCGCGGCAATTCGGTCGAGCGATGCTTGTACCGCTTGCTGAGCAGATATTTCGCCAGCGGCAATCAAGGAAAGAAGTCGAGTGGCGGAGTCGAGGGGGATGCTCATGTGAACTGCGGAATCCTAAAGAAATTCAGGGCGAGACGCGATCGAACATCCGATCTGGACGTCGAGATCCGCAACAACCTCGCTCGACCGATGATTCAACCAAGAACCGGCGGGACGAGGAAGCATTCGTCGTCTTTGTTCGGCGCATTGGCAAGAGCTTGTTCACGCGGCAAGCTCTGACCCTGTTGATCAACAGCCCAGCGATTGAACGTTTCGACGGCATGCGCCATCGGTTCGACCCCTTCGGTATCGAGCTGCATCAGGGTGTCGACAAATTCAACAATACTGTCGAGCTGCGGCGTAATTGTCGCCAACTCCGCATCGGAAAGCTCCAAGCGGGCCATTAAGGCAAGTTTTCGGACCTGATCGGATGAGACTGCCAACGGGCGATCCTATTTCTTGGTCTTCTTGCTTTCCAGCTCAAATGGCTTCACTTTGACAACTTTGCGAATCGAACCACTGCGGATGCACTGGGTGCAACAACGGATCGACTTATTCTCGCCCGTTGGCAACGAAACTTTCACACGTTGCAAATTGGGAATGAATTTCCGTCGAGAGATGCCGGTAATCTTGGTACCAACACCACCTAAGTACTTCGCTTTACCGCGGGTCTCAATACGGTTTCCCATTTGTACCCGTTTGCCACAGACTTCACACTGGCGCGCCATCGATCTAAGCTCTTTGTTTCAGTTGACTTACGTTCACTATTATCCATTGACAGGCCAATCGCCTGATTTCGATCAATTGAAGTCCAGCAGTATAACGGACTTAATCATTACATCAACGCCAAATCAGGGCAATCGTTGAATAAGTCGCCAAAGGGTTCAGATTTTGCGTGGCCGATATCGACACAATGGCGTCGCCTAATGAAGCGAATCACCTCATTTCCGGCCACGCGACGTATAAACGAAGAAATATCTTCCACGGGTGGTTGCAGCGAATCGACGCAGTTCCCCCCGGCATAAGACCTATTCCAAGTCATCGACGCTGAATGCCTCAACTTCGAAGGGGTTGTCGCGATAAGCATCTTTCCCACGAAGCCACATCCACGCAGAGGCCGTTAGATAGGCGATCCCCATCGCAAATCCCCAGCGTTCATACTGTTTGACGTGAACTCGCTCATGTCGCCGCGTGATATCAAGCCCCTGCTGCGTCTGCCCCAGGACACAGTGCCCTAAAGTGATGGCGATTGCGGCGACGGGCAAACGCTTTAAAACCCAAGCCACACCGACCCCATGGATCTCGATCACACCGTCGACATGATTGACTTTTCCTCGCAGAAGGATGCCGATCATCATGCCGAGCAGCGTGTACGGGGATGCCCAGAGGCGAACGAGAACCCATTGAAGTCGGTGCATTGCGGTTTGCATAAGGCGAGCGGCGAAGAGAAGTATACCTGCCGTTTTTACGGCAGGATGGACTTCCAGTCCGTCCTTAACACTTAAGGACGGACTGGAAGTCCATCCTACGGTACGCTTTTATCGGCCGCTCGCCTAACGCCAGCGCGGGCTTTATACGTGCATGGTCTGAAATGATGCCTTCACATTAAATGAAGCGAATCACCTCATTTCTGACCACGCGACGTATACATTGCCTGGGCTACTTCGAATTGTCGTGATCAGTCGCGGGGCTTACAGCTCTGCGGCGATTTCTTCGAGATCGGAGTCTTCGTGATCATCGAGGGAATCAAATTCGTCATCGAATTCGTCGCTTTGCAATAGTGCTGCTTGTTCTTCAGTGAGTTGAACATAGCCTAAGCTGCGAATGACTTCTAGAACCTCGCTGCATGTGGGGAACATTCGGCCCGCTGAACGTTTGTAGGCGTCCAGTGCATGCATAAACTCGATTTCTTTCTCGTTGTAATCACGTTCACAAGTGGTCGGATCGATTTGTCGGCGACGTTGGGCCTTGCGATGCCCTGTTTTGACGGCGCTGGTCGTGTCTGCTTCGGCATCCTTGCGACGATCTTCTCGACGGCGGTCGATAGTAATTTCTTGATTTCCAACCGATGCAGTTGCCTTGCTCACTCGATAATCCCCCAATTTGGATGTGTGTTAAACCGGAACAATCAAACCTACCACATAAAGTTTGTCGGCTACGGAAAAAGAGATCGTCTTGCGGCCCAGGAAAAGATGAACGATTGCGAAAGAAACCACTTTGTACCGCTTATTCCGATCGTGCGGCGGTTTCAGCGACGTGCGAATCGGCTCAGGCGGGTAAGCTCCTTCAAACAGCGAACCTTTGCGGTCTGTCCCCGACCGAAGTTCTGCCTTATATTGATCTCAAACGCCCTCCCTCGATATTGGATTCTCACCGATGCCCGATCCCGCCGACGAATCGCCATCCGCTGTCGATGCTCCAAAAATTTTGATCGTGGATGATGACAACGAAATCGTGGAGTCCATCCGTTACGCGTTGAAAGCGAATGGCTACGAGGTGGTGATTGCTCGTGACGGCAATCAAGGGCTCGCATTGGCCGAACGAGAGAATCCTGATCTGATGATTCTCGATATGATGATGCCGAAGCGGAGCGGCTTTCTGGTTCTTGAAAAGCTTCGGCGTGTTCGCGAGGAACCATTGCCGGTGATTATGATCACCGGAAACGAAGGTAGTCGCCACAAAGCGTATGCTGAACTGCTTGGGGTGAGCGACTACATCCGCAAACCGTTTGCGATGGACAAGCTGTTGGCAAGTATTGAACGATTGCTGAAGGAAAGCAAACAAGGCAAATAGTCCCCGTTCGCCTCATTCAATTGGCGTAAATGATGAACCTGTCCGCGTCAGAATCAACGATACGTCGTGTCCTAATCATTGCTGGATTGCTAGGGGCCAGCGGGATCATCATCGGAGCATTCACGGCACACGGCTTGAGAGACTGGTTAATTGATCGCGGGTTTGGCGACGTCGTCGAAAAGCGTGTGGATCAGGCGGATGTCGGCGTGCGGTATCACCTTCTACATGCGGTCGCGCTGCTGGCCCTTTCCGCCGTGTCGTCGGCGTTCCCGACGCGACGATACTGGATCATTGTGACGCTTATGACGCTGGGTGTCCTGCTCTTCAGCGGGAGCTTGTATTTGCTCGTCGCATTGAACGTTCCCGCTTTAGGCGCAATTACACCGTTGGGTGGACTGGCCTGGATCGCCGCCTGGATTCTGCTGATGTTTCCTCGTCGATCATAAGCGCCGATAAACTTTTTTTGAACCTAGAGCGACCACGCCGCAAGATCAACGGAAAAACATTGACGCACATTGACGCAAGATAACATCAAACGCGTCGATCATTGACATAAATTGTTCAACGGCAAGCCGTAGGTGTCTGCGATTTATCGGCTATTTCGACGCCTGCGGATTGCACTTCGGCTTTTTGCGAGGTCCCTCATCGAAGTCCGTCATCAAACGCTCCCTTGTCTGAAACGTGGGGCTGGTGTGCCTCTTCCATCAAAACGTTAGAATCGAAGGCTCGTGTCTCTGCGAGCGGGGTCATTGAATTGAACCGCGCGCTTCCTTCAAGACCAGGCTGGATCTCGAATCTATGAAATGTAAATCAACTTTTACCGCTCTGTTGGCAATTCTGTTTGGCTGCCATGCGATGGCGCAGGAATTACAAATCGGCTTGCCCGATACAATGCAAGCCAAGCTGGCCGTCACAGGGCTCTGCAATCCGTCGTCGGTAACCTTCAGTCCCGATGGGCAATTGACAATCTGCGACTCAGGGAATGGTCGCGTGCTGTTGCTCGACGATGGCGACAAACTGAAAGAGTATGCAACCGGTTTTACGACCGAATTTTGGAAAGTCGATGCGGAAACGGGCGCTAAGCGGTTCAAGCTTGGACCACTGTCGGCCGTATGGGTCGATCAAGATACGTTGGCCGTGACCAACGCCGGTTTGGGGGATGGCGAAGAAACGGTGGTCTTCTTTGACAAGCCCGGCAAGGTTGAATCGGCAACCGCAACCGGATCGGTTGGACCAACTTCGGATGATCCAGCCGACAAGGGCGAAGGAAATCTAACGGGCATGAGCCTCTCCGCCGATGGCAAGACGATTTACCTGGCTGGGCAAGGTGCCGACGCCAAGTCGTGGATCATGTCGGTTGATGTTGCCTCCAAAAAGCTTGCAACCTTCGCTTCAGCGGATGAAGCTGGCATCGAAATCAATTCTCCCATGGATACAATGCCCTGGGGAGACGATTCTGTTTTGGCGCTTTACTCCGGAGCCGGGGGCAAAGATGACGGGCTTATCGTGCGTTGGGATTTGGCGTCGAAAAAGGCGTTGGCGAAGTGGACTCTGCCGGGGCTGACCGATCCCATGGGATTCGCTCGCGTGCCTGGTTCCGACGATCTGGTCGTTGTTGACAACAACTGGGCTCTAACCGAAGTGAAACCGGGAAGACTGGCTCGTGTGACTCTTTCTCAAGAGAGTGGTGATGCCACTGTTAAGGTCTTGTCGGACAAGCTGCTCGGGCCTGTCTCATGCACGTTTGGTCCCGATGGCGGTTTGTATATTGCTCAGCTCGGAAAAGAGTTTGACAAAAATATGGGTCAGGTGTTGGTGGTCTCGGGAATCAAATAGTGAGCCTGCCCAAAGACTTGGGCAGCCGAATTGCTTCGGTTGCCCAAGCCATTGTTGTTAAACGGCTTGAAGGACATCAAGTTCCTTCGCCAGACGTTTTCGAGCGACGTGCAGGCGTCGCTTGATCGTTCCGATCGGCGCATTGAAGGCGTCCGCCATTTCGATCAACGATTGACCGTCGATGTAGAAAGCCTCCAGCGTCTGTCGGTCGACATCGCCCAATCGATCCAGGCCTTCACGAACGAACGCGGCGTTTTCACGATCGATCGCCGTCTCGTCGGGGGTTGCCGGATCAAGGCACGTTGCTTCCAACGTCACCGGGTCGCACGCGAGAGCCGGCTGTCGTCGGCTGAAGCGATTGATCGCCTTGCGATGAACGATCTGGCGAACCCAACCACCGAAGGCTTCGGGAACGCGCAGTTGATCGATCTTCTGCATCGCCTGAATGAACACATCTTGCGCCAGTTCTTCGGCTTCATCAATGTTGCCCATGCGGCGCATCGCCAAAGCCATCACTTGTGGTCGGTATCGATCGAACAACTCGCCGATCGCCGAGCGATCTCCAGCTTGAGCCGATACGACAAGCTGAGCGACCGTTTGCGTTTGTAAATCCTGAGTGAATGTCACAGACATTTCGAGTTTCCTTTTCCTGAAGCATCTTGCTTCATCAAACGCTTCGCCGAAGTGAAGCCATCGTTTGATGAAAACCGATTGGGTCAATTCGCTTGAGGAGCGTGCTCGGTGGAGGTTTCAACAGAAACCGCGAACCGATACCGTTCCACAATGTTTTGCTTCAAAGCAGCGCCAAACAGCATGGCGAACGGGCTTTGAAGAACGCTTATACCGTGCGTGGTCTGGAATGATGCTTTTGCACTTAATGAAGCGAATCACCTCATTTTCGGCCACGCGACGCTTAATCCAAGGTGCAACGATTTCGCTGTGTTAACCGAGAAAACCGAATCGACGCGGGCTGCGCGACGAAAGGCTAACCGGAACGCGAAAGCGGTCGTTGCCTGGATGTCCGTTGGATTCTGACGCTGCCTTGATTCAGGCGGCTTCAGACCTGTCGGATACCGACACCAACGCCAAACCGCGGGATAACGACCCGCCGCCGGTATGGAACGCCGGCATCGCCGCTATGCGTTCCATGTATTCGAGCCACGCAAATGGCATCGAATACGTGACGCCTGTTGGCGTCCCGGGTTTGGTACTCGCCGTCGCAAAACATAGAAGCTGTTGCCGTAGTTGGAGGCAATGCGCGACCAAGCGGCCAATAACGTTCACGCGATCTTCGCGACCGACAACGTTAACAACAGCAATGGTATTGATTGAGTTACGCACTTTAGGGCCTCCTTCGCGATGGCAACGCGAACAGAGAAGTTCAGGAAATGTGGAAGCAGCGACCAACCGCTGTTCCGTTAAAATAAACCGCAGAGGCTTCAGACGTTTGAATCCTCCACCAAGATCATCGCCAATCAAGAGATGCCTTGTCAATCTAATATACGGCCATCTTCGACGTTTTCTTCAAGAAATGGCGAACAAAAGATTGGGTTGTGCCCTCATAGACGCGGCGACTCGGAAAAGGTTCACACATTTTCCGGATTATTATCTCGCGTCGTTTCTTCCTGGGATGACGATGTCGATTGGGCCTCGTGCAGTCCACCGTTGCTGACTAACATAAACTTCGCATGATCAGAAATGAGGTGATTCGCTTCATTTGAGGTGAAGGCATCATTCCAGACCACGCACGGTATAACGTCCATCCTCAACGACCCCGCCCATCAGGGCTTCCCGTAACTAAATGACTATGTTCGAAAACATCCAAACGGCACCGCCGGACGCAATTCTTGGGCTATCGGAGGCCTTCCAGGCCGACAGCCATCCTGAAAAAATCAACCTCAGTGTCGGTGTTTACAAAGATTCAGCCGGCAAGACACCGGTTTTGCGTTGTGTCAAGAAAGCTGAATATGAGCTGGTCGACAACGAATCGACAAAAGGCTATTTGGGAATCGACGGATTGCCGCAATACCGTCAGTTTGTTCATCAGCTTGTGTTTGGCGACGCGGTCGATCCGCGGCGAGCCGCGATTATTCAGGCTCCCGGTGGAACGGGGGCGTTGCGTGTCGCCGCCGACTTCATCGCGGACCAATTCGGTCCGGCCAACATCTGGCTTTCCAATCCGACTTGGGCGAATCACAACTCGGTCTTCGCGGCCGCTCGCCTTGGCGTCCAAGCCTATCCCTATCTGAACGCTGGTAAGACGGGGCTTGATTTCGATGCAATGATCGACACATTGGACAAGAAACCACGCACTGGCGATGTCGTTTTGCTGCATGCTTGCTGTCACAATCCGACCGGCGTCGATCCTTCGGCCGAACAATGGCGTCAGATCGCGGAGGTGATCAAGAAGCGTGGCTTGCTGCCCTTGATCGATTTTGCTTATCAAGGTTTCGGGGAAGGCCTCGATGAAGACACGATTGCCGTCAGGACGATCGCGGAGGTTTGCGATGAGATGCTTGTTGCTAGTTCGTTCTCAAAGAATTTCGGTTTGTACAGCGAACGGGTCGGCGCTCTGTCGTTAATCGCCAAAGACCCCGCCAACGCCGAAGCGGGAATGAGTCAGCTCAAGCGAATCGTGCGAACCAATTACAGCAACCCGCCGCGACATGGCGCGGCGATTGTCGCCACCGTCATAAACCATCCCGAACTGCGAACCCTATGGCATGCCGAATTGGCGGAGATGCGAGATCGAATTGCCGCAATGCGGAAAGCCTTTGTTGACGGGATGCATCAGCGACAAAACAAGCAAGACTTCTCATTTCTGCTGTCACAGTCAGGCATGTTTTCATTCAGCGGCCTGAACCCGATGCAAGTCGATCAACTTCGCAACGAGTATTCGATTTACATCGTCGGCAGCGGACGTATCAACGTGGCGGGCATGACTGAAGACAACTTGCCACGTTTATGTGATGCCGTCGCCGCCGTCCTGTAACCAAGTATCAGCAGGAAGGTTGCGCGCCATTGCCGATACCAATGCGGTGTGTGGCGAAGTGACGAGGGGGCTGCTTCAGCTAAATGTTAGGCTTGAGGCAATCCCGGACGACGGACTTCCGTCCGTCGATTGAGCATGCAAGCGACGGATTGGAAGTCCGTCGCGCAAGTCCGTCGTACTCTAGAATTGAAACTGGACGAACCACTAGCTGTTCGTTGTCGCTTCGTCTTCTTCTTCCGAAAACTCCGCTTCGTTGTCCATATCGCTTTCGGAAGCCTCGTCCGCTCCGCTGTCCAGCGGAGCGCCAAAGCCGCCCGAAGCCATAATTCTGTCCTTGATTTCATCGCGGACATCGGTGTTTTCGACCAGGAAGTTGCGTGCTTTCTCCTTGCCCTGTCCAAGGTAGGTTTCACCGTACTTGAACCAGGCACCACTGCGAGTAAGCACTTTGTGTTCCAGACCCAAGTCGAGGATGTCCCCTTCAAAGCTGATGCCATTGCTGTGCATCATGTCGAATTCGGCAACGCGGAACGGAGGAGCAACCTTGTTCTTGACGATCTTGCATTTGACACGCTGACCGACTTGCTCTTCGCCGTCCTTCAGCGCTCCCACACGACGCACGTCGACACGGCAACTTGCGTAGAACTTCAACGCGCGACCCCCCGGCGTTGTTTCGGGGCTGCCGAACATCACCCCAATCTTTTCGCGGATTTGATTGATGAAGATGACGACCGATTTGCTCTTGGCGATCGCACCGGTCAGCTTACGCATCGATTGGCTCATCAAACGTGCTTGCAAACCGACGTGCGAGGCACCGATTTCCCCATCGAGTTCTTGCTTGGGAACCAACGCGGCGACCGAGTCGATGATGATGACGTCAACCGAATTGCTCTTAACCAGCATCTCGGTGATTTGCATCGCTTCCTCACCGCTTCCCGGTTGGCTGACCAACAATGAATCAAGTTCCACGCCGAGTTTTTTCGCCCAGCCGGGATCGAAAGCGTGTTCAGCGTCGATGATCGCAGAGATGCCTCCCATTTTCTGAGCTTCCGCCGCAACATGCAGCGCCAGCGTTGTCTTGCCGCTTGACTCGGGGCCGAAGACTTCAATGATTCTTCCACGCGGCAAGCCAAAGCCCCCCAACGCCATGTCGAGGCTCAAGCTGCCGGTCGGAATACCGCTAACTTTCAATTGCGACTCGGCTCCCAGGGGCATGATCGCCCCTTCGCCGAACGATTTTTCGATCTGCTGCAGCGTGGTGGCCAAGCCTGGCTCGCGAGCCAGAATCGACTTCATCCCTGGGTCTACTTTGCCCGATTTTGTAGCTGCCTTTGAAGATTTCTTGGCCATTTTGATCCCTTTCGATTTGATTCCCAAATAGGTGACAAGTTTGTGTATCGGTGGGTTGTCGATAATCAACCGAAAACAACCGACCGATCGTAACGTTTCCAAAAGGCTTAAACAAGCATTTCCTTCTTCAGCCCTTCATTTCCCTTACTCTTATTTTTCGCCAGCCGCTCGACACGTTAGGTCCAATGCCCACAACCGTTTCGCCCCGTCGTCATTTCACCGGTGTTCTGTTAGTCTTAAGCGAGTCACCGAACAGAAACAATTCCCTTTCTTTTACGCCGTGCGGGAGCCTAAAACAAATGCCTAAACTGACCATCGACGGACGTGGAGATTTTGAAGTGCCCGAAGGGACACGCTTGATCAAAGCCCTTGTGGATATTGCCGGAACGGATCAATTGCATGCATGCGGTGGTAAGTGTCGCTGCACAACATGTCGCGTCCAGTTTGTGGAAGGCGAGCCAAGCAAAATGACCGAAGCCGAAAAGGGAATGCTGAAGACACGAGAAATCAATGATGAAGGCGTTCGGTTGAGCTGCCAAATTCTCTGTGAACACGATATGCACATTAAGCTGATCAGCCGACTGGAAGGGAGCGGACGAGCGGATCAAGGTTCGACTTGTGCCGATACGATCGAGCCCGAACCCCAATGGGTTTCAAAGTAAGCAGCTTGCATCCGTCATCGTGCAGGGCGTTGTCATCCGAAACGCATCAGACAGCGGACTTTGACGTCCGTTGTCTGGATGTTCATGTCGAAGCCTCATTCAATGGGATGCGATCCATCACATTGTAGGTCGGGCCTTGTTTGTCCAAATAGCTGGCATAGAGGTGGACTTCTTGTACGTGAGTATGTCCAAACATGGTCTTCGCCTCCCCCTGTGCCGCTTTCACGAATCGTTCCCCCAAGCGGCTTCCTTTCTTCAGGCGACCCAACGTCAGATGAGGTTGATAATCACGGAACTCCCGTTTGAATCCGAGGGCTCCCATCTCTTGATCGATCGATTCGGCAAGCGAGCATAGGACCGCTTGTTCCTCCTCGACGCCCGCCCACACAACGCGAGCGCGTGGCAGGTCTGGGAAGCCACCGATGCCCCGTATGGTCAAATGGAACGGTGGAACATCGCGACAACATGTCCTTAGGATTTTGCAGACATCAGGGACCTCGCGGTTGTCGACGTCGCCGAGAAACTTGAGCGTCAGATGCAGGTTGTCGGCTGCGACCCATTTGACTCCGGAGGCCGATTCTCGAAGCCGATCGACGACACGGGCCGCCGTCGTCTGAATCTCTTGGTTCAACGGGATCGCGATAAATGAACGGATTTTTTGCATTGCTGAACATCCAAAACCGGAAATTCGTATTATAGCGTGCGTGGTCGCTCTAGGCCTTTTGATATCCTTTCACGAAACCAGGAGCCCTCTTCCGTGTCGGCGACATTTCAACCTCATCGTTTGCTGATCGGCGGGCATTTGCAGACCTTGGCGACAACGTGGACCCGACCGCCGAACATCCCCTACGCGGCCGTACAGCATTGCGTCTTGTTGGAGGACGGGGACCAAATCATTCTGCACGATGACTCTCCGGCCCAATGGCGAGTCGGTGATCCAATTGTCATCCTGTTGCACGGTCTTTGCGGCTGTCACAATGCTCCCTACATGATTCGATTGGCGCACAAGTTCGGTCAATGCAATGTTCGTGTCTTTCGAATGGATATGCGTGGCTGCGGTGCCGGTCGTGACCTGGCGCGCGGGCTGCCCCATTCAGGACGCAGCAGCGATCTACTAGCAGCGATCTCGCATGTCGCCAAACTCGCTGTCGATTCTCCCATCTGGCCGATTGGAATTTCAATGGGGGGAAACATCGTTCTCAAAATGCTTGGCGAAATCGATCGTGGCGTTCTGCTGCCCGATTTCCCCGCAGGCACGATCGCTCGCGCCGCCGCCGTTGCTCCACCGATCGATCCGGCCCGATGTTGCCGCAATATGTCGCGATGGTTGATGCGTCCCTACGGCCACTACTTTATCCGCAAGCTTCGCAGTCGCGTTCCACTGCTGGTGCGGGAACGGGACGACTGGAAAGCAATTAAGTGGACGCCGAAGCCGCGCACGCTGTGGGACTTCGACGATCTGGTCACCGCCCCCTTGAGCGGCTTTCAAGGCGTGGAGGACTATTACGCACAAGCCGCGTCGGCACCATTGGTCTCGGCGATTGCCGTACCGACATTGGTGCTTGCTTCCCAAGACGATCCGATCATTCCCATTGCATGCCTCCGCGATGCCCAATGGTCCCCGGCGGTTGACTTCTGCACCACGCGTCGCGGCGGTCATGTCGGCTTTATCGGCCACCAAAAACTGTCCACCGGTGATCGCCATTGGATGGACAGCAAATTGCTCGATTGGTTTGGCATGTCTCCATGCAACGAATCGCAATCGAAGGTCAGACGAACGCTCGTCCAATGCTCCCCATGACGATGACGAAGATGGTGGCAACCGCCGGTGTTACAACGGCAACCATGAAGATATCGAAGTAGGACTGTCGATGCGACAGGCCGGTGATCGCCAGCAATGTGATCACCGCACCGTTGTGAGGCAAGGTGTCCAGCGCCCCCGACGCCATGGATGCCACGCGATGTAGCAACTCGGGAGAAATCCCTGCCGCTTGTCCCATTTGCAAGTACGATTCTCCGAGTGTTGACAAGGCGATGCTCAGACCACCGGATGCCGAGCCCGTGATGCCGGCCAACGTGGTCACCGCGATTGCTTCGGAGATCAACGGATTGCCCGGCGATAGGTTGACCACCGCGTCGCGTACAATCGCGAAGGCGGCCAATGATGCGATCACGGTACCGTAACCGACCTCCGACGCCGTGTTGAAGATGGGCATCAGGGAGTCGCGTGTTCCTCGATTGATCGATTCCTTCAATTTCACTCCCCGAAGCCCGTGAACGACCACAAGCATTCCAATCGCGATTAACAATGCGCATATGATGGACCAGACGCCAAGCACGCTTTGTAAACTTGTTGCTCCATACTTCTCTTCGCTCAGATAGCTCGTATCCCAACCGGGAATCAAATATTTGCTGAACAGGAAGTTTGCTACGATCACCGCCAACAAAGGAATAAACGCCAGCCAAAATGGAGGCGTGGCGACGGAAGAGCCGTCAAGAACAATGTCGTCTGGATGCTCGCCATAACCTTCTCCTTTTTCTCGAGCTCGCTTTGATCGAATCGTTAACCAGAACAGTCCGCCAAGAAACATGATTATGCCGCCGAGGCTTCCCAAGATCGGGCTTGCAAATGGGGTGGTGCCAAAGAATGGCATCGGGATCGCGTTTTGAATCGCCGGCGTACCGGGAAACGCGGTCATCGTGAATGTGAACGAGCCTAATGCGATCGCCGCGGGAATCAGTCGCTTCGGCGTATCGGATACACGAAACAGGGTCGCGGCGATGGGGTAAACAGCAAAAGCAACAACGAACAGAGAGACCCCGCCATAGGTGAGCACGGCGCAGACGCGATGATCGCCAGGATCGCGCGTTCATTCCCCAGCCTGTGGACGATCGCATGGGAAATGGCTTTCGCCGAACCGGAGTCATCCATCAAACGCCCGAAGATGGCGCCCAACATGAACAACGGGAAGTACTGAACCAGATAGTTCCCCAAACTGCGCATGAAGATCTGCGTGTATGTCGCCAGCAAGTCTCCTTCGCCGCCTAACAACACGGCTAACGACGCCATCAAAGGTGCCAAGACCAGAACGTTGATGCCGCGATAAGCCAACGTCATCAACAGCGACAATGAAACAATGATTCCGAAAATTCCAAGCATGATGGAAACGCTTTGTGATCGAGAAGCATGACGGTTCGCGGGGCGGTGATCAAACGCCAGTATATACGTCGCGTGGTCAGAAATGAGGTGATTCGCTTCATTTAACGCGAAGGCATCATTTCAGACCACGCACGGTATTATGCGCGAACAGGAGAGCGTTCGTCGGTCGATGATCGCGATCGCTACTGAGCCGTCCAGCCGCCATCGATGTTCCAGCTCGCTCCCGTTACCGACCGGGCCTCTTCCGTACAAAGGAAGCACACCAGACTCGCTATTTCACGCGGCTCGATCAAACTGCCGGTGGCGGACGATTTCAACAGGACCTCCCGCTCGACCGCTTCCGGATCGATGCCAAGCGTTTCGGCCTGCGCTGCAATTTGATTTTCAACCAAAGGAGTGCGCACGTAGGCTGGGCAAATCACATTGGCGGTGATGCCATAAGGCCCTCCCTCCAACGCCGCCGTTTTCGTCAATCCGATCAGGCCGTGCTTGGCGGATGTGTACCCAACCTTGTTCGCCGAAGCGACCTGAGAATGGATGGATCCGATATTGACGATCCGCCCCCAACCTTGCCGCTTCATCCCAGGCCAGACAAGCTGCGTCAACAGAAAGGGGGCCGTCAACATCACGGCAAGCATTCGATTCCATTCGGCCAGCGGAAAACTCTCGATCGGACGGACGAACTGGAATCCAGCGTTATTGATCAGAATGTCGATTCCTGCAAACTTCTCGATTCCCTGCTCAACAATCCGTCGACAGTCATCTTCGCGGGAAAGATCGGCTTGAACAAAACAAACGTCCTGCCGACGCGCATCGAAGTCAGCCAGCGAAGGGGGCGACTGGATATCCGCAAGGACGAGCCGACAGTCTTGATCGAAGAATGCGCGTGCCAGTTCGGCACCAATTCCACTGGCCGCACCGGTTATCAAAACGGTTTTCCGTCGCTCGTCGGCGTTCATGCGGTTGCTTCCGATTCGTCCACGGCATCGTCCGCATTCAACAACCGAAGCAATCCCATCAACTTTTCATCGCGCCACGCGATCCATTCGTCTCGGCTGCGACGTTGCAGTGGTTCCGCGATTCCCGCGATCGCTTTGGCTTTCGCCGACTCAGGAATCTCCGACCACGCGTCCATATCTCGCCAATACGATGAGAAAGAACCGCCAATGGTGTTGATAAACCGTTCGTATCCTCCCGGACCACCCCCAAGATCATAAATCAAATGCTGTCCCATCAAAGCCCATCGCAGGCCGGGGCCATTGCAGAGGGCCGCGTCAATGTCGGACAAGCTGGCGACGTCGTCATCCAACAACGCAAGCGCTTCACGCCAAACCGCCGCCGCCAATCGATTGGCAATGTGGCCGGGAACTTCCTTTTTCAGGACAACGGGGCGTTTGCCAAGCCTTACGAAGAACTCGCGAATCGATTCAACCGTTGCATCACTCGTTCCATCACCAGGGACAAGTTCGACCAACGGAATCAAATGCGGCGGATTAAAAGGGTGCGCGATCAACGCACGTTCGGGATGATCAAGGGCTCGCTGCATTCGAGACATCAACAATCCCGACGAGCTACTGGCGATGATCGCCTTGACGGAAAGATGCGGCTCCATCCGTCGATAAACATCCGCTTTGACGTCATAGTCCTCAAGCACCGACTCTTGAACGTAGTCGCTCCTTTCAAGAAGGTCCGCCAGAGAAGTTACGGGTACAACGTTCGTCCTCGCCAAAGACACATTGTCATCGGTCATCAAACCGTGACGCGCCATCGCGTCGAGCTGTCGACCGACGGTTTCCACTCCGCGACGCTGGACGTCGGGATCGATGTCGTAGACGAGCGTCCGCAATCCCTGGGAGGCAAAGAATGTGGCCCAGCTTGAACCGATGAGACCACATCCCAAGATCGCAACTTGTTGAATCATGCGTTTATACGTCACGTGGTCAGAAATGAGGTGATTCGCTTCATTTAACGCGAAGGCATCATTCCGGACCACGCACGGTATAACGACTTCTCTGCTTTCAGGAATCCGATGCTTCACGGTGGACCGACGCACACAAACTCGGGCTGCACGCTCGAGTGCTTTCCATCGTCAGCCGCACGGTAAAGTCTACTTCGGCTTCGATCCGGTCTGTTCCAGTTTTTCCGGGGCCGCGACGGTTTGAAGCGATGGATTTCGATAGGTCATCGATGGCTCGGCACGCATCGAAGGCCGAGTTTGTTCGGGCAGCTTCGCAAGTCGTTGTTGAAACGAACTGGGCAGCGGAATGGTTGTCGTCTGCATCGCGCTGGCGGCATTGAGCCCATAATTCAACTCTGGATTTCCAACATAATGTCCGACCTGCCGCACCGTTGGCGCGATGGGCTGACGCTGGACGACCGATTCCACTTTCTTGCCGGGAAGCACAAGCATGGCGGCTTCCCCCTGCACGACTTTGCCTTGTGTGGTACGGAAGGTCGGCATCAACGACAGCTTCTTCTGTTCGCCACCGGCGGCGTCCCAGGGAATCCAGATGCTGTAGGATGCTCCCAAATCGGTCTCGCTGAAATGCGAAGTAAACTGTTCCGACGTGAAGCGGAAACGTTTCACCCCATCGCTTCCCCCAGTCGACGCCAAAGATTCGTCGAAGCCGTGAATCGTCAGTTCTCCCTCCACGGGGACGGCCTGGCTTCGTTCATTGTAGAAATAGACTCGACCGCCAAAGCCGCGTGTGGGAGTTCTGCCGGCCTGAATCAAGATATCGGGTGTCCAAGTGACCGCCATCTTCACCGGATTCGGATAAGGCTTCGGCTGAGCCTTCTTGTTCCAGGGAAGCTTGGAGGCAAAGCCCTCCGATTTCGGTGCCGAAGCACAACCGATGAAGCATCCACACATCGCGAGCAAAAGAAACACAGTCGGCTTGTTCATCCTGAACATACCTCGTTGGTAAGGCTTGGAAACCATTCATTGGTCGACAGCGCGACGCCTACGCGACATCGCATAAATAACGTCGAATCTGCTTGATCGCACGATGCTTCTCGTTGCTGATTCGATTCGCGGGAAGATCCATCCGCTGGGCAATCTCCGCGACCGAGAATCCTTCTTTCAACAATTCGATAATCCGCCGCTGCTGATCGCTCAGCTTTGCCGAAGCGACGCGGAGAACTTGTTCGATCTGATCGTCGACTTGCGAAGGCGACTCGTTGGCGACCACGGGAGCATCGAAGCTTTCCAGCGGCACATGGCGATGGCGTCGCACCCATCGTTTAACGATCCGCCAAATGGAACGATTCAACTCGCGTCGTTCTTCCGACGCCGACGTTCCAATCGCCGCGGGCAAACGCTCACGCGGAATCCGCTCCAGCAGTTCGGCCATCACCTGCTGGGTGCTGTCGCCCCATTCGTCTCTTGGTATGTGGGCGGTTTGCCAGCTTTTCGAACAATAGCGTTCGATCTGCTGAATCGCTGTTGATTCACAACCCACGTTGCTGCTTGCCGCGGACGTTTCGCCCGACGAGCAAAACAAAGCGGTGACGGCAACGGCGGCCAGTCGAGATATCTTGGGATTACTGGGTTTTTGAGTCATCGTCGCGTTCTTTAAGAAATCCATTGGTTCGTGCAAAATCGGTACATTCACCATAATCCACTTTATTAGAACCAATAGACTGCCCAATCGGCTTTTCTGACCGATTTCTTTGCAGAAAACCGTTTTTTCCTCAATTTGTTGCCGCCTGGCCAATGTTCGACGCCAATCTCTGAAATCTCTGAGCGTCCAGTTGCCGTAGATGGTCCAAGTGATGTCGTAAACCAGGACGTTTCGAACCATCGTTTGCACATCCGATATTCCGACCCAAACCGAACGCCTCCACACTGGCTGATCATGAACCCCGCGCGCTCGCAGCGATGCGGTTCATTTGCTGGTGTCGTTTCGGGTTCTCTGGCAACGCACGCCCCTTCGCTCAGGCATGTTAGCCCAACACGCTAGCGGCGATGATCACAAGTTGCTCAACAGCATCGGAGGCTTGAGTCATTCACCGATGGAGATGTTTTCCTGCATCGCCACCGGGACGGCGCGATCGGTCGGTACCTCGTCCGCTTTCGCTGCTTGATTCACTCGGCGGACGAAATACCACATCGCGGCGTTGACCAGCAGGATCGAGAAGGCGGCGAAAATGCCTTCGACAATCAATTTATGAGTTAAACTTTCGACTCGAGCGATCGCTTTGCTGAGTCGAAACTGCACCAGCACCATCCAGTCGGTTGATCCGGCCGAGCCCTCTCCCGCCAGAGGCAACTGGACCGGCTGAACCGCGGCGATCCAATCTCCTTTGAATTCATCTCCATTTGGCGCGGCGGCGATCGGATCGCGGTAATCAAAGTCCCCTCCGGCCATCAACTGGTCCATGACATCGTCGGGGACCTGAAACCGTGAGATCTGCGTCTGTGCTGATTCATCGGACAATTGCTTCTGCATCCAGGGATGTTGCAGGATCGTGCCGCGCAGCGGTCCCGGGCGCGCATCGACCAGAACGCCGATCACATCGTAGTCCGCCGAAGGACGGACGCGAAACTGTTCGAAGTCGCCCAAGTTGGTCGTTGCCACCAACACGCCGTCAATCGTCGTATCGCGATTGGTGGACGCATCGTAGTTGATCAAATGGATCGGCGTGCTGACGGCAACCTTCCACATTCCCGTCGCCGTACTTTGAAACGCACTCGAGAGGTGCGTTCGATGAACAATCGACTGAACGTCAGCCGGAAGTGTATCGTCCGGCAGATCCTTCTTCTCTCCCGTGAAGTAGGTTCGAAAAGCGTAGTTCTTGCCTTCGCTGTTCGCCGAACGAGAAACGGGGGTCGAATAGGCGATGCCGATCATGGTGCCGCTGGCGTCGACCACAAACATCGTCGCTAATTTCGGGACGCCGGCCTGACTGTTACTCAATTCGTTGTAATGGTTCAGTCGCTGCGAAAGGTATTCGTTCAGAGGCTTGTTCAATTGCGAATCCAAAATCTCGTCACGAGCTTCCGACGGATTCTGCTGCGTCGCGATTTGCCGTCGCAATTGCGTCAATCGCGGCTGTTCCAAGACTTCGGTCATCACGGACTCCAGTTCTCCCCTGCTTGCTTCGCGAGCAACCAGATCAAAGTAGGAACGCAATTCAATCTCCAAGGCCCGCGCTTTTTCGCCAGCGGCGCTGAGATTCGTTTTACTCCGTTCCTCGCGCATCGCGATCGTGAACTGTTTTCCCGTTTCGCGGATGCTGCGGATGGCGTACAAGCCGGTGGCGGCGAGCAACAGCAAGGGCCCGACGATTCCTAACAAAATCAAAGGTCGACGCGACTTCGCCGCATTTCGCTCGTCGATCACTTCGATCAACTGCTGCACGTTGGCATACCGTTTTTCAGGATCGGGATGCAAACACTTTTGAATAATTTGGCTCAGGCGTCGATCGACGCCGCGAACTTTCTCGTGACCGGTCGGTGGCCCCGAACGCGTGATCACCTCGCGGTAGCGCTGCAGTCGCTTGTTCAACGAACCGGCGGTATCGATCTGATCCAGCAACGCTCCCTCGCGATGGGGAGCGGTACCGGTCAACATGCGATACAGGATTGCTCCCATGCCATAGACGTCCCAGCGAACGTCGGGGGCCGAATCGAGGTCTGCTTGTTCGGGAGCCATGTAAAACAAGGTTCCCAGCGCGGGGGATTGTTCGTGGGACAAGCGGCTTTGCCCAAAGTCGGCCAGTCGCGGGCGATTGTCTTCGTCCAGCAAGACATTCGCCGGTTTCAGGTCGCAATGCAAAATTCCCTTTCCGTGCGTATGGTTCATGCCGACGCAAATGTCGCGGAATATTTGAACGGCCCGCTCGACCGGCAATCGACCACGACGATGCAGCAAATCCTCCAGTGAACCATTGGCGACCAACTCCATGACATAATAGGGAGGCTCGCTGTCCCATCCGACTTCGAACACCTGCACGATATATCGATCCGCACTGAGCGCGACCAGGCTCTTTACTTCGCGACTCAACAGCGACCAATTGACGCCTCCGCGATGCAGGTAGAACTTGATGGCGACCGGACGTCCCGTGTTCAAATCGCGAGCGACCCAAACTTGTCCGAACGCGCCAGCCCCTAGAAAACGCTCGATTCGATAACCGGGCACTTCGGCGGGTGGAGTGGTTGCTTGCAAACTAAGCCGCTCGGCGGCATGCTGTTCGCCGGTGCTCTGTTGCTCGGTATAATCATCGGACATTGACGACGCCATTGCTTGAAAGAACGCGAATCATGATGCTGGACTCTCGAATTCTATCACGATGTTACTGGATTGGCTTGGCCTGGGTTATCGCCGCCAGTGGTGCCTGGGCTCAGCAATCTGCGGCTCCCAATGCGCAAAGCACGCTATCAACGCGGGCCGAGACCGCAACGGAGGCTTCGACCGCGCCATCCGCCGAGAACGAAGAACTTCAATTGCGCGACTTTCGTCCCATGGCAAAACTGCGAGTCGCCGAGAATCCCCGTGATCACGCCAAGTTCCCGGTGGTCGACGTGCATACTCATTTGTCGTACCGATTGCATGACGATCCTGAGTCGCTCGATGCGTTCGTCGAGTTGATGGACAGAAATCAAGTCGCCGTTTGCGTCAGTTTGGACGGGCGGTTGGGAGCCCCATTGCAGCGACACATCGAATATTTGTGGAGCAAATACCGGGACCGCTTTGTCATTTTCATGAACATCGATTGGCAAGGAGACGGAGCCGACGATAACCCCGCGACGTGGGCCTGCAACCAACCAGGCTTTGTGCGAACGACCGTGATGCAAATGGAGGCGGCCGCGGAAGCGGGGGTGAGCGGGTTGAAGATCTTTAAAGGATTTGGATTGTCCTATCGCGACGCGGCTGGCGAACTTCTGCGGATTGACGATCCGCGATGGGATCCCATTTGGGAAACCTGCGGTCGCCTGAATCTGCCTGTTATCATGCACGTCGCCGATCCAGCCGCCTTCTTTGATCCGATCGACGCCAACAATGAACGCTGGGAGGAATTGAGCCGACATCCCGATTGGAGCTTTTACGGGGAGACGTTCCCTGCCCGGGAAGAGTTGCTCGATGCCCGCAATCGTGTCATCGCACGCCATTCGAAGACGACGTTTATCGGTGCGCACATGGCTAACAATTCCGAAGACCTTGCCACGGTTTCGGCATGGCTTGATCAGTATCCGAATTTTGTGGTTGAAATCGCATCGCGAATTGGCGAACTGGGACGTCAGCCTTACACCGCGCGAGATTTTCTGATCAAGTATTCGGATCGAGTCATGTTTGGCACCGATGGGCCTTGGCCCGAAAAACGCTACGGGCTGTACTGGCGATTTCTCGAAACACGCGACGAATATTTTCCGTACTCGGAAAAGGAATTCCCGCCCCAGGGATTGTGGAGGATCTACGGAGTTCATTTACCGGACCAGGTTTTGAAGAAGATTTATCATCAAAACGCTGCAAGGTTGATTCCAGGGGTTCGCGAACGGTTACGGCAACGTGGTTAGTCCTCGAACAACGCGTGTTCGGCGTTTGGATCGTGGAAGGCGTTTCGGTACACCGAGTACGATGTAAACGCCAGACCGAGAACGACAGCGACAATGATGAGCTGTGTCTTCCACCAATGATCGTCCTGCTTGCCCAGTCGTTGCAACAAAGAAGGTCTCGCCGCTCGCTCGGCTTTACGCCGTTGCTTTTCTTCAAGCTTCGCGGCAGCGCGGTCTTCGCTCGCTTTCTTTTTTAGCTCGGCGACCGATCGTTCCGAAGCCTTCTCCCCATCTTCAGATTGTTTTTCAGCCAGCTTTTCGGCTTTGGCCGCTTCGGCGGCGGCCGCAGCCTCACGCTTGGCCAAGATGCGTGCTCGCAACGCTTCGGGCGACTTGTCATTGGGGTCTTCGATGACCCCCGTCAAGATTTGTCTCAAGCCCTTGGCCGCTGCCTGATCACTGCTCGGTTGCGAAGTACCGACGGCAATCGTGAGCGACTTTCCCTTTCCTCCCGACATGCCAATGGTGGAGTCGCTGTCCGATTCACTATCCGAATCGAACGAATCAAAGTCCTCCGCGAGCATCGCAGCCAGTTCAGCCTCCTCGGCCTCTTTGCGCTGTCGATTGGTCGCCTGAATCTTGTCGATCCGATCGCGACGATCCGCTTCATCCAACTCCGTCAACAAGGTCGCCAGATCCATTTCGTCGAAAGGATCAGGGCTCACGCTCCGTTCATGCTCCCGAAGGTCGAGTCCTCCGCCGGACGCCACATCACCAAAGTCGAGATCCGATTTGTTCTCGGAACTGGAGTCCCAAGATGCCCAACCGGCTTGCACGCGAACGCTGAACTTGGCTTTTCCGACAGCAATCTGATCGCCATCGCGCAATCGTCGCTTGCGGTCAGGCGAAAGACGGACGCCGTTGACCTCAGTCCCCAATTGGCTGTTCAGGTCCTGAATCCAAACCTTCTCCGGAGTGCAGATAATCGCGCAGTGGCGTCGGCTGACCGAACGGGTTTTCGGTCGCACCTGACAGCGTCGGCTACGACCGATCAGGCTTATTCCGGGTCGAATTTTGATGCTCAACGAGGCCTTCTTGCCCGCGGAAACGACCAAGCTCGCTCTCATGGAATTGGATACCCTTGGTTGGGTGACAGATTGCATGATCATCGATCGAAACGGGAGGGAAGGCGATAAACAGGGAATTGTAGCTGGTTATCGTCTGTGTTAATCGATCATTCGTCGGAAGCGAAGCGAAGTTGCGAGGCCTGTCGGGTGTTAAAGGGCATTTTGATGGACTATGCAACTTTAGAGCTGCGATAAAGCCAATTAGCGGGGCTTTAATTCGCATTAATTGGCATGAAGATTCGGTTAATTTTGGCCTCCAGATCGTTTTTCAAACGCTCGACTGGCGAGTACCTCGGCACTGGCAATCATGCAAGTCGTGATCCGCCGGAACGGTCTTCCGCCCCACGCTGAAAGAACCGTCATGGAAATACCTGGCAGGGATGAAAGCGGCGTAAGCTAATTGCTTGCGGAAATCTTCAATCGCAAGCTGGAAGCTTACGCCACTTGTTCCCGCGCCGTGGATTAGCTGGCCAGAAGGCTCTCTGTCTTGTCGACCTTTCCGTTGCGATCTTGAGCCGGGACGGAGAAGCTCTTCAATTCGCCTCGGAGAACGGACACATCGTCGGGAGCATCGATCAGGATGCGGACGCGATTGCCGTGAATTTTACCGATGGTAACGCGGATGTTATCGCCGATTACCAATGACTGATCCTCTTTCCTTGTCAAAACCAACATTGTCGTTTACTCCATTCATAGGTTTTGTTGACCGTGCTGCGTCCGCCCACCGATCGATCCTTGAACAAGAGCGACATCGTTTGATTGTGCAAAATTGGCAGACGCTCCTTGCGACGTTCAGCCGCAGCATTATTTGCGCCTAACCGAACGAAAAAATTAAACTTGGGGCCTCGATCGCTAGCACGAAATCGAACAGGAAGGTCGTCTGATGTCGAGTTGATTTGTGCTCTTCAATTCCCCCGTTGTGGCCGATCAACCGATGAGCCATTGGTCCACGTTATGCGGCATCCCCCATCGTGGACTTGTTGGGACCTCTGTGTTAGACTCCCAGAGACCGTCTCACGTTGAGCGATGGAACTGAAGAATTGGCTGCTTGATATCTGGAAATTCCCTCGCGCAGCGGACCTTCCTGCTCTTTCGATCTCCCGATTGCTTTTCGGACTGCTCGGTCGTAACCGCCGACCACGCGAGAGTTGAGACGGCTATGTTAGGCTCCGATGCCATCATGGAGGCGTAATGAGCGAAACCGATCCGCCGGAAGAAAATCTGGAGGTGCGCGAGCAGTCAAACGTCGAGCGCGATGGAGCGTTGATCGCTGATCGCCATCTTGTCAAACCGGTCGACCCTGATGTGATCGGGAATCTACTTAGCGAATTAGGAGGTGAACATGGCTAGAACGCAGACACAAGACACGATGCACAATCAACCTGACTCTTTGTCAGTTGACAGCAAAAAGCTAATGCACGAATTTAAGAATGATCTCGGCAGTCTCCGCATGAACCTGGAGGCGATCAAGCTTTCTCGCGACGATCCCGACGAGCATCAGGAACTGATTGAGCTGATGTTTGATACGGTCTCGACGTTGGAAAATCGAATCGCGGAGACGATGCGGAGTTTGATTGAATAAGTTTCGATGGAACCTTCAACCCCGAAGAGGTGCTCTATGTCATTCATCAGAACGATCGGAACGATTTGTATATTGGCTACCGCGGCGCTGGTTTGGGCGTCCGAAGCGGATCAGCTTCGCGAAAAGGCGAACGCCATGAAACGCGAGGCGGCTCAGCTCGCCGACCGTGGACACCGTCAAGAGGCCGAGAATCTCCAACGCAGAGCGTTATCGCTGTTCGAAGAAGCTGACCGTCTGGAGCATCGCGTCGACGTAGAACATGACGCCGAATTCATGGAGCATGAACCTCACCGTTTGCCTCACGCACGGCATCGCGAAAACGAGCCTGACCGCCAACGGCTTGCCGAGCGACTGGAACACATGAGAATTGCGGTGGAACATCTGCACCAGGCCGGCTTGAATGAAATCGCCGAACACGTTGCCCAGCAGGCTGCGGCCACCGAACGGGAACTCGACGCTTTGCGTCCGCAACACCAGCGTGATGCGATCCACGAGGTCATGAAACAAATCGATGAGATCCGCCGCGAGGTGCATCGTTTGGCAGCGGAGGTAAACCGGCTCCAGCAGAATCAGACATCCGCAAGAAAAGATTGAAGGGCAAACCATGAACCATTACGCAGCCGATTCGGCCATGCACTGGCTACAGGAAAACTGTCCGAGAGCTCTAAGTCGCTGATTCTCCGCCCTCAGACTCGTCGCCCTCCGACTCTTCGCTCGCAGGATTGTCGTCCGAAGACGGATCGTCCGCATCCTCTGATGCGGGCTTTGCTTCGTCCGCTGGGGTCGACTGCGGCTCCTTGTCAGGTTCATCGCCGCTCGCTTCATCTTTATCGTCGTCGGCAGGCTTTTCAGCGGGCTTGTCGGATGGTTTATCAGCCGCTTCGTCCTTGACCGGCTTCGCGTCGTCGGCGTCTTTTTTCGCTTCAGGCTTTACGTCATCGTCCGACTTTTCCGCCTCGGGTTTTGATTCGTCAGCCTTTTCCCCCTTCGGCTTCATTTCTTCCGACGATTCTTTGGCATCCGATGCTGATGGATCAGCTTCAGCCTTTTCGTCCGAAGTTCCTTCCGAGGTCGGTTCATTGTCGGAACGATGCTTTTTCTTCCAGGCGGCGTATCGTTCCGCGTATTCGTCGGCATCTTCGTTGTTGTCGGAGTTCATCTCCACAAAAACGGTAAGAGGAAAATCGTCGGGCAAGTCCTCCTCATCGGAGATTCGAGCGTACCTGCGAATCGACATCATCAGATCGTCGGCACTTTCGTCGCTAACCAACAACGGATGTTGTTCATAAACATCGGCCCAAGCTTCCCACGCTTCGTCGAACTTCGTCAACGCCTGATCGAGTTCCGCCTCATCGAGCAATTCGTTTGCTTCCAAAATCAAACTGCGGGCTTGCAGCGTCCGGTCGTTTTGTTCAGCGATGCAGCGTGCTTCCCAATACGGATAATTGGTTTGCCTGCGATAGGCTTGAACTTTCTTGGCGTATCGATCAGCGGCCTCGTATTCCTGAGCCAGTCGCAACGCCGTTAACTGCTTGTCCTTGTCCAACTCCAAAGCGACCTCTTTCATCGAAGCGGCAAGCTTGCCCTGTGTCCGGACAACCATTTCTTGCTGTTCAAACGTTCGCTCTTCAATCGGTGTGTTGTGCGCCTCTCGTTCTTCCTCGCTCAATTCTCCAAATCGTTGTTTGCGAATCTCGTCGCGACGATTGGACGTCAGTTCATCAAATTGTCGCTCAATGTCGGCGACGCGGAGTTGCGACTCGGTAACGGCTCCCAACTTAATGGTGAACCCTTCAGTCGTTTCGATATCGCGCTGTCCGAACGATTCCCAGTCGACGGTTGCTTCCTGCCACGCAATTTTTGCACTGTCATCCAAAGTTCCCTCGTCTTCGATCGCGTCGGCGAACCGAATCCTCCACTTTGGTCCAATGTCATAGAATGTCAGCGGGCTTTTGTTGATCAGCGGAACGCCACTATCGACCAAGTCGTAACCACGGTAGAGCCACAGGCGACCGACGAGCCAATTGTCGGGCTTGTTGTCAGGACCTTTCGCTTGATCCAAGTCAAGATCATCGCGGTTGGCGATTTCCTCGTGGAAACCGTCGTCGTTACGGAACAATTCGCGGAATTGCGTCTTTTCGTCCGACATGCCCAGCTTCTGACCATAGAACCATCCGGTGTACCAGATCAATCGCGGTTCGCGACGATTCAGCTTGACACCCCGCGTCAAGAAGTCGGTTCCTTGCTTGACCCACTTGTAACGTTGACGGTAGTCATCGAATTCAACCGATACGTTGTACGACAGGTTATGTGCCTGATACTCCCAGACTTTCTCGAAGTGCGGTTGCAACAATGCAATCTGGTTCAGCGTGGCGCTCAGGCGATCCCATTCTTGATATCGTTGGTAAT
This sequence comes from Pirellulaceae bacterium, assembly GCA_041399105.1. Classification (GTDB taxonomy): domain Bacteria; phylum Planctomycetota; class Planctomycetia; order Pirellulales; family Pirellulaceae; genus Rosistilla. The sequence goes on along the minus strand of JAWKTL010000024.1, from coordinate 12,136 downwards.
CGTTCGACTTCTGCCATAACACCGTCGCCGCGACACCGCGCATTCCAAGCGTCGCAAGCTTCATCGATTCGCTAGCCGGATCGATTTCGCCGAGATCGGCGACGGACAGATTCAATTCGTCCTGCAACCGAGCCAAGCTGCCGCCACCACCTCCAGCGGAGCTTCCCGTTGCGGGCTGGCCCAACAGGTAGAGCGGCAGGATCATCACAACGATGATGCCCAAATAGACCATTTTTCGACGCCAAGCAGCATTACGGTTCACGCCGCGATCTCCCGAGTCTTGAGGAAGAAGTATGCGATAGTACAAGTCATGACAAGGTAGCACAGCGTCGTGGCGATATGTCTCAGCAAAAGGCCTCCGAACACATCGAATCCGCTGGCAACAAATTCCGCCGTCTGCATCATTTTTGGCAAGTTCGGCAGCGCGGTTACTAATAAGTCTAAGCAGTACATGATCACGGAATCCACCGATTTGATAATCATTTTCGGTGCTGATTCGACATCCAACTCGGTCGTGAACGCATCTTGCCTCAACGTGCGCACCAACGACTCGATCGGGCCGCCCCCCATATTTCTGCCAACTTCTTGGTAGTACCGCGCTTCATACACGGTCTCCGCGGAGAACCCCAGAACGACACAGACGAAGGTCGCCAACATCGCCACCGATCCGTTCAGGAAGGTACTGAACATTACGCCGAAGCAGATAATCAATACCATTTGCAGCCAAATACTGATGAACCCCTTCATTAAATTCCATGCGAAAGGATTCTCGGCCGGCTTCAAATAGACATCGCTTTGCGTCATGCCCAAATACTGCCCCGGGTCGATGCATCGCACCACGATCTTGACGTTGCCGTTCTCATCCACCAAGTCATCAAACAGGTTCAGCGTTCCCGTTTCCGTGATCTTGGTCCCTTCCATTTCCAACGGAATGAACTGTTCATCGACTTGATACTCTTCAACCTCAAATCGAAAAGGATTGCTCTCGATCGGCTGAGTCGGATGTTGAACGGTGATCGTTCCTTGAACGCCCGTAATGATGTCCCCCTTCAGCGAGCGGAACGCACGCAGTGTGAATTCCAGCGGAAGGCCCTCAGGGTATTTGCTCGGCGTCACACCACTGAACAAATACTCTCCACGGCTCAGTGACGCCCCCTCGACGTAACCATGTTGAATACGGCGGGCCTGCGTTCCGGCTGTGTTCACCAATCGAGCCAATCCAGCCGATGCAAACCCTCCCTTGCGGTCTTCGTAGCCAACGTTGATCCCTTGTTGAGCCGGTCGTCCCGATCGATCGAAGAAGGCCAACTCACCATAGACCGGAACGCGAGCACGGAGCATCCCTTGCGCGCTTCCGACTACGATTTCGCCATCTTCCAGATAGACCGGATGCTGATGCCCACGTTGCGTGTCGGTCGCACCGATGCCGTCCGAATCGAGCGTGAATGAATGTCGGTGACCGCGATCCTCCGTTGTCTGACCGACAACGGTATCATCACTGAGCGTTGACGATGTCTCAATTTGATGCGTATGGTTCAGGTCGCCCGTCACAAAGAAATAACTTGCGATCGCCATCGGCACGATCATCAACGTCCCGACAGCGATGAAACCGAAAACGCGGCCAAGAATGATTTCCGTTGCTCGGACCGGCTTGGTGACGATCGTGTAGATCGTCTTGTTCTTAATGTCGTTGGGCAAGCTTGCCGTGCTGATGAACAACGCCAGCAGCAGCAGCAGGTAATTTGTCGATGTCAATACAAAACTGATGTACAGCCGCGCCGGATCGTCGCTCTTGGGATCTAAATACCATCCAGCAAACATCAGTAAGACGATAAACAATCCGACGACGAACAGGACCTTCCGTCGGATCGCTTCCTGAAACGCGAGCCGCGCCAGAGCATAGATTCTGCGGATCGAAGTCCCCGGCGCGTCTTCGCGGACGAAATCGCGAATGATTCGGGCGACGGAATAAAAACCTTCGCTGGGTCCATAACGCGCGGCGGCGACCAAATATCCAATAATCAAACCGATCACCGCAGCCAACACGATCAGAGCGATTCCCTGCAGAAGCGCACTTTCGAAGAACGCGCCTGGACGCAGCAACCATTCTCCAAACGACCAGAAATCTTCCGGTTGAAGCGTCATTAGTTTTCCCCCTGTGCGGCTTCACGTTCGGAAACGCGTCGCATGCCGGGACGCTCGTCGCTTTCGCGAACAATCTGCAAGAACAATTGCTCCATCGTCGTCGTCGGATTGTCGATGGATTTCACTTCGCCTCCGCTGCGGGCAATCAAATCTCGAATTTCCTGTTTCGCACTGTCGGATAATCCGGTTGCATGGATTTCCGTCACATCCTGAACTTTCAGCAATTCATCGACGCGACCGAGTTCCTTCAATTCGCCTTGATGCAAAATCGCCACGCGATCACAAACATCCTGAACGTCGGCAAGCTGATGACTGCACAGAAGAACGGTTTTTCCTTCGTCGCGAAGTTGAAGAATCAAATCCTTCATCTCCCGCGTTCCGATCGGGTCGAGTCCGGTCGTCGGTTCGTCGAGCAAAATCAAATCGGGATTGTTGATCAGGGCTTGCGCCAAACCGACGCGACGCGTCATGCCCTTCGAGTATTCACGCAATTGACGATGCCTGGCCTTATCCAGACCGACCATTTTGATCAGTTCGTCCACCCGAGCGGCGCGTTGAGCACCCGACATATCAAACAACCGGCCATAAAAATCGAGCGTTTCCTCGGCATTGAGAAACTTGTAAAGGTAAGACTCTTCGGGAAGATAACCGACCCGTTCGTTCTTCTTCGTTTCCGAGGCATCCTGATCGAAAACAAGGACGCGACCGCTGGTCGGGAACAACAAACCCAGAATCAACTTGATCGTGGTCGACTTACCGCTACCATTTGGACCCAGCAAACCGAAAATCTCTCCCTGCTTTACCTCAATGTCGAGCGGCTTGAGAGCCTGAACTTTCTTTCGACCCCAGAAGTCGCGATAGACTTTGCTGAGGCTTCGTGTTTCAATAACGACATTCGACGAGTCCGATTTCGAAGCTGCACCGTCAACGTTATCGGCAATGGCTGTTGAGTCAGTATCCACGTGAGTCTTTCAGATTCTGCTGTAGGAAAACGAAGTAAAACGGGCTGTAACCATCCGCATTCGCGATCCGGCGACGTGATCACTACGCGAAAAGTTCGATCGCGGTTCATTCCTCGGCGTCGAACTTGTGGAATTTCGATCAATGACCGTTCATTTCTTAGGAAGTTAGCTCTTGAAGCCGCAATCTATCGACCGATCCGCTCCCTTCCAAGGCCTGACGAGCGATGCACCGGCATACCGTCAAGCTTTGGATTATCTGTACGGTCGGATCAATTACGAAAAGCTTTCCAAGCCTTCCCCAAAGCACCCCATGAAGCTGGTCAGGATGCGTGCATTGCTGGCCGAAATGGGGAATCCTCAGTCCGATCTGCGAATCGTTCATATCGGCGGCACGAAAGGGAAAGGGAGCACAGCGACCATGGTCTCGTCGATCGCCACCGCCGCCGGATATCGCTGCGGCCTTTACACCTCGCCACACCTGGAAACATTGGAAGAACGGTTTCAAGTCGATCGCCGACTGGCGACCCCCGAGCAGGTGGTTTCGCTGATCGACTTCGTGCATTCCGCGGCCGATGCGATCCAAAAGCAAGGGGAAGGGGAAGTCACCTTTTTTGAAATGACCACCGCCATCGCGATTGAACACTTTCGTCGATCCGCCTGCGATCTGGTCGCGCTGGAAGTCGGCCTCGGTGGGCGACTGGACAGCACCAACGTCTGCCTTCCATTGGTCACTGCAATCACCAGCATTGGCCTCGATCACCAGCATGTTCTGGGTGATACGGTCGAACTGATCGCGGCTGAAAAAGCGGGAATCATCAAGCCCGGCATCCCCTGCGTCAGTGGTGTGCAAAATCGGTCGGCGGCGGACGTCATTCGTCAAGTCGCAAGCGAAAAACAGGCACCGTTCATCGAATTGAACCGGCATTTTTGTCCATCCAACGTTTCCCTGAATCCGTCCCATGGAGGTGCCACGTTCGACTTGACGCGGCTTGCCGAATCGCCCGGCTTCTTGCGAGAACGGCGTCAAGTACAGCTCGCGTTGGCCGGCGAACATCAGGTCCGCAATGCGGCCGTCGCGCTGGCCATCATCGATTCACTGAACCATCAGATCGAATCGAGACTTTCCCTCACCGATGCTTCCTGCCGTCAAGCTCTTGCCAATTTGCGGATTCCCGGGCGAATCGAATCATTCGACGGTCAGCCTCAAGTGGTCTTGGACACCGCGCACAATCGCGATTCAATCGCCGCCCTTCGCGACGTCATCGAACAACGGTTTGCGGATCGCGACGTGGTCGTGGTGTTCGGCACCAGTCACGACAAAGATGCTCGAGAAATGATCGATATCCTGGGACGTTGTTGCAAACACTTGTTGCTTACGCGGTATCGAACCAATCCCCGCTGGTATCCACCTCAGCAGTTGGCGTTGCTGGCCGCCGAAGTTGCCGGTCAGAATTGGCAGGTGATCGAAGACGCCCACGATGCCATCGACATGGCAAGGCGACTGGCCGGCCCCGGTGGCGTTGTGGTGGTTTGCGGTTCTTTCTTTCTCGCGGCGGAAGTCCGTCCGAACTTGGTGAAGCAGTCGATCGGGGAAGGACGCAATGCACCCAATCCCTAATGCGATGCTGCAGGTCCTTTCTGGGATTTCGGACAGGTTCGTCGCCTTTAGGCGAGCGGGGTGGCACTGACATAACGATTCGTATTGGGTGTGTCACTGGCTTCGGCCAATAGCGTCCGGGAAGACATTAACACGATCTTAACTTGCGCATTTTGGGGATGGATGTTTTAATTCGTCCATGCCCACAAAGAACAGCAAAGAAGCGAAACGAAAACGCCTAGTGGCGCGTCGAAAGGCTTTGGATAAGAAAAAAACTCTAGAGCGACCACTTCGCAAGATCAACTGAAGAACGTTAGCGCAAGATAACATCATACGCGTTCATTATGGATACAGGTCGCTCAACAGCAGGCGCCGTCCGAACCCAAGAGTACGAGTTTACCGGGGAAACTCATTGGGCTGAAATACGTCAGGATGCTCGAGAAGCATTTGCGAGGCAGAGCCAAAGGGGTCAGGCCTCTTTGCGGTGTTAGCAGAGTGTGGTAGGCTACTGCCTTTACCAAGATTGGAAGGAAGGTTATGCCGCGTCCACCCAGAGCAGATGAAGCTGGAGCCATCTATCACGCACTCAATCGTGGAACTTGCGTGCCGACATTTTTAAGAAACCAGAAGACTATGCCGCTTTCGAGCGAATCTTGCATGAAGGGTTGCAGCGATACGAGGTTGAACTTTTTTGTTATCAATTGATGTCGAATCACTATCATTTGGTTTTGCGTCCACTCGTCGACGGAGAAATGAGCAGGTTCATGGGATGGATTGGCGGTACGCACACCATGCGTTATCATGCACATTACCAGACGGGCGGACTTGGGCATGTTTATCAGCAACGATACAAGAGCTTTCCCGTTCAGAATGACGACCACTTCTTTCTCGTTTGCCGCTACGTGGAACGCAATGCACTGCGAGCGAACATGGTCAAGCGTGCCGAAGACTGGCGGTGGGGCTCGCTTTGGCGATGGCTTCAGAAGCCTGAACCGGAGCCCAAGCTACTCTCGCCTTGGCCACTCCCAAGACTGCCACGCTGGACCCAGCGAGTTAACGAGCCACTCACGAAAAGCGAACTTGACGCAGTGCGACTATGTGCCCAACGAGGACGCCCGCTGGGCACTGATGATTGGGTTGAATCACTTGTTAAACGCCTCCGGCTTGAGTCAACGATCCGTCCACGAGGACGGCAGCCAAAGGCGGAATGTTAGAACAAAGAGGCCTGACCCCTTTGGGTTTATCATAAACGTCATCGCTCCACCCCTGCCAAACGCAACTAAAAAACACCGCAGCGAACTAGAACTGTTATCGAGTCCAGAAGTCCCAATGTGCGAACCCGCGACGAACTGTCTAGCGGCAATCATTGTTTGCCATAAAGCCGTCTGTTCAGCTATCATCGTAAAATGCATGTGGCAGCAGGTGCTCTCTCGGTCGTAGTGTATCAACGGGTGAACAACCTTGATGCCGTTCAAGACTTCGGCGAAGCGGATTGAATGACACGACTCCACCTTTGCGACTGGAGGCACAATAACGTGTTCAACGGTTGGGACTTCGGCCAATGACCACTGGCGAAGGCCAGTGCAACGAGCCGTTGGCCATGTTAAACGAGTTCGCCGATTGGGTTGGATCGCTCGATGATTTGCTGGATTTCGCGAGGCAAGCCTTGTACCAATCTCAGTTGTCCGAGATCGAATAAGGCGTGCATGATGGTTCCCAAGAGGTTGTCGATCCCGTATGGATTCGATGCGGGTTGCCCCGCGATGGGATCGGAATGGCCGATCACGCCGGCGTGCTTCAGACCGCCGCCGTAGATCAGCAGGGGAGCGATCTTTCCCCAATGATCACGTCCCCCTTTGGCGTTGATCTTGGGAGTTCGTCCCATTTCTCCGCAAGCGACCAACAAGACGTTGTCACGCATTCCCAGCGACTCGATATCTTCAATAAATGCCGACACCGCGTGATCGAATGGAATGCCGCAGTACCGCATGCCTTCGCTCATCGTCGCATTGTTCGCGTCGGCATGCATATCCCAAACGAAGCTCGTGTTGACGGTGACGAATCCCGCACCACGCTGACACAGACGCCGGGCCATCAGCATCAATTTTCCAAGCGTTTGCGTATGATCGCGGTAGAGCTTGTGATTGTTCCATCGCGTGTCGATCGACTCGGGGCGAATCAGTGGCCCGGTATCGTATCGCGCCACGGCACGCGGATCTTCGTTCGACAGATCGAACGCCTCGCCGACCCCCTTGAACAGCACGTCGAAAGCTTGCTGTCGAACCGCCGTTGTGCTTCCAATCGCTCCGCTGGAATCCAACCGTCGCTGGAGGCGTTCCAAGCCGGTAAGCAGTTCGCGACGATCTCCCAGACGATCTGCGGACATGCGCAGTTGCAGGTTCTCCTGAAACGAACCTCCGCCGCCGGGAACGAACGGAGCGTAGGCGGCACCAAACGGGCCGGCGCTGTCGAACCGGCCAAAGCTGGTGATTGGCTTGGTTGCATCGCTGTCGACAGCGGGAGGCAACAGGGTGACATTGGTCGGCAGACCCGTGGCGGGATGCGCACTGCCGACGATGCGGGAGTAAATGGTGCCGATATTGGCTCCGTTGGTCGCGCGGCCTACGATGGGTTTGATGTCGTGATTGCCGTCGCCGGTCGCAAACGATCGCACAACCGAAAACTTGTCGGCAAGCGTCGCCAGTCGCTCGAATGTGGAGCCGAAGGTGACGCCTGGAATCGCCGTCGCCGTCTCGCCTGTCACACTTCGGTGCTGCGACGTGGCCGTCATCTTTGGGTCAAAGGTTTCGGTCTGCGATGGACCTCCCTGCATGAACAAGAAAACGACCGAAACGTCTTTCGTTGGCAGGCCAACTCGCACCAGTGACTCGCGAGCGGACAGCAGTTGCGGGAGTGAAAGACCTCCCAGCGCCAATCCGCCGGCGGTCAGAAAATGGCGTCGAGAATTTCTGGAATCGGAAAGGGTAAGCATTGGCGGATTCCGTACCAAAGGCGGGGTGGGCTCGTTTTACCGCGCGTCGTCCAAAAGGACACATTTGCATCATTTCACAGAACACGCACGGAATATACGTCGCGTGGCCGAAAATGAGGTGATTCGCTTCTTTAAATGCAAAAGCATCATTCCAGAGCACGCGCGGTATATATTCTGACGAACGTTTTGGGCGTTGTCGACAATCAAGTGTCGATCATTTCGCATCGCCCGTATTTGTGGTGGCGGATCGCCGCCAAGCCCGTTCAACCTCGCATATCGAACCTTCATCATGACCCCAGTGGCTTTTTTAACGATGGACGACCTGCATGGCTATTATTCCTACGACGCGCTTGTCGAAAAACGATTGATGCGGATGGGCATCAAGGTGACAAACGTTTCTTGGCGAAGTCAAACGGTCAACTGGAGCGACTTCGCAATGGTCGTCATTCGCTCCCCCTGGGACTATCAAGAATCGCCCGATGCGTTTCTTGATGCGTTGGCATGCATTAACGCATCGAGTGCGACGCTGTGGAATCCGCTGGACGTTGTCCATTGGAACATTCAAAAGACGTATCTTCAGACAATCGAATCGGCCGGAATCGATATCGTTCCGACGCGATTTGTCGATAGTCCGACGTGCGGTGAGATTGTGAATGCCTTCGACCATTTCGATACCGACCAAATCGTCATCAAGCCGGTCCTGGGTGCGGGGGCGAAGCATGCGTTTTGGCTTCGTCGCGATTCCGCGCAATCGCAACTGCAAGCGATTGAATCGGTCTATGCCGACCGGACCGCTTTGCTTCAGCCGTTCGTTCCGAGCGTGATCGACCAAGGCGAAACATCGTTGATCTTCATCGAAGACTCTTTCAGTCACGCGGTTCTGAAGCGGCCGGTCGCTGGAGATTTTCGTGTTCAGGAGGAACATGGCGGCATCGTGCGATCCATCGATTGCCCTGCCGAAATGATCGCACTGGCTCAGTCGACATTGCAAACTGCTCCGCAATCATTACTGTACGCACGTGTCGATCTCGTCGAACTTCCCGATGGCCGTTCAGCGGTCATGGAACTGGAACTGATCGAACCGTCCCTCTTCTTAAAGTACGCCCCGGAATCGGTCGACATTTTCGCGGAGGCAATTCGTCGCCGTCGGCTCACCGATTAAAGTGCATCGGCTTTCGGATAGCTTCTTATACGTCGCGTCGCCGAAAATGAGGTGATTCGCTTCATTAAATGCAAAAGCATCATTCCAGATCACGCACGGTATAATTCGTAACGCTTCAACTATTCTGCATCCTCGGCAGGCTTGCCTTCCAACCGTTCTTCCTCAAGCGGTTGGTCGCTCCGCTTGGCGAATTGTTGCAGCACCTGCAAGTCGCCATCGGTGGCGAAGAACCGTACCCTGCCGCTCCCCATCAGCAAGAAGGCACCGTTTGGATGCGCGCTACTGAAGCCGCCGACAAAGAGATCGGATTGACGGCTTTCTTGCGGTGATACGGAAGTGGGTGTATTGGTTGTCTCCAGTGGATGCCCCGCGTTTCGCAACGTCGCTCGCGTTCCGCTGAGCCAACCCAGATCTTCTTCGCCCTGGCTAAGCTTTTCCGAGACGAATAAGGTGTAATCGAGTCCATTGGTGATCTGGTCCGGAGTCAATGTCGTATTCAAGAACAGGACGCCGTCATTGGATTGATCAATCGCCGTCTCCTTGGAACCTTGATTTCCCGCATAGTTGCTGATCGCGGCTGAAACCATTCCGAATGCCGACGGGCAGCGAACCGCCGGCAGCGGCGTTCGACGGACATCATCATTTCTCGAGTCGTACACGCTGACAGAAAAATCAATCTGTTCGTAGAGTGGCATCAGATCGAGTTTTGGCAGAATTGCACTGACCCAGTTGTGATGAAATCCGACTTCGTCGCTCCGCACAGGTGACGTTGGGTTGATCGTCCCGGCCGGATAGTGCTGCTGGGCAACTTGATAGGAAGCCAAACCGGTGTGAATCTGGGTCAACCGATACTGGCACTTCGTTTGTCTTGATTGCTCACGCATCGATTGGATCGCTGGCAAACCAAGTGCGGCCAAGGCCGCGATCGCGAAAAGGATGACGATCACTTCGACCAGTGTGATGCCAACGTTGATGGTCGTCTTGCGATTTCGGTGCTGTTTTCTCTGATATTTCATTGTCGCTGATTACTTTTCCGCCTCAAGCCTATGGTTCGCCCAAGTGTCTGCCTGGCGAAGTGAAGTGCCAATTATGCGTCGATGTCCGGATGATCCTGATACTTTCGTGCCGATCGCCCACGTTTTTCCTCGCTTTTCGTCCCTCGATCGACGCGATTGACCGCAGCTGAGCGTAAAATAAGGGGACTGTCGAGTTAAGAAACTGTTTCAGGCGACGATTACTTCGTCCTTAAAAAAAATGGAGAAAACGATGTTCAGAAGATTGTTATTGGTTTTTGCCGCAGTCGCGATTGTATCAGCCAGTTCAACGGCAATGGCGGGATGGCCATATCGACTCGGTTATCGCAGCTACTATGCTCCCGTTCCGGTCGTGCGTCCCTACGTCGCTCCACGCGTGTACAGCTATAGCGTTCCGTATGGAGCGTATTATGCACCCCATCGTAGCTATTATTACGGGACACCTTCGGTACGCAGCTATTACGCGCCGTCCTACGTCCCGGCACCCAGCTACGTCCCGTATGGCGGCGGAGTTTCGGTCGTGTCGCCAGGCGTATCGCTTCGCATCGGGTTCTAAGTTTCGGAATCCATTGAAAGTCTGCTTGTCTCCACAAGCCTGAGGGATCGGGCTTGTCCCGAATCGTCAAGATTTCGTATGACGACTCGCGAGGAGACATGATCTATGTTGCGGATACTTTGCATCCAGCTTTCGTTATTCTTGGCCATTACCCTGCCGACCGCGACCCGTGCCGCTGGGCCTGTCGACGAGCCGTACGCGGTTTACGTCGCTGGCGATGCCGGTTTCGCCCGTTGTGGTCCATCGCGTGAACACTACAAGACGGATGAGCTTAGCGAGGGGGATGTTCTCGAAGTTTACATTGAGACCGAAGACGGATGGCTAGGCATTCGTCCGCCGGAGACCAGCTTTTGTTGGTTGCCAGCAGATCAGGTCTCCGTCGACGATGAAGAATCGGTCGGGAAAGTAATCGACGCTGAGGCGGTCGCTTGGATCGGAACCAATCTAGGACAAGCGCGACAGTACCGATGGCAGGTTCAGTTGGAATTGGGCGAAGCGGTTGCAATTATTGGCCATTCCGATCGCGAAACCCGAACGGGGGAGATGGAACGATGGTATCGCATTGTCCCACCGGCGGGCGAGTTTCGCTGGGTTCATAAAGATCAGGTTGTTACCAGTCGTGAAGCACTGGCGCGCGTCCGACAGAGCCGCGAGGCGGAACGCCTGAGCAAGGTTGCCGCGTCACAACAGCGAGCATCCGACACGAACGATCGTTCGACGCTTCAAAAACAAACACAACCCGCGGCTTTTGATTCCGCGGCCGCGCGTCGTGAGGTCGCTCAGGACGGGGATGTTCTCGTCGAGCGAGAATCCGACGGGGTTCGCCAGGCACCGATCGCACGCGTTTCCCATGAGGCTGAACGGTCGTCGTCCGCGATGCGCAGTCGCCTAAGCCTGAACGACAATATCCGCGTCCGCGAATCGACGAGTCAGCATCCCGTCGGCTCCGGGCTTGAAGCAAACCACTCCGCCGACTCGCCACGCGAGGCATCGCATCCAGCATCAAACTGGACGCAAGCGATCCGGTCGGCTCCCTCGCCGGGACCTTCGTCGATGGATGCGACATCCCGCGAGACGACGTTCGCGTACGACAACGTCATCGACACCCAAGCATCGCTGGAACGGATGCAGCTTCAATTTGCTGGTCTCATGGCCTCGGAGGCTTCCGCACAACAAGCTGAACAACTGAAACAGAATGTCAGGGCTTGGGTTGATTCGACCAACGATCCTGAAAAGCGGCGGCGGGGTGAGTTGTTGATCCTACGAATCGAGAAGTATCAACAAATATCGCGTGAGCGAAATTCGGCACCTCAATCGACGCAAGTGAACTCTGATGTCACGAACTCGATATTGGAGCAGAATGCAAACTCCCAATCCTTCGATCGAGAAGGGACGTTGGTGAAAGTTTATTCGGCTCGGCCCGATGCGCCTCCTTATGCCTTGACCGATCGCAATGGTCAGACGGTCGCATACGTATCGCCTCCTTTTGGCACCAACGCCCATCGTTTGCTGAACCAACACGTTGGCATTTCGGGAAAACTGAGCCCCAACGCCGACTCGGATATCCCGCACTTCATTGCTCAAAAGATGGTGCGGATTCCGGGACGTTTCTAAGCACCAACGCATAAGTTTTTTCGTTTAACGGCAAGCCGAAGGCGACGTTTTCCAGTGTTTCGCCGTCGCCTTCG
>JAWKTL010000023.1:0-99511 GCA_041399105.1 Pirellulaceae bacterium | reverse complement strand
CTCAAAGAAAGTTCATCATGTTCCAGAGAATCGGTATCGTTGGCGTCTGTGCGGCGAGTCTTTACATCGCTCTGGTTCTGGGAGTTTGGGAAAGCAACGCAGTGCTTGCGCAGGTCCAGGATGCGATCAGAAAAGTACAGACCGCCAGTTACACCGTAACGCATTCCACCGGTGACAAACAGGAGATTCGCTGGAAAGTGAAATTAGTTGGCGACGATCTCTGCCGCATTGATCAACCCAACGGCATCTACTTGGTGTTCGATGTGAAGAGCAAAAGAATCATGGAGGTCAACCCTAATACATCCAAAGTTCGGATTACTGAGAATCTGCCCGTGCCCAACAGTTTCAGCGTCATTGCCACGCTAGTCAATCTCGAAGCGTCGGCGGTCGCGCATTCCCCGAAGCCGCCAAATCGGACGATCAGTGGTAAAGAGGCAATGGGCTTGGCCATCGAAGAAAATGGAGTTCAACTTAATGTTTGGATCGATCCGACTACGAAGCTTCCTTTGGAGATGGAGCGTCGCGTTGCGCCGGCACCGGTGAGTTCATCGCCATCGCCGGAGAAATGGTCGGATTTCCGCTTCGATGAGCCTTTGGACAAATCGCTGTTTGCGTTTGATGTACCGAAAGGGTTCGCTGTCGATACAAGGCAGTCGCCCACAGCTAGGCAAGGGAAGTCAGAAAGCTACGGATTCGGACCAAATCAGCGTACGGTTACAGGCAACTAACCTGGATTAGGCATGGTTGCGGACGTTCACGATAGTTCGGTCGTCAGTTTCCCAGGATTCTCGTCACCAAGGCGGTCGTGAATGTACAGCATTTGGATGGAGACCATGATTACAACGACTAACGGGGCCGCCATCATGACACCGATGACTCCGGCAATGATCCCCATCAACAGTTGAGCCGCGATCGTCAGGATCGGAGGAAGCGAGACTTCATGGCGTTGAATCATCGGCGTCAGTAGATAACTTTCGACGCCCTGAAGAGCGATGTTGAAGGCGATTACCCAGATGGCGGTGTTTGTGTCGACGTTGATCGCCAACAAGACTTGTGGGACGGCGGCCAGAATCGGACCGAAGTTGGGAATGAAGGTCAGCAACGCGGCGACGACTCCCAACGTGATCGGCAGCGGAACGTTCAAGAACCACAAACCGATCGCGGTCAGGATGCCGACCAACGCCATCGACATCAGTCGCCCCACGATCCAGCGACGTAAAGCCGACTGGCATTTGTCGAGCACTTGATCGGTCCGCTGGCGACGCGGCAACGGAACCAGTTTGATCATACCGCGTCGGTACAGCGAAGGGTCATAGGCGGCATACAAGCCGACGAAGAACATGACCAACGCTCCGGTGATTCCCCAGCCGACAATTTGCAGTCCACTGAGCATCTTCGGCAATACCGAACTGCTGTTTTGCGTCACCATTTGCTGCATCTGATCGGCGTCCGGCAACCATTGCTTGGCCGATTCATACTGCATCAGTTTCTCGCGACTTCGTTCCGCCGCGGAACCAAGTTCGGACCAGAGTTGATCGGCGCGTTGAACGACCTGAGAACCAAGATAAAAGAAGCCCAAACCGATCAACACCAGCATAACAACGACGATGATGAAGTAGCCGGTTGTGTAGTTCAGGGGCGAATGGTTTGATAGTCCACCCGCCAGACTGTTCAAAAAGATTCCAAACAGCAGTCCGGCAAAGATGAGCAATATCAGTGCAAGGGTCGTCGTCAGCAAATCGCAGGCGGCAAGGACCAACGCGATCAGCAACGCAACAACCAGCAGGGAGGTTGGCGAGACTCGATTCCGGACGTCATCGTTCATATTGCAATCCTTCTTGCAGGCTTGAGTTGTTGTGGTTGCTGTTGAGCGAGTCTCGGCACGCTACGCCAAACACATCGAAAGGGCAACGTTGCAAGATTGATGCCATCTTCCGCAACGGACGATGGACCTTTCAGGTATACCGTGCGTGGTCCGAAATGATGCCTTCTCGTTAAATGAACCGAATCGCCTCATTTCTGACTACGCGACGTATAACCCACATCGACCCGATTCATGCTGCGGTTGTCGTCACTCACGGTGATGACATTTGACGACGGACTGGAAGTCCGCTCTACGGTACGCTTTTATCTGCCGCTCGCCTAACGAACATTCCCAACCACCATCGTTTTTTCGACATGACGACCTATTTCGCTCGCGGTTCTGAAACCGCAAACCTGACATCGGATGACCTGCGCGAGGGTTGCAAGCACTCTTTGCTCAGCGAGGAACGCCTGAGAAGGTGCTGGCGATTCCGCCTGACTTCACGCGTCTGCCAAGTCGTGCGGGAGAGATCACTTGTCTTGTCCATCAGATGCTGGGGATCGGCTCGTCGATGTGATGCCCGCGCTCGGGACGCATAAACCAATGTCGACCGATCAGCTTGCCCACATGTTCCCGACGTTGCCGACCGATTTGATTCGTCCGCATCATTGGAGAACGGACGTTGTGACGCTCGGCGAAGTTCCGGCCCAGTTCGTCAAGCAAGCAACCGAGGGGATCTACGATCAGCCGTGGCCCGCCCAAGTGAATCGTTTGTTGCTGGAAGGGGGGCACGACATGATCCTCTCGATTGGACAAGTCGTTCCGCACGAGGTGATCGGAATGGCGAACTACAACAAGAACATCTTTGTGGGGACGGGGGGCGTGAAGGGGATTAACGAGAGCCACTTTCTGAGTGCGGCTTACGGAATGGAACGGACGATGGGCCGCGCCGACACACCGCTGCGGAAGATTCTCAACCAGGCGCAAGATATGTTCTGCCGACAGATGCCGTTGGTCTACGTATTGACGGTCATCGGGCAGCGGGATGACGGATCGCTGGTGACGCGAGGTCTCTACATTGGTGACGATCACGAGACCTTTTTCACGGCGGCCGAGCTGGCGTTGAAAGTCAATTTCACGGTGTTGCCTCGCGCTCCCAAGAAGATGGTTTGTTATCTCGA
This sequence comes from Pirellulaceae bacterium, assembly GCA_041399105.1. GTDB lineage: Bacteria > Planctomycetota > Planctomycetia > Pirellulales > Pirellulaceae > Rosistilla. Next base: position 96,526 of record JAWKTL010000023.1, on the reverse strand, counting down.
CCCGTCGGAGTTTCACAGCACGTGGATCGGCAACAAGTCGATTTACCGAACGCGGATGGCGATCGCCGACGATGGGGAATTGATCGTCTTGGCCCCCGCCGTACGAATGTTCGGAGAGGACGAAGCGATCGATGGACTGATCCGGAAGTACGGTTATCAACCCAGCGCTCGGGTGATGCAATTGGTCGAGCAGGAAGAGGACCTCCGCAACAATCTGTCGGCCGCCGCGCACTTGATTCATGGCAGCAGTGAAGGTCGCTTCCGCGTGACCTACGCTGCGGGAGAGCTTTCCTCGGATGAGATCAAGAGCGTTGGATACGATTTCGGCGATGTCGAGTCTCTGATGCGGCGGTATCCTCCCGACCAATTAGCTGACGGGTGGCATACCGATTCGTCAGGCGAGGAATTTTACTTCATCAAGAATCCAGCACTTGGATTATGGGCTGCGGAAGGACGCATCTAGCACTTTCGATCACACACTACAAGGCGCTTGTCGCTTCCTTATAAAACACCGCCAACCAAACCGTTGGCTCGTCGGGCTTGGTCCATTCGACACGATGTTTCCGACGCGCTGCAATATGGATGTAATCCCCCGGATTCATTTCGACGGAATCTTCTTCGAACTGCAACTTCGCCGATCCACTCAAGACGAGCACCCATTCGTTCTCTTCCTGGTCGTACCAGAAATCTGCTGGCGACGAGTGCCCGTGGGAGATAATCCGTTCGATACGCAAGTCGTTTGCTTGGAGAAGCGTTTGGGTCAACTCAGCAGGCAAGTCGTCGGGCAGGTCTGCAAGAATGTTGTTCATTGATTCAATTACCGTTCATGTTCGTCGTACATCGTGCGTGCTTCGATAATATGGCAACAGCTTGCACTGGAAACTCTTGCTGGAACCACGGATAATCATCGCATCGCCGATCCTGTGTCGCTGATGGCGATGCCGGAAACGTGCGTTCATTTTGCCCTTTACAACATTGCCGAGAAAGAGCCGTGAATAGATCCGAAGAAGAGATCAGAGAGGCCATCAGAGTACAATCGTTGGTTTGCCAAAAGTTGCTGGAAATCATGGACCTACAAAGGAGATCGATATCCTGTTGCGGGAGGATCTTCGTCCCACTTGGCTCCACACGGTACAAGAACGCACGGCCCGAGGAACTTCAGCGATTGGTTGCGATGACCGCTCTTCAGTTCGTTCTGTCTGAACCTGAGGACTGGGTCGAAGGGAATGGAGATTTTGAGAAATTGGCATCGGAATTGATTGAACTAGCATCCACGCAACTGAATTGGATCCGAGCCAAGTACCACAAGCCGAGCAACGACATGGGATAAGCGAAACCATTCGCTCGTTTCGCTATCTCGATACGCGGCATTAAAGCGAGAGGGAGCATTATCATTTTGAGAGATCGAAACGAAGTAACGCATCTTCAATAATAACGCTTTGGTTGATCACGCGACGTGGTCGCTCTAGGCCATAAAGCGAACCTCTGCGGGGTATCATCCACACGCCGCATCGACGCCTTCCTTGCCTACAGCACCCGGACAAACACATCTCGCCCAAAGTGACGCAGGCAACGATTTGCTTGGCCACTAAAAATGGAAGGTTTTCCTATTCCACTGATTGCGAGTGGTTCGCAACCGGTAGACCGATTGCTCTAATCTTTCATCGAGATCCCAACGACGAGACGTCCTGATAAATGGATGGGTTGCCGATTCGCGGCGGGATCGTTATACCGTGCGTGGTATGAAATCATGCCCGCGCGACGCATAGACCTATAATGGAGCTGCGTGGACAAAGGGAGCAAATCGGCAACGTGGTATCACAATGGCAAAGAAACGACCGCAGATTATCTGAATACGTCGGGAACCAATTGGACCCCGAGTCTTGGTTCGTAAAGATGAGCCCAAGCGTGAAACAAAGGAGGCATTGCGCTGCCCGATGCGGCGGAGATTCCGACAATTACCGGACGTATCGTGACCATCAGTGCGATGGTCGAACAAGATGCCGAAATGCCGCTCCGGCAGTACGACAAGATCTTGTTCCACCCCAAGGACGCCATCCCGGTCGACTTCGAATCGGATAACCAGTTGTTTGTCGTACCGGTTGAAGACGTTGTCGCCGTGTTTCGCCGTCATGATCCCAATGACGATGCTTCGGAATATTGAACACCCATCTGTCCCCCCAAAGAGATCGGCATATCGCTGTCGGCTCACGGTTTTCGGTTAGGCATCCAACGTCGTGTGGCAATCATTCTTTGACACTCTGCAGGTTTATACCGTGCGTGGTCCGAAAATGATGCCTTCGCGTTAAATGAAGCGATTCACCTCATTTATGACCACGCGAACTTTATTACTGCCTCATCGAATCGGTCGAACTCGTACGGCAGAAGTTGCTGCAAAGAGATTTGGTTGGTCACCTGCGTTTGTCGGCGTCAACCAAGGTAATCCTTAGCTGCGTTGAACTCCAGCAAGAATTGTCGACAAGCACCGCATAGCGCGACGGCACCGGTCGTCACCAATACCAGTTCGCGAAACCGCCGGTCTCCAGCGGCAACCGCCGACGCGGCCGCGACGCTCGGCACACACGGTCAAGCCGAACGAAACGTTCTCTCGACATTGCAACCCACATAGACCTGTTCGCTTTCGGTTTTCAAAAAGGCTCCCACCAAGAACCGACTGTATAAGCGCATACGCATTGCGACGAACCGACAGTGCGTCAATGAGCGGATCGCAATTCGTCCCCATCGTTTCACTCCAATCTGTTCAAGAACCAACGGACGTGGATTAACCGTTTCGTCGGTCAGAACCAACGCATTGGACAACCGCAGGCACCAATCATCAACGTCGGAACTGTCGGCATGCAGCCAACCGATCGTCTCCCCTTTTTCAACGCGGTCACCGATCTTCTTTCGCCAAACGATTCCCACTCGCGGGTCAATCGAGTCTTCCGTGCGTTGCCGACCGCCTCCCAAAGCGACGACGCATTGGCCAATGATTCGGCAATCGATCGCTTTCAAATAGCCCATCCTTTGGCTGACGATTTCGTGCTTGGTGGCAACCGGCAAGTGTCCGTCGAGTCGTCCCCCCTGCGCCGCGACCATCTCTTCAAACTTCCGCATCGCATTTCCGGCATCCCATTGTCGATTCAACAACGCCGTCGCCGATGCTTGATCATCACATCGACCGACACTCACCAACAGTTGTGCTGAAAGTTGCACAGTCAGTTCGCGAACCGCGATGGCCCATCGCCACGCAGCAGGTCGATCGTCCTGCTGACCTCCGCGTTGCCGATCGCTTCACCCAGCGCGGCTGATCCATATCGGTGAGGAATGCCGACACCGGCAGATTCAGTCGTTTCCCGGTTTGCACCAAGGAATCAGCCAACGCCTTCGCTTCCGCCCTGGTCTTCATGAACGCCCCCGAGCCCACTTTCACGTCCATGACCAGTGCATCCAGCGACGCGGCGAGTTTCTTGCTGAGAATGCTTGCTGTGATCGCGCCACGGATTCGACCGTTCCCGTGACATCGCGTAAGCTGTACAGTCTTCGATCGGCTGGGGCCAGCGTTTCGTCGGCACCGATAATGTGGCAGCCGACTCTGTGTCAACAGACGGGCCGCTTCCTCGGAAGGAACCTGAGCGAAAACCGGGGATCGACTCAGCTTGTCGAGAGTGCCACCGGTCAATCCCAGGCCACGACCGCTGATCATCGGAACACGCACGTCGCAACAGGCCAACAACGGTGCCAGCACCAGCGAGACCTTGTCTCCAAGCCCGCCGGTGCTGTGCTTATCGACGCGAGGGGGTTCCGGCCATCGCGTCGCGGCAACCTTGCGCCACTGTTGAGCATCGCCTCGGTTAACGCCGCCGTTTCGTCCGCGTCCATTCCCCGCAGGCAGATCGCCATCGCCAGTGGCGGACATTTGATAATCCGCGACCACGCCACGGGTAAAGCCATCGATCAGCCACGCGATTTCTTCGTCGCTCAATCGCAGACCATCACGTTTTTTTGCGATCAATACTGCTGGTATCATGATGCTTCCCATTTCCAGACTGCTTGACGACGATGCCCGTCCTGTTCAATGACGGTTCGGGAATGCCTTCCCCGTGTCGATTCAGCGTTGCTTCCTATAAGATACAGCATCGAAGCTGATTCCGGATTACGTGGTGTATCTACCGTACGTGGTCTGGAATGATGCTTTTGCATTTATACCGTGCGTGGTCCGAAATGATGTCTTCCCGTTAAACGAAGCGAATCAATTTCATTTCTAAGCACGCGACGTACAATGAAGCGAATCACCTCATTTCCGGCCACGCGACTTATATATCAATGATGAACGCGTTTAATGTTATCTTGCGGCAATGTTTTTCATTTTTGATCTTGCGACGTGGTCGCTCTGGGAAATGAAAGCTCGAACCTCCCTTCACGCGGCGTTGCGACAATCACTTGTTGTGCTTGGGGTGATAACGCTCGCTTTTCCCTTGTGCATGCAAACGTCGCTGGCTGAAGAGCCGCAAGAGACAGGTCCGCGCGCGTTGTCGAAGGCATTTCAGAATGCGGCCAAATTGGCGACCGCATCGGTCGTTACCGTTATTGCCTACGGGCAAAACATCGAAGATTCAGACGCCGATAACGAAGCTACTCAGGCGGACGATTTCGACATCGAGTCTCCCGATCGAGTTGAAGATCTCGATGACATTCCCCGTACAAAGGAATTGTTGCCGGCGACCGGCCTGGGTTCGGGAGTCATCCTATCCACCGATGGGCTGATCATCAGCAACAACCATGTCATCCGCGATGCTCGACGCGTCATCGTTCGCTTGGTCGACGGTTTGGAAGTGACCGCGACGAAGGTCCTCGGTGATCCGGCGAGCGATATCGCCATCATTATGATTGAAACCGAAGAGGAACTGGTTCCCGCGAAATTGGGGGACAGCAAAGACTTACAAATTGGCGAATGGGTCTTGGCCATCGGCAGTCCGTTTCGTCTCGACGCGACCGTCAGTGCCGGTATCATCAGCGCGATCGGGCGACGCCTCGAAGCGATCCGACGTGGCCGTTTGTTGCAAACCGATGCCGCCATCAATCCCGGCAACTCGGGCGGCCCCTTGATCAATCTGGATGGCGAGGTCGTCGGCATCAGTACGGCGATCGCCACGCGCAGTGGCGGTTACCAAGGAATTGGCTTCGCCGTGCCGATCAACCAAGCAAAATGGATCGCCAACGAATTGGCTGAATTCGGCGAGGTTCGTCGCGCGTCGATCGGCGTCTCGCTGGCTGCGCTGAATCCTCGCATTTCGGGACAACTCGATTTGCCGATGAATCAGGGTATCCTTGTCGTTGCCGTTACGAAAGATCATGCCGCGGCCAACGCCGGAGTCGAGCCTTACGATGTGATTCTCAAACTCAACGGGCAGCCGATCATGAAGCCACGCGAATTGCAGGAAGCGATTGAACGCGAGCCGATCGGATCGGAACAAACGTTGACGCTCTTTCGTAAAGGCGAACAGATCGAATTGGCCGTCACTCTCGAAGCCGCCAACTGAAACGGCCTTCCTCCAACCCCCTGATATCGAATTGTGCTTGAAGCCTTCCTTGAACATTTCTTTGCGTTTGACCTGACCCACTGGATGCACACCGCGCATTGGCTGCTGATCGCGGTTGGTCTGGTCGCGGGCGTGTTACTGCTGGGCAAATCGGCGGACGTGTTGGTCGACGAGGCGACCGAATTGTCGTTGAAGCTTGGCATGCCGAAGGTGATTGTCGGTGCGACGATTGTCAGTCTGGGCACCACGACGCCCGAAGCGGTTGTCAGCGTGATGGCGGCCATCGGCGGAACGCCCGGACTCGCGCTGGGGAATGCCGTCGGATCCATTATTTGCGATACGGGGCTGATTCTCGGCGCAGCCTGTTTGATCACGCCGATTCCGCTGGATCGATGGCTTGTCAACCGTCAAGGCCTTGTGCAGTTCGGTGCCGGTTTGCTGTTGGTTGCGTTGTGCGTTCCATGGACCGCACTGGGAGATGCCTTCACCACCGGCGGACGCCTACCACAATGGGGCGGCTTTCTGTTTCTGGCGCTCCTGGCCGCCTATGTTGCATGGTCGGTTCGCGTTGCAAAATCAAAAGGACGGCTCGCCGCGGTCGACATCGATCAGCTCGAGGAAATAGAGGTCGAAGAAGAGGAGGCGAATCGATCGACATTGGCGATGGTGTTCATCTTGCTTGTGGCAACATTCTTTGTCGTCATCGCATCCGAAATCTTGATCACGGCGGCGATTGAAACGGCGGCTCGATTGAGCGTCCCCGAAGGTGTCATCGCGGCAACGTTGGTCGCTTTCGGTACGTCGTTGCCCGAATTGACGATTGCCATAACCGCCAGTTTGAAAGGGCGAGGTGAACTTGCGATCGGAAACGTCATCGGAGCCGATATTTTGAATGTGCTGTTCGTTGCCGGGGCGGCCGCCGCGGTCACTCCGGGCGGCTTGACGGCTGCGCCCGAATTTTTCAGTGCTCAGTTTCCGGCGATGATTGCCGTCTTGATCACCTTCCGAATTGCAATTGCCTGTTCAAAGAACGATCAGATGCCCCGATGGGCCGGCGGGATTTTGGTTGGCTTCTATGTGGCCTACCTCGGATTCACTTTTCTGATGCAATGACAACGATTCGAGCACAACTCGTTTGACGGCAAGCCGTAAGCGCCCAAAAAACGGTAACTTGCGGTCGCCCGCAGCTTGCCGTTAAACGAAGTAACATCTGCATGGACGATGAACCGGCCCATGCTCAGCGGTTGATGCGGCAAGCTGTTGGAGGATGCGATTCCGAAAAGACTTTGAGGTTGCGTGGTAAGTCCTTGTAGAAAATCACTGGGTCTCCTGACGGGCCGGAATCGACCTCGATCAGTTGACCATCGGCAAGTTCCAACACGAAACGCGAACGTATCGGATTCCTGGTTTTGATCGTCGTGGACTGCATAGTAAACACCAAATCGAAAGCTTGCAAAAAATGTGGATAAAAACCAATCGCGACGGTCCAGCCACATAAAGTTTGCGTAAAATATGCTTTGCTGCCCGCACAAAATGAAGATTTTTCGGTGGGAAATGGTCGCATCCGATTCGCCCCTCGACGCTTGCAGCGACTCACCCATCAGCAATTTAGAAGCCACAGACGAGAAATCACTGAAACTTTCGACCGTAGAAACAATACACTACAGAACTTTGTCTTTCTGTCCCTATTTAGTTTTCTAACTTCCGTAATGAACTTCGCAAATGCGATTGAGTTTCGTACACAGGAACTTACCGAACGTTTGACGGTCGGTTACGCGGTGCAATTGATTGACATGAACGACGATGACCGACTGGACATTGTTGTTCTGGACAGCAAGCGCATGTTGTGGTTGGAGAACCCAACATGGGAAACGCATGTCATCCATGCGACACCCGACGCGAAGTATGACAACGTCTGCTTCGCCCCGGCGGACGTCGATTCCGATGGCGACCTGGATTTTGCCATTGGATCGGACTGGCAGTTCGGCAATACGCGATCGGGAGGTCAAATCGGTTGGCTCGAACAAGCGGCGGATCAATGGAAGTACCATCCGATCACCAGCGAACCGACAACGCATCGCATGCGATGGATTCAGCTCGATCAAGGCGGACCGTTGAAACTAGTTGTTGCGCCATTGAAGGGACGGGGGACGACCGAACCCGCGTTCGCGGAGGCGGGAGTCCGTCTGCTGGCCTTGAGCGTTCCCGATCAGCCGGCATCGCAGCCGTGGCCGATCGAAGTGATCACCGACAAGTTGCACGTGATGCACAACATCGACGTGATCGACCTCGATAATGATCAACGCGACGATCTTCTAGCCGCCAGCTTTGAAGGAGTCCATTGGCTGCGACACGCGAATGGCGAATGGCTTTTGTCGCACCTGGGAAGCGGAGATCAAACACGACAGGCACCCAAGCTAGGCAGCAGTGAAATCCGATTGGGAACATTGGCCGACGATCAGCCGGTGATAAGCACGATCGAACCTTGGCACGGTGATCGCGTCGTAGTTTACCTTCCCGGTGACAAATCGTCTCAAATGTGGAAGCGATTCGTCATTGATTCCGAACTCGCTTGGGGGCACGCGGTATCGTTCGCCAACTTGGATTCGGATGCCGATCAGGAACTGGTGATCGGTGTGCGGGACAATGCTTCGGATGTGCATCGCAGCGGCGTTCGGATTTACGATCCCGTCGACGCGAAGAACGGGAAATGGGCCCGACTGCTTGTCGATCCCGGCGGAGTCGCGGTTGAAGATCTGGCAACCGGAGATCTCGACAAGGATGGTCGTGTCGACATCGTGCCACGATGAACCGCCAGCGAAGAACATCAGATCATGGAATACGACTCAGGAATAAGCGACATCATACCGTGCGTGGTCTGGAATGATGCGTTTGCAATTAATGAAGCGAATCACTTCATTTTCGGCCACGCGACGTATATACGTAGCTCGGCGGTCTCCGCCGAGTGTCTCGATGGAAACCATCGAGCTGCATTCGGTACGCCCGTTGCCAAAGGCTGATTTCATCTACGGATCCCTTCGACGACGTGGCCGTGGATGTCGGTCAGTCGCATGTCGCGGCCGAATAACGATACGTCAAGCGTGTGTGATCGAAACCGAGCAGATGCAGGATCGTGGCGTGAAGATCGTGAACGTGGACGCGGTCGACGCCGTCAAGCCGACTTCATCGGTGACACCGTGGACATGTCCTGACTTCACGCCCCGCCGGCCATCCAAATGGTGAAGCCATCGTTGTGGTGATCGCGTCCCGGTTTGGATAGCGGGCAATTGGACCGTCGGCGTCCGGCCCATTCGCCCCAGATGACGAGCGTATCCTTCAGCGCATCAGCATTGAACAAATCGGCAAGCAAGGCGGCCAGCGGTCCATCGCTTTCCGACGCCAAACGACGATGTGAGTCGAGCAGATTGCTGTGCGAGTCCCATGGCTGGCCGGCCCCATGATAGACCTGCACGTAGCGAACCCCTCGCTCGGCCAGACGAGCAGGCGATCAGTACCGACCTTATTGGCTATCGCCATAGTTTCGCAGCACATGTTCCGGCTCGCGTCGGATATCGAAAGCGTCCGCCGCTTCATCCTGCATCCAGGCAAGCTCCAGTTCGATCCGCGATTCAATTGATCGTCTTGCTGACGCGACGCCAGATGCAATGCGTTCAGCTTCTGGACCAATGCGATCTGACGCTGTTGCTGTTCCCCGGGCAGAACCTCATTGCGAATGTTCGCCACCAGTTGTTCCGGGTCGGTGAACTGCGAATCGACATCCGTTCCCTGATAGATTCCGGGAAGGAAGGCACTTCGCGGATTCGCCGTCGCGGCGGTCGGCAGTCCGGTCGGACAAATGGCGACGAATCCGGGCAGGCTTTGATTCTCGTTCCCAAGCCGTACAGCACCCACGAACCGACCGACGGACGCGGGCGAACGATGTCGCCACAGTTCATCATCAGCAACGCCGGTTCGTGATTGGGGACATCGGTGACCATCGAACGAATCACACACAGATCGTCAGCGTGCGCGCGGCGAATTTGGGAAACAGCTCGCTGATTTCCATTCCCGATTGTCCGTGCTGCTTGAACTTGAATGGAGACGGCTGCCATCACCCCAATCGACGATCGGATGCAAGTCGTCGCCAAAGGTCTTCCCTTCCATCGTCCTGAGCATCGGCTTGGGATCGAACGTGTCGATCTGCGATGGTCCACCGTTGGCGAAGATATGAATCACTCGCGCCGATCCGGCGTAATGCGACCGCCGAACGGCCAATGACCCCGAGCCACGGTTTCAGCGGTCGAGGCTTCGCTTGCGTGGCTCGATTGCGAAAGCAGCAGCGGCGGCAGCATCCCCAATCCCATTACGATCGCTGAAGCATCGCGTCGGGAAGGCGACGCAATCGAACGGGTCGATCCCCGTGAAGCGCGGGAACGTGCGGACGATGCCGCGCGCGAAGGTTGGAATCTCTGTATTGCATCGTGTCAGTCCACGTAGAAGAATTCGTTTGTCAGAATGAGCGCTCTGAGCAGGGTTGTTCCCCGGATTGTCCAATATCGGTGGCGGCGGCAGTCGAAAGTCTTTCTTTAGCGTCCACGATTGCCCTTTCGCTTCGCCGGATTTACCAACGATACGCGGCGTCCACGTAGACTGATCGTTCGATCCGTTGCGTCCCGCTTCGGTGATGAAGTCGACCGTCTGTCAACCTTTACGTCGGTTGGAATCGACGGTCGTGGCCTGATCGTTGAAGATCGACCAGCGTCAAGTTCCGTATGATCGCCAAGAACAATCCTCGCAATCACGCCGTCCCCACGGTCCCGGTTGTGAACCAGTTCGCCCCGGACTTGAATCGTCCCGGTGATAGGAGAGGTCCAACGTCGAATGACGGCCAGCGATGTGTTCTTACTGGTTACGCCGCCGTTTGCCGTAAGGCGAGCGTGCCCGACTTTCGGATCGGGCAACTCGGGACCGTACTGATAGGCTGTCCCGGACCAAAGCAGTAAAGGCTCAAAGTCGCGCCGGTTGAACGGTCCAACGCCCCCAGCCGTATTGCCAATCGGTTGAGATCGCGGCGGCGGTCAGGTTCAGCACAAACTCGAGCAGCAGCCAAGTTCGCCAACAGGATCATGAGCAAAGGCGTTGCGATACCAACGACGCACAACGTCGATTCCGTTCGCGTTCGTCTGCCTAGCGTCGGATTGTTCCGCGTCGGCTTTCCGTCGCGAAGAGGCCGCCAGCGCGCGGGCTGCTTGGATCACGAACGGATGATTCATCACAAACAGAGACTGCTGGGGAACGGTCGTCACGGCGCGCTGGGCGGTCGATGTCGTCGGCGTCGCGAAATCAAAGACGCGCAACATCGGGTCGAGTTCCACGCGATCAACGTACGCGTAAACCGTTCGCCGCGTCGGATAGGGCACGTCGGACAGCTTGACCGATCGCCCTCCCATCAATGGGTCCAGTTGGCCGCTAACGTGCAGAATCGCATCGCGAGTCGCTTCAAAATCGAGCCGCTTGCGATTTTGATGGCTCAGCCAACGATTGCGGGGATCGCGCTGCAACGCATCGTCCGATGCAGAACTGCCCGCGGCGCGATAAACCGCCGATGACAGAATCGTGCGATGCCAGCCATTTTCAGCGACCAGCCTTGCCGCATGAACTGTGATGCGAGCCAATCGAGCAGTAACGGATGGCTCGGTGGCGACGATCGCAATCCGAAATCATCCGGCGACTCGACAAGTCCCCGATCAAAATACTTACTCCAGACGCGATTGACGATCACCCGAGCCGTCAGCGGGTTGTCGTCCCCTGCGATCGCTTGCGGCAGTTCAAGCCTTCCGCTCCCGCCGAGCGGAAAGGTTTCGCATCGCTGCCAGCCACGATGGAGATAAAACGGCGAGGACGGCGTCGCCGCCTTCGCAATCGGCTCGCCACGCATCATCTAAAGGGATTCACCGGTTTCTCTCGATCGGTGACGATCATCGCTTTCGGCGGAGCCCCGGATGGGACGCGTAAACTTCGCCGATCGCTTTTTCAAGGTCGCCAATTTTCTGCGTCCGCCCCCAGCAGACGCGATGCGTTGACAATAACGCGTCGGTCTTGAACTGAAACAGGCCATCATCCCCCAACAGCGCCAAGCGGATCGCTTCGGCGTCGGCATCGCTGAGTTCGTTGCATTTCGGATCATTGTCCTTCGCTTCCCGCCATTGATTCAAGACGCTCTGATAAAGTGCTGCATAGGCCAGCACGACGTCGATTCGCGTTTTCGGCTGAGCCTTCCGCAACGCGTCACGAACCATCGGGTGAAGCTTCGATTCACTGTTCGTCCAAGTTTGCAACAACGATTCGCTTTGCTGCTTGAACTGCGGTTCGCCAAGTTGCAGCGTCTGCGACCATGGTCCCCAGATCGGATGGTTCTGCGATCCCTTGCGTTGCGTCAGGCGAGCCAGATCGGTCGCCAGCGGCGTCATCGCGGTCTCGTTGATCTTCAGTTTCGAGATCACGCCTCGAATTTGATTCGACTTCGTCACCTCCATTTCAAAAAACCCGCGGAAATAGGGGACACAGTCTTTCGTGACGAACGTGATCGCATCGCGACGAAGTTTGTCGCGGTAATCCTCCATCTGCTGATTCGCATTGGCAAGCGACTTCTCGAACGAGGCTCGCATTTCCTCGGGGACATTCGCCCCGGCGATCTCCGGCAATTCGTCCGGGAACTCGCAGCTCGCCATCACACCGTACAGCGAATAATAGTCCTCGATCGGGATCGGATCATATTTGTGATCGTGGCAGCGGGCGCACGCAACCGTCAGCCCCATCAAACCGCGCGTGATGACGTCGATTTGATCGGCGGCCAGTTCCAAGCGATTGTTGCGAAAACGCGGGCCGACGGACAAGAATCCCAACGCGGCCAACGATTCGCCACCGTTATCGTCGGGCAGCATGTCGGCGGCAAGCTGTTCGCGAATGAACTGGTCATAAGGTTTATCGGCATTGAGCGACTGAATCACATAGTCGCGGAACGTGTACGCAAATGGATAACGCACGTCGGTTTGCGCTTGCCAATCCTGCGTGTCGGCGTAACGTGCAACATCAAGCCAGTATCGCCCCCAACGTTCGCCGTAATGCGGCGAATCGAGAAGACGATCGATCACCTTGTCGACTGCTTCGGCACTTTGATCGTTAACAAAATCCTCCACCTGTTCCATGGTGGGAGGCAAACCGATCACATCGAACGTCATCCGGCGGATCAAAGTTTGTCGGTCGGCGACGGGGGACGGATCGAGATTCTGCTCGGCGAGTCTCGCATTGATGAACGCGTCCACTGGATTCGCCGCCGCATGGGCATCGGACGAACGGGGAACTTCAGGGGTTGCGATCGGTTGAAACGCCCAATGTTTATTCGCTAGTCGTCGGATCGCATTTTGGTCGCCCAATGCGGGCTGCGTCGGTGCCTCCTCCTCGGGCCAAGGAAGCCCCATCGCAATCCAGCGACGAAAGACGTCAATCTGCTCATCTTCCAGCGGTTGATCAGGAGGCATTTCCAGACCTTCGTATTGCACTGCCTCCATGATCAAGCTTTCATCGGGTTTGCGAGCGACAGCGGCCGGCCCGTTGTCGCCACCTTGCAAAATCGCGGCTCGCGAATCCAGGCGTAATCCAGCCTCTTGCTTCTGGTCGCTGCTGTGGCATTCATAGCAATGATCGACCAGCAGCGGACGAACTTGATTTTCAAAGAACCTTTCTTGTTGTGCCTTTCGATCGGGGTCGGCCGCAAACGCCGCCGAGCACAAGAACGAAAGGCAGACCACGAAGACAATCGAGGATGATTGCCGAGGGTGGCTGCGTCGCAAAACGGGCTGAAAGACTTTATCTGTTACGTGCGGGGAAATGAATTGATTTGCTAGAGCTGATGCAAATGTGTCATTTCGAAACACGCACGGGGTAACGCAAGAAAACATCAAACGCGTCCAAAGGCGGGAAGGTTGCGGGATGCGACCAGAACGCATTCATACTACACGAAGCACCGAAATGTCACAATCAAGATTGCAGTCCGCTAGAGCATCGCTGTCGCCAGTTCGCGGACTCGACGGACCATCGATTGCAGACCATTGCTTCGCGATTTCGTTAAATGGCTTTGCAGATTCAGTTCCGCGAACAGGCCGTCGATATCAATATCGAGGATTTGTTGCGGCGTTTTGCCGCTCAGCAACGCGACAATCATGGCGATCAAACCCCGCGTTATCACGGCATCGCTGTCCGCTTCAAATTCAAGAACCTTGCCTTCCGAAGCCGCTTCGTTTGGAAGAGGCTTGGCGACCAGCCACACATTGCTGACACAACCTTGAACACGATTGGCTTCAATGCGGTATTCGGCTGGCATCTCCGGAAGTTCGTCGCCGAATTCGATGATGTATTCCAATCGCTCGTCCCAGTCGCTGATTTCGCGGAAGTCTTCTCGAAGTTCATCGGGAGTTATCGGTTGCATAAATCGGATCGCTGCCGAGACAGCGTATTGAGGCAAAAAATTTGGAGGGCGAATCAAATTCATACCACGCATAAGTTCTTGAGCATAACTCGTTTAACGGCAAGTCGAAGGCGACGGCGAAACACTGGAAAACGTCGCCTTCGGCTTGCCGTTAAACGAAAAACTTATGCGTTGGTGCTTACCGTGCGTGGTCCGAAATGATGGCTTCTTGTTAAATAAAGCGAATCGCCTCATTTATGACCACGCAACGTATAAAGTAACGACATCGATCATAAAACAGACCGTCCGTTAGACCAAGGCGACGCAGCGACCAGAGAACGGTAGGCACGGATCAGACGTTCCGCCGCGTCGTCGACCTGGTTGCGATCATTGAAACGTCCGACGCCAAACCGCAGGCTCGCATGCGCTTCCTGTTCAGAAAGCCCAATGCTCCGCAAGACGTGGCTCGGCCCGGTGTCACCACTGGTGCAAGCCGAACCGCTGGAGACGGCAACGTCCGCCGCTGCGAGCATGATTGCCTCGCCCGTGACACCGGGAAGGCGGACATTCAAATTTCCAGGCAGTCGGCTTGCGCCGGTCAGGGACGGGCCGTTCAACTGCAATCCCGGGATGCCTTCTGAAAGATGCTTCCAGAGGGCATCGCGGAGCTGACCGATCCGCGCCGCTTCTTCCGATATACCATCCGTCGCCAACCGCAGCGCTGTTGCCATGCCGACGACAGCGGCGGGGTTCATCGTGCCCGGACGGATTCGGCGTTGCTGACCGCCCCCGTAAAACAACGGCTGCACGCGCACACGTCTTCCGCCTTGACGGATGTTCAACAGGCCAACTCCTTTCGGTCCGTAAAACTTATGTGCGGAGCAACTCAGAAGATCGACTTGCAATTCAGATACATCGACCGGAATGCGTCCAATCGCCTGCGTTGCGTCGGTGTGGACGGCAACATCGCGTTGATGCGCGATGCGAACGATTTCCGCAAGCGGCTGAATCGATCCGATTTCGTTATTTGCGAGCATCACCGAAATCAACGCGGTGTCGTCGTCAATGGCATCGGCCAACGCCGCGACATCGAGCAAACCGCTCGAATCAACGTCCAACGTCGTGACGCGAAAGCCCTCTCGGGAAAGTTGCGCGATCGGATCGAGCACGGCTGGGTGTTCGGTTGCAACAGTGATGACATGACGTTTTCGATTTCGGGGATGACGACAGTATCCAAGAATGGCAAGATTCGTGCTTTCCGTCGCTCCGCTGGTTATGACGATTTCGTCGGTTGACGTATGAAGTCGCTGAGCGATCTGATCCAACGCGGACTGCATCGCCGCTTCGGCTTCGCGTCCGACCGCGTGGGTCGTGCTGTGCGGGTTACCGAAGGTCTCCATCAGGAAGGGCAGCATCGCTTCGACCACCTGCGGATCGCAGGGGGTTGTTGCGTGATTGTCCAGATAGATCGATTCATTTGTCATTCATCAAGCCCGAAAACCCCGCATGTAATTTCAACCGCAGATTGTAAAATTTACAAACCGGTTCAACGTGAATCGACTGCAAATCGCACGATTTCAGCTTGTTTGCCCGATTGGCACGCAACGTGCCTGATCCTCCCGCCAACATCGATCCGGTTTGCAAAGGAGTGCAATCGTGTGGCCGCAGCTAAAACTATTCCGACCAAATTGTAAACGCACATCCGCCGCGACGCTCTTCGGATCGTGGTTTCTCTGGATGGCGATGCCTGCCGTTTGTCAGGGTCAGGAACCTTCTGGCGGCAGCAAGGTTGCGCTCATCGATATCGAGTACGTCTTTCAAAACGCCGATTCGATCAAATCTGAGATCGCCGGGATTGAACAGCAAATGGTGAAGCTCAGGCAATTTGGGAAGTCCGAGCAAGACAAACTGCTTCGCGAAGCTGAAATCATCAAGACTTTAGAACCGGGAACCGCTGCCTATCTGCAACAGGAGGAAAAGGTTGCATCAATGGAATCGTCGTTGAAACTGGAGACCTTTCGACGCCGCAAGCAGTTGGCCGACGCCGAGGCGGCGCTCTATTTCAAGAACTATCAACGGATTCATCGAATCGTCGCTCAGATTGCGGTGTACAACAACATCGATCTGGTTCTTCGATACGACAGCGAAGCAATGGATCTGCAGCAGCCCGAAACGGTGCTGCGTGGCGTGATGAAGAACGTTGTCTACCGGATCGATTCAATCGATCTGACACACATGGTACTCGACGCATTAAGCACGACGCATCACGTTGCGGAAGCCTCCGCCAAATGACGCCTGGTTTGATGGTTCCGCTGGTCACTATGTATTCGGCGGTCTTCGCCGAGACATTCGGCGGGGACCGCCGAGCTACGTTAGGTCAGCCTGCGCAGATCGACCGGACGGAATCGTCGTCAACTGCAAAACAGCCGATGACCAAAGCCAATTTGGGGTGTTCCAATGGGTCCGCTGTTTACTAAATTGATCGCACACCTGTCAACGGCAGTGAACAGGATCAGGCGAGCGTTCCGAACGTGAGCCGAAAGCCTTTGCTTGATCAAGCTTGCGTTCCAACAAACAACACAACTGGTGTTTTACGTCGCGTGGATCAGAAATGAGGTGATTCGCTTCATGAAGTGGAAGCATATTTCGACCACGCACAATAACAAGTCGCGTGACCGAAAATGAGGTGATTCGCTTCATGAATGTGGAAGCATCATTCGACCACGCACGGTATAGACGTCGCGTGGTCAGAAATGAGGTGATTCGCTTCATTTAACGTGAAGGCATCATTTCGGACCACGCACGGTATAACGCCAAGACAGTCCTTTTATTCAAACAAACTCCGTACGAGACGAGTGTGAAGATGGATGAATTGCTGCATCAATTAAGTGATCGTTTGGGAATCGACTTGTCGACGGCCCAAGGTGTGACCGGCAAAGCGATGTCGATGATCAAGCAGAACGTCGACGCATCGACCTACCGACAGTTATCATCATCGATTCCCGGGCTCGACTCGATCATCCGCGCTGAAGAGACGCAGACCTCCGACACTGGCGGCGGAGGGGGGTTGATGGGTAAACTGGCGGGCATGGCAAGCAGCATGCTGGGCGGATCGGCCGGCAATGCTCTCGAAATGGGAGCGGCTCTGACGGCAAAAGGATTGCCAACCGATAAGCTTGGCGAATTCGTGCAGATGCTGATTGCGTTCATTAAAGACAAAGCGGGAGATTCGGTGCTGGAACAGGTCTACGCCAAATACCCGATGCTCAAAAGCCTGCTCGGCGACGACGAAGAAAACTGATTGAACGATGAAAGAATTCAAATACGGGATTTGCAACGAAACATTTCAAGATTGGCCCTTGGACAAAGCGTTGTCTTATGCCCGTCAAGCCGGATACACGGGATGGGAAGTTGCCCCATTCATGCTCGCCGACGATGCTCGCAAGATTACGCCTCAGCAGCGACTCGACTACCGACGGCAAGTCGAAGCATCCGGATTCGAGGTCATCGGTCTGCATTGGTTGCTGGCCAAGACCGAAGGATTTCATCTGACCACCAGCGACGCCGCAGTTCGCAAGGCGACGTCTGCGTATTTTCAAGAACTCGTCAAACTTTGTCACGACCTTGGCGGCGGGGTCATGGTTCTCGGTTCGCCGCAGCAACGCAATGTTCCTGAGGACGCTTCGATGGATGAAGCGTATGAACATGCCGCCGAAGTGCTCCGAGCGGTTGTTCCGACGCTTGAAACCTATCAAATCAAGCTTGCATTGGAGCCGCTGGGGCATGAAGAAGGTAACTTCATGAACACCCAAGCGCTGGGGCGTCGTTTGCGCGACATGATCGGGTCGGACAGGGTCGGGCTTCACCTGGACGTCAAAGCGATGAGCGACGAAACGGAGGATATTGCGACTTTAATCCGTGAAAATGCCGACTTAATGCTCCATTTTCACGCAAACGACCCGAATCGGCAGGGTCCCGGGATGGGGAACGTGGACTACCGCCCCATTTTTGAAGCGCTTTCCGACGTCGATTACGATGGCTGGGTCTCGGTTGAGGTGTTTGATTATTCGCCCGGGGTGGAGGCATTGGTTTCACAGAGCATGGCCAACATGTTGAGTGCGCAAGAGCGTTCTTGAAAGAATTCGCCCGATGCTGGGGTATGCTCTGGAAGTTGACTGCGGTATATATTACTTGATTGGACGTTCGTTGAAACAAACGTAGCCGGAGATCTGGCCCCGCAAGTATCGTTCGTACCACTTCGAGAGCCTCCCGAGAGGCTTGATTCTATTACAGCCGAGAAGTTTGAAGGCTGGGTCCATCAATGTATGGGAGTTTTGTGTTGGGAAGGAAACTGTATTGTGGAAACTTGAGCTTTAACGTCTCAAGCTCCGATTTAGAACAATTGTTCGCGCAGTTCGGTACGGTCGAAAGTGCTCAGGTCATCACCGATCGTGACACTGGAAGAAGCAAAGGCTTTGGTTTCGTGGAAATGGGAAGCGACGCCGAAGCTCAGGCAGCCATAACGGGCCTAAATGAACAGGAACACGAGGGCCGTTCGTTAACGGTCAATGAAGCGCGTCCGCGTGAAGAACGCGGCGGCGGCGGTGGCGGTGGCTATCGCGGTGGCGGCGGCGGCGGCGGATATGGCGGCGGTCGCGGAGGAGGCTACGGCGGTGGACGCGGTGGCGGTGGTGGTGGACGCGGCGGTCGTCGCGATGATCGCTACTAAGACTGCGGCGGAATCGTTCGCCTGATATCGTAACAATGATGCCTGGCTGAATCGCTTGATTCTGCCAGGCTTCTCTTTTGGCATTCCGACCCGACACACGGCACCGCATGCTATGTCGCCCACGATATCAATGTTTGTCAAAAGCGAAGGTGCGGAGCAGCGAAAGCGCGGTGTGCTTTCGCTGCTCCGCAGCTTCATGGTTTGTGGCTTCATCTCACCTGGGTCGCGCCCCAGGCTATGAGCTGTCGCTGCTTCGCAGCTACTATTGATGCTTTGCAGTTAAGCACCAACGCATAAGTTTTTTCGTTTTAACGGCAAGCCGAAGGCGACGTTTTCCAGTGTTTCGCCGTCGCCTTCGGCTTGCCGTTAAACGAGTTATGCTCAAGAACTTATGCACGGGTGCTTACTATTGATGCTTTGCAGTTACTATTGATGCTTCGCAGCGACGCGAGGTTAGCGACTTGCCATCAAAGACATTTCGGCGATGCAAGTCGAGTTCTGCAAACCCTGTCATACACCCTAACGCAGTTCGGTGGTCTTCACCGAAGATCTTATACCGTGCGTGGTCTGGAATGAGGCTTTTGCATTTAATGAAGCGAATCACCTCATTTTCGGCCACGCGACGTTTAACTGTGAACGAATCCTGCAAATTAGATCGATTCTTGTTCTTTCCGTTGCCCGTCAGATAGCTCGATGCCGCATTCAAACACCTCATCGCAAACCGACTCGCGTCAGTCGACCTCTGATGGTTGGCTGAAGTGGATTGCGTTGGCGGCGACCGTTTTGCTGATTGGCATGTTGTTTGGGCGCGTCGTTGTTGCTCTACACCGCCTACAAGCGCTCTTGCCGTTATTCTGATCAGCCGCCTGCTGACCGATGCCTGGTCGACGTCGCCGCGCGCTCGGCGTGACACCGGTCCGCTGGAGGCCGAGATCGGCCAGCGGATTCCGATAAGGATTGAAATCGTCAACTCGGGAAAGCTTCTGATCCCGTGGTTGTTGGCTGAAGATCTGTTGCCCCGCAGCGCGTTGATCTACACGACTCCGGCATTGGGGGTCGATGGCGAGCGAATCGGCGTCGTCTCGCTAGCGGGCGGAGCAACGGCGGAAATCCAATACACGATTCAATGCAATCGGCGAGGCTACTATCAGATCGGTCCGACAGTTCTCGAAACGGGTGATCTGATGGGTTTGAATCGCAGATATCGCGTCGGCGCGGCCCCGCAATATCTGCTTGTGATGCCGAGAGTCGTTCCGCTGCTGGGATATGATATTCAGTCGCGCCGACCGATTGGCGAAATCCGCATGACGCATCAATTGATGGACGACCCGACGCGCATCGTCGGCATTCGACAATGGCAACCGGGAGATCCGATGCGCCGCGTTCATTGGTCGGCCACGGCTCGCACGGGGCAGTTGCACAGCAAAATCTACGAACCTTCGAGTATCGCGGGTGCAACAATCGTGGTCGATTTGCATCGCGATTCCAATCCTCAACGCCATGAACCGGTGCGCAGCGAACTTGCGATCACACTTGCCGCGTCAATCAGCAACGCACTTTATCAGATGAATCAACCCTTCGGTCTGGTGTCGAACGGGCGCGATGCCGCCGATCGGATACGGACCGAAGGTTTCATGACCGACTATCGTACACGCGATGCGGCGAAGCAAAATTTGCGGATGCGCGACGATGATTCCCATCTGAAGCCTGTTTGCATCGTGGCCGATCGCGGCCCCGTCCATTATCGCGATATGCATCGCATGCTGGCGCGACTGGAGCTGTCCGACGGTCTGACACTGGCGCAGAGCTTCCTGGAGGTGGAATCTCGGATGGCTCGCGACACCACGCTGATCGTAATCGTCCAGCGGTGTGAGTCCGCGACGGCGGAGGTGCTGGTCGGATTCAAACGACGTGGATGGGCGGTCACCGTCGTGATCAACACCTACGAAATTGAAGAATTCAGTCGCGCTGCCGGTCCACTGATCGGTGCGGGAATTCAAACGCTTCATCTTCGTGACGATGCCGACCTGTCGTCGATCTGCCGCGAGTTAATGGTCCACTGAGCTTTGCATCTGCGAGAAGAGTGCTGTAGATTGGTGACGTTCGACAACATGACCCTCGGCCCGCCTTCTTAATAAAAAGCGATCTTTCAAATGCGAACACTCTCCCGCCGCACATTGCTTGCGACAACCGCCTCCTCCGTACTGGCATCGCCTCTTGCGTTTGCCAATTCAACCGATAGTCGCTTCAGCGTCGGCGAGATCCAAACGATCAGTTTGCAAACCGATCGATATCACGGATGGCCGACGCTTACGCGCCGCAAGAATGGCGAATTGCTCGTCGTCTGCTCCGGCGGACGCCAGTCGCACGTCTGCCCCTTCGGTCGAGTCGAACTGATTCGGTCGTACGATGAAGGGAAAAGCTGGTCCTACGCGCGAACCATTCTTGATGGTCCGATCGATGATCGAGACGCGGGGATTGTGGAAACGGATCACGGCACGCTTTTGGTGACAACGTTTACGTCGCTGGCCTACGAGCCTCAATTGCTCCGTGCCATCGAACGTCAGGCGACGGACAATCCGGCGATGCCTGAAGGGCAACTGGCTCGTTGGCAAGCGGCGCACCGACGGGTTCCAGAAGGCGAGCACAAGTCGCATCTGGGCTGTTGGATGCTGCGTTCTGAAGATGGCGGCAATCGATGGTCCCCAGCGTATCGCGTCCCTCTGAACAGTCCGCACGGTCCGATTGCTTTAAGCGATGGAACGCTGTTCTATGCCGGCGTCGCGCTTTGGGAACCCGGTCGAGAGATGGGGACATCAACATCCAACGATGATGGTCGTTCCTGGACCCCGTTGAACATGCTTCCCGCGCGGCAGGGAGACGACCCGCGACAGTATCACGAACTTCATGCCGTGGAGGCGGCCGATGGTCGATTGATCGTACAGATCCGCAATCACAACACGAATCACAAAGGGGAGACGCTGCAAACTCACAGCCTTGATCGCGGTGCGACTTGGGCCGAACCGTACTCGATCGGAGTTTGGGGGCTGCCATCCCACCTCCTCCGGCTCTCCGATGGCCGTTTGCTGATGACCTATGGACATCGTCGCGCTCCACTGGGAAATCAAGCTCGGATCAGCGACGATCACGGTCAAACCTGGTCCAATCCGATGGTCATCTACGGCGACGGAGCTTCAGGAGACCTCGGCTATCCGTCCACAGTCGAGCTATCACCAGGCCAATTGTTAACCGTTTGGTACGAAAAACTTGCCGATCTCTCAACCGCACAGTTGCGAATGGCTCGCTGGAGCTTAACCGCTTAGAGCGACCACCAGGATCTACCTCCTAACGGACATGCTTCGGCCCTCTCCCAGAAACAGACAAATCCCCGTGAAGCCACCGCGTCACCAACACCGCAACGCGGCCCCGCTGCGATCGGACCGCATCGCAGCTCCCCGAAAGATGGTCCTGCCCAAAACGAAATTCGTTCGTCGTGTTTTCGGTCGGGAGTGAAAGCGGCGGCAGCGTTACGCACTGCCGCCCTGACTCGAGCTGGCGGCGTCGCGCCGCTTCGGCGATGCGATGAATGTCGTAGTCGCACTGGGCAGTGAGTTTTCGTTTGATTGTGCGAATCTCATCGGTTGATCAGGAGATTTATCTTCACTCTCCAAGAGCGTTGCGGCGTACAAATCACGCGGTCCATAGCCGCCTTTGCGACACGCGTCGGCGATCTTCGTTTGAAGGTGCGGGTTCAGGATGTGATTGAAATTTCAGGCCTTATTGCCTGCGGGGTTCGGACTGCTCTTCCATCTGACGAATGTAAGCTCGCAGGCGTTCCAGTTCGTCCCTGGTTCCTTTCAGCTTCAGCATGTTCTCGACGCGTTTGAGAAGCTGAAACTTGTTGACGGGCTTTGTCAAGAAGTCATCGGTTCCCGATTCGACGGCCCGTTCGATATCTCCCAACTCATTCAAGGCGGTGACCATCAAGACGATCACTTGCTGCGTTGCGGGATTCGTCTTGATCTTCTTGCAGACCTCGAACCCGCTCAGCTTGGGCATCATCACATCAAGCAGAACCAGATCGGGAGCAAAGCTTTCGACTTTGGCCATGCAGTCGGCTCCATCGACCGCATGTTCGATTTCACAGTCGACGTTGGCTAAATAGGCATCCAACAGTTCGCGGTTTGCTTCATTGTCATCGGCAATCAAAATACGATCCGCAGGCATAATCTTCGGCTCCCCTTTTCTAGAGCGACGTATAACTAAACCGCGACCGTTCCGGCAACAGCATCGGCGGGAACAGGAAAGCTTTGGCAAAGTTCGCACACTTGATCACGGATGGATGTCAGCAATGCATCGTCGTCATGCCCCTTCAGTGCTTGAACGATCCAGTTGCCGACGATCCGCATCTGCTCTTCCTTCATGCCGCGGGTCGTCAAGGCGGGAGTTCCGATGCGAATCCCCGATGGGTCCATCGGTTTGCGCGTGTCGAATGGAATCATATTCATGTTGACGGTGATTCCACATTTTTCCAGCGTTGCCTCGGCCACTTTGCCGCCGATTCCGAAGCCGGTCACATCGACAAGGCACAGATGGTTGTCGGTTCCGCCGCTGACGAGGCTCAGCCCGCCCCCCAGGAGCGTTTGGGCAAGGGTCTTCGCGTTATCGACAACCTGTTTGCCATAGGCCTTGAAATCGGTCGTCGCCGCTTCACCGAAGCAGATCGCTTTGGCGGCGATAATGTGCATCAAAGGTCCACCTTGGATTCCAGGAAACACGCTGCGATTGATGTTTCGCAGGTCAGCTTCCTTGCACAGGATCAACCCGCCACGTGGACCGCGAAGCGTCTTGTGCGTGGTTGTCGTAACATAATCCGCTACCGGAACGGGACTATTGTGAACCCCGGCCGCGACCAAGCCGGCATAGTGCGCCATGTCAACCATCAACTTGGCGCCCACTTCGTTCGCGATTTCGGCAAACTTGTCGTGCGGGATTTCGCGGGGATAGGCGCTAGCACCGGCAACGATCATCTTGGGTTTCAAGCGACGAGCCATTTCCGCGATTTGATCGAAATCAAGCCGATGCGTCTCTCGATCGACGCCGTAGCTGTGGAAGTCGTACAACAGACCACTGATATTCAACTTCATGCCGTGCGTCAAATGACCGCCTTGGGCGAGATCCAGACCCAAGACAACATCGCCAGGCTGAAGCTCGGTCAGATAGACGGCGGTATTGGCTTGTGAACCGCTGTGCGGCTGCACGTTGGCAGCTTCAGCACCGAAAAGATGCTTCGCGCGATCGATGGCTAGTTGTTCGGCAACGTCGACGAATTCGCATCCCCCATAATAACGGCGACCGGGGTAACCTTCCGCGTATTTGTTCGTCAATACACTCCCGGCAGCCTGCATGATGGCGGGGCTGGTGTAGTTTTCGCTGGCAATCATCTCCAAGCCGTCGCGCTGACGTTGTGCTTCGTCTGCAATCGCTTGCCAAATCTCAGGGTCTTGCTGTTCCAGAATATTCATGCGTTGTGGGGGCGTCTGGTATTGAAATATCAGTTTGAATGTTGCGACACATGTGAGGGCATCGTTATCGGCCATGCACGATATAAAGATTGTCGCAGATACCCATTGTCTGCGGATGAAGGCAAACCGTCAATCGGCGTCCCCAAATCGTGGCGGCTCGTTGGAGCGTTGTTCAAAGCCATGGTATCGATTGTCTAACCTGGACAATCCGCGATGTGCTTCGATACGATGTTTCGTAGAGCGACCACGTCGCAGGATCAACTGAGAAATATTGACGCAAGATAACATCAAACGCGTTCAATATTGATATAGGCTGTTGGGCCTTCCTCCATCTTCTGGGCAAAGTACGACAATGACCGTTCCGCTGCTGGTGAGTGTTGATTCGTTGGACGAAGCGCGGGTCGCGTCCCGATTTCCCGTGGCGATCATCGATTTCAAGGACCCGACAGCCGGTTCCCTTGGCCGCTGCGGCGACGCGATACTGCACTCCATCAACCATTTGCAGCCACCCGCATTGGGCTTCAGCGCCGCTTGCGGAGAACTATCGGATCTGTTCGATGATGCGAAGCAGTGTGAAGCGGTCGCTTCGGTGCCGCCGGGATTCCGATTCGTTAAAGCGGGTCCGGCATTGATCCGCGATCGATCTGTCCTGACGGAACGATTGCAACAGTTTGCAGATTGTTGTCATCCGAATATCACGCCGGTGGCGGTTGCCTACGCTGACGATCCGATTGCCGGATCGCTCGCCGCCGAAGAGATCGTCGAGCTTGCGTCGGATGTCGGCTTCCGTTGGTTCTTGCTTGACACGATGTCGAAGGATGGACGTCGTCTGCCGGATTGGATTTCATTCGAACGTCTCGGTCGCGTCATCCGTCAGTGTCACGACAATGAAATGCGAATCGTCTTGGCCGGTTCTCTGTCATTGCCGCTTGCATCACAGCTTCTTGAACTGGGGCCGGACCTGTTGGGCGTGCGAGGCGCCGTTTGTTCGGGGGATCGCGCTCGCGCATCGATCCGCAAAAGCTGGAGGATTGGTGTACCGAGCTGGAACAGTATCGCATGATCGACATCGAATCTTCATCCTTGCTTCATCCATCGGGCGCGTCGGCCTTGACGCCTCTGTTTCAAAGAGCAAAACGATTCAGTATCGGCTTGAGTTCACCGACGCTGGTTTGGACCGCCCTTTGACCGAACAAGAGCGTTAGCCGACAGCCTGTTTGAGGAACTGTTGCAACCGCCCGCGAGGCCAGGAAATGTTTAACGAGGCGAATCGCAAGGCACAATCGCGATGCCACCGGGAGGTCAGGAAAGCCCTCCGCAGCACACTCCGGAAAAACAAACTCCACGGCGACCAAGAACTCTTTCCCCGAGCGTGAGGCTGGGCTGCTGAAAGTTTACTATTGACGCTCGTTCGTTGATGTCACGTTTACTTCCCCCGCATTCGTTTTAGCAAGGTTGTGCGAATCAGACCCCAACGGGCTTGTCCCGTTCGGTGAATCAGATTGTTGGCTAAGGACGCGTTCCCCAGACCATCGCTCCTTTCCGCCGTCCGCCCGCCTGTAGGCGGGCGGACGGCGGAAAACCGGAGCATCTCGGGGCCTTCTTTCCAGCTATCAATCTACTTCACCCATGAGGCGAGCTCTTGGGGGTCGTTCGCAAAGCTCAGAATGCAAATACTGTGTGGTCGACGTCCGATCTTCCATCGTCTAAGACGTCGATTCGCCAGTGCGGCGGATGACGTCGTGCAGTCAAACGTGGCGGCACGCTTGACTTCCGTGAAGAGAACGGAGAAGCATTCCTGAACGCGGGCTTCCGACCGATGCGTATTCAGGTGCGCAGTCGGGCACCGCTCCGCAGCGTCTGCCGCTGACGCGACCTCACAGAATGCCGTACTTTTCGTAGGCGGCGACGGCCCCCATTCCGGACTTGATGGCGTCTCGCGTGATGTTTTCCGCGAAGACTTTCTCCCAAGCGGCGGTTAGAATCTCGTCGGCTCGCGATTGAGGAACAATCACGACCCCGTCCTCGTCGGCGATGACAATGTCGCCGCTGTCAATGGTAACGCCGCCGATGACGACCGGCTGATCAAACGCGGTCACCCGTTGGCGATGACAACTGTCGTAAACACATGCGGAACGGGCGAAGACCGGAAATTGCATCTGACGCATCTTGTTGATGTCGCGAACGGCACCATCGACGATCACCCCCGTGCAACCGCGATTGGAGGCCGCCGTCGACAGGAGTTCGCCCCAAATTCCCGACCGTTGCGAGCCACCGGCGGCATTGATGACGACGTCATCGGGCTGACAACTGTCGACCAATTTCAATTCCAGTTCGTAGGGGGAAGGGTCTTCGTGATCGAGGTCTTCCCACAAACTCGTTCTGCAGCGACCGATCAAGACCGCCGAAGTGGTGCGAATCGGCAACGCGCAGTCGAGGCTTTGTCGCCTCAAGCCGAATTGGTCGCAGGCATCGGCAACCACCGCACTGTATAAAACGTCGCGAAGCTGGGAAAATGTCTTGTCCATAAACTGCACCGTCGTAGCATGTTGTATGATGAAGTGGTTCGTTCAGCGATCCGCTGCATGATACCTAGAGCGACCACGTCGCGGGATCAACTGAAAAACATGATTGCAAGATAACATCAATCGCGTTCAATGTTGATATCATTTTCACCTTGATGATGACCGGTCCATTGAACATCCAACCGAAAAGCGAATCGAATCGGGATGATAAAGACAACCGCTGGCCGGTTGCGCGAACGGCTGGTTTGTCTCCCGATCGCCTTTACAGCGAAACGTCTCAGCAAGCCGTCGGCATGTACCTTTCGGCCGGTGATCAAGCCGGCTTGCGCGATCCGAAAAGTGTCGATTCCTTTTTGAGACCGCCGTCAAACGAACTGTTACGTCGACACGCGGAGTTGCTCCGCTATGTTGGGCTGACGCCCCAATGCATTCAGCATGCGGTCGACGCTTGGCCGATCGTCGAGCCACTGGTCGGCGAACTGGTTGACGATTTTTACGCCGAAATCTTGAAGCATCCGCAATCCGCAGCGGTTTTGACGGGAGGCGAGACGCAGGTGACTCGCTTGAAGCATTCGCTGAGAGCCTGGATTGCGGATCTGTTCCATGCGCAGTTTGACGAAGCATTCGTCGAGAACCGCTGGATGGTCGGTCTTCGTCACATGAAGATTGGCCTGCAACAAGTTTGGACGGCGGCCGCGATGTGTCGGTTGCGTGATCAGATGCTGCATCGATTGGCCGAGCGATGGTCGGGATCAACGCTGTCGTACGAGCAAACGGCATCCGCGATCAGTCGGTTGATCGATCTGGATTTGGCTTTGATCCAAGACGCCTACTACGCCGAATCGGTCGCCACGCGTTTGCAACACGAACGTGATTTTGCCGAAGCGATCATCGGCACCACCGAGGCGATCGTTCTGCTTGTCGATCTGACGGGAAAGATCTTGCGAGGCAATACGTTTGTCGCGCGATTGGTCGCCGACAGTCGCCAGTTGCCTCCGGAGATCGTCTCGATCGATGATTTGATCCCCATCGACGATCATCAGGTTGTCAAGGATCTTCTGTTGCAAGCGTGCGTCGAACAACCAAGTGGTCCGGTGGTGACGCGGCTTGTCGATGTGCGACAGCGTGAACGAACGGTTCGCTGGTTTGCCAGAACCGTGAAAAGCCGCGATGCGATCAACTATGCATCGTCGACCCCCGCGAGGTTGCTTGTCGGGCATGATATTACCGACTTGTCCGAAGCCCAGCGAAAAGCCGTCCAACAGGAACGACTGGCCGCGATTGGGCAGACGATGACGGGGCTGGCGCATGAAAGCCGGAATGCCTTTCAGCGCAGCCAAGCATCGTTGGAAACGTTGGCGCTGGAGGTGAGCGACAAACCGGATGCCGTCGCGCTGATCGAAAGGATTCAGCGCGCTCACGACCATCTGTTGCACCTTTATGAAGAGGTGCTGCAATTCGCCAAGCCCGTTCGCTTGGATTTGCAACGACATCATCTTGTCGAGATCATGAAAAGAACGTGGCAGCACATTTGTGAAGCGACCAACAGCAAACCTGACACTTTGAAGTTGACCGTCTCCGAAACGCTGCCGACGATCTTGTGCGACACCTTTGCAACCGAACAGATTTTGCGAAACTTGATCGAAAACGCTTTAGCGGTGTCCCCCGTCGACGCGCCGATTGAGGTATCACTGCGGGAAACATGGCAAGGGGATACAAAGGCGGTGCGCGTTCAGATTCGAGACTTCGGACCGGGCGTGAAAGAGGCGTTTAAAGAGCAGATCTTCGAGCCATTCTTTTCGACGCGCCCACGCGGCACGGGACTGGGGCTTCCGATTTCGCGAAGGCTCGCCGAAGCGCATGGCGGATCGTTGGATTTGATCCCCGCCGAACCTGGGGCAATCGCTGTCCTGACGTTGCCCGAAGAGGCGGTCGCGCAGTCGGCAACCGATCTGGAAAGCCGCCCCGACTACCGACGACTGTGACGCCGCAGCCGATGACACCGCAGGGCGAATCGATTCATTTCGACTCGCCAACGAAGATTCTCTGGAGCGACCACGTCGCAAGATCAACTGAAATACATTTGCGTAAAATAACGTTATACGTCGCGTGGTCAGAAATGAGATGATTCGCTTCATTTGACGCGAAGGCATCATTTCGGAACACGCACGGTATAAACGCGTTCATTATTGACATAGGCGGATGCATCCGCACATTAACGACATCATGCAACAACGGACAAAGTTTCGCGACGCCGCAGGCTCAGTATTGTTTGCCCTTTCCAGCGTCGCATTCGGCTGCCTTCTCCTGGTCCTTAACGGCGGCGTGATCGCGGCCCTTTATTATTCCATGGCGGAGAATGGCCCTGGTTGGATGAAGCATCACAGCTTCGCGCAATTCGCACTTTTTGCCGGCCCCGTGCTGCTGCTGGTTTTTCAATGGAGCCTCATCGACTTGGTCGGACGCAGCCGTGCGGAGGATCGTCGGTTGCAACAAGCCAGAAAGCGGAACGCGGATGTGCAAGCCATCGCGATGGTTCCACGCCCGTCTCGCCGTCCAACCGCGAGCAAATGCAAGCTGCTTCGCAAATGTCCCCGAACTCGAAGCAGGCCTAGCGATGCAGTTGTATTTGATTCGACACGCGCAAAGCGAAAACAACAGCAAACCTGAAGCGGAGCGTATTGAAGACCCCGCCATCACCGAATTGGGGCACCGACAGTGCGATGCATTGTCGAAATGGGCGGCATCCCTTTCGATCGATTTCCTGGTAACCAGTGCGTTCCTGCGTACCTTGCAGACGACCTCCTACATCAGCAAAGCAACCCAGCGACCGATCAACGTGTGGCGGGATTTGCACGAGGTCGGCGGATGTTATCGAGGGCATTTACCGGGGCAGGAGCAAGGTGCCCCAGGCATGTCGCATCAAGCGATTCTGGACGCCTACCCGCAAGCGGTCGTTGACCCATCGATCGGACCGGACGGTTGGTGGGCCAGCCGTCCGTATGAAACGTCCTCGCAGGCAATGCAGCGGGCAACATTGATGTTGAATCAGTTGATGACGCAATTCGGTCAGACCGAGCAAACGGTCGTCGCGGTCATTCATGCCGACTTCAAGATGTGCTTGCTGAAGCTGATCCTGGGAGACGCCTTCGTGGACGGCGTCGTCGGTCCCATGTTGAACACGGGCGTCACGCGGTTCTCGCACACCGAATCGGCTTGGCGTTTGGAAATGCTCAACTCCGTGACCCATCTTCCGACGAAATGGATCGCGGGCTAGTGCTTGTGATCGGATTGAAAGTACGCGGCCAAGTCGATGATCTGCTGGTTGGTTAAATCGTCCAACAATCGCTCGGGCATCAGGGACAATCCCGTTTCCTGAATCTTTTCGATATCGCTTTTTGCAATCACAAGCTTCTTCGTATCGGTGGGTGTTTGCAGGACGATGCGGGTGTCATCCTCGGAATCGACAACCCCGGAAATCACCCGTCCATCGATCGTTTGAACGACGCGCATCTTGTAGGCGAACGGCACCAATGTATTGGGAGAAATCACATTCTCCAGAAAGTATTCGGCACTCTTGCGTTGCCCGCCGGTCAAGTCGGGTCCAAGGTTTCCTCCTTCGCCATGCAACTTGTGACAGGCGGCACATTTGGTTTCAAACAGCTTCCGCCCCGCTGGCAGGTCCGCAATCGCAAATGCCTCATCGGTCAGCATTCGCAGCATCCGTTGGATCTGCTGACGCTGATGCTGATCGGTCGTGCCAACGGCTCCGTAGATCTTCGCCAATCGCTTCTTTAACGCTTCATTTCCGCTGCGCTGCATCTGACTGACGGCAAACGTCGTCAGAACTTCCTTCTTGATGTTCTTGCTTTCGATCGCGTCAAGCAACATGGCGGCATAGCTCGCTCGCGACACCAACGCATTGACCAAAGCGGTCTGTTCGTCCGACGAAAGCTGGTCGTATTGATCGATCATCCGCTTCGCGGCATCATCGACTTGCACCATCGACAGACCTCGTAGGCCGGCGATTCGCAGCCGTCGATCGGCCAATGCGGTCTGAATCACCGACGAAGTGTTCGCATTCGGATATCGACACAGCATCTCCAGATTTTGCAACGCTGTTTCGTCGTCCGCCGTACCGATCGATTCTTCAAGCTGCTGACGCGCCATCGAATCTCCCATCAGCAGCGCAAGCTCCATTCCCAGCGGATTGATCGTCGGCCCCCGACGGATGAACACGTCTCTCATGCTAGGCCAATCCCCCGGCAAGGCAACATCGCGACCACGCATCTGCTGCAACATCCCAGACAACATGGCGTCGCGCGAAGCATCCGAGAGATCTGGAGAACCAGCGACATGCAACGCGATCTCTGAATGACCAATATCGACCAGCTTCATCGCAGCGCACTGGGCAAGCAGTGGCGGGTTGTCCAGTTGAGCAAGCCTCGCAACCAATTGCGTCACTTTCGGAGCATTGTCGGCGATCGAAACTTCGTTGATCTGCTTCTCACAGGCATACCACATCGACTGCAACAGCCGTTGTCGATGCTTCGCGTCGCTAATGTTATTGACATCGTTTGGCGTCACGCTGGCAAGCATTTCATCACGTGCGAAATACTCTTGAAGCAGCAGCCCGCTGTCGGTCTCCGTTTTCGGCAAAACCTCGTCTTGGCTCAAGCGGACCGCCCAGATCCGCTCGTTCAACGTACCCTTCATCGCACGCTCGATGACATCTGTGCCGTTGACGACGCCCTTCTCATTTGTTGTCCGTTCAAGCATCCCACAAGCCCCCAGCAGCCAAAGCATGCGCAGCGACTGTTGTTCGCTCGGCTGGCTCGCCATCGTGCGGTTGTAGGCATCCCAAAGCTTCGCTTGCAACGACGCGTCCGCGTCCCGTCCGGTCGAACGTTCCTGCAGAATCCGCCGGGCTGTGCGGACGAACCATTCGTTCTTATGCGATTGCAAGTCGATCAGTTCTTGATCGCTGTATCTGCTCAGATCGCCAGCCCACGTCTTGGGCGTTCCGTAAGCGATTTTGAAAATGCGTCCGGTTTCGACGTGAATGTCAACGAAATCATGGCACTCGCCGGTGTCGTTCCAGTCCAGAAGATAGACTGCGCCGTCGGGACCATACTTCAATTCAACGCCTCGGAAAAACGGATCGACCGACAGCATCATGTCTTCATCGTGCGAAGCGACGTAACCGTGTTTGTCGCCAATTAAGCGGTCGCAGTTCACGCGACGACCATGAATGTTGATCGTGTATAACTTGTCACGGTAGGCGTCGGGCCAATTGTCCCCTTGGTAGATCATCGCGCCGCAGTGCGCATGACCGCCTCCCGCATCGTCATGCTTGCCGCCGATCGACGTATCCCAAAAGCCACCCGCCCAGTGGATGTGATCGGCGCACGAATCCATCAAGCTGTACACATGCGGGTTCAAATCGTTGCCGAACATCCGCTTGAAATGCGATCCCGGCGTGGCGTGAAAAACATGTGCGATCACGCAGTTCGTAAAGAACGCTTGCCCGACGCTGTTCCAGTCCAGCCCCCACGGATTTGTCCCTCCCCAGCAGTAAGGCTGAAAGGCTTTCCGCGTGGGATGATACCTCCAGACCCCACAATTCATCGGAATCGGCTTGGCGTCCGGCGTGTTCGTGCTGACAACCTGACTGGTGTCGGTGATGCCATGCATCCCATACAACCAGCCATCCGGGCCCCAGTGTAATCCGTTGTAAACATTGTGTCGGGCCTTGAGCGTGAATCCCGACAGCAATGCTTCGCCGGGCCCATCGGGAACATCGTCGCCATCGCGATCGGGCACGAAGATCAAATCGGGAGAGCTGCACAGGAAGACGCCACCGAAGCCAAGTTCGATGCCGGTCAGATTTCGTCCATTCTCCAGAAAGACGGTCCGCTTGTCGTGTTTGCCGTCGCCATCGATATCTTCGAAGATGACCACTCGATCGCGTCCGGCACCGATTTCGATCGCTTCCCATTCGGGGTAGGAAAAGCATTCGACAACCCACAGGCGACCGCGAGGATCGATGGTCATCGCGATCGGCTGCACCACATCGGGCTCAGCGGCGAAGACCGTTGCCTGAAAGCCCTCCGGAAGAATCATCTTGGCGGCGGCTTCGTCCGCGGGCATGGGAGCTGAAGCAGTTTCCTCACCCTTGGCTGAATCACCTAGCAAGGAGAACAACATGAACAAACCGATCAATCGACGCATGGGCAGGCATCTCGTGTGTAAAGGGGCGTGTGGCGGAAAGGAAGTGATTCGCTTCAGTGGCAACGAACTTCAGAGGCTACGAAGACGACATTTCAGATCCCACAGTTTGACTTTGCGGTTTCCCATCATAGCCGAAAGTCCGCCGCTTTGTGTTCGCGATCGACGACTGAACGTCAGATGTCCTCGCGACGCTTGGGCAACAGACGTCGAACAACAAGCGGAAAAACTCCCAGCAAAACCAGAGCGATCAATATCTGCGAAAGCTGAGCGGGACGAAAAACCGCTTCGAGCCCATCGTCGGCCAATCTCTGAAGCGAAGGAACGCGAGAGCCGGCGTAAACGTAGACGATCGTTCCGGGTAGCATTCCAAGTTGGCTGACCCACCAGAACGTCGACGTCTTGATCGGAGTAAGCCCCATCACGGCGTTAATCGCGAAAAATGGGACCGCCGGAATCAGTCGCAGTGTGAACAGGAAATACGGTCCGTCGCGTCGCAGCGCATCGTTGAACTTCGCCAACCGCCGCCCAAATCTTTGTTCAATCGCGTCGCGAAAAAGGAAACGGCTTAACAAGAATGCGGTCGTCGCGCCGGTCGTCGATGCAAAACTGACCAGGACGACGCCACGAACGAGTCCGAAATACCAGGCGTAAAGCAACGACAAAGGGGCGGCTCCCGGCAGTGACATCCCCGTCACCAAGACGTAGACCGCGAAGGCGATCCCATAAATCAAAATCGGGTTCTCGTCGCCAAACTGACGCAGGCGGGCTTCCTGGCTGGCAAGTTGCCGCAGCGACAAAGCGTCGCCAAACTGTTGGTAGCCGATTGCAATGGCCACGATCACGCCAAGCAATACGCCCCAGCGAACCCACGTAATGCCAACTGGTGACGATCTGGGAGCTGACGAATCTGTATCTGACTTGTCAGCGCTTGATTGGTCACCCGCTGGAACTCCGGCGGATTCGGGTGCGCCGCTGCGATCATGCATGATGCGACGAACCGGGCGCGACGTAGGATCGCTCTCGCTCAATGGTCTCTTGATACAGTTGCTCGTATCGCACGGCGCTGCGCTTCCACGACCAATCTTGCCGCATTCCCGTCAGCACCAGTTGTTCCCAAGCCGTTGGATGATCGCGATACAACGAGACGGCGCGGTCGAGCGCTTCCCCCAACGCTCGCGTGTGATATCCATGCATGTAAAATCCGGTCGCCCTGCGCTCGTGTATCGATTGCTCCGTCGCATCGACCACGGTGTCCGCAAGACCTCCGGTTGGGTTGACGACGGGAATCGCTCCGTAGCGCAAGCTGTACAACTGATTCAAACCGCACGGCTCGTATCGGCTGGGCATTAAAAAGATATCGGCGGCGGCTTCGATGCGGTGCGCCAATCGATCCGAAAATCCCAAGTGAACAGCCAACCGCTTGCCGAATCGCGCGGCCAGTTCAGAAAGCGTTTGATGGTATCGCAGATCTCCCGTCCCGAGCACAATCCATTGGGCGGGCGTCCCTTCACCCAACCAATTGTTCATCAAATCGGTTACCAGATCCCAGCCCTTCTGCTCGGCGAGCCGACCGACCAGCCCAATCAAGGGTAAATCGGGATCATCGTCGAGGCCAAATTCGGTGCGAATCGCCGATCGGTTGGCGTGTTTGCCCGCTTTCCAGTTGTCGATGTCGTAATTGGATTCCAAATGAGGATCGGTGGCGGGATTCCAGATTTGATCATCCACGCCATTGACGATGCCCGTCAGCAAGTGGCGTCGCAACCGAAGGACGCCATCGAGTCCACAACCGTGATCGGGCTGCTGGATTTCCTGTGCATAGCGCTCACTGACGGTCGTGATCGCGTCGGCGAAGACAATCCCGGTCTTCAAGAGATTCAAATGACCGTAAAATTCCATCTTATCAGGCGTGAACTGATCCCAGCCCAATCCGGTCAGCAGCATATCCCAGTGCCAGAACTGCCCCTGATAAGCCATGTTATGAATTGTCATCACCGACGTTGCATGCATCATCCACGGATGCGAATCAAAACGGTTGGCGATGTACGCGGGGATCAAACCGGTTTGCCAATCGTTACAGTGGACGATATCCGGCGGTGAATCCAATTGATCGATCGCCGACAACGCCGCCCGGCAGAAAAAGGCGAAACGCTCGCAATTGTCCCAGTAGTCTCCCTGGGCGTCGCCGTACAGCCCTTCTCGGTCGAAATACACCGGCTGATCGACCAGCAACACCTCGCAATCGCTGTCGGGAAGGTGGCTTCTCAAAATCCGAGCCGACACCGATTTCCCAGCGATCGCCACGGGAAAGCTGATTTCCGTCGGTTCAATCGGCAGGCCGCATTTGAAAACTTGGCGAAACGCGGGCATAATAACCGTGACGTTGTGGCCAAGCTTCCGCAATTGAAGCGACAGCGAACCGCATACATCGGCCAAGCCACCGGTCTTCGCGAAAGGAACCGCTTCGGATGTTGCAATAACTATGTTCAAGGGACTGCTTTCCGGATCGTGATCATGATCAAACAAGATGCTCATCTGATTATTGACTGCTCCCAAATGATGGCACATCGAAGCCTCTTAGTGAAACATACCCCAAGAAACCGTTACCGGCTATGACGATTACCCCTGGGGCGAGCCATCGGTTTTCGATTACGCTATAACTTAGAGCGACTACGTCGCAAGATGAACTGAAAAACGTCAAGGAATGAAAACATCTGACGCGTTCATCAATGAAAATAGGGGTCGTTGTTAATCGGCGATGTAAACTTAATGGGAAAAGCTTGCTGATTGCGCAAGCCCTTTCCTTTCAAGAACCAATACGAATACCATCTGCTGATGTCGCTTTCGGTTAACGATTTTTGGAATCGCCTTGCATCGAGTCACCTCGCTGACGCATCCCAATGCCGTCACCTAGCGGTTGCCTATGCACAAGCAAATGGTGCACCGCCAACCAATGTCAAAAAACTGGCGAAATGGCTCATTTCGTCCCAGCAACTGACATTATTTCAAGCACAGCAGATTCTTTCGGGAACGAAGCAAACGCTCGTGATCGATGGCCTCGCTCTAACAGGGCCCGTTGAAACCCCTCCGCTGAGCCAGTGGTTTCATGCCGCGGACCAACACAACGGAGATACCGCGAAGCCCACCAGTATGGTCCGTTTGCTTCCCGATGGCCTTGTCAAAAAGACACTCAACAACCGGTTCCGTCGCGCTGTTGAACTCGAAACCCCGCACCTTCAGCCTTATCGTTTGATCTCCGCCGCGCGGGGCGAGCGTGCTTTGCAAACGCAACTGACATCCGGCGGTCCGTTGATCCGGGCGTTGCAAGAAGGAGCGTGGTCGCCGGGCAAGGTCTTACGTTTGGCCGACAATCTCGCGTCCGCTTTGCGTACGCTTCATTCCGCCGACCTTGTTCATGGCAACATCCATCCGCAGAATGTTTGGATCACGCGAACGGGAGATGCGATTCTTCTGCGCGATCCGATTGCGAAACCTGTGTCACCGTTTGAAGATCCACTCCCTTGCTGCCTGGACGCCGTGGACGCCAAACTTCCCGCCGGAGCGTTTGCCGCCCCCGAATTTTGTATTCCGGGAAAAGTTCCCGATGCGGCAACGGACCTGTACGCGTTAGGTTGCCTTTTGTACTTGGCTCGTTTTGGGGAACCACCCTTCTCCGCGACCGACGCGGACCATCTGATGCGTCAGCATTCGGGAACCATTCCCAGCGAGCTGCAAGCTGTTCAGCGTGGCGAAAGCAACGATTCGTTGCTGCGTGTGATCGCCCACCTGATGGCCAAGAATCGAGACGCGCGTATTCCATCTGCCGAGCATCTTCAGGGAATCTGTGCCGCGATCACTTCGAGCCTAAAGCGGACGGTTCCCGCAGCGGTCGGCATTCCAGCACCGCCGCCACCTGTTTCGGCACCCCCACCAGCATCCGTTCCCGCCCCGCCGGCTCCGACAGAGGTTCCCGCCTCACCACCGGATCGGCAAGTCGGGTCCGAGCGCCAGCCTGCTGAGCATCCGCAGCCTCCTGATACGGCTTCCGCGCCGAATGACGCCGCAGGGGCAGCGCAAAAGACGCCGCCAACGGTTGCACCGCCAAGCCCATCCTCGTCGAGCCAGTCGCCGAGTCCGTCGTCGGCAAAACCGTCGCCGGCAAGTTCGTCGTCGGCAAAACCGTCGACTCCAGACCGCGCTGCGTCTGCGGCATCACCCCCTGCGGCGAAGATCCCCGCTGCGGCGGCACCGGTCCAGTCCGATCCTTCCGCCGACGATTCGCAACCCGAAGCATCTTCTCCCGAGGACGACGAAACGACTGAACCGAGAAAGAAGCGTCCGGGACAGCGAGTAAGGAAGCGCAAGAAGAAGAAAAAGAAGACGGCGGCGCTGGTTCTTGGCGGTGTCGGTTTTTCAATCTTGACGCTGTTGATCGCCGTCCTATTGATGAACAACAATCGCCCCGCGCCCGAACGCGAGGAGCGTGTTGCGATTACCTCTCCCAGCCCCAGCCCCAGCCCGGTTCAAAACGATACGTCGACGACCGCAACAACGGTTGCACCCGCAGTCGTCTCGGATGGGAAGTACGATATTGTCGAGAACGGTTTCATGCCGTGGGCACCACCGGATCAAAGCGATCCGCCGCCGTTGTCGCTTCTTCCCCCCGGCCCACAAATGTTGGTCGTGCTTCGACCATCCGACATTCTGGAGTCAGAGGAAGGACGAAAGTTGTTGGCGTTGTTCGACGCCGACATTGCGACTGGGATCGAGAGCATCGAAAAGCGACTTGGCGTGGCGCTAGGTGAAGTCGAGCGATTGATCATGGCCGTCGATGCGAGTGCGGACACCGGCCTGGCCGCGGCGATGTCCGTCCAATTGAAGAACCCGCGTTCGCTTGGTGAACTTAGAAAAACGTGGGGTGATCCGGGTGATTCGATCGTTGGCGAGAATCAGACGATTTTCGCCGGTGAGGCGATGAATGCCGACGCCTACTACGTGAAACAGCAGCCCCCCAACGATTCGATGTCGGTTCAGCAGTTCGCGGTGGGAAGCATCCCGCAAATCCAGACGGTCGCCGAGACGCAAGGAGCCGACATTCTGCTGCCACGCCAGATGGAATCGACGTGGCGACACGTTCGCGCCGATGCTCATGTCAGCGTGGTTGTGCTGCCAAATTTCCTGTTTGCCGATGGCAAGTCGATGCTTGCCGATTATGCACCTTCGGCTGTCCAGCCGCTCAAGACATTGCTGATACCCGACGCAACGGTGGCGATGCTGACGATGCAGTTTGAACCGAGCTGGTATGGCGAGGTTCGATTGGCTCCCGGCGGGTCGACGACAGCCCCTGCTTTATCGCAAAAGCTAAAAGGGGAATTTAATGGCTTGCTCGAACACGCCGAAGCTTTCTTAAACCGCTCGACGCCTCATCCATCGTGGCGTGCGTTGGCGTTGCGGCTGCCGCGTATGCTCGAGGCCGTGACGTCTCAGACACACACGGGCGTCAGCGACGATCAAGCCGTCGCCAACTTCTATCTCCCCAGCGATGCAGCGTCGAACGTGTTGCTTGGTTCTTGGTTGGCGTTGAACACACCCGCGGGAACGGTCAGCATGGGTGCCGGTGCCACGACGGCTCAGAAGCCTTGGACGATTGAAGAGATGATCGATAAACCGATCAAAGTTAGCTTCGATCAAGAACCGTTACACTTTGCCGGAACGGCAGTGGTCGAAGAAATCAACAACATTCGACCTAAAGGTTCACCCGAATTGAAAGTCGTCCTCATGGGTAACGATCTGGAAAAGAAGGGAATTACTCAGAACCAGCCACTTCGCGACTTCCGCGCTGAGAACATGAAACTTCGCGACGTGTTAACCAAGTTGGTGCAGCAGGCAAACATTGTAAAAGGTCTGACCGACCCATCCGACCCAGAGCAGGCATTGATCTGGTTGGTGGGACCAAATCCCGAGGCACCGAACGAGAAGGTCATTCTGATCACAACGCGTGACGGCGCTGCCGCGGCTGGCTACACGTTGATGCCTGAGTTTGTTATCAAGTAACGTTCGGGACAGCCTCTAATACAAAGCCATTGCGAGTTGTTTGCGGTAATCGCTGGTCAGCGGCGAATCGTCGGGCAATGCTCTGAAAATGTCAATCATCAATAACCGAGACTCTTCGCGTTTTGAACCGCTGTCGGCGACAACCACCTCCAATGCAAGTTCCAGTGCCTCGGCATAATCTTGTTTCGCCGCAAGTGAT
Source organism: Pirellulaceae bacterium (assembly GCA_041399105.1). Lineage (GTDB taxonomy): Bacteria > Planctomycetota > Planctomycetia > Pirellulales > Pirellulaceae > Rosistilla. The sequence goes on along the minus strand of JAWKTL010000023.1, from coordinate 57,253 downwards.
CTAGCAAGTTCGATCTTCAAATCGAGGTCTCGCGGCTGTTGCTGAACTTGCGATCGCAATTGGTCGATGTCCTGCGATGGAATATCGGTCAGCAAAGCCAACTTCGACTTCAGTTGCTCCGCCTCGGTTTCGAGATAACCACGTGATTCGAGCGACTCCAGAATTTCCCGCGCCGCGTCAATATCACCCAGTGACAACAAACAGCGTCCCAAACCGATCTTGGCGTGAACGTTCTCTTCATCTTCGGTCAACATCTGTCGGTAAAGCTCGATCGCCCGTTGCGGGCTTTCTTCTTCAGCCGCTTGCGCGCTCTGAATCTCTCCCGCGGCAACCAAGCGGCGGAAGAACAGACGCAACATTTCTTCGCTGACCGCCCCTTGCAGTGCGTCGACAACTTGTTGGTCAAGCACGCCAAAGATCGCGGGAATTCCCGAGACACCAAAATTGCTGGCGGCTGCTTGGCAGTGATCTGTATTCGCCTTAACCACGGTTACGCGTCCGGCGAACTCCGCCGCGATTTTCTCCAACACGGGAGCAATCATGCGGCAGGGCTGACACCATTCCGCCCAGAAGTCGACCACAACCGGTTGCAACTGGCTGCGCTCAAGAACATCCAGTTCGAAGGTGCCGTCGGATGTTTCGATAATCGTTGCTTCGTTCATGAACATTCTCTTTCCAGTAAAGCGGCCAGAACAAGCACCGATCGCGTCGGTTCACCCGCTTCCGCTGGTCGATGACACCGGCATCAGCGAACCGTATCGCTCATCTTCACGCGCCGTCAATCCATAATTCACGGTGAAGTAACGATGATGCAACAGGTGATGCTGTCCCGTCGACCACCGGGAATTCGCTTCATGCGACGGAAGATGACCGACAATCGCCAATACAATTTGACCTCCCGTCCACCACCAATTCGGAACAAGCGTAGATGCGGGAAACGCCATTTCGGTAATGAAAAATTCCAACGGTGAGATGGTACCCGAATCGAGAGGTGTGGGCAACACACCGCGATGATGGATGCTGTGGATGCCGTCGTACAACCCACGCTGTGTGTGCAGGGTACGATGAGCCCGATAGTAGATGATTAACGCCGGCTGAAGCGCCCACCAGAGCGTCGCCAGCCAGAGACAGATCGCAACCCAAAAGATCAGCGTTATGTGTTCTTTACACCACGACATTTGGCTTAAATCGAGTTGCCAAGCCTGTCGCAGAAACTCGAACAGTCCCAGCGTCATCACTTGAACCCCACACCGGACAATCAATCCGACGTTTCCCAAACAGTAGCTCCACAGAAGATGGCGTCGAGCTATCGAAGGGGACTTCAGATTTGCCATGCGAACGGCAAAGACATGTCCCGCGTCAGCCCAGCGAAAGTGGATCACCCACAAGTAACGCAACAATAGGTAGGTCCGCGTGATCATGTAGTAGGCATACAGCATGACAAAGCTGCTGATCGCTACATTCAGCGGCAAAATCACCGGCGCTACGCACAGGTAAATCAGGAACGCGAAGACGTACCACGGCAAGAGGTGTAACGCCGCCTGCAACAAGACCTGCGTATACAGAAACAGTTGACTGGGCATCGCCCGGAATCGAAGCTTCTGTCTCCACGGGTGGCGATCAATCGCGAAAGCCGCGACGACACAGCCAGCGACCCAGATTGTCAGCCAAAGGTTGATCCAACCGAATGACGCGAGCAACACGAACGCGACGACTGCGATGAAGTGACTGTTGTATGTTCCGCCAGTCGAAGCCCGACCCAACAGATTGTATTCCGATCCCGCGATCGATGATCCCAACTCCGATCCAGAAAGGACATCTTGCGTCACGTTGATCGCTTTTCAAAGTTCATCGACAACAAAAACGGTCAGCGTTCGACAACCGTGTGCGCCGAGCACAAGCGATTGTTCAATATCGGCGGTCTTTGATGGCCCGGCAACGAACAGACCGAACGGCGTGCCCGGGCTCGCGATCCGTTCGTAAGCTTGATGCATGTTGCTGAGAATCGCTCCCCGCCAAACAACCATCGCCAAATGTTGAGTGATGAACAAGCTTGCCCGGTGTCGAATTTCACGATCCGTAATCCACATCGCCCCGTTTTCCGCGACGCCAAATTCCGCACGCGCGACCACATAATCGAGATTCGCAAGCTGATGTGCATCTTCGATTTCTTCGAGTTGAACGTTGCCGGGAATTTCCGGTCCCACCAACGAACAACGATTCGAGGCGTTGGCAAAAAGTTCGTCGGCTTCCAAATGAGCCCGCACTTCGCCCAGGTTGCCAACTTGCACGCACATGCCGCCAACGGCCTCTACCGTGTCGGAAAACTGTCGCGGCGGATCGTCGAAGCCGATGGCCACCGCACTGATCGTGTCGTCTCCGTACAGTGAAGGGAGTTCAACTTCGTCAACGATGCGGCTGCGAAGACGATCCAAAACGGCCTGTCGACTGTCTCTAGCCATGATGCTGCTCCTCATCGCGATCGCGAGACGCATGTGTTGCTTGTGCTGTTTTTTCCGCGTTTCCGTTCGTCGTCGACTTACGGTCGGCGTCCGTTCCGTTTCCATTGATGCGATTCTGTTTGCGCCACCAATCGCGAAAGCTCTCGGTCGGTGCGACGGGGAGATCGCGGTCCATGCCCCACGCGTTGAGACGGTTGTAGACCAGGCTATTGGGAAGCATTCGCAGCATGCGTCGTCCCACATTTCCCGCCACCGAGAACAACCGTGGCCGCTGAAACAGGAAGCTTGCCGCCCGCATCGCGACGGTCTTGCTGGCCGGAAGTAAGCCATGTCCCGCGATTTCTTTACGCCAAGCCAGCAATTGATGATGAAGCGGAATCTTTACGGGACAGACATCCGTACACGAACCGCACAGACTGCAAGCGAATGGCAGGCTGCGATGCTTCTTTGTATCAACCGTTGGCGAAAGCACCGAACCGATCGGCCCGGGAACAACCGCGTCGTAGCTGTGGCCGCCGCTGCGTCGATAGACCGGGCACGTATTCATACATGCTCCGCAGCGAATGCACCCCAGTGCCGCGCGAAACTCCGAACTGTCACGGATGAGACTGCGACCATTGTCGACAAGCACAATGTGCATCTCGCACCCAGGACGCGGGCCGTGAAAGTGGGACGTGTAGGTCGTAATTGGCTGTCCCGTTGCCGAGCGAGCCAACAAACGGGTGAAGACACTGAGATCCGCAAAGCGAGGAATCAACTTTTCAATTCCCATGCAAGCGATATGAACCTTCGGAAGCGATGCTCCCAGATCGGCGTTCCCTTCGTTCGTGCAAACAACGAAGCCGCCGGTTTCCGCAATCGCGAAGTTGACGCCCGTGATGCCGATTTCCGCTTGCAAAAACTTATCGCGCAAGTGCTGTCGCGCCGCTTCGGTTAAATACTGTGGATCGCTGGCTCCCGCTTCCGTTCCCAGATGTTCCGCAAACGTATCACCAACCTCTTCCTTCTTAATATGAATGGCGGGCAACACGATGTGACTCGGACGTTCGCCACGCATTTGCACGATCCGTTCGCCCAAGTCGGTATCGATCACCTCGATATCACGTGACTCCAAATACGGATTCAAGTGGCATTCTTCGGTCAACATCGACTTGCTTTTGACGACCCGCCGAGCGTTGTGCTTTTGAATAATTCCAAACACGATCTCGTTGTGTTCCTGGGCGTCGGACGCCCAGTGAACTTGAACCCCAAGCTTGCGAGCGTTTTCTTCAAACTGCTCCAGGTAGTCAGGCAAATTGGAAATCGTATGCGACTTGATCTGCGACGCCGTCGCTCGCAGGCGTTCCCATTCGGGAAGCGATGCGGCGATTCGATCGCGCTTGCTGCGTACAAACCACAACGCACCATCGTGCCAGTGCATTCGTGACCGGTTCGATACAAAGGCATCCGCATTTGCGGGATGTTCGGTAGATGTCGACATACCTCTCACTATAGCTGTTTTCCAATGGAATTTCTTACCGACACCGACGGCTTGCGTCCGGCGAGCACCTCGGCGACATGCATCACCGCAAGGGGCGAACCTTGCCGATTGATCAATCCCCACAAGTGCATCAGGCAAGACATGTCCGAGGCGACCATCACTTCAGCCCCCGACTTTAAATGATCATCCACCCGGTCCTGCCCCATCGCGACTGAAACCGCACGTTCGTTAACCGCAAACGTTCCGCCGAAACCACAGCATTCGTCGGGACGCTGTAAATCGACCAACTGCAAACCGTCAACTCGCTGCAATAAAGCGCGCACCTTGTCTGGATCATCAGCCATCCGTTCGCTGCAGCTTCCAGTCGCAATTCACGCAAGCCGTGACACGATTGATGCAAGCCGACTCGGAACGGAAACCTGACGTCAATCGATTCGATGGGGTGGACATCGTGCAGGAATTCGCACAGTTCGTACGTTTTGGACGTCACCGATTCGTAACGCGGATCGTCGCCAACCAAGTCCGCGAAATGATGGCGAACCATCGACGTACAGCTTCCCGAGGGGCAGACGACCGCATCATACGGCTCGAAAATGTCCAAGTATCTCGCCGCTAGCGGGCGAGCGGCGTCGGAGCAACCCGTGTTTGCCATGGGCTGGCCGCAGCAAGTTTGCTGCTCGGGAAAATCAACCTCCAATCCGCACGATTGCAGCACCTGCAAGGTTGCCACCGCAACATCGGGGTACATCTGATCAATATAACACGGAACAAACAATCCAACTTTCATGTAGCTTCCAGTTGCAGCCAATAACTTATAGCGTGCGCGGTCCGATGGCGTGCGACAACGCCTGTCCCGTAATTATAGTTTCCTTGCACCGAATCATCACCCACCCGTTTTCATGGCAGGATGGACTTCCACTCTGGCGAAGTAGGATGGACTTCCAGTCCGTCCATGACAGAACAGACTTCCAGTCGATCCTACGCTACGCTTTTCATCCGCCGCTCGCCTTAATGCCGGGTACTTGGGCGAGCGTCAAATAAGAGCATACCCGCTGTTTTGATGGGAGGACGGACTGGAAGTCCATCCTACGGTACGCTTATAGCTGCCGCTCGCCGCAAACCCAATCGCAACCTTTCTCGACATTTTCCTGAATCTTTTGTCCGCTTCCGCGTTTGATATCTGATTGCCTCATTGTGTCGGAAAACAAGCACCTTGCAACGGATTCATACATCGCGTAGCCAGAAATGACGTGATTCGCTTGATTTAACGCGAACGCATCCTTTCGGACCACGCACGGTACAGGTGTTCAACCGCCTCTCGATGAAGCGGCTCAGCCGCATCGAGGATCAAATTCCAGTTTCGCCGCGCGCCCGAACGGTTCGTTCCGCGTTGGTAAACGTGGACAAAGCTCACGCGATTGAACAGAAAGAATCATTGCGAGGTGCAAACCTTGCAGGCAATATCACGGAATTGAAATCGAACGATGAACGCTTCACTCGCTCGCCCGAAGGATCGCCGCTCTTTAGCGGCAACGGTTACGTTCGTTGTGGCCAACGTGCTGACCATCATAAACATTCAAGCCAACGACTTGGCCACCGATGCTCGATCGCTGCTGCGAAAGAAGTGTTACGGGTGCCATGGGGAAAAGCACCAGGGGAACGCACAACTGGACGTTCTGGCAACGGAGCGGTTGGTTGAACAAGGTTACCTCGTGAAAGGGACGCGGCGAATTCGTATCTTTGGGAACGCATTTCCGACGGAGAAATGCCACCCAAGCCGCATGCTCCGATGACCGATGCTGAAGTTCAACTGATCGGTCGGTGGATCGAAGCCGATGCACCGTCGGTTGGGCATTCCGAACGAAGCATCATCCGCAACGAAGAGCTGATCACCCGGATCTATCATCATTTGGAACAAGCGATTCCCAGCGACCGGATTTATTTACGCTACTTTTCGCTAGCTCACCTATACAACAACACGCACGCAGTCAGCGACGATGACTTGGCGATGTTTCGCGCAGCGTTCGTCAAACTGCTCAACAGCGTGAGCCGCAATCCGAATATCTACGTTCCCGAAACGATCGATCCGCAACAAACGGTGTTCTGCGTCGACATTCGCCGACTCGATTGGGATGCCCGACAATGGAACCGAATTATCCGCAACTATCCTTACGGATTCAGCCTACAACAAAGCAGCGACGAACAATTGGCCGACCTGGATCGTCAGATCGATGAGCGAACTCAAACAAGCCTGTGCTGGATTCGAGCGGACTGGTTCGTCGCCAAAGCTTCGCGAGCCCCGCTCTACAACGAATTGCTCGACTTGCCATCATCCCTCAGCGAACTGGAAGCGACCCTAGGCGTCGACGTCGTTCAGAATTTCAAGACAGGCCAATCTCAACGTGCGGGCTTCGTCAACAGCGGCGTTTCGACGGGGCATCGAATGCTGGAACGTCACCGAGCCCGCGACGGCTACTACTGGAAGAGCTTCGATTTTGGAACCGCCGGACTTTCCCGCGACGTCATACGCACACCGCTTGGACCGAAAGGGCATGACAAGGAATTCGACCTGTTCGCCTTTGAACACGATGGCGGCGAGATCATCTTCAGTCTCCCCAACGGCTTGCAGGGATACATGCTAGTCGACGGGGTTGGCAAATCGATTGACGACGCCCCCATCGAAATCGTCCGCGATGCACAAGAGACCGGAGGGACGCCACAGGTCATCAACGCGGTCTCGTGCATTCACTGTCACCGCCACGGCATTATTCCCTTTAAGGACGCCGTTCGCGAAGGAAGCGGCCTGTTTGGCAAAGCCCGCGTCAAGATTCGTCAACTGTTTCCTCCGCAAGAGGTCATGGACCAACAGGTCGCTCGTGATCGCAGCATCTTCATGTCGTCAGTCGCTTTAACCATGGAACCGTATGTTCGCAACGAAGCGAACGCGGACAAAGCGATCGAGGACTTCCAAGAGCCGGTCGGACTGTTGGTTCGCCACTACGATCAAAGCCTCTCGCACGAGGCGATTGCCGGCGAACTGGGGCTGGAGCCAAGCGAACTGCGAATCGGCCGCGACGAGTATCGGCTCGGCCTGCGACCACTTGAACAGGGTGGCTCGATCAAACGGCAGTACTGGGAAAGCCTCGAAATGTATGTTTCGCCATTTCAGCAGACCATTCAATCGCTCGGAATCGCAACCCCCGTTCGCTAACACGCTTCCCATTCTGAATTCACATGATCAGGGATCGAAAAAGGAATCCAAACAATGATCACCAAATCGAAATTCGCCGTCCATTTTGTCCTGTCAGCGGTTGTCATCGCGGGATGTGCCGATCGACTGCGAGCCGAATCGCTGCAGGTGTCAGCCGACAACTTCACTCGCGGCGTCAGTAAGTATCTGAAATTCCTCCGCGAACCGCAGGTCATTCTGGAACCGTTCGCGGGACCAAGCCAAATCGGATCGATGTCGAAGGATCAAATCAACGCAATGTTTTACGACGGTTTCACACAGCATTCCATCGCGATCACCGACAATGCTCGCTTGCGGATCTCAGGATCCTACAACCATACGTTCGACGACCTCGGCAATCCGACCGGAGTAACCGTCTCGGGAATCCTTGTCGACGCCTTCGGAGACGTCTTGACGGAATTCACGCTCTACGCCGACCTTCCCGAGCCGATTGTCGTCGCCGTCAACACGCAGACGCAAATCGAGACAACGGTGTTGGCGAAACGCGTCGACAACCGGACACCGCGAAAAGAATCGTCCGTCGCCGCCAGACCAACGGGCAGCGTCTTGGCACCGCCCCCGACCAAAAAGGTTGACAACCGTCAGCCTATTGTACGTGAGGACGTGACACGACCAAAACGCCCGGCTTCGGTTGACGAGTTCTCCGACGATACATCCGCGATCGCGAATGACGACGACATCATCTTCCGACGTCCAAAAAGGCGAAACGAAAAGCCGGCGGCATCGACATCGCAGACCGATGAACTCATCTTCCGCGATCCACCGAAGGCTTCAAGTCGCTGAGATGCGGCTGTAAGACGAAAAGGCAAGCGGCGAACAGATTTTCAAACGGATTTGTCCGCCTGCGTCACAAAAAACTGATTGACCAAATGTAGGTCGCGTGGTCAGAAATGAGGTGATTCGCTTCATGAAACGCAAAAGCATCATTTCGGACCACGCATGGTAAGACAATTTCCAAGGAGAAGACAAATGAAGACCAATCGTACTCAATCGCTCGTCGCTTTACTGATCGTCGCCGTCTGCGCAACAACCTCTCAAGCCGGCTGGGGCCATTGGGGAGGCGGAAACTGGGGCGGAGGCAACTGGGGAGGTTGGAGCGGCGGAAACTGGGGACGTTCCTACAGCAGCAATCGCTCATACAGCTCCGGCTCGTCCCATTCAAACCACAGCTACTCGACGCCGTCTTACTCGTCCACGCCATCGTACTCATCGTCGTACTCATCGAAGCCTTCGTATTCAACGACTCCGTCGTACTCGGCTCCGACATACTCGACACCGTCCTACTCAACGCCATCCTACTCGAAATCGAGCTATGAATCCTCCACGTACGTCGCTCCCACCAAGCCAGCGCCCACGTATTCGGTCCTTGTTCCCGCAAGCGATTCGTATCGCGTTGCCAAACAGGTGAAACCCGTTGATCATTCGAGGCACGAAGAAGCACCGACACCGCGGAAGGTTCAAAAGACGATCCGAATCATTTGTCCTGATGGGGAGGAAGGGGAGTGCGCCTACACGCTGATCTCCGACCGTGGCAACCCGTTTGACTACACCATCACCCCGGGCAAGAAGCAAACGCTCGCCGTTTCAGAAGTATGGAAGATCAAGTTCCGTCCCGCCCAGGGAGAAGGCTGGGTTGGATACCACCTGACGCCTGGTAACGTCTACGCCTTGCAACGCGACGAACACGGCCACTGGGATTTGTACGAACTTTAAGAATCGCTCGCGTCCGCCCCATGTTGAATCGTCCGACATGGGGCGAGCGGCAATCGATGGTCATCTCTAGGACTTTTCAGCTAGGTAACGTTCGGCGTCCAATGCGGCCATGCAGCCTGTTCCCGCCGACGTGATCGCTTGACGATAATAATCATCGGCGACGTCTCCGGCGGCGAACACGCCCGGAACGCTCGTGTTCGTGCGAAACGGCTTCGCCCACTGAATGTAGCCCTTCTCGTTCATCAACACGGCCCCCCCAAGAAACGCGGTGTTAGGGGTGTGCCCGATCGCGACAAACATTCCGCCAACCTTGATCTCTCGCGTCGAATCATCGCTCGTGCTTCGCAACCGCAACGCATTGACTTGCTTTCCATCGCCGAGAACTTCGTCAACAACGCTGTTCCAGCACATTTCAATCTTCGGATGATTCAACGCCCGGTCCTGCATGACCTTTGAAGCTCGCATTTCGTCACGTCGCACGATCATGTAGATCGTCGCCGCATCCTTGAGATTCGCCAGATACGTTGCTTCTTCGACCGCTGAATCGCCACCACCAACAACCGCCAATGGTTTGGCGCGATACAAGTGCAACGCGCCGTCGCAAACCGCGCAAGCACTGACCCCTTTGTTTTTGTAAGCTTCTTCGGAATCAAGTCCCATGTAGTTCGCTCGGGCACCCGTAGCGATGATCACCGTTTGGGCAAGCACCTCATCCCCGCCGCCACATTGAAGTTTGTGGACGTCGCCGGAGAAATCGACGCTGACAATGTCGTCGCCGACCACGCGGGTGCCGAAGTTCAACGCTTGCTGCTTCATCAACTCCATCAGTTCAACACCCTGCACCGCGTAATGGGGCAAGCCATCTTTCTCGTGCCCTTGCGGTGCCGGGGGAAGGTTCCAGTGACGCGACTGGTCGACGGCCGACTCCACAAAAGCGCGGATGTTGCCGGCTGGGAAACCCGCGTAATTTTCAACTTCGGTTGTGAAAGCAAGCTGCCCCAGCGGAATCATCTCCGGCTTGATGGTCCCTTCGTAAACGACCGGGTTGAGATTGGCACGAGCGGCGTAAATAGCGGCCGACCAGCCGGCTGGACCGCTGCCGATGATGACGGTTTTTTCAATGGTTTGCGACACGCGCGAGGTGCTCCATGCAGTGGTGATGGTTCAGAAACGATTGTCTAAAAGTGAAATGCCACCTATTATAGGAACGTTCGCCAATTTCACCACCTGGAGAGACTTTTGCGTCGCCGACGGGGATAAGGCGGTTCGCTTCATTTCCTGCAAACGCGTCAATTCGGAAATCGACGGTAAAATTCACGCCCGATGAACAGCAATTCTTCGATCGATTCCAAAGTATTCAGCAATTTGCTTGCGTTGGCGCTGGCTTCGATCTTGCTTGCGGCTGGAACAATCTTGTTTTCTTTGGCGATTGATCGCACTGTCGGGCTTCGACCGAATTGGCCAGGAATCGATGGAGTCGACAACATGAACCGACTTCGCGCCCCATGCCGATGTATTCGGAATCGCTCGATCAACAGCCGGTTGATCAGAATCTGCGAAAGCTGTGGGAGGCGTTGCACGAAGAGGAAGCAAAACGCTTGAAGTTTCCAATCGAAGTTGAAGAGGCGATGTCGATCCCTCCCGATGCATCGGTGAACGCATTCCGACCCAGCAAACGACTAACGCGAGCGGCAGGAAAAAAGTTACCTTCCGCTGCCCCCTCTCCCCTTTTTTTAAGGGGAGAGGGCAGGGTGAGGGGTTAAACTTTTGGTAACTTTTTTCCTGCCGCTTGCCTTAAAAATCAAATTGGACACGGCTCGCAAACGTATTCGATCGGCTGTTTCCGAAGGTTGGATCGTCCAAGTCGCCATGGACCCAGTCAAACTGACACTTTGCGTTCGTCCACCAATACCAATTCAATGAAAGGTTTGTCGAATTCAATCGACGCGTCGGACCGGGAACTCCCGGCTGTCCGAACAACGGCGTCAGGTCGATCGTGCTGGCGCGAGCGGCGATCTCCCACGCTCCCCAGCAGCCTTTCAGAACATTCAGCGGATGCGTGGGTTTGACGCGTCCGAAGACGCCCGCAGCGCGGTTGTATGGGATTGTCTCGCCGGTTAGGACATAACGCATTGTGATGTAACCGGCGTTAACGGTTACGTCCTGGCCGGTCGGCAAGCTGACCGTTGTCCAGCGAAATTCACTTTGCAGCAGACCGCTGCCGGCGGAGACCGCAGTTTCCACGTTGAAATAATTCAGATGTTCGACATCGAACGGTCCCGTGCTTACGAATGGTGGAACGTTGACGATCGGCAGTGCGGTCAGTCCGGCCAAGCCGAGTTCCGATTGTTGGCCGATAAAGATTTCGTCCTGACTGGCGATCAGAAAGCGTTCCCGTCCGGGAGCCATGAAGCTGTGTCCGATACCCGCGTGCAGCAAACATTCATCGCCGGTGTCAAACAGCAAGCCGGTCAGACGTGTCGCTGAACCGTAACCACCATCCTCCCCGTAGACGTTCCCGAAGTTATCCGACGCCCCGCGAAAGACGGAAACGGCCCACGTCATTTGCTCTTCCAGTGCGGTGTCAAAGAACATGATTCCCGTTTGACGGAAGGGTGCCAGGGCGAACGAGGTCGGGCGTTCGAGGAAAGGGAGTTCGCGAACGCTGGTCAGTTCCGACATGCCAAAGGGCTGACGGAATCTGCCGATGCGAACATTTCCAAGAGGCGTCCCGTCAATTTGACCCCAGACGTCGACAAAGCGTGCTTGAGCCTGCGCGAAATCGAATTCCATCAGATACGAGACGCGCGGCGCGATGTTTCCCGTCGCCGCCAGTCGCGCACGTCGGAAAGTTGTGCCATCTTGGATGTCGCCGAGAACCTGACGGCTCGCGGCATCTTGATCGAAGTATGCCGTATCCAATTGAAAGAAACCAGTGATCCTGAAATCGGGATACTTCTTTTCCGGAGGCGGTGCCGGTTGGGGAGCCATCGCGGGCTGTGGAACCTGCAATAGCCCGAGTTCACGTCGAAGTTGATCGATCTGCCACTGAAGGGTCTCGATGTCGTTCGACGAGACGAGTGGGTCGGTCGGACTTTGAGCAAAGAGTGTCGCAGTTGAGAAAATGCTTGCGACGTGGAAGCATATCAACGCCAAAGCAGAATAGGTCTTGTGACAGTTCACGCGTCACCCTTGATAAAGGATTCGAGTTGAGCAATTATCCGGTTTATTCGGCATTTAGCGAAGTCGCAGCCAATGCCAATGAAGCCGGACGGAATAAATCCCTCAAACCATCCCAATTACTTCGACTTGTGAGCAAAGATTCCGGTTTTTACGTAAACTTTTGTGCTCATTGGGCTTTTCAAAAGTAGCTCGGCGGTCCCCGCCGGGAGTCTCGCCGTGAGTCTCGGCGGGGACCGCCGAGCTACGTTTAGGTCAGCTATTGATCGACTGTTCCTAGAAATACGTGAACGCTACTGAAACCCCTGATGGACCAAGAGCTATGCATTCTCAAGTCGATACCCCAACGATTGCACAACCATCCAATGCTCAGACACGACGTATTCCGAGCTGGCTGAAGCTCACCTACACCCTGTTCGTCGTTGTTTTAGCAATTTATTACTGGCGGGAATACGGTCCGACCAATTTCGTTTACTTTTGCGATGTGGCGTTGTTTCTTGGTGTCGCCGCTGTTTGGACCGAACGTCCCATCTACGCATCGATGGCCGCCGTTGGAATCACCATCCCGCAATTGATGTGGCAGTTCGATTTCATCAGTTCGCTGTTTGGAATGCCGATCTTGGGGATGACGGCCTACATGTTTGATACGAACATTTCCTTGTTTGCCCGCGATTGTCCTTTTTCACTTTTGGTTGCCGATCTTCTTGCTGTACCTTGTCTGGCGTATGGGATATGATCGTCGCGCTCTGTTCGGATGGACGGTGTTGGCGTGGGGCTTGATGTTGATCGCATACTTTGCGTTGCCTGGACCGGGCGACCCGTTGGACTTCGTCAATCAGCCGCATAACGTCAATTACGTTTTTGGACTCGACGACAAGCAGGCCCAAACATGGATGCCGCCCGCCGCGTGGCTCGGCTGTCTGATGGTCGGACTGCCGTTGTTGGTCTATCTGCCCACCCATCTCGCGCTGTCGGCCATTCATCGCAAGCTGTCGACCAAGCAAGTCAGCGAGAGCGTCGCATCCTGAAAACGCCCACGTCTTTCTTGGCGGTATAGCGGGCGTCGAGGCTGTTTCCAGATACGGTCGCGGTCATTCGATAGGTCCCAAAAATGGGCATCTTCTTTGTCGCGACCAGCGTCGTGCCACATGGACTAACGGCAACGGGCGTCATCGTAACGCGGTAGGTAAACGGAATGATCAGAGCAAACCGTCCGGAAAACCGCGCATCGTATCGCCCGTCACTTCGCGGCGTAATCGTTGCCCGCATCGGCCCGCGATGCCCAGACGTATTGCTCCGCCATCCGCCGCTCCATCGCCCAATCGGCTCTTGAGCGGTTGCTACGGTTGCAAGAAACAGCAGAATGCAAAAGACGCAAAATCGAATCATGTTGTCACCTCAGACTTGTAGACTTCCAGCGAGATACAAGTCTAGTCAGGCGATCGATGATTTGGAATTATACCGTGCGTGGTCCGAAATGATGCCTTCGCAATGAATGAAGCGAATCACCTCATTTTCGACCACGCGATTTATCACTCAAGGTTGCAAACAAGTAAACTGCGGTTTTAAAGCTTCCCAGACCAATTCGATTGGAAAGCTAGCTTACAATCGGTTCAATCAGCGAATCGGCCTTCTAGACACCGTCACTGGGACGAACTTGTTGTTTCTGAATGACAACATCGAAATCATGTGTCGATCCGCCCGCTGCAATATCGGCTTCCGCCTGGAACTCCGGAAAGAGAGGTTCTCCGTGAGGTAGCTCAGCATCTGGCTTGGCCACACCATCGAACCCATTGATGACGACCCGATGCTTGCCCAACACGACTCCCTTTCCACCTTCGACCGCCGTGTCGAACTTGCCATTAACAATCGTTGCATACCCAGCAGGGCCCGATTGTGGGATAAACCGGATGTCTCCATACGGGACGGGAGCCCCCTTGAAGGTAACGGTCCCGTTAATCTGATTCGATCGCGGGTCGTTCACGGTGGAACCGCATCCAACGAACAACGCGAGAAAACAGAGCGAAAAAATATGCAAAAATCGACGGCAAGAATTCATGCGACGGTGTGCCTCAATGGTAATTGCTAAATACAAAACTTATTCAAAACGTTGTGCGATGCGATCGCGTCACTTGAGTTCAACTTGCGGACATTGATAAAGCAAAGTCCGCAATATGAAAGTTTCCGAAATCAAAGACTAGTCAAGCTTGGCGGTCTCTCCACCGTCCATGCTGGCCACGGAAAGGTAAGTGTTGAAGTCGATCGTTTCACCCACGAAACGAACGGAGCCATCGCCTAAGCAGACCTGAATTCCACCTGGATGGTTGCTGCCAAAGCTCATATCGTTAAACAATGCGGTGTAATCAGAATTGATTGGATGAGCGACGTTCTTTGCCGAAGCCCAGTGCGAGTTAATACTTCCCCCACGCGTGAACGCGCGATAACGAGTGTTCAAACCATTTCGATCGGTCCAAGAAATCTCGCCAAACGCCAGCGTCGTGGATGTACCATCCAGGATGTTCGAAAATTCACGATAGGCTCTTTGATAGAAGATACCGTGCTGCGAGCTTCCACCGTGCGAACCAGCAGTGTTTTCCTTATAGGCTACTCCTGAAACCGGATTGGTCCCCGTAGGCCCCAGTACGCCGTAGTAATGCGTCGTATAGTTGGCCGTATTGTCGTCGGCAACCTTTTCGGTCCCGCTTGGGCAGAGTAATGCATCATTGATTTCCCGTGTAAGGGGTAGATTGTTCGTCGAATCCCATGCTTGGTTCACGATAAACTGGTCGAACAAATTCTGCTGTTCAAAATAAGGCATCAGCGCCACTTGCAGGCTTAAACCCTCCGTGTACGGCATTGCTACGGCAGGAAACGCCTTGAAGGTGTCATGATAATTGTGAAGCGCAAGTCCCAACTGTTTCAGATTATTGCTGCACTCCATTCGGCGAGCAGCCTCACGTGCGGCCTGTACCGCCGGAAGCAATAACCCAACCAGAATGCCGATAATCGCGATAACAACCAATAATTCAACAAGGGTAAAACCATTTCGTTTCATGACCGAGGTCTCCATAAGAAAAGGAAGTAAAGCAAAGCGAATGCAATTAAAGCAAATCGCGAATACAGAAGGCTAGTTTAAAGCATTATCGCCACCATTATGCAATACTCAACGCCGCCTTCTGCTGAATAATTCAAAATCGACAAGATTCAGTGCATATCCGTCATCGAGAACGAACCTTGTCAATATTTTGATTGCAAAGTAAACCAATCCGCGATTCTTTTTGCAATACGCCTAAGAAACTCAACTGATGAAAGCAAGCCTAAACTAAGCTTTCACTTCGTATACATCGACGCGTCCGAAGTCGGGGAACTTTCCGTCGTGCTTGTCTTTCGGCTGACCTTGCGTTCCCAGCAACACCAAGTGTTCGCCATCGGTTGTGAACAAGGCTTTTGTGATCCGGCAATTGGTTTTTAGATTCGCTAACTGCTTGCCGGACTTCAACTCGAACGCGGCGACATTCCATTCCCCACCCCGCAGTCGGCCACCCATAACGAAGAATTCTCCCGATTGGTCGATGGCGATCGTTTCCATCAATCCTTCACCCGCTTCCCCTTCGTGCGATTGATCGACCAACCGAGGCGTTGGCTCCCGCCATGACCAACGCTGCCAAAGTTGCTTGCCATTTCCGGCCATCGGGTCAGCCATTGGCCCCATGCCGACCAACATTATGTCGTTGCCATCGGGAGTGAACGCCATCGCAAAGATGCCCCCCAGATAGCAGTGACTTTTGATCACCCCCCAGCTCGTGAAATCGGGGGTTGTGAAACTCGCTTCCAACTCGCCATCGGCCACACGATAGACACGCACTTCCCCCATCAAATTGCCCGCCGCGACAAATTGATTGTCGGGGCTGAAGCAGACTGCTTGGACGGAGGGGACATGAGGAAGGCTGAGACGAATCTCGCCAGTCCGCGCATCAACAACGCGAATCGATGGTTCGCTTTCCGGTTGAGGTTCATACTTGTAGCCACCAGCCAGGTACTGTCCGGTCACCGACGCAAAGCATGTTCGATCGGGCGAGATCGCCATATCCCAGGACCAAAAGTGATGCAGCCGGTCTCGCCGCAACTCTCGCTTCTCCGCCAAGTCGAACCAGCATGCGTGGCCATCGTATCCAGTGGAGACGATCGTGGTGTCATCGACGAGCGCGACCGAACGCGCATAACTTTCATGCCCATATAACCGTTCCGGCGGAATCGAACGGTCGATCGTTGTTCGATAGACGCCATCCATGCAGGCGGCGACAATCGTCTTGTCGTCGGGCAGCAGCAGTCCGCCCAGCAGTCCCATCGGCAGCTTGTGCTTATGTTTTTCCGTCAGCTTCACGCGTGTCACCGTCTATTCGCTTTATCCAATTGAGTCACGTTGAACATCAAAGCAATAACTCTTTCACAGGCTCGACTCCCGCCTCCACGCGAGCGAACGTAGGCAGGCCCGGCAGTTCATAATCCTCGTGGGGGTCGATCCCCAATGCTGAAAAGATGGTGGCGAAGAGACGTCGATTGTCGACGGCGTTTTCAGTCACTTCGTAGCCCAATTCGTCCGTCGCGCCGTAGACCACGCCGCCTCGAATTCCAGCCCCCGCCATCGCTAGGCTCCACGCGTTGGGATAGTGATCGCGGCCGCGCGCGTCGTTTAACCAAGGCGTCCTGCCAAATTCCCCCATTGCGATTACCAGCGTGTCTTGCAGCATCCCCCGATCCTCCAAGTCTTTGATCAACTGGAACAGGACGTTGTCCAGTTCGGGAACGAGCATCTGATGCATTTCATGCTGAAAGACATGATTGTCCCATGGCATTCCATTGGCGACCATCACGAAGGTCGATCCGTTTTCGACCAAGTGCCTTGCCTGCAACGCATGCTGCGAGAAAGCACCACCGCCATATCGCTTGCGATCCGCCTCGGGCAAGGCGTTTAAATCAAACAGAGGCGCGCAACTCATCAGACCTTGAACACGATCGAACGCCGCATTTAATGAACCAGCCGCCTGACTGCGGCGATCATTTTCATACTTCCGACTCAAGAAGCTCCGCAAAGCCTCCCGATCCGCATGATCGATTTCCGAGATCGTATCGAGCTTGCTTAGATTGGGAATCGAGTATTCGCCACCGGCCCGGACGGGTCCATACTCCGCACCGAGCCAACCGGCCCAGTTGCCCGCCTTGAACGATTTGAACTCGTTTCCTTCGGGACACGGGTCCAGCAAAATGAACTGCGGGACCGGGCTATCAACCTGTCCCAGTTGCTGGGCAACGACCGACCCGAGTATCGGACGAACAAACGGCGGGCGAGGCTTGTCGCCACGAGTGAGCACATCGATTCCCTGGAAGTGTTCGCTCGGTTCGGTCTGCATGCTGCGAATGACCGACAATTTGTCCATGATCGTCGCGCACTTGGGCATCAACGAACTGATGTGAACGCCCGGCAGATTTGTCGCGATCGAAGGAAATGGCCCGCTGGTGGGCGTTCCCGGTTTCGGGTCCCATGTTTCAAATTGGCTCGGGGCTCCGCACAGCCACAACAAAATGCACTTCTTTCCTTGACGTTTCGTCTCGTCCGCGATAGCGGGAACCGAAAACAATCCGCTGAAACTTGCCGCGGACGCGACCGAAGCGGCCATACTTCCCTGCAGAAACAGCCGCCGATGCAAGGTATGCTCGGGGCTTCCGCAGCCGCGGTCGTTTGATTGGGACGCTGCCATCGTTGCCATTCACTTATCAATATACGTCGAGTGGTATAAGTCTCGAAGAGTCTTTAGTGGTTGAACTGAAATTCAGCCGATTTGACCATCGACCACAACACCTGACGTAGGGCGTCGTCGAGCGAACGACTCCGCTTCGCCACATACGTAATCACTGCTTCACGTTCTTGCGACGACGGGGAACGACAGAAACAGGTTCGAAACAATCGTTCGATCCGCTCGTCATCGCTGGAAAGTTCGCTCAGACCGGCCAGCAACGTGTTCTGATTCGAGTCGGCGTTCAGGAAATCGTTCAATGCCGTACCGTTACTGTAGAACAACGCATCGTCCACGGTGACCACTGTCTGGTCGGGAAGCACAGGCTTAATCTGCTGACGCAATTGCTTGACCAAGCCGGCGTCATTCTGGAAGCCGCCACGAGCGACCAACTGAATTGAGCGGGCAAGTTGTTCGGCGGTGAGCGGTCGTTCCAGATACCAAGCGAACGTCGCCGGGTCATCAACATCGTCCGGCTGAATGCTGCTGAGCTGGTACGCTTGACTGCGGGCAATCGCCTCAACCAATCTGCCAATGTCGTAACCACTGGCCGCGAAGTCCGCCGCCAGCCAACCAAGCAGTTCGGGATGGCTGGCAGCGTGAACGCTGTCCATCGCATCGAACGGATGCACGATCCCACGCCCCAACATAATCGCCCACACGCGGTTGACCATCGCACGGGCAACCAGCGGGTTGTCTTGCAAAACGTGCCGCACGAATGCTTCGCGCCGTGAGAAGTTCGGCACCTTCGGCAGATCGGCGTCCGCATCGGAAGATCGATACAAATCTTCGGACTCCTCCTGCTTCTGATCTTTCTCGGGTCGAGTCTCCGACACCGGCGTGGCGCCAAGAAAAGTCAACACGTTCGGACTACTTTGGCCACTCAGATTCGCGAACTCTGAAAAGCCACCAATCGCCGATTCGGCAACTTGGGGTCCAACCTTCGTTTGCACATTCGTACCGCGATTAAAAAACGCGACCAGCCCCCAATAATGCGCCTGCTTGATCTCATCGGCACTCATATGATCGTGGCACTGGGCGCATTCGATTCGGATACCGAAGAAGGCCGGAGCGATCGCCTCGGCGATTTTCTGATGCTCGTTGTTGCGTTCGTACAAGAACCAGACAGCGCCACGATGCTGTTCGTTGTCAGGTCGAGCAAGCAAAATCTCGCCAGCCACATCGTTCCACGGCCGGTTGGACCGGAAAACGTCTTCCAGATACGATCGCCAACCATGTTGTCGCCGCTGGTTGTATTTCCCTTCACCTGTCCGACCCATCAACAGCGCGTCGAACAAATCGGCAAAGTGTTGAACATGATCCTCGCTGTCGAGCAACCGATCAATCAGCACGTCACGCTTGTTGTCACGTTGATCGTTGATGAAGTTCGTCGCTTCTTCAACCGTTGGAATCCGGCCCACACAGTCGAGGTACAGCCGACGGACAAACGTTTCATCCGAACAACGCTCTGCCGGTTGGATCGATTGTTGGTTCCAACCTTGGCGAATGAAGAAGTCGATGCGAGCCGTCAAATCAGCCGCTGATTTCGCGGATACCGATGCGGGTTCGTCCGCGAAAGCGAAACATCCGACAGCGCAGAGCACGCAAAAAAACAACAGCCCCACCGCGTTGCCGGATGAGCGGGTGGAAACCTTGGGATTCACATCAAGAGACGCTGATCGGTTGTTATTGAAATCGCGTGGCATAAGTCAATCGAAGGTAAGCCGTTTGCTGAAGCATCAATCAATTGATGCGAATCAGCTCCACCAAGAAATGCAACGTGGCACCGCCGGGGATGGTCCCGCCGGACCCTCGCTCACCGTAGCCCAGGTCGGACGGGATAACCAATTCAATCATCCCACCTTCGCCAACCAGTTGCAAACCTTCCGTCCAACCCGGAACGACCTGATCCAGGCGAAACGTTGCCGGTTGTCGCCGTTGGTATGAACTGTCAAAGATCGTTTGATCATCCAGCCAGCCGCGATATTGAACCGTTACCTCGTCGGTTGGCATCGGTTTCGGGCCGTCCGACTTCCGCAGAATCCGGTACTTCAGTCCGCTGGGGGTTGTCGTAAAGTCGGTCGGCGCATCGTCATCGCGAGGTCCCGGTGCCGACAGCGATGATGTGACGCACGACGTGCAGATAGGCAAAACCAGAACCAGCAGGCAAAGTAACGGGAATCTTTGTATACGTCGCGTGGTCAAAAAGGAGGTGATTCGCTTCATTTGACGCGAAGGCATCATTTCGGACCACGCACGGTATAACGCTAAGTATTTCAGACGAATTTTCATTCTTTACATGGTAGACGACGGCTGTTGATGTCGCTAGTCCGCCGTCGGTGAAACGAGGCTCCGCACCCACCGAGCGGTTGGGCGGCAACTGACCCATTGTCATCTTTCTGGTCCCCCGGTCGGCAACGAATCGCTTCGCTGATCAGATCCCAGTGCTTCGCTTCGGCCCAGCAATGCGCAATGCGTTCCCTGGTATGCAAATTGCGGCCTTCGCACTCAAGCCTTGGACCGGCCTTCACTGACGAAACCATACCTTCCTCCGCCAGCACGTGAAAGAAACATGACGCAGAACATCGCATCTCAGTTTGCCAAAAGACTTCAGAAAGTTGAACAAACCGGAGACGTTCAACCGCTCGTCGAAATGTTCGCCGACAACGCGGAATTGACCAACTTAGGTCTGCAAGAACCGATGCAAGGCGAAGCGGGGGCGGAACGCTTTTGGCAAATGTATCTGGACCAATTCGACAAGATTGAATCACAATTCAGCAATGTTCGCGAGGACGATTCGCAGGCCTTGCTCGAATGGGAGTCGCAGGGAACGTTGCCTGGTGGTGCTCCCATCGCCTACCGTGGTGTCTCTATATTTGATGTGCAAGATGAAAAGATTGTGAACTTTAGGACGTACTACGATAGCGCGCATTCGTTGAAGCCGCGCCACGCTTTTCAAAGCCGTAGTCGTCACGCAAGCTTCAACACGGACAGCAGTGCGAACCCGCCGAAGTAAATAATCGCCGACATGAAAGCGACAACAAGCATCGAAACGCCATAACTGCGCAGCGGCTTCCGCATCATTCCATAGAAGGGAGCGTAGACGATCGTGAACAAGCACAGAAACCCATGCTTGGGCTCTTCGTTGAAGCCCGCGATCGTCAACCGAATCCAGAAGTACATTCCGCACGCTTGAAGGAAAAGCAAGATTCCAATCAGGATATAGCGCGGGACCGGGCTCCCCGTATCGGCTCCTTCTTCTGCGGCAAACGTGTTGCTCACAAAAACGCCCATCACCGCCAATCCGCCTAAGCACATCAGAATCGTCGCCAGCACCCAGACGGGAAGGCCCGTTCCGCTGATCTGCCGCTGCACTTCCGCATCACGCTGCATGTGAGCGGCGGCCTCGTCCAACGCCGCATTTCCATACCTCGACGCCGCAGCTTGAGATTCCGTGAATCCTTGCAGACGCTGACCGGTCTGCATGTTGAACCCGCAGTTCATGCAGATCACCGTCCCGGGACGCATCTCTTTCGCACATCCCATGCAAACGGGGCCCGACAAAGGTCCCATCCCTTCTTCATCGAACAACGCTCCCAAACCTCCCGCCCCCGGATGGCCGGCAGCGGCTGGCGTCGGTTGCGCGAACTGTTGAACAGGCGGAAGATCCGCTGCTAGATCGTCGACGGCGGGTACCTGAAGGGGCTGTTGGCACGACGGGCAACGAATCTTTTTTCCAGCAAACTCGTCTTTGAGCTTCAGTTCCTTACCGCATTGACATTGAAATTGAATCGCCATTGGTTGTGCTAAAACAAGTCGTTTGATGGAAGGCTCCCGCCGAGCCCGGGTCTTGCGTTTATTTTAGCTCGCAACCGCCAAACCGCCAGATTGGGTCCGGCAAGTCAGGGTTGACAATTGCACCGTGACAATTAAAAAATCGCGAAACCTGCAGGCGGACGACGCGTGCCTGAATTCACGTTCGGGTGGCGTCGTGGAGGCGAGTCCATGTGCCGGGCCTTTCATCGTGCGTGAAATGCCAAGCGGGCAGCCGATTTAAATGAACTGACAACGTGTACGGTCCGAAATGACTGCTTCGCATCGAGCGATGCGAAGCACATCATTTCCGTCGCCACGATGCACATCACAATGGAAGCCGAGGTTCCTTTGACGCCGATTACGTCTGCAATCATGACCCTTGCGATGGTCAGTGTCGTGGGATTGCTTATCGGCAGTCTCAAGTTTCGTGGCATCGGGTTGGGATCAGCCGGTGTATTATTCGCCGGCATCGCCTTCGGCCATTTCGGTGCTTCGATCGACGAGAACATCGGAGAATTCGCCAAAGAATTCGGCTTGATCCTGTTTGTCTTCACAATCGGTCTGCACCTGGGACCGGGCATTGTTCAATTATGGAAGAAGCAAGGCTTGCTGCTCAATGCGTTGGCCGCTTCGATTGTCGGACTCGGCGTCGCCTTGGTCGTCATGTTTAGTTTTGTTATGAATTTTTCAGTCTTTGAATCGGCTGGACTGTTCAGCGGCGCGACAACGAATACGCCGTCACTGGGAGCCGCTCAGCAAGCCGCCGCCGGGATCGATGGATCGCTCGGTTTATCCCCCGAAGTTATCGCGTCGGCGTACGCGGTCGCCTATCCAGGCGGCATTGTGGGGATCATCGCTTCCATGCTCTTGCTCAAGCGATTCCTGCGGGTCGATGTCGAGCAAGAAACGGAGCGGATCCGCAGCGAAGCGAGAAGGCATCATGCTCCGATTGAGCGACGTTGCATTCTGATCGACAATCAACATCTGGCTGGGTACGCGTTTGCCGAAATTCCAGGGCTGACCGAGACGGGGGTTCGCATCTCTCGCATTCAGCGTGGCAACGACGACACCGTTCATGCGGCGACGGAGGAAACAAAGGTCTACCCGGGGGACATTGTTCAGGTCGTTGGAACCGCTTCGGGACTCGATCGATTTGAACCGCTCATCGGCGTCCGCAGCGATGTCGACCTGATGGTCAAAGGGGGCGATGCGCAGTTTCGACGCATTGTTGTGACCGATCCGGCGGTGCTGAACCGGCCCCTGCGCGAACTTTCATTGGATCATCTGTACAACGCCACGGTGACTCGGATTCGACGTTCCGGAATCGAAATGACCGTCACGGGGTCCACTCGCTTCTACTACGGTGACATCGCAAACATCGTGGGGGATGCGAAATCACTTGATCAAGTGACGACGAAACTCGGAAACTCCGTCAAGTCGCTCGACATCACGCATTTCTTTCCAATCTTTCTTGGCATCGCGGCGGGGGTCTTGTTGGGAATGATTCCGTTTCACATTCCAGGCGTCCCCTTCCCAATCAAGTTTGGCCTTGCAGGGGGCCCGCTGGCGGCCGCAATTCTTTTCAGCTTGGTCGGCAGCGTCGGTCGCGTCGTCTGGTACATCCCGTATTCCGCGAACTTAGCCTTGCGAGAACTCGGCATTCTGCTGTTTCTGGCCTGCGTCGGACTTCATGCCGGCGAAACATTCTTCGCAGTCGTCATGACCGCTTCGGGCATCCAGTGGATGCTGTGTGGCGTTGTGGTCACAATGTTTCCGCTGTTACTGGTTGGCCTGATCGCTCACCGTTGGGCAAAGCTGAACTATTTGACGATCTGCGGAGTTCTCTCGGGAAGCATGACCGATCCCCCCGCGCTTGCCTTCGCCAGTTCGCTCGCCGATTCGGACGCCTGTTCAACCGCCTACGCCGCCGTCTATCCGTTGACCATGATCCTGCGGATTGTCGCCGCTCAGGTGATCATCTATGCCTTGGCGTAACCGGCCCTTTGACACGCGCGTTGCTAAGAAACGGGCTGTTTAAAAGTAGCTCGGCAGTCCCCGCCGAGACTCTCGCCGGAGACCGCCGATCTGCGCTATGCCAGCTATTGATCGACAGCATGCCGCTTGAGCGACTCGATGTCATTCGAAGGAATCCCCGCCGTGTTGACGGAAACGACATCGTAGTCTTCTATCTCGCCGCGGTTGGGTGATGCAATTTCATAACGCATTTCCTCCAGCGGCATCGCCGGTGTGTCGCTGTATTGCAAACCTTGAAACAACGGGCGTCCAAACGGATTCTTCTGCTTGCCGCCAACGACGACGAAGTTGTGTCCCCGACGATAAACGATGAAATGTGCGATGCCGCTTTCAAGATCCGCCGCAGCATCCCAACGCAAGCTGTTGCCTTCAAATCGTAGATTCGTCGGCTTGGGGGGCGGCGTCAGATCGGGAACCCGCGTATCGGTCACATACTGCAACCAGAGGCTCGCAACCCGTTCGTTCGGCAGCCAGATGGAATGTTCTTTATCCGCTGAATAATGTGAGGCAGCCGTTGCCGGGACGATCGGTTCATTTGGAATCGGCATTGTCGCAAGCCACGATTGTTCCATCGGCATTGGACGTAGCGTGTTGTCGGAATCGATCGGCAATCGCGCCGTGAGGCAAGCATCCAGCCAAGGGATCGCCAAGTAACGTTGGTTGCCACATTCATGGCTGGTCAGCGGATCGATGGCGATGCCGACGATGCCTCCCGCTCCCCGAAGTTTCTCAAAGAATGTTTTGTTCGCGGGCCAGACGCCAGCAAATCGACCCTCGGGATTACTGAAACCTTCTTTCGTTCCCAGATTGCACATCACGGGAACCTTCGTCGCGGCTGGATTCAATTCGTGAGGTCGGATGTTTCGTTTCTCGACCGCTTCAAACAACGGAACTCCGGATCGAAGCCACGCAGCAATGACGCGCTGGGGATGCAACAACAACATGCCACCCGCCCAATGTCCGCCGCCGCTGTGCCCCCACAACGCCCATGGAACCGTGTTCAATTCGGGATGACCACACAATTGACCGAGTTCCGACAACGCCTTGCGAAATGCGGCATCGGATCCGTTGCGAGGATCGCACCACATTTGGCAATCGGCATCCTGCGGTTGCTCGTAAGCCGGTGACAGCAAGACGCAGTCGTGCTTTGCGGCAAGGGCTTGCCAATGCAAATCGAACGCACCGGTTTGGCCGGACTTGCATGATCCTTCGCCACATCCGTGTTGATGGACGATCACGCCTTTCGCTTTCGTCAAGCCATCGGGAACCCACAGCGTGTAGGCGACGGGAAAGATCAGTTCGCCAGGTTTCTCGGACGCTTCGTAACGAACGCGGTAGTACGGTGGCCGCGCGTCGGGAGCGTTGTCGTAAGGGGGTGCCTGTCCGAAGAGGCATGACGACAACAACACGGTGCAAATCGATGACAACATCACAAGACGCATGCTTTTCTATTCTCCCTTCGTCGATTCGAGCAGCTTCAGCATCGCCCGCCCCATCGCTTCGCCAATCAAATAATAGGTTTCAGCATTCGAGTTCCAATGATATCCCTGCCGCGAAGGGGATTGATCCTCGTCGCGATAGAATGCTTTCGTACCAACGAATGCCACATTCTGCTTGAATTGTGGATACTCAGCGACCGCGGCTTGCGCCCGCATCAAAGACAAAGCTCGCGGATGTTTCTCGTTCACACCGCTCATGCCTGTTTCAGCAATAACGAACGGCAGATCCGGGGCTTTTAAATCGCGACGAAGATCGCGAATCAGATGTGCAAGGTTCGATTCATATTCATCGTTGAACGTTTGATTGACTCGGTCGTTCCAGCCCTGATGCCAACCAATACCAGCCAGTTCCGGTGTCATTCCGTTGAGCTCGGGGAATTGTTGGCCGAAGGTGTCGAGTAAACTTCGAGTTCTCGAAATCAATTCCTGATAGTATGGTCCCGGAGCGTCTCCGCCAGCCGAAGGAGGTCGGAAATCGGCAGCCAGACTTTTGCCGCCCCACGCAAGCTTTATCAACATCACGGGTTCATCGGAATGATCGCCAACGACGATTCCAAATCCAAGTTCCGGCCCAATGCGGTCCTCGCGTGCGCCAAAACCCGGGCGTAGCTTCCCTGCTGCAGATAATGAATCCAAACATCCGACCGTTCCCGCCATTCCCCGTTTTTGTCCAGCAACCTCGAGTAAGGGCTATCGGCACGCTCTTTCGCCAAGTATTCCAAACTCCCCTGACCGTCATTGCGACTTGAATCGGCCTTAATCGCTCCGGCACCCTCCATGTTCGATTGTCCGGCAAGCAGAAAAACCTTCACAATACGAGTGTTGGATGCCTGTGCCGATACTTTGTCTTCAGCAGATAGCGTCAAGGATGAAAGGATGCTCCATAGAGCAATCGCGATAGCATATCGAAGTCGAATCATTTGTTGGTTCCTTTTCCTAGAGCAACCACTTCTTCAAATCAACTGAGAAATTTTGCAGCAAGATAACATCAAACGCGTTCATTATTGAAGAAGATGCCTCAGCATAATCGACGCAAACGATGAACGATAGCATGATCGCTGACGAAAGATGGTCGCTTGCAAACCATGCTGACCGCTGATCAGCCAGCAGGCATCGCATTGAATGAGCCAAAATGCGAAGAATCTCGGAATTCATGTCGATTTGCATGAAGCAGTTGCAACGATTCTTCCGATTCTCAGGAAAACGGGTCATGTGCTTCACATTGCCGTGGATGGGCGTGTTCATCGACTCTTGCGCGATTCGGACAATCGCGTCTAGAGCTTCATTACCGTAATCGATCACGCACGCCATCCGAATTGATCAAACAAAAAAGGGGTAGTGTCATGGTAGCTGCGAAGAACGTCTATCGTTTCGCGTTCATGACGTTGATGATCAGCGTTGGTGGGTGTCAGTCAGGTTCCGGCGGTTTCTCCATGAATCCATTCGCCAGCCGAGATTCGTCGACCGCCGACCAGATTGTTGTTGAAGATGTCACGCCGACACAGACCCAACAGCAGGCGACGGGCTTTACCGATCGCATGCGATCCGCCGGGGTGCGAACGCGCGACGCAATCGCGGGCGTCTTTACTTTCGGCAGGTCGCAAGAGCAAGCAACCGAGGTCAACGCCACCACCGACGCGCTCAGCCTTTCCAATACGCCTGACAAGCTAGGTCCCGAAGTCTATGTGGCCAACGGTCAATTATGGGAATCGAGCGGGGCATTCGAACGCGCCATGGAAAATTATTCGAAGGCACTCGACTCCGATCCGAAGAATGGAGCCGCGCTCTCCGCCATTGCAAGACTTCACGACCGGCAAAACCGACTCGATGAGTCACTGAAATTTTTCAATCGGGCGATCGAAGTAATGCCGAATGACTCCACGCTGTACAACGACAGTGGATTGGTGATGGCTCGGCAGGAAAACTACGAGGCCGCGATTGATCAAATTCAAAAAGCGATCGCGATCGAGCCGGGGAACAAGCGTTTCGCCAACAATCTAGCGACGGTTTACATGGATTCGGGAAGTCCAGAGAAGGCCATGCAAACGCTCAACAAAGCGCACGAACCAGCGGTCGCTCATTACAACATGGCTTTCCTGAATTTCAAGCGACAACAATCGGGTGAGGCACGCAACCAACTGCAACAGGCGCTGGCCATCGATCCGACGCTTGAGCCCGCACGAAATTTACTTGACAAGCTTGGCGGAACTCAGATCGCGCAAGCGACCAAGGAAACGATCACCGCGGCGTCGAACATCGGTCAAGAAGTACAAAATGTTTCACAAGCCGTGCAGAACACCTATCAATCGTTCGTCGGAGAAACCAACCCTTCGTCAGCAACGATTTCCACAAGCTTGTCGGACCAAGAGACGAACGATTCATCCGACGCGGTGACAACGCCCGCTCCGCAGCCGACCCAACCGACGGGTCCCACGAAGGCCGAGACAACTCCAGCGACATCAGCGCCGACAACCACCGAAGCTTCGGCACCGCCAACCGTCGATCCGATCCACTCGGCTCCGTCGATCAGCCACGAAGCCCACATTCACAACGCAACCGGGAACGCAGACACCGCCGGCAACGGACGCTCAACCATCCGCACCGACGAACCAGGCACCAGCGGAAGGTGGCGGTTGGTCACTGCCGCCTTCCTTCAACAATTGATAAGCACTATCGCACATGCTTTTGAGCATAAGCACCTCAGCATAAGTCTTTCAGTTTAATCAGCAGTTGAGCGTTAGATCACGGTTCCGAAGAACCGGACGCTAACGAGCGTGCCGCTTAGGCCGGAGGCGAGCGAGCTGCGGCTGATTGCGTTTTGTTGATACGTCGCGTGGTCAGAAATGACGTGTTCGCTTCATTTAACGCGAAGGCATCATTTCAGACCACGCACGGTATAACGGCAAGCGGCAGACAAAAACGTACCGTACGACGAACGTTCAGTCCGCCGATGACACTCGACGAACGATTGGACGTCCATCGTACACTTAAGACCGGCAGTTATCTTTTTATCTGCCGGTCGCCTAAGTGAATGATGCGGGCATGCATTGGACAGCGTGCTGTGCATCAAAGCGTCACGAGATCGTTGCCGCGATACCCTGCGAAGGATAGAATGCTCGGTATGAGTACGGCACGATTTCACTCGACCCCATTGTCGGTTCAAGACTATCTTCGCGGCGAAGCGGATGCTCGGCAAAAGCACGAGTATGTTGATGGCGTCGCATATGCAATGGCGGGCGCGAACAACGCTCACAATACTATTGCAACCAACGCTACCGTCTCAGTAGGTGCCCAACTTCGCGGCAACGCGTGCCGCGTATTCAATTCAGATACCAAGGTCCGCATTCGGTCCGCTCACGGGACGCGGTTTTACTATCCTGATGCGATGATCGCGTGTCGTTTGAATCCTCCCGATGATACCTTTCAGGATGCTCCGGTTGTCATCATCGAAGTCATTTCGGAAGCGACTCGACGAACCGACGAACATGAAAAGCGCCAAGCGTATTTGTCGATCGACTCGTTGTGTGCCTATATTCGAGTCGAGCAATCACTGCCTCAAGCCGTTGTCGATCGACGCACCGACGAGGGATTCATCACGGAAGGTTATGCCGGACTGGATGCTCAGATCGCATTGCCCGAGATCCGATGCGAAATCACTTTATCCGACCTGTATGAAGACATCGCTTTCGTCTCCGAACGAACCGATGACGCAACTAGGTGATTTGCCTAGCCCGCATTGCGGCACCGCCTTATCAAGCAAACCGCTTGGCAATCTCTTCTCGCGTGGAGAACTTGCAGCCGAGTGGTTTCAGCCACAGACGCCAAACGGCTTCGTTCTTGTGATAATTGTTGGCGACGAGCGTGACGTCGCGGCCGGCTAACAGAGCCGAGATCGCGAAATGCAATCGGTCGGTGATCACTTCGCGATAGGACGCGGCGCGACAGAGGTACTGCTCCGCCGTGGATAATCCCTGAATCGGATCGAAGCTGTCGGAAATGGGAACTTGTATAGCCTCGCCGTCCAGCCGCATCGCGATCGCCAGATCGTGAACAGGTGGCGGGGGAGGAGTCGGCCATTGATATCCCATCGCCATGTCCGGGGCCACGATCGCACGAGGATAGAACCGAAGACTCGTCTCTTCACGCACAAACACTCGGTCGTATGTAGCGTTTTCTTTGTCGTCACAGAACGATTGGGGCAAGATCGTGATGGGGCGAAGCGTTGCTTTCCTAAGCACTCGTCGCTGTTGATGACAGACCGGATAACGCATCCCCATGTTGCCGCCACCGTTGACGAGGATTTCATCCACCTGATCCAAATCATCTGGATCGATGCACGTGACGCGGGGGGAACTGAGGTGATTCCCATCACTGGTTGCACATCCGCCATCGCGGACCACGCATCTGATGTAACGCCATGCAATTCCGAAACGGCCCAGCAATTGAATGGTCGCCAGTTCGATCAGGCTATCGCCAACGTTTCCAGAAAGTGGATAGAAGCCAACACGCTTTCCGTGTAGGCGGTCGAAGATGGGAGCGAACCGTTCAGGGTCAACTAACACGATGCCTTGAACCCCGGATCAAAATCGTAGGCGACATGTCGTGTTCCCTCCCAAGTCGAAACCGATTCGCGGTGCTGCACGAGACTTGGCGCATGAACATGCAAGGTTCGGCTGAACAACCCCGCTATCGTGGAGATCCTGATATCTTGCATCCCTTCAAAGCAATGCCATCGATCAGCGCATTGACGCACCAAAGACCGGGAAAGCACAAAGGCCTGCGATCCATAAACATGGCGATGGTCCGCGATGAAATAGTTCTCCTCATGAAATCGGGCATCGCTGGAATCCGCGAAAGGCTTGATCCCCGGATTGTACAACGATCCCATAAACAAGAATCGATGTTTGATTGGTCCCCAGTTCATAAGATTGTGATGAAGATGGCGATTGAAGTTGACGTCGTCCTCGAAGAACAAGATGCAATCCGCATCTCTCAAGGCGGCGAGTTTGATGAGGTCGAGGGCGTTGAGCGTTTGCGACACTCGCAAGTCCGAATCCGCCGGGTACGCTTGGTCGCACACGATCGTTGGAGCATCCGGCCAGTCGGACTGTTCTAGACTGTCGAGTGTCGTTTGAAGTTCGGATGCTCGTGACGGACAAGTTAGAATGTACGCTTCGATTCGAACGCTCGCGCTCGATAAGGGCTTCGAAATCGTCGAATCCGATGTGGCGGGAGTCACCGTCGCACTGGTGGCGATCGAAGCGTTTTCAGCAACGACACTGGATCGCAATTCGTCCAATACCGAAAAGCAAAAAGCTTCGTGTGCCAGGGAAGCGTTGTATCGGTTTTCGTCGCTGATCTGCGGAGTTGACGCAAAGACGCTGCCTTCGAGTCTGAACTTGTCGCCCACGCGATGTTGGAAGATCACTCGACCATTAAAGTCATACTGCAGCAGGCAGTCGGGTACGATCTGACATTCGGGCCACATCCGAGCGTACCGCGCATTGGTCCGATGAAACGCGAACGGAAAGGTATCCTTGTCACCCCAGATGTATCGGTAAGTCAAATCGGCCGCTTGATTGTAAAAGCCCGCCAGCACCAACTGACGCCAGCATCGCCGTCGGTTCATCAACAGTTGCCCGGACTCCGCCATCCGGTCAGTCGGCGGATCGATTTCAAACAAGTGGCGGACGGCGTCATGCATGATCGTTGGTGACTTTACCTGGTCCGGCCAAATGACCGCGCCGTGTTCACGATAATCCGGCCAGTCAAACAGATACTCGGGATCGCGAGTGGGATAGTTGTCCGCATCCAGCAGCAGCACATTCTCGAAACTCGAATGCAAGAGTGCATACGATTTCAGTTGCCAGCCTCGCCACCAATGTTCTTGAATGAATCGAAAGGGATGCGTCTTCAACAGCGTGGTCGCGTTGCGGAATGTGACACCGTACGCGCGGATCGCAGCTTCGATTTGCGGATCGTTCTCCCCGTCAAAATGCCAAACCTCGATCGGCAAATCGCATCCGACATGCCGCAAGACACGCACACTGACATAAACACTGACCAGATACTTTCCTCCGCCAACGATCGCAATTCCACGCGGACTCTGCGGCGTCGGAAAGTCGGGGACGCCGCCTAGTGTCTTTTCAACTCCCAGTTGAAAACCGGCGACCACGTTGGGCCACATCGTCTTCATTCGGCTGTGTCATCAATCGTCTCTTCTGGATAGATTCGAAGTTGGGAAATTGTTAAAGTCGTCTCGTAAGCAAAGAAGCCGAAGCCCCCTTCGCAGGTCATGGCGTGGGCGGAATTCGAGTCACGTTCCGTCAACAAGTCCGTTCGTTTTTGACCATCCCAAAGGAATGATTCGAGCTGACCGTTGCGAAAGTTCAGAACACAGTTCACCCGTTTCTCACCGGGAAACGGAATGGACGTCGCCGACAGGGCTTGTCCACCCGACGGGTTGTAGTCCGATCGATAGTACCGCATCCAGCGGTCGATTCGATAAGCGCTCACCTCCGAATGAAGATTTGTCGAGCAGCGAATTTCCTCACTGACAAACCCACCCTGTTCTGAATTCGGGTCGGGACGAAGCCCGTAGAAGAAGGCGAAGTTTCCCGTCCATCGCGGCTGCGAAACAAAAAACTCAATGCTGCAATTCGGGCTCGTGATCGTTCCGGCTCGCAACAATGCTTGCCCATCGACAATTATCGTCAACTCCTCCAACTCCGGACTTTCGACGAACTTCGTTCCCGAGTTCGGTGGCGGGACGCTGAGCCTTTCCAATGGGCGATCGAGCAACTTGTTCCAGCGTCCGGGTACGATCGACATCCGTGATGGAACCGATGGCGATACCAATGACGCGAGCGGCGTCGGACTCGATGCCGATGCGTCCGTCCGCCGATCCAGCTTTCCCTCGCCAGGGAAACGAGACAGTCCGAACGCCAATGCGCCAATCAGCAGCACGATCCCGACGACGACTCGGAATCGTACGGAGAGTTTGTCGGCGTTGGATCGAGCGGGTACGGCGGGCGATTGCAATTGTTCAAGACGTTCCCCTAAATCCCGAGCCGTCGCTATTCGTCGACCGATCTCTTTCGTCAGACAGGCGTTGACGATCGCTTCCAACTCCGGTGAGACGTCTTCATTCAATAACCGTAATGGTTTGGGTTCGCGATGAAGGATCTCGTCCCGAATTTGATCATGATTGCCTCGGAACGGTCGCTGCCCGGAAAGCATCTCGTAGAACATCACGCCGATTGCCCAGATATCGGTCCGCCCGTCAAGGTACTGCGATTGCGAACGGATCTGTTCGGGGGACATGTAGGCCAACGTCCCGGCAAATTCGTCGCGACGCTCGCGCTGCGACGTCTCATCGAGGGCGAGCCCAAAGTCAGCGATGTGTGGCTTGCCGTCTTCGTCAATAAGAATGTTGTTCGGTTTCAAATCGCGATGCACAAAACCTGACTGATGGGCATAGTGCATCGCGTCGGCAATCTGCTGGATGATCCGGACCGCGCGTCGCACGGAGAACTTGCCGCGCGCCATCGTCTCCCGCAAGGTCTGCCCCTCGATCCAGTCCATCACCAGATAGACACTTCCGTCCTCGCGGCGATCGACCGCTAGAACACGGATGATGTTTGGATGACGCAGCTTGGCTTGCAATCGCGCCTCTTCCAAGATCGCATCGTTCAATGCCGAATTGAACTGATTCAGTGAGACCTTGATGGCGACCCGCGATTGGAGCTGTTCATCGTACGCTTCATAGACCGCACCGAATCCGCCGCTTGCAGCCTTGCGAACGATCACATATTTCCCGATCTGCCGCGGCAAAGGGGGCGACTCGTTGTCCGTCGATGGGACGAACGCCACGGTCACGGATGAACGATCGGTGTCGTGGAGATTGAAGGGCGTACCACAACGCGGGCACGCTGTCGATTTTGAATCGACAGCAACGATCGACGACTCCGTCAAACATTCCTCGCATCGAACACGCATTGCAGCACCAGACCATCAGATCGTCTAAGGAACCAACTTGGGTTAGTGTAGACAATCTTTTGCCACGATGCAAATAGGCTTCGATGCAAAGGCAAAATTTCAAGAGGATTCGCCATTTGCGCAAATGTCATAAGTCTTTGAACAATACGCACTCAGCCGTAGCGACGACCTGTAGGCTGGCCTGTCCCCAGGTCAGCCAGTACGCCCACCAACATCACAAACGCAAAGCAGCTTCGATCACGTCTATCAAAGCTGTCTTGCCGCGTTGCCACCAGAGAGCCCATTGGTCGACCCGAGGACGGGCCGACCTACTTGTAGGCTGGCCTGTCCCCAGGTCAGCCAGTACGCCGACCAACATCACAAACGCAAAGCAGCTTCGACCACGCCTATCGAAGCTGTCTTGCCCTGCCTGCCACCAGAGAGCCCATTGGTCGACCCGAGGACAGGCCGACCACCTGTAGACTGGCCTGTCCCCAGGTCAGCCAAGACGCCGACCAACATCAAGAACGCAAAGCAGCTTCGATCACGCCTGCACCGAAGCTGTCTTGCCGCCTTGCCACCAGAGAGCCCATTGGTCGACCCGAGGACGAGGCCGACCTACCTGTAGGGCTGGCCTGTCCCCAGGTCAGCCAGTGCACTTCCGACCAACATCCCCGCAACAAAGCAGCTTCGATCACGCCTGCCGAAGCTGTCTTACCTGCTGCCACTGGAGAGCATTGGTCGACCCGAGGACAGGCCGACTACCTGTAGGCTGGCCTGTCCCCAGGTCAGCCAATACGCCCGCAATATCACGAACGCAGAGCAGCTCCGATCACGTCTATCGGAGCTGTCTTGCCGCCTAGCCACCAGAGAGCATGGTCGACCAGGGACGGGCCGACCTACCTGTAGGCTGGCCTGTCCCCAGGTCAGCCAAGCCGCCGACCAACATCGCAAACGCAAAGCAGCGTCGATCAAGCGTCAGCGAAGCTGCTTTACCGCCTTGCCACTGGAGAGCATATTGGCTGACCCGTCGAAATGTAAAATCAAAAATCTTCTGTGACGGTAAGCTGCCGAATCTGGCGGCTTCGCGGGTCTTCAATTCGAATCGAAATCTCCAACGACCGAGGCGAAGCGGGAAATGGTGGGCTGGGTTTGTCGGCGACGCTGCCGGCAACAACGAACCACTGATCCAACTCGCCGGATATCTGAGTGCTGGAGGTTGCGGTCAACGGAATCGGCCAAACAAACGACTGATA
Source organism: Pirellulaceae bacterium (assembly GCA_041399105.1). Classification (GTDB taxonomy): domain Bacteria; phylum Planctomycetota; class Planctomycetia; order Pirellulales; family Pirellulaceae; genus Rosistilla. Next base: position 22,791 of record JAWKTL010000023.1, on the reverse strand, counting down.
CGTGGTACTGTATGACAATGGCGGTCCATCGTTGTAAGTTGCTGACCAAGAATCGAACGTAGGCTGATACCAACGCGGACCACTTGCTGATACTCCGTACTTACCCGCGTCGCGCAATCCATCGGCGTGTCGAACGATTGAAGCGTTATCGTCAAAGACGAGCCCACTGTACTTTCCGGATTCAACAAGAAAGCCGGAATTGTTAAACGTCGTGCGCCAGAAATTGCTTGCGGCATCATCGGCTCAGCACGCCCGCGAATGTTCCCACCTCTTTGCGTGCCATATGCAAGGTCAACGAAAGCCCTCGCGTTACCAACAAAGGATCGTTCGCCGCAACGGTCGACGGATGGTTTTCGGCTGATCGAACAAAAACGGAACTTGCATCAGTACCGAACCAATCCAGATTGCCATCAAAGAAATAGCGAAACCCCAAGGTCGGACGGTGTGATCAAAACATCATCGCTGTTGACGATACGCTCCCATTTGCGTCCAGGCGGTACCACCATCCCCGGGAACTCCATCGTCACCCGGCAAGATAACCAACGGTGCCATTCGGTCGAATTTGGACATCGAACGCTAGAGCATTGTCCAGAACAATCGTCCTCGCCTCGATCGCCACCCCATCCCGCCGGCATGGTGCAACCATAAGTCATTGCTGCGTCGTTGCTACGGCAATGATTACGGCTTTACCCTGGAACTCTTGACTAACGCCAAGGGTAAACTCCGGCAACAAATAGCCTTGAAGTGGAAATGGCGAACTAAATGAAAATGCCGGGTGGAGATTCGCTCCCGGTGGAGCACCGGTCGTCGCAGTGGCGATGGTCAATGGGCTTGGGTTCCCAGCAAGCTTGGCAGCAGGGTTGTCAATCGTTCTGGAGGAAGACGAAGAGGCATCCGCACGTGAGCAAACCGGTTTTCCGGTTCGCTGAGATCCTTCAAAGAGTTTTGCACGAATGATGTTTAAAAGTTGGTCAATCCCACAGACCCCGTAAGCTGCGTGTTCTTGCTGCGACTGATCAACAAATCGCAAATTTGATGAACCTTCGCGAGGCCTGTCAGCCAGCCCAAATCGGATGTGTTGTAAACCCAATTCGCCGGTCCGAAAGCGGCGGGAAAAAACAAAGACCCGCTCACATTCAAGTCGTCGCGAATCAATAAGACACGACGGTGAACCATCAAACGATTTGGAACCGCATACGCACCAGGCGGGTTGGTAAGTGGTGGAATAGCGTCAACACTGTAGACACCGGGGCTCGTTTCCGTGTACGCAGGTCAATCAATAGATGATCTCCGCATACTCGGAACGAATGGCTACAGGAGTCGTGTTTGAGCCCGATCCATCTAGAATGAACTGCGGCACCTTGCCGGTGAAATAGGAACCCTCCGGCGGCTTTCGCCGTGAAAGCGAATAGTCGTCATAATCACCCCACTTTGAGATCTCGGCGCGACCGTTTCAATAGCGGTTGTTGAGTCCGCCAAAGGACCTTCATAATAGACCAGATATCCATCGTCTTGGCCTTTCGAACGTGATGTTCTGAACCGTTCGATGCTCCAGGTCGTTGCGAAGTTGCATCGCGATACCTCGAAGCTGCGTACTCAATCCTACTTCGACCGTCGTAAGCGCGAATACGATTTCCAATAACGCAAACGCAGAGCAACTTCGATCCAATCGTCAACGAAGCTGTTTTACGCACAGGACATTGGTCGATCACTTGGCTGGTCCGACGACGGGCCAGCCTACATGTTCGGCCAGAGCCTAAATATGAAAGCTCGAAGCAACTCCCCAACCGCAAGTTAAGCAATCCGACCATCGGCGGCGGTGTTACGCGGTTTCACGACCGACAATTTAGTCCAGCCGCCCCCACGATCGTCGATTCAAAGAATCTCTCGCGACTGAGCATCCTCAAGTCGAATGCGAATGCGAATGCTTTGCATTGTCGCGGCAAAGGGAGCAGAAGTTTCGAGTTCCGTCGAATCGTCGACGCCAACTTCACTGAACGGCAACCGCTGACACATCGTCCGACGCCATTTGTTCCTTCATCAATCTGACGCCGGTCGGGTGCGGCTAACGTATTTATCAGGATGGTAGGTCTGTCGCAAAGGGACGCCGCTCGCATTGTTCAGAATCCAGAGAGGTCCCTCGAATTGGCGAAGGTCCGCTAGCCTCCATTTGTCCCTGATCAAATCCATCCGACTCTGTAGTGATTGCTCCATGTGTCATACGTTGGCTGGAAAAAAAAGACCCGTGGATTCGTGTTACCGCTACTGGAATAGTTGACCTGAAAAGCCGCCTTGCCTGATTTGCTAAGCGATTCATTCGACAGCACAACGACTTCATGCAGACGGATCGAGAAACCCGCAGCAGGAACAGTTAGGTTTGCTGGAGCTAGCCAGATGCGGAGAACGATGTCTGTAACAGCGGTAGCATTGGAAAACCTGTGCCAGTATTTCGAATCGTCGGAACCGGCGATGTCGCCCCCCCCGATAATCCGGATTCTGCATCGGTCCTCCGCCTTGGAACATAAAGGCAAGATCAACGTACTCACCGCGTGAGATAACAACAGGATTGAAGACGAGTGGGCTTGGCGGTGTCACCCCGATATTTGCAAAAATGCTTCCAGCCTGAATGGTTTGCCATATCGCCAAGTCGTTTACCGTAACAATCGCATCGTCCGAGCCGGCTGCATCGTACTCGAACAATGAATCATCCGCCGTACCAGAACCAGAGTCATCGAAACCAGCGACGCCAGGTGCAAGATCAGGTCCAACCGTCAGCAAGTTTGGTACTCCTGGGTCATAGCCACGAATGTCGAACGCAAGCACATTGTCGGCCACAACATCCTCGCCTGTCCGATCCCACTGCAAATTTCCAGTCAAAGCCGAAGCCACCGATGACAGCTCAAACTGAGGCAACAAAAAGCCTTGCATCAAGGGCCTTGTTACCCAACCACTTCCGTCGAGAACCGTTAGACCGACGATCCCAAGTGGGTTTGGTTGCGGCCCTCCGCCAATCAGAAGTTATTAAATCCCAACGCGAGCAGCGGCATTGATGTGCATGATCCGCCAAATCCGAAGTATTGGCCGGGAATACGCACGTGAGCGAAACGATTCTCGAGCGCATGTCAAGTCGGGCAACGAGTTGGCCGCGATTTCGCCTGTGGGTAGACCTGTCGTTGGGTTGATAACACGGCGAACCGAAAGATCGAACATTTGGTGGGTGGTGCCATTCCCACAAGCCATTGACTGGCAAGCATCGCTGGGTACCGCACTACAGATGGAGAGGTTTCAACGTATGCTAAACCCGGCAACTGTCCCAGCACGGTTGAACCGCCTGAGGAATTCGTGAACGTAAACGTGGGCAAACTGCCCGTTCCACGATTATTCAAGTCTGGACGAATCAACAAGATACGTCGATGCAGTCGGAAGCGATCCGGAATACGATCACTGTCCAGATCGGGACGAACGGGCATTCCAGTTGCTGCGTCCAAAACCAGTGAACCATCGGCGTTCCGTGAGGTGTCTGGAAGACCCAATAAATCACTTCCGCATATTTCGATCGGATCACCGTCGGTGCAAGCGCGCCGCTCCCGTCAGTGTGTCGACATAAAATGCAGGAACCTTCCCCGTAAACCAACTATCCCCAGGTGCCTCGGCGGTAAACGCGATATAGTCATCAACATCGCCATACTTACTGTCTTGATAGGATGAGTCATTGATTGAACTGGGTTGCTCGCCGTGCAATATTCCCGACGTATCATCTAAATGCAGGTCCATCGTAATCGTGAGCGAAATCAACATAAGCTTCCTTCATCGATCTTCAATAGAAATCGGCGTCGTTCAGCCGTCATGCCACTGAGTCTCGCGGTTGGAATGACTCTGCAACGTTGCTCAAACCAACTTGAGCTCTGCTTTCCGCCATTTTCTCGCCGATTAACTTGAATGCCTGGGCAAGAGCCCCCATTAACAATAGCGTAACCGCCATTTGCGATCAACATCTCAAGGATCGTAAAAGCTCGACAAGATCGCTTCGTTGTAATCGCCCACCCGATATTTCGTCTGGCGGGCATGTTCATGTTTTGCAGAAGTTGACAACATCAATTCAGAACTCGCTTCAACAGAATAGTATTTTCGTAGTTATGATTCTCGCCCGGTTTAAACGCGCAAGGAATGGATCGGTCCACGATGAAGAATGCGCGATAACGTTCATTCTCGCCTTGAGCAAAGCCGCGCTCTTCACCAACGCCGCCTCCGGCAGTAAATCCAGCTGCAATCAACGGTAATCAAATGGCATACGTTTGAGAATTCGTCGACACGGGTTGCCGTTCGCATCGCCGTTTGGTAACGGGCATCGCCCAGGATCCGAGGGATTCGGTGCCGCCTGAGCCCTGCCAAGCCATGTCCGCGAATCGTTTGGAGGCGTATTGTCAAGTCGAATCGGTCACGTAGTAGCGTGCATCAATCGATCGTCGACGAAGAACATTAACATCTCCACCTCGCGAGTCGCGTATTTCCGGGCGATATACGAAACGTTTAGCGGAACAAATGCGCTTCCTGGCTTAGGATATCGATCATCAAGGTTTGGTGTCGACCCAGACGCAATGTCCCTCAGGATCGGGAGAGCGTCGCGTCCTTGTCATTTCATCAAAGAGCCTCCGTTACCTTCACCCGCTCGCGAGTGCATCAACATCAAATCACGCCAAACGTCTGCCGATGCTACGGTGACGATATTAACGCGTCCCCGCCTCAGTGGATTGTCGAGAACGTTAAAGGAAGCTGATGGTTCAGCAGCAAAGATTGTTGTGTTGGACCACCCGAGCCCCCGAACACCTGCGCCCGCCCATCACACTGGTAAACTGAGGGCAAGTAACGTATGGCGGCCGTAATCGTAAGGGTTTGGCGTGGAGACGTAGTCGAATAGTAACAGGTTCGAGTGCATCTCAAACGTCGCCTTGTCCTTGGTGCTAGCCGAAAGAAGTTGATTAAATGATCGAAATCGTTTATTTCAGGAATTACCGGAACACTGCAAAGACATCAGCAGTCCCCGATGGTAGTGAGAATTCAAGCATCAAACGATCTGGACTGTGCGGTACCAGCAATAGCTCGTACGGATTTGCAAACTCACGTTAAAAATCGTCAACCAGGAAGCGTCGGATTCTGAGGGCACCAAGATACAATCCGACCCCCGCTCCCAGCAGTGGAGCCCCAAACTCATGATTCAGATAACCAATTGTCGAAGCCGTCGTGCCACCGCATCCGCAGCGATTCCACAGACCTGCTTGAAATGATATTCCCCAATGATGACTGATCGGCAGTTTACTCGGAACTGAAGTCGAGTAGGCCCATGGCACATGCTGATTCGCACAGAAGCAGAGTCACGTACCATCAGGCTTATTCCCGAGTCCATTCTGCGACGACTCGCGAAACGATTGCCAACCGCCGAATTGTTAGCCTCGCCGTTGAACACCGTCAGATCAGATTGGTAGTAGTCGACCGTGATGTAAGGATTCGTGTCACTGTTGTATGGACGTAATGGGTCAGCAAGCCTCTGAAGATAGGCCGTTGCGTAGTTCAAATCCGTGCCGTTTGCAATTGTTTCGATCGGCGCACCAGAGCGACGATCGAAAGGCTTGTCCTTCAACGTGTCCCCGGGAGGATTGTCGTAATCGTACCATGTATCGATAGGGTAGCCTGTGGCCGGATTCGCATTAATATCATCCGTTGAACGCAGCGCGACAACCGGAGCATCGTAGAGGTTGTAGTTTTCCGGTAGCGGTTCCGATACACAAATGCCAAATCCATCCGCACCATCTACGTTTCGAGCCGCAAGAGCGCTCCAACCTTGACCAGCTACTGGGTCAGCCCCCGCCATAAGTCCCAGAACTGGACGAACGACTGCATTCAGCGATCCATTCAACGGATTTCCACCAACTGTTACAGCAAAGCTGTTAGCCGTCAGAGAAAACAACTGCGAACCGCGATGGTTGACGTGAAGCGGATCAGGATCCCCAGTTCCATTACTTCGCGAACCGATGAACGTTTCCGGTCGTGGTCCCACCACAGCATACGCCCCCAGTTCAAGATTGGCGGGATTTGCAAAGCGGTTGTAATAGATCCGATCGGAAAGAGTGTCGTTTGGAAGTTCTGAAGTGTCGTCGGTTCCATCGCCGTCATTGTCGTCGCCCAACTTCGGCGCGGAATTCGTAAACCATATAACACGATCGAACTTTCCATTGCCGTCAAGTGTCATTGTTTGATCGGTCGGCGGATGAAATCGATTGAAGTCTTCCTCTGGACGGAAAGAAAGCGTGTCGTAGGCCTGTTCGTCAATGGTGGTCAATCGACCGTCAGGGGAATCAGGCTTGACACGATTCCGCAAAATGCCCACCCGCCAAACCGGATTGACTTGATCTCCCGAGCGACGCGCTAAATCGAGCGTCACCGTACCATTAGCTGCGATCGAATAAAGTTCCGGTGGAGGCGTCTCGCCAAATGAAGTATATGCGGCCGAAGGACTCGGATTCTGCACCGTGTTCGTTGGGCTGCGACATGAAAACAGCTCCAAGAAAAGCGATCCTTGTGGGACTCGAAATTGATCGAAATTCATCGCGATCCATAGGATCGTTTCCGTCGTTGTCTTCGCGGCACTCTGCGCAGCACCATCCATTACCATCATCCTTATCCGTATCACTTTCCCGGCGATCGTGGAATGCGAACGATTCGGTAGTGCAAGTTCGAGCGATTCGCAACCCCAAACGATGCCTCGCTGACTTCCTTCGTCCGTCGCTGGATCTCCATCGACGTTTCCAACCATCGAATGGATCTACATCGTATTCAGATCCCGTCATGATGGAGTCTCGATCTCGGAAATCGACAACATTAACAGCCCACTGCGGCACGGAACGGCGGGCTCTCGCACGCGTCTCATCGACACTGGTCGCACCCGCCTGCGAGATCGCATGAGTCGTAACGCCCCGAACCGCTTGGTTGGGGAGCGGCGATCATCATTGCCAAAGCAAGAGATTTCGAGCATACAAAGCTCGAGACTGTTCGTTTGAATTTGGGTGTAGTCGGCTGCAAGCGATGTCCCTGGCACGCTCCGTCGAGTCGGAACCGGAAATACAACTGTGTTTAGTTCGCCAGGATCGTCTATAATACCATTCCATCGTTGTCCAAACCATCGCCAAACGGTCGGTTCAAATCCATTGGCTGGCCCCGCAGCAATTCAAATGGGAGCAAAGCATCCAATGTCGCCTGCGAAGGAGCCGATCCAGTTAACAAATCTCGAAGCATGCTAATGGGGTCCGCCACTGGCGTGGTATTGTCCAGTGCCATCGAACGGAGGAACCTGGATGCACTCGGCTCGAGCTATACGTAGTGACCGCGCGACGAATCCGCTCAAGTTCAGACGGGTTTGGCATTCCGTTAACATTCGATCCAGGAGTTGCTTCAAGCCGCAGGACATTCATCAATTCCTGTGGAAGTTGCGTCTGTCCCAATCATTAAACCGTAAGACCGCCTCCAAATCAGAAAACGAATACGTGCGATCCGGCGCGGAATGAGGACGACGCAACCTCATATGGATCGTTCACAATCTCGTTTGAAATAGTTGCCCCGGAGCCGACGGGCGTTGTGAGTTCCGTGGAAGCAAAAGGTCTTCCGTATGCGTCAAGCAACAATTTCGAGCGACCGAATACATCCACTGGAACCCCATATTCCTGATTTGATGCCCGCCGCAAATTTGTCGCCCGAGCTGTTCGTTGCTGTTCGCACGAAATCGTGCAACGTGGTTCACGAGGAATAGCGATAGAGGTTCACAGGGTCATTCCCAAGATTGCCTGGCACGGCATCCGCAGCCATTCGACAGTGAGAATGTCGTCGTGCATATCCGGCAAAATGGCACGCATCGTTATCTCGGCTGGGCCAAAGCGAATCCTGCAAATACATCATTCACTGGCGCACCGAGTGCCCCGGCTGAACGCGCACCGAACCTGCGTCGAAAAAACGGAACCGAGCAGGCGCGTTACCAACGGCATTGATATCGATGCGAGAACTGAGATCCTCAATGCGAATCGCAGCCAACGGTTGAACTTGTGTTCCATCAGCAGTTGTAATTTGTGGTAGGCCAGCATCGATCCAAATGCTGTCGACAATACCATCGCCGTCATTATCAACGTCCCAACTGCCATCCCGCAATCGTTCAAAAACGCGTGAACTGCGGCAAGGTAATTTGGAGAGCCTGGAATAAGAGGCGTTGATAAATCTGGAGTTGCCACCCGTGAAATGTTCAAACGTCCCCCCAATATTGGAATTGGCCGAGCGGTTGCACGACGCAGCAGGTTGCTGAGAGCGTTGCCGGTCCAAAGCCAAGTTTGCCCCGGACCTCAGACTGGAAATCGGCGTCTGGCAAATTGCGAAGATAATTCAATAGTCCAGGGCGGACGAATGATGGAGCCGTAACGCCTAGGTTCGAGACTATTCCGGAAAAAAATCCGAGCCATGGATCGCGATAGTCTGGAACATCGTACGGCTCATCCGCGTCGCCGGGAGGAAGAGTCGTCGTCCAGGCGGAATAATTAAACGCGAAAGCATCTGAAAGCCGCGAAGTTCCGTTTGGAAAAGTAAAACTATTGCGATTGACATTTGCAGCTTCACCTGAACGCTGCAACCAACCAGGCCAGTCCCGTTCTGCGGACGACCGTTTATTAGGACATCGAATCCCTGCGCCTCGTGTCCCCACCTCGATAAGCCAACATTCGCACGAGATCGAATCCTTGTGCGTCGTTGGTGGGCAGCAATGACCGCAACGGAAACGGCCTCTCATTGTTCACCACAATATCCCGTTGAAGTGCTTCAGCAAGATCTACCGTCGCAAACAGGATGCCACCTGCCATACGAGAGTCGACAATGTAAACTCATCCCGACTAGTGGGCATTCGTTGTCAATGAAGGATAGTACACGTCCAGAGAAGGCGCCCAGTTACCCGCCGCGAAGTCCGTTCCACTCCAACTCCCCGAAGCCGTATCAAGCGGAATACGCAAAAACTGCCCCGCCATCAACGTGTGCGCGTTCGCAATGGGACGGGGACCGCTGTGGTCCCAAAAGTAACGTTGGCTCCCATGCCTAGCACTTGTGTTTCAACAAAATCGTTTCTTCCATAATAGTCTTCCAGCAGTGAATAACCAAGCAAACTCGAAGAGGCGTTGGTTATTGCCCGCGATAATCTGTTCGATAGTAGCGTCAATCAAGACACGCATTACCATCGACCGACTGAGAATTTCTGCTATTCATTGCCGTCGCCACCAACGCGACTGCGGCTGGTGAACAACATAAGACGCGACGAGCAGGCTGAAGATTGCCAACATCGTCAGCACCATTAACAAAACGATGCCTTTTCTGGGCTGCGAACGTTTAATTGAACTTCTCATTGGACGACTCGAGATTTGAAAGTAGCGAATGCTCAAAGATTCTGCTGTTGTCGAAAAGGATGGCGTCATCTGAAATTGAAAGGGGACGAAATAACAGCGATCGCGCCATCGACGATCGTGCAGAAAGTTCCCGACCGCTCACGCTGTAAGAAACCATTTGTCGATCCAGACGTGCTAGTTGGTCCAAAGTTCCAGTCTGGACCGGCTAGCGTCACCCAACGGCTCAAACATCGCCTCCATGGGGCGTCGTGTCCTGCACGGCATCGTCGACATTAATCACCTTGTACCAGCGATGAACAGCAGGTCCGATGGGTTGTGCAGTTGCGGTTGCTGTGGGGTTTCCGAAAAGAAAGGGCCACGGTTTCCTGGAAGGCCCGCCGTATCAAGAAACCATGCTTGGCGGAACAACATTATCCAACTTCCTCCTTCAACTCTGAGGAGATGATGTTCGATCCGAAGATTTGAATCTCACCTCCGTTCCACCTGAGAATCCCTGAGCCTTCCCAACCCATGTCAACCGTTCCTGAGGAGGGATGCCACCCACGACATTTGTCGCTACGGATAAATCAGGCAGGTCTCTTAATTCCAACACCACGATCGATCTTCAATGTTGCCGACGTACCACCGTTAGGAGTCGGACTAATGGTCGCTAGCCAAGAATAACGATTATTCGCCAGACGCGACGTAAAAAACGGACTGCTAAAGGCGGGGTCCCCTCCCTGGAACTGGAACTCCAGTAGACCCTATGTAGCTAACAGCTTGCAACGATCGATCATCCGGCTTCTGCCAAATTTGGTCGCTTTCTAACGAATGGCGCGATCGAAATCTCCACAGGCCTCGCCGTGATTGCTGGGCGGCTGCGCTTTGGGGACGCTGTCCAGGTTGTAGTCTGAGGCGGACCAGGGTTCACTGTCGCTACCGTGGCAAATTCAATTAAGTCATTGCGGCCATCAGGATTGGTCAGGAAGTGCCAGGATAAGGATTAACAACCTGTCCCAATCTCCACATTCTCCGGCGAAACCATCCATGCAGCCTTGCTTCCTTGAGCAACGCCAGGGGAAACCAATGGATTGGTTGTAGCGATCTCGTAATACGGAAATCTACCGACGCACATTTATGCTTGGCATGCTGACAGGAGGAACTGTAGGTATAAAGCGGGGATCGACACAAAAACCGGCAAAGTTTCCGCCGCCACGAAACGCCCCTAAGCTTGAGAAGCTCGGCGAATCTAATGTATTACGGACGGCAACATCACGTTTTGGATTGTACCGAGCCCCCTCGCCAGCACTAAATGCAGGTATGGGTTCGAGCAGGCCACTCAATCGATACCGACCCATTTGTGCAACGACACCATTAAAGGGTCGTACACACGGTACGCATCGGCGGGATCATCATCCAAGACAAACAAGTTGCGACTATCGATCAACCCAGTCGTAAGCACCAGACAAAAATGGCTGACGCATCCGCCGTCAGACGATCCGCGTCTAATGTCTGCTTTGCTTGATAAGCAGCAACAGGAATTACCGCAGCCAGCCCCAAAGACCAACAAGAATTACTCCGATCGCGAAGAGGTTCCATAATGGTCAACCCACTGCGATTCCGGCTACGGTCGATCGTGCCTACTCTAAACCAAGTATTCGTTGTGGCGTGCTTATTCATTACTCAACTCCTACTGCAAACTTGCGGCTCAACGCGATCGCGGATTGAATACCCGCCTGCCAACTTCCCGACTGGTACAGAGTCGTGACTGCCGTTCGTTCCGCTGCATTCAAAACCGCTGCCTCGTTGACGCTCACTTCCCCATTTCGAATATTCAACGACACCCAAACACTTTCGCCACTGAACAAAGCAGGAGGACCATCGTTCGGATCCGCAGTTGGCAATATGTCATCAGGACGCACCTCTTCGCTCCGTGCAATACACAGATGAATATCCGATAAGGGATCACGGCGAACCAACGCAAACCCCGTCGTTGCCGAAGTCACAAAGGAGATTCAAACGAGTCACCGACACGAATATGGTCAACCGAGCCTTGCGAATTGAACACGATCAATACCAAACTGAAAGTTCATTCCGGAAAACGCGACCGTCGGATCGTATGGATTGGGAACACCTGTAGTTGCTGGACGCCTCGCATACGGTGAGAAATCATCACCGCCTCGCCCGATCCCAGAGAGTGATAAATCGATCGATACGCCGTCATTCAATTCAAAGGACTGTCGGATGTGGCCGTTGGCACTGCTTCAATACGAAATTGAGTAAGTGTATTTGCTTGTGCAGTGACCGATGGAACCGCATCGAGAGGAACCATGACCTGTGCCCGAGGGCGGCCCCGCTGGCGGCAAAGCTTGCAATAAGCATTGGATAGTTTGAATTGCCAAGGAACACGGTGTCCCCAACCTGTATCGCACTGGTGACACTAGTATTTCCATTGACAAAAACATCAACGGCATGCGTCAGCAACGATACATTCACTGGAAAATTCGATTGATCATCAGAATTCAAGCAATGCATAGAAATTGCCATCTGATCTCTGCGTCAATGTTGATGGTACAATCCTTGCCCGAGCATCACCGTCATCCCCCGTGTAAACGAAAGGGCTCGAACAATACTGCACACGTGTGGATCAGGAACGAATCCGTCGGTGCTCTGATGTCAATGCCGCGCGTTCAATAACGATTCCATATGGCCGCCCCGTCGAAATGGCGCGCGGCTGCGCACCCTTGAGATACGAACTTAGGGGGAGTTCGCCGCCCGGATAACCTTTTGTTCTCGGATCGTATTCCGCAATGCGGGTAACGAAAGAGCCGCCAACAATGAAATGACGGCAACGACCACCAGCAGCTCAACCAAAGGTAAAGCCGCTCGCAAGTTTTCGTTGATGTTTCAAAATGGTGTTCACTTCGATATCAGCCAATCGTCACTAAGGAAATATATTGTCGACCGAATTATCAATGGCATCGCCATTTTCATCGGCGTAGGCACCAGCCAATCCATTGATGAACGTTGGGTCAAAGGGTGTGTTTGTGACAGCGGCGACGCGTAGGGCACGCTCGGTGTCGACGTATAATCGATCGCGTTAGCAGCAGTCCCGCCCAACAATCCGGCTTGATAGGGATCAGGGTAGACTTCCGACGTGCTGCCAAACGTCATCGATCCGTAAGAAAGCGTTGTCGGTACTCCCGCAGAACCACTGCGCCCAGCGTGTTACCAGACTCAAAAACACCGTCCGGCCCGGCCGAAACAACAATCGGTGTCATGTTGAACGGATCGTCTATCAAATTTGAAAAACCTGAAGGTGCCGAGTAACGATAGTCAGCACGAAGTAAATCGGTACCGTCAGGTCCCAATTCAGCGATTCGGTTTTCCAGCAATTGTAGGCCGAGAGGCTGCGTTGGTCTCCATGCGTGGCGGATACGTCAACCAATATCCGCAAGGCCAACGCATATAATAAGCGATTTGCCCCCACGGATCAGTATTTCCGGAACCCCATCGTCGTCGATATCGCCAATCTCACTTTCTCGGATTGATTCCAATGCACTACCGCCACTGATGGACGATGATGCAAAGATCAAGTAGAGGCATTCAGCATCCTGAAACGCTGGAGTCAAAGTTATTAACAGCGTCATTGACGTCGGTAGGAGGTGTAGAACCGTCTTTTAATGCTTTAGCGGTAACGAGACTTGCGACACGCTGCCTGTAACGAGTAAAGCGTACCGCTCTCATTCCTCATCAACTATATGTCGGTCGTATTCGCTCCGTTGCTCTGATCGAAGACCGTCACACTAAATGCGACCGGAGGCGATTGAAGATCCGGTCTTTCGGTCGGGAAGAGAAACACAGAAGCCAATCTCGCATGATCTTCAGACGGGCGCGGTTCAGAGAACCACGTATTCCGGATGCATGATTCTGTGCCGCAACGCTGGTTGGAGACGAGACAATCTGCAAATTGTGGTATCCAAATCCCGACGGGGGTGGAGTCAACGTGAACCGACGCCGCGCGCACCACACTCGTAAATTTCATTGATGACCGCGTTAATACGATTGACTTGACCGACAGCGCTGCGCCTTGCGTCCGCTTCGGCGGCGTTCATGGCCGCCATCACCATTCCGGCAAGAATAGCCATCACCGCCATTGCGGTCAGTAGTTCGACCATCGTGAACGCGAAACGTCGGGGGCTCCGCGTCGATCAGTCGCTCGTCGAATAGAATTCGTATCACTCATGCTCATGGCCAGATAGCAGGTTCAATCGTTTCAACAACTTGATTACGGAAGGTCATCATCCAGTGTGCCGTTGGAGAAGTTCGTAAGATTGTCCAAATGATCGTTGACGTCCGTTCCAGAAGACTCGTAGCGTGAACTGCTGATCATCGCTGAAACAGATGTGGCTGTTTCGCTCGCGACAAACGTATCTCCCGTGGGATAGACGAAATAGCTAGGTGGCGGCCCGGAAGTATCATTCGTACCTCCGACCACATTTCCGAACAGATCGTCAACGCCTGCGGAGAAGGATCTGAAACGATTTGGGGTTGACAAATTCGACTACTCCGACAGCCGTAGACCGTGGACTAGCCGCCGTGTAGATAATTGTCTGCTCCGACTTATACGGTCGAATGGCACCAACGGTTGTTGCCGCATAACCATTGAAATCATCGACTCCAGGAAGATAGCCGTAGGTACGAGAGTCAAAGTAAATGTAAGGGCAACCCGGTCGGCGGCGGTGTAAACAGGAAAAATGTCCGCAGACGTTCCCGTTCCCAAAGTTGCCTCGTCGGTAGAACTGTACGGAGGTGAAGCCACCGTCAGCGGGGGTTGCGTCGTCGAGAACTCAAACAGAGCATTCGATCGATCCGTACGATACTGATAACTCGACAAAGCAGCCGGAGCCGACGTGTTTACCAACTCCAATGGACCGCCGGGAATGATAAAAAGGATTGATCAGGTCGTCACTTTATACCCGCCCAACGTGAAGACCAATGCTTCGGCACGGTCGATCTCGAGTCCTGTAAAACCTGTACTGCCAATTCCTACAGCTTGACCGAGCAACGCCATGTCCCCGGCACTGAGTTTCGGAAACACTTTCGGAAGTGGCGGCGAGTCAATGTCAATCAGAAAAATCAGGTGGATAATCGCCCGTACTTGTTTCTGTAATCTTCAACAGACTGCTCCAATTGCGTCAACTCAACCTTGATCCGTGTTACTCCGAGCGTTTAATCGCTCCGCCCACAGCAGGAACCAGCAACGCCATCAAAATACCAATGATGACGATCACCACCAATATTTCGATCAGGGTAAACGCCCTTCTGTGACGGTGTGGATTAACTTCATTGCGTTATGACGGTACGTAGGTCGAGTTCCTGAGGCGGCCCACGGGGGGCGGGCTTGCGAGGTTGGCTTGAAGCCGATGAGTCGTTCACAATTTGGCTCCTTGTCCATTACTGGTGGAATCGCTGGCTCGCCTTCGGCGATCGGATTCGCTTCGTTTCGATAAGTTTCCTGAGCGTCCATTCGTTCTCACGTTCTAGGCTCAATTCTTTAAGCGACCCCATCGGCTCGCCCCCGCTGGGGGACGAGCGACTTGAGGATCGCCGCGCGACGCTCCGCGAGTCGATTCGTGCGAGACGACGAACGACTGCGGATGCGTCTTCCGTTTCGATCGTTAACCGAGGCTGCTGATAAGTGAGACGAGAGGCATGAAGAGACTGACGACGATAAAACCGACAACCAAACCGAGGAAGACGATCAACAACGGCTCCATCAACGCCATCATACCGTCGGTCATTACTCGGACTTCTTCATCATAGGTGTCGGCCACTTTGTACAACATCGTGTCCAACTCACCCGTCTCTTCGCCGACGTCGACCATGTTGACCACAAGATCGTCGACGACGCGTTCTTTCATTTTCATTAAGTACCACAACACCGCAAAGGTGCAGCCACCCGCGGTTCCGCCAAACGCGATGCTACGCAACGTTTGAACCATCTCCGGGTTTTCACCCAACTTTGTGTAGTTGGCCGTCAGGGCCACCGACATCAACATGACTCCCGGGAACGATCCCAAAAACGCCCAGAAGAAGGCGGCCATCGGATGAAAACCGGGTGTGCTGTTCTCCGCCAGCGGTTTACTGATCACTTCACCTTGCCGGATCGCATCGGTGACTTTGGCGAACAAGCGTTCAAACATCGCATTGCCCGACGTTTCCCGCGTAATGTTCAAGGCCTCCAACATCGGCACGCCGCTCGATACGAGCGTTCCCAGTGTTCGTGTTGTTCGCGCCAAAATATTCTTTTCCAACAGGCCGCCAAAAATGGGTGCCTTGATGATGAACATGTCAAAGCCCATGCGCCCTTGCTTAAACTTCCGCATCAGCTTGACGATGATGAACATACAGATCGGTATCACCACGATCAAAAAGCCGTAGCGGACGATGTAGTTTGAAAGGGCGATCAGCAGCAGTGTCGGAGCGGGAAGTTCCAGATCGAACTCTTCAAACATTTCTTCAAACGTCGGCACGATCTTGATCATGATGAAGGTCACGATCGCACAAGCGACAAAGACGACGACGCACGGGTAAATCAACGCACCTTTGACTTTACGCTTCAGCGATTCGGCCCGTTCCATGAAGTCGGCCAAACGCTGAAGAATCGTCTCCAACGCACCGCCGGCCTCACCCGCTTTGATCATGTTCACGTACAAGCGGTTGAAGACTTTCGGGCTCTTGGCCATCGCCTCGCTCATTGTCGAGCCACCTTCGATTTCCTCGCAGGTATCCAACAACGCATTCTTCAGCTTACCCGGCTTTTGGTTGTTTTCCAAAATCTTCAAGCTTCGCAAGATCGGCAAGCCGGAGTCCTGCAAGATCGAAAGCTGACGGGTGAACATGGCGATATGTTTTGTCTTCGCCCCACCGAAACCGCCACCACGTTTCTTCTTCTTCGCGGCCGCCTTGGCCGCTTGCTTTTTGACGGAGATCTTCGTAACGAAGTATCCCATCTGCCGAATCGTGGTTTGCGCCTCTTCTTCGTTTGCAGCATCGATCTCGTCCCGGATCTCTTGTCCGGTGGCGTCCATCGCTTCGAAAAGATAAATAGGCATGGCACTTTAGAAGTTTGAAGGAAAAAAAGGTTTGTATGTCAATTATGAACGAGAGGCCCGCGGCTAACGCCCGGCGGCTCACGAGTGTTGTGTTAAGGTAGGACGGACTGGAAGTCCATCCTACGGTACGCTTTTATCTGCCAATCGCCTAATGATCGACTGTTTCGCGAACGACTTCCTCCAGCGAAGTCACTCCCTTGTAAACCAGCCCCATTCCAAAATCTCGTAGGGTGACCATTCCGTTGGCCGACGCGACATCGCGAATTTCATCGGTGGATGCATTCGCCATCACCAAGTCGCGGATGGTGTCGTTCATCAGCATCAACTCGAACAGGCCGACGCGTCCCTTGTAACCGGTGTTGTTGCATTTATCGCAGCCCGTGCCGCGAAAGAACTTATGCTCCGCGACCTCCTGCGGTTTAATCCCGATCTCGGCCAGCAGATCGATCGACGGCTTCGCTTCCTCGCGGCAATTGGTGCAATCCGCCGCACCAGCCGCTGCGCCAAAATGGCTTCAACGGTCGCTGTCAACAGGAACGTGGGAACCCCCATGTCCTTCATACGCGTGATCGTGCTGGGAGAATCGTTGGTGTGCAGGGTGCTGAAGACCAAGTGCCCGGTCAGTGCCGCCTGAACCGCGATTTCAGCGGTTTCCAAGTCGCGGATCTCACCCACCAGGATTCGGTCGGGGTCTTGTCGCAAAATCGCTCGCAAGCAACTGGCGAAGGTAACGCCCGACGCGGTGTCGATCGGAATCTGAACGATGCCGTCGATATCGTATTCCACGGGGTCTTCGGTCGTGATCAGCTTTTCGTCGATGGTGTTCAATTCCGACAAGGCCGAATAGAGCGTTGTCGTCTTGCCGCTCCCCGTCGGCCCGGTCACCAAGATAATCCCGTTAGGCTTCTCGATGATCTTGCGAAAGGGGTCAGCACGGAGTCGTCCATGCCGACATTGTCCAGGCTGAGCGAAACGACCGAGCGGTCTAAGATCCGCATGACCGTGCTCTCGCCAAACATCGTGGGCAGCACGCTGACTCGCAGATCGACCGGGTGACCACCCACCATCAACTCGATCCGTCCGTCTTGCGGCAGTCGGCGTTCGGCGATGTCCAGGTTCGCCATCACCTTGATGCGCGTGGTGATCGCAAACGCCAAGTGTCGCGGAGGGGGGACCATTTCATACAGCACCCCTTCGGCTTTGATTTGAATGCGAAACTCGTCTTCAAACGGTTCAAAGTGAATGTCGCTGGCGTGATCCTTGATCGCCAACAACAACACCATGTTCAACAACTTGCGAACCGGAGCCGAATCGGCCAACGCCTCCGCATCGGTAATGTTGAACTTGTCATCTTCGAGTGCGGAGATCGCGGCTTTAAGTTCCTCATCGTCCTCCAACGCCGCGATCACCTTTTCGACGCTCTCCGATTCGCTGTCGTAATACCGCGTCATCGCCGCCATGATGTCGCGTTCGGTCGAAACCGCCATGCGAATGTCCAAGCCCAAGAACGTTCGCAATTCATCTTGAATGGACAAATTCTGCGGATCGCAAGTGGCGACCGTCAACGTTGCTCCGTCGAACTTGACCGGAATGATTCGGTAGAGCGTCGCCATCGTTTCGGTGATCTGAGCCAGCACGTCAGGGGGCAGCTCCACATCTGAAGCTGCACCGTCTGCATGTTCATCTGTTCGGCCAGCCCCTGAGCCACCTGCTCATCGGTGACCAACCCCATGTCCTCGGCAATCCGCCCCAGCAACGCCCCCGGTTGTTGCTGTTGCTCCTCGAGAACGGCTTCCAACTGTTCATCGGTGAGGAAACCGAGGTCGACGAGAATCTGTCCGATCTTTCGTGTAGCCACTGTGGAACTCTATATCAATGATGAACGTGTTTGTTGTTATTTTACGCCAATGTCTTGCGGACAGGCGTGACACCAAATCCAAACCCAAGGAAACATCTATTCAACGGGCACCGGCCCGCTGTCTTCGCCATTGCGCGCCGCGACGATCCGCTTGGCCAAATCGTCGGGCCGATGCGCTTTTCCCAACACATCTTCAACCGACACCAAGCCGCCGGCCCACAAGTTGTAAAGTGCGTCATCCATCAACATCATGCCGAACTTGGCACCCGTTTGGATCGCCGAGTTGATACGGAACGTCTTGTTTTCACGAATCAAGTTGGCGATACCGGGTGTGACGATCAGGATCTCGTACGCGCGCATCGCCCGCCACCGATCTTCGGCAGAAGCGTTTATGCGACCACACCAATCAACGACGAGGCGAGCTGGGTTCGCACCTGATCCTGCAAGTTGCCTGGAAACGCATCGATGATTCGGTTGACCGTTCCCGGCGCGCTGTTGGTGTGCAGCGTCCCGAAAACGATGTGTCCGGTTTCCGCGCACTGATCGCCGCCTCGATCGTTTCCAAGTCGCGAAGCTCGCCCACCAGAATCACATCGGGATCCTGACGCAACGCGCGACGGATTGCTTCGAAAAGCTCGGCACGTCAACCCCGACCTCACGCTGGTTGATCGTGCTTTCAATATGATCGTGATAGAACTCGATCGGGTCTTCGATCGTGATAATGTGATGGTCCAGATTTTCGTTCAGGAAATGAATCAAGCTGGCCAACGTCGTACTCTTGCCGCTTCCGGTTGGCCCGGTGACCAAAAACAGCCCGCGGGGACGCTGCACCAGTTTGACGATCGCTTCGGATAAGCCAAGCTGCTCCGGCGTCAACTTGTCATTGGGAATCTGACGCAGCACCATCGAAATGAAACCGCGTTGCTTGAAAACGGAAACACGAAAGCGAGCCAGTTCACCAAACGCAAAACCGAAGTCGGTGCTTCCCGTCTCCTGCAATTCACGCTGACATCGGTCGGGCGTGATGCTCTTCATCAACGCCACCGTGTCTTCCGCCTCGAGAACCTTTGTTTCCAGCTTTCGCATCCGGCCATGCAGACGAAACACGGGGGCTGATTGACGACAATGTGAATGTCGCTCACGCCTTGTTTCACCGCCGCTTGAAGCAGCTTATCAATTAATACAGTTGCCATATGCCTTTGCTATCCTCGCACGGTGGCGATGTGAGTGTCCACGAATCATTAGTGAACGTAATGCCATCAACAATCACTACCGCCTGTAACGCAGAGCCGTCATCCCAGACCACGCACGATCCAATCGTTGATAAAATGGAAGACTAGAAAAAGAAATGAAAAGCGATTCTAAGCACATCGCCATAAGTCATTCAGTTAAATCAGCCGTTGAGCGTAGCTCGTGATTCCCAAGAACCGCACGCTAGCAAGTTTCGTCTGACTCATATTGCTTAATGACTTAAGCCAAGGTGCTTCTATCAATGGCGAACATGATTATACGGTGCGTGGTCCGAAATGATGCCTTCGCATTAAATCAAGCGAATCACCTCATTTCTGACCAAGCGACGTCTAATGTCATCTTGGAGCGGTGAATAAATTTGCAGCCCCGCGTCCCTCGGCTGCTCCTTCATTATCTCCAAGATCGCCTCGAAGACAACGAAATTGCTTGCAACGTTCGATTTTCGCGTTGCTGGCGATAGAGCCGTGACATGCCTTGCTTCTCGCTAGCAATCCATTCCGCGACAATCTGGACGCCGATTTTAGAGCGGTTTTAGCGAACGTTCGGATTATTCGCTGGTTGTTCATGCAGCAACCAGTAAGCCGAGATTCGCCGTTCCCTGTAAGGGAGCAGTAAGCTCCCTTAGCGCATTTCCGGCAGGGTGGCGATGAAGAGGTGTTCAGCGATCAACAGAGCCGCGTTTTGCTAGACGAATCGAGCCGTTAGAGGTCTTCCTTTAGCAGCATTTCGATGGCCAAATGGTCCTGTTCGGTCTTTTTGGCAACACGATAAACTTCCTCGAACGTGGTAATGCCACGCATGATTTTGCGGACACCATCGGCGTAGAGAGTCGTCATTCCGTTTTCGATTGCGGCCACGCGAATATCTTGCGAACTGGCCGCCTGGAACATCAACTCGCGAATCCGACTGCGGACGAGCATTAACTCATAAATCCCGATTCGACCGCGGTAACCACTGCGTTGGCAATGGGCGCATCCTTTGCCCTTAACGAATTCCGCCTTCTTGACCAGTTCAGGGGGGAGTCCCGCATCCCGAATAAGGTTCTCCGGGGGCTTGTACTTCGCCTTGCAACGTGGGCAAACGGTTCGCACTAGACGCTGTGCGAGGACCGCGATCACGCTACTTGCCACCAGGTAGGATGGTACACCCATGTCCATCATACGTGTTGCAGCACTGGGCGCATCGTTCGTGTGTAGTGTACTAAATACCAAGTGTCCAGTTAGAGAAGCCTGGATTCCCATCGAAGCTGTCTCGTTATCACGCATCTCACCCACCAAGATAATATTGGGAGCCTGACGCAGCATCGCACGGATGATGAGGGCGAAGTCGAGCCCAATGTTGTGACGTACCTCGCACTGGTTGATCCCCTGCAGGTAGTACTCGACCGGGTCCTCTGCGGTGATGATCTTCCGATCAGGTCGGTTGAGCGCGTTCAGTGAAGCGTACAGTGTTGTTGTCTTGCCAGACCCCGTCGGGCCTGTCACCAGGATGATGCCGTTGGGACGTTTGATCAGCGACTGAAAATTCCGGAAATCCCGTTCCGCTAGGCCTAGTTGGCGGATACCAACTTTGATGTTGTCACGGTCCAGCAGACGCATCACCGCCGACTGACCATGGTTGGTTGGAATGATGCTGACGCGAAGATCGAGTTCTTTGTCCCCCACGGTAATCTTGATACGACCGTCCTGCGGTTTCCGCTTCTCGGAAATATCGATCTTCGACAGAATCTTGATGCGCGACATCAGCGCCATCAGCATACGCCTTGGGGGACTGTCGCGTTCCACGAGAACACCATCAATCCGGTAACGAATGCGGACGCGATCCTCGAATGGCTCGACATGAATGTCGGATGCTCGCAACTGGACCGCTTCCGCAATCATAAGGTGAACTAATTTAACAACCGGTGGGCTGCGTTCATCGTAGATATCATCGGAGTCAACGCTATCTTCTTCCGTTTCGGTGAAGTCGATCGCGGTATCGGTAAACTCCTGCAACATGGAGTCAGCCGATTCACCTTCAACCTGTCCGTAATAGCGGTTGATTGCTTCCTGAATCGAGGTTTTGGGGGCCAGTGCGGTTTCGACTTTGCGGTTCAGAATAAACCGCAGTTTTTCGACGGTTTCCAAATCGAAGGGGTCGCTGATGAGAACCTTCAGCACGTGTTGATCGCCTGAGATTGGCAAGACATTGTTTTCACGGGCGACCGACTCGGGGACCAATTCGATGACGTTTTCATCGATCCGAGTCTCATTCAGGTTGACGTATTCAAACTTGTGGAAGTCGGCGAGTGCTTGAGTCGATTCCTCGGGGGTCGCGTAGCCAAGTTTATCGAGCGACTCGATGATGTTCAACTTTGCCTCGCGCGACATCTGTTGCGCTTCAACCAGTTGGTCAACGCTGACAATGCCGCGTTGTAGCAGTAGATCGGTAAAATCCCGTTTAGGCCCGGCCATGACATCCCTCGTGATGTTTCTCGTAACTGTGGCAATGGTCTTTCCCCAGGCAGACAAGAATTGCCGCTGCTGGGATCATTCCTCAGGCGGCAACGTACACTGGGCAACCTTTGCTCTGAATTCGACTTGCACCTTCATTGTACAGAACCGATGCAAATTGCATGTAGGCTTTTCGACGATTTCTCAGGGCAAATCAGAATTTGGACCGGCACGCGAGGTTTCCATCGGCAAGCATCTTGCGGGTGGGCGACCGGGAAAAGAGAATCAATCAGCATTTTCCGAGGGATGATCGCTCAGGCGCTTTGCGGTCATCGACGCATCACCTATAACACGCAGTGAGCATCCGAAAATTTCAATTAAAAGAGCGACAAGCAATCTTATGATTTCAAATTCAGTATGTGGCGGCGAGACGACCGGAACTTGGGACGCGCTTGCACAACGTGTCTTGGACGGCGATCCGATTAATCGTGACGAGGCATTGTCGGTGCTTCGCGCCGACGATTCACAGCTTCTGGACATCCTTGCGGCCGCGTATCGTGTTCGCCGACGTTACTTTGGCAATACGGTGCAACTGTATTTCTTAATGAACGCCAAGAGCGGCCTTTGTCCGGAGGACTGCGGGTATTGCTCACAATCGAAGATTTCGACCGCACAGGTTCCAAAGTACACGATACTGAATCGCGAAAAGCTGCTTGATGCGGCGCGAG
>JAWKTL010000022.1:0-100089 GCA_041399105.1 Pirellulaceae bacterium | reverse complement strand
CACGCCGGATGATCCCGCGGCTCGGACGCGCAAGCGGCGATAGGAAGCGTCATGGATAACGAAACGATCGCACACGTCTTCGAACAGATGGCGGAATTGCTGGAGTTCAAAGGAGAGAATCCGTTTCGCATTCGCGCGTATGTCAACGGAGCGAAAGCGATTCGCGATCTTGAAGAATCGGCATCCGCAATTCTCGCGGATCCTGAACGCGACTTGGCCGATGTGCCCGGCATCGGCAAGACGTTGGTGGAGAAGATTCGCGTGTTGATCGACACGGGAGGGCTGCCTCAATTGCAGGAATTGCAAGCCGCCTTTCCACCCTCCGTCACGGCGATGGCCCGCGTTCCCGGCTTGGGGGCGAAGAAAGCGGCTCGCCTGCATGAAGAACTGGGAATCAACAGCTTGGAGGATTTGAAGGCGGCATGCGAAGCCGATCGCGTCAGTAAGCTGAAAGGTTTCGGCAAGAAAAGCCAGCAGACGATTTTGGACGGGTTGTCGATCGCGCAAGCCGCATCGCAACGAATCAAATGGGTTGCCGCCGATCAATGGGTCGGTCGACTGCGAGAGCACATGTCGCAATGTTCCGCCGTCCAGCGACTCGATTTCGCGGGAAGCTATCGACGAGGTCGCGAAACGGTTGGCGATTTGGATATGCTGGTCGTCGCAAGTGATGTCGCGGTCGTGATGGATCATTTGGAAGCGTTCCCATCACGGCGGGAGACATTGCTGCGGGGCGAAACGAAGATGTCGATCCGCGTCGAAGAAGCATTTCAGGTCGACCTGCGTGTTGTCGCCGCCGATCAATTCGGTGCGGCATTGCAGTATTTCACCGGATCGCAAGCGCATAACATACGCGTTCGTTCGATGGCCAAAAGCCGAGGGCTCAAGATCAACGAATACGGCGTGTTTCCTGACGATACTCCGGAGAAATCGATTGTTGGTGCTGACGAAGAGGAGGTCTATCGAGCGATCGGCCTGCCTTGGATTCCGCCCGAGTTGCGAGAGGATCGGCTGGAGTTCGACTGGGCTGAAACCAAAGAGCCGTTTGATCTCATCGATTTAAAGGATATTCGTTGTGACCTGCATATGCACACGACGGCTACGGATGGACAAGCGACGATCACCGAAATGGCCGACGCCGCAATCGCGCGCGGTTTGACCGCGATTGCGATCACCGATCACAGTCAGCGCGTCGCGATGGCTGGTGGCCTGAATCCCGACAGACTGCGTGAACAGTGGGCGCGCATTGAGGATCTGCGTCCTGGGTATGAAGGTCGCTTGCAGATCTTGAAGGGGATTGAGTGCGATATTTTGGAAGACGGCAAGCTCGACCTGCCCGATGATTGCTTGGCCGAAGCCGATTGGGTTTTGGCAAGCATTCATTATGGGCAACGTCAGAGCCGTGAACAGATCACCGACCGCATTCTGGCCGCGGTTCGTAATCCCTATGTCACGGCGATCGCTCATCCCACCGGTCGACTCATCAATCGACGCGAAGCGTATCAGGTCGACCTCGAAGCGGTCTTTCAAGCGTCAGCCGAGACGGAACGTTGTTGGAACTCAACGCCAATCCGGCTCGCCTGGACCTTAACGAATTGCATTGCCAGATCGCTTCGCGGCGATATCATCCCCATCGTGATCAATACCGACGCGCACTCGATCGAAGGACTCGATGTCATGCGTTACGGAATTGTCCAGGCGCGACGGGCCGGATTGCAGAAGCAACATGTCGCCAATGCTCGCGATTGGGACCAAATGAAGCCGCTTTTGGGACGCTACCGTTGATGATGCGGACCGACCAATTTCAAACTTCATCGGAGCTGCGGGTTGGCACCAACTTGACGCTCCTGCTACCGTGAGAATATGAACACCTATCTCCGTCGAATATCCTCGATCTTCCTTCGCGCCGTTGCGATCGGCTTACTAGCATTCGCGTCATGCAGCTTCAAGCCGCCGCTTTTTGCTCAGTCGACTCATCCCTATACGATGACCTCCGATGTCGCGTTTCACACGATTGGCGACCAGCAATTATTGGCCGATGTCTATCAACCGGTCGGTTTAAAACAGAATGCTCCCGTCGTTTTGGTCGTTCACGGAGGGGCTTGGATGAGTGGCGACAAATGGATGCCGTCGACATACGCGCGGATGTTCGCCGAAAACGGAATCGCCGCTGTTTCGATAAATTACCGGTTGGCTCCCGCCCACAAGTTTCCTGCGCAGGTGGACGATGTTCGCGCCGCGATGGCCTGGATTCACGATAATTCAGCGGAGAATCACTGGGATGTGACTCGATTTGGAATGTTCGGATATTCCGCCGGTGCCCATTTGTGCAGCCTGGTTGCCGCGTTGGACGACGAACCGTGGGAGAAGGTTCGCTTCACAACATCGCTTCCTCAAGACGATCCGTTGTGGTCAAAGCTTCATCGCCCCGTAGCGGTTGTGGCGGGAGGCACCCCAGCTGATTTTCGCGCCCTGCCGGCGGAAAATACGATGCTGGCGTACTTCTTTGGTGGCTCTCCGGCGGAAAAGCCGAACGCTTATCGATATGGTTCGCCGGCGGAGTTAGTGAGCGCTGAAGATCCGGTCACCTTGTTCTATCACGGAACCAAAGATCTGCTTGTTCCGATCGAACAAAGCGAAGCCTATTTTAAAGAGCAACAACGGCTGAGTATTCCCAGCGAGTTCGTCCGCGTGGAGGCGATGGGACATTTGCTCACATTCATGGATCAGAAAGCTCGAACGAATGTCTTGCGTTTCATGAAAGAGCAGCTTGCTGTCGAATGAGCCGCTCGCGTTTGAAAACCGGGTCGGAATTGCAACGAAATACTGACGTCGGCAATCAGGTTTTATTGGCAATCATACGGTTGCCAACACAGATTTTTCTCGATCATACTAGAAAGCCGGAATAAAGGTTCCCCTTAAGTTTGATTTCGAGACATCAAGATGCCCTTATTGCTTCGAGCGAAGTTGCTCGTCCGATCGTATCTCCTGTTCATGATTTGCGGTTTGGCGGCCACCGGCGCGGCGGAAGATTCCGTTCAGTTCAATCGAGACATCCGACCGATTCTGTCGGCGAAATGCTTCTTTTGTCATGGTCCCGACGCCAATCATCGTGAGGCCGATTTGCGGCTGGACGTCGAATCGGAGGCGAAAGGACATGCGATTATTGAAGGCAATGCGGACGGAAGCGAACTGATCGCCCGGATTGTCACCGACGATGCGGAATTGAAAATGCCGCCTCCCGATTCAGGGAAGAGCTTGTCGTCGCAAGAGGTCGACCTGCTGAAGCGTTGGATTTCCGAAGGGGCAACGTACGAAGGGCACTGGGCCTTCCAGCCTCCGGTATGTAAAGAGGTTCCGGCGGTCAGCGATCCGGCGTGGGTGCGTTCCACTTTGGATTCGTTTGTTCTGGCTCGGCTGGATGCCGAAGGATTGAAGCCCGCCGAAGAGGCAAGCCGGGCAACACTCATCCGCCGACTATCGCTCGATCTGACGGGACTTCCGCCAACGGTTGCGGAAGTTGATGCGTTTGAGAATGACGCTTCCAGCGATGCGTACGAAAAAGTCGTTGATCGCTTGTTGCAATCACAACGCTACGGAGAGCATTTCGCACGTTACTGGCTCGACGCCGCTCGATACGCTGACACCAACGGTTATCAGTACGATCTCGAACGCGAACAGTGGGTTTGGCGTGATTGGGTTATCCATGCGTTTAACAGCAACATGCCTTTCGATCAGTTTACGATCGAGCAACTAGCGGGGGATTTGTTGCCCGACGCCACCGACCAGCAGCGATTGGCGACCGGTTTCCATCGCAATCATCCGATCACCATTGAAGGAGGCGTGATCGACGAGGAATATCGAACCGAGTACGTCGTCGATCGTGTGGTCACGACGTCAACGGTCTGGCTGGGACTGACAATGACTTGCGGGCGATGCCACGATCACAAGTATGACCCGATCTCGCAACGTGAGTTCTATAAGTTCTTTTCGTACTTCAATAATGTTCCCGAGCGTGGACTCAACGGCTTTGCGCCCAAACGAACGATTATCTCGCCACTGCGTGCTGCTCGGGCAGTTCCGATTCGAGAGCGGCTGCAATCGACCGAGCAAGAACTCGTGCGCTGGATGAACGACAACAAGTCGCACGCCGATGCTTGGCGGGGGCAACTGACTGCCGAAGCGACCGCCCCTTGGCGGATCATTGTTCCCGAACATCGCATCTCGCAGGGAGGGGCCGAATTTGTTGTTCAGCCGGACAACAGTTTGTTGGCGACTGGGACAAACCCGGCGAAAGAAGTCTACGAGTTTGTCTTTACGAGCCAGCAGCCAATCCATGCAGTTCGCATCGAGGCACTGACCGATCATTCGTTGGTCGACAACAGTACGGGACGAGCATTCAATGGGAATTTCGTTTTGAGCGAATTTCAAGTTGCGCTGTCCGAGCCTTTGCCCGATTCGCAGTCCGAAACACCGCAACCGGTCGAAACGTTTTCCGATCTTGCGATCGCTTCGGCGGAAGCGGACTATTCACAAAATGGGTTCCCCGTGACCAGTGCAATCGATGGCGTGATTGGATCGACCGGCTGGGCGGTGGACGGAAACACGAAACACGAAAATCGAACCGCATGGTTCACGCTTGCTCAGCCGATTCAGCCATCGGAAGATCGAAAGGTTCGCGTTCGCTTGCATTTTGCCTACGGTAGCAGTCACCAGATCGGACGCATCCGATTGGCGCTTGCGGAACGCCCGTTGCTGCCGACACATATCGCGGAGATCGTTTCGAAGCGAAGCGAACAACCCGATGTGAGTTTGCCCGCGACGGAGCTGGATACGTTGTATGCGTACATGGCGGAGCGATTTGGCGCGGGCGAGCTGAAAGATGTCATGACACGAATCAGCGCGCTTGCGATCGGAGCTTGCGGCGGTGGAAGCCGCGACGCAGACGATGGTGATGGAGGAGCTTCCCAAGCCAAGGCAGACGCACGTCTTGATGCGCGGCGAATACGACAAACCCGCCGATGCGGTCGACGCGGGGACACCCTCGGTCTTGCCCGCGATGCCCGCCGACTTTCCGAACAATCGCTTGGGTTTGGCGCGGTGGCTGGTGATGCCCGATCACCCGCTGACCGCTCGCGTCACCGTTAACCGAATTTGGCAGCAACTCTTTGGCGTCGGAATCGTTAAGACGGTCGAGGACTTCGGATCTCAAGGAGAGTGGCCAAGCCATCCTGAATTGCTCGATTGTCTCGCGACGGAGTTCGTTGCATCGGGATGGGATGTCAAAGCGTTGATCAAGCGAATTGTAATGTCGTCGACGTATCGTCAGTCATCGAAGGTGACTCGCGAGATGCTCGCTCGCGACCCAGAGAATCGGTTGCTGTCGCGTGGCCCGCGTTCACGATTGGATGGCGAAGTCATTCGCGACAGTGTTCTTGCCGTGAGCGGTTTGCTTTCGGAAACGTTGGGCGGACCGAGCGTCTTTCCTTATCATCCGCCCGGATTGTGGCAGGAAATCAACAATCGACCCAATTACTCGCGGACGTACCAGCAAAGTTCGGGGAACGAACTGTTTCGCAGATCGCTTTATACGTTCTGGAAGCGAACGGTTACGCCACCATCGATGGCGGCGTTCGATGCGCCCGATCGCGAATACTGCGTCGTTCGTCGGTCACAAACCAACACGCCATTGCAGGCGTTTGTGATGTTGCACGATCCGCAATTTGTCGAAGCGGCTCGGCATCTTGCTGGAAGTTTGCTGAAGCTGCCTGATTTGAATGCGCGGCAACGCATCGAACTGGGATTTCGTAAGTGTAATGCTCGCCGTCCCAGCGACGCGGAATTGGCGACGCTGGCGACCCTCCTTCAATCGCGACAGCAGCGCTACGCAGCCGATGAATCGGCGAGATCAAACTTGCTTTCCGTCGGCGATACGCCCGTTGACGATACGATCGATCCCGTTCAGCTTGCGGCATGGACCTCGGTGTGCCGATCGATGCTGAATCTCAGCGAGTTCATTACCAAACCTTAGAGCGACCAGTTCCACCACCGATGGATTGTACCAGCATCATGAACCCATACGATGAATACCGATTGATGATCAGTCGTCGACACTTTCTTGGACGCGGCGGCATCGGTATCGGTGCCGCGGCGTTGGCAACGTTATCGCGGCAAAGCGATGCCGCCAGTCGTTCGCTTTCGGAGAACAATGGCCCAGGG
The DNA here is from genome assembly GCA_041399105.1 of Pirellulaceae bacterium. Taxonomy (GTDB): domain Bacteria; phylum Planctomycetota; class Planctomycetia; order Pirellulales; family Pirellulaceae; genus Rosistilla. The sequence goes on along the minus strand of JAWKTL010000022.1, from coordinate 93,870 downwards.
TATACGCCGGGGAATCCCGGTCAGCCGCATTTCAAGCCGACCGCCAAGCGGGTGATCTATCTTTGTCAATCGGGAGCACCATCGCAGATCGATACGTTTGACTACAAGCCGAGTCTCGAAAAGCTCAATGGCGAGGAACTTCCTGATTCGGTTCGAGGTGGACAACGCCTGACGGGCATGACATCGGGACAGAGTTCCTTTCCGGTCGCAAAATCGATCGCATCCTTTGCCCAGCATGGCCAATCGGGTCAATGGATTAGCGATATGCTGCCGCACCATCACAAAGTCGCCGACGACATTTGCATTGTCCGATCGATGTATACCGAAGCGATCAATCACGATCCGGCGATCACCTTCTTTCAGACCGGGAATCAGCAACCCGGACGGCCAAGCTTGGAGCTTGGGTCTCGTATGGTCTGGGGAGCGAGAATGACAGTTTGCCCGCGTATGTCGTCTTGTTGGACAAGAATACCGACGCGCAGCCCAGCCACTTTATTCACGGCTGTGGGGAAGCGGCTTCCTGCAGTCCAATCATCAGGGAGTGAAGCTTCGTAGTGTCGGCGATCCGGTCTTGTATTTGAATGACCCGAGTCAAGCATCGGCCGCCGATCGGCGCGAACTGCTCGATTCCATTGCTCGGATGAATCAACTGCGTCGCGACGCGGTGGGTGATCCGGAAATCGATACCCGAATCGCCGCGTACGAAATGGCGTTTCGCATGCAGATGTCGGTCCCCGATTTGACCGACACTTCAAACGAGCCGGAAAGTACATTCGAGCTTTATGGACCCGATGCAAAAGTCCCCGGCACTCATGCCGCGAACTGTTTGTTAGCCAGACGTTTAGCCGAGCGGAATGTCCGCTTCATTCAGATCTATCATCGTGGCTGGGATCATCACGGTGGATTGCCTTCACGCCATCCAAAAATCGCAAAGGAAGTCGATCAGGGCTCCGCCGCTTTGATTCAGGATTTGAAACAACGGGGCTTGCTTGATGACACGCTTGTGATTTGGGGCGGAGAGTTCGGACGCACTGTCTATCGCCAAGGTGGCGACGCGACAAGCTTTGGCAGGGATCACCATCCGCGATGTTTCTCGATTTGGCTAGCCGGAGGCGGAATACGAGGCGGCATCAGCCACGGCCAGACCGATGATTGGTGCTACAACATTGTCGAGGGGGGCGTTCATGTCCACGATCTGAATGCGACGATCCTGCATTGTTTGGGCATGGATCACCGTCGGCTCAGCTATCGTTTTCAGGGCTTGGACTATCGGCTAACCGGCGTGGAGGATCACCGCTGCGTCAAGGAGATTTTGCTTTAGGCAAACGCCAGATAGAAATCCACCTGCCGTTTTCATGGTAAGCACCCGTGCATAAGTTCTTGAGCATAACTCGTTTAACGGCAAGCCGAAGGCGATGGCGAAACACTGGAAAACGTCGCCTTCGGCTTGCCGTTAAACGAAAAAACTTATGCGTTGGTGCTTAAACTGCGGGAATTTGCAGAACACTGCATGTTTTTGCAGCCTCTGAGAGCCTATCCGGAAATGGGCGTTAAGGGTGAGCCGACGGGGCTAGCCGCAGGTTTTGTTCAAGTGTCTGCCATTTCTTGAGCCATCCGATGGTGATGAAAATGAATCGCGCACTTGACGGCATATACGAATCTTGCCGAAGGATCTTTCTGGTGTCGGCAAAAGTTGCGAATCCGCTGTTTGTATTCGCGGCGTAACGCCTCGTTGGGAACATCGTGGGTGACGCGATAGGCGACGTATTTGAATTTCAAGGTTTCATGCAACCACGAAACCATACGCCGGATCGGTCGTCGGCGTAGATACTCGGTTTTCGCGGTACCGAAACGAAACTTGGGGTTCAGATAGAGATCGTCGACCCGTTTGAAGTAGGCATCCGGTTCGTAAAGTTCCTTTGTCACTTGGACGTAGCCTTCGCGCAATTCCTCGCGCGTCATCGCTTGAGGTATCACGTTCGTTCCGAACTCGGGTTCGTCGCTTGGGTCTAAACGCCCTTCATCAATCAATCGATTATAGAGGGGCGTGGTCGGAATCGCGTGCAGCATCCCCAGCATCGCATGAGCAATGCGACTGTCCCGCAGAAATTCGCGCTGCCGATCGAAGATCGTCGCGTCATCGTGGTCGAAGCCGACGATCATGCCACACCAAACATCCAACCCCGACATCTGGACTCGATGGATTTTTTCCAAGATCGAACCCCCTTGGCGGACGTTCTGAAACTTTTTTGTCTCGCGAAGGGACTCTTCATTCGGACTTTCAATGCCAATGAAGACGCTGACGAAGTTCGCTTCGACCATCAATTGCATCAACTCCGCGTCGTCGGCTAGATCGAGCGAAGCTTCGGTGAAGAAAGTCAGCGGGTAACCCCGTCGACGCTGCCAATCGGCGACATCGCGTAAAACGGACTTGATCGCTTTTTTGTTGCCAATCAAGTTGTCGTCGACCACAAAGACCGTATCCATTCCTTCGGCAACGTGCGATTCCAATTCGGTGATCAATTGACGCGACGTCTTTAATCTTGGTCGTCGACCGAAGATGACGATGATGTCGCAGAATTCACACTGAAACGGGCAGCCGCGTGAGAATTGCAAACTGCCAAACATATATTTCTCCGACGCAATCAAGTCGTTTCTCGGCGTCGGAACTTTGGTCATATCGGTCGGGTGCTGCTGTTCGTACCGCCGGCCGTGTCGACCGTCTTTCCATTCGAGCAAGAATTGCGGCCATGTCTCTTCCGCCTCACCAACAAAAATAACATCGGGAAGATCACCGAAGTACGTTTCGTTGACGGTGATCCACGGTCCGCCAACGACCGCGAAAGCATCGCGATGCTTCAGTTCCGTCAGGATTTCGCGCATTCGAAATCGCTGTACGATCATCCCCGTAACGCCAACGATATCAAACGTCGCCAGCAGATCGAAGTCAAGTTCTTCGACGTTCTCGTCGAACAATACCACTTCGTGCTCGTCAGGTGTGAGCGCCGCCAACAGGGGCAAACAAGCGACGGGCAAATTGGCCCGTTTTCCAAAATAGGGCAATGCGTGTTGCAAGCCCCAGTACGATACATCGAAACGGGGGCTAATGAATGCGATTCGAGCCATGTGCGATCTCACCAGGTTGGGAACGTCAACTGTCTTACCCTGCGCAAGTCATTGTCGACCTGCAAGACGCGCATGTCAACGACAGCCGGAAACTCAACCTGGTAATTCAAAACCTTTACGACGCGGACGATCGAGAGCTTCATTGGCGCGATCGTTGTCGACAAACTGCTCGGTTTGCGGATTCCAGCGTAGCGAAAGATTCTGTTCCCGCGCGATGTTCGCCAAGTGACAAATGCTGGCGGTACGATGCCCCGCCTCAACCGGTGCGTTTGGTATTGATCGTGATGCGATGCAATCGATCCAGTTTTCCAAATGGGGTCGCGCGACATGCCCGCTTCCCCGCCACTTATCGATCACGCTTGCATCGGGGCCTTGAGCCACAAGATTCGAAGGATCGGTGTCAAAATAATTCCGACGCATTCGCATCCGCCCCTTCGCGCCGTGAAAGATGATGAAGTCAGGATCGCCCGCGAAGTGAAGCTCGATGCCGTCGGCGTATCTCATTACGACTGGCCAGAAACGACGATCCGACGAATCGCCAACGGGCGGCGGAGTCTTGGCTTTCCATGGCAGCCATCGCTCGCGAACCGAATCAGGTTCGAGCACTTGAATCTCAACCGGTCCACTGTCGTCACGATTCAGCGCAAACTGCACCATGTCAATCGAATCGCGCCCCAGTTGGTCATTAAATGGCCGGAGTAATCGCGGAATAAATCCCAACCGCGCCACAGCAAATCGTCCACTTTGAAATCTTCTTTCATCCACAGGCGACGATGATGAGGACGCAGGCGAGCCGGACCGCAGAACAAATCGAAGTCGATTCCGCCGACAGCGTCCTCCTGATCGTATTGAGCAACGGGGAGCGGACCAGGATAATTGGGCAATTCCACTTTCGTGATCTTGCCAAGCCCGCCGTCTCGAATGAATTCGCAAGCGAACCGGTTCATTTCCATGGTTCGTTGCTGGCTGCCGACTTGAAGAATTCGCCCGGATCGCTTGACTGCATCGGCAAGCAACCGTCCTTCGCGGATACATACCGTAAGCGGCTTTTCAAGATAGACATCCAGCCCGGCTTGCAGTGCGAGCATGGCGGCCAACGTGTGATGGTGATCGGGAGTCGCAATCACCACCGCATCAAGCTCATGCTGATCGAACATCCGTCGATAGTCGTGAAATGTCGCTACCGTCGCTGCGTCCGTCGCGAGGAAATGCTCCAGCACGTTTCTAAAAGGACCGCTGGGACGCAGAGTGCTATCCAAACGCAGTTGGGAACAATCGCAAATCGCCGTTACTTTCACCGATGGTGGCAGATTGCCGATCAAATACTTCCCGCGTACTCCGGTACCAACAACTCCCACACGCAGACGCTCGTTTGCCGCAAGCGCTGTTGAAGGCTGAAACACCTGCGAAAGTCCGGCGGCGGTGGCCAGCGATGATTTGATGAAACAACGTCGAGAGGCGTTCAAAGGAAAAGCGTCCATCGTGAGTCTCCAGAGATGATCAAAGCGTGAGATGCTCGCTGGCAAACGCAAGGCTGGCGGCGATGTTGGCGTCTTCCAGTTTCACTTGCTCGTCGATTGTCAACGTACTGACCGACTGAACACGGTTGCTCGTATTCTCGCGAACGAATCTCAAACTGCGCGCCAGATCGGCTCCCGAGACCTTGGGCATCGTCGCCCAATATCGTTCGCTCAAGCAGGGGACTCGCAACGCATCGCGTGTAATCACCTCAAGCGCAATGCGAATATCAGGCTTGGCTCGCTGAAGGATCGCAACAACGCGCGGGATATCAAAACTCCCCTGTCCCAACGGAATGTCACCCAACAGAAAGCCCTCTTCGTACTCTCGCAACGCTTGATCTTTAAGGTGGACAGCAAATGCGTAAGGCGACAAGGCTTCGATCGCTTCATAGGGATCGTCCAGCAGGGCAAAGCTATTGCCGGTATCAACAGTCGCACCAATGTATTCGCAAGCCAGATGTTCGTAGAGTGCGACTCGATCCTCGATTCGCTGGTCCTTGTGATTCTCGACCGCCAAGCGGACACGATGCTTCGTAACGATGGGAGCCGCCCGTTCCAACATCCGACGAGCCCGCAGTTCGGCTTCGCGGACTTGCGCTAACGAATTGAACTGCTCGTACCTTCGTCCCGGCATCACCACCGTACGAACCGCCAACGCGCCGACTTGAGCCGCCGACTGTATCTCCGCTTCAAAGCGGTTTGCATCGCCATCGTCCTTGGGCGGCTGAACAATTCCTTCGATGAACAGCTCATGCGCATCGGCGTAATCGCGAAGTGACTTTACCGTCGCGCCGTCGAGTACGCCGAGCGAGACCTGCATTCCTCCGGCACCAACAAGGTGACAGTGCTTCAGGAATGTCAATGGCTCGAACAGGTCGATCGCCGGATCGAGCTGCTTCATGTGTTTGCGGCGCAGGCCACAATCGTACATCACCAGTCCCAAACGACCTCGACGCGCGGGAGATTCCGCAACGCTACGGCTCGCCTGTGACAAACCAGCAGCCGCGCCGAAGATTGCGCTTATTGCGGTGCGTCGATTGACCGAACGGTCCGAGCTGGAAGGTGACATGGTGATTCCGCCTATCACGGTGAGAAGGTTCTTACTTGGAACGGAACAAATCGCTCTGAACAACTTCATGCACAAGATCGCGCAGCCCGCCAGTTCGCTGACTGACTCGCTGGACAATCCGATTGAGTTCCGGTCGATCGGAGAATCCCATGCCACGTCCCGAGCCGTAGGTGGCCAGTTTGGTCGCTAATGCACGCACGAAGTTCTGCGGCTGAGAAAGCAAAATCTGCTTGTAGTCATCGAGGTTGTTAAACGGTTTCCCGGCCGCCGTTTCACCCGATGCATCGACCGGAGGGCCGACACGCCAACTGACGTTGCTTCCTCCCGTCAATTCGTCCGATGGTTTCGGGAACGATTTGCCCAAGCTTCGATAATTCTCTCGCCAGCCCCCCATGACATCGTAATTTTCCAACGCGAAACCAGGCGGATCGAGCACGCGGTGGCAGGCGTTACAGCTTTCCAAGCTGCGATGTTTTTCAAGCTGTTCCCGAAGGGTCGTCGCACCGCGAATATCTGGTTCGACTCCAGGAACCCCCGGCGGCGGTGGCGGCGGTTCGACACCGAGGATTCGATCGAGCACGAAAGCTCCCCGCATGACGGGCGATGTGGTCGTGCCGTTGGCCGAAACCTTGAGCACCGCCGCGTGCGTAAGAATTCCTCCACGGTGATGCTCCGGTCTGAGCGATACGCGTCGCATGGCAACGCCGTCGACTCCGTCAATGCGATAGTGCTTTGCCAGCGGCTCGTTCAAGTATGTCCAATTCGAATCGAGAAACTCGGTGACCGGACGATTGTTTTGCAGCATCTCATCAAAGAACAATCGCGTCTCTTGCAACATCGAATGGCGGAGCAACGTGTCATACTCGGGATATAGCTGTTTGTCGGGAGTCGTGAAATCAATCTCGCGAAGGTTCAGCCATTGATCGGTAAAATTCCGCGAAAAGTAGTCGGCTCGCGGATCAGACAGCAGTCGCTCGGTCTGAGCACGCAGTGTTTCCGATTGCGTGAGCTGCTGGTTTGCGGCAAGCGAAAGCAACTCGGTGTCGGGCGGGAGGCCCCAGAGCATGTAGCTCAAGCGTGACGCGAGTGCAAAGCCATCAAGTGTTCCTTCGGGTTCGAGCAAATAGAGAAAGTCAATCGAGCAAAGGGCTGCGATCTGCGCCGTACGGAGCGCATCATCCAGACGCACGCCGTCCGCAAGTTCCGCGATGCCGATCGCGATGAATGGTTCGGCAATCTCATCGGTCGCCGGACGCCGAAACGCAGCTTCCAAGAACGGGAGGAGAACCCGCCGCAGGTCTTCTTCCGGCGTGCTGCTGACCAATCGGTAAGCTGGCCGATACCAAGATTTATCGCGTTGATGCTTGGGGCCGGTATCCTCCGCCGGGATGTCGCCAAATCGCAGCTTGTGACCGCGCGAAGGCCATTCGGCATACAGAGGCCCTTCGACTTCCAGTTTATGCAGCGCGATGCCGGGACCCGTGTATTTGGGAATCTCCGTATCCTTCAGCCAATACTTTGGCAGTTCGGGCCACAAGCGGATGGTTTCCTGTGGACGCAGGGGAACGAGGAACTCGTTGATTTGCGCGTCGCCGGGCTGAGCCTCGTAGACATTCAGCAACGGCATCGAATCAAAGAAGTCGCGCCCCGCGTGGACGCGGTAGACAATCGGTTCGTCCGACTGATGCGCCGATACATGAAGCTTCACGCGATAATTCGCGGAGTGACGGATCTGCAATTCATAAACCTTCACCGCTGAACAACACTCCGTCACCACCGCGACCGCGCCATCGGAACGCTTGATCCACGACTTTCCGATATTGCGTTCATTGCGTCCAGTGTCAAAGGTCAGCGATTGAAGGCTGCTTTCGGGAGCCGGACCGAAGTTGACACAGGCGTCCAACGCGATTCCGGCAGCTTCCATGTATCGCTGAATCTGAACGGGCGAGAGATCGAGTGCTTCGCCAATGGTGTCGAATCCATGAGCACGCCCATCGTCGGGAAGCAAGTCAGCAACCTGAACGTTCGTTCCGAGCAGCGCATTGAGCGTTCGTTCATACTCGTGACGATTCAACCGACGCAGCACGGTCCCTTTCTGCTTGAGGTGCGCTGCATTGAGCGTCTCCGCAGTTTGTCGCAAAAATGAGGACAACTCAGAGGCTGGAGGTCTTTCGGTCGATGCGGGAGGCATTTCACCCGTCCGCACGCGATCGTAGATTCGCACCCATTTCGCCAGCAACCCCACATCGGAAAGGCCGTCACTCTGAATGTTGATCGACGTCAAGTCCAGGCCGCCTTCCTTCGTGGAGTCATTGTGGCAATCGAAGCAGTGCTGTTCCAGAAAGGGAGTGACCTCAGATGCAACAGCAACAAGGGGCGCGGATGTTAAACAACAGCCAAGCAAGATGTACCGGACAACGTCCGCCACAATGGAACATGGATCGCAATTTCGTAAATTCATTCTCCCGCTACGCTTCATGTTCATCCCAACGCCTCTTTCGATGAAGCCGCCAATTCAAAAGGTAATCGTTTTGACTGATTCGTGGCGATGCTCTCGATACGAGTTCCGTCGCTGTCACCGAATCGATCGGTTTGAACTCCCATGCGTTGTGCAATTTGAACGAAGAGATTGCACAAGCGAGCGTTATCGTTGCCGACGCCACCGGCAACGAGATGCCGTCCGTGTTTGAATCCGCCGCCAGCCAACAGCACCGGCAAATCTCGCCAGCTATGGCTGCTGGCGTTGCCAAGATTGCTCAAGACCATCAAATTCGTCGAGTCCAGAACGCTTCCATCCGCTTCGCTGGCCCCTCGCAACTGCGACAGCAGATCGTTGATCTCACGAAACTCAGCACTCTCGATCAGTTTTAACTCGTCGATCTTCTGCTCGTCTTGTCCGTGATGACTCAGGTCATGCCAACCGGTATCGACTCCAGGCAGCTTGGGCACATCATTCATCGCCGTTGCCTTCAATGTGATGATGCGCGTCGAATCGGATTGCAACGCCAACGCGATCATTTGATGCATCACGCGACTTTGAGCTACGAAATCAAGTCGATCCGTGACGTTCGTCGGCGGCGGCACATCGACGCGAGGCTTGTCTTTCAAAGCCCATGCTTGCGACGATTGCAAACGCTTCTCCAACTCACGGACGCTTGTAACGTATTGCTCGAACTTTTCCTGATCGCGGGAACCGAGTTGTCCCCGCAGCTTCTTCGCACGCTCGTTAACCGTATCAAGAATGCTGCGTCCTCGTTTCAACTCCGCCGTCTGCTTCTGGACCTCCTGCGGCGTTCCAACCACGAACATCATTTTGAACAGATCTTCCGGTGTCCCGGCCGAAGGCAAATTGACCCCTGTCGACGACCAAGAAATTGAATCACCTCGCCCACCCGTGTTCAGGACCAGCGATGGAAACCGCGTTTCGGGTTGCAACTTTTCAGCGAGGTACTGATCGATGGAGATTCCATTTTTAAAACCCGGCAAGCCTGGATGCTTGACCGCCGTCAGAATCGTGAACTCGGACGTATGACCATTCGCGCCGTTCTGTTCGGTGTGCGAAAGCCCGGAGATCAAGGTAAATTGATCGCGATGCTCTTGGATCAACTCCAGATACGGCGTCAGTTTGTAATCTGTTCCAGCCTCTTGCGGAAACAAGTTGGGTCCGTGAAAGCCTAGACCATAGTTCACGGCAACAAAACGTTTTGGCTGCGCCAGTGTTTCGGCGGCTTCCGCTTTCGTCGCCAACGCCGGAACCATGGCATCGAGCCAAGGCAACGTCAACGCGACCCCCGTCCCCCGCAGCACCGCGCGGCGAGAGAGTCGCTTCCTCCAAAGGATCTTATTCATGAATATCTCCATCAAGTGACAAGCAGAGCCGATAGACTAGAGCTGATCTATGATGTTACGGACAACCCGTCGACGCAAGTAAGCAAGACGAGGGATGTGGAATATTGTCTAAGAGAACGATTTTACATCAGTTATCACCGCGTTTGATGTTATACCGTGCGTGGTCTGGAATTTTGCTTTTGCATTTAATGAAGCGAATCACCTCATTTTCGGCCACGCGACGTATATATCGCGTTAAGTTTTTCAGTTGGCCTTGCGACGTGGTCGCTCTACGTTCTTCTTTGAAAGATATTCGTTCGTCGAATCGCTGCGTGCCTGTGCCTGAAGCGGCTTCCTTCAAGAGTGTGATGGCGAACCTACGGTCGGGTTGCCGGTGGCCGATTGCTCCAACCTCAGCGTCGCTGCTAAATTGACGAAAACTTCGCAATCGCGTTTTTCCGCTTACGGGAACAATGATGTGAGACAGACGGTATATATGTCGGCGATTGCGGTCGCCTTGCTATTCTGTGCGGCATCGATTCGTGCGAATGACGGGCTCGCTGAAATTCGGCAGCGAGGTGTTCTACGCTGGGAGCGCGGATGAGGAAGGCGGAGGGCCTTTTGTTTTTCCTTCGCCGGATGACGCAAGTCGACGGATCGGGTTCGAGGTTGAAATCGCCGACCGGCTAGCCACGCGGATCGGAGTGCGTCCTCAGTTCACTCAGGGGCAATGGGACAAGCTTCCCGATCTCTTAAATCGAGGCGATATCGACATCGTGCTTAATGGTTACGAATGGTCTCCCGAGCGAGCCGATCGCTTTGGCTTGAGCATCCCGTACTATATCTACCAGCTTCAGTTGCTGGGACGTCGTGAAGATTCCGCGTTGACATCTTGGGACGATCTGCGGGAAGCTTCCGACGGTCAACGGCGGCGAGTCTGCGTCCTCGGCGGTTCGGCCGCATGATTATCTTTTGGAGCACGCGCCGAATGTTGATATCGTCTTGTTTGACGGTGCAACCGATGCGATGCGGGGACGGAACTGGCGGTCGATGGCATCGACGCCAACCTTCAGGATCTGCCCGTCTGGACATTCTTCAAGAGCGGATTTCCTGAACTGCGACCGGTCGGCGACCCGGTCGGTCGAGGTTTTTATGTGGTGATGGTTCGCAAAAATGAACCGGAACTCTTGAAAGCGATCAATGCGGCGATCCTTGATGCGATGCATGATGGCAGCTTGCATCGCATTCTCGCAAAGTATGATCTTTGGAACGAGCAGCAAGCACAGCGTGCTGGAGGTAAACACCGACGGCGAGTTTACGGCGCAGGCAGTAAACCCAATCGATGCATCCGACGCATCCGCCGTTGAAAGTTACCGTGCGGTGCGCGGTTGGGAAGTGATCGCTCAGCGTGGCGATTTGCTGGTGCGGGCTGCGGGGATGACGATCGCACTCTGCCGTGACCGCAATGCCTTTGGCCGTCATCGCAGGATTAATGTTAGCGCTCGTTCGCCAGTATGGGCCGAAGGTGTTCGCGTGGTTCGCGTCGATTTACATCGAACTGGTTCGCGGTACGCCATTGGTCTTACAGCTTTACGTCATCTTCTTCCTGCTGCCGGAGATTGGAATCTCCATCCATGCGTTTTGGGCGGCTGTAATGGGATTGGCCATCAACTACTCCGCCTACGAAGCGGAAATATACCGCGCCGGACTGCAAGCCATTCCACGCGGCCAAATGGAAGCCGCGTTGTCGCTCGGCATGAGCCGCAACTTGGCTGTCCGTCGGGTGATCATCCCGCAAGCGACTCGACTGGTGATTCCGCCGGTGACCAATGATTTCATCGCACTCTTCAAGGACACCGCCGTCTGTTCAGTGATCACCGTTGTCGAAGTTTCAAAGGAGTACTACATCCAGGCTCGTAGCACGGGAGCGATTGTCGAACTGGGCATTCTGACGGCGTTCTTGTACCTAGCGATGAGCTACCCTCTTTCTCTCTGGCTCGCCATCTGGAAAATCGACTCAATCGAGGTCAGCGAAAATGATTCAGATCAACAACCTCGTCAAACGATACGGTGCGGTGGAAGTCTTGCGTGGCGTTTCACTCTCCGTTGCGAAAGGAGAAGTCTGTGTCTTGCTTGGTCCGTCGGGAAGCGGAAAAGCACGCTCCTGCGAACGATCAATGGATTGGAGGGTTTCGATTCGGGGACGATTTGCGTCGACGAAATTTTGCTCGATGCGAATCCAGGACCTCTGCGTGATCAGGCATTGGCACGGATACGCCGACGGGTTGGCATGGTCTTCCAACAGTTCAACTTGTTCCCTCATCGTACGGTTCTGGAAAATGTCATTGAAGGACCCATTCATGTTTTGAAACAATCACGCGAACAAGCGGTCGCCAATGCTCGGCAGTTGCTGCAACGCGTTGGAATGGCGCATAAGGAAGATGAAAGTCCCACCGCTTTGTCCGGAGGCCAGCAACAACGTGTCGCAATCGCGCGGACGCTGGCGATGAAACCCGATGCCATTCTCTTTGACGAACCGACTAGCGCGCTCGATCCGCAAACAACCTCGGAGGTCATCAGCGTCATGGCCGATCTAGCAACCAGCGGGCAAGGCATGATTGTCGTCACCCACGCGATGGGATTCGCTCGATCGGTCGCTGATCGCGTCGCGATTCTCAATGGAGGACAGATTATTGAAACGGGGCCGCCTGAACAGATCTTCTCCGACCCGCGTAGCGAGTTCACTCGACAATTCCTCGCCAGCGTGTCCACATGATCGACTTGGCAAACGCTTGCGAGATCGGCTATCCTTTACACAGGCAGATGACGGATTGCAGCATCAATAAACGAAGCCCTGGGAGTTACTCTCATGCCCATGCACGACTGGTCTCGCGTCCAAGCCGGGATCTATCATAACTTTCACTTTCGATGGATTGCTGCGATCATGGATCGCTTGAACGATGGACTGTTGCCGAAGGGCATGATCGCCATGGCTGAACAAGTCATTGGCGGTCCCGAACCGGATGTGGTCACGCTGCAGCAAAATGATATCGTGTTTCCAGCCAGCGAAGGCAACACCGCAACACTTACCGAAGCTCCGCCAAAACCGAAAACGGAATTTGTGATCCCTGTCGAAGTCGATCGCTATGCCGCGAAAGCGAATCGTGTTGTGGTTCGCCATTCGCTTGGGAAGGTTGTTGCTGTCGTCGAACTCGTTTCTCCAGGCAATAAGCATTCTCGTCATGCCATACGGACATTCGTCGAAAAAACCGTCGACCTGTTGTATGACACGATTAATCTGTTGGTGATCGACCCATTTCCGCCCAGCCCTCGCGATCCGCAAGGAATCCATAAAGTGATCTGGGACGAGATCAGCGACGAACCGTTTGCTCTCCCCGAAGATCGCCAGTTAACGCTGGCTGCGTATCAAGCCGAGCCAATTAAGACCGCCTATGTCGAACCATTTACGGTGGGACAATCCATTCCGGAAATGCCGCTGTTCCTTAAAAACGACTTCTACATCAATGTCCCACTGGAAGCGACGTATATGGATACCTGGAATGTCTTACCACAGATCCTTCGCGATCTGGTCTCATGATGTTGCTATGAACCGCCATTCGTGTGGATCTATTGAACCGCAATCAACGCCATAGACCTCATTTATTGGCTTAATCGTTGCCATCAATAATCCTGCATCTGCGAAGCGTGCCAGCGGTTTGTTTCCCGGCAAGTTTGCGTGCGGGACGGTCGATATCATTGAATGGGGCAATTTTGTTACGGGGCAAACGGCAGCGGCACGTTGCATGGAACCAATTCTGGGGCACATGCAACGTGCCGTTATTCGTATTCAGATTGCATCAAAACCGTTTCAGCTCACCCGCTTTGTATTTCTTCCAATACCCATCGAGCGCTCGTTTCACGACTCCGCTGAGCAAAAAGACGCCGAACAGGTTCGGAAGTGACATGCCAAGAATCATCAGGTCGCTGAAGTCGAGAATGTTCGTTGCCGTCACAATCGAACCCAGAAACGTGAAGATCACAAACAAGATCTTGTAGATCATCGACGCTTCGGATCCGAACAGCCCGACCCAGCATCGTTCGCCGTAGTACGACCACGAGATACACGTCGAGAACGCGAACAGGACGACGGCTGCGAAAAGGATGTAACCAAACCAATGGAATCCGCTGCTGCGAAATGCAATCAGCGTCATACCTGCTCCCTCTTTTGCCGCGATCATCTCGTTCAGCTTCACTCTCGCCGCTTCTGCCTGTTGATCGACGGGCGTCTGCGGATCGATCGATCCAAAGACCGACATGACGACGGTATCAGGGGAATGGATATCGACGAAAGCAAATCGATCCTTCGCCGCCTCATCCGGCGGACTTGCGTTGTAGGTGCCACTGACGACAAGAACCAACGCGGTAATGGTGCAGACGACCATCGTATCGATGAATGGTTCCAGCAACGCAACAATTCCCTCGCTGACTGGTTCCTTCGTCTTTGCGGCCGAATGCGCGATGGCCGCAGAACCGACTCCCGCTTCGTTACTGAAAACGGCACGCTGGATCCCCATCACTAGAACCGCGATCGATCCGCCCGCCAATGGCGCGTACGGTTCAAACGCGCTCGATATGATCAAACGAAAGGCAGCCGGAATTGCGGAAAGGTTTTGAAGCAAAATCCACATCGCGGCGATCACATAGGCAAAGCACATCAATGGGACGATTCGTGAAGCCACTTTACCAATCGATTTGATGCCGCCAATGATCACCGCGCCGACGGCCGCGGCCAGAACGATCCCGTAAACCCATGGATAATCCTGCAGAAAAACAACCTCCGTTTTGATCGCCGACAACGACTGGCTAACCTGATAGGCATTCCCGCCGCCAAAGCTTGCGCCGATGCACAAGATTGCAAACAAAGTGCTCAACAATGTTCCCAGCAATCCGATTCCTAGTTCGTCCAAGCCGGCCCGCAAGTAACGCATCGGACCGCCAAGCGTATGTCCCGCGCCGTCGGTCGTTCGATAGATCTGCCCCAATGAACATTCGGCAAACTTCGTACTCATTCCCAAGAATCCGACGATGAAGATCCAAAAGGCCGCTCCAGGACCACCGAGTCCAATCGCGACCGCAACCCCACCGATGTTGCCCAAGCCAACCGTAGCGCTCAGTGCGGCGGCTAGCGCCTGAAAATGGGAAACCTCCCCGACATCTTCGGGATCATCGTAGTCGCCGCGTGTCAAACGAATCGCATGCCAGAACCCGCGAATGTTGATGAAGGCCATCCGCAAGGTAAGAAAGATACCGCCGACAAGAAGCCAAGCGACGACAAATGGAATCCCCGTGTGAAAATCGTAGAAGAAGAGTTTCGCCAAGGGACCGACTAGATAAGTTCCGAACCAGCCGTCGATGGTTGCTATCCAGTCGGCTGTCTCGTCATCCGCCGACTCCACCAACGAAATCGCCGCATCCGCAGGGGGCTCATCCTGCCCCAACGAAACTGACGCCAAGAAACCGATGGCCAGCAAGGCGAGGATCAGAGGCGAGAAACGAAAGTTGCTGATAACCATTTCGGCTGACTCCTGCCAAATTAAACGAAAGCTCACGTCGTGCGAAAAGTTCGCTTGCAATATCGTATCGCACCGGGCGGCAAAGAGAACCCTAGTGCTCGTTGACCAGCAAAAAAGCTGAATGATCACGATTTTTCGAAGCAGACGGTTCATTGGCCCGCAGGATTCGCCGCATTCCTCGGGGCCAACGATCCGTTTTCACCTATCGCTGGTATGAAATGTGCGTTGAGAGACGAATGTTCATGCCCATTCACTGAAGAAGCGATCCGGCATGCGGACCAGCGGCGATGTTGTTGCCGAAATGAATACTGATCATGGGAGCCGACGAAATGCAAGTCCTGACGATGAATTGTCCCTATTGCAAGAAACAAGTCGACGGGACGATCGACCAGGCGGGCGGCCCCATCATCTGCCCGCACTGTGACAAGCCGTTCGAAATGGAAATGCCGACGGCCATTGTTTCGGCGGTCGAAGAGATAACGGACGACGCCGAAAACCAAAATCGTATTGCGACCGAACCGGAAGAACGCACGCTTGCTCGCATTCATCCAGTCATCTTTCGTTCGCGACCGGCAGCGGCACTGGGCATCTTCATTCTGGGCGTCGCCTCGATCATCCTGATCGTTCTTTCGTTCACCGGGACCGTCGTCGCTGGCGTCGCCCTAAACGACACACCAGTGCTGGGACCCGCTTCTTTGCTGATGTGGGTTTGCGCAGCGATCTTGCTGGCAATCGCCGTGACGATCGGATACTGGACCCTCTTAAGTCGCTTCACCACGTTGACCGTAACCGATGATCGGACGATCTACAAAGAGGGAATCATTTCTCGTGACACATCGGAAGTCCAGCATGACGACGTTCGCAATATTCAACTCGATCAAACGATCATGCAACGTTGGCTGAACGTGGGCGGCATTGGAATATCCAGTTCCGGACAAGACGATCTGGAAGTCGTCGCCAAGCGACTCCCCGATCCTTCGGGGATTATTAAATTGATTCGTCAAAATCAAAGCTAACCATAAAGCTTACCAGGGCGAACGCGACTCGCTAAAGTGCGTTCGCCCTGGTTCGCAGCCTCGCAACAGGCCGCAGCCAAGTGGATTGAAACCGACCGAAAACCGTGAATTCCGTGCTTGCGATGCCTAATCACCGCGCAATGTGACCTAACCGCACTTATGATGCAGGATCACGATGCTTCGATCTTCGCCGCTCTTACCCAAGGTTGCATATTGTCGTCGCAAACTCGCCAATGCTTGTTCGGAGTTCGGCCACTGTTCATGAATACAAGACACGATCTCCTGCTGGGTCAGTCGTCCCGCTTGCGGCAGATCGTTCGAGGTGATCGACCCGTGACTGACGAGAACGAGGGAATCGCCCGGCAACAGACGAATTGCTCGGCTTTGCAGACGCAACGTTGGATCGTGTCCCAACGATTCGCATTCAGTGCAGACGGGTCGGTATCCAAACTTGTTAACGACGAACGCCTGAAGATGACCGGCGGTTGAGTACTGCCCCTCGCCCGTTTCGGGATCGATCTTGGCGTAGATCATTCCCGTCCGCTGCTCGCCTGTCGAGGATTGCCACAAGGTGTCGTTGACGCGACTGAGCAACTGATGTGTCTGATGTCGATATCCGCAGTGCGCCTGCCACGCGGTTCTTGATGCGGCGGCAATCAAAGCCCCTTCGATGCCGGACGCTTCGGCGGACGCCAAGGCGATGGCGATATTGCCGTCCGGGAGAACGTCCCACGCGTACCACTGAGCGCTCAAATCGTTTGTCGACTCCGTCCAACCAGATGCTTCCCAACAAGCATCCAGGGGAACGCTAGCTGGAAGTAGCCGATGCTGCCAAGCCGTGGCGGAGCGAAGTTGTCGGCGATACTCTTTAGCCTGACCATCCTGCTCGCGACGCGCCTCCTGCTGCAGTTCCAACGAAAGTCGTTCGGACGCCAGTCGAGCCGATGCTTCGTGCGACGGTTTAAAATCTCGTGGCTGATCGCTCCAAATCCACAGCGTTCCCACGGGCAGGTCCCCTTGTCGAATGGCGACGACCAGCGCCGCTCCGCGATCTTCAGGGCTTTGCCAATGCGGCATCCGCGCGATATCTTCAATCGTCACCACGGAGGAGACCAACGCCTCCAGATCCCCCAGCGCGCCGCGTAACATCCTTGGCGGATCGGAGAGTCTTGACGCGGGCAAGCCGATCGCCGCTCGCAGCTTGAGAAATTGCGTATCATCGTCAAGCAAGTAAAGTCCGACGGCGTCGCCACCTGTCGCCAATGCGGTGTCCTGAAGAATGTCTTGCAAGCGATCCGCTAGGGACTGTGCGGGAGAAGCCCCTACTTTCCGAAAGTCATCGACGGCGGAAGCCGCTTGGTCGACGCGCATGGTCGCCTCGAATTCACGCAGACGGACGGCGATTCGCGACGCGGCTTCGGCAAGCTTTTGAGCTGCCCCTTTGGAAACCGCCGGTATCTGGTCGGTCGAGTCGAAGTCCATCATGCCATGATTGAAAGCCGGCAACAGGTGGGGCCGTTGCAATTTCCAATCCGATGACGCTTCAACCCTCCAGCCTGTGACGTCGACATAAGCCTGCCAAAAGGCGGACATGTCGTCACCGCTGACCAACTTTCGGGAGGAGACACTATCGTCTGCGTGAATTCGAAGGTAATCGGGAATCTGCAAGGTCACAATGTCAGTCCAGGTAATGGGGTCTACGAGGCCGCATCCACGAGTCTGATTGCGGCTGGGCGATGTGGTTCACACGCGATCGGGGCAAAAACAGCCTCAAATGCGGCTCAACATTTGAAGACTGACCGACCGTGTCGCGTTATCCACATAATGGCACCAGCGAATCCCTGCTGGAATTGTGATTCCCTTCTTGGCTCACAGTGAAAACATCGGCTAGCAAACACGGTTGACTTAATCGCCGAACTCTTCGCAAGCGGCAAACTTTATCAACCACAGTGATATTGTCGGCATAACCGTTGCATTGCTTGGGGCAGCCGGTTGCCTCCATGTGATCGGAATCCCACTTCTCCGCCGAGACCGACGTGTATGACGACAATTCTTATCGCTGATGACAACGAAGATATCCGCGACATGGTCGATAAAATGCTGCAACATCATGGATTTGCCGTCCTCAAGGCCGCAACGGGACAGCAGGCTGTCGATATCGCCATCGACTCGCACCCGGCATTGATCTTGATGGACATCAATATGCCGGAGCTGGATGGTTGGGAAGCGACCAGTCAGTTGCGAAAACATCCAGCGACCGCCGATGTCCCCATCATTGCGTTAACAGCCCACGCGATGGTCGATGATCGTCCACATGCCCAGCAGGTCGGCTGTAACGCTTACCACACCAAACCGATCGACTTTGAAAGCTTGCTCGATCAAATAGTCGATTTGCTCGTTTCTTAGAGCGACCAGGTCGCAAGGTGAATTGAGAAACATTGGCGCAAGATAACATCAAAAGCGCTCATTAGAATCCGTTCAGAAATAATTGCCCTCCCATGATGAATTCGACAGTTATTGATGCGTCGATTCTTAATGGTTGAGGGAGCCAATGACGGCAGGCAACTTAGAAACAATCCCAATAAACGAGAGCCGACAGCGCCAACTGCGGGGATTTCGCATGGATTCTTAAACGAGAATTTCTCGAATCACGTGCCCGAAGTCCTGCTCCAATCGCTTGTGCCCGGCGACTTCCATGCGGTGCGAATCAAGTCCCAGTTGATGCATGATGGTGGCGTGAATATCGGTGACGTAATGAGGATTCTCCACCGCATGAAAGCCGATTTCGTCGGTCGCGCCATGAGCAATCCCGCCACGAATCCCGCCGCCAGCCAACCAAACACTGAAACCGTACGGATGGTGATCGCGGCCATTGGTCCCCTGGGAGCCGGGTGTCCGGCCAAACTCGGTCGCGAAGACGACGAGCGTTTCATCCAGCATTCCGCGTTGCTTTAAATCGGTCAGCAGCCCGGCGATTGGGCGGTCCACCTGCATCGCCAACTTGCTGTGCATGTCCTTAAGATTGGAATGCTGATCCCACGCCCCCGCCGCGCCATCCCCATGCATGATCTGAATGAAACGGACTCCCTGTTCGGCGAAACGACGCGCCGTCAACAGTTGCTCCGCAAAGGGACGCGTCTCATTCTGATCGAAGCCGTACAATTTCTTTGTCGCTTCCGTTTCTTGATCAAAGCGAATGACATTCGGAACCGCTGTCTGCATCCGAAACGCCAATTCGTACGATTTGATCCGCGCATCCAGAGCGGCATCCTGCGGGTAGCTTTCATCGCTGATCCGATTTAATTCGCGAACCAGCTCGAAGCCCAATTGTTGCTCCCTGGCCGACACAGGCTGTTGCGGCTGAGCGTAGTCCAACGGATTGCTCGGGTCCACTTTAAGTTGCACGGCGTCGTAGGCAGGACCGAGATAGTGTCCATCGCGTCGATCAAAGAAGCGAGGCCCCATGCTGATGAACTGCGGAAGATTCTCGTTCAGCGTTCCCAAGCCATAATTGATCCACGCCCCAATCGTGGGCACCCGCGGATCGAGCATGTGTCGCCCCGAATGAAACTGCACTTGCGCGCCATGATTGTCGTCCGTGGTCCACATCCCGCGAACAACCGCAATATCATCAATGCACGATCCAATATGCTCGAACCAATCGCTGACTTCGATTCCGCTTTCACCTCGAGGTTTGAAGCCCACCTGCAATGGATAGAGCATCTTACGTTGTTGCCCATTGGCGTCGTTGACGACAACCACGCGAACGCGCTTCAGCTTTTCAGGATCGTCGACATTATTAAATGGAGTCTCGTCGATCGACTTGCCGGCATATTCGTTCAGCATCGGCTTGGGGTCAAAGCTCTCCATATGACTGACACCCCCTCGCATGAACAACCAGATAACGCTCTTCGCCTTCGGTGCGAAATGCGGTCGACCGTCGGGCTCCGACAAGCCCATCCCCGTCACTGGACGATCGGACGACAAGATCGATGACAGGGCGATCGATCCCAGGCCAAGACCCGACTGCGAGAGAAAATGACGACGTTGCTGCAACAGACTCATGAAAGGATCTCTTAACGAATCGAAATAAAATCGTTGTGGTTCAGCAATGCATGGATCAAGCGTTCACGAACACGACGTCCGCTTGCGACGGCCTCTTCAGCGTTCGTACTCGACGAATCCCCTTTACCCAATTGATCGCAAAACTTCAAACAGGCGTCACGTTCGCTGTCTGACGGCACGCGTGCCAAGAGCATTTCAAACGCACGATCGATGAAAGTCTCCAGCGGCTTCTCTTCCGTTTCCTCGGCCAGACGCCGCGCGATTCGCCCCGCCATCGTCAGCGAAAGCTCGCTGTTGGCCAATGCCAGCGCCTGTTGTGGGACAATGCTTTCGCTGCGACGATAACATTGCAACAAATCGGCGTCGTCAAACATCGACAGAAACTTGTCTTGTTGATCGCGTGAATGAAGGAAGTAAAGACTCCGTCGCTTGCTGCTGGGGCCGGGCTGCACCGATGGTCCTCCAGCGGTCAAATCCAGTTCACCCGCCAGATGCAACAGGCTGTCGCGAATCAGTTGTGCTTCCATTCGCCGCGTATGCATTCGCCACAAGTACTGATTTGTCGGATCGTTCGCGATCGTCGTCGGATCGGCATCACGTGTCGTCGACGACATCCGATAAGCAGCCGAATTCACGATCAAGCGATGCAGATGACGAAGGCTCCAGCCGGAATCCATCAGTTCCGTGGCTAAATAATCAAGCAACTCCTGATGCACCGGGCGATCGGTCCGCAATCCGAAATCGAACACCGACTCAACCAGAGGTTCGCCGAAATGGCGGAGCCATACGTGGTTGACCGCAACGCGCGCCGTCAGCGGATTCTCGCGGGCGACCATCCATTGAGCCAACGCCAGTCGACGCCCGGTGCTCTGCCGGGGATAAGTCGGTCCGTAAGTCGAATCGTTGTGTTCGGGTGTTTCGAGGGCTTTCTTGGAGGCATGAATCGGGGTGTAGCTGACGCTTCCGTCACGAGCCTTCTTTAATTGTTCAGCGGCCGCTTGATACTTTGATTCGGCCGTGCTCCGCTTCTTCTGGTCGTCTCCCGCAGAAAGTCGCTCCACGTCGGCTTCGGCTTGCTTTGCGATCGCTTCCTGAATGGCTGCGTTCTTCGCGGCTGCTTGCTTCTGTTCGTCGGTTGCTTGCCCCCCAAATTCCAATTGTTGGGCATCCACCGTTGCGGCAAGAGCCTGCTCAGCCGCCTGAGCCGCTTTCCGTTTGGCCTCTGCGATCTCGATGGCATGCCTGGCGGATTCCAGCGTCTCGGGCGACTTCCCATCCTCTTCACTTAACACCTCGTCCGCCCCTAAGCTTCGCAATCGGAAGTGTTCCAGAGCCAGCGTCGCATCGAAACCCGAAATGGAAAGCAACCCATTGTCTTTTCGGCTAGGTAACCTGTACGCAAGCAAAAACGAACCATCGAGCCAAACATTGACCAATGTGTCGCGGACGGCAAAGCGAAGTTCGTATTCCCGATTCAATTCGATCTTCTCTGCTTTACGTCCCTCGGGGGGATAAGTTGTCTGGCCGCCACGCGTGAAGGCCACCTGCACCTTGGGACCGGGCGCATGAGCACTGGAATAGACAAAGTTGTTGAAACTGCCGTCGACCGAGTCGTCAAAACGGAACGTCACCGATTTGTAGGTATCGCCTCCCGTCGTGCGATAGCGACACGTCAAATCAAAATCACGCGGATGCGGTTTAAGCAAGCGAACAAAATGCTTTTCTCGCGAACTCACCGTTTGCAGAAGCGCACCGTCAGCGAACTTCCAGCCATCCCCCACGACTTCCCAGACATCGGGGCTTGGGGCATCAAAACTGTCCTCCACAACAACCTGTGAACTCCCGTCGGACCGATTGGCTGTCTTAACCTCGGTCGACGTCATTCTTTGAAGTTCATCAAGCTTCGTTCGCGCGGACTTCAGCTCCCGATCGGTTTGTTCGACCCGCTGGCGCGCCGCTTCGATCCGGTCAGCAACGGAGTAATCTCGAGTTCCCGGAGCGAACGCCCAAGCTGGAAGATCAACGGGCTTGATCGCCGATTCGAACGAAGTAAACAAGCCGGGGACGCCAGGTGTGATGACGGTTTCTTTGTCGGGATTCGCCGGATCACCCTTGCGATGCAGGAACGTTTTGATCTCCAAATGGTCATCGAAGACGCGCGGCAAGCCGTCTTGTTCCAGGTCCGTTGTCCCCGCAACAGGGTCCAAGCGAACCTGATGCGGTTCGAAGATCGCCCGCATGCGATAGTAGTCAATGTTCGTGATCGGATCGTATTTGTGATCGTGACATTTCGCGCAGTTCATCGTCAGGCCGAGGAACGCCTTTCCCGTATGCTCGATCGTGCTGTCGAGCCAAGTGGTCCGATTGAACAAGTAATAATTACGCGCCAGAAAGCCGGTCCCGGCAACAACGTCGGGATTCGTTGGGTCCAGTTCGTCGCCGGCAAGCATCTCCATGATCATCCGGTCGTAACCCTTGTCTTCGTTCAGCGAGCGGACGATCCAGTCTCTCCAGTGCCACAAATGTTTCTGACTGTTTCGCAACTGCGCACCCAAACCGTACCAGTCGCTGTAACGCCAGATGTCCATCCAATGCCTTGCCCAACGCTCTCGCCATGTTGTGGACTGCACAACAACTCGTCCACGATTTCTTCCCACGGACGGTCATCTCGGAGCTGCTCCACTGTCGGAGGCAAACCGACCAAATCTAAATACAATCGCCGAATGGCAATCGAACGTGGCGCGGCGGATTGCGTTCGCAAACCATTCTTCCGACGTTCCGCTTCCAAAAATTGATCGACGACATTAAACGTCGCGCGGTCAGAAATGAGGTGATTCGCTTCATTTAACGCGAAGGCATCATTTCGGACCACGCTCGATATAAACGCTTGTTTTCCATCCGTTCCAGTCGAGCCGACATCCGGCACCGCCGGACGAATGATCTTCTGGAATGCCCAGTGCTCCGACGGAGCAACCGGGATCGGCTCGTGGGGAGCTTCCGCCCCCGAATCGATCCACTTTCGTATCAGATCAATTTCGTGGGGCTTCAGTGGCGAGCCCTCGTCCGGTGGCGGCATGCGATCGTCGTCGGTGCTGGAGACGCGATGCAGCAGTTGACTTTGGTTTGCATCCCCCGGCACGACGACCTCGAAGCCTTGAAGCATCAACTCCCGCGTTTCCAGTCGCAAGTCAGCTTCCTGTTTCACGGCTCCATGACACGCGTAGCACTTCGTTTCCAACAGCGGCTTCACATCTTCTAGATAATCAACAGCCAGCGTCTGGCACTGCGTCATCGCAAGGCTGAGGATCAACGAAACGGATAGCAGACCTCTCATGTCGATTCCGTTGCAATTAAATGGAGGGAATTGGACGGCGGGAGTCAAACGCTCAGTGCATTTGCATCATTGTCCATTGTACGGGATGAGACACCGACATTGAACCATTGTTTCGCGAGATACGTCGCGTTGTCAGAAATGAAGAGATTCGCTTCATGTAACGTGAAGGCATCATCTCGGACCACGCACGGTATATACGTCGCGTTGTCAGAAATGAAGTGATTCGCTTCATTTAACGTGACGGCATTATTTCGGACCACGCACGGTAAAACTTTGTCCGGCTTGATGCGTCTTCCAAAACCTGAGCCGACGGTGTTGGCTGCGGGGCGTCCCAATTCGTCGTTTGACGAACGGCGTGACTCGGTTGATATCACTCACAAAAAACGGTCATAATGACGCACGATCAACAATCAGCGATTGATGCGACTCGCAGTTGGCGTCAACCACGTGGCAATCGCGACCATCCCAACCCAGAGCGAACACGCACGGTATAACATCAAACACGTTCATTATTGCTAAAAGACGTCATATCACCATGCCTTTATCCCCCAGCGACGACACGCAGTCGCAACATGAAGGAAGCTTCGGTCGCGGGCCTGATCGGCTGCGCGTCGAGGAACTAACGCGGCCTGATCCATCATTGATGCGTTACTACGCCCTGACCAGTTTGGCCGCCGGGCCTCTGTTTCCAATCGCGTTGATACCTTTGGCTTGCAAGTACGTCACCCTGCGGTACCGCTTCGACGACAGCGGCATCGCCATGCAGTGGGGTGTGCTGTTTCGGCGGGAAATCTATCTGACCTATCGGCGGATTCAGGATATCCATCTGTCGCGGAACATTGTTCAACGATGGTTCGGTTTGGCCACGTTGTCGGTGCAGACCGCTTCGGGAAGCGCTACGCCGGAAATGAGCATCGAAGGGATACTGGCGGCCGAACCGCTTCGCGATCACCTGTATGCCAAAATGCGTGGGACTCGCAGCGACGCGGATGACGACCAATCAACGACGGCGTCGCAAGAGGACGATGCATTGGTGTTGCTTCGGGAAATTCGTGATGCTTTGGTGCGGTTGGCTCCAGCGAATCGGCAATCTTCATCGGAGGCAAACGATGTTTGAAGCTTCCGCCACGTCGCCTCAGCCGCCAATGCCATGGTTGTACGACGGTATTTGGGGCTTGCTCAGTGAACTGTTCCGCGTTCCTCGCGAGGCACCCCAGTTACCGGCCCTTCATCAGGAAGCAATCGTATCGCGGAAACCGGCGGCAAATTTTCTGCGTTACCTGTTGATTCCGTTTTGGATCACCATGAGCTTGCTCGCGCTGAGTGCGATCGTCGTCACCGTCAGCTTCGCGATCAGCAGCGATATCAGGTTCATGTGGCTGCTGGTTCCCTTCGCCATGTTGCTGGTGGTGTTGTGGATTGTCGGGTATTTAACCATCCATTTACGTTACGATACCACGTGGTATGTCTTCAGCGACCGCAGCATGCGGCTGCGACGCGGAATTTGGGTGATCCGCGAAACAACAATCACCTTCGAGAACGTGCAAAACGTCAAAGTCACTCAAGGACCGCTGCAGCGATTGTTGAATATCGCCGACGTCGTCGTGGAAACCGCCGGCGGAGGAGGTCACAGTCAACAATCGGGCGAGATGAATATGCATGCCGGTCGGATCGAGGGCATCGAGGACGCGTCGAGAATTCGCGATGCGATTTTGAAACGTGTCGGCGCCGCCACCAGTGCGGGGCTGGGAGACGACGAGGAACATCCCAGCGTCTCCACTCGCTGGACCGAGAATCATCTCGATACGCTACGACAGATTCGCGACGCGGCAAAGGCTATGTCGAACCTGCGTGCCTGAATCCCACAATGACATGACCGGCTCGCCCGGCTGGGAGAGCAAGTCGATTCTCTGAAACTCGCCGCCGTCGGGTTATACCGTGCGTGGTCTGGAATGATGCTTTTGCATTTCATGAAGCGAATCACCTCATTTTCGGCCACGCGACGTATAAAAGCCGGTCGCAGCGAACTATTAATAGTGCCAGTTGAAGCCGAAATTTAGCGAATGGACATAGTAGTCCTTGTCGCGAAGAATCACGCGAGGACGCGTTATCGCGGGATCATTCAGGTCGGTGGTCGTCGTATCGATCAACTGCGCGGGCTGAATTGCATTGGTGTACAGTTGATAGTTATATCCGAACGTGAAGTCCATGCCGGGACGGTGGATATATCCAAGCGTCAGGTTGATTTCCGGTGCCACCGAAAATTCGCTGCTGCTGTGAACGCCGATGTTCGTGTCTCGGGCGAAAAATCCTTGATCGTCAATCGCGGAGATGCCGCCGCTGGTTCGCGTCGTCGTCCCTCGAATCGTCGCCGTCCGCTGCATTGAGCCAAGCCCCAGTTTGGTTAACAAGTGCCAAGACCAACACCCTTCACGGTAGAACCCTTCGTATCCAAACGTGCCTCCATGGAATTCGTTTTTCGCATCGAAGATGTCATTGATCTGGAGGCGTTGCCCTTCGCGGTTTCCACCATCAAGCCCGACGGTATCGATCGCAATCGTCAGATCTTCGTTGATGCGTGCGGTTTGATATCCCCAAAACGCATCCACGCGTCCGCCCAGGCCGGTTCTGCAAAGGCGTCGCAACAGCGCGTCGCCGCCGTAGAGCTCCGAACGTGTCTGGATGTTAATGCTGCCTTGCGCTTGCTGAGGCTCGACAACCAACAAAGCCGTGGGTGTGGCATTATCGGCTGCGTTGTTGAATGGGACGGCGACGAACGCGCCGTCGGTTTGGTCCGCGAAAAAGTTCATCGATTCACGACCGCTAGCCCAAAACCGCAGTAGGACCGAATTGCAGTGGGCCTCATCCATCCAAATTCCCAACTGTGCCCGACCTCCAGATGTCATTTCACTTCGATAGCGTCCGCCGACGAGGGTGCTGGTGGAAGCCTGGCCCAACACACCAGCGTTCGCTACGGCTGTGCCCGTGGGACTTGTTGTGATCAGTGGAGGGAGCAATTGTTCGAGTACGCCACACCATCGAATACTCCAACGTTCCGAACAGACGATGCCATGGCAAGCCATAACCGAAACAGGGATAACATGGAGCACATCCCGGTGCCATGCATGAATCACAGCCGCACGATGGACCACAGCCCATGGAATCACAGTAGGATTCTCCGTGGCAGCTTTCGGAAAGAAGCTGCGGGCGAATGCACGTCCCCTTCGTGAA
The DNA here is from genome assembly GCA_041399105.1 of Pirellulaceae bacterium. GTDB lineage: Bacteria > Planctomycetota > Planctomycetia > Pirellulales > Pirellulaceae > Rosistilla. The sequence continues at coordinate 67,108 of JAWKTL010000022.1, read as the reverse complement.
ACACCGATGGCTCCTGGTCAATTTCAATGACGTCGTAGTTCGCGGCTCGTACAACTTCCGGTGCGTCCGTTGTTGGGCAGCGATACGTCGTTGGGTGGCAAGCTTGCTAGCTGGAATCCCTTGGATTGACCGCGTTGCCCGTTCTGACCAGATTGTAGGACCGGGGACTGATATGTTCCGCGAGTCGTTTCGCGTTGCCGCGTCTGTGCGATCGCCGCGATTTGCAGTAAGCTGACGATGCCCAGTGCAAGGATACATTTGCAATTCGGGATGAAAGCTCGATCCGTTTTTCCGGCAATCCGTTTGAAGATATTCATGCGTTAGAACTCAATTGCGAACCATTGTTCAGTAGCGTGCTAACGAGCGCAAGCCGCCTGCTGTATCCTGTATCGGCTTTAACGGCTGTGCGGTTTCAGTAAACCTGGAAAGATTTGACGATTGTGCGGAGTTTGCAGCCATGCAGACTAGGTGTTCATTAGCTTCGCAACGATCTAAAGAGCCTATCTGTACGTCGCGTGGTCAGAAATGACGTGATTCGCTTCATCTAACGCGAACGCATCATTTCGGACCACGCACGGGTATAAAATCTCTAAATCGACAACGCTAGCTGAGGGTTTTCCGGGGGTTCTGATTGCTTCTGAACAAGACGAATCCAGCCAAATTCGCCCGCTTACCAATAAAACCTAATAATTCAGTTCGTTTGGAAATCATTTGATGTCATCTTTAAAATTTTCCGTCGGCCCCAAGAGTCACGCCGCATTTGAACGCGCCTGCGGGCTGATGCCTGGTGGAGTGAACAGCCCCGCGCGTGCTTTCGGTGCCGTTGGGGGAACTCCGCTTTTCATCGAGTCGGCCAAAGGGCCTTACCTTTACGATATCGATGGACGTGAGTACCTCGACTACATTGGTTCTTGGGGCCGATGATCTTGGGGCATCAACATCCCGTCGTGGTCGAGGCGATCCAGCGTGCCGTTTTGCGGGGTACCAGCTATGGGGCACCGACCGAGGCTGAGTCCGAGCTTGCCGAACGCATCATCGAGGCGGTTCCCAGCATCGAAAAACTGCGTCTTGTCAATTCTGGAACGGAAGCGACGATGAGTGCGATTCGTGTTGCGGGCTTCACACAGCGCGAGAAGATCGTCAAGTTTTCGGGCAATTATCATGGCCATGTCGACAGCTTGCTGGTCGCGGCCGGAGCGCCGCCGCGACCCTTGGCGTTCCCGATTCGCCCGGTGTGACTGAAGGAGCCGGACGCGACACGATCGTCCTTCCTTACAACGACTTGGATGCCGTGAACGCGGCATTTGATAAGTTTCCAGGTCAAATTGCGGCCGTGATTCTGGAACCGGTTGTCGGCAACATGGGTTGCGTCCCTCCTGATGATGGTTTCTTGAAGGGTTACGTGAAGTTACGCATCACGACGGAAGCGTCTTGATTTTCGATGAGGTCATGACTGGCTTTCGGGTCGCCTTTGGTGCGCTCAGCAGAGATTCGGGATTACGCCAGACATGACGACGTTGGGTAAGATCGTTGGCGGCGGACTGCCTTTGGGTGCGTACGGTGGTCGACGCGAAATCATGGACCAAGTTCTTCCAGCAGGTAAAATTTTCCAAGCCGGAACGCTCAGCGGCAACCCGATCGCAGTCGCCGCCGGCAATGCAACGCTGAAGCAACTGAAGGACGATTCGCCGTACGAATATCTTGAGCAAATCGCAACGCAATTGGCCCAGGGCCTGCATGAAGCAGCCGAAACGGTTGGCATCCCGCATCAGGTGCAACAGGTCGGCAGCATGCTCACCCTGTTTTTCAACGATTCGTCGGTACATAACTGGCGGCAAGCCGACCGCAGTGATCGGCAAAGATACGCAGCGTACTTTTGGGGCCTCATCGACAAGGGCGTGTATATGCCGTGCAGTCAATTCGAGGCGTTGTTCCTTTCGGCCACCCACACTCCAGCGATGATCGATCAAACAATCCAAGCCGCCAAAGACGTCATGCGTTCAATCTCTCTGTAGAATCATCCAGTGCTTCATCTAATATTCATGAAGAACATGGCGTGGCCTGCATTCACAAGATCAACTTGCAGAATTACAAAAACGAATCCAACGAGTCGCCTGTACATTCGTTTAGGACGTTGCAATGTTGATCCCTTAGCTTTAACATTGGGGAACTGACACAAATAGGTGTTGGCTGACATCAGGTTTGGTTACAGAAGATGATTCAGGGGCTCAAATGCTTGAGAATCTATCCATCGAGAACTGGCCAGCGTTTTATCGCGCTCTCGGGGATGCGTTATCAAAGCTTTCCCTTGATGAAGTCGATCCGGAATGGCGTTCAAATTGGCTGGCGTTTCAGTCCGACGCACATAAAGCGTGGGACGGGGACTGGGAAAAGCCGTGGCCCGATTTCAATGCGCTGTCTCGAAGCATGATCGGTGGACTCCCCGAACCGAGTCGCCATGTTTGGGACCATCTATGGCGAGCCTATTCGAAGCTCTACGGCGGCACGTCAATGACGATGTTGGAAGGTCTACGAGAGCGTGACGATAAGTCTTGGAGCCGCTTTTGCGAGTTTTACGAATCGTTTCTGATGGGCCAACTTGCGATATGGAAACGATCCAACCGATTGGGCGGTCAGTCGCCGGAAGACCTTCTGCAAGAGTTCTACGTCAAACTGTTTTCCTCGCTCGAGCGTTTCGATCGTCAACGGGTCGGATCATTTCGTCGCTACATTCGAGGCATCGCGTCGAACGTCCTTAGAGAGGCCAATCGAAAGAAACAATACATTCCGCTTGGGGATTTGGCTGATCAATTGCTCGACGATCACAGTTCGGTGAGTGCCCAGTGGGATCGCCTTCACAAGGAAATGGTGGATGAAAGTGTCCAGAAACAACTTCGCGAGACGTCCACCGATCGAGATTATGAAGTTTACAAAATGACAGTCGATCCGAAGTGTTCTCTGCCATGTGCTGAGATTGCCAAGCAGTTTAACACAACGGCCGGCAACGTTTACACGATTGTTTCGCGGATGAAAACGAAGGAGAATAAACTTCGAAGCCGTCTTGAAAAAGGTCTGTTTTGATTGGCCAGTCTCATTGCATATTGAACGGTCTTGATAGGCCGTAGTGTGTCCATGTCCAACTCCCGACCGTGTCTGCATCGTGTTCTTCTGCAAGCTTACGTTGACGGCGAGGTGTACAACGAGAATGACCGTGCGATCATTGATGCGCATGTTGGGGCATGCGATTCATGCGTTGAAGCGTTGGATCAGTTGGTTTCACAGGACGAAAAGCATTCGACCGCGAGCCTACCGAATCGCGAAACGGTATCTCGTGACATGGATGATACCGATCCAGACTTTATCGAACGACTTCCGCGATCCTTGCTGGAAAGTGACACCTGGCGATGGCTGGGTCTGATTGGCGGCGGAGGCGGCGGCGATGTCTACCTCGCACGGCACCATCGCTCGGAGCGACTCTATGCCGTGAAGGTGGTTCGGTTGCCTGTGAGCCCCGACAGCGAACGATCAAGGCGTGCCGACCGAGATAAATTGGTCGCTTCCATACCGCGTCACCGCAATTTGCCGCGAATTGAATTGCCTGAAGTGATCGCGGGGCACGCGATCATTCCAATTCAATATGTTTTTGGGGAGGACCTGGAACAGTATGCCGTGCGTCGCGGCGGACGCTTGCCGGTAGAAGAGGCTTGTGGGCTGATGTACCAAGCGGCTGTCGGGCTCGGGCACGCTCACGCAAATCATTTAGTCCATCGAGATATCAAGCCGGCGAACTTGGCACTGGGACAGGACGGAATTGTTAAGATTCTTGATTTCGGGCTGGCCAAATTACTCGATGTCGATGCTATGTCACAAGGGACACCCACCTCCTTGCCGGAGTCGGAACCGCTCGATACCTTTCGCCTGAACAGGCGGGCAGCCTCAAGAATGGCGATGCCCTATCAGACCAGTACAGTTTGGGCTGCACGATGTACCGCTAATTGCCAAGCACGCGCCCTTCGACAACGCAAATGGGGCATGAGACCATTGAAGCGATCCTTACCGCCCATCATCTGAACAACCGAAAAAGCTGCATCTGATTTGTCCGAACGTTCCGCCGGAACCGCGAACCGTTTCGCGAATGCTTCAAGAAACCGACAAAACGCTTGCCGAACATGGACGTGGTCGCGCATGCGCTTCTGCCTTTGCCGACGTGGCGACGCGCGACCAGTTCACCGAGGCGCGATGGACTGCATGCGGACAACAGCAGTAGGGCTCCGCCAGCACATTTTACAATGCGTTGACATTCGTTTCGGTGACGGTGATTGCTCTGATGGTGCTCGGTCTCTTCGCCGCACCAAAAATCGTCAACGTGAACAGGAAGGCGGAATTGAACGTGACCGAAGGCGATAAGCCAATGATGCCTGACCTCTCCGGTGACTCACCGTCCAAGATGATGATCCGGCTGCCAGCACGGACGTCGAGCATGCCGCATCGAATAATGACGAGAGGGTGGCTGACGCGGTGGGCGATGATCCTCCGCTCGCGGAATTCGTTCCCACAACCGGGATTCCGCCCCCGCAGGTCTTATTCGGATCGCCTTGGCATATTGAAGGGGATCAATTGGTTCATGCCGGCGGCGACGGCGAGCAATGGTTGGTATTTGGCGATCCAAACTGGCGCGACATCGAGTTTACGTATGAGTTTTTCGTTCAAGGCCGCAATTCCATTTCGACGCTGTTTCATGTGACCGGACCGTCGCAGGCCACCATTTGGGGAACCGGATGGTTTCGTCAAGGCAATTTTGCGATCTTACAACATGCCAACAACACCACTCTATTCGATCCACTTGTTAGAGCAAAACCTTCGATCTCAACGCAGCAAAACCAATGGCACACGGCACGCACACTGATTCGTCATCGATCGGTACAGTGTTTCGTAAATGACTTTCTGGTTTGGGAGTTCGACCAACTTCCGTACTCGCATGGTCGTGTTGGATTGCGGTTTTGGAACCGAGAAGGCGACCAAACCGTTCGTGTTCGTAATATCCATGTCAAGGACGGAAATGGAGAGATATTGTGGTATGGACTTCCTGAGTTGGACAAAAACGAATGCACAGGTAGACAGTGCGGTGCCGATACCGCCAACTAAAGTGAAGATGACGATGTGCCAGGGGTCCTCGCCATCTGCTATCGAATAACTGCTATCGAATTCGGGACTGAACGTATCGATCTGGCGACTTGTTGGTGTTCCAATAAGCACCCGGCATAAGTCGTTAAGCAAAACGGAATCAGCCGCAAGCTCACCTGAAGCCCTGCATAGGCCGGAGGCCGAAACAAACTACAGCCGGGGCCGTCAGGCCCCGGAAACAAAACTATGACGCCTTTAGCCCGGCGGGCGGCACATTGGCGTTTAGTGGATTGTGCCAGCCTCCGGCCTAAAGCGAATCGTTTTAGAACAATCCGGTGGTTTGCTACCACCGCAGCTATATGTCGGCCTCCGGCCTAAGCGGCACGCTCTTTTGTTAACGTCCGGTTCTTTGGAACCGTAATCTAACGCTCAACTGGTAGATTTAACTGGAAAGACCATGCCGAAGTGCTTACTCTGTCGAAGGAAGGACGCCTGAGGCGGATACTGTCAGTAACAAACGAGTCGTTTCACCCGGTCGGCACAGTCGGGTCAGTTTGATCAAATGGTCGAAGCAATCCACTTCGACAAAAAGTTCGATACACGTGCAATCGTTCCAGCGAACATGGTCTTGAAATACGTACTCGCGTCTCGCATCGTCCTTCGATTCCGAATAGCCGAAAGTTACTTGAGGGCGACGCGGAATGACCCTTTTACGGCCTTGCCTCGAGGGTTGGAACCTACGAATGTTCCAATAATGGTTCGACCGATGACATAGCCGGTGTAGACCAAGCTGTCGTCCGTTCGACGTCCCGGCTGGATTTGCTCCAGCGTTCGTACAACAACCATTCCACCATTTATGGTCGAACTCATACGGTGGATCGGATGATTGCTAAAGCCTAGATCCCGTTCGATACGTCCGATACATTGGTTCTTTTCGACCTTCTCAAACCAAAAACCGATTGTCGGGCCGGTTGTCGCCGCGTCGTAAAAGCGGTTCCCATGCCAACGCGTCCCCGCAGTGAGCACGTCGGTTGCGTCTAAGATGCCTCCCAGTTCGTTGTACGCGTCGCCAACTTTTTCGCTTGAACGCTGTATCCAGCCGCGTTCCAGCGAACTGATCAATATATTGACGGATCGAAAGGTCTTTGAACGCGCGTCAGAGATGTCGGACACATAACCTACCATGATGGGAAGGAATTGATCGGACTCAACGGGGGCTCCGCCGCTGCTGATCCACGCACGGATTTGTTTCAGTTCGTCGATCAGAGGTCCCGAAATCAAAGGCGGTTGCGTTCGTTGGACGATTACGGCTTGACGTTCCAGAATGCTCACATATTTTTCCACAATCGTCGTTTGCTGCTTGCGAAACGTCTCAATCGCTTTTTCGGCTTTTTTGCGGCAGATCCGGCAGTGTCGCCATCAGCTGTTTGAACGATGCCGCGTTCGCTACGGAAGCAAAGTACAAAACGACATGAATTACAATCGCTAAGCACATTGTCCTCGATACCTTCATCGTCAATGTGGAGATCGACATCATCAGCCCTCTCGTTTTGATTGTTGTGTTCTTTCGTTCCCCACCCTGTTGCAAATGGGTTGGACGCCGTCGCGAATCCGACCGTGACGACTGCTTGGGACCGACGCTCCCCGCCAGGTAGACTCCGATCAGTTCCCCCGCGAATAAGCTTCCCGCCACCTGGACCGACAATACCCAACCAGGTCGCGACCAAGCAGAAGCAGACGCTCGGAATGAGGGCGAGCGTCAGCTGTTCGCAGAATGGCGCGCTTTGACATGCGGGTAGCCGCACGCCACGTCTTGAACCGCGTTGTCGGAATCCTCAACGCAAGTCGTTTGGCAGGGAGACTCGTAACGATTGCATGACACGACCTGAACTATTCGTTTGATCACCCGCGTCGTTTCTCGAGCGCGGCTGGCAAAGAGATATCCATGATGTGCTCTCCGTCTGGCAAAGGTTTCTGTTGCCGGAAGCAATGCAACCTGCGTTTGCTCCCAGAAATAGAAGGTGCCGCAAGCAGCGGACCTTTCAACAAAAAAGAAAAAAAAGGCTCGCGATGCCGGAGGAAGTGGTGTTGGTGTGCAGGTGTTCACTGCGCTATTGCGGGATCAGCGACGCTGTAACACATCGTTCCGCAAGAGCTCATCGGAGTGAATGGTAAGCACCAACGCATAAGTTTTTTCGTTTAACGGCAAAGCCGAAGGCGACGTTTTCCAGCGTTTCCCGCCGTCGCCTTCGGCTTGCCGTTAAACGAGTTATGCTCAAGAACTTAAGTGCACGGGTGCTTACCGTGGGAACAATGGAGTTCGTGCCAGCGTACGCATTAATAATTCAAGCGTTGAAACGGTCGATCAATATGGAATTCGGCGAGCCATCCGAGGTTTTTGGTGGGAACCACCGAACGACGTCAAGTACGAATGTTTTCGATCGGCTGTTTCTTATCGATTCGATGCGGCTCCGGCCGCATGCAAAGTCAACCGAAAACGATGTCACGTAGGCCCTGAGCACCGTGGACGTGTTCGGTTTCCGGCTGGAAAGAGTAGACCTCGTTCCACGTCCGGCCGCTATTGGTGCTGCGGAGAACGTTGAATCGCTGGCGGTCGATGTGCTGATCAGCGTGCCCCCGGCGAAGCGACGATTTTTCCGGTCGGAATCCCCTTCGGCAGATTGCGCCATAGCCTGACCGTCAGCAGTCGCGCGAGGCTTTGCTGCTGACCAACCAGAATTCCTTGCCGACCAGACTCAGTGAAGCACGTTCGACGCCAGTCGGAACGGACCGTCCCAAGTATTGCCTGCATCGGCGGAAACGAAGACGTTGGCACCGCTTTTGTCGGCAATCACAACTATCTCGCCGTTGGACGCGATCCCGCTGTAGCCATCGCACTTTTCATTGAGTAGTTGTGGTTCGAGCCATTTCCAGGTTTGGCCGAGGTCATCCGACGCAGAGGTTTCCAAAGACTGGGTTCTCTTTCGAGCGATCATTTCCCAGCCGCGAGGAATCGACCACTGGTTTCTCCGCAGTAAACCGGGCCGACATGATGCGTCACGAGCGTGCGGGCGTGGGTCGTCTTTGAACGAACGGAGTGAGAACGTCGTGATCGTCTTCCTGAAATCAGGTGTCGCGGCCATTTCCATGTAGCCGCCGGAAATGAAGACACCTTGCCCTCCGGCAATTCCCCCATGCCCGGCATGACGCTCGGATCGCCGTCAGCGTCCTTGATCCCCTTGAGCTTCGTCCGACCGCTGGTTAGATGACGCCAGTTCACGCCGTCTTCCGACGCTAGCCACGCTGTGGGAGCGCGGCCCCAGCCAATCGGCACCACGAACATGCCGCTGGTATAAGCGATGGCCTTGGTCGCCCACGGTCCATGATCCGATCCGGCGTGGCCCCAGAAAACCTGCTTCCACGACTGCCCGTCGTCTCGCGATAGCAGAATGCGTCCGCCGTGGCCAACCGCAACGAAGACCGGCGAGCTGGGATTGGGCTTGAAACGCCGAGCGGAGCCTCAATGCGCCGCTTCATCGCAGCAGCGGCAAAATTCAGGTGGCTCGTCGGCCGCCAGTGCCAAAGGGACGAAAAGGACACAAAAGGATGAATGGGACGACGCCGGAAACGCAACGCCGCTTGAATCGCTGAAATCGTGTTGTTGTCATGTTGTTTATACGTCGCGTCGTCAGAAATGATGTGTTACGTAGGTAAAACGGAAAGGACCGAATCGCCCTGGGTTGTTGAGGCTGCGTCTTGTGGTTGCTATCGTGATTTGCCATTTTGGTCCTTCTGCTTCCTTCGTCCTATTGTACTGTGATGCATGACGCGCTCGATCCCCGAGCGGGTCAGGGCTTCATGCAGCCCGTCCTCATTCAGAAACGCCAGTTCCAAAGCCCGAACCTACTGATCTAACACGTATGTTGCCAGGTTGATCAATACGATTCCTTCGGCGACTGGGCCCGTATAGCTGTCCAAGCAAAATTGACGAAGAAAAGGAGGATTCACGCCAAAGGGGGTTGATTTCGCTGCGTGACTACATCAACGCGTCAGAGAACACTCCGCCCATCTTCTTCGTCCATGCGTTCCATGATCGCGCGACCGTACAGAACTGCGCTGCTTCTGGCAGCTGCCCTGAAAGCGGCCGGTGGCTCGACCGAGCTGCATCTGTTCGCAACTGGCGGGCACGGTTACGGGCTGAGGCCGACTTTGGAATCCACCCGCTGGGCGTCTGAACGGCGGAGCGGATGGCCGAGCGTGGGTTTCTAATAAAACTCAGCTCGATTCTCTGAGTCGAGAACTGATTGGCCCGACTCGGAGAGTCGTCACCGGTCATCCCGCAAATCACATACCGCCTCAATTCAACAGATCAGCCACTATGGCAAGCGTGTCGAGTTCTCTCAATGATGGCCAGCGTCCGAAGATGATCGAGGCACAGAACTTGGTTGGGCTGGATGACGAGCCGGTCACAGTGGCGGCTAATCATAGGGTGACGCCCCCTCGACTTTGGCGAGAAATCTGAAGAACAACAACGAGCCTGCGATTTGTACTCGCTGTGACGCAGCGGATGGGGCTCGCGTTAACGCAGTTTGGCGACAGCACCGCCCCGCTGGAAGGCCTGGGAATAAGCACAGACAATCACACACACCAACCGTAGCTCAGCGGTCACCCACGAGAGACTCCCGGCGGGGACCGCAGAGACCTCACGTGCTCAGCCCCGACCGCATTCTCAAGCTCTCGGTTCAGCGTTCCCCTCAACCATTTTCTTGCGGTGTGGTGTCGCCATTTGGATGGAATAACTAACGCAGCACGTGTTTGCGAATGAAGACAAACAAGCAAATCGAACATAAACGTTTAGTAAATGCAGAATCCCCCACATTCTGTTTGCACTCGCCTGCAAGCAATCTGCATTTCCTCTTGAAACTCTCCACTGCGCTGGTAGAGTACGAATTTCATGAAGAAAATGCTTGACGTCGCCGGATTAAACCCATACAATCACACCACTTGCCAGAATTGAAGACCCCACATTTAGTAAAGGTTACCAATGCGGCATCTTTTCTTTACATTCTTGTGTGCGTGTTTGGTTCGCTGTTCTATTTCTTCAGAACCGACGGACGAAAGCTATCCGGCATTAATAGAACGCAATGTAGGGACATTTATTGCTGTTGCCGACATTGGGATTATGAACGCGGGAGAGCGAAAGCAAGTGAACGTTGAGTTGTTTAACCCGTTTGCGGAGGAACTCAGCTTTACTGAAGTCGTTTCGTCATGCAGTTGCGCTCAGCGTCAAGGCATCGTCTGACAAAATTCCTGCACAACAAGTGATTGACTTTGACATTGGTTGTTAAATCGCCAGTGGAAAGCCGTAAGATCGATCAAGAAGTCCCCATCATTCTGAAGAACTTAAAGGTCAAATCAAAGTAGTTCTTAAGTATCAGTTGACGGGTTTGTTGTCATTCGAGAATTCAAGTTGCGTATTCAACGTCGACAAACCTTTATCCAAGTACGTTCAGCGCATTCCAATCCTCGTTTCACCCCCAATAGAACTGGATGAAATCGAGGTGTCTGGAACCGGAGCATTTGAAGGGCTGACGTCAAGACTTTATAGAGATCAAGAAAAAGTCTGGTTGGAAATAACGATCGAACACAGAGAAGCCTTTCCATCTGACATAGCCGGTACCATTTTGATGAGACACGCAGAACTTGGACGTGTGACGCAAATTGGTTGCGTTATTCAAAGAATCGCACCCGTCTCAGTTCGCCCAACCATCCTTCAGTTAAGACATGATAAAGGAACGGAAACGTACATAGGAAAAGCCTTCGTTCGTGTTGTTCCGGATTTCTTCCAAAATCAAGAAGCGACCAATATCGAGGCTCCAATCATTGCGGAAGCAATGTTCAACGGTCAGGTGCTGGATGTCGGACTAGGGCAGTATGGAGCCCATTTGCTTAAAGTGGATATCAGAATTCCAATGGAGGTGGTGCCAGCCGAACGACCCGATCGTGAAATTCGTTGACAATCAAGTATCGCCAAAAACGGTAACGGTTACGACTCCGTATTCCATTGCCCCCGAATTAAACTAACTCTATGAAAGGCGAAATAATAGAAACCGCTTCCTTGTTGATGTCGACTTTGTACGTCGTTGCGGCCGATTCTAATTCGGTTCGTGGGGATTGTTTTGAAATCGACAACGAATCGTGCATGACGGCGGTGAACAACAATCAAGAGTTTCACTGTCAGGATGTATACTGTACTCAGGATGACGACCATCCTGTTCCAGTTTGTTTGCAGGAATGGGAGCTAGCGGTTAACGAAGCAGGGAACTTCAACATGGCTTTCGTCCTACAGACATTGGGAATCACGGCTTTAGCACCATGACGCCGGCGAATCCTGTCGTTTGCTCAAAGCGACGTCGTTGCCACTTATACGCAAGTTGTATCAACGTGTACAAGTGCCCTGCCAGCGTTGGATATGCATGGGAAGACCTTGAAAGCTACAATCATTTCACGACAGCCGATCCATGCGTAAACGTACCTGAAGAACCATTTTAACATAGACCTTATGACTTTTATATTCGCTTTCGTTGACGCTCGTTTGTAAATCGTATTCTGGAGGGTTAGATGCTTAAAGACTATTGGCTCAAGTTGTTGATTGTTTCTTTGTTGGTAACAACATCTATCCAGGCCGATGAGAGTGTGCGGGAGGCGAAGAGCTATTTGGAGATTGTCGCAGATAATGCGGAAGCATTGGTGCGTTATGATGTTCTGCTAAGAGAAGAGCATGTATCCCTGATTCCAGACGGACCCTATTTCGAGCAAACGGTTACCCGGCGAATGCTTTGCGATCGGGAGTCAAATCGATTTTACTGCGTTTCAAAAGGTCGAATCGATTCACGCTGAGAACGAAGCTATTCCTCCCGTTCCAAAGACGGCGTACTATGGGCTTTTGATAAACGATACGCATACCCACACATATTCCGGGGGAAGGGGCACGGCCTAGTACGGATTCAAAAGCTTCTCTATTCAGCCAAATGAAGGTACCCGAACTTCGACTTGATTGGTTTAGGAGAGTTGCATTTAGATTTTGACGGGTTTCTTCAACGATATTTCGGCGGTGTCTCTGAAGGTTCGGTCACAGAAGCGAAAGCCGGACTCCCTGTTTCTCTTAAGTTTCCGCTCGTGAACGATTATTCGGATCAACAAAGCACCGAAATGGATTGGTTGATTGATAGGGTATCATTTGTTCCCTTGCAGAGAACGAGATCACTTTCAATTGCTTTTATCGAGGGAAACTGTATCCGCTGGTGACAAAGCGTTGTCGCTGGGAATGGAGAGAACAGAATGGGGTTCATGTACCAACTCACTCAATGACTGAGGAGCGACAGTTCGCGACGAAGGGTCCAGAGAACCTTAATGGCACAGTCGAGCCAAACTACGCCCACGGACGTTCGATTTCATTGGTTCAGTGTAAATCAACCGTTGAACGATGATCTGTCTGAATCGAGCAATCTGTTGGACTACGATAAAATGGTGGCGATGGTAAATGTGCCGGAAGTGAGCGAACTATCGAAACACTGTCTGAAGCCGTAGAAAAAACAAACGGGGGCAGGTCCAAATAATGACAGCCTGCGGCAAGCCTGGCAATGCTTGGGAGATGCCCAGGGCTGCACGACACATTCTCGGAGGTTTTATTTACCACGTTCTAAATCGAGGCGTGGCAACCGTTGTTCTTCGACGATGACGGCTATCTGGCCTTGAAAAGCCGCCATTGATGAAACGCTCGCCAAGCTCGATGAGGATAATGAGTTACTGTCGAATGCCAAGTCATTGGCACCCAGATGTGGCCTGAATATGATGCAGGCTTAGGTGTTCATGCAGCGATTGACGGTGACTCATGTAAACTCACTGGCAGAAATATCGCAACCAGATTGGCTTTGGACACGCTCAATCAGGGCGGCTCAAATCGTTTCGCGTCGAAGACGACGGATACTTTAGAAGTAAATCGTTATTTTGAACGAAATGTTTTATGTGCGAACTTGGTTACAACATGTCAATCAACCTTAAGCCGAAGCTGAACTGAAAGCCCGGCGTCAATGCTACGAACGAGGCATACCGTTAAAGCAAGGTGGACCGAATCAACCGCCAAAGCATTTGGATTGGAGTCAACATTACGTCGTCCAGGCCACCGAAAGAAGCGATAGTTGACTCCGTCCCCGTATCTTCCTCGAGCCGTATTATATGAAACGAAATCTTCGTTGTTCTCCTGGTGCGTTTTTCTCGTGGTCAGAAAATTGCATTTTGAATCCGCGATATCATTTGCAATTGTTTTTACTGTTATTGTCACGATTGAGTAGCGACTGATCTGGCCACGTACCACTACGAAAGTCCAATGAGCCTGGTCCGAATACTGTATTGGATGAATCTGAGAAATCTGAATATGGTGTCGCTGCCTTAGTTTTATGGGATGTTGTTGGAATGGTAACTTGCGGCATGATAACGCGACTCGCTATTAACTTACGTTTTTTCCGATTCTGTAGGCCGGTCGGTATTTGGAAGTGCCTGCGGATTCGCCTTAGGCAGCATTGCTCCCTGAATTGATCCAAAGGATCACCAATCTGTAAGAAAGAAAAGGGGGACATACCAGAGGGACGGGGCAAGTAAATGCCAAGACGGAGGCACAATCGGGGACGGGGTTCAGATATTGACAGCTCGCGCAGCTTTGCAATGCCTGGCAGATGCCCAGGGCTGCACGACACATTGTCGGAGGTTTTTATCTACCACGTTCTAAATCGAGGCAATACAGCAAGGCAACCGTTGTTCTTCGACGATGACGGCTATCTGGCTGAAAGCCGCCATTGATGAAACGCTCGCCAAGTACCTCGATGAGGATAATGAGTTACTGTCGAATGCCAAGTCATTGGCACCTTGTGATGTGGCTCGAGTATGATGCAGGTTTAGGCAAGTTCAGGCAGCGATTGACGGTGACCTATGTAACCCACTGGCAGAAGCATCGCAACCAGATTGGCTTGGACACGCAACAGCAAGCGTGTTTCAACGTTTCGCGTCGAAGACGACGAATACTTTATCAAGTAAATCGTTATGTTGAACGAAATGCTTTGCGTGCGAACTTGGTTGATGCGGCTGAGGATTGGCCATTCGGCAGTCTGCGGATTATCGAGCACGGAACTTCCGAGCATCGCCACATGCATTCAACGTGGCCGATGCTACGCCCGCGAAACTGGTTACAATACCCCAGCGTTGCAATAGCTGGAACGGCACTAGGCGGCGTTTTGGATGAGTCGAGGAAGCCGACGCTCTGCTTGAGGCTTCGCCACGCGGCAGAAGGTCAATGTTAGCTTCCCTCCCGGGCGTGATAGACGGCCAGCACGCGAGACAACCGTTTTGCGAATGGTATCGTTCTTCTCAAACACCCAAACGTTGCTCGGTTACTCGTGGTGTGACGATGGGGAGGCTGGTTTTGCATCTGTAGTTCGCGAGTCAAGTTAAAGGCGAATAGACCCGCCAATAGATAGGTTGCATTACCGCTCTGAGTACGTACCGGAATGTATTCCATGTGGCAATGTGATTTTAGTTCAGCAAAAACGCCTTCCTGTGAACCGCGGCCATCGTGGTAGTCACAGCCGCGTAGCCTGAAGGGACTTGTTCGTGACGATGACCTTGAAGTCGCCGAACTTGTATGGCTCAAAGAGGTCCGAAGCCGCGCGGGGCCATTCTGCTGCTTCTTGGCGACCGTTCTTACGAACACTAAACGGTAATCCTTCCGCCACGACTTGGGCTTCCATCGCAGTCTGAAGTAGTCACGCATGCCGTCTACAGACTTCCAGTGTTGGCGTTCGTCGATCAGATGCTTCAGCTTCACAAAACGCTCGAAGGGCACACTGGATCGAATCGAAAACAATTTCGAAAGACAACCAGGCCAGCGAATGAGCGAGTCTTTCGTCGTCGAACTTGAGTTCCGGGATTTCAGTGGCTTTACAGACGATATCCTTTCTGTTCACAGCTTCATCTGACGACCTTTGTTGTGTTGGTGAGTTCTGTAGTTCACACCTACAATGCACCAAGGTCGTCTTTTTGTTTATACGGGTAGGCAGCAATCTTCCTACTAAATCGGCAATAATTTAATCCCTCACAAAGCGTGAGACTTAAAAAACATGCGGAGCGTCGCTCAAAGCCTGCAAAACATAGCTCGATTCAAGGAATCGCCGTCGGCGTTACGCAAATTGCAGGGTAAATACGAAATCATGGGCAGCTATTGCAATCTGTTACCCGCTCGCATTAATCTGGAGGCTGCGAACAACGTACTCCTACTCACCGCCATGAAGCCACCGGTTGCCGATGCACTCTTCACTCTCGCCTGCCCTGGCCGTTGCTTCGCGGCGAATCTCTGTTCAAGCCTGGCTTGTATTCCATTCTCTTTTCTGCATCTGCTTAACACCGAGCTTTACCAGTGTCCTCGCGCTGATGAAGCGTTCGACCCGCAGCGGCTGGAGAAAGAAAGTGGTGGTGTCTGCTTGCCACGATCCCATGCAGCTCGTGATCTTGGACGACCAGCAGCTGCTGTTCATCGAACGAGCAGGTGCCGTCAAGCTCGTCGACGTAGGTAGTGGCGGTCAGGCAACGTCCATCGTCGTAGGTGAAGTTCCAGTGGCGGTGTACGGAGAAGTTGGCTTGCTCGGCATTGCGGCTGATCCGAGCTACGCGCAAAACGGATGGCTCTATCTTTTTCATTGCCCCGCCGACAAGCCACACACGATGCGGTTGAGTCGCTTCACACTCCGCGACCGAACTCTAGAACTCGACTCCGAGGTCCGCTTGCTCGAGTACGCGATCGATGCCGCCGGTGCCATCCATATGGGAGGTGGCTTGTGGATGGACGCGGCTGGAGACCTCTGGATCGGAACCGGCGACAACTGCCCCCCGATCCCTGAATTACCAGTCGACGTGCGGCGCGGGCGAGAGAACTTTGACGCCTTTCGCACGAGTGCCAATACTCAAGACTTGCGTGGGAAGATCCTTCGCATCCATCCCGAGGCGGATGGCAGTTACTCGATTCCGCGGGGGAACCTGTTTGCCGATCAGCGAGTTGGCCGCCGCGAGATTTACGCAATGGGTTGTCGAAACCCGTTTCGCCTAGCGTTTGATGACGAGACTCGGGCTGTCATGTGGGGCGATGTGGGACCGAACATCGACGTGAACCTGGACGTTGGACCGAATGGCTACGATGAATTCCACCGGGCCACGGAGCCAGGCCATTTCGGCTGGCCCCATTGCGTTGGGCCGAACGAAGCCTATCGAGCTTTCGACTTTGCAACACGACGCCCCGGTGACCTGTTCGACTTGCAGTCGCCGCTCAACCGTTCTCCCAACAATACAGGGAGCGAGCAGCTACCCAGCCCACAGCCAGCTGTGATCTGGTATCCATCGACCGACTCGAGCCTCTTTCCAACGTTGGGCAGCGGTGGGCGTAGCGCCATGTCGGGGCCGGTCTATCGCTATCCCGCCACGTCAAGCGGAACAGGCATGCACCTTCACGAGCGTTTCCAAGGTAGATGGTTCATTTACGATTGGACGCGAAACTGGATTCAGACGGTCATGCTCGACGCAAGCGGCGCTGTTGAAGCGATTGAGCCATTCATGCCAACCATACTCTTTCGTAAGCCGATCGACATGAAGGTTGGGGCGGACGGCAGTCTGTTCGTGATCGAGTTTGGCGATAAGTGGGGAGACAATCGGGACGCCCAGCTAACGCGAATCGTCTACCGCCGTGGCAACCGTCGGCCGACAGCACGGATGGTGGCTTCCCGTTTGGCGGGGCGAGAACCGTTGCATGTTCGAGTGGATGCTGACACCTCCAGCGATCCAGATGGTGATCCACTACGTTACCGCTGGGAACTGAATGGCAAAGAATTGACAAGCACGACCGATGGCGGTTCGAAGCTAGAGTTAACACTGACTGAGCGAGGCTCGCATCGACTCCGCTTGACCGTCAGCGATGATCTTCAGACGCTCGACCACAGCGAACTCCAGTTTCAGGTTGGCAACGAACCACCCCAGGTCGCCATCACATCACCGCTCCACGGCAGCTTCTTTGAGTGGGGAGACACTCTGCACTATCAGGTGCAAGTCGTTGACCACGAAGATGGCTCAACTGATCTCAACCCGGCACAGCCCGCTGGCATTCCTTCGGCTCGGGTGATTACCAGCTACCAGCCACTCACCAGGCGCAGTGTTGAGGAAGCATGGCTCGATCCGGGCTTGGCTGCGATGCGCAAGACCACTTGTTTCTCCTGCCACACAACCAAAGCGGCCTCAGCCGGTCCATCCTATGACGCGGTATCGCGGAAATACCTTGGGGCTGACGATGAGGCTATACGCAAGCTAGCTGCCAAGATCGTCTCTGGCGGGACAGGTGTATGGGGCGACAAGCCGATGCCAGCCCATCCACAGCACACATTAGCGGAAACCCAGCAGATGGTGCGTTGGATCTTGTCACTGGCGACGTCGACGGCCAGTCCGCCGCAACCTGGGCAATATGGCTTCTTTCGCACAACACCGCCGGTCGGTTCAGATCCATCGATGTTGGAGTTGACTGCCGAGTACACCGACAATGGAGTGAGTCTGGCAGGGGGTAGCGACCTATCCGATACGCAAGTGGACACTAAGTCTGAGAACGGACAGCCCGACATTCCGCCACTCCGCAGTGAAGCCAAGATCGTGCTGCACGCCCATCGCAAGCGGGCCGCTTTTGCCGATCATACACACCAGGTCAGTCAGGTTGATGTCTTCGAGGGTGGTATCGGACTGGTAGCCAGGTTAGCACCGAGCGGTTGGCTGGCTTTCGATGATCTGCGTCTGGACGAGATCGACCGAATCTCCTTTCAGTTACAGCATGTCGGTGAGGCAACTGGGCGACTGGTATTGCGAGAAAATTCCCAACAGGGCCGTCAAGTCGGAGCCGTCGATCTAACCCCGAAGGCTCGCATGGATGCTAGTGAGTACACAGCGGCTGGCTACACTCAAACGTCCATATCGATTACGCCCAGCCCAGGGCTCACCGATCTTTATGTCGTGTTTGAATCGAACGTGCTGACAGCAGGCGATCAACCTGCAAGTCAAGTTACTCCTCACTTGAACTTAGGTGGATCGAGTTCCACCCATCAGCTGCGACACAGCAGCGTAAACAACAAGCGTTGGCAAACGTGAAGCGTGTGCTGTTGATCCCAACCAAGTTGGATCATGCGTGGGCGACGCACATGTACAGCGATGTCTGCCAGCTGATGGCCGCGACGCTGAACCTGACACCTGGCGTTGAAGCCATCGTCTCGCCCGATCTCGATTGGCCACGAGATCCCAAGCTGTTGGACGAGGTAGACGCGATTGTGTATTACTCGCGTCCGGCTGGCGATATCCTGCTTTCACCGGCTTATCGTCCTCAAGCGAAAGCATTGCTCGAGCGTGGTGTTGGCCTGACAGCTATCCATTGGTCGACCGGAGCCGAAATGGATATTGGTCCAACCTACGAATCGTTGCTCGGCGGCTGGTTCAACTTTGAGTTCAGTGGACTGACCATCGACCGACAGCCTCTACAACAGTTGAATCCAACTCATCCAGTTTGCCGCGGTTGGGACGAGTATCTGCTTAGGGATGAATTCTATTTGAACTTGCGGTTCGATCCGCGAGCCATTCCGCTGTTGAAAGTGAGAGTCAACGATCAGGACCAGACGGTGGCTTGGGTGCATCATCGGGAAGATGGTGGACGCAGCTTTGGCACCACGCTTGGCCACTTCCATGACAACTTCGCTGATCCACGTTTTCGCAAGATGCTCGCCAACGGCATCTTGTGGACCGCTGGAGTTGAGATCCCTGAAGCGGGGCTGCCTGTCGATATTCCCGACCAGCTCTGGCAGCTGGAAGATGCAACAGCAGCCAAGACGGTCGCACGAGAGTGGACTTATGACTCGTTGCGCGAAGCCCTGCTGGTACACAGACGTAGAGCCAATGAGCCTCCTCCTTTGCGACTGGTCAGCGACTGTTTCAACAGGCATCCTGCGCAGCATGTCATGCGATTGGCACGATAGCGCAGCCCGTAGGCACTGCGGCGGGAGTCAATAAAACGAATAGTAAATTCGGTCCTGATCTTACCGATCTTCGCGCGTGTGGCTGTTGAAGACGATCCGCCGGGAGCCATCCTGCGATCTATCGTGGAACCGTCCGCCCATATCGACGAGCAGTACCGCAGCGAAATCTTTCAATTGGACGATGGAACCATTCTCAGCGGCCTGGTAAAGGGTGAGGCGAAAGGCCAGCTCCTGATCGCTTCCAATCCACAGCAACCTGAAGAAGTCCGCGAGATCGAGTTGGAACAAATCGAGCGACGTCGCAAGTCCGATGTCTCGCTGATGCCACTAGGTCTATTGAATAATATGGGTGAACAAGACATCGCCGACCTGCTGACATACGTCGAAGCGGGTGGTAACGCGAATTACTTTGCTTATCGTAATGCCAGTGTTCCCCGCGAGTCCTGGTCCGATCCCCATCTCCCCGTTCAATCGGGTTTGCGTTTATGGCTTGACGCCGGCCGTATCAATGACGGTCGTGCCGCCAAGGGCATGACTGAATTGATCGATGGTGGCAGCGTTGGCTTGTGGCCCGATGCGAGTGGCCAGGGCTGGAACGCCAGGCAGCGCCAATCCGAATCGCAACCGCTGTTTCGCAGCACCATCAACGGCAATTGGGTCGAATTTGATGGCGAGAACGACTACCTTACCGCCACCCCAGCACGCCTCAAGACGCTAGAGTTTACGGCTATGCTGGTCGTTGCACCCAATCATAATCGGGGCTGGCCGGGGCTCATCTCTGCAAACGCGCTCGGACGCAACGACTATCAGAGCGGCTTTAATGTCGATCTGATGCACGAGTCGACGGCTTCTTGGCAGACCATCATGAGTGAAGGGCCGGGTTATCCAGGTGTCGTCAACATGATGCACGAGAATCACCCCTGGGGGCAATTCATGATCGTGACGCTCCGCAGCCAGCCGGGCGATGAAGGGGTGTTGTTGAAGATCAACGGACGGGCTCAAGGCACGCGACAACGGCCAGCAGAATGGATCGAAATCGAGGAGTTGACCGTTGGTGCTCGCTACTGGAGCAATGATCCACTCGTGCCACCTTTCAATCGAGGCTTTCTGTGCGGTCGAGTGGCGCACGTCTTGTTCTATGACCGCGCGTTGGGTGACGAAGAACTTGTCGCCAACGAAGTCTACTTGTGGAACTCGAATCAGTCTTTGCTCGACCCAACCTTGAACAAGTAGTCGTTTGGGATTGTCGCAGGTTTCTCCAACCGGCAGTACCAACGTTCCATCCGCCTTTGTGTCACAACTCACTCGCTGCCTACGAGTTGCGATCGGGATATCAAATTAGAACGATGCGGCTGAGGAGCGGTGCGATCGGCGGCGGGAGGTGCGGAAAGACTGGCGAGACTTGCGAAGGCCGGCTCGAATGACGTGGAATTATGGCGGAACTCGCGTGAAATCATATTGGGCTAGCCGAAGTTCCCCAACTCGGACGCATTTAGCAATGAAAGCATTGGTTTCACGAATCTTTTTCTCACTACAAATCGGTTGATTTGAGTCTGACCGGTAGTCGCAAGCCAAGCCGATCAAGGAGCATTCTTTGGTGCTCGGATGAGCGAGTGATGCAACGAGTGCGGACTTCCTTGCCGCTGTTTGTTGGCAATACCACATCTACCAGGCGGATCTCGGATAACTCTGATAGAACATGTCGTGGTTCGTCACCTAATCCTGCTCGTTTGCAAACCTCGCCGAGCGTTCGCCCCAACACATACGAGAGAAAACACACAAAGATGTGGGCAACACTCGATCGTCTTTTGGGTGAGGTGCTGCCGATTCCACGGACAGTGGAGCCTCTTTAACTGGAGATCCAGAAAGGTGACTTGGGATGGCAAGGAAGAAGACGAAAAGGAATGGAGAGACGCGTCGCGTGTTCACTCCGGAGTTCATTAAGAGGCATCCCAGATGCTGCTCGATGGCGATTCGACGGGATGATTGGAAATCGGTGCTGTCCAAATGTGATGCCGACTCCGTTGTGATGGAAGCCTGCGGACGTTTGGAATGGAGCAACGATCTGATGCACTCTCGTTGCCTATCGCTGAAGTCCCGTAGCGTTACGCTTGATACG
The DNA here is from genome assembly GCA_041399105.1 of Pirellulaceae bacterium. Lineage (GTDB taxonomy): Bacteria > Planctomycetota > Planctomycetia > Pirellulales > Pirellulaceae > Rosistilla. Next base: position 45,766 of record JAWKTL010000022.1, on the reverse strand, counting down.
CGACAACGTGAAACGAAAATGCTCAATTGACTTGCGCGTCTTCGCCGCCCACCGCAGTCCCGAGCGCGCCCCAAACACCGAAGGGGCTGGGGTGAAGTAGGTCAACGTTGTCCGGTCGATCGTCTTCGTCCGAGGATTGCGATACTGGCGTCCCCGCGTCGATTGTTTCCATAATGAAATGAACCGAAGCGTCGACCAGCACCAACTGAATACCACCAGGATGGTAAGAGCCCGCCGAGTAAAACCCATCGACCGCCACGTCGCCCGCCACGGCCGCGCTCGGCCCGTTGGGTGGCAACACGGTATTGACCAAGCCGGGCCCCGCGGCTCCGTCGGCCCAGCAGCCTCCTCGTCCGAGCTTGCTCAGCGGAACATCGTCGCGATAGCGATTCTTTGATAGAAGGTCAAAGCACGTCTTCGGCTCATTTAGCAATGCCGCATCCTGGTTGATTGCATACTGCCCCGCCACGTCCCGCCTGGAAGAATGTGCTATTTCAGCCATCGCAATTGTGGTTGACGTCCCGTCCAAAATGTTGTCCAAGCGTGCCGTCAACCCCGGCGAAAACGCTCCGCGAATGGTTTCACTTTCGTGGATGTTGCGATACCGATCACCAATGCAAAAAGCGTAATTTGTTTTGGCATATTTGCCTCCGTCGACAGCAACGCTGGGACACAGGAATACATCCACCTGCTTTTGCCATGGGGCGTAAGCGGAATCCCATGGCGCGGGCCCCATCGCGGGATATCGCGTGTTGCCTTGTTCGTGAGTGTTTTCTATTTGTGTCCAAAGCGATTGATGTTCCAAGAACGGTAGCAATGCGACTAAACCACTGAGCCGATTGAAGTTCCCATCGGTCACGTGCGGCGCGATGCCGGTGCCACCCATTGCCGATGGGAAATGTGCGTGGGTGTCGTGATAATTGAGCAGCGCCAAACCGAGTTGTTTTAAATTGTTGCTGCATTGCATTCGGCGAGCGGCTTCGCGAGCCGTGCGCGTCGCGGGAAGCATGAGTCCAATCAGAACTCCTATGATCGCCAGCACGACGAGCAGTTCGAGAAGGGTAAAGGCATGACGTTGCGACGTTGGTGTCGTAGGTTGGATGTTCATGGAATTGCCTCGAGAAGAAGAGAGGTGATTGTGGCGTTGAACACGACGAACAGGACCGGCCCGAAGAATTCGCCAGAATTCGTAAACTGCAAGGGGGACGAGCCAACTCACCCATGCATTCGCTCGATAGAACGTTTCGCTGTCCAAACCGGTCGTGATCGCGATTCCCGAAATGACTCGCAACAACAACGGAGACATTAGCAACAGAAAGCACCGGGTCGCCCACACGCGATGGCGTTTCATACGACGCTGCATCGCTTCAGTCGCCGCCATCGCGACGGTCAGCCCCGTCAGCAACGACAAGGATATGAAACCGTACATGGCGATTGGCCCGGCGTAAGCGTTAAGAGCCATCAACAATCCGCTGGGCATCACGACCAGCAGGACGAGGACGCATTGTGCGCGACCGATCCATTGATGCATTGGACGATGGCGACCCGAATTACCCGAAGGCCACAGAAACCAAGCGGCAAGCAAGGCAAACGGGCTGCTGATGATATGAACGTAAAAAGCGATACGGTACGATCCGTGGAACGTGTACCGACGACCGCTCAAGAAGTTGGAGAGGTCAAAGTCAGGAGGGAAGTACCAGCGGTATTCCCAAAGGATCGTTAGAAAGACCTTCAGCATTAAGATCGCCACCAACCAACGAACCCGCCTAATCCACTTCAATGGAGAAGTTGCCTTGGTTGACAAGTCGCTCATGGGATAGCCTGATTGTCGGATTTGTTTTCCGCGGTGGGCAACGTCGCGTCTGCTTTGGGTCGTGTGTCGATGCTGGAAAGGATCAATCCCGCGACCAACAATAGCGCTCCCAGGAGGCGTGCGACGTTGATGCCGCGCTGATTGAATCCAGCCAGTCCGAAATGGTCCAACAGCAGCGATGCGAATGCTTGGCCGGTGACGATTAGCGCAATCCATTGTAACGCGCCCACTCGCGGAGCGAAAATCATCGACATCGTGACCAGATACGCTCCAATCGAACCGCCCGCCCATGCCCACCACGGCAGAGAACTGATGGAGTCGGTGAATCTGGGAGGGAAGCGTCCCGAGAGGATCGCGATCACGACCAGCACCAAAAAGCCCGAGCCAAACGAAATGATGGCCGCGTGCAGCGGATGCCCCATTTTGCGGGAGAGTGTTGCATTCACGCCCGGCTGCGCCGCCAAGCCGGCACCGCCAATCAACGCAATCAAGATAATCATGAGGTACATCAGTCGAGACACAATTCAGTTCCTTCCAGTCATCGGATAGGTATTGCCGGGGTTGCCGTATTTCCCGCGAACGCAGAAGATACCACATTCTTTGAATTGACAGCCCTACCGGAATTCGTTTTTTGACCGACTTGAAGCACGACATCGATGCTGACTTCCGATGGCGTGACTCCAAGTGGCGTTCACGTTTTCGCCGCGACTTGCTTCGCTGGTTCGATCGAAACGCGCGGACGCTGCCGTGGCGAGGCACGAACGATCCGTATCGCGTTTGGATCAGCGAGATCATGCTGCAACAAACGCAAGTCTCCACGGTGATTCCGTACTACGAACGTTTTATCGATCGTTTTGATGATGTCGCGAGCCTTGCCGACGCGGAGGAGCAGGAAGTCCTTCGCTACTGGGAGGGACTGGGATATTATCGGCGAGCGCGACAGATGCATGCCGCCGCGCGGAAGGTGATGTCGGATCATGACGGCATCTTTCCGACGAACTTCGATGATGTCTTCGCCTTGCCTGGGATCGGGCGCTACACCGCCGGGGCCATCCTGTCGATCAGCCTGGATCAACGGCATCCTGTTGTCGAAGCGAACACCTTGCGTCTTTATAGCCGTCTGATGGCGCTGCGGTCTCCGACGAACAAGCCCGCCGGTCAGAATACCCTTTGGGAATTTGCAACCGCAATTCTTCCCCGACGCGGTAGCGGGACGCTCAATCAAGCGGCGATGGAACTTGGCAGCCTTATTTGCAAACCTCGCGAACCGTCATGCCTTCTCTGTCCCGTGGTGCAATGGTGTGCCGCTCAATCGCTTGGGTTGCAAGATTCGATTCCGGGAAAAGTTAAGCAGCTTCAATACGAATCGCGACGCGAATGGCCATCGTTGTCCAGCATGAACGGCATGTGCTCTTGCGGCAGTGCCTTCCCGGAGAGCGATGGGCGGGCCTTTGGGATTTTCCGCGTTGCGATCTGGGCTCGAGAAGGACGCCGTAGCGGTCGCGCGGCGGCATCTTCGCGAGCATTTTGGATTAACTGTCAAGTCACCAACACCATTGACGACCATTAAGCATGGCGTCACGAAGTATCGCATCACACTTGAAGTCATCCGGTGTGAAACCGACAAACGCCACCTCGATCGGCTTCCCGATCACGCTCGTTGGTTGAGTGTTGACGAAATTGAAAATCAACCGCTCAGCACGACCGGCAGAAAGATCTTTAGCAAACTTATTTGAAGGTTGTTGAACCACCCTATGCCGAAGTGCTTATACCGTGCGTGTTCTGATATTGATGTCTTCACGTTATAAGATGCGAATCACCTCGTTTCTGGCCACGCAACGTATAAATGCTTGCTCATTCCAAGTGAGACGCGTATTCGCGTCGTATCAGCTTATCTATCTTTTCCAGCCGTAACCCATCTGCCGGATTTGCTGCGTTTGCGGACGGAATCGTTCGTATCGGTGATCCGCTTGTCCGATAGAAGCAGGAGATGTTCTGGTGTAAAGATACTGACCGTTGGTGACTCATTGCAATGCAAGTGCTCTGCCGAAAGACGATCGGCATCTATTTCTGGATGCTTCTTTTGCAAGCATTCAAGGGGACATTGGTCGCTTCTGATGAATTTCAGATGATCGACGATCGTGACCCGTTGCCCCCGGCCACGATCATTTCGACGGAATTCCAACCAAGAACGGTGTTCGAGGCTGCGAGATGTCTGGACTGGGAAAGCGTCGAGGGATGGCATCGGATTCGTTTTCCCGAAGGCTTGCTGTATCGGTCGAACTTGGCCGGGCCCAAAGAGCCGCGAAACTCGATTGTCACAACATCCGATCGCGAAGGAAACATCTACAGCGACGCGACTCTTGGCGGGCGGGTCGGCTTCCTCCGTTTCGGGACGCCCGGGGCGATGTATGCACAAGGCTGGCAATGGGACTTTGAAGGGGCGGTTGTTTCCCGGATGAACCACATGGAGGAAGAAGACCTCGATGCGGCGGACTATCGATTCGGAACGTCGATGACCTGTGCGTTCGGGCCGTGGTCGCACAAGTTTGGATACTCGCACTGGAGTTCGCATGTCGGCGACGAACTGCTGGTTCGGACGAATTCATTGGAGCGGATTAACTACGTCACCGAATCGCTGGTGATGGGAACCGCGTATCAATGGAGCGAACCGGTTCGGCTGTACGGTGAGATGGCGATTGCATTGAAGCGTTCCGGCGGGGCGAAGCCGGTGCAATTTCAAGTTGGTGCGGAGTACGCGTCGCGCATCTACAATCGTCGCGGCATACCGTTCGCCGCGACGAACGTGGACGCCTTGCAGGCACTTAACTTTGAACCGAACATCACCGTTCAGACAGGATGGCTCTGGAACGCGCACCAGTCGGGGCGAAGGATGCGGTTCGGACTTCAGTTGTACAACGGACGCTCGAACCAATATTCGTTCATCGCCAAGCGCGAGCAATCGTACGGCTTGGGGCTGTGGTACGATTACTAGCGATGCTGAATACCGACACCAGCTTGCGGACTTCGCTTCGTCCACCTATCGCTGAATCGGAATCGTGGCGGTTTTTCGCTGCTTACCACGCAAATACTCGATAACGACCTTGTCGCCGGGCTTGCGGTTTTCGTTTGCGTACGCAAACAGGTCCGCTTCGCGTTGAAAATCGGTTCGTCCATCATACGAGACGATGATATCCCCCTTCACCAATCCAGCCCGTTTCGCAGTGGCATGGTCGCCGTATTGACCGACATGCTTTGCTCGCAGCGCCATCCCGGAATGAATCCCGGCTTGCTTGCGTTCCGCTTCGTCCAACGCCTCAAGTCGCATTCCGCCGGTCATCAAGCGACACATCCCCCACGATGCCACACGCCAACTGGGATCGTCGAGGCGTCGCCAGTCGGCTGGCAAGACAAGTTCCAGCGTGCGCGACTGATCATCGCGCTTCAGCGTGACGGGTAATCGATCTCCCTGCCCGTTGGCATGGTGGAGCACCCATTGGACGTCGGCCATGGAAACCATCGCTTGCCCGTCGATCAGAAGAATATCATCACCAGATTGAAAGCCTGACCGTTCCGCCGGTGAATCGGCGACAACCGACTTCACCGTCGCGCGTTTTTCGGGATCAAGAATCAAGCCGATGGATTTTGGATGCGGATAAGGAAAAAGCAAGTTATCGGGGATCGGCTGTGACCGCGACCAATAGTACTCGCGCCGGGCATCACCGATCTGATGGCAGTGAATGCAGCTCTTGACGACGTCCCCTTCGTAGTTCAGTCGATCGGTGTACTTGTCTTTCAGCAACGGGTAGGCTTCGGGCGTCTCGAACTCCAACGCCTCACCCTGTTTCCCGGCGACGAAACGTTTGTTGCTTGGGTAGTTCGCGTGCAAGGTCAACGCGGCTTTCAAGGCCTCCGCCATTCCCTGAATCGAGACGTCTCCGTGCCACTCCGTTCGGTGCGAGCGGGTACCGAAGCGACCGAGTACCGTCTTATCAGCGGCAAGCATAAACATTGCAAACGATTGGTCGGTATCGTATTGAAACGTCCGCAGGTCCAATCCATTGGTCCCCACCACGCGAACACAGACAAACTGATCCAGCAGTGGCCTGACAACCGGATCATTGTCGATCAGGTCGTCGTCCAGCTTGACGCACTCTTCGCACGGAAGACACCGCAGGCTGACGAGAATCGGTTTGCCGGTTTCCTTCGCCTGCGCATACGCTTTGTCCAAATCGTTATAAATCCAGAATCCCTCCGCCTCGACACGCTTCTTGTCGTTGCGAACCTTTTCCTCACGCGACTGGCCATAAACGGATAGGCTGCAAACAAGTCCAATGGCAACCATGCAAATCGGATTAACAACACGCACATTCATTCGACTTAGACTCCAGACCGACAGGACAAGATTATTTGGATGCGAAGCGTTGGGCGGTCAATAACGCTCGATCAAATAAGATGATACCTGAAAGGTGACCCAAGCGGAAACATATGCCAGCAAAGTCATATAACCAAATTGAAACGCGGGCCAACTCCAAGTCTTCAACTCTTTGCGGATGACGACCAATGTCGGGAAGCACTGCATGGCGAAGATGTAAAAAATCAGCAAGCTCAGGCAAGTGGGAACGGTGAAAATACGTTCTCCATGAACGTTGGTCGCCTGCTGCAACGATCCAAGCAAACCCGACTCTTCATCTCCGGCACCGTAGAGAACCGCCAGCGTGGAGACAATGACTTCGCGTGCGGCAAACGAATTGATGACGCCGACACTCAGACGCCAATCAAATCCCAACGGTGCAAAGATCGGCTGAATGAACTTGCCCATGCGACCGGCAATCGAGTACTCGCTTTGCGCCTGAGCCAGTGCGATCTGGTAAGCTTCCGTCCCTCCGGTTTGTTCAGCCTGTGCCAAGCGATCCTGCCAAACCGGCGGCAACGCTCCGGGCTCCGTTTTAGGAAAGGTGGCGAGGAACCAGAGGATCAATGAAAAGACCAAGATCGTCGTGCCGGCTTTGTAGATGAACAACCACGACTGATCGATGCTTGTCGTCAACGCGTTGCGAAGCGAGGGGACGCGATACGGCGGCAGTTCGATCACCAACGCCTTTGTCTTGCCTGGCAAAATCGTTCGACGAAAAACGAAGCTGATCAACAAGGCGGCGATGATCGCGAATGCATAGGCACCGGCGAACGTCAGGCCCGCCATTAAGGCATTGCCTGGAAAGATCAGGGCAACGACCATTGCAAAGACCGGCAATCGCGCCGAGCAGGTCATCAATGGGATGATCAAAATCGTACTCAGTCGATCACGTCGATCATCGATCACACGACTGGTCATCACCGCCGGAATCGCGCAGGCATGCGCCGCCAGCAAGGGGACAAACGCTTTTCCCGGCAATCCGACGCGATACATCAATCGATCCATCACGAACGCCGCCCGCGCCAGATAACCGCTGTCCTCCAGCAACGTGATCATGAAGAACAGAATAAAGATCTGTGGCAGAAAGACGAGCATCCCACCAACACCTCCGATCAATCCCTCCGTGATCAGGCTTTGCAGGTTCCCTTCGGGAAGCCAAGCGCCAACCCATTGCGCTGAAAGGGCGAACATCGAATCGAGGAACTCCATCGGAAACGCCGCCAGCCAGAAAATCAAAATGAACGTAAACGCCATCAGCAAGGCGAAGCAACCCAGGCCAAACCATCGATGCGTGACGAACCGATCGATCGATTCTCCGACACGCGTTCGCTCGCCAAACGAATCTTGAACGCTGCGATGCGTCAAGTCCGAAGCCCAGCGATAGCGCGAAGCGTACTGACAACCGCCGCACCCGCCGCAAACCGCAGCGCTCGCACATGGAGCGGCTTTCGATTCACGTCGCATCAAGGCCCCCAGCCGCTGTGTGAGAGCGTCCAGGTTCCGACCATATCGTGCGGAGATACTGACGACGTCACACCCAAGTTCCGCCTGTAACTGTTCGATATCGATCTGCAACCCGTCGCGTTCGGCTTCGTCGATCATGTTCAATGCAACCAATGTTGGCTTCCCCAGTTCCAACACTTGGCTCGCAAAGACCAAATTCCGAGTGAGGTGCGTCGCGTCGAGAACCAACAAAATGGCGTCGGGCCCTTCCTTCGCACCTAGTTTTCCCAGCAGCACATCGCGAGTGACTTCTTCTTCAGGGCTCAAACCCTCCAAGCTGTAAGCCCCCGGCAGATCGATCAATTGATGCGGCGTACCGTCCAATACGATCGTCGACTGCCGATGATCAATCGTCGTTCCAGGGTAATTCGCCGTTTTCGAGCGGAGCCCGGTCATTACATTGAACAACGTCGTTTTTCCGGCGTTGGGATTGCCCACCAAGGCGATCGTCATCGGTTCATTGACGGATGATTCGATCACCGGCAGCAGGAGGGAGGTCGCTTCAGTCACGCCTGAGATCTCGGATGGTTGGGTGGGAAGGCTGAGGTGTGGGGATATCCCCTGTCGCTCGGTCAATGTTCAGTATCGACGAACACACAAGCCGCGATTCGTCGAGCGATTCCGATTCGCGTCCCAGCCGTCGACAGAATCAGGGGATCGCCATTTTGGACGACTTCAACCTGCATCCCCGGGCAAACACCAAGGGTCCGAACGCGCAGTGATTCGTCGTCGGGCAATTCAAACCCGGCCACCGTTCCACGCGTCTTTGCAGGCAAATCCGCTAGTGATCGTCCGTTCATATAAAGATGTATTTAACCATTACAAAGACAGCGTCAGTTCACATCACCGACAGCGAACTGGTAACGCGAAAGCTCATAACCGCGTCTTATACCGTGCGTGGCCTGGAATGATGCTTTTGCATTTAATAAAGCGAATCACCTCATTTTCGGCCACGCGACGTATAATCGCGATTGACAACAAGCGTCACGCGTTAGTGAGATTGAATATCAATAGCCATAGTATCCCGAACGTCTGATCCTCACAAGTGGCTTTTACATCAATAATGGACGCGTTTGATGTTATACCGTGCGTGGTCTGGAATGATGCCCTCGCGTCAAATGAAGCGAATCACCTCGTTTTCGGCCACGCGACGTATATAATGATCGCTTGTCAAACGATCACCTTGTGCGTTTTACAAGATCTCGCCCCTTAATGCTCTCCTTGCAGGCGTCAACAAAGCCGGTCAATCACAGACGCCTACGGCTAGCCGTTAAACGAGTTGTGCTCGACAACGTGTGCATCGGTGCTTTACTAAACCTAGAGCGACCGCGTCGCACGATCAACTGAGAAACATCAGGGCAAGATAACATCAAACGCGTTCATAATTGATGGAAGGGACTTTCAACGATGTCAAACCTGAACCCGCAGACGTCGGCCAAGTTGCTTGAATTCGGACGTCGGCAAAAACGGTTGTTATTTGTCCGAGCGGTATGCGTCGGAATTGTTAGCCTTCTGCTTTTGATGTCACTGGTGGCCTTGATCGATTGGTTGTGGATTCTGTCCGATCGATTGCGTGTCGTTCTCAGCGTGAGCGTCTATGCGGTTGTCTTCGCTCTGGTCTGGTGGACCTCCCTGCGACGCTGGTTCAGCCCTCGCGATCCCGAATCTCTTGCCGCGGGCATCGAGGAAGCCGAACCGCAACTGCGCGAACAATTGCTTGCCGCGGTGGAGCTTTCCGACGAGCGTGCCCAGGGAAACGGATCGCAGCAGTTCCGACAGATGTTGCAGGACAAAGTGGCCGCGAGTACGCAGTGGGTCGACGTTCGCAAACTGCTGCCGGTCCGCTTGATCGGCAGATGGCTTGTTGGTGCGATTGCGATCGCGTGCCTGTTCGGCATTCTCATTTCACTGCCCGGGCTATCGTTTCGACAATTGATCACTCGCGCCATGATTCCGGGGGCGAATGTCGATCGTGTCTCGAAGGTGCAGGTCGTGGTGCTGCAGCCGAGCCCTGCTTCGCAGACCGTTCCCCGAGGCGAAACGGTTGGGATCGTCGTTCAGTTGACGGGACCCGAAGTCAACGAGGTGACGCTTGAATCGTATTGCGAATCGACGGGGTTGAGCGAGCAGATGATGCGGGCTCAGGGAGAGCGTCGATTTGCAGCGAACATTACCGTTCGTGATGAGCAAGTTGAGTATCGCATTTTGGCTGGCGACGCCATCACGCGGCGATATACGTTGCGATCGCGTCCGCGTCCTCGCGTCGAAGCATTCCAAAAAACGTACATTTATCCGCAGTACACCAAGCTGGAACCCGAAACGATCTCGGAAACCCATGGCGACTTGGTTGCATTGGAGGGAACCCAAGTCGAACTTCTTCTGGGTACCGACCAAGCCGTTTCGGAAGCGCAGCTTCTCATTGAAACGTCCGGATCGGATCGGATTCTCACGATTGACGCCGTGCGTCGTGAGGACGGTTTTCTGTCGGTATCGATTCCGATTCGACAGGCTTCGGTCTACAAGGTTCATCTGAAATCGGCGGAAACCGGCTTCGACAACACTTTCAGCCCGCGATACGAAATCCGGCCCGAACCCGATCTCGTTCCCCGAGTCGGCTTCTTGAAGCAAGAGGAAACAACGCTGCTCCGTCCGGCGAATGACATTCTCAGCCTGATGGCGATGGCGCAGGACGATTTGCCGCTCGACACGCTGCGACAAGAGACTTCGGTGAATGGCGGACGCTGGCAGCGGCGCGAACTGCAAATTGAACCGAGTTCGCGGATCACCGAGCAGTGGGAGTTTGACTTGCTGCCGCTGAAACTTAAGAGTGGCGATACGGTCCAGACCAAAATGGTCGCCATCGATCGAAAGGGGCAGCGTGGCGAATCGGTGCCACTGAAAATTGTGATCACGTCGGACGATTTCGATCCGTCGCGACACGACTCGCTGATCGTCAAAGCGTTCATCGCCGACGCCCTGGAAAAGTTTGCAGCCTCAATAACGGAAGCGACGGACGGGGCCGAGCAGATATTTGAGCGTAATAAGACGGCTCGCGTTCTCCCCGCCGAAGATCAAGTCGCCTTGAACGATGTTGCTGAAAAGGTCGCCCATCAATCGGGCGAAGCGGTCGAAGTCATTCGCACGTTGATGCCCAAAATGCCGGCTGGACTCGATTCCTATGAGGCCGAGTTGGCGTTGCGGATGCTGTCCCAGTTGCAACGCGATTTGACGCGTGAGCTGAAGTCTTTTGCCGAAGCGTACGATCGATTGGAGAACGATGGCAAGATAAAGGGAGACGCCTACAACCACTTTCGCCATCGATTCAAGCAGGCCGGTGAAAACGCACGATGGTTGGACGAACGGTTTCGCGACTTCGTATCCCACGATCTGGCGGCGGGCATTTCAACCGACCTCCATGGTCTGCGGGAGCAGCAAAAACTGATTGTCAAAGCCGCTTCGCCGGTCAGCGAAACGCGATTGCGACGTCATCAGGAAGTCGCGATGAACTACATCCACGCATTGGAAGATCTGATGCGGAAGCATGGGCCAAGGATTCGTCGGCAATCCGAGAATGGCCTGCGAAGCATGCAGGAATGGCTGGGCCGGTACCGGGCCGAACTGCAGTTGGGGCTCGACAATGCTGATACCGACGAACCGCTACGTCGGTTGACCGAACAGTTTTACAACGAACTGGACGGGCGATTGAATCAATCGATGTTCGATGGTCAGTTGCCCGAACAGATTGGCAATTCGCGTCGCGATCTGGCGCGACGAAGTGGTGTCATCGCCGACTCAATCGATTTAGCAATCCGCGCGTCTGAAAGACTGGTTGAAGCACGGGTTGAATCGATCAAGGCAAAAGAGTCTTCTCAGATTGAACAGGCCCAGGAACAGATCCGTCAGCGCCAAGCTGAGTTCGATTGGCGTTTGGCGTCGGCTCGCGAGCAGTTGGCCGATCGACTGGAGGCGAACCAGTTGCGGACCGATCGTTTGCCGATCGCTGTGGCCGACGCCAGTTTGGCGAGCCGTGCGATCGATCATGTCGTCAAGGGATTCAAGGCGGCCGACGACAATGAAATGGCTAAGGCGGCGGTGGAGCAGATGCGGACGATTCGCGATGCATTCCGTGAACTGGAGGCCGGACACAGCCTGTTTTCAAAACAATCGGTCGCCGCGAAACTGTTGGCGAACGAACGTTGGCAGTCGCAGGATTTCCGCGCCGCGCGTATCGAGAGCCCGCGTTTGTGGGACGGCATCTATAAAGAGATGGAAGTCGCCGCGGAACGAGCGACGTCGGCGAAGTATCCCGGCGAAGTCGTCAACGCGATCAATGAGCTACGCTGGGGCGACCCGCTCAACAAGGCCGCGAACCTGATTCTGATGCGGCGATGGGACCGGAACACTGTCTCCGCCGCAACCAGCATTGATTCATTGGTCTCACGTTTTGACGCGTTGCACTCACAGGTCGACCCTCTGATGGCCGCCGCCAGGAAACGGATCGCCGATTTGATTCCGTCGATTCCGGAATTGGCTAAAGACTTGGCCGAGCAAGCACGCGAACTTCAGCAACAGACCGAAGAACTGGCCGGTGAGTCGACAGACGAGCAAGCCAAAGAAGAATCGACCGAAACTCAAGCCGATGCTGCCGATGCGGCGGCGGAAGATGAGAACGCTTCCGAACCGGAAGGTCATCCCGAACAGACTCTTGAATCGCTGCAGGAACTACAAGCCGATTTGGCGGAGCAGTTGCAGGCCTTGTTGGATGCACTGGCCGAGGATGCCAGCCAGCAAGATTTGATGGAGGACGAAGGTCGCGAGCGAGCCCGCGACGCCGATGACAGCATCGCGATGATTGAGGAACCGGCTGAGAAAGCCGCGGAGGATTTGTCCGCCGCGGAGCAAGCGACATCACCGGAGCAACAGGCCTCTAAATTAGAGGAAGCTGCGAAGAATCAGGAACAGCTCGCCAACGCCTTGGAGCAAGTGGCTGAACATTTTGAAAAGCTCGATGCGGGGGAGGATGTCGCCGAAAGTCGTCAGCAACTTCGACAAGCCGAAGCCGAATTGGAGGAGGGAAGGCGGATTGCTCAAGACTATGCCAAGTTGGAAAAATTGAACGAGCTGAACGAACAGGCGCAGTCCGATCAACAAAAGTTGCTGCAACAACTCGAACGTGAACTGAAGAAGAACCCGCAGATGCAGGAGGCTCTGTCGAGCATCTCGGCTGAGGCGGCGGCCCAAGCATTGCAGAAGCTGGAACATTCCCAACGCCGCGAAGATGACTTGCAACGGTCGTTGGAACGTTCCGACCCGGCGGTCAAAGCGGAAAAACAAAAGCTTCAACAGGATATGCGTGAAATCGCGCAGAAGCCAACGCCGTCGCAAACCGATTGGCGCAGCAAGCAGAGCAGCAGGCGAACAAGACTCAGCAATCCGAAGCGGCCCAGCAAGCCAATCAGGCGACAGGAGCTTCAAAAGGCCGCGGCGATGGCGAATCAAGTCAATGAACAGCAGCCGCTTCAGGAAATGAAGCAAGGCTGCGGCTGAAGTACAAAAGCAGTTGGAGCAGGCGACCGAAGCGCTGGCGAAGTCAGCCGAGCAATCAAAGCAAGCTGCCGGAACGAAACTGGATGACGAAAAGCGGAAAGAGCAGTTGAAGAACGAAGCCCAACGCGATGCCAAGAATCTTCGCAATCAAATGGTTTCCGACCTGCGAAATAATGAGCGTCAAGCTCAGCAGTATGAACGGCAGCAGGAGTCTCGTCGCAAGAATGCTGAGAGCAATTTGAATAAGCTCGAAGACGCGGCGAAGCGCGCTGAACAGGAGGCCAAGAAGTATCCCGACAGCGAATGGCATCAGCAAAATGCCAAGAGTAGCCGCCAGCGAGCGGAGGAGACGCGAAAAGTAGCCGAGGCTGAAAAGAAGCTGAGCGACGATGCCAAGGAACGCGTCAAGGAAGCGGAACAGCGACGCAAGGCGATGGAGCAGTTTCAAGACAACAACTTCAATGCGGAGAATCCAGCCGCCGAGCTGGCTCAACGTGCGGCCGACAAGGCGAAGGAGATGACACAGCAGTTGGCTAAGGATGCCGAAGCGGCTGCGAAATCCCCCGTCCAAATAGATGACTTGGCCGCCACGCAGCCCGATCTCGAATCCGCGCAACGAACTCAGCAGGATGTTGGACAAGACGTTCAAGCCGCTTCCGACGACTTGGCTCGCGCGGCGCGACATGAAGAACGACTCGCCTCCTCCCCAGTCGCCGCCGCAATGCTCGATCAAGCGTCGAAGAATGTTCAGCAAGTCAAGGACAGCGAACTCGCCAACGCGCAGCAGAAAGCTGATCAAGCGGTTGAAGCGTCGAAAAAAGGTGAGGACAAACGCCAGGGTGACAAGCCATCGGCGTCGGCTCAAGCCACCAACGCGGCTGCGGAGGCGAGTGACGCCATCGGTGAGCAGGCCGATCGCGTTGCGGACATGTTCGCGCAAAGCGAAGCCGCCAAACAAGCGGGCGAGGACGCGGCATCGAGCCCCCAAGCCGAGACCGCTCAAGCGTCTCCTAATTCCGAGGGTGCTCAGCCCCAAGGTGCCGACGGCCAACCGAATTCGCCACCACCATCGCCATCGGTTAGCGGAAGTCCTGAACAAGATGCGTCGCCGATCGCGGCTCGTCCCGACGAATCAGACGTTCAACGTGGCCAGCGTCTGGCGGAAATGCTCGACGATCTCGATCGAGCGATGGCGATCGCCGTGCAGCAATCCGGCCAACCGGAATCCAGTCAGCCAGCGTCGTCGATTCCCATGCCGACCTTACCCAGCCTATCGCAGATGGCGGCCCAGCAAGCGGCAAAGATGTCGCAACAGCGTTCTCCGAGCAAGCAGGAATCACAACAGGAAAGTCCACCAACAGACGCCCTGGTTTCGGGCGACGGAGCGGACTTGGACGACATGTCGGACGAAGCATTGCAGGCCGCTCGGTTGGATCGCAATGGAGCCGACTGGGGGAACTTGCGTGAAAAGAAAGCGGAAAATGCGACAGCGTCGAGCCGCAGCGAGTTTGCCAGCCAATACAGCGAACAGTTGAAAGCCTACTTCAAGGTCATCGCCGAGCGTTCACGCAAATGATCGATTCCGAAGCGACTTGAATCGCGGGGTTTGTTCGACGCCTCGACCGGGGATGTGCAGCCTTCTCACGAAACAAAAAAAGCGAAGCGAACCGCTTTGGGGCAGTTCGCCTCGCTTGGTCAAATTCTTTCGTGGATGCTATTCGGAAGCCGTGGCAGCCGGCGCGGCGGCGGCTGGTGCCTCGGCACCACCTTGGGCTGCTTCAGCCTTTTGTTGTTCCTCCAGCATTTCCTTTCGATTGCGTTCGCGAATCATGAGGATAAACTTCAAGATCTCTTTCTGCTCTTTATCAAGTACCGCTTCGATTTCAGCATCGCGTTTGGCGACCAACGCGGCGATCTGGGCCTGCAGCGCATCGATCTCGACTTGAACCGATTGCTGAATGCGATAAATATTGCGACGCTGGGAGCTTGTGATGATATCGCTGTAGCCCGGTGGAAGACGTTGCGCGTCGTTTTCACTTTCGGCCTCCTCCCCGTTTGTTTCAGCATCCGTTGCTGGTTGCTCGGCACCGTTCCCCGCCGTCTGGCCACTGGCCGACTGATCCTGACCTGTGGCTGATTGCGGGTAGCCCATCAGGGCCGCCAAAAGCAAAAGGGTCGAACTGAATAGAACTCTCTTCATCGTAGGTACTCCAAACGTGAAAGTAGTGAGATCGCTTCCTTGCCTGAAAACAAACTCCCTCTTCGATCGCCAGTGAAACTGAGGTCACTTTGGATCGAGAGAAAATATATAGCGTCACAATACCTAGCTGAAGCCTTTTTTTGGAAAAATAGCAAACTTTTTCTTGGCAGACGACAACGTTGCACATCGCCCCCTGAAGAAAGGCCCTATCGCACGACCAGCGGCAGACTCTCGGAGTGACTATTGAATTCGGGGGCGTACATACACTGGATGTTCGCCATTCCCGTTTGATATTCGCCTCGCAACTGCACCCGGGTGGAGTACTCGAAGACGTACGTCCCCTTGGGCAGATAGTCAATGAAAAAGTGGCTCGCGGTGTCACGCGTCGACGCGTAATACGCAAGGCCGTCCTGATACTTATATTGCGACAGTACGTTCACCGGTTCGGTACCGCTGCCGCGGTGATCCTTCAAATGCAGGAACTCCATGTCGCGATCGCTCCGCAGCACAATGCGAACAACCAGTTCGTCTCCGACCGCGATCGGATTGATCACCTTTCTTAGAATGGGTCCATCCTTGGTAATGTCTTTGACATACAATTCCTTGGTCAACTTCAGCGGCGTTCCATCATGTGGCGTGATGTTCGCGATGTCATCCAGATATTGCCAGTGAACACTTCCCCAAGCGACACCCTCGTCGACCTTCGTGACTTGAATCTTCCCTTGTTCAGGAGAAATTTCCTCTCCGGTGAAACGTTCCTCGAAGAAGCCCGTTCCCGCTTCAACGGCTTTGGGTTGAACCGTCTTTCCCGCCAAAGCCACTTGGACGATCTCGTCGGATGCGAGCAGATTGCCGCCTCGCAGAAGCAGTGCGTACACGGCGTCGGCGGTTGCTTTTGTTGTTGTCCAATCTTGCGTTTGCTTCTGTTTCAGCAACCAGACTTTGCAATCCTCCACCGCTTCGGTGTCGTTCATGACTTCATCAAACGCTTCGATCATCATCGCCTGAGATTCGATCGGAGCGTGATACCACCAATAGGAAAGTTCCGTATCACGCCAGAACATTCCCAATTCTTCATCCGTGACGGATCGTTCCTTGATCGATCGCATGATTCCTCGCGCCGTCGCCGGATCGCCAAACCGCTTCAAGGCAACCGCCAGGTGCGCTTGCGACTGACGATTCGCCAAATCCAACCAATAATTCGTCGCTTGGTCCCGCCAATATTTGATGGCCTCTTGATGTTCGGGCTATCGGTCGGTCCTGCAGAAAGAAACTGCGACCGTAAAGATACAGTGCGATGATCCTGGAAAGATGATTCTGATCGCGATGTTCGGGTCTAATATCGTTGTACCGTTCCGTTACCCAAGCATCCAGTCGCGTCAGCGATCGAATCGCCATCGCCGGATCGAGTTGCACGCCCAAATGCCTCAAACGCCCAAATCCAGTGGTGATGTACAACGTGATATAGTCGTTTCCTTGTCCACCTGGAAACCACGGCCAAGCACCGTCATTGAGTTGCATGTCGGCAAGCTTCATCAACAAGCGACGCGTCTCTTCATCCAATCGATTGTCGTCAAAAGGATGCCGACATTGCGTCTGGATTCCGATTCCGCTTGAGCCTGCCGCAGCCAAGGCGTTTCCTCGATCATCACCGACTTCAAGTCATCATTCTTCAATAGCGGACTGTCCAGCCGCCGGCGTTGCTCGCCACTGCTCGAACACGCGTTCGATTTTCGGATCGCTGTTCGCGATGTGCCGCGCTAAACTGTTGGCATACAGACGATTGAAGGTCTGTTCGCTGCATTCATGGGGAACTCCATCAAGTACGGCAGTGCCATCACGGCATACCATGAGGGATTGGAAACCATCTGCACCGTGAGTGATTGATGTTCGAGTGTCTTTGATTCTCCCGAATTCTTGAGTTTTCTGGAAGTCGAACGTCTTCGTTTGTCGTCCGCGAATCGGCAACGCGATCGATTCGGTGACCAGAATCCGTCGCGAAAGAACCGGCAAGTAGCCTTCTTCACCGTCGGACAGTCGTCCTGTCGAACCAACCGCCTTGTAAGTCAAGAATCCCTGACCGTCGGGCACCTTGATCTTCCAAGCCAACGAAACAGACTGACCAGCCGGGATATCAAACGGCTTGTCGGTATCATCATTTGCCAACGTGGCATCAGCATTGTCGCCGGTTCGGGCGTCGGCAAACTGCAATCGCACCGTGCCGGTTTGTCGCGTGGGAGATTGGTTGCTGACTTTAACCGTGAACTCCAACCGATCCCTTCTCGCATAAAGCGAGGCGGATTGGGCTGCACCATCAAGTCCTTGGCGGTCACGACCGTGTCGGTCAACAGACCGCTGCGCAGTTGCTGGTCATGCGCAAATCCCAAGAACTTCCATTCGGTTAAAGCTTCCGGCATCGTAAAACGCATCCGGACCGTGCCGTCTTCCCCTGCAAGTAGATGCGGAAAAAAGAAGGCGGTTTCCTGAAGATTCTTTCGCGCTGAAATATTGTCGAGGTCGACATCGCTTTGAGCGGCGACCGCACCGTCGGCGGCGTTGGCAATCGCCACCGACTGCTTCGACAACGCTTCCCCACCCATGCCAGCCTGACCCTCGCCCGCTGGCGCCAAACGCGGCAGACGCATCTGACAACTCCGCAGCAGCCATGGGGGCCGCCCCATCCATCGGTGCCGCTTCAGACCTCATTTCACCCAACATTCGCGCCCCTCGCATTTGATATCGCCGACCACTACGGTAGCCCCACCAATTGGAGATCAAATCGGGCGGAAAGCTTCGATACGAGAGCGTTGCGGCCAGCGAAGCAACCTCCCAATGGCCAGCCAGCCGATGTAGCGTTTGCTGCTGATTTTCAAACTGCGTTTGAATTTCATCGTAGTTCTGACGAAACGTTCCGATACTTGTCGGCCAACCGTGCATTTGAAAGGCGTCGAGGGACGCATCGTACAAACCGGCAACCATTTCCGCCGCCACACGATGCGAATCCGCGTCGCTGATGATTGCCGTCCAGGTTTCCTCCTGCGCGGGTTTCAACTTCGATACGAAATGTTCCCAGCGGATGTCCAATTCTTTGTTTGTCCACGGCACCTGAATCTGCGACTGGGTAATATAGGCTCGATTCTCACGCACCATCATCACTCGCAACATCAGCCCTCCGCGCATCGATTCGTCGATCGGCTGCTTGATCTGAACCTGAGTCGCATCGGGATCTGTCCAATAGCTTTGCAGAAGTTGATCGTTGTGGACGACTTCGACATAGGCGCGCCCGCGATCATAGCCCGTTCCCCAAACAGCGGTGAACGTCTCGCCGGGTTCCACCGACCACGTGGCTGCCTGCATCAGAAAGGGAATCTTGATTTCAAGCTGTTTCGCATCGGGATCGATGACCAGCATCTCCGTCATCGCCGTAACATCGTTTCCAAAACGGTCCTTCGTTTCCAAAACAGCGCGATAGACACCGGCCTTCAACGACGCGGCAATACTCCCGTTGCCCGCGCCATCGGTCTTGAAGTCGCTGACAAACACTTCCTCGCCAAGGGGCCAGTTCTTCGGATCGGACAGATCTTTCTGAGGTTCGTCGTTCGCCGCCACACGACGCCGACCGCCATAGGCGTTCCGAGAATCCCGCCAATCGGCTCGATGAACGGCATCGGGTTGTTCGAGCGCATGGACCTTGACCGTTCCCGTGGCCGATTGTCCTTCGCCGTCGAGCGTCGTTGTCTTGATGGTGATTTCCACCGCTTCATCGGCAGTCAGCCAGTCATCGACAGACATGGATGCCGCTAGCGCGACAAAGCCGACTCGAATGCTCGTCTGGTCGGACCGTGTCTCGCCGGTCGTGTCGACAACATCCGCGTAGACCGTGAAATGAAATGTTGGCTGACCCTCTTTGTCCGCCGATGGATCGGGCTTGGCGACGAATTGGATGTCGAACCGTCCGTCCGGTCCCGTTGTCGTCGTTCCATGTTCGATCTCTTGCGATTCATTGGACGTCGGATGCATCCATGAATAACGCCACCACCACCAATACGGATAGTTCACTTCTCGAACGACACGGTAACGGACCTCAGCCCCGCCGATTGCCGCCCCAGTGTAGGCGGTCGCGGTTCCCTGTAATTTGACTTCGCCCCCCAACTTCGGTGCCTCCTCTGGACTGTCAAGCGTTACCTTGAACTTCGGACGCTTATACTCCTCGACATTCACGCGCGTTGATCCGCCGGCATCTCCGTCGACGTGAATCATCATGGAACCGGTAAGCCGATCACGTGGCGCGGTGAAGCTGCCGCTGAAACTTCCGTAATCGTTGGTGCGGTGCGTCGCTCGCGTGATCTCTTCGCCGTTGACGTCGGTAAAGACAACGTCGACTTTCAGTCCGGCGAGCGTTTCGTAGTTGTTCGCTTCATGATCGACCTGCATACTGATCCCTTTGTAGCGGATCGTCTGCCCGGGACGATAAATCGATCGATCGGTAAAGAAAGTCGTATACCGGTTGGCTAAGTTGGCTCTGTTGTTTGAATAAGCGTGCAATCGATTTGAGGTTCCAAGCGTTTGATTGCGATGGGATGCCAACGCAACGAACGATGTCAATTCATTCCCTTCAAAACGGAACCTTCCTTCCGCGTCGGTCGTCGCTGCCGGCAACGGTTGAAAAACGAAATTCGCGTTGGGATTCTGATTGCGAACGCGATGCCAACCCTTGACTTGAGCGTCTTGAATCGGTTCGCCTGATTGTGCATCGAGCACGAAGCCTTCGATGAGTCCTTTCCCGTGAGGGATCCGCGTTACGATCGCCAAATCGCTGACCCAAACCTCACTGAATGCGATCTGATTGTCCTCCTCCGAGAATGCCGCATTGTGGCTGCTGATCAACAAGTACGAACCGGCGGGAAGGTCCTTCGGCAGCGCAACCGCTTCGGTACGAGGTTGATAATCATCGGTCGCGGGTAAATCCGCCGACCAACTGCGAACAGGATCACGCCGCAGCAATTCATTTCGCTCGTTGCGATTGAGTTGTGTTGCGTGTTCACGTCCCGCGGCAAGCAATTGTTCCAGCGAGAAAGGTATCAAGCGAAAATAGACCTTCGAGAGATTTCGATACTCGACATCGATCGTGGGCCGCGGAGTATTCCAAACACGGTCCGTCGTTATCGACGAAGAAGGTGCTTCAATCTGTTGAATCAGGTTGAAGCATTGCTTGCCTCCGTAACTTTCCGCCGCCATCGCCAATCCGCGACGCGCGATCTGATGCGCGGCGACCCAGTCTCCTTCATCATGTACGGTCCGCGCCAGTTCGTATGTAGCCCGGGCGGCGATCGGGTGCGGCTGGTGGTCGTCGATAAAGCGTCGCAGCGCGGCCTTATATCGACTGTTGGTCTGATCGCCGTACGCCTTGTTCTTGCCGAAAACCAGCCGTGAAAGATCGGCATCCATAAAGGCCGCTTGGTTGGCATCGTCGGCGTGAAACCGCATCAATGCCTGATACAAGCGAATCGCTTCGAGCGTCGGCGATTCATCATCGCTGGTATTCGGTTGCCAGGAGACGAAGTCGTCGGTTGAACTGAAGATGGGACTGTCGGCGGAAAGATCGAAGGCGTCTTGCGACCGCGAACCCGCTTGCTCTCCGGCTGCGTAAAAATCGATTGCATCGTAAACAATAAAGTCGTACATCGTGGGACGATAGTCGTCCGGGACGGTCCCCTCCGTCAACAGTTCGCTGTACTGCTCGATAGGCGTTTGCTTCAGTGTTTCGGCTTGGGCAAGCGCCGTTGCAAAATGCTTGTCGATCTCCGCCAGAATTTGAGGCAACGCCCATGTCGTGAAATCCTCGCCCGGAGGCTGCTCCGTTTCCGTGCGCTGCATGAACCGCCAGCGGTTTTGCTGGAAGTATTGCCAATACCAATTCGCCAGAACAGCTTGCATCACCGGCTTCATCTCGGCCGGTGCGGCATCAATCGCCGATTCCATCCGCGTGATTTTCTCTTCAGGCTTGTTGCCTTGAATGTTCCCTTCCAATGCAATCTTCTGACCGATCGCTCGAATCGCCTCGGCATACGCCTTGTCACGCAATGCCCCTTCGATAATCGGTTCAAGCTTCTCAATCGCCGTTTTGGGAAGACCTTTGTTCATCGCGGATTCGACCTCTTTCCAAAGGGGTTCTCGTTGTGGCGGAGCTGCGGACAACGCATTCCAACTCATCAGTTGAGCCACTACGAGAATGAACGAGAATTTCGCCAGCACGAACATACAAGTGGATGAGCGGGGCAAGGTGCGGACTCCTTCAGAGAGATTGTTGGGACAGATGCTCATATCCCTAGACGCGGGAAACGCCTGACGCGCTTCACACTTTATCGTATTCGTCATCTTTTCGATAGCTTACGTCGATGGACCGACGTTGCGTGGGTGGATGACAGGGTTTGCGCTGGTGAGAATCGCGATCGGGTTCTTCGCTTATTCGTCAATGTTTTTCAAAAGGATCGCAAGATGTAAAACTCTTCAACATCGTCAACAAGCTCGATATTTCAACCGACAGATGATCGGCTCGCTGGGTAACCTCTTGAAGTTGTTCGTTGCAACTGCGAGCGAAAGCCTCGGCCTGCTCACGCAGCGACGCTTCATGCCGTTCCCGCTCGGTCGCCTGAAGATGTTCGAGCTTCAGTCCTTGCACGCACTGCCGCAATTCGCCGACCTCGGCAAACAAGCGATTCACGTTGGCGACCGTACGCAATCGCTTCGCGCGCTCCGATAAATACATTTGCTTCCGGGATGCCGATTGTTGTTCTCGTCTTTTGACATCACGTTCATGATTTCGTTGCATCGCCGTCCGCTGATCGCTATGCCGTAATTCGAGCTGCTCCAATCGTTGACTCGCTTCCTGCAACTGGCTGTGTAACGACAAAATTCGATCGTAGTGCTGCTCGATAACTCGATCGCGATCCGCTCGAACGCTGGCCGCTGTCTCTCGACACAGACGTTCGACAATCTGGCGATGCTCGACAATCAATTGTTGTTTTTCGATGTCCTGGCTGTTGATCCGCGTTCGCAATTCCTTTTCGATATCGCGGCTCTCACGCAACGATTTTTCCAGCGCATCAATGCGTTGGTGTAAACGATCGGAATGTTGTCGATGCCGCCGATAGATCTCGGCCAATTGTTCTCGCGCGTCAGGCGGTTCGTCGACAGCAGCGGCCTCTTCCGTCTCGTTCCGATTGAGAGCTTCCGCTTGAGCGGCGGCAAGGGAATTGAGCCAGTCCTCGTCCTGTGAATCGACCGACGGTTGCGGTTCGGCGGGGACGGTCGTCATCGTCGGCTTGGCGTCGGTGTTCCATGATGCTTCGGAACGACGCGAACGCTCGCGAGCCCGCAACAACCCGGGATAGTTCACGTCCACGCCCATTCTCTTGCTCAGCGGAGCGAGCGCCTGAGCCACGTCCGCCATTGAATCGAAACGCTGCCGAGGCTTCCGGCGGAGCATCCTTTTAATAATTGGAATCAATTCTTCGGGCAGGTCGTCGCGATGTGACAACAGCCGCTTGATCGCTGTCCGAGAGCTTGGATACAAGTCCGCTGACGTATCGCTTGGCGGTCGACCGCACAGTGCGAAGAACAGCGTGCAACCGAGCGAATAGATATCCGCCCGCGGATCGATTGGCTGATCCATCACCGATTGCTCGGGCGCGGCATACCGCTCCGTCCCGCGTCGCTTTCGCATCGAAAAGCGAAACGATTCATCTTGACCTTTGTATTGCGCCAATCCAAAGTCGACGACCTTCACAATTCCCGATGACGAAAGGATCAGATTTCCCGGCTTGACATCGCGATGAACAAATCCGTTCTCGTGCGCATGATGCAAACCCAGCGCGGCCTGTTGCGCCACGTCGCACGCTTGCTGCCAGGGAAGCTGACGACGAATCACGGTCAGTTCATAAAGATTCGGGCCCGGAACGAACTCGGTCACCAAATAATTGGTTTCCTTCTTCATTTGATCGACCGTGTCGTACTCGATTCCCCGCAGCAGATTGGGATGTTTGAGCGTCATCACCGCGAACGCTTCCAGCCGGAAGCGTTCCACATTCCGAGGCGAATCGCGCAGCTCGGCTCGCAGAATCTTGATCGCGACCGGTTCGTCCGATTCGGGATGACGCGCGAGATAAACCTCGCCCATCCCTCCCACGCTGACCGGCTCAAAGATCCGGTATTGCTTGATCACCAAGCCCCGCC
Source organism: Pirellulaceae bacterium (assembly GCA_041399105.1). Taxonomy (GTDB): domain Bacteria; phylum Planctomycetota; class Planctomycetia; order Pirellulales; family Pirellulaceae; genus Rosistilla. The sequence continues at coordinate 22,051 of JAWKTL010000022.1, read as the reverse complement.
AGCGTCCATGTAACAGGTACTTCGCCTGGAACGGAGTCAACAACTGGGCCTTCAGAAATTCACGAGCAATCGTCTCGTCATTCGCGTTGTCCAGATTGCGGCCATCAAGAAAGGGCTTGATCTCTTCAGCCGAAAGCAGGTTGCTCAAACGCAACGTTTCGAGGAACCGGCTGTGAGAGACTTCCGACGGATTCATATTTCAAAGATGAACGCGCTTGATGTTATACCGTGCGTGGTCCGAAATGATGCCTTCGCGTTAAGTGAAGCAAATCACCTTATTTCTAACCACGCGACGTATATCTTACGACAATGTCTTCCAATTGATCTTCCGATGTGGTCGCTCTGGAAGGATGCAATACGGAATGCAAGTTGAAACAATCATTTTGTTCAACATCACGCCATGAGGCAATGCAATGAATCCATTGGCATCCCCTTCACGCCGGCATGACCGAAAGACAAGAATAGTCGATTCATGCTCATGCTTATGCACGAAATAGGCCCGAATTGCTGAGAAGTCAAGGCGGGACGCTTTTGGGAACCTACCTGCCGATTGGTTTTATCGTTGCGTCATCACCAAGGCGTGTTGACAAGCATTCCAACGTAGAAGCCGGCGTCGAACCGATCACGAATTTGCTCGTCGGTCGATGTTCCGGCTTGCAGTCCCGCCTCGAAACCGACTCGCGTTCGCTGGTCCAGTCGAATCGGACGCCCTCCTTGATCGAGAACCATCGGCGGTTCGGGACCGATCGGAAACTCGTATCGCAGTCCCAGTGAAGCAACGCCGATGGGCGCGCCACCGCTGTCGCCGCCACCATTGGCCAACGCCGTCGTGATGCCCAATCCCAAAGTTGCTCCAAAACGCCAGCCCAGATCGTACAGCGACTTCGACTTGCCGTTCTCGTCATCAAACCATTCGGTGACAAACTTCAGCGGTTTGTAAATCTCCAAAACGTCCAGCGATGCAAGGATCGAACCGTTGCGAAACAGGTCAAACTGCGCATCGTTGTCTCGCTTCAAATCAAAGAAGACGCGAGCTTTCGGTTGCAAGAAGCGGACCTGTGGTCGCCAGGATCGATCATCCAAGACCTCGACAATGTCTCCGTCAAGCCCTCGCTTGCGGAACTCGCTGTGCAGCATGATTTGATCATCGGGAACTTCATATCGAACGACGCGAATCTTTTCATCGCCCTCATCCGGGGCGATGTCCAGCAGCCTTCCACGGATTCCCGACGCGGCGAACTGATCGTGCAATGGGGCTTCATCCAGTGGTACGTCATACCGCACAACGCGATGATTTCCCTCCTGCTGCGCTGGCGAAAGAAAAGTTGCAATGCGGCGAACGGGTGGCCCGGAATCAGGAATGACGGGAGCAATCGAGGAGATAGCGACCGCATCAGACAAATTCAGCCGCTGCGGAATGGATGCATCGTCCGCTAACGCCGACGTATTGGGAGGCATCAAATATGCAGAGGTCGCCGAGCCGAACGACTGCGCAACTGCGAAGTTCGCAGTCAGCGCGGTGGTCAGTGCGATGACAATCCGCAACACGAGAAACCTCACGAAATGGTAAGCTTGGAAACAATCGTCGGACGATACGAAATCCGTTGCAGCGGAGGCAAGGTGAACTCCGCAATTGATAGCGAGCAAGCAAAACGCGGTTCCACTTGCGAGAATGCGTCCCAGCAATCACCTAGAGCGACCGCTCGCCTTACACGTCGCGTGGCCGAAACTGAGGTGATTCGCTTCATTAAATGCAAAAGCATCATTCCAGACCACGCACGTTATAAAAAACAGAACAATAAAAGAACAAAGCCATGCAGAGCGTTTCGGTTTCCCTTTTGCCGTCCATCCTTCGACCCCAATTGCTACCTGGGTCCATCGCCGTCGTCATTGATGTACTGCGCGCCACAACGGTCATGGCGACCGCAATCGCCAACGGTGCCGACCGCATTCTTCCTTGCCAAACGATCGAAGAGGCGCATCGATTGGTTCAACTTAATCGTCGGCAATCGCTACTGTGCGGTGAACGAGGAGGATTGCCGATCGACGGATTCGACCTGGGCAATTCCCCCGCCGAGTACATGCCGGAGACTGTCAGCGGCAAATCGCTCGTGATGACAACAACCAACGGAACCAAGGCCCTTGCCGCGGTGAACGGGGCCGACGACGTTGTGACGGCGTGCTTCTTGAATCGATCGGCGGTCCTCGCCCACGTTCAGGATGCACAACGCGTGCTGGTCTGTTGTGCCGGAACCGACGGCGAGATCAGCCGAGAGGATGTCTTGCTGGCCGGCGCGCTTGTCGCGTCGCTGGTCGAATCGTTCAACTTTAAAATGGCGGACGATTCGACACGTCTTGCTTTGGATTCGTGGAAGCAAGTGGCGGGGGATGATCCGACGATTTGCCAGTTGACGGATGCATTGCTCGATTCGCAAGGCGGACGAAACCTTCAGCGGATTGGTCATGCGGACGACATCACTTTGGCCGCACAAATCGACACGCTTTCCATTGTTCCGACGCGAACGAACCTCCACCCGCTGGAATTGCGATTCACATCGCGGGAGTAAGTCCGACGAAAGGTGACCGACGAACCGGTTCATCCTTCGGCGTGACGTTACATTCGGACCGCCGTCCCTTTGGTCAACGCCATGAAGGCCGATTCCAAATTCAGTTCTTCTTCTCGAAACTGACGAACGCGAATGTCCGCGCGAATCAATCGCGCCAACAAGTCGCTGAAGTCTTCGACGTCCCGATTGAGAACGATACGCAACTCGGAATCGCCGATTTCCACTCCGCGAACTTTTTCGTCATCGGACAGCAATTCGGACATGCGCGGCAGGTCCGCGATATCGACCGGTTGCACCACCAAGACGTTGTACTCACGCACCTGCCGCATCACGTCGCTGACCGAAGCATTCACTTCCAAAACGCCTCGATCGATGATCCCCACCTTGTTGCAGATGTCGGCCAGTTCCGGCAGGATGTGGCTGCTGACAATGATCGTTTTCCCCATCTGTCCGAGCTTGCGGAGCAGATTTCGCATCTCGATGCGCGCCCGCGGATCGAGGCCGGACAAAGGCTCATCGAGCAACAAAACCTGAGGATCGTGCAACAGGGTCCGTGCAAGTCCCAGACGTTGTGTTTGTCCGCGGCTGAGCGTGTTCGCGTATGCATCGCGTTTGAAATCGAGGTCGACGATTTCCAACATCTCGTCGCAACGCTTGCGACGCGAGGGACCATTGATTCGATATGCGGCGGCGAAGAATTCAAGATATTCGATGACCGTCATGTCATCGTAAACGCCGAAGAAGTCGGGCATGTAACCAACCAGTCGGCGAATTTCCTTTGGATTGATTTGAACCGCGTATCCGCAGACATAAGCCTCACCCCAGCTTGGTTCCAATAGGGTGGCGATGATCCGCATGGTGGTCGTCTTGCCCGCGCCGTTGGGGCCAATGAAGCCAAACAAGTCTCCCTCGCCCAAATCGAGGTTGATGTTGTTGATGGCGAACATATCGCCATATTTCTTCGACAATCCAGACGTTTTAATCACAATCAACTTCCTGGCTGAACCAGCCGATTCCAACAGCGGACGAACTTGTTATACGTCGCGTGGTCAAAAATGAGTTGATTCGCGTCATGTAGCGCGAAGGCATCATTCCGGACCACGCACGGTATAAGTCCCATCCAAACCCACAAACGACACACTTTCCCATCATCTCGTTTCAACGGGAATCACAACACGCACCAGCGACACCGATCGCTGCGAGTTCGTCTCCACTTCGTCGACGTTCAAGCGAAGCAACGGCTCCTCACAGCGACCGATCAGAATCGCGTTCTCCGTATCCAGAACGTGACTCAGGTCCAGGCCGTGAAGGACCCGGTTGCTAAGTTGTGCGTAATTCAAGCCACCAGCCGTTTCGTAAAGCATCGCAATCTCCAACAAACGATCCAGGTTGCCGACCATCTCCGGATTCCACGGTTCGGTCGCGCTCGATCCCTTGTCAACACTCCGTCGGGTCAGTCGCCAGCGAACATTCTTTGAGGTCATAAGGCTCACGTCAGGCAACTGGCTGCCCGAGGCGAACCGCGTGGGCAACAAATAAGCCCAGCCGCGATACACCAACACTCCATCCAATAAATCGAGTGGCAGCGGATTGGTGATCGGTCCACCCAACAAGTCGGTACCACGACGCTGACGAAGTTGGCTTTCGACGTTCAAGGATGTTTCAAATTTCCACCACGCGGCCAAGCCCTTTGTCGAAGCGGTCGCCATCGGCAAACCAACAATGCGTGATTCCATAATGCCGCCGCCCCTCTGATCCAGTTCGATCCGATACGGAGGTAGCTTGTCTTCCACGCCTGCGGCGGAAAGACCTCCAAATTCATTTCCAGGCACGCCGAACCATCCCATCGTTGGCAAGTCTGACGTCTTGGGAGCAAAGCTTGGATGAATCCGATACGAAAGATTCGCGGTTGTCGAATCAGACGTTAAGTACTGCGACCATGCAAACCCGCGGCCGAAAGTGCCATCGGCATCGATATCGACCACGGAAAATTGATTCGCAAGCGGCTGCTCTGGAGTCGCTCGCTTGGCCCCGTAGAACGCCAATCCCACAAAGGCGACGACCACAATCGGAAACGTTACCCAGCCGATCAACGGTCGTCCCAGAAGTCGATTGACCAACCAGTAGTCCAGCGGTCCGATCAACGCCAGGTAAAGAACCAAGAGTCCGGCGAACCATCGAAACGGCAGGACCCAGTGTGTGTCAAAGCGATCGAGTGTTCGTCGGATTTGACCCACAAAGTCTTTGTACCCGACATCCGCCTTCTGCTTGATGTCCCCCGTGTCGCGGACGTCCAGCGCGTCGGGCAGAAATCGCGTCATCAAGTTCTGCAAATCGGGCCAACTTGCAAACGGCTCGGCGTCGAGATCTCCCGCGATCACGAAGACGCGTCCCAAACCGATCAAGTACTCCTTCGCAATCGGAACCGTTTGCCGGTCGGTGGTGCGTCCCGTCAAGACGGTGAGGCCGCCAGCATCGGGAAGCCGAATCGCACCGTAGGCGGCCAGGGGAGCTTGCGTATTTGCAAACGATTCAATTGCTCGCGGATCGATATCGACGACCTCAGGCTCGATCAAAATTCCCAGCTTTTCGCGAAGCCATGATCCTGATTCAACCGCCGGCGCGGAACGGTCGCCCAAAGTCAACAAGATGCGCCCGCCCTGACGTAGCCAAATCGCAAGCGCTTCTTGCTGCTGGCCCTCCAAACCATTGACAATTGGCGCGTGCGAACCAGGCAGAACCATCAGGTCGACACCGCTGTAGCCCAGCCAATGGCGAGGGAATTGATCGGGAGCGCTTAATTGAGAGACAACCGGATAATTGAGTCGACCTTGCTGCGATTGTGAACTTTGAATTCCCAATGGATCGCCGACCGCGACGATCCATTTCTGGGCGGACGGCACAAGCTGCAAGGGCTCCGCGACAGTCGAAGCCACGATTTGTTCGCTACCGTCCAACAGCGAAACGCGAACGCCCAGGTCGCTAGCGCTTGCTTGAAAGTATGTCGTTTGAATTGGATTCGTCCCGGTGGGCTGATGGTAGCCGACAGCCACGCCATCACCATCGAAGGTCTCCACGATCACCTTGTTTGGTGCAATGCCGGAGGGAATTTGAACACGGCATTCCGCCCAAGCACCCGCCCGGCCAAATCCATCAAGTCCCAGGCTGGCTGACATATCCGCCGCTTCGATCATTGCGCCGCCGAACCCCGAAAAAACAAGGGGCAACGTCAACAGAAGTCGCACGTATCGACTGGACAGACGAGCAAGAATCATGCTTACGGTTTTTCTTCGTTGGGGCAGATACAAACCAGTCGACCGCAACCGGGACAACCGCTTCCATATTTGTCGGTTATCGCGGCGGCAAGATCGACCCCCGCGACATTTGCGATCGTCGCCAGCCATGCCAAGACGTCCGCGAATTCAGCGGCAAGATTCTCGCGATCATCGCCTCGCAGTGCCGAAGCAAGTTCGCCGATTTCCTCCATCAACCACATGAAAGTCCCATCGATCCCACGTGCGACATCCTTTTCGTAATACATCGCTTTGATTTTCTTTTGAAAATCGGCGATCGACACTTCGGTTTCGGAATCAGGCATTAAAGACTGTCTGTGAGTGGAGGCGAAAAATCTGTCGGTTCGGAACGCTCCGGCGTGCCGAAGCACAGGCGTTCACTGGCAAATTGTAGCTATCCGGCGTCGGCTGGATAGCCTGTCCGATCCAGATCTGACCTCGACGAGCCCATGTCAGTAATGAACGCGTTCGATGCTATAGTGCGTCAAATCTTCCAGTTGATCTTGCGACGCAGTCGCTCTAGGTTCCTGTTATACGTCGCGTGGTCAGAAATGAGGTGATTCGCTTCATTTAAGGCGAAGGCATCACTTCGGACCACGCACGGTATATACGTAAACAAGCAACAAAAGCGTTCAATCCTTTTCGCCGGAAAATCGCGGATTTATCCAAACACCATGATCCCCCGCGCTCCCATCCTCGGCATCACTGACCACCAGCACAATCAGCTTCGCCCCCCGAACGTCCGCGGTTAATGAAACCGGAGGGTCGCCCGATCGCACAACTGGCGAAGCAACCGCAAGCTTCGGCTTTTTTGTCGCGTCGACGGTTAAAACCTGAAAGATCACACTTCCCGGCGATGCGTCGGTCGCACTCGTCCTCGCGACTCCGACCGACGCGGAAAAAGTTGCCGTCTGCGGTTCAACAGCATAGACCGCCTGAGCGTTGCTGTGCATCGAGATCGTACGCCGATACAAATTTCCCGCCACCAGTACCGCATCGTAAGGCGAATCGGTTGCGGCCTTCATTGGCCACTCTAGCTGCGTTGAAAACGATTCTTGCTTGAACGCAAGCGGACGCCGATCAACCAACGTGCCCTTTATTGGACGGACTGTCTCGATCCCCACGATTGCGGCGATAAACGATTCCCAATCGCCGGTGAAACGAATCGTCTGGCCGCAATGAAGCTTTATCAAGACTTCATCCACCTGATGGTCGATCGATTCAATGGCTAAATGACTTCCATCGGAAAACGAAAACCAAAATCCTGCTTCCGGCGGACGCACCGCATGCAGGATCGGGCTAAGCACAATCCCTCGCAGCCGGTTTGCCGCAACCTCTGTAAATTGGTCTCCCCGTTTCAATCGCCATTGCAACGGAGCCGATCGAAAAGGATTCGCCTCACTCACTGGAGCTTGAAGAACACCTCTGAATTGATCGCCGTTAACGGTCAACAACACGTCATCGCCACCATCGGCATTCATCATCTCATTCAGAAACGCGATTCGAGGAAGCACTTCCGATGGCAATTGCAACGCGAACCCGCGAACGATCTGTTGGGAGGCGTCAACTTGAAAGTGTCGACCGCCGAGCGTAACGCTTTCTGGATCGACATTTCCGATTCGTCCCGCAACGAATGAACCGTCGATCATCAACAATCCCGACGCCACGTCGGTCGATGATTGCACACCGAAACGAACCAATTGATCCGCGGCGACTTCTAGCGGCTCTGATCTCCCCATAATCGAAAATCGCAAACGATCATCAGCCGGCATGGACGCGAATTTTCCGTCAAAGGCAGCGTCCAAAATCACAAGGTCATCCGCCAGCGTGGACGCGGTCAAGACGAACATCCAGGCGATCAGAATCCGGCAATAGACAAGCATGATCGACGATGTCTCGTATTAACGTTGAAAAATCGGCAACAGACTGCGTGGCGTGTTCAAGATGATGCACGCCATCGCTGTTGCATACGTTCGGTCGGTGTAATCGAGCCAGCTACCATCGTCGAGTTGATTTTGCAACAACACATCACTGAGCTCACGATACCACTTGGTCCACGCGTCTCCCCCCTGCTGCCAATAGGCCTGGGCCGAATAATAGTGTGCGTAAAAGAAATAGTTGTTCCGCTGCGGCGACAAATTATGCGACGCGCGATTTGCGAGAAACGCGTACGCATCGTCGAGTTCTCGTCCGCGATATCGCCCCGCATTCTGAAGAGCCACGATTGCACCGGCCGTCAGGGGAAAGCGACTTTCGCCGCCGCTGAGCTGATACATAAAACCACCGTCCGGATTTTGGCAGCGTCGCACGTAGTCAACGGCCCGCTGAATGGTCTCCGCAGGTACAAAAACGCCAGCATTCCGTGCTGCTCGCAAAGCCATCATTTGACAGATCGTTACCGACAGATCGGCGTCGCGCGGCTGCGGTTCGTAACGCCAACCTCCCTCCGGGTTCTGTGACTGGACGATCAAGCCGACCGCCGCAGCCAGCTTGCGTTGCAAATCATTCCTATTGCTGATCCCAAAAACCTCGGCCAAAAACAGGGTCGCGAACCCATGTCCATACATCGCTCCGCGACTGACCGATTCGCGCACGACGATAAACCCCGTGTCGTCTTGACACGCTTTGGCGATGTAATCAACACAGCGATCAACGGTCTGAGCATGAGGTCCGCGTCCCGGCAAACTGCCTCGCGACAACAAGGCCAGCCCAGCCAGACTGACAACGGCCACATTTCGCCCCAGCCCCGTGCCGCGTCCATCCTGAAAACTTCCTTCGGGCGTTTGATGGGCAACCAGTGAGGTCAGGCCGCGTTGAATCGCCTGATCGATCATCGGCGTATACGAATCGTTGACCGTCGGTTGCGCAATAGCAGTCGCGCAGCAGGGGGATGCCGCGAGCAACAAGAATGAATCGCGCAGCATTTGACGACGGGGAACACTGCTCGCGATTCGTTTCCGCCTGCTCAACGCTCTGCATCCGATGGTGCCGACAATTGATTGAAATACTCTCGGATCGCATCGCGGTAACGTGGTAAGTAGTCTTCCGGTCGCGACGCCCGCATCTGCCCTCGAACCCGTTCGGGAAGGTGCCCCCAAACGGCTTCGCGCATCGCTTGGATGTCGCTCAGCTTCACCATCGTTTCCCCTCCGGTACCGACATCGCTTCCAGGCTGCGAGCCCAAGTCTCGCATCTCAGAGCCGTTCTGTTGTTGTTCATCTCCCGGCTCGGCTGCTTGCTTTTCACGCTGCGAGTCACCTTGCCGCGCCGAACGTTGCGACTCGTTGGACGACTGCTGATTCTGATCCTGTCCATTCCGGTCGAGGATCGCTCGCATCAAAGTAATGGCTTGTTGCTGCGCGGACTGCGTTGACGCACCGACATCCCCGCGTGCCAACCCAGCGGACGCCGCCGTCAGTTGTTGATCAAGCATCCGAAGCGATTCAACCCATTCGCGTTGCGAGTTCAGTTGCGCTCCATCAGATAAATCGCCGGGCGAGAGATCGCTTGGGACGCTCGATTTCTCTGCCGACGAGCTTCCTTGTTTTTCCTGCGAAGACAACGCTTCATCCAGAAACGACTGCAAATCGCCAATCAATTCGGGATCGAGCAATTCCGAGTCGGTTGCCGCTTCCTCACCTTCGGAAGTCGTCCGAACATCTGAAGGTGAAGCTGACTGCGCATGAAGCCCCTTGCCGACGCAGAGAGCCCCCGCAAGGATGATCGAGGTCAGGACGGAACGATGGATTAAGCAAAACGTGATCAAGCGGCATTCTCCGCACATCGCGGGGCATGAAATAAGGCGATTCGCTCTATGGCGTGCGAAGGCATCATTTCAGCCCACCCACGGCATAAAGCAAACAAGAAACGAAAGTCGCCTGCTTTCAAGATAGCCCGATTCGGCATCGGTCGCCAGCACCGAGGCGTTCGTCGAAGGCCAGCGCGATGGCCTCTTCACACGCTAAAAGGGAACGGCCGACGAAAAACCGAAGCGAATGAAGGTCTTCAAGGTTCCAACAGTATAGGTCAGTGGCGTTTCCTCCACGCTGACCAAATCGTTGGGTGCCAACACCAGATTGGCGGCTCCCCCTTGCTTCGCCTCTCGGATCGAAGTTTCGATCACGATGTCTTCGTCGCCACGTTTGCGAATGACCGTGACACGATTGGCCAGCGACTCACTGAGCCCGCCTGCCTGGGAAATCGCATCGAGCAGCTTCATATCCTCATCTTTGGGCATCTCAATCGCATCGGGACTGCGAACCAAACCCATGACGTTAACGAATCGGTCCGGTTTCTCTTCGACGACCAAAACACTGCCGTCAACCAATTGCCGGTGCGGCATCGGAACTTCGTTGATGCGATTCAAATCGATTTCAAATTGATCGGGAACTGGAGGAATGGCCGCTTGTCCGTTGAAAGCAACTTGGCGATTCTGAAATGCCGCCGACAGCTTGGCCCCGCTTCCAGGCGGATGCCGAACCTGCACGGTCGTGTTCGCATCATCGGTGAAACCTTCCGCCATGCTGATCGCCGTCATCAGATCGCTGGCACCCACCGGCAGTTCGTACGTCTGCGGTTTAACAACCGCTCCCATCACGGTCACGCGATTGGAGCGGCGCTGCTCCATTTGCATCGTCACATTTGGTGAAACGTAGACGCCACGATTGACCGCTTCGGCGGCGACGGCTCGTTCGGCATCGGTCAACTTCAGTCCGGCAACCAGCACGGGCCCGACAAGAGGAACGTTAAGCGTCCCATCTTCGGCGACGCGAAGTGTCCATTCAGGATTGCCACCCCGTTCCACACCCGTAGCGATCGACAAGGTTACCGCATCACCAACGGCCAGTTGATCGGCCGGTTGGATGGAGCCCGCCAATGCGGACAGGTCGACTTTTCGCGCGCTGAAGTTGGGTGGAGCGGCTAGCTGCTGAGGCAAGTTGGCTGCATTGTAGTTGGCTGTTGATGTGCAGCCCGATAGCAATGTCAACAACGCGATGAGCGTGCAAAAAGTTTTCATCGACAATCGTGGTCCTATCCTTGGAACGGTTCTTCCGATTTCATCAAGCGGGCCTGTGTATATAGATTGATCGTTTCGGCCAGGGAAACCCCGATTTCACCCCTTTTTTAAAAATTGAAAATCGGCACACGCCTCGAAGTCGCCAGCGGATGCGGGATACCGATCGCTTTGCTATCCACAGTCAAACAATTGGTTGGCATGCGTCGTGCCTCCTTGACCCGCCCTACCCTTAAACAACGATTGGCTAGAGAACAGCGTGCGAACCGCCGAGCCGACGACAAGCGACGCAACAATGGTCGCATTGAGCGATCCATACGGCAGCGGTCGCGGGTTAAGGATGTCGACAGTTGCCCAGAACCCGATGTGGGCGATGCTCGCTGCTCGGAATCGAGATTCTCGGCGGGGACCGCCGAGCTACGGAATTCCTGAAAACGTGAGGCTCACGCCTCGCCTTCGTCCCTCCCAAAGAAGAGGGGAGGGAGAATAACCAATCGTTAGACGGTATCGGGATTAATCGGCGGCCGTGACGGTTGGAACGACCCAGACCTTTAGGTCCACTTCGACTTCCGAATGCAGATGGACTTTCACGGTGTAGAGTCCCAATTCCTTAAGTGGCCCCTGAAGTCGGATTTGATCCTCAGACAGCACGAAGCCGACAGCCTTCAATGCATCGACAATTTCGTGTTGTCCAACGCTGCCGTACAGGTGACCTTCGTCGTTGGCGTTCGCTTCGATGGTAATCGACTGTGCGGCGATCTTGTCTGCGAACTCGCGCAGTTCGCTAAGCTTTTCAAGTTCCAACTGATGAAGCTTCTCGCGATGCTTCTGACCATTCGCTTGTGATGATCGGTTGCAATCGTCGCCATCCCTTGAGGAAGCAGGTAATTCATCGCGTAGCCACGACGTACCTCAACAATGTCACCTTGCCTGCCAAGATGCTCCACGTTGTGAATCAATAACAAACGAATTCCGCCGTTGTCACCTTTGGGAAGCCGCTTGTATGCACGTACCAGTTTCTTTTCTTTCGTTCTTGGCATAGTCAATGCTTTCGCAATCTATTGAGTGTTCTAAAAGGTATGTTCGAGTCTGTGTAGTCACCGCCTGACGATGACGGGCCGGCGGATGAGTGGCTGCCTGACGCGGACGGATGATGTGATGGTTCGCTGTACCCGTGGTCGTCGTTGCTGACTTCACGAGCCGCGCCACCACCTGAGCCTAACATTTGCATTCGGTCGCACACAACGCGCAGTTTGCTGCGTTTCTGTCCTTCCGACTCCCACGTATCGAGTTTCAATCGCCCTTCGACAAGGATTGGCGATCCTTTGCCGAGGTACTCGCTGGCAACTTCCGCAGTGCGTCCCCACAGCGTCACATCAACAAACGTCGTTTCGTCGACCCATTCACCGGTTTGCGACTTGCGACGGTCATTCACCGCCAACCCGATATCGGTTACGGCGGTCCCTCCCTGAGTGTAGCGAAGCTCAACATCCCGTGTCATGTTTCCCAACAAAATCACTCGGTTGTAACTTGCCATCGATCACTCTCGTTTGGTTTGAGTATGCAATGTGGTCCCACAGTCTTATATCAATAATGAACGCGTTTGATGTTATTCCGCGCCATTCTGCTCAGTTGATCGTGCGACGTAGTCCGTCTAGGCAATGCAAATCCTAGCCAGCGGCTGTTGGCGCGACTTCGTCGGCTTCATCTCGTTCGTTCTGTTCGTCTTGGTCATCGGAGCCGGATTCTGGACGAATCGATTCTCCACGAGCGTGGGCGACCATCGGTTCGACCAATCGTTTATCCAACTTCAACGTCATTTGACGCAACACGGACTCGTTCAGTTGGCAAGCGCGTGTCAAGTCGGGCAATTTCGTCCCTTCCATTTCAAAGTATGCTAGCCAATAAGTCCCTTTGAAATGACCGTCGATCGGGTATGCCAGCTTTTGTTCGGCCCATAACCGGCTGACCAGAACCGTCCCACCGACCTCTTCAATCATGGAAGCGACCCCTTGGCCAACGCCTTGCGGGTCTCGCGCATAGTGATTGCTGTCGAGAATGAAAAGGATTTCGTAAGTATTGACGTGGGTGACCACCAAGCTTTCTCCTAAGATCAGGCGCGGTCAGCGCCGGGGACACATTCGGGTTAATTTTCGTTCTTCAAATCAATGCCGTTGTAAGCATTCATGCAGTAGGCAACATCGTGGCTGACAAAATCCATCGCCGCTTGCGCGGCTCGGTCCGTCATGATTTCAACATAAGTCTCTTCGTCAGCCCTGAATTTACTAAGTACATAATCGGGTATCTCCCAGCCTGCGGGGGGGGCGTCGATGCCGATCCTCAGGCGAGGGAAGGCATCGGTACCCAGAAGGCGAATGATGTCTTCAAGCCCCTTCTGTCCACCGCTGGACCCTTTCGCGCGAATCCTCAACTTGCCGAGGCTTATGTTAAAGTCATCGCACATCACCAACACGTTGGAAGGTTCAATCTTAAAGTAGTCAACCGCCTTCCGGACGCTAGTTCCGCTGGCATTCATGTAAGTACTGGGACACAGAACAACAACTTTAGTCGTTCCAACCATCCCCGTGGCAACTTCGCCGTTGAATTGCGACTTCGGCGAGGAAGCCCCGCATAAACGGCATGCTTTTGCCGCCGCCATGAATCCAATATTGTGGCGAGTTCCCGAATACTTCGCTCCGGGGTTACCCAGCCCAACCACTAATTTCATAGTGCCACTACGTCGCAGGATCAACTGAAACAGATTGTTGCAACATAATATCAAACGCGTTCATCATTGACATAACAGCACAAACGATCCGTTACTATTCTTCGTCTTTCTTCTCGCCGATCACTTCAGGCTCACTTGCCTCTTCACCTTCCACTTCAGCCTTCGCACCGGCAGGTTCGTTGACCTGAACGACGACGGCTGTCGGATCGGTGACCAATTCAGCCCCAGACGGCAATTCAATATCCGCAGCCGTCTTCGATTGCCCAACATCCAGATCGTTGATGTTCAATTCAACAAACTCGGGGATGTCCGCAGCCGATACGCGAATCTCCACCGAATGTAGAATCTCGTGCAGGATTCCATGATGATTGACGCCAGCCGCAACGCCGTGAAGCTTCACGGGAACCGTCAACGAAACCTTCTCGGATAACGAAATTCGCTGCAAATCCATATGCAGAACTTCGATACCCAACGGGTCCCATTGCAGATCCTTAACCAGCACATGATCGCTGGCGGCACCGGCCAGTTGAACATGTTTGCTTTGATGTCGCAGCATCAGTTCCACATCCTTGCGGGGAACGGACAGATGCTGGTTGTCGCCACCATGGCCATACACCACCGCCGGCACCAACCCTGCTTGACGCAGCTTGCGGGTTGCCGCAGTGCCCATATTTTCGCGAACCTCAACGTTTAGTACGTCGGACATTGACTTTTCCTACTGCTTTTGATGTGGGTGGCGCAAAAGGCAATCCGCTTCCGCAGGCAATCAACCGCACAGCAACTGTATTCAACTTGTTTCAAACAACATCTCCCCTGCAGCAGCGGGTTCTTCGGACAACGCCTTGAAAGGTTCCTGCAGGGATAAGAATCGCCTAGTATTGCGTGTTTTTTGATTCTTGCAAGCCCAGTCTAGACGACTGCGTCACGGACGAGCGATTCAAAGTCGAGTTCAAGCTGCTGATCGCTGTCGTCGCTTCCCAATTCGCGATACATCATACTCGGCTGGATATCACGGCTGTTTTGGTATTTGCTGCAATATTCCTGGACCTCGCCGCAAATCTCGTGAAAGATGATCTGGCAGATATCAATACCCGGATAGATGCGAATCGGCTGCACCGCATACATCTCCAGCGTCCAATAGCCGCAAAATCCGACATCTCCGAAGCCAGCCGTCGCATGCACGAAAAGGCCGAGCCTTCCAAGGGAAGAGCGTCCTTCGATCATCGGAACGAGGTTATGGGTTTGCGTCCATTCGCAGGTTCGGCCCAGATAGAGGCAACCGGGCTGAAGTACGATTCCATCGTCGGGGATTTCCACCCGACGGTACCGATTGGGCTGACGGATGTCCAGAACGACCTCTTCATAGGTCAGCAATTCGTCATGCAACGACAAATTGTAGCTGTTGGGATTGAGTTTCGATTCATCGAAGGGTTCGATAACGATGTTGCTTCCGATACGCGAACGGATCTCTGCGCCCGATAGAATCATGCGATCTGCGCTCCGGTGAAACGGATGGGTCGAGTGAAGAACTCTTGAGCCTGCGAGGCTGCTTGGCGGCATCGTCCATTGTCAAGGAAATGATGTGCCGTTGTCAACTAATTGCGTTCGGGAAACCGATGATATTCGATGATCGCTCGGCAATCGGTATCGATTACGCGAACTTGCTCGCCACCGCAACTTTAAACAAAGCGTAGTGTTCTAGGGCGTTTCGTTGGCGTACAATGCTGCTTATACGTGCGTGGTCGGTCCTTGTTTCCCGAACGCATTCCCTCTATTTGGAGACTCTGCAGTGAATACGACGAATCCGTATCAGTACAATCCAGGCGTTGGCGGTTTTGGCGACACGACTGTCGCCGCGTTCGCGGAGGAATCAGCACGGGCGACGTTTATCCGCAAGACATACTTGCATTTGGCGGCCGCAGTCGTGGCGTTCATTGCATTTGAGGCATTTCTTTTCGCGGCCATCCCGGCAGCAACGATGCAAGCAATCGTGGGTCGGATGCTTGGTGGTTTCGGATGGTTGGTCGTCTTGGGGGCCTTCATGGTCGTCAGCTGGATCGCGCGATGGTGGGCCGAAAGTGGCGCGTCGCGCGGGCTGCAATACCTTGGACTGTCGTTGTATGTCGTTGGCGAAGCGATTGTCTTCTTGCCGTTGCTGTACATCGCCATGCGGCTGGATCCAAGGACCCCGGCGATCGCGGGGATGTTGACTCTGGTCGTTTTCGCAGGTCTGACCGCGTTCGTCTTCGTCACTCGCGTCGACCTGAGTTGGATGGGCAAGTTCTTGTTCTTGGCTGGCCTCATCGCGATGGCAGCCATTGTCTGCAGCATTGTGTTCGGATTTTCGTTGGGTGTCATTTTCTCGGCGATCATGGTCGGCTTGGCCTCGGCATACATCCTTTATGACACTTCCAACGTGCTGCATCACTATCGCACCGACCAGCATGTCGCGGCTTCATTGGCCCTGTTTGCTTCGGTCGCCGTTCTGTTCTGGTACATCCTTCGCTTGGTGATGTCATTCTCATCAAATGAATGATCCGCTCTTAGCGATTACTCGGTGATGCGTATTCGCGGTTGTGCGAATACGCATCCGTTTGTGGTGCGACAGGGGACGAGAACGCCATGTCCAGCTTAGAATCATTAACGCGGCTGCCTGATGACTTCGATGGGTTGGTCCGTTTGTTCCCGCTGCCTGGAGTGGTGACGTTCCCGCACGTCATGCAACCGCTTCATATCTTCGAACCCCGCTACTGCGATATGCTTACCGACGCGCTGTCATCCAACCGATTATTGGCAATGGCGACGTTGGCCCGTGGCTGGGAGGTCGACTACGAAGGTCGACCAGCCATCGAGAACCTTGCGTGCATCGGACGCATCGTGTCCCACACGCCAACCGACGACGACCGCCATAACATCTTGTTGTTAGGCATTCGCCGCGTTCGGATTTTGAAAGAGATCACGACGAATCAAACCTATCGGATGGCTCAGGTCGAAGTGCTGGACGATGTCTATTCGCCTGAATCGGAAGCGGATCGACCAAGCCTGAAGCGTCTATTGTTGGAGGAATTCCGGAACTACATTCCCGACTCGGCGCTCGCGCAGGAAAGCTTCAGCCAGCTCTTGGACAGCCAGATGCCTTTGGGCGTTGTCAGCGATATCATTTCCTACACGGTCGGAATCTCGACGGCGACAAAGCTTCGCTTGTTGGCCGAACTGAATGTCGATCAGCGCGCCAGACTGCTGATCGAAGCTTTGAACCATTCCTCCCCAGCCCAAAGCGACTCGTCCATTCAAGGCGATTCCTTGACTCCAGGATTTCCGCCCCCGTTCAGTTTAAACTGACGAAGGACTTCCTTACCGGAACATGATGGGTTGCTATGGACGCTGACAGTACACGATTGCAAGCCGACTTGCGCGGCGTTATCGAAGGGGATGTACTGTGTGAAGACGTGCATCGGCAGATCTACGCCAGCGATGCAAGCATCTATCAATTGAAGCCGGCGGGAATTGTTCGACCGCGAACGGTGCGCGACATCGCTTCGTGTGTGCAATACGCTCGCGAGAACCATCTTTCCATTCACCCCCGCGGGGCGGGCAGCGGCTTAGCCGGTGAATCGCTCGGGCGGGGGATCATTCTCGACATGTCGCGTTACATGCGACGATGGTATCGGCTGGACGAACGATTGATCCGCGTTCAGGCTGGCGTTGTCTTGGCTCAGCTTAATCGTGAACTCAACAAATTCGATCGCCTTTATGGGCCCGACCCGCAAGCGCGCAGCGTGACCACCATGGGAGGCGTTCTGTCCCTGGATGCTTCAGGCAGTCACTGGCTGCGATACGGATCGGCGCGAAGCACCGTCCAGTCGCTGCAAGTTGTGACGGCGGGTGGTCAAATCGCCGAATTCTCCACCCATTCGCGGGACGACGAAGGGCTGACGGGGCGTTTGGCTGGTGATGTCTTGAACATCGCCTCGCGGCATGCCGAGCCACTGCAAAAGCTGCGTGACAACAACGTTCAAAATCACGGCGGCTACCGACTGGACCTGACGGTGGCCAACGATCAGGTCGACCTCGCGAAGTTGCTTGTCGGGGCCGAAGGGACGCTGGGCATCATTGCGGAAGCGACGGTGCTCACCGAACCGCTGCCGGTCCATCGAGGCGTGTCCCTGTTATTTTTTCACCGTTTGGAACACGCCGCTCGGGGCGCGTTGTTGGCTTCACGGCGTCAAGCGGTCGCTTGCGATTTGATGGACCGACGCCTGCTTGAAATAGCGAGAGAAACCGATACCCGCTTTGAACAGCTTATCCCTCGGGATGCCGAAGCGATGCTGCTGGTGGAGTTTCAAGACGACGATTTGGCCACGTTGCGGTCCCGCCTGCGGGCGCTGAATGATTCGCTGTGTCGAGACGAAGGCTTGGCATTCGGCTCGCGAATGACCGTCGAGCGGCGCGAACGCGATTTTTTTTGGTTGATCGTTCGTCGCGTGATTCCCCGTCTGTATCGCTTGCGAGGCAACACGCGTCCGTTGCCGATTGTCGAAGACATCGCGATCGCCCCCGAGCGACTTCCGGATTTGCTGATCGAGTTACAGAATGTCTTAAAGGATCATCAAGTCACCGCGACCATGTTCGCGCATGCCGGGCATGGGCAACTGCATATGCGTCCGTTCTTGGACCTTGCCGACCCCGATAGCGCGCGCGTGCTGCGGTTGCTGTCCGAAGCGATTTTCGAGAAGGTTTTGGAGTTCGGTGGTGCGATCAGTGGCGAACATGGTGCCGGTTTAAGCCGCAGTTGGTTCCTGCCGCGTCAGTATGGTCCTCTTTGGCCGGCAATGATCGCCGTCAAGCGGGCCTTCGATCCGGCGGGGTTGCTGAATCCGGGGAAGGTGGTTGGATTGCCTTCACAGGGTCCCGATGAGAATCTACGCACCGTGACGGCCACCATTCAAATTGGACCCGAAGAACGCAATGGGCAAGAAGAGGTCCAACCGGAGGAAGTGGCGGGCGACGACGTTGCGCCAAGACTGCCGGTCTTGCAGACGTGGGATGCGGAGTCGATCGACATGGTCGCCCGTAACTGCAATGGCTGTGCTCGCTGCAAGACTTTGGCACCGGCCGAACGGATGTGTCCCGTTTTTCGAGTCCTGCCGGTCGAAGAAGCGTCGCCTCGCGCCAAGGCGAACGTTCTGCGTGGAGTCTTGGCGGGTGAACTGGCCGTGGAGTCGTTGGCGACCGAGGACGTCAAGCGGATTACGGACCTCTGCTTTGGCTGCCATCAGTGCCGCGTCGAATGCCCCGCATCGGTCGATATCCCGAAGATCGTCAATGAATTGCGAGGTCAGTATGTAGCCACCAATGGCCTTTCGCTGGCGGATTTGTTGCTCACGCGAATGGAACGGATCGCGCCGCTGGCCAGCAGTTTGGGAACGCTTTCCAACTGGGTGCTCCGCAGCCCGCGCTGGCGTTGGCTGTTGGAAAGGACCATGGGGTTGGCGCGAGGGCGACAGATTCCGTCTTACGCGAAGAGCAGCTTCCTTCGCTGGGCGAACAAAAAGAGATTGACGCGTCCGCTGCGAAAGGGTGGGCCGAAGGTCGCCTACTTTGTTGACTATTATGCAAATTGGCACGACCCAGAACTGGGTGAAGCCTTGGTCGAGGTCTTGCGTCATAACCGTGTCGGCGTCTACGTGCCGCCAAACCAACATTCTTCAATGATGCCCCGAATTGCGGCGGGCGATTTGAAAGGGGCCATTCGCTCGGCGACACACAATATTCGCATCTTCGCCGACGCGATAAGACAGGGATATCAAGTCATCACCACGGAGCCGACGGCGGCGTTGTGCTTGATCCACGAATACCCGAACCTTGTCAGTGGCGAAGATGCCCAGTTGGTCGCGGCGAACACTTTTGACGCCTGTCGTTTCTTATGGGACATGCATCTGCGAAACGAATTGTCACTCGATTTCCGTCCGCGTGCGGTCCGTCTCGCCTATCATCAACCTTGTCATGTGCGCGCCATCGATCCGGGCAAACCAGGACAGCAACTGATGAGCTTGATCCCAGGGTTAAAGGTGCAGTCGGTCGACCAAGGTTGCAGCGGTATGGCGGGGATGTA
This sequence comes from Pirellulaceae bacterium, assembly GCA_041399105.1. Lineage (GTDB taxonomy): Bacteria > Planctomycetota > Planctomycetia > Pirellulales > Pirellulaceae > Rosistilla. The sequence continues at coordinate 2,334 of JAWKTL010000022.1, read as the reverse complement.
TGGCATGAAACGTCAAAACTATCGCAACAGCATTCGCATTGGCTGGAACATGATCAGTGGGATGCGGAAGGCCAATGTCAACGCGGCCTCCACCGAATGCAGCGCTTGCAAAAATCAAATTGAACACGGCAGCAATCGCGTCAGTCTTCATCCGATCAAAGTCTTGGCCTACGCGTACGGAAGGTTGGATCGGCTGGCGGGCATTGACTCCGATGTCAAACCAGTCGGTTACAGCACGCGTGGTCCGAAATGACAGCAACAACAGCCATCGAAGTCAAACTCTTCGCCGGTGCGCAATCGCTTGCCGATGCGGATGTCCTCGTCGTAAAGATTCCTCACAACGCAACCGCTGGAGAAGTTTTGCGGCGGATCGGCATGCAGTGCCAACCGCTACAAAGTCTCCTGCCAGCCTGTCGGCTAGCGGTCAATCTCCGTTATGTCGAGGATGATTTCGTCGGACCGCCGGATGCTTCGCTTGCGCTAATTCCACCGGTCAGTGGAGGATAGCAATGAGCGATGCGAACGACGCGTCCGCGCTTGTCAAACTGGTCGACGAACCGATCGATATCGTCGCCATAAGCGAGACGCTCTCCGACTACGAAAGTGGCGCCCACAGTCTGTTCCTCGGCACAACGCGAAGGACGACGCAATCGCGTCAAACCGAATATCTTGTTTACGATGCTTATCGTCCGATGGCGAAAAGCGAATTGTCGCGGCTGGCGGGGGAGGCGTTCGAGCGTTGGTCGTTAAAGCGCTTGGTGATCGTCCATCGACTCGGTCGCGTCGACCTGGGTGAAGCGAGCATCGCCATCGGCGCGAGCGCACCGCACCGCAAAGCCGTCTTCGAGTCGATCCCTTGGTTGATGGACCAGATCAAGTCCTGCGTGCCGATTTGGAAGCAGGAGAATTGGAGTGACGGCACCTCGGAATGGGTGCATCCATGATTCGACGAATTTACTTGGACAATGCCGCCACCAGTTGGCCCAAACCGAGCGAGGTCGTCGATGCGATGGCGGCAACGATGATCGATGGCGGGGGGGCATCCGGTCGCGGCGGTCACACTGCGGCGGTCGCTTCCGATCAAGTTGTTGCTCAATGTCGAAGGTTGATTGCTGAAATGATCGCCGCGAACGAACACGAAGTATCGTTTGCATTCAATGGAACCCATGCGCTTCAATATTTTATTGCAAGGATTTCTCAGTTCGGGGGATCATGTCGTGACGACGCAGATCGAACATAACAGCGTATTGCGTCCTCTCGCTTGGCTGAAACAAAGCAGAAATGTCGCTTCGACCATTGTGCCGTGTGATCAATTTGGCTTCATCGATCCGGACGAAATTCGTCGCGCGATTCAACCTCAAACGCGTTTGATTGTGATCTCCCACGCATCCAATGTCACCGGCGCATTGCAAGATCTATCAATGATCGGTGCAATCGTTCGCGATAGTCCCGCGAAACTGCTGGTCGATGCGGCGCAAAGCTTCGGGCATTTTCCTATCGACGTTCGCAAGATGAACATCGACATGCTTGCCGCCTCGGGGCACAAAGGAGCTTTGGGGCCGCTCGGCACCGCATTTACATTCATCGATTCGACCGTTGGTTCCGAAGTCGCCCCGTTGCTGCATGGCGGCACAGGGAATCAGTCGGAACTTCCCACCATGCCGCAGTCGATGCCCTGGCGTCATGAAGCAGGCAACTTAAATGTTCCCGGCATTGCGGGACTGATGGCTGCGTTACAGTGGAGGAAATCCAATAGCATTGCCGACCAATCAACCCCGCTGGGCAACCAGCTTGCCGAACGATTGCGCGTGCTGCCGAACGTGCGTGTCATTCGCGACCAGAGTCGAACGCATCTCCCTGTTGTCAGCATCGTGATCGAAGGATGGGAACCTACCGACGTGGCGAGCGTCTTGGAATCCAACTTTGGGATTCAAGTTCGTGCGGGCCTGCACTGCGCTCCAAGAATTCACAAGGCAATCGACGCGCCGCAAGGAACGGTGCGACTGAGTCTTGGACGCTTCAACACCCAGCCCCACATCGATCTTGCTGTTGAAGCAATTACCCAAATCGCGACGTGCCAATGATTCGTTGCGCTTCTCACAGCTTATATCCTCAAATCTCCGCTGGTGAGCACCAATGCACGAGGTTTCGAATCGAACGCTCACCGGCAACCCGTGGCATCACTTTTGAAGCTTCGTGTTTTCAGCCCAGAGGCCGATACAGGAACTGCCGTCGGCGTGAGGCGGTTCAACAGGGTGTACGACACGGTTTGCAGCATCTACCTTGCATCGCCGATATGTCTTTGATGGCAAGCCTCTAACCTCGCATAGCTGC
>JAWKTL010000021.1:0-108569 GCA_041399105.1 Pirellulaceae bacterium | reverse complement strand
GTCCATTACAGCATGGGTGGATTGTGGGCCGATTACGTTCGCACGGCTGAAGGGGGACTGGAAGCTGGAAATCCTCGCAACCAGATGACGAACATCGAAGGCTTGTACGCGATCGGCGAATGCGATTATCACTATCATGGTGCGAATCGATTGGGGGCGAACTCGTTATTGAGCTGTATCTTTACCGGTTTGTTTACCGGGCCGGGGATCGCCAATTACATCGAGAATGTCGGCGAGCCATCCGCGTCCGATGTGGATGCCGCCGTCCGAACCCAGCAAGCTCGGCATGACGATTTGTTGAAGAACACCGATGGCGGCGAGAACCCTTACTTGATTCATCAAGAACTGGGGGATGTGATGACCCGAGCGGCAACGGTGGTTCGTAAGAACGATCAGCTTCGCGAGGCGATGGCGACGGTCGACGATTTGCACCAGCGAATCAAGAAGGTTTCGCTGTCGGACACCGGGACCTGGACAAACCAAAACGTGATCTTCGCCAAGGCGGTGCAGGATATGTTCCCTTTGGCCAAGACTTTGCTGAAGGGTGCGTTGCAGCGTGACGAATGTCGCGGTGCCCACTTTAAGCCGGAGTTTTCGATGCCTGAATTGACCAGCACCGACGAGGCTCAAAGGCGTCAGGAAGCGGAAGCTTGGTGCGATCGGTTTGAAGAAAACAATCGCAAGTTCTTGAAAAGTACGATCGCCACATGGAACGGCAGCGATGTCGATCTCACGTATGAAGATGTCGACACATCGCTGATCCCGCCGCGTCCTCGGTTGTATGGTTTGAAGGGGGCTGAAGTCATCAGCGAAGTTTGGAAAGAACGCGCCGCCGCACAGAAGCTTGAAAAAGAAAAGGTTCAGATATGATTGCAGCAGACAAGAACTTGCACGATACGATTGACGTTCGCATTCTTCGACAGGACGGTCCCGGCAAGAAACCGTATTGGGAACGGCATCGGATTGCGTACGAACGGGAAATGAATGTCATCAGCGTTCTGCAGCGGATCGCCGCTCAGGCGACAACGGTCGATGGCAAGAAAGTCACGCCGGTCGCCTGGGACTGCGGTTGCTTGGAGGAAGTTTGCGGTTCCTGCACGATGGTCATCAACGGTCGCGTTCGACAAAGTTGCTCGGCTTTGGTCGACAAACTGCTGGAGGAACACCCTGGTTACATCGAACTGGCGCCGATGAACAAGTTTCCCGTCATCCGCGACTTGCTTGTCGATCGCGCCAGGTTGTTCCGTGGTCTGCAAAAAGTGAAAGCCTGGGTTCCCGTCGACGGATACTACGACATGGGGCGTGGCGAGAAGCAGAGCCGCGATGAGCAGGAGCGGGCCTATCCGCTGAGTCAGTGTATGAGTTGCGGATGTTGTTTGGATGCTTGCCCGCAATACAAGAAGATCGAGATTGAACGTTTCACCAGCGAGTCGGACGAAGAATATCGTGAGCGGTGCAACGCGGAATACGACAAGGCGTTCGTCGGTCCCCATGCGATCAGCCAAGCGATGCTGTTCAACAAGCACCCGGTTGGTCGAATGCTTGCCGATGAACGGGTCGAGGCGTTGATGCAGCCAGGTGGAATCCAAGCTTGCGGTAACGCTCAAAACTGCGTCGCCGTCTGTCCGAAGGAAATTCCATTGACCACGTCGATCGCCCGCGCCGGACGCGCGGCGACGGTTCATGCGATTAAAAAGTTTTTCGATCGTTAGAGCAAACGATTCGTTTACGAGGTTGTCCGGAAACGGGAAACCCGAAGCGTTGTTATTGAAGTGTACCCAGCCCGCTGGTCTGGGCTGGGCTAGGCAAACCAATGGGGCTTTGCCCCGAGAACGACTTGGCGCAACTTCGAGAAGCGTTAGCGAGCCGGTCAACACCGCAAGTCCTCGCCAACGCGTCGGGTTACGTTTTTAGCCTTCGTTCACAGCAGTTTCCGGATAGCCTTTTAGTTGATGGTACGGGGCGGTGCTTGGTTGTTATGACTTCTTTAAGTGTCCCACACTGGTTTGGAAGTACTTTCGTCGACGTCCTTCGGCTTGCTTTCTGTCGGCGTTGGCGTGTGACTGAAGATCGGCAAGGTTTGATTCGCAGAAACGGCATCCCACGCGGTCGATGTGAAAGCGAATGTATTCTTCCTCGGCCTCGTCGAGCACTCCCAAGAGGTATTGTCCCAGCTTTTCGCGATCGATACACGAGACACGATGGCGTCGCCAGATTGCGCCGATACCGTGCAATCCGGCGTCTTGTTGGCCGCGCAGCGTCGCCAAACGTTCGTGCAATTCACGATCATCTCGCAAACGCAACTCGATTTCAGACATCTGAGCGGCGGGGAGTGATTCGTCCAGGAACGCTTGCAAATCGGCATCGGTTAAGGTCTTCATAGCGATATCAGGCAGTTCTTTCATCAACTTGGGGCGCAGTTTCTTCATTTTCGCGGAAGAGTCCCACCATGCGAAGCCGTAAACGGGGTGATTGGCCCGCAGCACGTCCAATTAATCAATAAGCCCGTTTCATTTCAAAACCGCTGGTCGATGAGGCGTATTGGCGGTAATATCTCTGCCAAACGAAGCGCCGGAAGAGGCGTTTTCCCATTTGGCAAATTGGTATGAGCCGCTGCTCGGTGCTGTGGCGAGCTTCATCAACGAACTTCCAACGACATTAGACATTATGAGCGAATATCGAGTCGAACGCGATTCCATGGGCGAAGTGCAAGTCCCCGCCGAGGCGTATTATGGTGCCCAAACCCAACGTGCGGTCGAGAATTTCCCGATCAGCGGATGGCGGCTCCCTCCCGCGATGATCCAGGCGATGGGTTTGGTCAAGCTCGCGGCGGCCAAGGCGAATTACGACTTGGGCAAGTTGACCGGCACGGGGAAGACGCCACTGACCGAGCATGATGTCGATTGTCTGCTGAAGGCGTGTCGTGAAGTCGCCGATGGCGAACTTGGCGATCAGTTCCCGATCGATGTTTTCCAAACCGGGTCGGGGACCAGCAGCAACATGAACGTTAATGAGGTGATCTCCAATCGGGCAATCGAACTTGCTGGTGGCGATCGATTTGCCGAGAAGAAGTCGATTCATCCCAACGATCACGTCAACATGGGACAAAGCACCAACGATACGTTCCCGACCGCCATTCATGTTGCCGCTGGAGTTCAGATTAAAGACCAACTGCTTCCCGTTTTGGGAAAGCTTCGCGATTTGTTGCTTGAGAAAGCGGCCGCCTGGGATCAAATGATTAAGATTGGTCGAACCCATTTGATGGATGCGACACCATTGCGTTTGGGACAGGAATTCGGTGGGTTCGCGCGTCAAATCGAGCTTTCCATTCAGCGCGCGTCGGCTGCATTGTCAGCCGTTTGCGAATTGCCCGTCGGCGGAACCGCGGTTGGAACGGGCATCAATACGCATCCCGAGTTTGGACGTCGTGTTTCCGAGATTCTGGCCGAAGAGACGTCGATCGATTTCGTCGAGGCGGAGAATCATTTTGAAGCGAACGCTCAACGTGATGCTTTGGTCGAATGTCATGGTCAACTGAAATGCGTTGCCCAGACACTGTTCAACGTCGCCAACAACATCCGTTGGCTCGGCAGCGGTCCGCGTTGCGGATTCTTTGAAGTCAAGCTGCCGTCGCGACAACCCGGCAGTTCGATCATGCCGGGAAAAGTCAATCCGGTGATGTGCGAAAGCATGATGCAACTGACGGCTCGCGTGATCGGCAACGATGGCTGCATGACGATTTCCGGGGCGGCTGGGGGCAACTTTCAGTTGAACATCATGATGCCGGTGATGGCTCAGACGGTTTTGGAATCGATCCACTTGCTGGCCAACGGAACTTCCGCGTTCATTGAGTTCTGTATGGCCGATCTGGAACCCAATCCCGAAGCCTGCGAAGCCGCGGTTGAAAAGAGTTTGTCGATGTGTACGAGTCTGAATCCGTTGATCGGTTACGATATGGCCGCCAAGCTGGCTAAGGAAGCGTTCGCCACTGGCAAGACCATTCGAGAGCTTTGTCGCGAGCAAGGGGTTCTTCCCGAAGACACCCTTCGCGAGGCACTCGACCCGATGAGCATGACCGAACCCCATGCATAGAGCGACCACGCGACGCATAAGGATGGATTAGGAAGCACCAGTCTTCGTTCAGACCTCCTTCCCTTCATTCATGCGAAGTTCCGGTCGCTCGTTGACATGTCGAATTCTTCTTGGCACGCGGAATGCACGGACAGAGCGGTTGACACCAGTTCGCCATTCAGGATTGAATTCATTCCGACTTAGGCAAATCAATCGAACGACCGCGCGGTTTCACACTTCATCAAATGCAAAATGACATCGGGCCAAGCATCCAACCTCCACAAGCGACTTCCCGCATACAGCGTTCACGTGTTAACCGCCAGCGGGATCGTTCCGGCGGCATTCGCAATGATGGAGATCGCCGAACCCGATTGCGATCCGCGACTTGTCCTGTTGTTGCTGTTGCTGACCACATTGATCGACGCGATCGACGGTCCGCTGGCGCGCAAGTTTCACGTCAAGCGATATGCCGACAAAATCAGCGGTCGCACCATTGATGACCTGATCGATTACTTGACCTTCGCCTTCATTCCCTTGCTGCTGATCTGGCGGATGGATTGGATGCCGCCTGGCTTGGGGTGGACTGTTGTTTTCGCGTTGATGGCGTCGCTGTTTGGATTTGCCCATCAACAAGCGAAGGATGAGGCCAACGGCTTCTTTCGAGGTTTTCCTTCCTATTGGAACGCCGTTGCTCTCTATTCAGGAATCTTCACGACAACACTTTCGCCGTGGCTGACGGCCACTTGTGTTTGGAGTCTGACGATTTTAACGGTTGCGCCCGTTTGGTTCATCTATCCGAATCTCGCACCGCCAAAATGGAAACCTTCCATCATGATAGGGGCGTTCCTTTGGACGCTTACTCTCCTAGCACTGCTCGCCTTCTATCCCAATCCGCCGGTGTGGCTGTTGATTCTGTCGCTGCTCTATCCGATCTACTATGCCGTTGTATCGGTGTACTGCCGTGTCCATTCGCCTCAGGCACCATGACGTTGGGGATCGCATTTTCGTTCGGGGCGTGTGCTTAGAGCGACTACCTCGCAAGGTCAACTGAAAAATATTGGCATAAGGTAACATCAAACGCGTTCATCATTGATCTAGTTCAGCCCAATGAGGTATGCTTTCGCGTGGGTACGCGTTGCGTTACCTATTGGCGTGCGAGAGGGTACCGCTTCTCGCGGATTCGATTTCGCCCAGATTCATCGCGCATCGGGCTAGTTGCACTCGTAGAACACGATAGTAGCCTGATGGCCGATACGATGGACTTCAAGACTGGACGTCACGGCGGCGTGATGCGACGATACTCCTACCGGGTGCTGGCTGCCGAGATCTCCGCAACAACGCGATTTGCCGACTCCGTGATGCAGGTGGAGCCATTGCCGCACGATGACGGCTTGCTGTTGGAGATGATTGATTGTTCAGAGAAGAAGACCGTCGACGCAGCGGAACGGGTCCCCCACGGGGATGACAATGCGTCGTCGCGGAACGTTGTCCTGCTTAACGGGAATCTTAACGCTTCCAACGACATTCAAGACTTGCTGTCAAGATTGCATGATCGACTTTCGATGCATGATCGGCTGTTCGCAGTGCTGTACAATCCGTATGCTCGACTGCTGTTCATGTTGGCAACGTGGATCGGTTTGCGCCGCGGGGACGTTCCGAAAACATTCGTTACCGAAACCGACTTGCGATCATTACTGAAGGTCTCTGGCTTCGAGATCGTTCGGCTCCGTCCGGCGATCTACGTTCCGGTTTGGATTCCTTTGTTGAGCTCTCTGTTGAATGCCGTATTGCCGGCAATTCCCTTGATCAATCGTCTATCGCTCACGTGGATCGTCGCCCTTCGAGCGGTAAAACGCGAGACGACCAGCCCATCGCTTTCGATCGTGATTCCGGCACGCAATGAGCGCGGGAATTTGGAGTCGGCTTTGTTGCGAATGCCACAGTTTGCGACGCAGGATGTTGAGATTATTTTTGTGGAAGGGAATTCGACCGATGGGACTTGGGAAGAAATTCAGCGTCTGCTTTCGTTTTACGAAGGGCGTTGGAACCTGAAAGCGTTGCAGCAGCCGGGGCGAGGCAAGAACGACGCCGTTCGACTTGGCTTTTCAGTTGCCACCGGGGAGTTGTTGACGATATTGGATGCCGATCTGACGATGCCACCGGAATTGTTGCCGCGTTTTTACGATGCGTGGCGGCACGGGCACGCCGGTTTCATCAATGGCAATCGCTTGGTGTATCCGATGCAGCAAGCAGCGATGCGACGATTGAATCTGTTCGGAAACCGTTTCTTCGCCAAGGCGCTCAGCTATGTCTTGGGAAACCGCATCGGGGACAGTTTGTGCGGCACGAAGCTGCTGGCGCGTCGCGATTACGATCGACTGATTCAATGGCGTCAGCAGTTTGGCGATTTCGATCCTTTCGGTGACTTTGAATTGTTGTTTGCGGCATCGGAACTCGCGTTGGGCATCGTTGATATTCCGATTCGATACCGCGACCGGACTTACGGCAGCACCAACATTTCGCGGTTTCGTGACGGTTGGCTTCTGCTCAAGATGACGATCTACGGATTCGTCCGTTTGCGACTTGGCCGATTACGATGAATGAATTGGATGATCCGTCAAGAGGTTCCAAGCTGGCGGAGATCATACTGCGTAAGCCAGCACTACGGAACTTGTACCTGGAAGTGTATCAACGCTATGCCCGCGTGTTGGCTCAGTGTCCCAGCGATGGGTTGGCGATCGAACTTGGTGCCGGCGCGGGCTTTGCCAAGCAGGTCATTCCGGAGCTGGTCACTGCCGATGTGTTGCCCTATTCAACCGTGGAAATTGTTTTCGACGCATGCCGTATGCCGTTTGACGATAACTCGCTTCGCTTCGTTTGCATGTTGAATGTCTTCCACCATATCGCGGATATCCCAACGTTTCTGCGTGAGTGTCGCAGATGCTTGAAGCCTGGAGGGCGAATGCTGATCGTCGATCAGTTTCCAGGTTGGATCAGCCATTGGGTGCTTCAATACTTTCACCACGAGCCGTACAATCCAGCGTCGCAAGAGTGGGGCTTCGCTTCCTCGGGACCGCTATCGGGAGCGAACGGGGCTTTGGCTTGGATCGTGTTTATTCGTGACCGAGAGTTGTTTGAGCAACGTTTCCCCGAGCTTCGGATTGTCGACATCACCTCGCACACGCCACTTCGCTACTGGGCCAGTGGCGGCCTGAAATGGTGGTCAATGATTCCCGGCCCCTGTTGGAAAATGGCTTGCTTGGTTGATGCGACGTTAATTCGATGCAGTTCGAAGTTCGGAAGTTTTATGGATATCGAGTTGGAGAAGACGTCCGATTCTGACGGCCTATCATGACGGAACAATCACCGGGACGTCGCTGGGATCGTGTCGCATTTGCGATCGCAGCGTTCCTGATCCCGCTTGGATCGTATTTGCAAGTCGCGGCGAGCCGCGACCTATTGTGGTCCCCACCGGAGAATGGTGGTGATGCCGATGATTACGAGAGACTCGGATACAATTTGGCGTCGGGGCTAGGCTTTGGGTTCTGTCCGAGCGACGCTGAGATTTGCAACGGGCAGCGTGATCCGGAGCCGACCGAAAGGTGCGACCCGGGTTGTTCGGCTGCGGAGTTTGAACTGACGGCCTATCGTCCGCCTGGATTTCCGTTCTTGGTCGCGGCGATCTACAAGATCAGTCCCCTTAATTTCTTCGCAGTTCGTGTTGTCAACTGCATCTGCTTCGCTCTTGCCGTTGCCGTTGTGGCGATCGGCTTTGCGCGACAAATTTCTGTCACGTCAGGTGTCGGTGTCGTCGTGTTATGCAGCATCGACCCACGAATGCGCGAGTCCGCTGGCACATTTTTAACGGAGAATTTGGCGACGCTGATGTTTTCGGTAACGTTTGTGTCGTTGCTTGCCATGCATCGGCGGCCATCCATGCAGTCAGCTTTCTGGGGAGGGGTATCATTTAGCGGTCTTGTGTTTGTTCGGTCGTTCTATGTGGCGTGGTATCCGGCGGTTTGGATCGCGACGGCAGTTGTCTTTTATGTTCAGTCACGAAGCTTGGCCGCGCATCGTTGGCGGACGCTACGAATGTTCGCGATATTTGCATTTGCGAGCATCATCTTGACCGCCCCTTGGTGGATTCGTAACTGCCTCGTCCTAGATGCCCTGATGCCGACCGGCACACAGGGTGGAATCGGTATCGCCGACGGATTCAGTGACAGCGCCTACATCAACAAAGGGGATTGGCGTCCGACGACCGCAGGTCTTATTTATCAACAGATACTGTCGGATCCGAAAACGGCTCAGTGGAGTCGCATTGAATTGGAAAAGGAAGCTTGCCAAAGAGGCTTCGCCCACGCGAAAGCTTGGATTCGTGAGCATCCATGGAAAACGATTCAATTGTCTTGGTGGAAGCTTTGTAAGTTGTGGGAATATGGAAATCCCCGACATATGATCCTCTTTGGCCTAGTCTTTGTCGGGATGTACTTCCAACGAAGGCATCCGCTGGTCCGAGTGGCGTTGTTCTTGATGGTGCTCAACTCATTAACGGTGATGGCGACGTATCACACCTACGAACGATTCATGACTCCGTTTCGGCCAATGATCCATGGTTTGGCAACGTGCGGCATCGCAGGCATAGCGATTGCCGTCTTTCCACGACTTGCGATACTCCACGATCGCTGCGATTCTAAATAGGATGCATTGATCGTTGGCTTGACGAGTCGCCTTTTGGAGAAAGGATCTTCGAGAAGCGTCTTCGCCTATTTGGTCTGCGATGGTTCGGTGATCGTGATGTTCGATGCCAAGTCGTCGACAAGCTTTGATTCCAAGCCTTGTTCACGCCTGCGGTGCTGACGCAATGCGGCGGGATCCATTCCGTCGGGCAACATCCCCAAGTGACAAACGGGCTGACCGGGAGTGACGGCCGGCAGGGTTGTCATACCGATCACGACGGCATCGGAAGGAGACTCAAGCATGCGACGTTCGCGTCCCAGCAAGTTGGTGTTCGTCGCAATCGGCTGCCCTGCGGATATGATTTCGCCAGGTTGAACGTGAAACTGCAGAAAGCCTCCCTTTTCAGCACGAACCCATTTTGCTTTTTCAACAATGACTTGGTATGGGGCCTGTTCCGGTTGGCCATCAAGCATCTTCAGTTCGCGCAGAACATTACGAACACCACGCGTCGCGTTGGCGACGACCGAAGGTTCCACTTTCCAGATTTCCCCACCTTCCATGATGATCGTTGGTACTCCGGAATCGCACGCTTCGCGGCGGAACGCTCCCGCCGGGCCCTTGCTGTTCAGAACGATCTCCGAACCGAATGCGGTTGCAATTTGCCGAACTTTCGCATCGCCGAGGTCACCACGGACGTTGGGATAATTCGTCCGACGAATCGCGGCCGTGTGCAGGTCGATTCCGTAATCGGATCGCCCGACGATTTCATCGAACAAGGTCCGAGCCATGCGGCTTGCCATGTTGCCTGTCGCCGAGCCCGGAAAGCAGCGGTTCAGGTCGCGGCGATCGGGCGTATAACGAGAATGGCGGTCAAACGCAATCAAGTTCAGAACCGGCACCAAGATCAGCGAACCGCGGAGCAACTCCAGTTGTTCGTCTTGTATCAGTTCGCGGATGGCACCGGTTCCATTGAGTTCGTCGCCGTGAATCGCGGCCGTTACAAAAACCACCGGACCATCCGCTTGGGCGCGACGAACATGGATCGGAACTTGAATCTTGCTGCTGCTGTAGCTTTCGCTGATCGCTAATCGGACGTCGGCTCTTTCGCCCGGAGCGATGGTTCGGTCTCCCCATTGTCCGATGTCGCGTTTGGGAATCTGATAAGTCAAAGTGCCACCTCATTTCTTGCCAAGTGCTCGTTTGGCCGCAAAGAAATCGGTCAAAATCGACGCGCATTGCTGTTCGAGTACGCCCGAGACAATCTCGCAAGTGTGATTGAGCCGAGTGTCGGTCAGCAATTGGTAGAGACTTGTAACCGCCCCCGCCTTCGGATCGTCGGCACCATAGACGACGCGTGGCACACGTGATTGCAAGATCGCACCGGCGCACATCGGGCACGGTTCCAACGTCACATACAACGTGCAACCTTCCAGCCGCCAATCGCCGATCGACTCGGCGGCCTGAGTGATCGCAATCATTTCGGCGTGCGCCGTCGGATCGCGTAATTGCTGTCTCTGATTATGTGCCGCCGCAATCACTTGAAACTTGTCGTTCAAGATGATCGCACCGACTGGCACCTCGTCAGCGGTGGCGGCGGCGGAAGCCAATTCCAACGCTCGGTGCATCCAGTGTTCGTCAAACGCCTGCTCGATCATGGTCACTCGCTCGCATCGACCTTCGCGGGTGGTTTACGAGGCGTCGATCCAGAAGGCGGTTCAGCCGATTCCGTAGGCCCCTTCGGATGCTGAAGCGGACGATATTGAATGTTGCGATATGCAACCTTGCACTGATACGCCGAGATGCCCAGGGGAGTTGACGGATCCATTTCACCACGGATTCCGAATTCAACATTTCGACGTGTTTGATGAACGATGCGTTCGTCGTCAACCCAAGCGGTGATCGCCTGAGGATCGACGCGCACACGGACCCGGTACCAACGATTGTTATCGAACTCTCCATCGCGTGTCGTCGGGTTGTCCGATGCGTCGTTGCCGTTGATGTTTGATAGGCCGACCACGGAACCCGACCAGCCCCCCAAGATCAGACTGCAGTGCGATTCCGCCACGGGAAAAGTGAATCCCACGAAAAAATCGAAGCCTTCTAATCGGTTTGCTTCAAATCGAAACTCGTACGCCTCTTTAGGGAACGGCTTGACCAGTCGAATGCCCGTCATCGGATCACCCATGTTCAAGATCACTTGTGATGGCTGAAACTCAACTTCACCATCGCCGCCAAAATTGCAGGCGTCCCACACCTTGCCCTCGCGTAGCGGAAGATCAATCCAACCGTCAGCGCGGCTTTCGGCGGATTGGGCAAGTATTGATGAGACAGTGCAAAGCAACAGCCCCAACACGGTGATGGCTTGAAATGAACATCGACTGCGTAACATTGGTCTCTCATCGTTTGAGCAATGAAGGAAAACAGACTGCAAGCCCTATTGTGCATGAAAGCGAATCTTATATTAAGGGGCGCAGCAGAAATTCAGTAGACACCGTGCTTACTCCGTATTGATTTGATGGATACCACGACATTCGATCCGCGCGAGGCATTTGCCCGTCGCGTCGTTCAACAATTGACTGATGCAGGCCACATTGCCTACTTTGCCGGTGGTTGTGTCCGCGACCGAATCCTCGGACGGGAAGCGAAAGACTTTGATGTAGCCACAAACGCGACGCCGAATCGCGTTCGTGAAATCTTTGGTCAGCGACGCACCTTGGCAATCGGAGCGGCTTTCGGTGTGATCAGCGTCTTGGGTCGCAAGCACAAGGGCGAGGAGCCGATTGAAGTCGCAACCTTTCGATGCGACGGCAGTTACAGCGACGGACGACGGCCCGATTCGGTCGTTTTCAGTTCTCCCGAAGAGGATGCCAAACGCCGCGATTTTACGATCAACGGACTCTTTTACGATCCCATCAGCGAACGCGTGATCGACTTTGTTGGGGGAGTGGCTGATTTGGAACACCGATGTTTGCGAGCGATTGGAGACCCAGAGGCTCGTTTCGAGGAAGACAAACTGCGGATGCTGCGAGCGATCCGAATCGCCACGATCTTTGAATTCCAGATCGAACCGAAAACGATGGAGGCGATCACTCATCACGCCAGTGAAATCCGAACCGTCAGTAACGAAAGGATCGGAGCCGAAATGCGGCGGTTGCTGGCGGCACCGAATGTGATCGACGGGCTACGTTTGCTGCTCGATTCCGATTTGGCGACCATCGTTTTTCCTCCGCTTTGCGAATTTTGGAACCGCGACGTTCAACCTCAACCGGCGAATAAGTTCATCGCCGATCCGCGATCTGATGGAAAAGCGCTGATGTCCGCACTTATCGACACGCGCCCGGTGGATCGTTTTATCGACGCCTTCGCCTGCTGCCTTCTGACCATTGCCTGGACCGGGGGGGATCTGAAGCAGGCGGTGGAGGCGTTGAGCGATCGCTGGAGGCTGTCGAACGAAGAGGCGTCGCGGGGGTTGTTCGCGACCGAATCGGTACCGGTGATTGCGCAGGCCGCTCGATTGCCCTATTCACAAGTGCAACCGACACTCGTTCATCGCTATGCCGGCGATGCGGTGCGTCTTGCGGAACGGGTTGTTAGGGCCTGCGGTCAAAGCGTCGATGGCGTCGAGTTCGCGAGCGAACAGTTGAAGCTTGACCGCAGTCTTCTCGATCCAGCCCCTCTTGTTGACGGCGGGACGCTGCATCGACTCGGCTTGCGGTCCGGTCCTCAGTTCCGTGAAATCCTGCACGATTGTGCGCTGCCGTCAACTCGATCAGCAGTTAAAGGACGAGGCTTCCGCGATTGCATATGTCCGAGAGCGATATCTTTAAGGCTTCGACTCCACTGCCGATTGCCGTTGTTTGAGGACATGTTGAAGATGCACCCTGGCGATGTCGGCCATGTAACTGGTTAATGGGCGGGCGGACGCTTTACGCAACCATGATTCCGCTTCGGGAAGGTTCCCGCGAATGTCCTCGTACATCCCCAGATACAGTTCGCCGTAAAAGTTCGCTGAAACCCCTGCGGGGCTGTCGCTTGGAAAGCGGGCCATCGCACGTGTGACATCGTCGATCGACGCGGTTCCAGCGAACAGATCGTATACCTCTTGCAGCGGAGGTCGTGGATCGCCCGGGGCCGGAAGATATGCCTTCCGGGCCGCTTCGAGTCCGTTCAACCGAGCGACACACATAAAGTGCCAGACCGCGTTTTCGACATCGTTGGCGTTTACCTCACGGTGAACGACGAATTGCTTGCGTCCAGCTTCATGCTCTCCGGCGTAGTACTGCGCGATTCCACGCTGCCACATGTAAGGAACTTGCCGTGGTTGCAATTCGGCTGCTCGGTCGAATGCGATCAGCGATTCCTTTGCGATTCCGGCACGCAGCAAGAGACTTCCCGATGCCATTGCAGCGTTAAAGTTGTCGGGAAACTGTTCATCGATCGTGCTGGCGATCTCACGAACCCGATCCAGGTCGTTCTCACGAAGGGCGGTGTAACCTTGACTTTCAAGTTCGTCGAGACTTTTTGCTGGTGGTGCCAATGCAAGCAAAATCAGGATTCCAGTGAACATGGGTAATGGCTTTCGTTGAGGTTTTGGCGGAACGTCGGGCTACTACCGTGCGCGGTCCGAAATGATGCCTTCGCGTCAAATGAAGCGAATCACCTCATTTCTGACCACGCGAGAGTATAAACACCACGCGATCCAAATTGACGGATTCACATTTTAGCAGAGTGAACCATGTCATTTGTCCCGAAGTGGCTCAGCAAAATGTACCCAATCGCCACCGATGAGCCAAGAAAATGCGAAGAATATGGGCATTGTCATGGTCGGCGAAGCACCATTAATGGGGCCTGAGGGAGTCGAATCGGACATAATCTGCACAATCCTAATAATTTTGCGCAATTTACCAGGTTTCCCAGATTGACATTTGATTCCTTGGGGTTAGCCTATTCTCACTGAGAAAGAACACGTTTCGCACCTGCGATCGTTACGATCGATTCCAGCGCGCTACAAGATATGCATCGAGGATGGTCCTCTCAAGGAATCGGTTCAATGCGGCGAAAAGCTGCATGCGACGGGGATGAGACGTGTTGGGTACCCGAATCTTTATGCTTGGAGAATTGAAATGAAGCGTACTTTGATGAGCTGTGTTGCCGCTGCGATGCTTGTTGCATTCGGCGCTACTGCTGAAGCTGGCCACAAGAAGAATAATTGCTGCGAACCAGCTCCAACCTGCTGCGAAATGGTCACTGAATTGTCTTGCTGCGAACCAGCTCCCGTCTGCTGCGAACCAGCACCGACTTGCTGCGAACCAGCTCCAACCTGCTGCGAACCAGCACCGACCTGCTGCGGATCGGCTCCTGTTGTTGAAACCGGATGCTCGTCTTGCGGAAGTTCGGAAGTTATCGTTGACGCTGGCGTTCCCGCTGCCGGTTGTGCAACCTGCGGTGGTGGCAGCAGCGAGATTATCGTTGAAGGTGCTCCGTTGAGCGAAGGTGTTATCGTTGAAGAAGCACCTGCTGCACCAGCCCCAACTCCAGAGCCCGCTGCTGACGCTGCTCCTGCTCCAGCTGCCGACGCTGCATCTCCTTCGGATGCCGCACCGCCAGCACCTGAAGCGAGCAACCTGCGCGCTCCGACCGTTTACCGCATGGTAAGCTTCCGTCGCTAAGCGATTGGACCGCTCCTCTTCTCGCTTAGGCGATGCGTTGCCCGGCGGAGAGAAGGATCGATATCACAAAAAGCAGACAATCCCAGCTTTCGAGCTGGGATTTTTTTATGCGCATCGGTGCTGGCCACTCATCAATCACCTGGACGATATTCGACCAATTCTTGCCGACGAGCCGTCATTGATCGCAGAATTACGTCGATCCTAAACATTGCTTGTTGCGAACGGTCCACGATGTGCATGAAGTCGTTGTCGACGTGCTGAGAGACCCGTAGTTACGAACTTCCTTTCTCTTGGCGTTTACGCAAACTTCGACTTTTTTGCAAAAAGGATAACGATACGATGAACTGGGACACAATCGAAGGTAAATGGAAACAAGTCAAAGGGCAGGCGCAACAGAAATGGGGAAAGCTTACCGATGATGATCTGGATGTAATCGACGGACATCGCGAAGAACTTGTCGGCAAGGTTCAAGAGCGATATGGCGTCGCCAGAGATGATGCGGAGCGGCAGGTTAAAGAATTTGAAGGTTCCTGCAACTGCTAGGTCTTTGTGCCAACTGACGACCCGCGACTCGGAATCCTACGTCGATGAGCACGAAGCAGTTTGATTTGATTGTGCTTGGAAGCGGCCCGGCTGGCTCCAGCATCGCCAAGGAATCGGCTGCAATGGGGCACCGAGTTGCGGCGATCGAGTCTCGCGAATTCGGCGGGACCTGCGCGCTGCGTGGATGCAACCCGAAGAAGGTTTACGTTAACGCCTCAGCCGCCGTTGACCGCGTGCGTCGTGGAGATGGAAGGTTGGTCAATGATCAAGGCGTCACGATCGACTGGAAACAGCTTCATGACTTCAAGCGACAATTCACGCAACCGGTCCGCGAGCGAAGCAGGCAATCGTTCGACGATGCCGGAATCGATACATTTGTGGGGAGCCCGCGTTTCCTTAGCCCTGATCGACTGACGGTCGGCGGAAACGAACTCGTGGCTCGCCGCATTGCGATTTCAACTGGGGCACGGCCTCGCCCGCTGGAATTTGAAGGGGAGGAATTTGTCATCGGCAGTGATACGTTTCTAGATCTGGAGACGATGCCGCGGCAGGTCGTCTTCATCGGCGGTGGCTATGTCTCGATGGAGTTTGCCCATGTTGTGGCACGCTACGGTGCCGACGTCCGTGTCGTTGAACGTGGCGACCGTCTGTTAGCTGGCTTTGATCCCGATCTGACCTCGCTGTTACAGAGCTTTTCGGAGAGCGTCGGGATTCGCTTTTCAATGAACGCTGAGGTTTGCCGAGTGACGAAGTTGGAAAGCGGAAAGCTCCGCGTATGGTTGAAAAACACTGGGGCAGGCAAAGAATCTCTTGACTGTGATTTGGTGGTGCATGGCGCGGGACGCATCCCGAATCTTCAGGGTTTGGATCTCGGAGCAGGCAATGTCGACGTCGCAGACGATGGTGTGTGCGTCAACGAGTACTTTCAAAGCCAATCGAATCACGCTGTCTTCGCGGCGGGTGATTGCGCCGCCAGTGCGCATCCCAAGCTGACGCCATCGGCGAATGAACAGGCTCGAATCGTGATCAAGAATCTGTTCAGTGATTCATTCGTTGCAATACCGAAACATCATGCGATACCGATTGTCGCCTTTACGACTCCCGCGATTGCATCGATCGGACTCTCCGAGGTCGAGGCTCGTCAACGTGTTGACAATCTCTCCGTCCGCTTCGATGACGTGTCAACGTGGGGAAGCGTTCGCAAGACGGGCGAAACCGTGGCTGCGTACAAGGTGCTGATCGACGAATCGAACGACCGTATTGTCGGAGCGCATCTGTTGGGACCGGCAGCCGAAGAGACGATTAATTTGTTCGCGTTGGCAATGAGTCATCAATTGACCGCCAGCGATCTGAAGTCGACGTTGTTTTCGTTTCCGACATTCGCTTCGGATGTTCGTAGGATGCTTGGATAAAGCGAATCGGAACCAATTCTTGTTGTGCTTACCGTATGATGACGAAAGATAAATCCGACTTGGCCACAATTGCGGCTGTTTTGCAATTGCTGGGTGTCTTCGTTGTTGTGGTGGCCCTGTTTCTTGCAAAGGATGTCTTCATCCCACTGGCGCTCGGGGTGTTGCTATCGTTCCTGCTGAGCCCAATCGTCAATCGTCTGCAGCGGACGGGAATTCCCAATGTCCTTGCCGTCGTGGCCACCGCGACACTCGCTTTCGTTCTGCTCGCGGGCGGGTTTACGTTGCTGGGACGCGAATTGACGTCACTGGTCAGTGATCTTCCGAAACACAAAGGGGAGTTAATCGCCAAAGCGAAAAGCTTGGCGGGTATGACGACCAATGTCGGGGGTTCGCTGGACAAATTGGCGGACGAGGTCAGTGAAGCGGTCGAAGAGGAAATCGAGCCCAAGCCGAAACCATCGCAAAGCCTGTTGCAACGCTGGACCTATCCGTTCTTCAATAACAAGGCGTCGGATGATTCGGCTTTGATTCGCGACGGAACAACGGCCAAGAACGCACTTTATGTGAAAACCGTCGAAGACAGCTTGCCGATCGCCACCTGGGCGACGACTGCTGGAACGGTCTTGGGACCATTGGCGACGGCGGGTCTGGTATGCGTCTTCTCATTGTTCATGTTGATACACCGCGTCGACCTGCGTGATCGAATCATTTCAGTGATCAGCCACGGCAATTACGTGACGACAACGGAGGCATTGGACGAAGTCGGCCATCGAATCAGCCGCTACCTCGTCGCGCAAACGATCATCAATACGTCCTACGGATTTGTGCTGGCCATTGGGTTGACTGTCATCGGTGCCACGATGACGTCGGGAGGAACATTTCCAAACGCCATGCTCTGGGGAATTCTAGCAACATGCCTGCGATACATACCGTACGTTGGGCCTTTTGCCGGAGCAACCTTTCCCCTCGTGATCGCCTTCTCGGTCTTTCCAGGTTACAGCGTGGTGATCGCCGTTGCCGCATTCATCATCGCCATCGAATTGGTCAGCAACAACCTGTTGGAACCGTGGCTGTACGGCAGCAGCACGGGCATATCGGCGGTTGCCGTGATTGTGGCGGCGGTGTTCTGGGGTTGGCTCTGGGGGCCTGTGGGACTGCTGTTGTCGACTCCAATGACGGTCTGCCTTGTTGTCCTGGGACGTCACGTGCCGAGGTTCAAGATATTCTCGACGCTCTTTGGCGATGAGGTTGGCATTCGACCGGCGCTTCGTTTCTATCAACGATTGTTGGCCAACGACCAGCATCGCGGCATGGAAATGTTGCGGCACTATGCCAACGTCGGGGACGTCGAGACGGCCAGCGATGGCCTGTTGATACCCGCGATCAAGCGAATTCGCACCGATCACCGGCAGGGGCATCTGACCGATGGAGACGCACAACATTTGATCGATTCGCTCGGGGAACTGATTCAGAAAATCGACTGGGTTCAGAATCGCGAGACATCCGGCCAAACGGAGACTTCGGAATACGATGCTGTTGACGATGCGGAATCCGCCGCGAAAGGAAAGCCACACCGGATTGTCGGCTGTCCTTCGCATCACGCCAGCGAATCATTGATCCTTGACTTGTTGAACGTCGCGTCAACCGATCGATGGCGACTGCAAATGATGGACGAGGAGACGTTGCCCTTGCACGTGGCGGAGGAGGTCGTCGCATTGCGTCCAACGGCCGTCGTCATCATTGTGATGCCTGAGGGCGGGTTCGCGCAGTCGCGTTACTTGTGTCGGCTGATTCGTAAACAAGGATATCGAGACCCGATCATTGTTGCTTGCTTCGGTCGGTTTAAACAGTTCGACAAACTGTTCGTCAGATTCCGCAAAGCGGGTGCGACCAGCATGACGACGACCTTTCTGCAAACGCGAAGCAAGCTTGATTCGATCGTCTCGCGAAAGGAGATGTTGTCGGATGTGGAAGACAAACGTGTGGACAGCTTCAAGGAGCAGGCCGTTTGATTCTTCCTCAGTGGCCGCTGGTAAGCACCTCAGCATAGGTCTTTCAGTTAAATCAGCAGCAGTTGATCGCTAGATCACGGTCCCGAAGGACCGGACGCTAACGAGAGCGTGCCGCTGGAGGCCGGAGGCGAGCGTGTTGCGGCTGATTGCGTTTTGCTAAATGACTTATGCCGAGGTGCTTATATCGGGAATCCGCACGAGGCGTTTCCATTTTCCGCAGACATCCGCTAGATTAAAAATGTAGCTCGGCGGTCCCCCGCCGAAAATAATGTAGCTCGGCGGTCCCCGCCGAGAGTCATATAACTCGGCGGTCCTCGCCGAAAGCAAGCTTCTCGGCGGAGCCCGCCGAGTGAGCTACGTCAACGAAGGTGATCGAAATGTCGCGTCATGTTATTTGTCTGTTGCTGACAGGCTGCTTGCTTGCCGGATGTTCACTGCAAGCATCGGCTCAGATGATCCAGGCTGGCGTCGGGCAACAGAATTTTGGCGACAGCTTTTTCGAGAACATCGGACCAGGAGGTTGGACACAGAGCAGCAGCCGGTCGATGAGCATGTCGTCCGCATCGCTGACAACACTCAATGGGTATCCCGGCAGCATGTTCAGTGGAACGGTGCGACCGTTTGTTACCGGCTTGACGCCCAGCGTGGGAAGCTTTGTTCCCGGGAATGACGAGATTCGTCAATTTGGTCTGCGGCAACAGCAAGCAACCTTGGAGTCGATCGCGCAACGCAAGTCGGAGGCGCGGAATGAGAAAATGTCGGTCCATTTGCAACGAGCCCTGCGTGCCGAACAATCAGGGAATCTCAAGATGGCGCGGGCTAACTTCCGCATTGCTCTGGCCAACGCCGATCCCATCACGCGTCAACAAATCATGGCTCGCATGGCCCAACATGGCTGGAGGCCTTGATGATACCGTGCGTGGTCCGAAATGATGCCTTTGCGTTAAATAAAGCGAATCACCTCATTACTGACCACGCGACGTATACAGTTGACGCGTCGGGCGGACATTCTCTCAAACCATAAAGCGTTGAATCTCTTCAGGGCTGAATCTCGTTTGCATGCGAGCACCCAACTGGGCGACGATACGACTTGCGGCATGCGACGCCAGATGCCCCGCTTGCTGCCAAGTGAGCCCATTGGTGATGCCGTAAAGGACTCCGCCGGCATACATATCGCCGGCCCCGGTCGTATCAACTGCCATCGTGGCGACGCCTTCGATGGGAAACGTTTCGCCACCATGCATGATGATCGAGCCTTTCGCCCCGAGCGTTAAGGCGACGTTCTCGGCGTGCTTATGAATCTCGGCGGCGGCTTGAATCGGATCCGACAGATTGGTAAGGCTCTTGGCTTCTTCTTCGTTGCAGAAAAAAAGGTCGACAGGGCCTTCGATAAGACTCCAGATCTCGTCGCGCATCGTGTTGACCAGAAACGGATCCGACGCGGTGAAGGCAACTTTGACGTTGTTTCGTTTGGCGGCTTCCATCGCCTTGTACGCGGCCTGCTTGGTCGACTTACCGGTCAGCAGATAGCCTTCGACGTACACATACTTCGACTGCGCGATTTCGGCTTCGTCGATATCGTCTTCGGACAACGTGATCGACACGCCAAGATTGGTCAGCATGGTTCGTTGAGCATCCTGGGTGATCATGACGGCGCAGGTGCCGGTCGGACCACTGTCGGCGGGAGCCACCTCAATGGTCACACCCATCTCGCGCATGTCCTTGAGGAAGAACTGCCCGATTTCGTCGTCACTGACTTTTCCGACGTAGGCTGCTTTACCGCCGAAGTCGGCGATCCCCATGACGGTGTTCGCGGCCGATCCTCCCGCGCATCGATTCAAGGAAACATCGCCAAGTCCAGCCAAGACCTTGCGCTGTTGAATGTCGTCCACGAGCGTCATGATTCCTTTTTCGAAACCGGTCGAGGCCAAAACGTCCTCGCTGACGCGCGCTTGAATATCGACCAAGGCGTTTCCAACGCCATAGACGTCGTACTTCATTGTTTACTCCAGAATCATGTCGTCAACGGTGTGTTGTGTCGGGATCATCGGCAACACGTGCTCTTGATAGGGGACTTCAACGTCCAACACATAAGGCCCGTCGTATTGAATCATCTCCCGCAAAGCCCCTTCCAAATCGCACTTCTTGCTGACCGTTGCGGCACCACAGCCGTAGCCCTTCGCAATGGCGACGAAATCGGGATAACGCTTCTGAGCGTAAGCAAATCGATCCGCACTGCTCTTGCCGCGAGCTTCCTCGTGATCGATGGGGCCTAAATACGTGTGGGCTCGATTGCGTTCGTTGAATCGGTCCTCCCACTGCACGACCATACCCAAATGCTGATTGTTGAGCAACAACACCTTGACGGGAAGCTTCTCGCAAAAGCATGTTGCCAGTTCTTGAATGTTCATTTGGAAACTGCCGTCGCCGTCGATGTCGATGACCAACGCATCGGGATGGGCGGCTTGCACGCCCATCGCAGAGGGCAACCCGAATCCCATGGTTCCCAGTCCGCTGCTGCTGAGCCAGGTTCGCGGCTTGGTGAACTGGAAGAACTGAGCCGACCACATCTGATGCTGGCCAACGCCAACGGTGACGTAAGTCTCGCGGTCCTTCGTCATGTTCGACAGCGTGCGAATCGCATGTTGCTGAAGGATGCCGTCAAACGTTTCATCGTATTTGAACGGATACTTCGCCTTGAGCGATTTGCAATGATCAACCCACTCACCAATTTCGGTGGGCTGTTCAACAATCTTGTTCAACTCCGACAAGACATCGGCAACGTCGGCGTTGACCGGAATGTGCGCCGGCTTGTTCTTGTTCAGTTCCGATGCATCAATATCGACGTGAATGATCTTGGCATGCTTCGCAAACTCGGCCAACTTGCCGGTCACGCGGTCATCAAAGCGAACGCCAAGCGCAATCAGCAGATCGCAGTCGCGCACGGCATAGTTCGCATATGCCGAACCATGCATTCCCAGCATGTCCATGGACAGTTCATGTTCGTTTGGCAGGGTGCTGAGCCCCATCACGGTCATCGTTGTTGGAATGCCCGTTTTGCGAATCAATTCACGAAGTTGGTCACTGGCGTTTGCGGAAATGATGCCGCCACCAGCATAGATCATCGGACGCTTCGCCATTTTGATCGCCGCGGCGATTTGACGGACCTTTTCCTGCTGAACCTTCGGTGGACTTGCGAAGTATCCCGGCAGGTTCATTTCAACATCATCCTCGACCATGATCGATGCCATTTGAACATCTTTGGGCATGTCGACCAAAACCGGTCCAGGACGTCCAGTTGTCGCAACGTGAAAGGCTTCCTTCATCACACGTGGCAGATCCTCAAGATCGGTCACAAGGTAATGATGTTTCGTGATCCCTCGACAGACTTCAACGATGGGAGTCTCTTGAAATGCGTCGGTGCCGATAACGCCGGTGGGAACCTGCCCCGTGATAGCGACCAGCGGGATGCTGTCCAGTTTCGCATCGGCAAGGGCCGTGACAAGGTTCGTGGCTCCCGGGCCGCTGGTTGCCATCACGACGCCGACACGACCGGTGCTGCGCGCGTAACCTTGTGCCGCGAAGGCACCACCTTGTTCATGACGCGGCAAAATCGTCCGCACTTCGGCTCCATACTTGGTCAGCGATTGATGCATTGGCATGCTGCAACCGCCAGGGTATGCGAAGAGGACGTCCACACCATGATCCACAAGCGATTTGACCAGGATGTCGGCACCTGTCATCAATTTGGCTTCGGATTTGGTGGTCGTTGAACTCATTGTCAAAATCTCACTGCAATAGGAAAACTAAAACATTGGCTACACGGGGAACGTTTGAGCGTGTTGTGCCGTGGGTGGTCCGAAATGGCTCAATTGCATCGTACAGCAATGAATGGCATTTGCCGAATTGACATTTACACGCCAAGCCGAAAACAGGGACCTTATACCGTGCGTGGCCCGAACGGATGCCTTCGCGTCAATTGAACCGAATCACCTCATTTCTGA
This sequence comes from Pirellulaceae bacterium, assembly GCA_041399105.1. GTDB lineage: Bacteria > Planctomycetota > Planctomycetia > Pirellulales > Pirellulaceae > Rosistilla. The sequence continues at coordinate 86,178 of JAWKTL010000021.1, read as the reverse complement.
CCACGCGACGAATATCAGCTCGATAGGGCTCGAACTGAACGCCCCAGTCTACACGATAAGGTCGGTTTTGGAGAGGGCTATTGTACGCCACACGCGGAAATGAGGTGATTCGGATCCATCTGTTCGATTTTTGACGAAGCCGACTCTTAAAGGTTCACCATGTTTTTAGATAGTGCTGCTGTTGCCATCGGAGGTGCGATCGGGTCGGTCTTGCGATTCCTGATCACACTGGCGGCGACTGTCACCTTAGGGCTTGGTGCCGTGGGAACGCTTGCCGTTAACGTCGTCGGATGCTTGTGCATCGGGTGCCTCGCGGAAGTTTCCATCCTTGGAACGACAATGCCTGAACGACTTCAGTTGGCGATCCGTGTCGGTCTGCTGGGCGGACTAACGACCTTTTCAACGTTTGGATACGAAGCGGTCGTCTTTTCGCAAAAGGCGGGATTCAGTACCGCAAGCATTTATGTACTGGCGAACCTTGTCCTAGGGCTCGCTGCGGTTTGGGGGGGAATGTCGATCATTCGCGTCTGGTTTTCACCGTAACGTGATCGGCTGTCCCTAAGCACTTTGATTCATTGTGAAGTTTATACCGTGCGTGGTCCGAAATGATGCCTTCGCGTTAAATGAAGCGATTCACCTCATTTTTGACCACGCGAAGTTTATATCAATGTTGAACGCGTTTGCTGTTATCTCACGCTAATGTTTTTCAGTTGATCCTCCGACGTGGTTGCTCTATGAAATCGAACATTCTTGACCTGCTGACAATTGTTTGTCTCTTCAGTTTTCAAATGCACAGCCAACTCTGTGCCGTTGAACCACCAAAGGCGCAGGAAAACGAGGCTCTTCGTGACGATGCAACATTGCGTGACATTTGCTTTGCCGACGAGCGGCAGGGATGGGCGGTCGGCGATCGCGGAGTGATCTGGTACACCCCCGACGGCGGCGTTCATTGGCTGGAACAGAAGAGCAACGTCGGCTGCCGACTCGACAGCGTCCATTTCATCAACGCTCGCGAAGGCTGGATTGCTGGCGGTTGGTACGAATCGGATACTCGGATCAGCCGAGCGATTGTTCTGCGAACACAAGATGGCGGAAAGACATGGAACCGGCTGAAAAACGAGCTTCCCCGCCTACGGCAAATTAACTTCACCGATCGCCGCAACGGAACAGCCGTTGGCGATTGGTCGCCGGTTCACTTGAGCGCCCGATTCATTACCTTTGACGGTGGCCAATCGTGGCAGCCGGCACCTCAATCGGAAGCCGGAGCGATGCGTTGCCTGACAACGACGTCATCTTCAATCGTTTCGCTTGATTATAAAGGAGTACTGTACCGGCAAGATCGTCTGGAAGTTCCCGCGTCCGCAGTGGCGATCAATCATCGATTGACGGATGTCGTCGGCGACGACCAGATGGCTTGGACCTGCGGTCGCGACGGTACCGTTGCACGCAGTCGCGATGGCGATCGACACTGGCAGGCGATCCCGCCGCTAGCCGGCTCGATTGATCTGACACGGTACGATTTGGAATGCTTGGCCTCAGCGAACGGAACCGTCTGGATGGCCGGACTTCCGGGCGATCGTATTTTCTTCAGCACGTCGGAGAATACGCTCGGCAGCGGTTCGACCGGTGTCGACGCACCAGTCCATGCGATGCACTTTCACGACGGCCAGACGGGATGGGCTGCGTGCAGTTATGGCACGATTCTGCAAACATCGGACGGCGGACGATCTTGGAAAGTCCAACGAGGCGGCAAGCGGCATGCCGCCGTAATGTTCGTCAGCCGTCGACCGGAAGGCCTTCCATGGCCAATGCTGATCAGCGAGTCGCTCGAACAAGGTTATCGATCGGTCGTCGTTCTCGATGGAGCTTCGAACGTAAGTTTCGGCGAACCACAAGAGGGCGTCGATGCGACGATTGCAAAATCATCGCAGTCACAGAGAACGCTTGACAATGGCTCCGGCTCCGCGGACCCAATGAAACGTAGCGATAGCGAAACGACGATGCAGGCCATCGCGGATGTTGGCGGCGGCGATGTCCTATCAATCGATGCGTCCTGCCGGGATGAAACCACCTACCGAAACAAGATCCTGCAGGCGATGGCGTCGTCCCGCCCCATGGTCGTCGTGCTGGCCGAGGACCTGACGCCAACGCAGCGATCGACATGGCTGAGCATCGCCACATCGAATCCTTCCATCGTTCGCGTGTTCGGTGTCAAGCCGGGTGATCGCGGGGACGTCGTTTATCATCCTTCAGCGATCTTGCCAGCTGCGGGCGTCGTTGTGGAGGAAGCTTGGACGGAAGCGTTGTCGGTCGTTTCAACCGAGATGTCGCGTCAAAATGTGACCGTTGCCGATCGATTGCTCGATCGACAACCGAGCGTCCATCCGATCGATTCTTTGCTGCATCGTCTGCCGATTGGCGCGGGAGGCGTGGCGCGACGATTGCCCCCGCACGGCAGCAGAACTCAGTTGACGGCTCTGCAGCCGCGTACCCGCCATGGCGATTGGATCAAGCAACTGCTCGATGCGTGTACGGTCACCGATGATGCACAAACCTTGTTCTCTTCGCGACTGAAGCAATTGACGTCGCAGATTCGCCCATCCGACCGCCCCGCGTTTATGCGACGTCTGATCTTGGATTGTTATCAAGTGAGAAATGCGGCATTCTTTCGAGCGTCGCTTCAACAGGCGGTCGAAATCGTTCCCGACAGCCCGATCGGATTCTGGGCTGACTGCAAACTCGCGGCGATCGACGCCAGCGAGGAATGGACGCGTCTTCCGTCGCGATTGTCACACGTCGGATCATGGGCGGATACAAAAAAGAGCGCTTCGCCCGCCGCCTACGGATCTCCGTTTGAGACTAAACCGGCGATTGCTCAAGTTAGCAACGCATCGGGTTCAGCCGTCAAACACATCCGAACAACCGAAACGTCCGACCTCATCTACCGGCATCAACCGTCCGTGCTACTTGCGCAAGTAGCGCGGCTTGGCGATGAAGCATCGCCAAACCTTCTGTCCACTTTGGGGCGTCTCGCATCGGTGACGAGCGCTGGAAATTGGCAAGCCTTGTCGCAGGCGCAACTCTTGAGAGCACAGCCAAAACGTGTGCATCAACCGTTTCTGCACGCCGCCTATTCGCAAACGCGCCCGCTGCTTGATGGCAAACTGGACGAATCCATGTGGACGACCCAAGCCAACGGCCCGGCAAATCCGACGCTTCGGTTCTCATACGATTCGGAATACCTGTATGTTGGGATTGAAGGAAGCTTTCCGGAGTTTGAAGAGATTGAATTGGCACCGGAGCGCCAGCGGGATGCGGACTTAACGAAATCGAATCGGATCTGTTTGTATCTGGATGTCGATCGCGATGTTTACACCTCGTATCAGTTGCAGATCGATGCCAGCGGGCGATGTCACGATGCCTGTGATGGCTTTGCCGACTGGCAACCGTTATGGTTCGTAAAAACCGTTCGCGACGAAGGGAGTTGGGTCGCTGAGATTGCCATTCGCCGGAAAGATCTCTTCAGTCTGCCGCTCGCTCCCGGCGACCATTGGTTTGTCGGCTGGGAGATGTTGGAAGCGGGCCAATCCGCGACCAGCCCGATTGCTTGCGCTTCACATGGTTGGCAACCCCTCGCCTTTCAAAGCGGCACTTCGACTCCGATTCGTATTGGCCACCGCGACCTGCCAACGGACGATACCGCCAGCGGACCCAAGTGACATCTGTGCGTCGATCGACAACAAGTCGCATCCCTTCTGGCCGGCCAACGCCTTGGAGCGAGTAAGTCGCAAGATCAATTGATATACGTCGCGTGGTCAGAAATGAGGTGATTCGCTTCATTTGACGCCTGGGCATCATTCCGGACCACGCACGGTATAAACATTGTCGCAACCGAACATCAAACGCGTTCATCATTGATATAGATCGTCTCTTCCGATTCCGGCGGAATTTCAATAAAGCGATATGTCGCGACTGTCCGATATTTATATCGTGCTTGGTTGGGAATGATGCACTCGCATCGAACGAGGCGACGCGACGCGTTTCCATTTCAGGCGACGTCGAAAAGTGAATGGGTTCCGTCGATTGACGGTTCTCGATCGAACCTTGTTTCCGTTATTGCCATTGAGAGGCCGACCATGAGCCGTTTTGTTGCGATCTTGACAGTCTATCTTGCTTCGTTTTGTACGGGACTATCGGGGCGGGAACCTTTCGCCAACGAAGTCGATGGCAATCAAACGTCTATGGCAAGGAAGACAATTCGCTCGCGTTGTTTCGTCATGCAACACTTGAAGACGCTTGGAACGCCGTCCAGGCGAGTCAACGTCCCATGCTGCTGTATGCGACCTCAAATCATTGCGGATACTGCACGAAGATGCTGAAAAAGACGTTCTCGCAGACTCCGATCACGGAGGGCGTTTCGCAATACACCGAACCGGTGACGTTCAACGGATCGGAGTTTCCGGAGATCGCGTCAGTTGGGAATTCGCGCTTACCCAACCACATTGATCATCTCGCACGATAGTCGATTGCTTCACAAGGTCGAAGGGTTCGTCGACGCCGATGAATTCGCAAGTCGCGTTTGGCCTATCCTGATCGAAGCTGAAAAGGAACGGCGTGCGAACGTCGCCAAATCACGCAGCACCATTCGTTAAGAACTGTCGTTGGGAGCCCGGACCCCAATTTTGTCACTGATTGCTTTCAGCCGATCGCCAAAGCATAATTCAACCTCAAAGCATTCACATTTTTGAAGTTCGTTGCTCCTTGCCGACGATGAGGTTGTGTTCATGAAGTCTTTATTTTTATCCCGAGAGTCGTTGGAAAATCTTCGATTCCGCCGTTTACAGCGAGTCAACTTGTTTCCGATCGCGCGACATCGACGATTCGTTTGGCTCGTCATTCTTGCATGTGTTCTTCCGGCCAAGGCACAGGAGGAAAAGCCCGATCCCAACAAGCAGGCGGCCCAACGTGTGATGTCAACGCTTGCCGAGACCGCCACATGGCGAGAACTCTTCAACGGCACGGACCTAACGGGATGGGAAGGAGACACCAGCGGATATGTCGTCGAAGACGGAATCCTCGTCTGTCAGAAGGGGGCGAAAACACTGCTGACCGAAAAAGAGTACGGCGACTTTGCATTCCAGTTCGAGTTCAAATTGGAACCGAGCGGAAACAACGGCATCGGCATTCGCGTTCCGCGCGGTGGGCACCCGTCCAATGATGGGATGGAGATTCAGATTCTCGACCACAATGGCTCTCGATATGTTGGCCAAGCTGACATGGGTGACGGAAAGACGCGGTCATTGAGTTGGCTGAAGCCTTGGCAGTATCACGGATCGATCTACGGCATCTATCCTGCATTGACCGGATACCTCAAGCCAGCCGGCGAATGGAACAGCGAAACGATCATTGCCATTGAAGATCACATCGTTGTGATCCTCAACGGAGCTGTGATCGTCGACGCATTTTTAGACGATATCACGCCCGTCGATGGCAAACCGCATCCCGGCAAAGACCTTCGTTCTGGTCATTTGGTATTGGCCGGGCATGACGATCGCGTTGAATTCAAGAACCTGCAGATTGCCGAATACGGCGTTTCACCCGCCAAACCGGCAAGTGGTTCGGACAACACTCCTCCCGATGGATTTGTAAGTCTTTTCAATGGCAAAGACCTCGCGGGCTGGAAAGGTTTGGCCGATGGGAACGCGAATAAGCGTCGCGCCCTTCGTGGCGATGATCTGAAGAAAGCTCAGTCCGCGGCCGACGAAGTCATGAACGCCCACTGGAGTGTCGTGGATGGCGTTCTCACGTACGACGGAAAAGGCCAGAGCCTTTGCACCGCGAAGGACTATGGCGACTTTGAAATGTACGTCGACTGGAAGATCCCCCCAAAGGCCGACTCGGGGATCTATTTGCGTGGAACGCCACAGATTCAAATCTGGGATCCGTGGGATGCTCATGTTAAAGAAGGGGAGTCCTTTCCAGAAACGCCCGAAGCCTGGGTCGCCGCTTATCGGCTTGGGAACAATTTGGGATCGGGTGGCTTGTGGAACAATCGTCGCTGGAGGAACGCTCCCACGGTTCTGGCCGACAATCCGATTGGCCAATGGAACACGTTCTTTATTCGGATGGTGGGCGACAAAGTGAGCATCTGGCTGAACGAAAAGCAAATTGCTGACCGTGTCCGTCTGGAGAACTATTGTGACAAGTCCGGTCGCGAGCCGCTTGCACGAGCCGATCAGATCGAACTACAGCATCACGGCAGCGAGTTGTTCTTCAAGAATCTTTACATCCGGGAACTTCCTTACTGACGTGGCTTCGACCATTTGAGGTCTCGAAAACTTCGGCAAGCCTAGCGACAAGGCGGATCGGTCGCTCAATCGGGAGGATGGTCGCGGTCGTTAAACCGAGCTGGCGGACATGTTGCTTCGATGGCGAGAATGGGTTCAACGATGCGGTATGATCGCATCGAACCGGCTGGAACGAGCCACGAGTCTCCGGCGCGCAGGGTAGCGATTTGCCCATCAAGATTCAGTTGCAGTTCACCCTCGACCACGTAGCCGACGGTTTCATATTGTCGGCGCGTCGCCTTGCTGAAATCGCAACGCTGTTCCTCCCAAATACGCAGTGCGACCTCTTTGCCAGAGGCCAAATACTCCTGCCCCATATCGCCTTTGGAAACGTTATCTTTCGTTTTTACTTGGGGAATGTCCATAGCATACTCCTCGTCGATGTGCGGTTTAGCGGCGACTGAGTTCGCGGTGGACGCTTTGTGAAGCAATGGATGTTGTGCCGGGAACATCCGTCAGATGAATCGCGACCACCACGATAGGTCACGTTGGGGGTGGGCCGCAAACACTGCGCCACCCGCAGGCGATTGTCGCAGCTCGGAAGACAAGGCCGCGATGCGGAAAAAATTACAACTCACGATGCGTTTGCATCGGGACGCCCCGTCGTCTTGGCGGCATCTTCTTTCACTTGTTCCTGCTTTTCCAACAGACGATGTGATTCGGCGATTTCCGGCTTGCCCAGTTTCGTGTAAATTTCCGCCAAACGTCGGTGCGTCAGCGAATTTTCCGTTGTACGACCGATCACCTGTTCAAAACTTTTCAACGATTCTCCCATCGACATGCGAAACAGGATCCGCCGCTCGACAGAAAGTCGCTATCTTCGGGACGCATCGCCAATGCGGAATCAACCAGCGACAAAGCGCGATCGAGTTCGTCGGGTCGCGTGGAGGAAAGAACCCAAGCCAGGTTGTTCATGAGCGTCGCTAGCTGATGTCCTTCGTGGCCAGTTCGAGATGAAACAATGCTTCCTCGCCGATTCGACTTCGCGTAGTATTTCAGAACAAGATGAATCGTGGCTGCGGCGTCGCTGGTCGTCAAAGCTTGTTTCAAATGATTTTCAATTTCGGGTCAATGGTTTCATAGGTGCCGATCAGTTGAGCCAACCGTCATCGGCCACATTGTTGGGATCAAACTTTAACATCTGATCCATCAAACGCGGCATCGCGAGCGTATCGGCTTTGATTCAGATTCACAAGCGATCGAATTCGCGAATTGCGATTGCGACGAACCCTGCAGCAAGTTCTTTCCCTCCTCATCAGCCCACTTGATGCTCTTGTTGAGGACATCCACCGATTGCTCGAATTGTCGACTTCTTTGCAGCATGCGAGCATTAATCGCAACTGCAAGCTCTGTGCGATTGGGAGCGTGAGAAACCAACCACGCGCTGAGCGAACAGTTCCCCTTACTCGTGTTTGATTGCAAACGCCCATTCCATCGCAATGTTCAAATGCCGACTGTTCGTCGAAAGAGGTTCCAATAGGCTGATCGCGTCGGAATCCGGTCGGTGTAAACAGGACATTCGCCAGACGTTCCACCTCCGACATTCGCGGGTTCCAGTCAACGCCCGCCGAGAACGCTCGGCTGAAAGCATGTCTTCCCGGGCTGCCGGTACTTCCTGCTGAGCCTGCTCACGATTCATCACCGGCGGCGCTCGAGCAAAATTTCCGCAACGGAACGTGCGCGACGGGTTTGTGACGCCGCGACTAAGACCGGATAGCATTGCTCACAAAATCGCGTTCTCGGAACCGCTCCTGGAACAGCAACGACACCGCGTCGTTACTTGGATTCAACTGCAATGCATGTTCAAAGCAAATTTTCGCAAATGCGATTTTCATTTTGCAACGCCGTCGACAACCAGCCCGCTCGTATTTCACCGTCAGGGCTGCGCATGATCTGCCGTCGACTGTTGATCATCAGCCAAGCAATTTCAGACTACGGCGACAGCCGGACCAAGCCAGCACAGCACCCGTGACCAAACACTTTGCAAAATTGAGTAATTCTTCGTAAAAGCTATCTCGGCCCCTTAGTCTTCACATTGTCGAACCGTTGGGATGCGTGCGATTCAGTCCAGCAAGAGCGTTTGTCGATTCTCCAGGAACGACGACGTCGACGATTCTGAAGGCATTGCCAGATCGAACGCGATCTCGTTCTGAGGCACACTTCGGGGACGAAAATCTGGATTTGAACAAGTCCCTTGTCAATTGTTCCTCGTCGCCAGCGATTGACATGCTGCATCCACTTTGAACGAGGCCCGCATTCCGCGCCGACCCGTTTGTCGAGCGGGTAGATACTGTATTCCGTTTGCGTCGAACATACAATAAATTAGTGTCGCGGACGCCCCGCCGGACGTTTTAATGAACAAAATCACCATCGGCCATTGCCCCGCTTCATACGATCGCGCTCGTCGAGATCTGCCAACCAACTTTCGTAGCACGCAGCAGATCGGTTGATTCCCAGGGATAATCAACCGAATATCGTCCGCTGCCAATTCCGTCTGTAAATGCCAAATTCGGGAATGCCGCCCCAGGCACTCATGTATTCGCGATCTTCGTCAAAGGTAACGTCCAACGAGCGGGAAGGATCGTCCTCGATAGCGGACTCGTTGAAAGCAGCGTTCAGCTTTTTGATCGCCACCGATCGACGCGGATCGGCTCGGTCGTTGGCTGGTTGGCACCGACGATCAGTCCAATCACCGTAACGATGGAACGCCTGACTGGATTGATTCCCCTCGCTCGCACGCCCTGTGTGATTCATTCGAATTTTCGACTTGGAGACCGCAAGCCGATTCAAAACTTGCTGATCCGGCTCCGTCGAAAAGAAAAATCCACTCTCACCGCAGCGTCAGGAAATCCCAGATGCAAGCTGTCGAATAACAGAGCCCAACCGCCAGTACAAAGACAATGAACCCGAGCACCTCGTGCCGCCAACCTCAAGATTTCCCCATGTAAATCCAGCCAATCGCAACCCAATGATTGCAGACCATTACAAACGATCGCCCAAGAGACTGACGACAACCAAGAGGCTGGGAAACCAATGCCTCCTTCAAGAATACACGCCGCCGTACCAGCAGCCAACGCGAACATGGAGTGGACGCCAAGCCTCTTCAACAAAAAACGATTTGCCATCCGAACATCAGGTTGCCGCATCAAATGCTCGATGCCGAGTGAATCGAGGATACGCCATGGCAATCGCCTGCAAACCTGAATCAGCTTGACATCTAAGCGAAAGGGAGGAGGCACAATCAGTAGAAATAGGCGAGCAATCGTGTTGTCCTTGCGAACACTTGTGTACCGCGCTGAAATCAGCACGGTCACAAACGCCACACCCGATAACCAAGGGGAACGAATTACCACAGCCGTGCCAAGATCACTGCCGACGCGATCGAAAGAGCCAACGAAACCAGGTAAAGTTTCCCAGCCGAGCGAAGGCTCAATGCTCCGTTCCGCCACAGCATCCATGCCGAAAGGACGAAAAGAAGGGAAAGAACTGTGTGTTCCCGATTCGTCGACGACGATGGACGCAACAGATTGCGAAGCAAATTCCCAGAAGAATTAGAAGCCGATTTGACAACATTGATGAAAATGCGCCCATGGTGAAACGTTTCGTCCAATCCAGTTGTATTTGAATTGGTCCGACAATGGAAGGAAACGGTGATGCCTCACTTTGAAGCCACCATGAAATACTAGTATGGCCGATATTTAAGTTTCATCAACAAAAAAAGGTGCGACGTTCATCGCACCTTTCGTGAAAATTGATATACATATGCGAATTGCCCGTGCCTATTCCAAGCAAACTGGCGCTTGCCAATTTGGCAGCCTTACGCACGACGATAGCGGGCCCCGTTTCGACAACCGTTCCGATACCCAAGAGCCATTGTTGCAGGTTCTAGGGTTGCGTTGGGGAGGAAACCAATCTAGAAGTCGCCCAGGACCTTGCCGCACTAAACTGGAACGTCACACTTGGCAGGCTGAATGAAGCAAGATTGAACACATCGGGCGTGAAGCCGGTGCATCAGGCCGGACGTTTCGGACTGGTACCGCAAGGGGGATTTCGTGAACGCTTGTTGATGCAATTCCCCCAGCGACCTAGCCTGGAACGCAAGACATCGACCGTATGGCTTCCAACTATGTTAAGTCGTACTCGTCAAGGCGGGCACATTAAAGACCGTATTACTCCCCCCAAACGGTTCCCGACCCAACAAAATTTGAAACGACGGGTTTCAAATGTTGCGTCAACCCGGAAGGAGTTGAAACAACTGGAGGACTCGCTGGCGAAATATCGGTAAAATTTGTCGATTGTGTTGCATTTGCTGATTGTGTCAGCATGCGACGGGGCTGAGGCAGAACAAGTGCGATGCGGGTCATCGTCTAACTTTTCTTAACGATGCAAATGGGCAATTTGAGGTTAAGAGTCAGCACTACTGTAAAGCTATCAATTGGAATAATTACCAAATTTTTTGAATCGCAAACGAGGCAACCAAGAACGTTTAGGTGGCGTGGTCAGAAATGAGGTGATTCGCTTCATAATGCGAAGGTATCATTTCGGACCACGCATGGTTTAAGGCAACGTTTACTCGTGGTCGCTGCGATCTTCGCTGATCTCGCTGAAGCGATAGCCTACCCCCGAACGGTTTCGATAACGTCGGCATACGGACCGAGCTTCTTTCTCAAAGCGCGGACATGAACGTCGATTGTTCGCTCTAAGACCATCGTGTCTTCTCCCAACGCCGCATCGATCAATTCCGAGCGATCGAAAGCGCGGCCGGGTTGGCGAATCAAGGTATCAAGCAATCGGAATTCGCTGCGGGTCAGATCGAGCGCTTCGTCATTGACCGAAGTCTTGTAGCGACGGCGATCGACGCTGACCCCCTTATAGGTCACCACGTCCTGATCTTTGACGGCCGCGGCTTGAGCCCGCCTACGAAGCAAAGCTTTCACACGCTGCAAAAGCACCGCGACGCTGAAAGGCTTGCAAACGTAGTCATCCGCTCCGATCGAGAATCCAGCGATTTGATCGCTGTCTTCGGATTTGGCTGTCAGCATCAGGATCGAAATGTTCTTGGTTTCCTCTCCCGCTCGAAGCGTTCGACAGACTTCCAGGCCATCCAAAGTGGGTAGCATGACATCGAGGATGACCAAATCGGGAAGTTTCAATCGTGCCTGAGCAAGTCCATCGGCACCATCGAGGGCGCGAGAGACCTCGAAGCCTTCTTTCTTTAAGTTGTAAACCAAGACTTCGGATACACTGATGTCGTCTTCGACCACCAGAATTTTTACATTTGCCATGGGTGCGATTACCTTGGTAATTTCAGAACGAAACAACCCAATAGATGGATGCGAGCAATCATGCGGTTATCGTCCGCGACCAACGCAATATTGGCTACCCCTGTTTCGGTTAGCCTAATGCGAAGAAAAGATGAAGGATGTGTTAAGGCTGTTCCGCGAAGTCACTTGAGCATAATTCGTTTGACGGCAAACTGCGGGCGTCTGCGATCTACCGGCTTTCTGGATGCCCACAGCTTGCCGTTAAACGAAGAATCACCCTCATTTCATTTACCCTCGCGCGACGTACACACAACAACTCTAGACCGATAAAGGCAATTTGTCATGCGATCTCCCGGTGGAACCCCCGGTGGCGGCGGTATGTTTCTGGTCGGCTTTGGCTTATCGGGACTTGCCGTCTATTTGTTCTTTTGGAGCGTCATGGTTCATACCGGCGAAGGCATGATTGGTCGCCTCGCTCACGGTATCACCGGGAGTGCGGGGAGATTTGCTGAAACAACATCAACCGCGATCCTGTTTTTGCCTTTCTTGCTCGGCGTGATCACTTTGTTCTACGACGCTCGGAAGAAGTGGGGTTGGTGGCTGATCTATATCGGAATCTTCATCCTGGCGATTGAGATTCTCAGCCGCATTCGCTTTGCCATGAACATGCGTCTGGTTCACTTGCTCGGCCTGATCATCTTATTTGCCGCTGGAACGGGTTTGATGCTGCGATCTTATCGAGATCAAAGCGTCGCCGATGTCAATGACGAATCTCCCTGACACCGATGAATCGACTACAATGTTCCTGCACCTCCGCCATGAGACGGTGTCGCTTGGCGATTCGGGCCCGACGCTTCGGCGTTCGGCTTTCAATTTCCGCTTAGGCTCTAGGTTGTTTTCATACATTCACAAAGAAGGCGTCATGAGAATTCATTCCTTGCGTTTGCTGATTGCATTCGCTCTCATCCCGTCCGTCCTTCCAGCGGACGAGCCGGTCGAAATAAGCTTTCGAACGCAGCAACTCTCCGATCAATTCTTCAGCGAATCGGCGACCATCGGCGACTTTAATCGCGATGGCGTTTTGGATGTTGCATCGGGACCGTTCTGGTATGCAGGCCCCGATTTCAAGCAAAAGGTTCAGTTCTATCCAGGCGATCCATTCGACCCGCACGGATATTCCAACAACTTCTTTGCATTCACCAGCGATTTTGACGGCGACGGCTGGGTCGACATCTTGGTCTACGGATTTCCCGGCAAAGACGCATCGTGGTTCGAGAATCCGCGGGGGCAGGAACGCTTTTGGCCGCGACACCAAGTGCTCGATATCGTCGACAACGAGTCTCCCACATTCGTCGACATCACAGGCGACGGCGTCGCGGAGATCGTTTGCAGTAGCGGTGGCTATTTCGGTTTCGCCGAGATCAACAAGAAAGAACCTACGGCACCCTGGACGTTTCGCAAGATCAGCGATCAATCGGCGGGAGGACGCTTTACTCACGGTTTGGGTGTTGGCGACGTCAATGGTGACGGGCGAATGGACTTGTTGGAGAAAAGTGGTTGGTGGGAGCAACCCGCCGATCTGACGAGCGATCCGACTTGGAGGAAGCATCCGTTCGACTTCGCGCCGGGCAGGGGGAGCGCTCAGATGTTCGCCTACGACGTCGATGGAGATGGCGATCAAGATGTCATTACTTCGCTCGATGCCCACGGATACGGTTTGGCCTGGTACGAGCAGCAGAAAGCCACCGAACCGAAAGAGGAAGGAATCACATTCGTCCCGCATCCGATTCTCGGCTCGAAACCGAGCGACAACGAGTTTGGAGTCGTCTTCTCGCAATTGCATGCGGTCGACTTGGCCGATGTCGATGGCGATGGACTGAAGGACATCGTCACGGGCAAGCGTTGGTGGGCGCATGGTCCCAAAGGGGACGCGGCCCCCAATGATCCAGCGGTGGTCTATTGGTTCAAGCTCGAAAGGCCTTCAGATCCTCAGGGTTCCGTTCGCTGGATACCGCATTTGATCGACGATGCGTCCGGCGTCGGGACCGATGTGTGCGTGAAGGACATCAACGGCGACGGTGCCGTGGATGTGATTGTTGGCAACAAGAAAGGAACCTTTGTCAGCATTCAACAACGTCGCTCCATCGACTCGGCATCGCAGTCACGCGTCGTTCCCCGACCGCGAACAATGAATGCGCGAAGTGGTGCCGATGGTTTGCCGAAGAACGAAGGGCTCGCACCCGCCGAAGCCGCCGACGCGATGACGGTTCCCGAAGGCTTTCGCGTGCAGTTGGCCGCAGGCGAGCCCATGGTGCATCAGCCGATCGCGATGACCTTCGACGCTCGCGGTCGCTTGTGGGTGGCCGAAGCGCATACCTATCCGATTCGCGCAGACGAAGGCGAAGGACAGGACAAGATCATTATCCTGGAAGACAACGACAATGACGGAATCTTCGACAATCGACACGTCTTTATCGATGGATTAAACCTCGTCAGCGGACTCGAAGTCGGATTCGGCGGCGTGTGGGTTGGCGCGGCCCCCTATCTGATGTTCATCCCCGACGCCGATGGTGACGATCGCCCCGATGGACCACCGCAAATCTTGCTCGACGGTTTTGGATATCAAGACACTCACGAAACCCTAAACGCGTTTATCTGGGGACCCGATGGCTGGTTGTATGGTTGCCATGGTGTCTTCACACATTCAAACGTCGGCAAACCGGGAACTCCAGACGAAGAACGCGTCAAGCTGAACTGCGGCGTTTGGCGTTATCATCCCGTTCGCCATCAGTTCGACATCTTCGCGCGAGGGACCAGCAATCCGTGGGGCTTGGATTTCAATGAGCACGGGCAAGCATTCATCACCGCCTGCGTGATTCCCCATATGTTTCATATGATTCAAGGAGGGCGTTATCAACGGCAAGGCGGTCAACATTTCAATCCCTACATCTATGAAGATTTGCAAACGATTGCCGATCACGCGCATTACGCGGGGAACATTCGCGATCATGCATGGTGGGGACGCGATCAACCAGCCGAGGCGTCCGACACCGACGCGGCCGGTGGCGGCCATGCGCATTGCGGCGCGATGATCTATCTTGGCGACAACTGGCCGCGGCAGTACCGTGGCTCCATCTTCATGGCGAACGTGCATGGAAATCGAATCAACAACGATCTCTTGCGACCGGTCGGCAGCGGTTACGTTGCCTCCCACGGAGCCGATTTACTGTTTGCGAATGATCGTTGGTTTCGAGCGATCAACATGAAATGCGGCCCCGACGGAAGTGTTTACATCATCGATTGGTATGACAAGAACGCTTGCCATCGACGCGACAAGGAGATTTGGGATCGCAGCAACGGTCGCGTCTACCGCGTCTCCTTCGGCGGCACCGATCTCACCAAGCTCGCGCTGCACGACGCCGATTGGGATGCCTTGGTCGATGCGCATACCAGCGACAACGAGCAACATGTACGAATGGCTCGACGTCTCTTGCAAGAACGCTTCGCCTCTGGTCAGGACTCAGCCTCTTCGGAAGAATCGGGACGAGCGATCACAGGATTGCGCGAATTGGCGTTTGGCCAACATTCGGTTGAGCGTCGATTGCGGGCGATCTGGACACTGCACGCCATCGACCGGATATCCGATGCCGACTTCGAGGTCCTGATGAACGAACATGCTCACAAGTCGGAGCATCTTCGTGGTTGGGCGATTCGTTTGTTGCTCGATGGTCGTCAAGCCAGTGCCCAGCAGTTGAAAAAACTCGCGTCGATGGCAACGACTGATCCGTCACCCGTCGTTCGATTGTCGCTTGCTTCGGCACTGCAACAGATTCCACTGGATAGCCGCTGGTCGATTGCGGAAGGTTTGTCGACGCATGCCGACGACGCCAGAGATCCGAATTTGCCGTTGATGATTTGGTACGGAATCGAACCGCTCGTCGTTCACGATATCTCGCGAGCCCTCTCGCTGGCGAAGTCATCCCGGATTCCAAAGGTGAGTCAATTGATTTATCGGCGCGCGGCCGCCGACTCGAAGAGTATCGCAGCCTTATTGGTTGAACTCGGGGAAACCGATAATTTGGATCGACAATCCACGATCTTGAACGAGGTCGTTGCTGCGGTCAGCAATCAGGGAAGACTTGAGATGCCAGCCCAATGGCCGAATGTGTACGCAAAACTTTCGGCCAGCAAAGACGACAACGTTCGACGTCAGGCACAACTGATCACCGTCAAGTTTGGCGATGCGTCGATCTTTCCCGTACTGCGAAAGATCGCTGTCGATTCCGCCGCGGACCTGTCTCAGCGACAGAGCGCTTTGGATGCTTTACTCGCCGGCCAGGATCCCGATGCGATGAAAACCTTGATCACGCTGCTCGAAGACCCATTGCTGAGCCGCAAAGCGATCCGCGGCCTTGCCTCGTATGCCGATCGTTCCATCGCAAAGGATCTGCTTTCCCGCTTCGATAAGTTCAATGTTGATCAGCGCGGCGATGCCGTGGCGACGCTTGCTTCGCGAACCGCTTGGGCGAACGAGTTGTTGGACGCCGTTGAGCGGAAGTCCGTTCAGCGTCAAGATCTGTCGGCGTTCGCAGTCAGCCAGATGCAGTTGTTAGGCGACTCGGCGTTGTCGGAGAAGATTAATCGCGTTTGGGGTCGGATGCGAAAGTCCTCGGAAGAGCGGAAGGCGCATATCGAATCGTGGAAGCAGCGTTTGAAACCCGATGTAATCGGCAAAGCCGATCGATCGCACGGTCGCTTGGTCTATGACAACACTTGCGGTAAATGCCATCGGCTTTTCGGTTCGGGTGGTCAGATTGGTCCGGATATCACGGGCAGCAATCGAGCCGACTTGGACTATACGCTTCACAACATCTTGGATCCGAACGCGTTGGTCGGACGTGATTACCAGACAACCATGATCGTCACGCTTGATGGTCGAGTCATCAACGGGTTGCTCAAGGAGAGCAATGACAGTGCGGTCACGATTCAGACGGCGAATGAACGACTGGTGATCGATCGAAACGACATTGAAGAACAGCGTTTATCCGACACATCAATGATGCCTGAAGGCCAACTGGATCAAATGAAATTCGAGGAGGCCCGCGACTTGATCGCTTATTTGGCCGGAGCCACCCAAGTTCCGTTGCCTGGCGAAGGACCGGTTTACAACGACGGCTCTCGACGGGTGGAGGGGGCGATCGAAGCGGAAGCCTTGCGTGTCGTTAAAGCAACGTCGGGGAATGCGGCCAGTCAGAAGATGAACAACTTTAGCGCCGGTCGATGGAGCGGTGACGATCAACTCTGGTGGACAGGAGCAAAACCTCA
Organism: Pirellulaceae bacterium; assembly: GCA_041399105.1. GTDB lineage: Bacteria > Planctomycetota > Planctomycetia > Pirellulales > Pirellulaceae > Rosistilla. The sequence goes on along the minus strand of JAWKTL010000021.1, from coordinate 69,242 downwards.
AGCAACTTTGACGCTGTCGTTTCCCGTCCGTGAGGCGGGGCGGTACGAACTGTTTGTCGCGATGACAAAGGCTCGCGACTACGGCGTCGTTTCGTTCGCGGTCAATCAGCAGCCGACCGGGCCACCGCACGATCTGTTTCATTCTCCTGAAGTGATCACAACCGGTCCCGTATCGCTGGGAACATACGAACTGAAGGCGGGGGACAACGAACTGGCGGTTTCGATCGAAGGAGCGAATCCGAAAGCGGTGAAGGCCTACATGTTTGGGTTGGACTATCTTTATGTGAGCCGACAGTAGTTTCATGGATGTCAAGACGATCCCACGCCATGTTCAACAACTTGGTGTTCGAGCGAGCGCTCGCTTTGCCTGGCATTTTGAATCGACGAAGGTCGCCGGACGCGAGCGTCTGTTTGCGACCGCGACGACACCGGATCAGTTATTGGTCGACGCGTGTCGCCGTCAGGAAGCGGGGCAAAGCAATGTCGAAGACCCTTATTGGGCGGCGGTCTGGCAGGCCGCCGTCGGTCTGGACGACTTCATGGATTCGATGGAATTGACCGGCCAGCATGTTCTGGAAGTCGGGGCCGGAACGGGCCGGGCCGGATTGGCCGCCGCGTTGCGTGGTGCCGACGTCACGATCACCGACGGCATGACCGATCCGCTGCTGCTGGTTCAACTTTCAACGTGGGACCTGCCACAGTGTCAAGTGCGCCAGTTGCGGTGGAATGAACAACGCTTGGGTCGACGATTTTCGATCATTCTGGGGAGCGACGTGACTTACAATCGACAACTCTGGCCGTTGTTGGAGGTCTCGCTGAAGCAACACCTTCAATCGGGGGGGATTGTGCTGTTGTCCGATCCGTGTCGATTCATCAGCAACGAGTTCCGAACCTGGATTCAAACGCGCGGCTGGCTGTACGAGGAATCATTCGTTCCTCACTGCCAGGATTCGCAAAGAAGCATCCGTGTGATGCAGTTGCGAAGACGGTGACCGACGATGTGGTTGAATTGTCGTCCGAGTTGTGAACGATGTAAATCAACTCCGCAGACTACGATTAGCGAGCGTTGCGTTTAGCCCGCAGCAGCCGTTCTCCGTAGCTCAAATCAGATGGTTCGTCGCATAGCGTCGATGCTGATGGCGATTGAAGCGGTTTGGCACTTGCTGAGCCCGGTGAAATTGACTGCGAAATTGGTGGTGATGCGTTCTGATCACTGGCATTAAGTTTCGCCGGCTTCAGCGAGGAACGCGAAAAGGAGATCCGCCTGACCGAGACGTCGGCCAAAAAATGCAACAACCAAGCAAGGCAAGCATCGGCCAGACATCGCGAGTGGATACAGTCGCCGACAAGCCATTGCGAAAAGGATTGAACGACGTGACGATTGAACGAGCGACAGCCGGATGATGTAGATCGACAACAATGCCGGTCGCATTTGCCGGATCACGCGTTTCGACGAGCCGCTTCATCAGTGGGATGTTCGTCTCAATGCTTGATACTCCTGCATCGCTGTAACGGTTACGGAAGTCGTGATCGGACGTCCCGATGGGGTAGCGTTGACGTGAATCATATAGCTGCCAACATCGCGGGGAAGGAACGAACCGGTGTATCGTCCGGGTGCAACCTGTCGAAGGGACAGAGAAATCGGTTTCATGTTAGGGTCAAGAACAGATGCAAGCGGCTGAAGGAAGTTCAGGAAGTCATCGTTTGAATCCAGAGCATCGACAACAACGTAATCTCGCCATCACGCAAAGTTGCGTTGACGCTAAGCTTTCCCTCGTCTCCCGCAGGGCATCAACCACCGGATTAGTTGGGAATACAGTTTTGGCTTACTCTTCCAAGTCGACCAATCCGAGGCCCAACGCTGTCCGCCGTCCGTGGTGATCACTGCGGTTCGTCCCAGTCCGTATTGCCAAACGGCAAGCAATGGGTGCATTTGCGATTGCGGCCCCGGGGCAACCAACAAAGATTGAGCCAGTGGACTTTCCTTGAGCGAGGTCATCACATAACCGTGAATCGGTGGGGGCGTGTCGACGCCACTTAGCAATGCATGGTCGCCGTCAAGCAATGGTTTTACGCCATCGTGATTCTCGTAGATCAGAGGTCGAGAGACGCGACGTGTTTCCCGCATCACAATTTGCGGAATCGCACGTGGTGAACGAACGTGAAACAGTTTCCCTCCCCCAGTCTTTGCGATTTGCCGCATCAAGTTGAGGTCAGCATCGCTGCCGATGGCTACCGATGTGACCGTCACACCATCGGCTCGCATTCGGCTGACCAATCGATCAAAGTTTGCCGACGTTGTCCGTCCGTCCGTCAAGACGATCATATGTTTGACCGCCGCGTCGACATTGATCAACTCAACAAATGCTTGCTCCATGGCTGGATACATGTTCGTTCCGCCGCCCGGCTGAATCCGACCAATCATCGGTTGAATATGATGTCGTCGGGCAATCATCTGAAGTGGAACGATGCGGTGTGGTCGAATCGAACGATGTGATGCTCAGATAATCTGTTGGACTAAGCATTTTGACAGCTTCCTGGGCGGCGGACTTACAGAGCCGCATCTTTTCTCCTTCCATTGACCCGGAACTGTCGATAACCAATGCGAGAGCGCCCGACTGCTTTGACCCGCAAGTTCTTGATCTCGAAATCGACCGGCATCGCTGCTTCCAGTTCCGTACCGGTCCATCCTCCGACACCAAACGAGTCGGGACCGCCGATAAGCAACAAACCGGCACCAAGTTGCTGTGTATTGCGAACAAGCATCGTTATCTGATCGTTCGCGATTTGATGAATCGAATGTTCTGAATCGCCATTAACACGAGGAACATTCGCCAAGATGACGGCGTCATAAGCCTGCAGTTCCGCGAGCGAACCGAACGTCTGATCGCTCTTTTGCACAACGATTTCGATCGATTCATTACGCAGGAGATTGACTAAGGGATCCATTGGTCGCCACTGTCGGTCGCCACAATCATTAACACTCTGCTTTTGCCCTGCACATGGACAAACGTCGTCGCCAGTTATTCACGGACCGCGAATCGATGCTCCCTGCTTCCGGTACAAACTTGGCCGAGTAGGTATAAGCCGCCGGCCGGGTAATCTGATGACGAAGTGGAAAGACATTCTTGCCATCGAAAATCTCGATGCTTTCGTCTGCGAGCAGTTCTTCGTTTCCTCGGATCGGCGTGAGATCAACAACCGTCCTTTCACCGGCGATGTCGGGGATGCAATTCCCACGCCATCGATCACCACACGCGCTCGACCGGTTGTCCGTCACGAACAGAGTTCGGCATATCAATCCGCTGCACAATGACGTCGGGACCCGTTTGTGAAGCAACGGCACGAAGTCGATACCGATTCCGCGGTATTCAATCGCGAAGTCACGCGCTCGACCTTCCTTCGGTTTGATTTCCGTCAGTGAAGACGACGATTCGTCGCCGCGTGTCGGGCGGCATCGACGAAGCCGCCAGTGTGATGGCTTCCTCAAGGTCGGTTCCGTCGGTACGCAATGAGACACGATCGACTCCTGCATCGATTGGCAAGTCCGCATCAAAAGGTGCAACCTCGATGGCTGCATCGGCTCCAAACATGATGACACCAGCCAAGTCCTCGCGTGCTTGATCACGGTGCTCATTAACGCTCATGCGGGCGTACTCATACATCCGCTTACGAAGTTCATTATCAATGCTTTCGGATTGGTCCAGAACGAACATCACTGACGTACGTTCTGAAAGCAGACGCAAGCGGACACCTGCAACGGCCAAGATAATGGCCAACATCACGGTCAGACGGGTTGCTATCGCAAGGTGGCGTCGAACGTTACCCAGAGACTGAAGACGACGATATCCATACGACGCCACCAACGGAAGCATAACCATGAGCCAGAGATAGACCGGTCTATCAAATGAGATGTCCAATGTTCGGTTACCTCGCAAGTTCTCTTTTACGTTGCACGAATAAAAACGTCATTCTGTCCGCCTTGTTGCTCAGAGTCATTTATTAAGGGTTAAGATCGGACACAGGCACTTCGACATGGGCGCGGTCGACAATTACGGATTGTCGAATCGCACGTTTCGATAGAGTTCAGCAAGCGGAATCGAGATTCCGACCGAGTCGAGCACCAGAGTTTCGTTCAGATCTCGAACGTCGGTCAACAGCCAACCGCCCGAATCGTGCCGAGCAAAGCATTCGACAAGGGGCCGATCTTGCGAGATCAAGACCAACGCCTGCAGCGACGCAATCCGACGATAGTGCATCGACTTCTTTCCTCGGTCGTACTTTTCCGTCGAATCGGATAGGACTTCGACCAAGACGATCGGGTTCAAAACGGTATTGGGGATGTCGTCGTCCAACTGCAATTCGCCGCAAACGATCGACGCATCCGGGTAGGTGTAAAGTCCTGATTCGTCGATCTTGATTCGCAGGTCGCCGTTGTACGCGACGCACGGCTTATCAATCAAACGTTGCCTCGCTTCACCAACAAAGTTCGTGGCGATCAAGGCATGGCGTGGCGTCCCGCCGACCATCGCAAAGATTTCACCTCGATAGTACTCGTGCTTCTCTCCCGTACTGGATTCTTGCTCGAGATACTGAGAAAGCGTTTTCCCTTTGAATGCGGTCGACATGATGAAAGCTCTGACGAATGACCATGCGGCTTTGACAACCGTAATTATAGCGGGACAAAGCGTCTTCGTTGCAAGATGCGTCGGCGAAGCGAGCGGAAAGAAACTGCCGAACGCGTCCGAAGCGTCGAACAAGAACGAGCGCAGCGGTGATTGCCGCGCGAGTATCGCTAAGTATATACTTCGGCACGTCACAAGCACTCGAAATCGACAGGCCACTACCAGTTTGGAATCAGCGGTCCAAGGTACCGACCGCCATGGAATTGCGAAACGAAACTGTCGTTCAATCAACAAGCATCGAACCCGATTTATAGTGTTCAATGGTTCCGCCAAGCACTTCAACGTCGCAGATCGAACGTATCAAATCCGGTGATTCGGACTCTTGGGTTTGCTTTGTGGAGTTGTATCAGCCCTACATCTACGCATACGCGCGACGCCTTGGAGTGCAACCTAACGACGCATCGGACATCTGCCAGGAGGTTTTCGGAAAGTTGGTTTGCAAGATCGGTGACTTCAAGCGACACGATCGCAAAGGGAGCTTCCGACGCTGGTTGCGCGTCGTGACGCACAACACCATTGTTTCGCAGTACCGATTGCGAACGAATCGCCCTGACGTTTTGGGTGGCTCCGAAGCTCAACTGTTGTTCACCAGCATTGCCGCTGCGGCGTCGATGCCGTCGATCGACGAAACTCCCGATGAAGAGAACGAAGTGCTGCAAAGGGCGATCGCGCTGGCAAGGGTTTCGATGGAGGAGACCACTTGGTTGGCATTCTACCGAACGACCGTTGACGGGCTGTCTTCCGAAGAGGTGGGCGCTGAGCTCGGCAAAACGCCCCAAGCGGTACGCGAAGCGAAACGTCGTGTCCTCAAGAAAATCCACAGTCTTCTCGACGGATAACCGTCAAGCCCCGGCTTTCCCGCGTAGCTCGCCCTCTGTCAGATCGAATCGTTCCGAAAATTTTTTCCGATCCGCGTGGCGCTCTTGCGTTTCCACTGTGGACGAATGATCCACAACTGCACTTCGCAGGCAATGCGAACCAAACGCGGAAAGCAGATTCGCATCGCATCCGCCGGTTCGATCCCACATGGAGCGACCACGCCGCAAGATCAACTGAAGGATTATAGCGGAAAACAACATCAAACGCGTTCATCTTTGATAGAGGTGACAATATCATGGGCTACCGAAAATCGAATGTGCTTCAATGCGAAACGGACCAAACGATGCATTCCAATCGTGATGCCACGACCGAAGCGGAATGCTTGGGTGAATTGGAAACAAAGATTTCGCGTCTCTCGCGGCTTCAATCCACGGGATCGTTCGTCGATGAACCGGAATGTCGAGCGTCGCGTCAAGCCATTCTGTCGATCGAACGTCCGACCATCGATACCCGGGAGATCGGCCCCTACATCATCGAGGATTTACTGGGCGAAGGTGGAATGGGAACCGTTTACCTTGCCCGACACAAACAGTTGCAGCAAGTGGTTGCATTGAAAGTGCTCCATCGTCGCCAAGCCGACTTCCCCATGGCCGCCTCTCGTTTTCAGACTGAGATCGCCGCGATCGGACGCTTGAATCATCCGAACATCGTCGCGGCGCGCCATGCCGGAGACGACGCCAATCGACTCTATCTGGCAATGGAATACGTCGATGGGACGGATCTGGCGAGCTTGTTGATCGAGCATGGCCCGTTGTCCGTGCCCGCCGTCGCCGAGATCGGACGACAGATTGCCTCGGCGTTGCACCATGCACATGAACAAAACATCATCCATCGGGATGTCAAACCAAGCAACCTCATCTTGGATGATCGTGGCACGGTAAAACTGTTGGACCTCGGTTTGGCTCGGCTGCTTGAAAGTCCTTCAAATGCCAATGGCCTGACGCAGTCGGGACAAACTTTGGGGACGATCGACTTCATGGCCCCCGAACAAATCGAGGATTCATCGATGGTGGATCATCGAGCCGACATCTACGCTCTGGCAGCGACCATGTACACCTTGCTTACAGGTCTCGCTCCCTTTGATCGTCATCATTTCACATCGCGAACGGCTCAGGTGAGTGCCATATTGATGGGAAAACCGATGGCGTTGACCGTTTCGAGAGTCTGTGACGATAACCGCCTGGACGCGATTATCGAGCGGATGCTGATGCGCTGGCCAGCGGATCGACCGCAAAATTTGCAGGAGGTGATCGAGCAGTTGACACCGATCGCCGCGGAATCAAGATCGCTCGCTTCGGCGGAAGCTTTCGTTTCGACATCGAACCCAAGCCGATCCGATTTGAACCGGATAGAGGATCCCAAAAAGTCCGAGCGTTCTTCGATATCGTGGCTTCGCATTCCACATGCACTGCCGCGATTCACGCTGGCTCCCATTTTGGCTTTGATCCTGGCGGGCGTGATCATCAAAATGAATCGACCGGGGAAAGAAACGCACGTCATACAGTTGACCAATGGCGATTCGTTCACGATCGTCGCCACCGATGGAAGTCGGACGGTGAACGATTCGATTGATGTTGCCCGCTGGGTTATCGAGGCCGGTGGTCACTTCTATCGCGAGCATAATGGCAAGCTCGTCGTCGTTCATGCAATGGGCGAGATCCCCGACGACGGGTTATCGATACGTTCGATCAATCTATCGAATTGCAAAGCGGTCACGGCCGATCAACTTAAGCAACTCGGTCAGCTTCCGAACCTGAGCGGCTTGGTTCTGGATGGAACCGCTGTCGACGACAAGATCGTCAAGATTCTGCGGCAGTTCCCCCGTTTGCAGGCCCTCTATCTGCGGCGAACCGCGGTCACGGATCAATCGATGACGGAAATTGGTCGTAAGCAAACGCTTCGCGGCATTGCGTTGGAAGCCACTGCGATTACAGATGGTGGATTAAGCTTGTTGGCCAACAATCAGCATCTTGAAAAGCTGCTGCTCAATGACACCGCCGTCTCTGATCAGGGGCTTCGCACGATCAAAGATCATTTCCCGCTGTTGTCGCATCTGGAAATCGCGAACACGAAGCTAACCGAATCGGCGGTCCACACTCTTGAATCGATGAAGTCACTTCGTTACGTCGACGTTCGTGGCAATGGCTTCACCAGCGAAGCGATCGACGCATGGCGACAGACCTGCCCCAACTGCAAGATCGTGGATCGCTAGTCGATCGACTCAACATATCGTCCACAGTGGACCATGTTAGAGATCCCTTGCACTTTTCCGATGCAATTCGTGTTGCTGCTCCTGCGGAACGAGGGTTTGACAACCATCACCACGGCTTTTATCTCCATCATTACCATCATGCGATCGCTGCCGGATTTCCATGAAACATCACAATCTCCGCCGTCGTCGCACCGCGACAGGGCGTAAACCGCCACGACGAAACTACACACCACGCATCGAATCGCTTGAGTCACGCATGCTCTTGGCTCAAGTCGACATGGGCGTCGTCGAAGCAACTAGTCACCGCAGGCTGGTCAGTACCGATACCGACAACGTCCACAATGTCTTCTTTGAAACGTCTCAGACCGCCACCTCGTTTTATCATCGGATTGAAGTCATTTGGGATGCCACATTGGGCGATGTCGACGTCTTCATTTCTGACTCTAATTCGACATTCGATCAGCAGTCAGCCATCCTTCGCCAGGAACCAGGCGTATTTGCCGCCAGTTTGCTCGGCGAAGGGGCGGAAGAATTCTTGGTCGATCTGGTCGTGACGCTGGACGACTCGAATACCGACCGCCAAATGAATGTCGACTTCTATCTGACGCCCCCTCGGACAACCGACCCTTTGGAGCCCAACGATCAATACTCTCAAGCATTTGCCATTGCGAACAATCGCTCTCAGGGACGAGTCAACGATCTGTCGCTTCATTCGGCGCAAGACGTCGATTATTTTTGGTTTCAATTGACCGAGCCCGGTGCGTCCGACCAGTTCTTGCGACTCGTCTCGGACCCACTTAGCCAAGCACCGCGAATGCGTGTGATTGATCAGCAAGGAGCCATTTGGCGAGAAACTTCGACGACGAATGCACAAATAGATTTAGACGCAGTGCCTGCCGGATTCTATTTTATCGTCGTCGAAGGAGGCACGAATCCGTACTATTACATTGACTACAACGTCGGGTCGTGGCAACCGGGAGACTCTATTCTTATTGATCAGATTGATTTGCAGTCGCGAAATCGAACCGCAGTCGTCGCAACTCCGATCGCCTTCAATGGGTTCTTTCAAGATTCGACGTTGACACTTCACGACGCAGCCGACGACGACTGGTTTACCTTTCAAACGCTTACCGTCGGTGACGTCGCGAACGAAATTGTGGTCGAGATGAATTCCGAACTGGGAGACATCGACCTGCAACTGTTCGATGCTTTCTCACCCGCACCGATCCGCGAATCGACGAATGCGGGTGCCGACGTCGAGCGAATTTCATTGGCCGGACTTCCCGCCGGGCGATACTTTCTGAAGGTCTACGGGCGCGACGAGATGACCGTCAGTCCTGGGTATCGGCTTCGGGTGCTGGCACCGACACTGATGCCTGACGTCACCGAAGCGAACGTCGATGCCGCCTACCCGCTGAATGAGCTAAGTACTGAGTTGGCGGTTCCACTGCTAAACATTCACGCATACTTTGACACGGACGAATTTGAGTTCTCGATTCCTGATGATGGTTTTTCTGGTGTTGAGGTGACCATTTCGAGTCCTGATCCCGACGCGACGTTCACAACCACGTTGTTGCATTCGGCAAGCGGCTCGCAAGAATCGACAACCGATTCGGGAACCGTGGTTTCCCAGTCCGATAAGACGGGAACGTTCAAGCTGAGTGTCACCGGCTTTACTTTGACGGAATATGATCTGATCATCACACCGATTGACGCCACCCCATCGCTTCCGCCAGACGACTGGGAAAACAATCCAATTGGCATGCTTTCCATGATCCCTGGGATCCCCGTGACGGTATCCGGCTTGAGCATTCACACCACGGGTGACATCGATACGATTCCGTTCCAATTGACCGGAGACCCGGCGGGCCAAGATACCATTTCGATCCAGACGGATGACGCGGATGTTCACCTGGCAATGGCCCTCTACCGCGTCGACGGCGAGCAAACATTGGTTCTGACCTCTTCCCCGGGAAAAACCGAGATCGACATGGATGGTCTTCCGGCGGGAAGCTACGAACTCGTTGTCTTTTCCGGAGACCAGACATCGATCGGTACCTACACGCTGAACTGGACGACGTCGACCGTAGGCGACGTCTACGAGTCGGGACACGGCAACGATACGATCCTCTCGGCGACCGACTTAGGTGCCTTTGGCGGAACGCGTCGCATCGATCGACCCGATCAGAGACTGTCGCTGCATTCCGGTCAAGACAGGGATTGGTTTCGGTTTGAACTGCAATCACATCCACGATCGGGGCATCGCATCACCATTACGAATGACGATCCCGAGGCGGTGGATGCACTCTATTTGAAGCTCTGGGAAATCGACGAACATGGCGTCCCGCAGCCCCTGACCGGCACGAATCGGTTCGGCAATGAAGGAAAGCTTTCGCTGCGGAATCTCTCCGCAGGCGTGTACTACGCCGAGGTCTCCAGCCTGGATGGACGGCGTGTCGACAGCTACGGTCTGGAGTTTCGTCTGCCTGGTGCTGACCGTCTGGAAGGGAACACCAATCGCAATGACACGCGGGACAACGCGACGGAACTGTGGTCCGATCCACGAACATTGATATTGAACGGGAAGCAATATTGGAACGGCATGTCCATCGATAGTGCAACCGATGTTGACTGGTATCGATTTACGACAACGAGCAACTCGCGCACAGGCCACAACATCTACGTCAACTACCGACGCCGGGATGGCGACCTTCAGGTACTGCTGCATCAGCCCGACGGAACCATCATTCGGGAAAGCAGCGGCGCTTGGGATTCCGAATACATATCGTTGGCCGATCTTCCCGCAGGCACGTACTTCGTCGGTGTTCGGGGAGTCGATGGTTCGACGAATCCGAACTACTCACTCTCGATCAACGCGCCCGATACCGTCGCCGCATCGAAAACAACCGGACGGCTTGAACCAAACAATTCTCGCGGGCAAGCCTATGCAATTGGCAAGATCGATGGATTGAAGATCTTTGGCTCGGAGCAACAACCGCTGCAGATTGGCGACAACGACGAGGATTGGTATCGCATTGATGTGACTTCCGACGCAAGGTACGGCGATTTTGCGGCAATCGTCTTCAATCATCAAGCCGGCGACCTGGAAATGACGTTGTTCGACGATCACCTTGACTCGATCGCGCAGCCGTATGCCACCGGCCTGGGAAACCTGCATTTTGTTTCGCTGGATCGATCGGTTGGGACGTACTACTTGAAAGTTCACGGGCGTTATGGCGCGACCAATCCACTTTACTACTTGGCCGTGCGACAACAACGCCCGACAGCACCAGATTTCATCGATTCCCAGCAGCTTGCGGCGGCGAGATCGGTTCGCTCTGCCTTGTCCGGCCTCTCGCTCGAAGCGGAATTGTCGCAGGCTGTTCGCTTGGGCGACTTCGACGACGTTCGACCCTTGCAAAACTTATCGCTGCACGACGGTGACATCGATACCTTCGAGTTCACAATCGACCAAGCGGGGCGAAGCGGCGACGCGTTCATTGTGCAAGCAAACGACAGCGTCGACGGATTGACCACCCAACTGCGCGACGCACAAGGAAACATCGTCCGACACGGTCGAGCAATCACCGACGGGATTCAGATTCAATTGGCGGGACTCCCCGCGGGGTTTTATTCTCTGGAAATCTTTGGCACTCAGACGCGATACGATCTTGTGGCTCGATCCGCGTCGAGTCAGTTGAACTACACCAACAGCAGCCAGTCCGCCGCGATCGATTTGGGAATGCAAACGGGTCTGACGACGCGAACGTTTGCTGATCATTCGTTATCCGAAGGTTGGTTCAAGTTCTGAACTGGTTGACGGTGCGGCTGGCGATTCTTCGCATTCGGTCCGGCTCGGATATGACGCGACAAGCTCCGATTTGGAAATGTCGATTGTCGATTCCGCTGGCCAGGTGCTGCATGATGCCCAATCGCAGCCTTTATCGTCTCGAAGCCGTTCGGGCGTCGAAAGGATTTCGCTCGATGGGTTCTCCGCAAGCGAGGGACCTTTTTGGATCAGAATTATTCAGCGCGGTAGTGCCGACACGCGAGCCGATTTCAGCCTTCAGTTGATCCTTCCAGCAGCCGAGCCGAGCGATTGGTCGGAACCGAACCCAGATGCTGGTTCGGCGTACTCTTTGGGTACCCTTTCCGGCAACGTCACAATGTCCGACTTGTCACTCGACACGTCATCCGATGTTGACTGGTTCTCGTTCGATCAAGTGGATGTCTCGCAATTCCTGTCCGACCATCAGATTACGGTCCGTGGCGGCTCGGACGAAGACAACTTTACCATTGGTCTGTACGACGCAAACGATCCATCGCAGGCAGTCCTGCAAACCACCAGCGTTGGCGGCGTTGCGACCATTCACATGGAAGAGGTTGTCACGGTCGCTGAGCAATGGCTGCTGAAGGTCGAAGGAATGGTCGCTGGGAACTACGCGATACAACTTCAACTTCCCAGCATGTATGATCCTGATTGGGCTGAGCCGCACGGAAGCGACTCGAACAACGATGCAATAGAACGAGCCTATGATCTGGGAGTGGTGAACGGTTCGTTGGCCCTCGGCGATCTCAGCTTGGATCACGGTGGCGACATCGACTACTTTCGCTTCAATATCTCTTCGCCGATGCAGGCCGGAAGTTTTCTTGCCGCGACAACGATTGAAGCCGATTCTGAAGGAGTTGTTGAACTACTCAACGAGGACAATCAAGTTGTCGCCTCGATGGAGATGTCCGCGGATGGTTCAAACATCCTCGCGTTGGACATACTTACCGTCGGCGTGTACTTCGCACGCGTTCGCGGTCAGAACGCGGATGCGTTATCGTATCAGCTATTGCTGCTTGATACCGGATCGGTACTTCCAGATCGTGCGGAGGGTAACAACAGGCCGAGCGATGCGTATTTAATCGACTCCACTGTACGTTGCTCTGGTGTAAATCCCTATTCATGTGGAATTGGCGCGAATCGAGTTCAATGGAATGCGTCAGGCAGTCAAGCGTTCAGTGACGCGGTAAACGCTGCTTACATAAGCGATTTGAGGGCTCAGGGTAAGCTACCGCCGGTAAATCCCGCCGTTCAATTCGTTCAGGCATTTGGACAAGTCGTTCAGACCTTCGTGGCAGCCTATCAATTCGTCAGCTCCATCCGGCAACTCGGCAATTCGACATCATCAACTTTCAGTCAGCCCGCTGAGCAACCCTCGTCCACGCGTTTGATCGATATCCCATCGAACTCGCAACCAGTTTATCGTCCGTCGGTGCAAACCAACGGTTCTAGCGACACTGCATCCAAGGATGGTCCGTCACAGACGGACTTGGCGCTCGCGATTCTTTCTCTGCTTCAAAACCGGACTCCAGGTATCACCGTTCGCCCAATTGAGACGGATTCTCGCAATACGTTTGCCGACCCAGTTGACGTCCGGTCACTGCCATCGAATGCGCTCTTGCCGGTGTCGTCGACCTATATCTCCCCCGTAATGAGCTTACACGAAGAGGACGACATCGATTGGTATCGGTTCAGCCTTGATGATTCCGCAGACTCATCGCAACAGGTTCGTGTTCAATCGTTGAGCGACACAGTCGTATTGACGGCAAAGCTGTTTGATGCGGACGAAACATTGGACGGTACCGAAATTGCGTCGGTAACCTCGTACGGATCGCAATCCATCTTGCCGCTGGCTGGGCTGAGTGCCGGAGAGTATTTGATACGAATCGACGGTGAATCCAAAGGCCTTTATCAGTTTGAAATTGATCTCTCCGCCGAAGTTGACTACGTCCCTGACTGGGCGGAACCAAACGACGATGCGTCCGTCGCAAAGTTACTTCCTGAGAGCGAATCGTTGCAAGCGTTCGCTGACCTCAGTCTTGACGATGCATCTGATGCGGACTGGTTTCAAGTGACGCTGGAATCCGACGGAAACGAAACGGACTTTGTCGGCATCAGTTTCGATGCCAATCAGTCGGATGTCGATTTGCAGTTGTTCGCCGCGGGTGACACCGCTGGACAGCCGCTTCGCACATCCGAAAATCGCGACGCCGCGATCGAGTCGATTTCACTTGATGGCCTTGCGGCGGGTGATTATTTGATACATGTGTTCAGCAGTGACCTGCGTCCCGCCGCTGAGTATGTATTGACGACAAAGTTGCCGTCGACATCAGTGCCATCGGATCGCTTTGAACCGAACGACCGGAAGGTTCAGGCGATCGATATCGACGAGTTTGGACGAATCTCGCGATTGACGCAGCTAACGCTTGGCGAGTCAGATGTGGATCTGTTCTCGTTTACATTGCCGACCGATGCACAACCTGGACACCAATTTCGAGCAGTCGGTCCTGGACTGACATTGCGGTTGCTCGACACAACGGGATTGGAAATCGGACGGGCGATTTCCGATGGATCGGAGACGGTGCTTTCCCTCGCGGACACTGAAGCGGGTGACTTTCTGGTGGAAGTTTCATCCGATCAGAGGGTGCGAGGTTACTCCATCGACTGGGATTTGCCTGTCGGAGATCAAGCGGTCGATCGCTGGACGTTCCTGGTCTACATGACCGCGTCGGATCTGGAACGCTATGCCGAAGCGGACATTAACGAGCTGGAGATTGCGGCCGCCGGGCTACCCGCCGATGTGAACCTTCTGGTGATGCTGGACCAAAGTGATGGCTTTGTGCGCGACACGCGGGGCGGTTTCCGCGAGGCCTATTCGTTCGCGACCGGCGATCAACAGGCATGGGGGGATGCCGGGTATGCGATTGTTCAACGGGACCTGGACAGCGCTCGTATCGCCACGCGTTTTCAGCGAATCGGTGAGCGTAACAGCGGCGATCCCGGGACGTTGACGGACTTCATTCGTTGGGGGCGAACGATCGCTCCGGCGGAACGTTACGGTCTGATCATGTGGGATCACGGCAGCGGGCTTGATGGGACGAATCGCGACGAGGAATCGGCCGGCGATTTACTGACGACCGACGAACTGATCGCGGCGATCGACGGGGTAGCGAGCGACTTTGAGTTGGATTTGCTTTTCTTTGACGCATGCTTGATGGCGACGGCTGAGGTATCGACGGCGCTGCGTGGTTCGGCGCGGTACGTCATCGCATCTCAAGAGAACATCGCGGGACGCGGACTTGACTATCGATCGGCGTTTGCACCGCTTCAAGCAGTTGGAGGTGGGCGAGACATCGAGGCGCGCACGCTCGCTTCATCGATCGTGCAAAGTTATACCGAGCAGTACGTCGGGCGTTACACGACCGATACCCTTTCGGTTGTCGAGACCTCCGCGATGTCGCAAGTGACCGCCGCGCTGCGTGATCTCGTCGAACAATCTTTAAACTTGGACGAGAGCGGTTTGCAGTCTTTGCGTAACGCGATCGAAAGATCGCCTGTTTACGGCGGAGAAGCGAACGGCCTCCGCGATCTGAGGGGCTTTGTTGACGAAGTGATTCGCACCGCTTCAAATTCGGACATCCGTGATGCCGCGACCGACGTGCGTGACGCGGTCGACATCGTTGTCCAGCAGAAGACGATCGACCATCGAAGTTCTGGTGGGCTTTCGATTTTACTTCCCTCAGTTGGTCAAGCGAGAGAATTGAATCGTTACATCGAGGACTACCGTTCGGAGCACGCCGGTTTCGTGTCGGCAACACGTTGGGACGAATTGCTGGAACGATTGATTACCCAACAGCATTCGCCGAGTGATCGAATCGACTGGGCATCAAACCACTCGCGATCTGAAAGGCCTTTCGACCTTGGAACAATCAGCGGAAGCCTTTCGCTCCCCGAGTTCGAGTTGGCCGACATCTCAACACGTTCGGCCGAGCGCTGGTTTGAATTCGATCTGGACCAAGCGGGAACGCAAGCGGATTCAATCAAGCTGCACACCGCTGGTGCGGCCTATTCGGTTCAACTGTTCCGATTGCGTTCCGGTGGACAACCGCTATTGATCCATGAAACACAAGTCATCGAAGGGACCGAGGCAACCATCAATTTCGATGGCCTGACGGCGGGAGGTTATCAACTGCGATTGGCCTTGTCGGTTGCAGGCGAAGGGGAATCTCCGGCGCTCGCGTCGACAGCGCGAGCGAAGATTTCGTGGCAAACCGGGATCACTCCTGAACAAACGTCTGTGGGGAATCGGACCGAGAGCAAAGCTGAATTGCTAGGCTCGACCGTCGATACGTTTCTGCGATCCGACTTGATCGCAACCTCGGTTGCTCAGTATTTTGAACTTGTTTCGCCACGTCTTCCTGGTCGCGAGTCGCGGACTCTGGAACTGCGAAGCCATGAGATTCCGGGACTGACCACTCAATTGAAGGTCATCGAATCGGGCGATGCCGGTGCGACGGTCACATCAATTGGAACCATTGATCCCACAACGGTCGACGGTTCCTTGTCTTGGCAGTTGCCGGCGGGCAATGGAATCCGTTTTGTCTTGGAAGTCGCATCAAGTGTCAGGCCGCAACGTTTTTCGCTTGGGCTGACTGATCGGGGCGGACAGCTTGTCTCGTGGCAAAATCCTCGCAATCGGTTGGACGTCAACAACGGGGGGACCGTAACGCCGCTCGATGCTCTTATAGTCCTGAATCGTTTGGCCCGTCAGGGGACTCATCTTCCGTGGATCTCAACCCATCCGGATCGATACTACGACACTTCCGGCGACGGAATCCTGACGCCATTGGATGCCCTGATCATTCTCAATGGCCTTGCGAAGCTGAGTTTTGGCGGTGAAGGCGAAGACTGGGGGACGAATGATGTTGTGTCGCGACAACGCGATGGCGATAGCCTATCGAACGTCGCACCATGGTCGTTCGAAAGCGATGACGACGATGATGATGTCGACGAGACGTGGATTCTTGATTCGCTGTTCAGTACATGGCCGATATAGCGTCGCGTGGTCAGAAATGAGGTGATTCGCTTCATTTGACGCCAGGGCATCATTCCGGACCACGCACGGTATAACGTCGTCGAGTGTATGGCGCGGTTTGCAGAACTAGACTTGCATCGCCGATACGTCTTTGATGGCAAGCGGCTAACCTCGCGTAGCTGCGAAGCAGCGATAGCTTATAGCCTGGCACGCGAGCCCCAGGTGGGATGAAGTCACAAACCAGGAAGCTGCGGAGCAGCGAAAACACGCTTTTGAAAAACATTGACGAAGCGGTCGGGAAAATTTTTTGCGAAATGTAGATTCTTCGCGCAGCCGACTGCCGTTTCGTGCATTCTCCTTGTTGATTCGATGGATCAGCCCGTCCATTTTCATTCTGAAAGGAAGATGTATGCTACAAGTCAATTGGAACGACCCGTTTTCGGAAGGCTCTGATATTCCCTGCGCGACGGCCATGCGTGCGCTCCCCACCTGTCGATCCAGCGCGATCCCAATGTCAAACCGAGGCAAACCGCGTGACTTTGGCGGCGGATATGTCAAGTCATTGGAAGCCTTGCGCCGGCCGCAACGCACGCTTTCGATGAACGATCGGACGCAAATGCTTCGTAATGTCCGGCACCAATTGCTTCGGACATCGCGGATTTCGTTCCGCATGACAATCGCGGCGGCCATCGCGTTATACCTGATGGGGCTGATTTCATTTGCGACACTCGGAGTTTATGTCTGTTGTATGTCGGCCTGTACCCTTGGACATGAGCATGCGGTCCGAAAGCACACGGCGGTTGAAACGTTGCGTGGGCGGGAATGAAGTGATCCGTTTCGTGTCCTACGAAGGAAAGCGCTCAGGCCATGTTCGCTGGATTCGATGATTAAGCGCAAAGGTCAAGCTCTTGCCCCAACGCTTCAGGTTACGATAAGAAACATGCGAGTCGGTTCTTATTGCGATTGGGGTGTCGGTTGCTCGAGCCGTGCTTTCGTCGCGTGAAGCAATCGTTTCAGGTCGCGAGACTGAGGTCGGTTGGCGTTCATCCAGTCGGAGGCTTCCTGGTGCATCCGAACGGCATCGTCGTGTTGTCCGAGTTGGTGCAGCGAACACGCCAAGCAACAGAGGTCTTCGGTGTTGTAATAGCCTCGGATCTCCTTCACACGCTGTAACGTTTCGATCGCCTGCCGCGGCGACGATTCGGAAATCGCTTCGGCCGCGAGGCTCAGGTAATTCGGATTGTTGCGGCAGATCTCAATCACTTGATCCGTTAATTCGGACGCCCGTTGGACATCTCGTAACGCCTTATCGGGTGAACGCAACAGATGACGCGCGAGTTCAAACTGGTATTCCAGACTGCGTGGGTAAGCCCGCGTCAGTTCCTCCCAGATCGCACTGGCCTTTTTGAACAACGCCGCCGCCGTTGTTGTCGCTTCCGAATCCGTCGTGTCAACGTCGGACAAATCAGACAGCATGATCGCGTTGTGTTGATAGACATGCGCAAGCGCGTTCCTGTATCCGGGATTCTCGGGAAAGTGGGTGCTGAGCTGTTCTAAGATGGACGTTGCTTCGGAAAAGCAAGCGATCGCGTCGCGGCGATTTCCGGCCACGGCGAAAGCTTGTGCGAGATGGCTCGTGACAATCGCCAGACGCTCGAAATACTGAAACTGCTCCGGTGATTGCGCTCGCAGTTGCGTGTAGATACGGATAGCTAGCCTAAAGCATTGAACGGCCTTTTGAAGATCGGAACGCAAGTCCAATTGAGTTTGCCCATAGGCATCCAGTGTCGCGGCCAATCCATTTTGAAATTCGGGCGTGTCTGGGAATGACGAGACGAGCGTTTGATAGCTCGTTTGGGCTGCTTCCAAATGCCGCTCGGCAGCTTTAACGTCGCCATAGTTCAATTGTGCGAGGCCAAGGTCGGCCTCGGTCATCGCCACGGCCTGAATACGCCTGGGCACATCGGGCTGCGAGGCCTGTTGATCGGTATTCAAACGCAACGCTTTCTCGAGCGATTCGATCTCCAAACGCGGATCACCCAGGCTTCGTGCAATCTTGGATCGGACGATCAACACGCTCGCCAAAGCATCCAGAATGCCTTTTGCTTCCGGCTGCGTTTCAGCCAACGACCGTAAATCTTGGACTGCCGCATCGACCGCCGAAACCGCATCATCCAGCCGCCCCAGGGTGTGAAACGTGTCCGCCAGCGTGCGACTTGCGGTCGCTGCAAGTATTCGTTGTTGCGGGTCGCGACGCGCATCATACGTCGAACGATAGAGTGCAAGACTCTCTTCGAGCAAAGCGACCGCTTGGGTTGCCGATCCCGTTCCACGTTTCAGTTCCGCCAAGTTGACCAATGTGGTCGCGAGATATCGCTGGGCGTCGTAGGCCTCGAAACCTTCGTCGATTAACTGTTTCAATCGCTCAACGGCTTGCTGATACTCCGCCTCCGCTTGGTCGACGTGACCAGCAAAATCCCAGGACAATCCTGTTCGGCTGTGCGTGTTGGCTAGCTCTGCGCGACGTCGGATTTCCAAATGGGGATCATTGGTGTTCACGTCGCGTTCAAAGACGTCTGCCGCGTCGGCATATTGTTGCCGCGCGTCCTCATGCCTTTCCTGCATCTGGTAGATATCGCCAAGACGCACCAATGCTCGACCGCGTTCAAGTTCCAGTTCCGGGTCACCGCTTCTCGCGGCACTGAGCTTTGCAAAGTCGTCGGCCGCCTGTTCGAGCAAGTGAATTCGGATGGACTGTGTTGCAGGCAAATCGTTGAGAACTTCGGAATTCTCGATCAATCCGTCGACGGCATTGCGGCTTAATTGATATCGATCGAGCGCTTCGCCCTTGTACTGCGTCGCCAAACGATGTGCTTGGGCTTCGTTCTTGCGAGCTTGATTGATGCCGATGGCCGCCGCCACCGACACGGCGGCGACAATAAGCAACGCCGCTGTGACCGAGACGGTCCAATTTCGGTGCCGACGCAGAAAGCGGCCAGCCTTCTCCCAGCGTGACTCTTGTTGGCGGTACGCCTCGACCAAATCATCGGCAAGCCAATGTTCGATGTCTTCCGCTAAGACGCTTGCCGACCGATATCGCTCTTTGGGATCAAACGCCATCGCGCGACGACAGACAGCCGTCAGCGGAGCTGGAATCGCGGGCACCAAGTCTCGGGGGCTACGAATGTCACCGCGCTTCACCTTCACACAGACCTCCTCGGCGCTCTTCCCATCGACCGCATGTTGATTGGTCAGCAGAACGAACAGCGTCGCCCCCAGGCTGTAGATGTCGGTGGCGGGAGTCAACCCGTCCGATTGCCCACTAGCTTGCTCGGGGCTCATGTAATGAGGCGTTCCGACCGCGGCACCACTCTGCGTATGGATCAATTGAAAATCATCCTGCTGCGTTGCCAGCGAACTGTCGCTTGTCGGAACATCCAGCAATTTTGCCAAGCCCCAATCGACGACCAGTGTTTCACCAAAGTTGCCTAACATCACGTTGGCCGGTTTGATGTCGCGGTGCAAGACGCCCCGGTGATGCGCGTAGTCGATCGCATGGCAAACGTCAATAAACCGTCGCAACAACTGCTGCATGGCGAGTTCATAGTAGTTGGCGGATGTCATCACTGGCCGTGTTTGGTGATACGATTTGATCGCTTCATGCAAGCTGATCCCCTGAATAAAACGCATCGCATAATAGGGGCGTCCGTCGTTGTACCGTCCGAGACTGTAAATCGGAACGATACCGGGATGCTCCAACTGGCCGGTGACTTCCGCTTCAAGAACGAACCGCATCCGGCTGGCCGCGTCGTGCGAGTACTTTGCCTGAATCTCCTTTAACGCAACGGTACGATTCAATTCACTGTCTTCGGCCCGAAAGACTTCGCCCAAACCACCTTGGGCGTGTGACTTGAGCTTTTGAAAGCGAGATTCACTGGCTGGGTTGGAGCCGCCGCGAGGCGGGTGAATTCGCTCCAATGGTTTCCATCGCGGATCGTCGTCGTTTGAAGCGGCGGAGAACGCGGAAAACGGTTGAACCTCCGGATGAAAAGACTCCGTCAGTTCGCCTTCAATTGTGGGACGGTTGCCAGTGTCGGACGGTTCATCGGCGGGAGGCTTGTCCGCTTCCGCAGTTTCCGCAGTTTCCGAAAAGACAAGGTGAATCTGGTTCTCGGCGTCGGGGAATCTCGCGACGTATTCGTCGATAGTCGGTGCTTGACCGCTATGTTTGCGAAACGTTACCTCAAGTCGCAACAATCGATGAAGTGCTTCTAGCCGTTCTTGCTCGGGAGCTTCAAGTAGCGCATTCTCGATGCGCGGTCGCTCTCCCGACGATAAGGCCGATTGAAAGTCATCGCAGAGCTTGTCAACAATATCGCTCATCGTTCTCTAGGCGGCATCCAGATCCTTTATGTTCAAGCACGTCGGCATCCCCAACGATTCATCACGCTGGAGCATTATACCGCGCGTTGACGGTGATGGGGCGCGAGTCAATAGGTCGCCGCGGCACCGACGTAGAAGTTGAACCCGGGCTGATAGACCGCCAAGCCGCTTTGAGTACGAAAATCGAGATGTTCGCGGTATTGTCGGTCGGTAAAATTCTCGATCCCCGTCGTCAGGTTCAATGATTCGGTCAGTTTGAAGATGCCGCGAACGTTCCAGATTGTGAAACCTGGCGTGGTGGTTTCCAGCAGACTGGTTGCCACACGGTTTTGAGCAGCCACGATTCGCGATTCCACGTCGACCGCCCACAACCTTTCGGGACTTGTGTCATGGAATCGAAGACCGATTCGCGTCTCCAGCGGCGAAATGCCGGGGAGCGGCTCCGCATCGCTTCCCACCACACCAGAGAAAGCCCCGCGAATCGTACCGAAGATTTTCTCGCTCGCATTGCCCGCTGATCCGTTGGATGTCGCGAAGCCCCCGTCGCGTGAACGATCTCGCCCATCGACGTAGTTCATTGTGAAGTATGGGGTCAGCATCGAATCGGGCAGAGCTTCGCCGAATGCTTCAAAGCCGGTGAACGTTGCAAGATCGGTGTTCACATATCGCAGATTCGTCTGCGCCACGTCGCCGTCGGGAGGGACCCGCACGACTTGCGTGTTCTCGAACGTGATGTAGTCCAAAGCCCATTGATGGAAAGCGCGGCAACCAAGCCGCGTCGATCGCGTTTCAAGTTGCCATGCCCAATCCAATTGAAACGCCTTCTCATCGTCGAGGGTCGGATCTCCCGTAATATTGTTCAGCCCGTTCTGCAGCAACAGCATGAACGGCTGCACGCTGCATAAAGTTCCGTCAGGTTTGGCGAACGCTCGGCATACCCCGCACTCAGCGTGCTGGTCAGCTCGTCACTGACCTGCTTCTGCAGCGATCCATAGACGGCGTAATTCTGGAATGATCGCTGATATCGATCGGTCCCAACGATCTCTTCGTAGCTGGCTGGAATCAGCCCGAGCCCAACCTGATCCAGTTTGTCCGAGTCGTCGGTGATATCGGTCGCCACATAGTCGAATCGCGTTCCTCCCTTGAACACGTAATCCAGGAACGGCTCCTCATACTCAAGAAAGATCCCGGGATTGACCGAGAACGATTTGGGAATGGGTGAGTTGCGATTGAAGAAGGGAAACGGTGCTCCCAGCGTAATGCCATTGGAAATTTCGTTTAGCTCTTGCTTGATGAACCGCAAATCGTGCCCCAGTGTCAAGAGATAGCCATCGCATACGCCTCCCCCAGCGGATCATTTGGCGATACCCGGTGCTCATCGAATCGACATCAGTCGTCGCGGTGTAACCGATCAAATCGAGAAACGGGAAGAACTTCCGTTTCGCCGGGTTCTGAGCGTTTCCGGCAAACCGGGTTCGATTGTACCAAGCGGCTCGTCTCCAACCAGTCGAACCATGTTCCCCGCCGCTTGGTGTGCGTGACTTCGTATCCGTCGGTCACCAAGAAATCGATGTCGAAGACATAGCCGGGAAACTCCATGCCCGTTTGATCCAGCCGCAAGATGCTCAGTTCCAGCGAGTGATCGTTCTTGAAGTCGCGTCCAATCGCAAGGGTAAGCTCACGCGAGGTTATAACTGGAGGAATCTTTGACCTCCGCCGGACGTGTAGTCTTCGCCGGTCCGGTGTGCGTAATTGAAGAGCGTTCCCCAATCTTGACCGCCCGAAGCTGCTTTGCTGTCCGAACCACTGGCGACCGTTGTTGCTGTAGTCCATCGCGGTTTCGCCATGCGTCTCGAACCCGTTGGCGAAACGGGGCGAGCGAAGTAGTTGAATGTCGGTGAACTGAAAACCGGGGCCGTACCGCACTGCGTAGGGACCGGGGATGATCGTAACGGTCTCGACTTGCCGCGAGTCAAACTTGCTCAAAACGGTATCGAGATCGGCACGCGCGGGGACCCAGTACGAGCCCGATGCGGCCAACGCTCCGACACGTGAACTACGGATGCGTGGATCGTGAACGACGGGCGTGCGAGATTGAACGTCGACACTTATCGCGCTGCTGGACTTCTGAAGCAAGTCGCCCAGATCGGTTGATGCTTTCGGAAAGCTCTCGGCCCCCGAAACCGTGTCCTGAATGCCGAAGCTGTCCGAGAAAAGGTTGATCGCTTCACCGGCGAACAAGCGATCGATTCGACTTGTATCGGCAACAATCGGCGCGGGGCGGACGTTGCTTCGTGAAGTCGCCGCCGGAGCGGTCCCTACGTCGGCCATCGCAGCCGGTTTAGGTACCAACAGCGGTGTGGGCTGCAGCATCGACACCGGCGTTACGTAACTTTCTTCCTCGTCGATGGATTCAAACGGCTCCGCACCGCGCAACAGGCGCGTCAAGGCCAGCAGCCCAGCAGCAGAACCAATAGCAAACGAACCATTCCAGAGTAATCCTTTGCTAGCTCGCCAAGAAAGGATGAAGCGGGCCGAAGCCCGAATAATTCAATGGTTCGGAATAATCCGATTAATCCGTGAATTCGTTAAGGTCAGCCGTTAGAAACCGCCGGGACTGCGCAAACCGCCATGCCGACATTGTGGCGTCTGTCGTCTCCGCCGCTGGACGCAACGATGATCGATCGACAAAATTTCTTCACGTTTGAGACCTAACGTGTCCAGAAATGCGGCATAATGTGGATCGTCAATCACCCGAACCGGAGGAAATAACGATGTCGCAATTTCGTCACGGAGACGTCATGCTCGAAGAGGTCACCACCCTACCTGACGTTCGTCGCAAGGCACAGCACACAATCCTTGCACATGGAGAGTTAACGGGACACTGTCATCGAATTGCCGAACGAGGCGCGGCTGATCTGTATGAGACGCCGCGCGGCATGTTTCTTCATGTGACGGCGGAGGTTGCAACATTGGTTCACGATGAGCATGATCCAATTACGCTTGCTTCGGGCTTTTACCGTGTGTGGCGGCAACGTGAATATTCACCCGAAGAGATTCGTACCATCCGAGACTGAAGCCATGAACATGACTCCACAGCAGGCCCGTGAACATATTCTGGCGGGTGAATCGACGGCAGTTCGCGTTGACGGCGGCATCGACTTAAGCGGAGCCGATATGCAAGCGATCCATTGTTCGATCACTTGTAATGACTTGAACCTAAGCGGAACCGCGATCGAAACTTTATCGTCCAAGGTCAACGTAAAGTCGCGTTTGAACCTGGACAACTGTAAACATTTGGAGCGATTGCCCTCCGGATTGACCTGCGGATCGCTCAGCTTGCGAGGTTGCAGTTTCTTGGACAGATTGCCGGAGCGGTTGAATACGTGGTTCTTGAATGCCAGCGATTGCGCTCGCCTATCCATTTGGCCTAAAGAGGCGACAATTCGCAATGGCAATGTGCAACTTCGAAATTGCATTGAAGTTCGCAGCCTGCCAAGCTGGCTTGGGCCGCTGGGGCAACTCGATTTGGCCGGGTGCGTGAATTTACATGCGATTCCAGAGGGACTCCGGGTGTCGGGGTGGATAGACATCGGTGGTTCCAGCGTCGCGTCATTGCCCGAATCGCTTCGTGCGGCTCCGCTTCGGTGGCGCAGTGTCCCGGTGACACACGAGATCGCGTTTGAGCCGGAAAAGATTTCGTCCGAGCAAGTTCTGGCCGAGAAGAACGCGGAACTTCGCCGTGTTATGATCGAGCGTATGGGGTATTTGCGATTTTCGGAGGAAGTGGGAGCCAAGGAGTTGGACCACGATACAGATGCCGGTGGGAAGCGGCAGTTGTTAAAGATTGAAATCGGAGATGATGAGCCACTTGTCGGATTGGCATGCCGATGCCCATCCACAAACCGCCAATACTTTCTGCGAGTCCCGCCGGATATGAAGACGTGCCATCAAGCCGCGGCCTGGATGGCTGGCTTCGACGATCCATCGCTTTATCACCCGGTGATTGAAACCTAGCGTCTGTTGTTCTGATAGACTGTTGGACACTTTGCACTCGACATTTCGAACATCCTTCAGGAGCAACCAATGAATCGACGTGAGTTGGTTTTTATGGATTCCGCATCGAACAAGTTTTGGAACATTGAACTCAGTGGCGCGTCGCACACCGTCACATATGGCCGATCTGGAACGGAAGGCCAAACGAAATCGAAATCGTTCGCAAGTGAAGATGCTGCTCGAAAGGACTTCGACAAACTGGTTGCGGCGAAATTAAAGAAAGGATATGTGGACGGCGGCAGTGCGTCCGCTTCAAAAGGGAAAGATGGCGACGAACTTCCCGCGCTTGCGTTTCGATCCGTGCTAAAGCACGATGATGTAGGCTACAACGCCAAGACTTTTATTGGTCTCCGCGTCGCGGACTACGATCCAGACAAGAAGCCCGCCGCGGGTGGAAAAACCGTCTACCGCTTTCGAAGCGATTACGATGACGCCACATGTGTTCCAAATTTGACGAAATTCCTTGAAACCGATGCCGCTGCCGAAGCGATTGGTATCATCATCGGAAACTGGGCCGATGAGGACTGCGATGCTGAACCGTGCGCGGTGATTAAACTGCTTTGCGATCATCGCGAGCGTCTGCCGAGCCTCAAAGCCATCTACCTTGGTGACATCGTCTCCGAAGAGAATGAGATGTCGTGGATTCATCAGGCGGATGTAACACCGTTGCTGGAAGCGTTTCCCAACCTGGAGTTACTGCGAACACGCGGAGGGAATGATCTGGCGATCAGCAAGCCGAAACATGCGAAGCTGCGCGGCCTGATCTGCGAGTCGGGAGGCTTGCCGGCCGAGGTCGTGCGAGCGGTCGGACGGTCCGATTTTCCTTCGTTGGAACACTTGGAGCTTTGGCTTGGAACGGCCGAGTAAGGTGGCGACAGCACCTTCGAAGATTTGCAGCCGATTCTCAGCGGTGATTTGTTTCCGAATTTGAAGTACCTTGGCTTGCGAAATTGTCAATTCGTGGACGATATCGCGGCCGTCATCGTCAACAGCCCGTTGGTGCATCGCATTGAGACTCTTGATCTTTCGTTAGGGGTGTTAACCGACGAGGGAGGACGCGCGCTCCTTGCGTTGCCGACAGACGGAACCTTGCAGCACGTGAATCTTCACTACAACTTTCTGACCAGTGAAGTCACTAAATTGTTGAAGAAATTGCCGATCAAACTCGATCTATCCAAGCCCAGTCACATGGAGGACGATGACGAGTGGCGGTTTGTTGCAGTTGGCGAATAAAGGATGCACGGATCACGGAAGTTGCACTGGATTGTGGGTGATTCCGCGAGTAGACGTTACGCGGACTACCGCACCGCTGCACAGCAATGCGGAATGCCGACACCGGTTTGCGTCGACTGGTTGGACATCATTGTCGATGGCGTCCAGGTTTTAGATCGCATGCCGCTCGGGTCACGTTTGCGAATCGATTCCTTTGGACAACGCTGTGAAGTGCTCGCCGCCCTGATTCGACACGGCGGTGGGACCGAGATTCCGGAGGTTGGCGAAATTCGTTCATTGGATCGACAACATAACGGTATTCGTCGCGTGTTGATGGATTTGAGCCGGTGGTCGATGTGTCGTAGCGATGTGACATTTGATCAGAATCCGCTTGAGATCCTACTTATGTTCGATAAGTGGGCAACCCACGCGCGCATGCTCCCTCATCGACCCGATGCGATATTGTTGCCGACCGACGAAGAGGGCTTCAACGATCGCTTGCACTGGTTTTCGAAAGTCGCCGGGGGACGCGTGTTTGTCAAGCCGCGTTATGCGTCGTCCGCCTCCGGCGTCTGTTGTTACCGAGTGATCAATGGCCGACACCAACTCATCGCACCCATTGAAATTGTCCGCGAAACGCAACGTCCGAAACTGTTCAATTCGTTGCGGGTACAATCGTTCACGAAGTCACAGGATGTGCGAGACATCTTTCGTGTGCTTGGCCCGCAAGGTATGATCGCCGAGGCAGCCGTCAATAAAGCGCGTGTTGAAGGGGATCGATTTGATCTTCGATACGTTGTGATCGACGGACGTGCCGATCACCTGGTCGTCAGACAGAGCGCATCGCCGATAACCAACTTGCATTTGGGGAATCGCCGGGGAAATCTGTCGGCCGTGATTGACGCTGTCGGGCCGGCGCGACTGGAGTCCTGCCGTCAGTTAGCGATCCATGCGGCTCGTTGTTTTCCCGAAACGCTCTATTGCGGTGTCGATATTTTATTGCCACAACGCGGAGAGCCTCTGGTTTGTGAGGTGAATGCGTTCGGCGATTTCCTGCCGAACTTGATAGCCGATGGCATGACCGTGTATCAGGCAATTCTGAAAGCAGGTTATCGCAGGCGCGAGGTGTTCGTTTGACTATTCCAACTGCGATTGTTTTCGATCTCGATCAAACCTTGTTTGATCGCCAGCAGGCTTGTGATCGTTGGATTGCCAGCCTTGACGTATCTCCATCGGATCGCCTTCGATTGCGGGAGCTTGATCACAACGGACACGGGAGTCGTCCTGAATTCTTCGCCGCCGCTGAGGTGGCCACGGGACAAGCGATTGATCAAAAACAGTTTGTTCTGTCTTTGATAAGGTATGTTTCGCTTGATCCTAAGCTCAAGCTTGCCTTACAAACTTTGCGACAAAGTTACGTGCTCGCCATCCTGACCAACGGCGGTGTCGCCAGTCAGAAAGCCAAGCTGAGAGCATTATCGCTCGATGAACTCTTCGACTCGGATCGCATCTTCATTTCAGATCAAATCGGCTTTGCCAAACCGGATCGTCGGGCATTTATTTTTGTTTCCGAAGCTCTGGGGCTGACGGCGAAAGAATGTCTCTACTTCGGCGATCAGTTCGGGACAGATATCGTCGCTGCGCGGTCAGCGGGATGGATGGCGTCTCAGGTTTCTGGACCCGCGGGATTGCATCGACAATTGAATGGAATCATCGAGGTGTCCGCATGATGAAAGCATATCGGACGCAGCGACATTTTGATGGTCATTGGACACGTTGCGCTTATGACGTGGCGCAGGAATTGTTTGCCGCCATCGACTACCGGAATTTTGCTCGCCCTTACCGAATGAGGGTTGGCAACGCCGGCATTCACCCGCCACGTTCACCTATGCGGCGCATCAAGCTTTCTTTGCCGGATTCCTGCCGACGCCCGTCGCGCTTGGGAAAACATTCACGCTTGTTCGCATCGAGGTTCGGCGGCAGCGAGACGACTGGCGATCGAACCTTCGTCTTCGATGAAGCAACACTCCCCGAAGCTCTTTCGGTCGCGGGCTATCATACCATTTGCGTCGGCGGCACCGGTTTCTTCAATCCAGACAACGCGTTGGGACGCGTACTGCCCAGCCTGTTCGATGAGTCCCATTGGTCTGTGGAGATGAGCGTGGTTGGCCGTAATTCGGCATACCATCAGGTGCGTTGCGCGATTGACGCCGTCGAGCGACAGAAAGACAGGCGAGTGTTTTGTTTCATTAACTTTTCCGCGATCCACCAACCCAATTGGTTCTTCGCCGACGACCTCCTTACGCGGGACCGGCCCGATCCGCCGACCGATACGCTTGCCAGCCACGGCGAAGCGTTAATTGAAATCGATCGCCAACTGGCTAGATTGCTCGAGTGCTTCCGGCAGCGCGGCGGCTTGTTTGCGCTCGTCTTGTCGGATCACGGTACCGCCTATGGCGAAGACAACTACTGGGGACACCGCTTGGCACACTCGGTCGTATGGGAGGTGCCCTATGCCGAATTTGAATGGTGAACACGTGAGTTCGCTCAGTGAAGCGATCGCGAATGATCAGTACGCTGGCTATGCTTATGCTTATCCGCACAAGACATCCTATCGAGCGATAGACCCGCCGGTCGATCTATCCTCTGCTTGGGCAAGCGAAGACAAGTCGCGTTTGTTCCTTTACTTGCACCTTCCTTTCTGCGAAATGCGGTGCGGCTTTTGCAACTTGTTCACCGTCTCACAACCCCAGCAGCGATTTCGTCGAAGGAACGCTCAATGCAATTTGCCGACAATCACGAGTCGTTGCCGAAGCCATTGAACCACGATCCGTGATTCAGATTGCCATTGGAGGCGGGACGCCGACGTATTTGAACGCTTACGAACTAAACAGAGTCTTGCGTGTTCTGCGGCAAGATTGGCCGGTATTACCGCTGGGTGGGATACCGTTTTCGGTCGAGGTTTCGCCCGCAACCGTTGACTCGGCGAAACTCAGCGTTTTGATCGAACAAAGGAGTGCAGCGGATCAGCATGAAGTGCAAAGCTTCGTCGATCGTGATTTGAACAGTCTGGGGCGTCCTCAAAAGAATCGACAGGTTGAGGAAGCCATCAAGCTGATTCGCGACAGCGGAATCAGTGTCCTCAATTTGGATTTAATTTATGGCTCGCACGAACAAAGCGAAGCAGATTGGGCGCGGACCGTCCGCCGTGCGCTTGCTTACCAACCGGAGGAATTGTTCTTATACCCGCTTTATATTCGCGAATTGACAGGACTTGGACGTACAGGACGCAGCCCCGCTGAGAATCGTCGGCACCTGTACGGTCAGGGTCGCGAAATGCTGCTGCAGGCGGGTTACCGGCAAATCTCCATGCGGATGTTTCGCAGGAGCGATGTCGTGTATTCAACACAGCACTGTTGCCAGGAGGACGGCATGATTGGCCTTGGCCCCGGCGCTCGCAGCTACACATCTGAACTGCACTACAGCAGCGAGTATGCCGTCAGTGGCGTCAGCGTTCGCAAGATCATCGCCGACTTTTGTCGACGCGCCGACGCCGACTTTGCGGTCGCCGGGTACGGCGTCACCTTGAACCGGGACGAGCAAGCTCGGCGATACCTCATTCGATCGTTGTTGCAAGCCGATGGGCTGGATCGAACAGCGTTTCTGACAAGGTTTGGGGACGATGTCTGTCGCCTCGTGCCACAAGTCGACGAATTGCCCGAGCTTGGGTTTGCAAGCCTGACCTCACAGCGGCTTGTTTTGAATGATGCGGGTCTGGCTCACAGCGATGTCATCGGTCCCTGGCTGTATTCTGAAACGGTTCGCAAACGTATGGAGCAGTTTGACTTGAAATGACCGTCACCAACGTTTTGTATCGAGGATCGCTCTCAAGCTGCAACTACGCATGTGGCTACTGTCCCTTCGGTAAGACCTCCAATACGCGCGAAGAACTCGATCGGGACCGCGAGCAATTGGAGCGGTTTGTCGATTGGGCGGCTGGATGCGACCGGCCTCTGGGCATCATGATCACTCCATGGGGCGAAGCGATCATTCATCGGTATTATCGCAACGCCATGATTCGATTGTCTAGAATGGTCCAGGTACAACGTATCGTGATTCAAACCAACTTGAGCGGCCATTTGGACGATCTCGAAAATGCTCGTTGCGATCGGATGGCGATTTGGGCGACCTATCATCCCGGCGAAACCAACTTGACGAGGTTTCTTGAACGATGTGCAACCTTACAACGATTGGGCATTCGGTTTAGCGTCGGTGTCGTTGGACTTCGTGAACATTTTCCGGCGATCGCAGAATTGCGTCAGCTCCTGGCGAAAGAAGTTTACGTGTGGATCAACGTCCCCAAGAGCAGTGGGATTCAGTATAGCGATGACGATATCCGGTTCCTAAGCTCCGTTGATCCATATTTTCGATGGAACACTCGGCATTGGCCCACTTTCGGCAAGTTGTGCCGGACAGGTCAGACTTCCTTCGCCGTTGATGGCGGAGGCGATGTTCGGCGATGTCACTTCGTCGATGAAGTCATAGGAAACATTTATCAAGACGACATCTGGGCTCGGCTAATGCCCCGAACTTGTCCAAACACAACATGCGGCTGCCACATCGGTTATGTGCATCGCCCGTCGCTTGGACTCGACCAACTTTATGGAAGCAACATTCTCGAACGCATTCCGCAGACTTGGCCGGCGATCGACTGGGCGAAGACGGATGCAACGGAGGACTCTTCAACAACCTTAACGCATTAACCTCGAAAACGGCTTACTGCGGATTCAATGAAGTCATTGACCTCCGACGGATGCGTGAGCGAGATGACATGTCCGCCACCGGCGATCACGACGTCGGGACGAGTGTACCGCGATGGCAGTACGAAGTCGCGATCCCCGTGAATTTGCAGCACCGGACAATTCAAGTGAGGTGTGATACTCCAGTCGAGAATCCGAGCGAGCGACCACCTGAATACAACTGGATCGGAATTGCGAAACTGCCTGGCCACCTCGCTAAGATGAGGAAAACGTCGACGTGCCCATCGAGTTTCCAGCAGTCCGCAACATCGCTGAAGCAAGCCAACCGGTATGAAGCGTATAAGCGGTTTTAGTGGCCGAGCAACTCGCGCGACCCGCGACAATTCACTCGGCGAACGAACACTCCCGATCAGTAAGACCGCCTTTGGTTGCAATCGCTTCGCAACGTGAAGTGCGATGATCCCGCCAAATGACGCGCCGCCGATGATTGCATCCTTTACGGGTCCCAAGTCGGTGGCGAGCCGATCACAGTATGAGTCCAGCGAATCGTTCGCACTGGGGATCGGCCACGTCGGAACAACAAGCTGCGGAAACTTCTGCTTCTGTGGAGCAAACACGCTGGCGTCGGCGGCGAGCCCCGAGAAAAATACAAGCGGCGTTGTGTCACGCGAGTTGACGGCCATTCAAGTTTCACCCTTTCGATCGGCTGGGACATGGAAGATAAGCGACTTCTCAATAACAACGAACTTGAAAATTCGGCGGTTGTTGCGAACTGTTGCATGAACCGCGAGAGGGACCTTTATGGTTCCAACGGGTACGAAGTCGAACTTGGATTTGATCCATTGGAATGGTTGGAACGACGGTTGGTCAACCAAAGAACGATCCGGTGGCTCGACCTGTGTTGTGGAAGTGGCAAGGCATTGATTCAAGCAGCCCGGTCACTCGCAGAGACGGGACCGTGCCCCATAAAGATAACAGGCGTCGATTTGGCTGGCATGTTCTTGGCCGATCGTCCGAGCGGCGTCGAGCTGTTGCAGTGTTCCGTGTTCGACTACGAACCGGCGGAACGCTTCGACTTGGTCACTTGCGTGCATGGCCTGCACTATTTGGGGGACAAGCTACGAGCGATCCAACTCGCCGCCTCATGGTTGGTCAGCGACGGAAGATTCGCAGCCAACCTGGACCTAACCAACATGCATCTGGCAAAGCAGGGTCAAGGACAACGCAAGATCGTACGTTTTCTGCGCGGACAGGGCTTCGAGTACCTTTCCCCAAAACACCTCATTCGTCGCGATGGCCATGCGGAAATAGACGTACCATTCCGCTATCGCGGTGCGGACGATCTGGCTGGTCCGAACTACACCAAACAGCCAGCGGTTGACTCCTACTATGAATAGCATGAATCGGAACTAGCATGCCGAGAGCCTATCAAATCATGAAAGCCGAAGGAGGGCCGCCCAAACCGGACGTTGGTGATTCAGCGACGAAGCTGCTTTGCGTTGGTGATGTTGGTCGACGTATTGGCTGACCTGAGGACAGGCCAGCCTACAGGTAGTCAGCCCGTCCTCGGGTCGACCTATGTGCTGTCCAGTGGCATGGCGGTAAGACGGCTCCGATAGGGTGATCGAAGCTGCTTTGCGTTCGTGATGTTGGTGGGCGTATTGGCTGACCTGGAGGACAGGCCAGCCTACATGGAGATCGGCCCGTCCTCGGGTCGACCAATGTGCTGTCCAGTGGCAAGGCGGAAAGACGGCTCCGATAGGGGTGATCGAAGCTGCTTTGCGTTGCTGATGTTGGTGGACGTATTGGCTGACCTGAGGACAGGCCAGCCTACAAGTAGGTCGGCCCGTCCTCGGGTCGACCAATGTGCTGTCCAGTGGCAAGGCGGTAAGACGGCTCCGATAGAGGTGATCAAATGCTTTGCGTTGCTGACGTTGGTGGGCGTATTGGCTGACCTGAGGACAGGCCAGCCTACAGTAGGTCGGCCCGTCCTCGGGTCGACATGTGCTCTCTAGTGAGGCGGTAAGACGGCTCCGATAGGGAGTCGAAGCTGCTTTGCCTTCGTGATGTTGGTGGGCGTCGGCTGACCTGAGGACAGGCCAGCCTACATGTAGGTCGGCCCGTCCTCGGGTCGACCAATGTGCAATCCAGTGGCGTGGCGGTAAGACGGCTCCGATAGAGGTGATCGAAGCTGCTTTGCGTTCGTGATGTTGGCCAGCGTGTCCCAACGCGTGCTCCCAGATCGATGCGGCAAGCGTTCTTATCCTCACGTCGCGTATCGGAAGTCGCAGAAAGGGACTAAATTTGAGAAGCGTCACCCAAATGAAGGCGCGAAGATTGGGGAAGAAAAGCGAAAAGCCTCCCTCGAATGAGGACAAAGTCGATGGCAAGCGATATGTCGGTATCCGGCCTTAGCGGTACGCTCTGGTTAGCGTCCGGTTCGTCGGAACCGTGAACGAACGCTCAACTGCTGATTTAACTGATAGACTTATGCTTAGGTGCTTAACGCAAGACCCTAAAATTTTCACTTTTCTTAAATCCGGCCTCCCGCTTGGCTCGTCGTACTTCTGAGAATAGAGCCCATGAAGGACGTTACCCCTGAGCCGATCGAAGCGGAAGGCACCGATTCAGCCTCGTTGCTGGAGACGTTGTTTCGCGATGCGCACAGGGAATTGTTGGGGACGCTGTTCTATTTGGTGGGCAATTTGGAAGACGCTCGCGACGCTCTGCAGGAAACTTTCTTGAAGTGCTGGCGAAACCAGGAGCAGGTCGAATCGGTCGACAACTTGAAGGCCTGGGTTTTCCGGATCGCTCTGAATACCGGTCGAGATCTTCGCAAGACCGCATGGCGACGGCGACGCGAAGCGTTGCCCGAGGAGTCATTGATGTTAGCCAACGCCCCTTCCCCAGCTTCGGAAATCGAGATGCGGGAGCAGCTCGATCGAGTCCGAAACGCCGTGCTGACGCTCCGTCCCGAGGAGCAGGAAGTGTTCCTGCTGCGTCAAAACGGTGAACTTACGTATGAACAAATCGCTGCCGCGATCAACGTTCCCATCGGGACGGTCAAGACACGAATGCGAGCAGCGTTGAACCATTTGCGTCAATCGGTGGGAGGCCAAGTATGAATCCCGCACCAAATGCCAACAACCCCGAGAACGATCCGTCTCTCGATCACGACCAGTCCGCTGAAGCGTTGCTCCAACAGCAACTGCTCGAGCTGCAGTACGGCTTGCTCGACGACGATGAAGCGGTGCGACTGCGGGTCAGAATCGCCAGCGATCCGCGGATCGCGGAAGCTTGGGAAAGACGCGACAACTGGCGGGCCAGTTTGCCGATGCCGCTCGTCTGCAAGGGCTCAGCGACTCGTCAGTCGCCCCTTCGACATCATCGATGGCGTTTGCCTCCGCGTCGATTGTGCGACCGACAACGCATCCTTCAACCGGGCGGAGCGTTTTTCGGCGTTTGCTCGTCATCGCCGCTTGTTTCGCCCTCATCATCGTCGGGGCACGCTTTATTCATTCGATACCGACGGCCCCGGTCGTGCCGTTGCGTGTGTCGGCGGAAGCCATTGTTGATCAGGACAACGCCGGCGGCAACCGCTTTCGGATTACCACACAGCAAGTCAACGCATCGACCTGGTCAGGTGGGCGGGTCGCCTTTCAGCCTGTTCCGGCGATGATTTCGCTGGCGGTTGTGGTCAATGAGAAGGCGTTTTTTCAGACACGTACCGATACCGGATCCGATGGTGTCTGCGAATTTGCGGTCCCGAGTGACCTGCGGATTCCCGAGAGTGCAAGCTTGCGAGTGACCGCGTATGGTGAAGGGGGTGTGGTTGGCGACTCGTCGATCTCCGTGCCGCTGGAGCCCACGCGTTGTCAAACATTCTTGACGACCGATAAGCCGATATATCGACCGGGCGAAACCATTTGGTTCCGTTCGCTGACTTTGGAACGATCAACGATGAAGCCGAACGTCGACGTTCCCATTCGATTTGAGTTGCTGGATCCGAGCGACGCCGTGATCTCTGGCGCGGCGGTGGACGGTGTCAGCGACCGAGGAGTCGGGAACGGTTCGTTCACGATCCCCCAATCCGCCGCAGGGGGCGAGTATACGCTTGTCGCCAGAAGCTTGGACGGATTCTTTCCCGAAGAGTCGCGGAAACTGCAAGTGCGCGGATATCGCGTTCCCCGGTTCAAGAAGCAGTTGGAGTTTCGACGTCGTAGCTACGGTCCGGGGGATGACGTGCAAGTGGATTTCTCAGCGACGCGTGCTGAAGGTGGCCCGCTTGTTGACGCGGAACTGCGGATTGTCGCGACGGTTGACGGAGATACGATTTACACGGCGACCGGGCGAACCGAGGGGGACGGATCCTATCTGGTGACGTTCTCTTTGCCACGATTTATCTCGACGGGAGACGGACGCTTGTCCATCATGATCGACGACGGCGGCACCCGAGAAACCGCGACCGAAACGATTCCAATTCAGATCGGACGTGTGGATGTCGAGTTCTATCCGGAGGGAGGCTACTTGGTCAGCGAACTGAAGAACCGCGTCTACTTTGTCGCTCGAAATCCGATGGGACAGCCGATCCATATCGAAGGGGAGATCGTCGCGTCCGATGGTCGGCACGTCACCGACGTCGCGACGCATGTCGATGGCATGGGGCGATTCGCGTTTGTACCCGAAGCGAACGAGCGTTATCTGCTGAAGATCACCTCGCCGACCGATATCGCCAACAGTCCTGAACTGCCGACGATCGCCGGTGACTTGCCGGTGATCGAAACCGGTGGCGGAGTCTTCGACGTGGGACAGCCGATCGGCCTGACCGTACGTTCCCACCAGCGGAGAACGATGATTGTGCAAGCCTCTTGTCGCGGACGATTGCTGTATCAGAAAGAGCATGTATTTCCCAGCGGTGCGACGAAGCTGAGCCTGCCCGTGCCGCGAGAGGCTGGCGGCGTTGTGCGACTAACGTTGTTGAGCGGCGACACGAAGCCTGCTCGCCCGTTGGTGGAGCGGCTGGTCTACTGTCGAAATGATCAGGAGTTGTCGGTGAACGTTGTCGAGTCGGGCGTTAACGAAGATGTTCAAGCAGGGTCGAAGGCCTTGTCGGAATCCGAGTCACAAGAGGTTGCGGCTTTCGGTTCGCCCGGTCGACCGATGCGGTTGACTCTGCAAGTGACAGACGGCCAGGGGCGTCCGACGCCGGCAATGTTGGGAGTCGTCGTGGTGGATGATGCCGCGTTGAGCATGGACGATCGCGAACGCCCGATGATGCGAACGCATTTCTTGTTGACCGGAGAAATCGAAAAACCGGAAGACTTGGAGCATGCGAACTTCTATCTTTCCGATAGTGCGGACGCCAACAAATCGTTGGATCTGTTACTTGGTACGCAAGGGTGGCGACGATTCGTTCGCGGAGAGAGCGACGCACCAAACGAAGGCTTCAGCGATCAGCTTGCGCGATTGATGAAGCTGGACGGCGGAACGCACGGCGGACCTATGCAGGTTGACAATCGCTCGGTGGCTGAGTCGTATTGGTCCGCGTATGTGGTTCAAGTGAAAGGGACCTGGCGTCGCTTATGGAGCGACATGCAATTCTTTTTAGGACCATTGTTGCTGGTCTGGTTGGTATCCCTTTTGTTCAAGCCACGTCCGACCGTTGCGACCAGCATTTGTTTTCTATTCGTGGCCTGTGCGCCATACCTGATGCTGCTCGGATGTGGTGCCGCACCGAGCGAAAGTGTGGCGACGGGCGTGCAGGCGTCAGCCGATGCGGCATTGGAGAAAGAATCGAGCGACATCAACGCCCCCTTCGTCGAATCGTTTGCTGTTGACGATCAGAATGAAGCGGCACGAGACGAACTGCCGTGGCAGCCTCCGACTCCCGCGGAGGTGCTGGCGCGACAACAGGAAGCTTCACGTCAATTGTTCGGCAACGAAGACGCAACAGGACGAAGGCCGGACGGATCGTGGTTTAACAAAAACAAGGACGAGCAGTCCGCTTCGGACGGACGACGAATCATCGATCAGCCGACACTGGATCGCTTGCTTCAGTCGCGTGGGCTGAATGCTGACTCAGTCGGGAAACAGTTGCTTGATGACCTTCGCTTTCCGATACGACAGTACGCCCATCAGCATCGCGTTGGCGACCAACAAGTTCGTGAAGACTTTGCGGAGACACTTTTCTGGCAACCGCTGCTGATTACGGATTCGTCGGGGCGTGCGACCATAAAGTTTGATCTCTCGGACTCGATTACAACGTTTGGAGTTCACGCTGACGCACATACGGTGAATGGTCAGTTGGGTTCGGGCGGGGGATCGGTCGTCTCGCGAATTCCGCTGCGGATTGAACCGAAGCTTCCGCTTGTCGTCTCGTCGGGTGATCGTATCGATCTGCCGGTCTCCGTCTCGAATTCCACCTCCGAGCGCATGTCGGTTCAGCTCTCCGCGACCGTTGGCGCTCCGCTCCGGCTGATTGATGACGCAACCCGGACGCTGCAACTGGAAAGCGAATCTCCGCAGCGAAGTTACGTTTCCATTGACGTCTTGCAGGGTGAAGGTGATGCCGATGCGATGATCGATCTGAACGTCCACTCGACCGATTCACCGATGCGTGATTCGGTACGACGATCGTTGTTGGTTGAATCGATCGGATACCCGCAGCATCGGTCGTTGTCCGGCATATTGGAGGGAACCGACAGCATCGATCTTTCGATTCCCGATGACGCGGTGCCGGGTTCCGTACGCGTGACGATGCGTGTGTATCCATCACCTTTGGCCGATCTGATCACCGGGGTGGAAAGCATTCTTCGCGAACCTCACGGCTGTTTCAGAACAAGCATCGGCGACAAATTATCCCAACGCCATGGCCCTTCAGTATCTGCGGCAGTCGCGGCTTGCCGATCCGGAAACGACACGTCGAGCGAAAGACTTGTTGCGGAAAGGTTATGCCAAACTAACACAATACGAATGCGACGAGCTTGGTTATGAATGGTTTGGAAGCGATCCCGGGCACGAAGCTTTGACGGCTTTCGGGTTGATGCAGTTCACGGATATGCAGCAGGTGATGGCGGTGGACGACGCGATGCTGAATCGGACCCGGGTTTGGCTGATGAACCGCCGTGATGGCAATGGGGGCTTCCAGCGAAATCCACGTCATCTGCATGTTTGGAGTGTCGATCAAACCATTGTCGACGCATACATTTTGTGGGCAATCAGCGAGGCGGACGTTTCAGCCGATCATGTCGCTCAGGGGGCCGAGCAGTTAAGAAACGAGTTGAATCAACTTGCGACAATCGCGGAAGCAACCGACGATCCGTATTTGATCGCCTTGTCCGCCGCAACGTTGCTGAATTACGGCGAACAGCCTTTGGCTGAACAACTGTTGCAGCAATTGACGTCGTTGCAAGACGAAAGCGGCATGTTGGAAGGCAGGACCACGGTTGTGCAAAGCGCGGGGATCTCACGCAAAGTCGAAACGACGGCCCTGGCGGTTCTTGCTTGGTCGAAAAGCAAGAACTACGTGAAGTATTCCACGCGGGCGATTGGTTGGCTGACGCGCAATCGACAAGGGGGCGGGGGATTCGGTTCGACCCAAGCGACGGTACTGGCTTTAAAGGCAATGATCGCGCACGCGAAATCGGCTGAAAGTCAAACCGGAACTCGCGGTCAAGTGCGAGTGCTTTTGGGGGATGAGACGATCGGGGACGTGATGCTTCCGGCACAACTGCGCGGAGCCCAGACGTTCACGATCGATCGACTCGAAGCAAAGCTTCCGCCCGGCACACACCGGCTGGCATTGCAGGCTGAAGGAATTGCGAAGCTTCCGTATCAAATCGAAGTCACCTTTAACAGACTGACCCCTCCAAGCGACGGCGGTTGCCCATTGGATTTGACGACGCAATGGCAAGGAGAAGCCGTAAAGGATGGTCGCGTTGCGGCTGGCAGCGCCGTGCTATTGAAAACCGTGGTGACAAACACGTCCGATGAGGGGCTGCCGATGTCGGTTGCGGTCATCGGCTTGCCGGCTGGTCTGGAGCCCCGTCCCAAGCAATTGAACGAGCTTCGCGATGCGGGGACGATCGACTACTACGAACTTCGACCGCGTGAAGTTGTTTGTTATTGGCGAGCGATCCAGCCGCGAGAGGTCAAGTCGTTCACGATCGATCTGACGGCGGAAATTCCGGGCAAGTATACCGGCCCCGCGTCGCGAGCCTATCGCTACTACACAGCCGAATCAAAGTCTTGGACCAAGCCGTTGGAAATTGAAATAACAAAGGATTGACCGTTTTTCGCGGGTTCCCCCTCCAAACGCTCGCGTCTTCCCTTCGAACCTCCCGCCTGGCTTGCACGACGCTTGTCCCGAGTGGTGTTGT
Source organism: Pirellulaceae bacterium (assembly GCA_041399105.1). Lineage (GTDB taxonomy): Bacteria > Planctomycetota > Planctomycetia > Pirellulales > Pirellulaceae > Rosistilla. Next base: position 29,813 of record JAWKTL010000021.1, on the reverse strand, counting down.
ATCAATCAGTCGGATTATCCGACACCAACGCTTGATCGCCGTTGCAACAGCGATTGATATCCTTTTTTTTGGAAAGTCTTTCGTTGCAGTCGTCCGGGCAATTCTCTCCTGAAATCCAATTGAATTGCTACTGAGTTCGGGATGCCTCGCCATCACAGAGGCGGGCTCGCTGGCTGAATATGTGTACAGGTGGCGTTTCTGGCGCGTCATTCGCTGACCAAGGTGCCCCTACCAAAGTCAGAAGCTCGAATTCTTGCATCTGGTTCAACCGGTTCTTCTTTCGGTTGTTAATGCAGAGCTTTCAATTCCCCGATTCCCTCATCATCCTTCCCATACTCAAGGCGACTTCATGATTCAAAACACAAGCCTCCGCCGACGCCGTTCCAAGCCGAATGTCAAATCTTTTGCAAGCTTGCAGAAACGGAGGCGTCTGGTTGTTGAGGCACTCGAAGACCGCAGAGTCCTGGCAACGATGATCGATCTTTCACCCATGAGTGAAGGACTTAACTTGGGAAGCAATCCGTACGTTCGAGATCACGCCGAAGGTTTGGCGGGGCTGAACGAATCTCCGCAAATCAATACATCAGCGGGGGGGGATGAGACCGGTGCCGGTATTCTGTACGACGAAGCGACCAATGTACTTACCTTCAGATTTGCCTACGGGTCGGATTCGGGATTTGGCGATCTGGAGAGCGACTTCGGCATGGCGCACATCCACGGCGGCGGCCTCGTTACAGTTTCCGGATGAGAACACCAATGGGGGTGTGCTGTACGATTTGGTGGGCCTCGGATTTCATACGGCTGGTTCATCTTCGCGAACCGGCAGTTTCGATGGCAGCGTGACGTTGACTGACGCACAGGAGGAACTGCTTTTCAACAACGCTCTGTACGTCAACATCCACAGTGACAATGCGCAATCGGGCGAAATTCGCGGCTCCAACTGATTCCGGTGGATAACAACTCCGACGTCCATGTTTCACTGGACAACGGCACGCTGCGAATCGTTGATGTCGGGGCTGCCTCGAACGAATCGTTGTCGATCACCACAAACGGCGGCGACCTGATCATAACGGACATCAATCAGACGCTCAGCGGCAGCGGAACCGGAGTTGATGGAAGCGGCACCAATTCGATCCGCGTTCCAATCGCCAGCATCACGGGGGGCGTTGATATCGACACAGGCGAAGGGACCGACAGTGTACTCGTCGCGGGAATAACGTTGTCGGGAATGGATAGCACCGCTTTGCAGGTGTCGGGCGTTGAAACCCTTCAGGTGTTCGACAGCACGTTTGCCGCCAATACGGGAGTTCGCGGGGCGGGCTCTGGATCGATGGTGGAAACGCGGTCATCGATGGATCTACATTTCAAAACAACACGGCCACTGGACCTGCGGCGACAGACGGCGGCGGCGGAATCTACATTGATGGGGCGACCGTTACGATTCAGGGAACACAACCATTGTCGGAAACCGTGCAACCGGCGTCCGGTTCGGGTGGCGGTATTCTGAATCTTGGCGGCATGTTGACCGTGAATGGCGGTTCGATCAGCGGGAACTTTGCCAATCGTGCCGGTGGTGGTATCGAGACGACAGGCGGATCGACCGTTTCGCTTAACGATGTCACGATCGACAACAACAGTCTCGTTGCGGCAACGGCTGCCCCGGGCAACGGTGGTGGCGTGCATGTTGGCGGCGATGGGAAGGTGACCGTCACGGGTGGCAGCGTCAGTGGCAATGAGGCGGTCGAAGGGGAGGTCTCTGGAACTCAGGGTCCGGAACGCTGGTCATTGATGGTACGGTGATCAACGACAACACGGCGGTTACGGGTGGCGGAGTTTACAACGACGCGGCAGCGGAAACCGACACACAGACATTCTCGTTCACCTTCACCGCGTTGAATGATTCGGGAGTCACCGGAACGGGAAGCATCATCGTCAGTTCGCCGACAGCGGACACTCGCAGTGTACGCGTGATTATCGACGCGGAAGGGCTTGAAGATCTGACATCCTTCGGCGGCATTCACGTTGCGCATATTCACGGCCAGTTCGCGGGGAATGCCTCGCGTCCGCTGCTCCAACAAGGGGATGGTCCGTTCTTTGAAGGAGACGGTGGAACGCCGGTCGATTCGGTTCTGCCATCGGTTGCGGCGGATGATGGTACGACGATCGAGGATGGCTTTTTGGACTTCCTTGAAGGACGCCCGAAGTATGGCCCTGTCGTCTTGAACTTGACAAGCACGCAGTTGCGAGACGCTCAGCCCGGCGGATCGAATCCGCCCGACGGGACGCCTCCGTTGACGCACTTCCTGAATCTTGCTGGCAGTGGACAGATCAATCCGGCTTCGTTGTTCCCGAGCGGTACGGAATTCAATCTGGATACGACATACACGTTCGACATGACCAATCCGGACGAGGAGAGGCAGTTCAATAATCTGACGCCATTGAATCTGCGTGAGGTTGTGTTGCATGGACAGACGATTGACAAGTCGATTTCCGATGCGATCGACGCCGCCGCGATGGGAACCGCTCCGGCGGGAGTCGATGTTGGCGGTGGGGAGGCGTTCCGCGTAACGGCTCCGGTCGCCGCGGCGGAAATCCGTTCGGCCAGCGGTTCGATCACGATTAAGGACGCGACGATCTCCGGCAACACGGCGACAGGCGATGCGGCGACCGATGGCGGCGGAGGCATTCATAACGAGAATGGGACGGTGACCATTGTCGACACGGTGATTTCGGATAACAAAGCCACCGGCAGCGCGGGCTCTGGCGGCGGTATCATCAACGTAGGCGGAACGGTGAACGTTGAAGGAGGAGCGATTCGCAACAACGTGGCCAATCGAGCCGGTGGTGGTATCGAAACGACCGCCGGATCGACCGTCACACTTCATGATGTGCGGCTGACCAGCAACAGCGCAGGCGTAGGCGCAGGTCTTACGGCGGCTCCCGGGAACGGCGGGGGATTGCATGTAACGGGAGATGGTACGGTACAGATTTCCGACAGCTTTGTCGGTGATAATGACGCCGCCTTGGAAGGTGGCGGTTTGTGGAACGGCAGCGGCTTCATGTCGATCGACGCCACGACGATTGTCGACAACACAGCGAGCGGACCCGCTGCTGACGATGGTGGCGGCGGAGTCTTCAACAACGGCGGCGAACTGGAGATCACAGATTCGGTAGTTCGTCGAAATACGGCTGACGGCGCGTCCGGCTCTGGTGGCGGTATTCTGAATCTTGGCGGCATGTTGACCGTGAATGGCGGTTCGATCAGCGGAAACTTCGCCAATCGTGCCGGTGGCGGTATCGAGACGACAGGCGGATCGACCGTTTCGCTTAACGACGTCACGATCGACAACAACAGTCTCGTTGCGGCAACGGCTGCCCCGGGCAACGGTGGTGGCGTGCATGTTGGCGGCGATGGGAAGGTGACCGTCACGGGTGGCAGCGTCAGTGGCAATGAGGCGGTCGAAGGGGGAGGTCTCTGGAACTCAGGGTCCGGAACGCTGGTCATTGATGGTACGGTGATCAACGACAACACGGCGGTTACGGGTGGCGGAGTTTACAACGACGCGGCAGCGGAAACCGACACGCAGACATTCTCGTTCACCTTCACCGCGTTGAATGATTCGGGAGTCACCGGAACGGGAAGCATCATCGTCAGTTCGCCGACAGCGGACACTCGCAGTGTACGCGTGATTATCGACGCTGAAGGGCTTGAAGATCTGACATCCTTCGGCGGGATTACGTCGGCATATTCACGGCCAGTTCGCGGGGAACGCCTCGCGTCCGCTGCTCCAACAAGGGGATGGTCCGTTCTTTGAAGGAGACGTTGGAACGCCGGTCGATTCGGTTCTGCCATCGGTTGCGGCGGATGATGGTACGACGATCGAAGATGGCTTTTTGGACTTCCTTGAAGGACGCCCGAAGTATGGCCCTGTCGTCTTGAACTTGACAAGCACGCAGTTGCGTGACGCTCAGCCCGGCGGATCGAATCCGCCCGACGGGACGCCTCCGTTGACGCGCTTCTGAATCTTGCGGGCAGCGGACAGATCAATCCGGCTTCGTTGTTCCAGGCACGGTACGGAATTCAATCTGGATACGACGTACACGTTCGACATGACCAATCCGGACGAGGAGAGGCAGTTCAATAATCTGACGCCATTGAATCTGCGTGAGGTTGTGTTGCATGGACAGACGATCGACAAGTCGATTTCCGACGCGATCGACGCTGCGGCGATGGGAACTGCTCCGGCGGGAGTCGATGTTGGCGGTGGCGAAGCGTTCCGCGTAACGGCTCCGGTTGCCGCGGCGGAAATCCGTTCGGCCAGCGGTTCGATCACGATTAGGGACGCGACGATTATCAACAACGAAGCATCTGGTGACGGCGGAGGGCTGTTCAACGAGGGAGGTGCGGTCGAAGTTACCGACACGTCGTTCATCGGTAACAGCAGCGGTAGTGATTCACCGGGGACTGGCGGTGGCGGCGTATTCAATGGTGGTACCTTGAATATTGATGGCGGCGTGATCTCAGGGAATACGGCGAATGTTGGACTTGGCAATGGTGGCGGAATCCTGAATGCTGAGGGAGCCTCTCTGACGGTTACGCAGACCTCGATCATCGGCAACGAAGCGGCGCGTGCCGGTGGGGGCATTGAGAACGTGGGCACAACCGAACTGACCGATGTGGATCTCATCGGCAATCATGCCGGAATCAATGGTGGCGGGTTGCACACAAGCAGTGAGGGTATGGTTTCGATCACGGGAGGAAGCGTCCACGATAACGTCGCTGACAGCGAAGGTGGCGGATTGTGGAACAGTTCGGGCGGAACGCTGAGTGTCAGCGGGACGACAGTCAGTCGCAACGAGGCATTTGGCGACGGCAGCGATCAAGGAGGCGGGGGCATCTTCAACGATGGCGGTCGCGTATCGGTAACGGATTCCACGATTGCCGGAAATCATGCACTTGGTTCCAGCGGCAGTGGCGGCGGAATCCTTAACAACACCGGCGGAACGCTTACGGTCAGCGATTCATCGATCACCGGTAACACGTCCAATCGTGCGGGAGGGGGAATCGAGGACAATGCCGGGGAGAGTGTGACCTTGACGCGCGTCGATCTGATTAGCAATTCGACCGGCGATAGTCCCGGAAACGGTGGCGGCCTGCACATTACGGGCGCGGGAAATGTCACGTTGAACGACAGCTATGTTCTGCGCAATACGGCGAGCGCCGAGGGGGGTGGACTTTGGAACTCGGCAGTCGGGGTGCTCGATATTAACGGAGGAGTCATTTCGGGGAATGTTGCCGAAGGCACGGACACCGAACAGGGGGGCGGGGGCGTCTTCAACGATGGTGGAACCGTGACGATCGATGATGCGGTGATCTCTCGCAACGAAGCACTAGGCGATGGTCCAGGCGAAGGGGGAGGGGGCATCTTCAACGATGGAAGCATGACGTTGCAGAATACGTTGGTGACGAACAATCTGGCGGTCAGTAACCTCGGCAATGGCGGCGGAATCTTGAACTCGGATAACGGCACGCTGAACATTGTGTCGGGATCGATTGAGAACAACCGAGCCGACCGAGCCGGTGGTGGGATTGAGAACAATGGCGGGACGGTGCTTCTCAGCGGCGTCGATCTGATGAGCAATTATGCAGGTATCAATGGTGGAGCGATTCACATCAGCGGTGCCGCGACGACAGCCTTGACCGGTGGACGTGTCGCGGGGAACGAGGCGGCGAACGAAGGGGGTGGACTTTGGAATCCTTCGAGTTCGCTTGCTACCTTGTCGCTGACCGATGTTGAGGTCTCTGGAAACAGCGCCGACTTCGGTGGCGGTGTGTTCAACGACGGTGCGGACGGATCGATAACCATCGTGACATCGACGATCGCTGGGAACACGGGACGCGTCGATGGTGGCGGCATCTTGAGCGAGGGTGGGTTGGTGACGATCAGCACTAGCACGGTATCGTCCAACAACACTTCCGGAGCGGGAGGCGGCATTCTCGTGGATGCGGGGACGATCGATCTTCGATCGGCGACGGTCGCGAACAATTCGGCAAACGTCGGGGGAGGCGTGAACATTGACGGCGGCGTCGTTTCAGCGACGAACTCGATCTTCAGCGGCAACACGGCATCGACAGCCCCCCGATGTGTCCGGGGCGTTGTCTGGCGGTGGCTTTAATTTGGTCAGCGACCTGAGCGGCGCCTCGGTTTCGGGAGATAACAACGTCACCGGTGTTGACGGCGATTGGCTCCGCTTGCCGACAACGGTGGCGAAACGCGAACACACGCGTTGCTCGCCGGTAGTCCCGCTCTGGGCGCGGGGACGCTAACCCGCTTACAAACCGACCAGCGAGGTGTCTCGCGACCGCAAGGCGATGGAGTTGACATCGGTGCGTTCGAGTCGGCCGCTCAACGGAGACAATGGGACGCCCGACGCGCCCGTTGCCGTCGCCGACCAGTACGACATTGGTGAAGGAGTCATCGTTCAATGGCTCGACGTTCTGGAAAATGACATGGGCGAGGGATTGTCGATTACGAATGTAACGCAGCTCAGCAAGCGGCACGGTTACAATCTTCGACAACGACACACCGAACGACACCAGCGATGATCAGATTCGTTATGAACGCGACGTTGACTTCGTTGGCTCAACCGACAGTTTCACCTACACCGTCAGCAACGAAGGTGGCTCGGATACGACAACCGTCAGCCTCTTGTTGCCCGATGGAAACACAAATCCGAACGTTCGGTTCTTGACATTGGACATCGCGTTCGGGCCCTATCAAGTGTCCGCGAGCATTCGCCTGACCCTTGTTCCCATTCGCGCGACGACGGACAGTGTCATTGAAATCATCCCCGTCGGAACGGTTTCGGTGACGAACCTCGCTCGAATCCTGGATGCCGATCGGTCGCTTGTCGAAGAAGTCCGAACTGGCCCCATCAGTCTGCCGGCGGGGAATTATTTTATCGAGTACCCCGCCATCGACGGAGCACGGACGTATCAGGTTGACCTGTTGGGCGGAAACATTGTGCCCAGGATTCTGACCAATCCCGCCTCCCGTTTCGATGTCAACAATGATGGCCAGTCGGCACCGATCGACGCTCTGATCGTCATCAACGGTATCTCGCGTCTGGCATCCGCTCCAGATGGAGACGGTTTCTTCAGCGACGAGTTGCAGTATCTGGATGTCAATGAGGACAACCAGTTGACGCCGATCGATGCGTTGAATGTCATGAATCATCTCGCATTGCGTGAGATTCCGGTCGACAGCGAACTTGCAACACCACCGTTGATCCCTTCAATCGATTCGGAACCGGAAGAGACTCTCGATGCGGCGTTGCCTCCTGAGACGCTTTCGGAATCGACCGAAACGATTGAAGCTTATGAAGAGAGCGTCGATAGTTATTTCGCTTCCCAGGAACGTGTCACTGAGAACGAGGTGGAGGTCGACGAAACTCGAGTGGACGATGAAGCGGTCGATGACTTGCTGTTCGCCGGAGACGATCTTATTGCCTGAGAGAACGTGAGCCGACATCGCTAGCTGCGGTTTTCTTGGGTGTGCGAATCGGTTTCCTACTCGGTTCGACGAGAACGCAAGGTCCTCGCCGAATCGAGTGACGCATTCCATACGTCGCGTGGCCGATAAGCACCCGTGCATAAGTTCTTGAGCATAACTCGTTTAACGGCAAGCCGAAGGCGACGGCGAAACACTGGAAAACGTCGCCTTCGGCTTGCCGTTAAACGAAAAAACTTATGCGTTGGTGCTTAATGAGGTGATTCGCTTCGTTAAATGCAAAAGCATCATTCCAGACCACGCACGGTATAAATCGTCTCCGTGCCGAATCATCTTTTGAGCGTCCGTTTAATAAAACGCGCTCAAATTCATTGGCCGCTGGCGGCAATGTCGTAGTAGCCGACCAGATCCTTCTCGGTGCTTTTGATCTCGTCGTCTTCCAACGCGACCGCGCCGATAAAGCGTGCGCGTTTGGTTGTCAGAATTCCTGTTCCTGCAACCTGGAAGATGACGCCGATTCGAGAATAGAGTGTCGACGGAGTAAACTCAACGTTCTGAGGAACCGAAGTTGGAGCGTTTTGAATGATCTTTCCAACCATGGTTGCCCGTGGTCCAGCACCGAATACGACGAATCGCGCTGTCGGGTCGCGTTGAAGATCGTTGGATATTTCGACCGGATACTCCCCGGTGGTCGTCGCATCGATTACAAAAACCGGCGTCGTATCAAACGTTAACGTCGTGGGGGCCAGAACAGATGCCGCATATGGATCTTCCGTCGGATGATTTGGAGCGGTCTGCACGAAATGATGCCCCAGAGTGATACCAACACGTTTCAACGCCTTGACCTCATCCTCCGAGAGTGTATCGATCTGCGCGCCTCCGAAGGGAGCACCATCGTCGGCCGGTATGAAATCGGGCAGCGCTCCACCGGCTTCCGTCATCAGATCCCATTGATCTGGATAGCTGAGATACGCAGCATGATGCGTTTGGATGGCTTTACTCATTTCAGCCGTCTGAGTAGCGTCGGTCACTTTATGTGCTCGGCGAAGCAAGTTTGGCAGAAGGGGCAGGACAATTGCCGCCGTCGCGGCCAAAACAGTCATTACAACAATCAACTCCAGCAGCGTTAGACCACGACGCCGGTAGGTGATGGGAAAACGGAACTTTGAAACTGGCATTCACTGAACTCCATAAATTGCAGCGTTGTACGGATCGTTCAACAATGACGCGTCACACAATGCACACGCCCGAACGATTCTCAAGAGCGGTCCCAGGTCGAACACCATCAAAGGGCGTTGCAACTTGGGTCCCGGCAGTCGACCCGGCTATGCAACAAACATTCCCATCAGCGTGCATCGCTGCGTTGCGGTCGGCGAGACGGTCATTCCGTTGCGTTGCACGTTCGAAAAAGAAATCTAACAATATTTCCATCGACACCGATTCACGCTTGGCGAGGCGAATTTATCATCGTCACCGGCGAATCTTTCGCCGATGCTCGCATGTTTTGCACATCTGCTATTTCTTGCGTGCTCGCTGCAATCTCTTGCAGGCGTGATCGGCAACGGTTTGCGGATACCCAGGAGCATCCGCTGTTGGGTGATAGAATGGGCTTCAAGGTCGATGTCATCGACAGAGAGATGCATCGCTCGATTCCACTTCCAAGGTCAAGCGACGGGAAAAACGCGTTTCGGGGCGAGGCGATTTCCCTTGAAGACAAGAATTGCGACCAATCCTCCCTCCGTGTTGAGTGCGGCGAACTCTTCGATCGCATTGTCGTCGGCAACAAGCGCTCCATGAAAGTCGACGGGGCGACGCGCAATGTTTCGACCGTGGACGATTTCTTGAACTTCGGACGCGTTGAGAATAAACGTCGGCATATGTCTCACTCCCACAGCCGCTGGTAGGATCGCCGCGTTGATCGAATCGAGCGAAAGAGCGTCCACGGCGAGAGCGTTTTCGATAGAGAATGGACCGATTGCCGTGCGAACCAGCGCCGTCATGATTGCTTCGGACTGACACGCTTGGGCCAAGTCGCGTCCGATGCTTCGAATGTATGTTCCCGAACCACATTCGACACTGACGACTAACTCCGGATATTCGTAATGCTCAATGGTGATTCGGTCGATTCGCACCGGTCGAGCCGACAGGGCAACCTCGTTTCCTTTGCGGGCCAAATCATACGCCCGTCGGCCCGCGACTTTGATTGCGGAGTAGGCCGGAGGACGCTGCATCACTTGTCCCACCATCGCGGTGACGGCGTCGGCCAGCTGGTCCCGAGTCGGACGGGGAGGGTCCGAAAGCATTTCGATGGTGGTCTCGGAGTCGTCCGAGGGGCTGCGGCGTCCGAGCAAAAAGGTGGCACGGTACGACTTGGTCAATTGATGCAGATACGGCACCAGACGCGAAGCGGCTCCGATCGGGATTAACAAGACGCCCGAGGCGATCGGATCCAGCGTGCCGGCGTGGCCAGTCTTGTCGGGACGAACGTGTCGGTATACGCGACCGACGACTTCGCGCGATGTGATTCCGATCGGTTTGTGAACGTTTAATATGCCAAACATCGACGACATTTCCCAATTTGGAAATCCTTGCTACTATATCTCATAAATGAGCGCGATTGCTGTTATACCGTGCGTGGTCTGGAATGATGCTTTTGCATTTAATGAAGCGAATCACCTCATTTCTGACGGCACGACGTATATACTACGCTGTAGCTGAAATGGAAGCTGATTTGAACTCGGAAGATCGAAGTCCCGCCGACTTTGATTTCTCCTTCCCCGAACCCACAACTAATTGAAGAAAAAGGAATCCGATTTATGCAACAGGTATCTAGCCGTCGTCAATTCATGCAGGCGTCCGCGCTTGCTGGTTTCGCAGCGGCCTCGTTGAGCCGAAGTTTGCTGGCACAATCTGAAACGAAACCGAAATTCAAGATTTCGTTGGCCCAGTGGTCGTTGCATCGCACGCTTCGCAGCGGAAAGCTGGACAATCTGCAGTTTGCCGAAACCGCAAAGAAAGAGTTCGGAATTGATGGCATCGAATACGTCAATCAGTTCTTCAAAGACAAAGCAAAGGATGCCGACTATCTAGCGGAGCTGAACAAACGGGCCGCCGACCAGGGAGTGACGCAGTTGTTGATCATGGTTGATGGCGAAGGACGGCTTGGGGATCCCGATGATTCGGCGCGCACCAAAGCGGTCGAGAACCATTACCGCTGGGTCGAGGCGGCAAAGGAACTTGGCTGTCATAGCGTTCGAGTTAATGCCGGCAGTGCTGGTGAATACGAGGAGCAACAGAAGCTGGCCGCCGACGGTCTACGTCGTTTGAGCGAATTCGCGAAGCCTCACGGTTTGAATGTGATTGTGGAAAACCATGGTGGCCTGTCTTCCAATGGGAAATGGCTGGCCGGAACGATCGAGAAGGTTGGCATGGAAAACTGTGGAACGCTTCCCGATTTTGGCAATTTCTGGATCAACCGAGGGGGCGGCGAAAAGTACGATAATTATCTTGGCACCAAAGAGCTGATGCCCTACGCGAAAGCGGTCAGCGCCAAGACCTATGCCTTTGACGATCAAGGGAATGAAGCGAACCTCGATTATGCTCGTTTAATGGATATTGTTCTCAGCACCGGTTACGATGGATGGGTCGGTATCGAATGGGAAGGGGGCACGCCCGACGAATATGAGGGAATCCGGCTGTCAAAGAAGCTGCTTGAACGCTTTCAGTAGTCCGGCGAGCCAAACGCTTGTAATCTCTCAAAAAAGCGCATCCGACAAGAGCTATACCGTGCGTGGTCCGGAATGATGCCTTCGCCTTAAATGAAGCGAATCACCTCATTTCTGACCACGCGACGCATACCCATTTGCCGGAAACAGGCCAATAAGCGTACAATAAGCAAACTTCTGGGGCTGGCGGCCCGAGATCAAGTCGGCGATTTCTGAATTTTGCTTTACTGTGGCCCGCCTGTTTTTTCGATATATCCCCTACAGACCCACCTTTGCATTTAAAGCAGGACAATACGCTCACATGTCGGTACAACCTGAAGGTCAGCTAATCACTGACAAGGAAATTTCCGAAGTCGATGGAATCACGGTTCGTTTAGCGGGCGATTCGGGGGACGGCATGCAGTTGCTGGGCACCCAATTGACCAATACCAGCGCCTTGTTGGGGAACGATATCGCCACCTTCCCCGACTTTCCCGCCGAGATCCGTGCTCCGCGTGGCACGCGAGCCGGCGTGAGTGGGTTTCAAGTTCAGTTCGCCAACACAGAGATTTTCACGCCTGGCGATGTGCTTGACGCACTGGTGGTCATGAACCCAGCGGCAATGGTCACCAACATCGGCGACCTACGTCGTGGCGGCTTGCTGATCGCCAACGAGGACGGCTTCGACGCGAAGGCACTGAAGTTGGCTGCCTTGACCGATGATCCGATCACTGAAGAGATCGAAGAACGCTATCGCGTATTCAAAGTTCCGATGACGCAGTTGACGAGGGACGCGGTCAAAGAACTTGGGCTTGGCATGAAGGAAGCGGATCGCTGCAAGAACTTCTTCGCCATGGGCTTGGTTTACTGGCTGTTCGGTCGATCCCTTGAGCCAACCCTTCGATTCATTAACAACAAGTTTGGCAAGAAGCTTCCCGAAGTTGCCGCCGCGAATGAGAAGGCGCTGCGAGCCGGCTGGGCGTTCGGCGAAACCACCGAGGCATTCGGCATTAGCTATCGCGTCGCACCCGCCAAGCTCGAGCCCGGTACATACAAGAACATGATGGGCAATCAAGCATTGGCTTGGGGATTGATCGCCGCTGGCAAGCGAAGCGGCAAGGAAGTTTTCTACAGCGGTTATCCCATTACGCCAGCCAGTGATGTGCTTCACGAGCTGAGCCGGTACAAGAACTTTGGCGTCCGAACGTTCCAGGCGGAGGACGAGATTTCGGCCTGCTGTGCGGCGATCGGTGCCGCCTTTGGTGGCTCGATGGCGGTGACGGCCAGCAGCGGACCGGGCATCGCGTTGAAAGCCGAAGCGATGGGACTTGGGTTCATCTTGGAGCTCCCCATGATCGTGATGAACATTCAGCGGGGTGGACCAAGCACCGGCCTGCCAACCAAGACGGAGCAAAGCGATTTGCTACAGGCAATGTTCAATCGCAACGGCGAAGCCCCTTTGCCCGTAATCGCCGCTCGCAGCCCAGCGGACTGCTTCGACGTCGCTCAAGAGGCGTGGCGGATTGCCGTCAAGTATATGACTCCCGTCATCCTGCTGTCGGATGGTTACATCGCCAACGGAAGCGAACCGTGGAAGATCCCCGACGTTGCCGCGATGGAACCGATTCCCGTCACACACCCGCCCGCGGCGAAGGATGGAGATTCACCATTCCTTCCCTATTCCCGCGACGAAAATCTTGCGCGTCCGTGGGCGATTCCCGGAACAGCCGGCCTGATGCATCGTGTCGGCGGCTTGGAGAAAGCGGACGGCACGGGCAATGTCAGTTACGATCCGGACAATCATCAATTGATGACCGACAAGCGAGCCGCGAAGATCGAAGGAATCGCCGACGATATTCCGCTGCAAGAGGTCTATGGTGAACCTGAAGGGGACGTGCTGATTGTCAGTTGGGGCGGAACTTATGGATCGTGCCATACTGCGGTCGAACGCTGCCGTCGCGAAGGCCTAAGTGTCTCGCACGCGCACATTCGTTACCTCAATCCGATGCCGACAAACATGAACGACCTGCTCCGATCGTTCAGGACGGTCTTGGTCCCTGAACTCAACAGCGGCCAATTGCGGATGTTGTTGCGATCGAAATACTTGGTCGACTGCCAAGGGTTCAACAAAGTGAAAGGCAAACCTTTCAGCGTTTCGGAACTGATGGACAAGATCCACAGTGTCGCCGAAAGTCCCGCCGTGAGTTCCGCGACAAACGGCAAGAAAGCCAGTTAAGGTGTCTCCGTATCGTTGCCCTTTGCCTTCCGTCTCCTTCAAACATTTGAACAATCAACAGAACCATGAACCTGCCCGTTCTTAAAGCCACCGATTTTGCAAGCGATCAAGACATCCGATGGTGCCCCGGTTGCGGCGATTATTCCATCTTGGCGCAGATGAAAAAGATTCTGCCCGAACTTGGTATTCCACGTGAGAAGACCGTTTTCGTCAGTGGCATTGGTTGCAGCAGCCGCTTTCCGTACTACATGAACACTTACGGAATGCACAGCATCCACGGTCGTGCGCCGGCATTCGCTACCGGACTGAAGACAACCCGACCCGATCTGTCGGTGTGGGTGATTACCGGCGACGGCGATGCCCTCTCCATCGGCGGCAATCACTTCATCCACGTCTTGCGTCGGAATCTTGACATCAACATCGTCCTGTTCAACAACCGCATTTACGGTTTGACCAAGGGGCAATATTCTCCGACTAGCGCCGAGGGACAGGTCACCAAAAGCACGCCGATGGGGTCGATCGATCATCCGCTCAATCCATTAAGCGTCGCGATCGCTTCTGAAGCGACCTTTGTCGCCCGTTCGATGGATGCTCACGTGAAACATCTTGCCGACACCTTGCTGCGTGCCGCCGCTCATAAGGGGACTTCGCTGGTCGAAGTCTATCAGAACTGCAACGTCTTCAACGACGGCGCGATGGCGTATGCTCAAGAGAAAAATCAGCGGCCTGAAAACACGATCGAACTCGAACACGGCAAGCCGCTTATTTTCGGAGCCAATCGCGACAAGGGAATCCGTCAAGTTGGCACGCATTTGGAGATCGTCAGTTTAAGTGACGTGGCCGAAGACGACTTGTTGTTCCACGATGAGAAATCCGTCGATCCGTCCATCCATTTTATGCTCAGCCGCATGCGTTACCCCGAAATGCCCGAACCGATCGGCGTCTTGCGTGATGTCGAGGGGATCGCGACCTACGACGAGCAAATCAACAATCAAGTCGCCCAGGCAAAGGCCAAGCAAGGGGAAGGCGATCTGCAAACGCTATTCAATTCCGGCGACACTTGGCAGGTCGCATAGGGACGCTCGATCACAAAGTAGCTCGGCGGTCTCCGCGGAGCGACATTCACTAAGGCGAACGGCCAATAGAAATGTACCTGCCGTTTTCACGGTAGGAAGGACTTCCTGTCCGAGCTTGTCACTTACGGACGGACTGGAAGTCCATCCTTCGGTACGCTTTTATCGGCCCTCGCCTTAGCATCCGGTTCTTCGGAACCGTGATCTAACGCTCAACTGCTGACTAAACTGAAAGGCTTATGCTGACGTGCTTAGCACGCAGGGACGGACGGCGTCCACGCAATTTGGTGGTTGGCCTACCAACTTGCTCGCACCGGATGACCTTCCCAACTATCGCATTGAACTTGATCGACCACTCCCGCTTCGTCGCTGCCTCAGGGGTTTCGAATATGACTTTTGTTCGTTGGGATCAAGTGCCATTGAGTTTCGCACTACTCTTGCGTGAAGCTGTCGAAGCGTGTGGCGAAACTCGCGTGAGTCTGTTCTATGACCCAATGCTAGGACGCCACGTCCGTTCATTGAAACAACGATCCGACGAACAACTGGATCTGATTCGATCCGCCAGGAGCAAGTTGAACGTCGCGAAGGTCGATTGCAGATCGAGACATGGTGCGAGAATCCCGCGCACGAAAGCGGCCGTCGGTTCGCACGGCAATTTGGCACATCAGGGATTGCTCTTTCTCTTCGATCAACTGGATGGTTGCCAGTTCAAACCGTTTGACAACGACGCCCGCGATGAGGTCTGGTTGATCGTTCCAGTGTCGATAAACGCGTTCGAGTCAAGCCGGGGGGTTTTCCTGATTCGAGACTTTAAATACAACGCATGTTGCAAACGAATCATGATCTTCATTGAGATATTGGTGGGCAGAGCCCGTTCTTCGTGATTGGAAAAGCTTCCGCCGCTACCGACCGTTCAGAACCATTCGTAGCACGGGAGGACGTCGTCGTGTTTTTGGTCGTTTGAATTCTAGGCCCACTTTCCGCAGCAAGGTGGGTGTTCGCTGGATGTCCGATCGCAACGAAGTACCGATAGCAAATAGCTGCCGCGCCATCACTGGAAACTGGCGATGTTTAGCGTGCGGCTGTGGTTGGACGCGATGCGAGGACCCCGCGTGGCGCGTGTTCGTTGATGTCGAACGCGGCCCAGACGGGACGATGGTCGGAGATGAGGTCGGCTTGTTCGCGGGTCAGTTGCAGGTCGCGTTCATAATGGATGACTCCCGCGGACATCCATTCGGTGGTGACCGATCGATCGATGATGATGTGATCGATGCAGCGGCTCCCCGCCGTGTTTGTCTTTTCTCGATTAAGCGATTCGATTGCGTGAATCATTCCCAGTTCGCCCAGTTCGTTGCTTTCGACGTTCAGATCGCCAACCAGGATGAAGTCGTCCTCGGAGAACTCGTACGCGCGGACGCTTTGAAACACGTCGTCCAAGACGTTCAACTCTTGCGTCGTTTCATCGGGATCGGTGTGAACGTTGATCATTGTGAAACTAAATGGCTGCGATCCGGGAGCGGCCGAGCGACGGCTGCGAAAGCTGGCGACAAATGGTTCGCGATGCATGAAGTCTTGCTCGTCGTTGACGAGGTAGACCGAACCCTGGATCAAATCGACGCGGGTTGCATCCCAGAAATAGGCGTATTGTTCCTTGCTGTCGGTACGCCCCAAACGTTCGCTCAAGACGACTTGATATTGATCGCCGCTGGCGTTGATCCGTTGTAGTAGCGCATCGACCGGCGTCCGTTCCGCACTACGAATTTCCTGAACGGCAATGACATCGAATTGCCTCAGGATGAGCGCCAGATAGTTCATAACCTCCGGGTTTTCCGACTTTGCCTTGCCGAAGATTTCAATGTTGAAGGTCGCGACCCGAAGCACATCGGGGGACTTGATGGTCGGACCGGCAGCGGAAGTGTTCAAGATCTCGGTCTGGCCGGTTTCCGTTTGCTCACCGATGTTGGCCAAGTCGCGGTTCAGCAGCGACATGACAAAACCGAGACGACCCGTCAACGCCGCGTATCCCGCGACGATCAACAGCACAATCGATAGCGGCGGTCCAACGAACCGGCCAAACGGAATGGCTGTGAATTTCGGGCGTTTCCTCGCCACGTCAGGCCTCCTTGCCCGCGGTGCTTGGTTCAATGCGACACGTTCTACCGTGCGTGGTCTGAAATGATGCCTTCGCGTTGAATGAAGCGAGGCACCTCATTTCTGCCCACGCGACATATAAGTTCAGATGACGCAAGGGTTCTTACTATTTTTAAGGACACTTCGTTGCGACGTTTCGTTACGCGGCGTTCTTGCCGACCGATCGCTCGATCGCTTGCGATGCCAATCGGCTCAGGCGTGGCGATCCTTGCCTCGCCGCATCTTGCAACACCGCCAGGGCTCCTTCAGCCGCTGGTCCGATTTGCCCGAGAGCCCAAGCTGCCTTTTCGCGTACGTGCGGAAAGGGGGAATTGGCGAGAGCCCCGGCGAGCATCGGAACCGCTTCTGCCCCTTCGGCCCCCATGCGACCGATCAGTGTGATACCCCAATAGACGGTTTCACTGTCGGCCGGTCGCTGGATAAACCGAAGAATATCGGGAACCTGCGATGGATCGGGAGATTCCAGATCTTCAAGCTTGGCGATTGCAAGCTGTTGGACTGCGGGCGAGGGATCGTTCGACGCACGAAGCAATTCCGCAGTCAACTGCCCAAGCGAGGGGTTTCCGTCGATCATCGCCGCCAAGGCATGATAACGCACGTTTGGATTGAGATTTTCAAGGTCGTTGCCGGTTTCGTTCGTCGGAACATCCATGTCGGTTGCCTTGCTGGTAAAAATGTCCACTGCACGTTCCGTTCTTCACCATGTTTAACGTCAGAGCATCACCCATCACCGATGCCTTTCGCTGAAAAATGGCCCTTCCACGGATCGTTGCAAAGGGCGTAGAATTCAGAGGTCTGTACAAGTGGTGCGTACCAAAAAACCGCACCATCTTGCAACAGCGATGTTTCCAACCCGAAACGTCATCAAGGCCTAAGGTGAGACAACAGAAGGCGGGCTGCTGTACCTTGATGACGCCTCGGGTTAGTTACTCACGATACCTACAACATGGTTTCCGCCGTTCGCGGTTTGAAGTGACGCCTTCGCATCAACCAGTGCGAATCCCTCACGCATTTCCGCGCGACGTACAATGAGGACTAATTCCTGCGCTATGAACAACAATTCAGTCTCGGCGGATCCATCGATCGGCCAAATGAAACGCGATCCCGCCCCTTCAAATGCCGTGGCGTCAGTCGTCGACGATGTCACGTCATCGGCCCCCTCGATGAATGATGGGAAGCAGGCTGGTCCGATGAAGGACAGCTTCGATTGCGACGCTCTGACGGCCGAACAGCGGCTTGACATGTGCGAGCAGATCGTCGGCCATGTCTTCAACGACCGCAACCTGCTGTTGGAGGCGTTGACCCATGCATCGGGGCTTCGCACCGTCTGAACTCCAACGAGCGACTTGAGTTCCTGGGGGACGCCATTCTAGGAGCGGTTGTTTGCGAATGGCTCTATCACGAGCGTACTGATTTGAATGAAGGGGAATTGACGAAGATTAAGTCGAATGTCGTCAGTCGCCAAACCTGTTCGCGGGTGGCAAAGCGATTGGGGTTGGATCGATGCTTATTGGTGGGCAAAGGCGTTCGGCAGAATCGCAGCTTCCCCAAGTCCTTGACGTCGGATGTCTTTGAATCGATCGTCGCCGCGATTTATTTGGACGGCGGCTTTGAAAAGATCCGTACCTTGCTGCATCAATGGTTGGTCGATGATGTCGCCGAAGCGATCAATTCACGTGGCGATGACAATCACAAGTCGAATTTGCAGCAACTCGTTCAACGCGATTTCAGCACGACCCCCAGCTATCGACTGCTCAGCGAAGTTGGCCCCGATCATAGCAAGCGGTTCCAGATTGCGGTGATGGTCGATGGCGAACTTCGCACGCCCGCCTGGGGACGCAGCAAGAAGGATGCGGAACAGCGGGCCGCGGCTAACGCACTGGCTGAAATCTCAGGGCAGACGCCACCTTACGTCGGCGAATCGATCTGATGCGAAAGCAGCAGCGAGCCGATTACATCAGGGAACGGTTGGCCGAACTATATCCCGAACCCGCCATTCCGTTGGATCATCGTGACCCGTTCACCTTGTTGGTGGCGGTGTTGCTTAGCGCGCAATGCACCGATGCAATGGTCAATCGCGTGACTCCCGAATTGTTCGCATTGGCCGACACCCCCGAAGCGATGTGTCAACAATCGGTTGATGACGTCTTGAAGATTATCCGTCCATTGGGTTTGGCCCCCAAGAAAGCGGCGGCCATCGTGGCGCTGAGTCATCGGTTGGTTGCCGATTTCAATGGGAACGTGCCAGCCACCTACGAAGCGCTCGAGTCCCTTCCTGGTGTCGGACATAAGACCGCATCGGTTGTGATGAGCCAAGCTTTCGGTGAGCCGGCGTTTCCCGTCGATACTCATATCCATCGACTCGCCCAGCGCTGGGAGCTGACCAATGGAAAGAGCGTTGTTCAAACCGAACATGACTTGAAGAAGCTTTTTCCAATGTCGAGCTGGAATGTGCTGCACTTGCAGATCATCTACTACGGACGTGAACACTGCACCGCGCGACAATGCGATGGAACCCGCTGTCAGATTTGCACGACACTGTTTCCGCGTCGCAAGAAAGCTGTGCTGACGAAGAAAGCGTAATGGCAGGGCGAGTGCAAAGCGGCGTCGTGCATTCATTGAAATGACGGCCTTGCATCATCGTATGCGTCGGCGTGGTGTTCGTTGGCTTCGGCGCGTCGCATCGCGGAGGCGATTTCTTGTTCGATTGCGTCGATCGGATGAAGTGGGCTGAGCGGATCATCGTAAGGAACGACCGCGTTGGATCGCGGATCCCAATGCACCGGCCCATAGCGTGCGGGAGCCGGTTGACCGGTGAGCAGATGTCCCATCGCGTCACCTTTGTTGTAATGCCAGAACTCGTACGGAAAATGAATGAAGCCATGCTTCTCCATCATGGATGTGATCTCGAGGCGATTTTCAAGAACATCCGCGTCGATGAAAGGCGACCGCATGGGCGTTCGCTCGCTCATTTCCAAATAGCTGTTCCCCCGCCAAACTTCATTGCCGTTGTCACGATCGATGACGGAGATGTCGACAGCCGAACCGGACATGTGCGTGCCAACTTTCGGAATATTGGCGATCAACACAATCGCTCGGCGGAACACCATTTCCGGCGGAGGAATCCGGCCACCGTTCTCCCAGATGCATTTGCGAAGGATGGCGTCGAACAGTTCCGGCGTGCGCACCAGTTGGCTTTGCATTTCCATCGATCGAAACCCATCTTCGATCTTCAAGACCCAACCGCGCTGGTTCATGTCACGACCGATGGCGACCAGGTCTTGCACCAAACCTTGCCGAACGAAATACAAGCGGTCAATCTTTCCAGCAAGCTTGGTTTCCGAGAAACGCATTTCCACGTTGGCATCGGTCGCCGCATCGGGAATGGAGGCAAAGCCCTCCCCGCACTCCCGCACTTCAAACGACAGGACTTCTTCGACCAACTTGTACCCCAACTCCATTTGTTCGGCCCAGTACGCACGCCGCGCCGCATCGTCTGCTGATTTCATGTTTTTACTGTTTCGCTTCCGTTGAATCTCGACTTTTCAATTGCTTCTCAAGTTCTTCACGCTGCTGGACATCCTTGGGATGTTTCGAGAAGGACTCGAAGACGTCGCCGACCACACGATCGGCAAGCTGAGCCAGCTCGCTGACGATCATCGCTTCCGCTTCGGGAGCGAGCTGCGACCGATTCGGTTCATACCCTCCCACCGCATAAGCATCAGTCGTTGCGATGTAACCAATATTACCATTTGCATATCCGACGATGATCGGGATCGCTCGATCGTCGATCGCCTTTTCCAATTTAAAACCGTACTCCACCATCGGCTCCCCCGGCATCGTAAGCAACAGATACGGGCCGATCTTCATTGCTTGCAGTTCAGCTTGCACTCGCCCTTCCTTCCCCGGCAGCGAAACGACCGATCGCGCCACCCGGATTGCATAGTACGAACCGCGATGCCGCAGTTCCTCGCGCGTTACGGATCGTGCCAGCGTTCTGACAACGGCGCTCCCCAGATCTCGGCCAGCCCACTGAATGTCCGCTTCGTCGGCGCAGCGATAAGGGTAACCCGGCAGATTGGGTCGGATATCTCCCGCACACCCTTGCAGAAACAGCGATCGGGTTTGATTGGCGTAACACATCTCGACGAACGTCTGTGCTTCACCAGGAAAGTCGGCACTCATCTTCGGATACCCGTTCGGATACGGTTGTGAACCCTTGTCACCCCACGTGAAGAAGCAGGGATGGCAAACCGCATGCATGATCACGGCAACGGGCGTGAGCGATTCCCCATCGTCGAATCGTAGAACCTTCACACGCGGATCGTTCGGGCCGTCGGGATTCAATCGCACCACGGCCCGACCATTGATCGTCTTGCGACGGTTGATCCCGAAACCAATTCGATCTTGACCATAACCGATCGTCACCGGACGTGCATTCGACATCGCCTCCTGAGCGGCGGCCCCCAAACGGTTCACCAATTCGCGGCCCCACTGCGAATTCGCCTCGAATGCCGGCCCCGAGTGATTGTGCGACGCAGCGACCATAATGCGCCGCCGGAATCTCCGTCAGTCCCTCAATCCGTTCTCGCACCAATGCGACAAGCTCCTCCCAGGCTCCGATTGTATCAAGGGTTACGATGGCGGCCTTTGTTTCACCGTCGTCCAACACAAGGACGCCCGCTCGCAAAGGATCACGGACTCCAAAGACCTTTCGTCGATGACCGGTCACCATGACGCCGTCGGTCTCGCTGGGGGTGATATCGACTTTCGCGGCTCCTGCTCGAAGATTCGATTCGACAGCGAATCGTCCGTCCGCTGCGTCGACTGAAAACGCAACCCGAGGATGCACACAGCCGAGCACAATCGACAAGAAACCGACAACCCGGTAAGCCGATCCCCGACTCCAAATCTTTGCGGCACAGTGAATCTCGGAACGCATCGGCAAACTCGCTTCTTTCGGATTTCATGGAGAGGATCAATATACGTCGCGTGGCCGAAAATGAGGTGATTCGCCTCATCGTCGCGTGGTCAGAAACGAGGTGATTCGCTTCATTTAACGCGAAGGCATCGTTTCAGACCACGCACGGTATAAATGCAAAGGTTCATTCCAGACCACGCACGGTATAAATATTCAAAGTGAACGCGCGGACGTCGACACTGGCAAATCGAAGATCCTTCTCAACGATGCCAAATCAGGAACCGCGAACGCTTTGCGATGCGATTATAGCACGATCAGGCATGACACGTCGGACTGCGGCCATAACAATAATGAACGCGTTTCATGTTATCTTTGCATCAATATTTCTCGGTTGACCTTGCGACTTGGTCGCTCGATGCGATTCACACCGCTAACTGGTATGTCAGCCGACAACCCATCTCAAACGACTCCGACGGACAACCGGTTATGCGTCACCTGTTCGGCTCTGTCACGAATTTCGTCGACGATCCGTGAGACCAATGAATCGGCATTCTCCGACGCCTCGGCGTAGCCGACATTGTCAGCCGATGCGAGTTGGTTTTCGATCTCCTTCTTCCATCGCCGGCAATTGTATTTGAGCCACCCACGGTCGTCTCGGTTGAGCCGCGGTGTGCTCCATTTCAATCAGGCGTTGACAGCCATCGTTGAACTCTCGGAGTCTTTTGATTAGCGACTCCTTATCACTTGGCGGCTTCTTGAACCACGCCTGCGCACCATCAGCGATGGCGTTCAGATATTCGTCGGGAGACGCGTCCTGAGGCGTACTCTGTTCATTAGCCCAGCCCCACGTGGTCGATGCGATCTGTTCGTCGCCACCGAATGGACGCAACAGCCACGCTGTTGCCACGATGCACAACACGCTCGCTGCAATCGCCAGCGAGAGGAATCTGCGTGTCGGCGGCTCGGACTCAGGTGCCTTGATGGCCAGATCGCTTTCGGGGATTTCATCATTGATCCTTCGCAGCACGTTCTCCGCCGCATTATGCGCCGACTCGGTGTCGGCGTTGAACTTCGACGTCCAATACTCTTCCCCTTCAACGATCAGGAACTCCTGCAGATCGAGCAACAGATTCGGGTGAGTCAACAGAAGCGTGATCGTTTCACGATTCAGTGCGGCTAGTCCTTGGTTTGCAACGGCATGCTTGCGATCACCCATCACGGCATCGAGCTGCAAGTTGTCGTCGGAATCGCCATGGACGGCGCGCAACTCCGCCACCAGGCCTCGCAGGTCGCCGCCGCTGAGGACGTCTTCCAGCCAGGGACCCACCGCGTCGGATGACTCGGGCATATTCAAAATCGTCGGCTTCATTCCTTGTCCCCGCTAAAGACGCAAAGGGAAAGTTTCTTGCGGGCATCGTGGAGTATGCGGTACAGTCGATCCCTTGTCAGATTCAGCGTCATGGCAAGTGTTGCGGCATCCTCACCGGCAACGTTTCCTTTAAACACCATTCGTTCGGTTTCGTTAAGACACGACTCCACACAGTCTTTCAGCTTCGCCCAATACTCGGCTTCGACCGCCAAGTCCTCCGGCGAATGCCCGGCAGAGACGTTCTCATCGGGCAGGGATACGGTTTTACGTCGTTCATTTCGCCGATGAACATCGATCACTTGACGCTGCGATCGTCAACACCCATGCCATGTAGCTGCCCGCCGTAAAGCCGGCCCTGTTGTGCCAGACCTTCAGCCATACGTCTTGCGCGATATCATCCGCATCGTCGCTCGTCCGCCCACGCACGTAAGCCAAAAGCGAACCGTTGCGAGCATCGACCAATTGCTTAAAGCAATCTCGCATCGGGACCGCCTGATGCAACACGCAATCCCAAGTCGTTGATTTCATCGTTCGAAAGGCTCATGCCTCAGATTGTCGTTGGCGCATGAGCCGTGTCAACGCGCCATGGCGCAAGTCGAACGATCACGAATCGACTTTGATCAGTGCCAAACTTTGACCTCGTAGGTCACGGGAACCTTGACGGTGCGGTAGGCCGTTGTCCAAACGTAATACGGCGTACCGCACGGCTTGTACTGAACGACCTGTTTGCGATAGGAACGACCTTCTCCACCCACTTCGTCACCGTCTTGTAACTGTAACTTGGTTGGTGAGCTTGGGGTGGGTAAGCATCCGGCCTGCGCTTGATTCGCGTTGCTGACAACTGCGAGCAGGCTGGCCGTCGCGATGGCTGCCGCCGCGAACTTAGATTTGATCTGTAACATTGGATTGCTCCTTGGTGCGAGTAACGAAAAAGTGATTCGCCCAAGGAAACGCACGCCGCGTGGCAATCTTCCGATCAAAGTCGAAGTTTCTGAAAAATTGAAAGATTGCCGAAGGATTGACCCGCTGATTCGTTTGAATTGGCGAAGCCAACGATTTATACCGTGCGTGGTCTGGAATGATGCTTTTGCATTTAATGAAGCGAATCACTTCATGTTCGGCCACGCGAAGTATATGATGGTGTCGACGTTATTCCACGGGAGTCTTTCCAATGCATTCGCGAAGCAATCTGGCTGTTTCGATTCTCAGCGTTTTCTTCTGTTCCTTTGGCTTTGGTCAAGACAAATACGCACTGGTGGTCGGTGTGGAGGTTTACGACACCGACACGTTTGAGAACCTGCCGTACAGCGACGAGGACGCGCGGGAAGTTGGCAAGGCGCTGTCTGGTTTGGGATTCCAGACGATGGTGATGTCCAGCGACGCGTCGTCGTTTCGAATGCGTCCGACCAATGCCCAGAAGATTCTCGATCAGTTGCAGGCTCGGCTGGGCAGTTGTGCCAACGGTGATTCGCTTGTCGTTGTTCTCGGAGGGCATGGCGTTCAGTTCAAGGATGAAGCATCGCTGCCAAGTGGCGTGAAGGAGACTTACTTTGTCCCAGCGAGGCGGATTTGGGCGACAAGACATCCCTTTTAAAGATTAGCGAAGTCGTCAAGCTGCTGAATGATTCTCCGGCCAGCCGCAAGTTGCTGTTGGTCGATGCCTGCCAAGAGCAGGTGTTGTCAACGCAGGGACATGCAAGAGTGCCAAACGGATTGAATTGGGCAGCGTTTACGAGAACCGACATAGCATTCCCGGTGGGATGTCCGTGCTGTTCAGTTGCAAAAGCGGTCAATTCAGTTGGCAACATGACAAAATCGGACAGCGTTTTTACCTATCATGTGATCCAATACTTGCGTGGCGATGCCGATGCTCGGTTCTATGAAGCTGGCCTGATTGATTTAGCAGGTTTGAACTACTACGTGAGCAAACGCACCAATGACTACGTGCTGAACGAGCGATTGAGCCGCTGATGGTCAGTTACCCGTTTTGAGGGGGGAGCAGTACGAACTGGACGATCGGAAAGATGGATGCTTCCGTCCCGAAACAATTCACCAACAGCATCGGCATGCGGCTGAATCTGATTCCAGCGGGGACTTTTTTGATGGGCTCGCCGGAATCGGAGGCGGATCGCATTGCCGATGAGCATCAACACCAAGTGACGATCAGCAAGGGTTTTTATATGGGGACGACGGAGGTGACGCAGGGTCAGTGGAAGGCGGTGATGGGGACAGAGCCATGGAAGGATGAAGAATACACGATCGAAGGGAGTGATGTGGCGGCGAGCTACGTGAGTTATGAAGATGCGGTAGCGTTTTGCAAAAAGTTGAGCCGCTCGAGAAGGACGCACATACCGATTGCCGACGGAGGCAGAGTGGGAATACGCTTGTCGGGCGGAAAGCGGAACGGCTTACAGTTTTGGGGAAATGGTGCATCTTCACTGAAGGACTACGGATGGTATTACGAGAACGCGGATGGAGTGGGGGAGGAGTATGCCCACGGTGTTGGACAGAAACGTGCCAACGGATATGGTCTTTACGACATGCATGGCAACGTCTGGGAATGGTGTAGCGATTGGTACGATGAGGATTACTATAAGGATTCACCGTCGGTTGATCCGAGCGGCCCTTCATCGGGCATTTTCCGGCTGTACCGGGGCGGCAGTTGGTACAACGCGGCCGGGCTTTGCCGCTCGGCGAACCGGTCCGGGTTCACGCCGGACCTCCGGAACAACAGCCTGGGCTTCCGCCTAGTTTCCGTCAGCCAGCCAGTAAGGTGAGCGTAGCCAGCACGTAGGCCCGAGGGAGCGTGGCGGAGCAGCGACCGAAGGTGCCGGAGTGCAGGCGAAGCGTGAAGCCGAGGGAGGGACGACCGTAGCCACGCTTCACCAGCCGCATTGATGGGCGGGAACTCGGTTGTCTCCCGCTCGCCAAAGCAACACCTCTGCCCCGGTCGGCTTGCCCGACGGGAGCGACCGTTTGACAGCTAGACGACAAAACCACACGTGACCCGCCCCCGGTCGGCTCGCCCGACCGGAGCGCAAGTTCGTCCAGCTACCCGCGACGCACCGCGCCCATGTCATACTCACCAAATGTCCCGACATAATACGTCGGTTGCCACAAAGCATTCTGCCCAAAGGCAAACGACGTGTTGTTCATATAAGCCAGTGCAATCTCCTCGGGACTTTCCTCCACGACTCCACCGAGCGCCAGGTGTATGTGATCGGGCATCACCGAACGAGCCGAGACGCGGTGTCCCTTCTTCTTCGCCACCGCAACACACATGCGGCTAAGTTTCGTCAGCGAGGTTTCATCCGTGAATCGTAATCTCGACTCGGTCACCATCACCAGATGCAAGTTGTACCAATACCGTCCGCTGAGCGTCGATTGCGGAACGCGTAAGTCGACGTGCGGATCTTGAACGCTGAACTCAACCAACATTGATGAGAACCGATCGTCGATGAATCGCTCTTTTGCGACTTGGTTTGCAACGTATCTTTCCACGGCCGTCCGCGTATTGTCACCGATCGTCCGAAAGGCGACCTTGCGGCTGAAGCGGGTGTTCAGTCCGCTGGCTCGTAACGCATGTTGCAGCCTCCCTTTCAACCGGCTTGTGAACAAGATTGGAGTGACCTGTGGTTTGACGCTGCAGGTGAATTGGATTCGATCGGTCCGCCAGTTTGATTCCAGCAGCCGAATTCCGTCTACTTCATATCGCTCGGCAAGTTCGCTGAAGAAGCCTTCATCAGGCTTTGGCGGGAACGCTTCGCCAGAGTGAGGCCAGCCGGTCCAAGCGTAGCGAAGGTGGAAGGCGGGGTGGTCAATGCCTTCGGGTTTGTAGAGAGGCGAAGGTCTCATCGGCGTTGGCGGAACAAACTTCTTTGCTCCCGCCAGACAAGCTGGCAGGGGGCAAAGAGGCTGAAAGTTTGAAAATGTTTACGATTCGTTAGTTTAGCCGACAAACATCGGCTCCTGCCAGACAAGCTGGCAGGGGCAAGGGGCTGCTGGAAGAATGAGAAGGTAACGATTCGAGTCCGTTTAGCCAACAAACGTTGGCTCTCGCGAACAAGCTGGCGAAGGGGCTGCGGAAGTTTGAAGTGCGAAGGGTCGCGGCTCATGCAACAGCCTCCCGCCCACGTCGGCTTGCCCGACGGGAGCGACCGTTTGACAGCGCTAGACGACAAGACCCAACCCGAGCCACCCCCGGTCGGCTTGCCCGACGGGAGCGACCGTTTGACAGCTAGACCACAACTCCACCCCGAGCCGCCCCCGGTCGGCTTGCCCGACCGGAGCGAAAGTTTGAAAGCGAAAGCCTCGCCAAAACCATAACGATCTTTTTCTGAAATTTCGCGAAGATCGAGCGATCTGGATCGTTTATCATGCTACAAGCACTCGATTCATCCTTGATCTGGGGAAATCGCTTTCATGACAATCGCGAAAACAATCATCGTTTCACTCAGCGTTGATGCTGTCTCTTGCTTTTCAATTCAAGCGGCTGACGTCGAATTAGCACGGCAAGGCGTTGGATTCTTGAAGACGTACTGCAAGAAGTGCCATGGGGACGAGCCGAAGTATCCGGGTCTGGATGTCACCAATCTGGCGACGATGCTGAGGCCCAAGGCTCCCGATCAGGAACCGTTCATCGTGCCGGGAGAGGCGGCCAATTCTCGATTGTGGGATGCTGTCGACACCGAGTACGTGCCCCCGAACGCCAACCTCAGCCGAGCGATGAAGAAAAGTTGGCGTTCAAAAAGTGGATCGATGCGGGAGCACATTTCCCACCCGAAGATGATCGACCGTTGCGTGAGTTCCTTGGCGAAGAAACGATCCTGCGGACGATTGAAGATGATCTGCGGACGTTGCCCGATGATGCGGTTCCGTTCACGCGGTACTTCTCGCTGGCGCATTTGTGGAACGATGTTTCGGGAAAAGAGCCGACGACGGACGAAGACCTCCGCTTCGTGCGAGCAGGGCTTTCCAAGCTGGTCAACAGCCTGTCCAGCAAGTCTCGTATTGTCAAACCGCGAATCGTGGACGCGCGGTATCAAACGGTTCTGGCGATCGATATGCGTGACTACGGATGGGACGATTGGCATTGGAACGAGGTGCTGAAGCTGTACCCTTATGGGCTGAAGGTCAGCAGTCAGACGGCGACAAACATTTACCGGGTGACCGGGACGCGTGTTCCTTACCTGCGAGCCGACTGGTTCTTGGCGATGGCATCGCGTCCTCCGCTGTATCACACGTTGCTGAACATACCGCAAAATGCGAAGGCGCTGGAGACTTCGCTGGGGGTGAACGTTCAGGACAACTTTGAGAATGGCCAGCTTGCGCGTGCGGCGTTTCAAAAAAGCGGGGTCTCCCAACAGAACCGATTGCTCGAACGTCATGATACAACTCGCGGAGGTCGTTATTACTGGAAGAGCTACGACGTCAAACCGGGTGTCGGTGAAAAGGGGGACTTCACGCGTCGCCCACTGGGACCTGTTTTTGAAAGCGTCGAAGGTCGTCAGCTTGCCGCGTTTGAACATGATGGCGGCGAGATCATCTACGGGTTGCCCAATGGGCTGCAAGCCTACATGCTGGTGACTGGACAGGACGAGCGCATCAATGAAGGACCGCCGGACGTCGTGTTTGATCCCAACGGGCACGGCGGATCGGTGTTCATCACCAATGGCGTCAGTTGCATGGGATGTCATAAGCACGGAATGATCTGGTGGGAGAAGGATGAGATTCGTCCGCTGTACGAAAGCAAACGGGGGCAAAAGCTTGGTGACAAGGTGCTGGAGCTTTTCCCGCCGGACGAGCAGATGCAACAATTGGTTCGTAAGGATCGTGATCACTTCATGGAAGCGCTCGCCGAAGCGACGGCGACATTTCTGCAAGCCGGCGAGGACGCCACGAAGCCCATCGAAGAATTTCCCGACCCGATCACTCGCGTCTCCAACCGATACCTCTTGGACCTCACCGTTGACGCCGCCGCGAGGGAACTTGGACAAGCCGACGCGTCGGCGATCAGGGCGATGTCCCAACTGAGGGTTTTTAAGGACCTGGGGCTGGGCAACTGGGCAAATGATGGTGGGGAAATTTCGCGGGAGAACTGGGAACGAGCTTATGGCAAGGTTGCGCGAGAACTGAACATTGGTATTCCGATCAGGATTCGATGATCGGACGTTCTGGACGCCGTGCGAGCGATGGCGTCCCTTTTATCAATGATGAACGCGTAGGATGTTATACCGTGCGTGGTCTGAAATAATGCTTTTGCATTTAATGAAGCGAATCACCTCATTTTCGGCCACTCGACGTATATCTTGTTTTTATGTCTTTCAATTGGTCTTGCGACGTAGACGCCCAAGGTTATTCTACAGAATATCACGGCGTGTCCCGTCGAACAGCAAATTGCAAAATGGAGTCATCTCCCATGCACCTTCATCGTGGAAAGAGTCGACGAACCATCCTCCTGTTCGGCGTTGCAACGATTCTTTCCGCTCTCGCGCACATCGCGCGGTGCGAATCGGTCGCCTTTGTGGTTGGGGTCGAATCGTATGATCCGACGCAACTGCGCCGATTGGACTACGCGAAGAATGATGCCATCCGTTTGGGGCAACGGCTCGAACTGATGGGCTTTCACGTGTTGCTTCTGACCGAGGATTCACCGAACCCGAAGCTGCGACCGCGCGACCCCGATACGATTATTCGTGCCTTGGAAGGTCGTCTGCGCGGACTGGAGGCAAATGACACGTTGTTGGTGGCGTTCAGCGGGCACGGTGTGCAGTTTGAAAAGGATGAATCGGACGCGGATAAGGAAGTCTATTTCTGTCCGGAACTTGCGAATCTGGAGGACCGCGGTT
>JAWKTL010000020.1:0-109600 GCA_041399105.1 Pirellulaceae bacterium | reverse complement strand
TCGTAATGCAGCCGGTTGCGGCAGAGGGTTTCAAACTGATACAGAAAGCATCCCTGAGAGTTCGCCTCCTTGCTTCGATATTCGGCGTCATGCTGCAACACACGAACCGCGATGTCCATTCTGAAACGTCCGCGATCGCTTTCGGCTTCGTCGATCAGATAGGTCTGAAACGGGGTGAAGTAGTGCGCCATTCGATGCATGGCCGGTCCGATCGCACCGCTGTGCAAAAGCTCGGTAAGCATGAAGTCGACGGCCATCGGCAGTTTCGTGCTGACCAACAATTCGTATTTGATCTGTCGCAGCAAGTCCTGCATCGAAAGCCCTTCCTTGAATCGCTCGCTCAAAATGCGAAAAAAATATGCCTGCTCGATTAATTCTTCTTTCGGTAACATGGCGTTGGATTCCCTGAAGGTTGCTTGAACACTGGACAACTTTATCGATGGTGAACACGATGGATTTTGTTCCGCCGGAATCTCGATCCGACTTCCTTGCGGCGCAGTCGCTCCATCCATTGAATATTCTACGCGGAAACGAGGTTCGTACCGTTCAAACTTCTTCGCGAAAGGCATCGTTCAGGATTTGCACGGGATGGAGAGCCGTTCGCCCTGTTCCATCGGCAATCTGATGTCGGCAACTGGTGCCGGCGGCGGCAATCAAGTTTTCCGGAGGTTCATTCCGAATCGTCGGAAACAGGACAAGCTCGCCGATCCGCATCGACAAGTGATAGTGTTCCTTCTCGTAACCGAAGGAGCCCGCCATCCCGCAACAGCCCGATGGGATTAACCGCACCTTGTAGTTAACGGGCAATTGTAGCATGCGAACGGTGGGAGCCAGCGACGCAAGCGCCTTTTGGTGACAGTGACCATGCAGCCGAATCGTCTTCGGTTCGTCAGTGAACGAGGACGCGCCAATGCGGTCGGCATCGATTTGTTTCGCGATAAATTCGTCGATCAATAGGCAGTGCTGACCGATTTGCCGCGCGGCATCTTGCATGTCGCCACGCAGCAAATCGGGATACTCATCGCGAAACGTCAACAGCGCCGAAGGTTCAATTCCGATCAACGGCGTTGCTTCACCAACCTGCCCTTTCAGCAATTCGACATTCCGCAAAGCGATCCGCCGGGCGTCGCGCAACAAGCCCTTTGACAGAGCCGCCCGCCCACTTTCGGTATGTTGCGGTATGTCGACCGCAAATCCCAAGCGTTCCAGCAGTTCAACGGTCGCGATTCCGATCGGCACATCGTTGTAATTCGTGAACTCATCGCAAAACAACAGCACGCGTCCCTGCTTTCCCACCGCGGGATGGGGCGTGTGCGAAGCGAACCAGCGACGCAATGTTTGACGGTGCATGGTGGGAAGCGACCGCTGAGGAGCGAAGCCGGCGAATCGCTTGAACATCCCCGACGTCCATCGATTGCGAACAATAAAGTTGAACAACCACGGTGCGTATGCGGCCCGTTGACTGTTGCGCGCGAAACCGGCAATCAATTTCGCGCGTCGCGGAACGCCATGCGCGTCGTAATACCCTTGCTGGAACTCCGCTTTCATCTTCGCGACATCCACGTTCGACGGGCACTCGCGTTTACAACCTTTGCACGACAAGCAAAGATCCATCACCTCGCGGAGTTCTTCGCTGTCAAAAGGAAAAGCTTTATCGTCCGCTTTGGTCAGCACATGCCGCAACACGTTGGCGCGCGCCCTGGTCGTGTCTTGCTCGGATCGGGTCGCCATGTAACTGGGACACATCGTGCCGCCGGTAAGTTGCGTCTTGCGGCAATCCCCCGATCCGTTACACAGTTCGGCGGCCCGCAGAACACCCTGCACGTCGCTGAAGTCCAAGACGGTTTCGACTTGCGGAGTCGGCTGCCCCGGGCGATAGCGCAAACTCGAATTCATCGGCGGGGTATCGACGATCTTGTTCGGGTTGAAGACATTGTTGGGGTCCCATAAGCGTTTCATTTGCCAGACACGCTCATAATTCTCTTCGCCGATCATGCGTTGAAGGAACTCACCGCGCAGGCGACCATCGCCATGCTCGCCGCTGAGCGACCCTCGGTACTGCTTCACCAGACCGGCGATCTCCGTCGCCACATCGCGGAACTGCTGATTGCCAGCTTCCGTTTTCAGGTTGACGATCGGTCGCAGGTGAATCTCCCCCGATCCGGCATGCGCATAGTGAACGCATTGCAGCCCGAACTTCGTCCGCAAACGCTCGTTGAATTCGGCAATAAAAGCGGGGAGATCCTCAATCGCGACCGCTGTATCCTCGATTACCGCATACGGCTTGGTATCGCCGACGACATTGCTGACGATTCCCAAGCCCGCCTTGCGAAGGTCCCAGACCTTGTTCGTTTCTTCGTTCACAAGAATCGGAAAGTGATAGCCCAGCCCGGCGGCCTTCATCTCGTCGGCCAACCGCGCGGCCCGGTCATAGGCCCCCGTGGACGTCGCGTCGCGAAACTCAATCGCCAAGATGGCCCCGGGGTCGCCACTGACAAAGGACATGTTCGCCCGCTGTTCAATATTTCGGGCCGCTCCTTGCAGGACAAAACGGTCAACAAGCTCGCAGGCGTAAATGGAATGCTTCACCGCCAGCAAAGTCGCGTGCAACGATTGATCGACCGACTCGAAATGCGGGCACAACAAAACGCTTTCGGGTGGCGGCAGCGGCAAGCACTTGACTTTGATTTCGGTCAAGAAGAAGAGTGTCCCTTCGGAACCGGCGATCAGCTTGCAGACATTCAACGGCTGATCGCTTGGGTCCTCTTCAGTCGCCAGGGCGGACGCATCCATCAACAAGTCAAGGGCGTAGCCGGTGTTCCGTCGCGGAATTTCGGGCTTGGGAAATTCGCGTCGAATCTCGTTGCGAGCCGCCGGATCGGACAACATGTCGCGAATGCCGCGGTAGATCCTCGCTTCAAGCGACGCATCTTGATCATCGCATTTGCGATGAAAGGTCTCGTCATCGATCGCCTTGAAGGTCGCTTCGCTGCCGTCACTCAAGAAGCCACGGACTTCGATCAAATTGTCCCGGGTGCTGCCATAAACGATCGAATTCGATCCGCACGAATTGTTCCCGACCATTCCTCCCAGCATCGCGCGGTTTTGCGTCGATGTTTCAGGACCGAACAACAATCCATGAGGCTGTAAGGCCATGTTCAATTCGTTGCGGATCACGCCCGGTTGAACGCGAACCCAGTTTTCAGACTTGTTGATCTCCAAGATTTCCGTGAAATGAACCGATACATCGACGACGATCCCCGCACCGACAACTTGTCCCGCCAGCGAAGTTCCCGCAGTACGCGGTATCAATCCGACACGATGTTGATTCGCGAACAGAATTAATTGCCGGATGTCGGCTTCGGTTTTCGGAATGGCGACCGCTAGAGGGGTCTCCTGGTAGACCGACGCATCGGTCGCGTACAAGGTGCGGGCAAGCGGATCGTAACGCAGTTCGCCGTCCAATTGAGATTGCAGGTGTCTAAGGTCGTGTTCGTCGATCGAGGGCATATCAAAATGGTTCGCGAGAATGTTTGGAGGATTGTTTTTGCTGCGGAACATACGCTTTTATCAAAATTGAACGCGCTGATGTATCTTGCGGTAATGTTTTTCAGTTGATTTTGCGGCGCGGTCGCTCTAGGGATACATCGCGTGGACCGAAAGACCACGCATGGCTGAACCCGTTGAATACAGCGATTTCCAACAGCACTTGACAAAATCGGGCGAAATTCTCTCGGGCTGTACATTTGCCCGCAATTGCCGTATCATATTGGCGTCGATCGGTTGGAACATCAATGCTTTGTCAGGCTTGCACCTCCCACAAACTTGAAGTCTTGGCTGATTTGATGCCAGTGTAGCCGAAGGATGTTGTTTGCCTTGGGAACTGGTGATTTTTTTGGTTAGGTTGTTCCAGCGTTTGACGTGATCAAACACCTTTGTATCAATCATGAACGCGTTTGACGTTATACCGTGCGTGGTCCGAACTGATTGCCTTCGCGTCAAATGAAGCGAATCACCTCATTTCTGACCACACGACGTATATCATGCGTTAACGCTTTTCAGTTGATCTTGCGACATGGTCGCTCGAGGGTAACACTGTGAACAATTGTTGTTAGCGTCCAGGAGACGAATCGGTGGGAAAGAAGCTGTACTGCGGGAACTTGGTTTTTGGAGCGTCAAGTTCTGATCTGGAGCAGTTGTTTGGACAGTATGGAGCGGTCGCCAGTGCTCAGGTGATCAGCGACCGTGAAACGGGACGCAGCAAAGGGTTTGGGTTTGTGGAAATGTCCACGGACGAAGAGGCCAACGCTGCGATCGAAGGGTTGAACGATAAGGATTACGAAGGACGACCATTGGTCGTCAATGAAATGCCCACGCGAAGATCGTGGTGGTGGTGGTGGGCGGCGGTCGCGGTGGATATCGTGGCGGTGGCTATCGCGGAGGTGGCGGTGGTGGCGGACGCTACTAAGTCACATTGAAAATTCGACATCGTTAATTGGATGTCGTGGGGCAAGAATTTGTTGATTCCCTGCTCGCCTGGTGTCTGTCATATGACACCTCGCGGCTGGGAAGCATGAAGTTGAATGTATGGCTAGGGACGGCCGGTTTATTGACTCGGATGGGCTTCGCGCCATCCGAACTCCACTCTTTTCATCAATGGAGAACCGCATGGCTGTCGATCGAGAACTCAGTTTCACCAAGTCCGAACAAGGTGTCCTGAAAACGTTTCGTGAATTTTTGATGAGTCCCGGCCAAATGCTTTGCTTTTATGGTCCCGACCTGGAACGATATCGCAACGCCTTAAAAGGGCTCACCGAACGCGGCCTGCTCGTGAAGGAGCGTTTTAAAGGTGCCTATTCATTAACCCCCGAAGGCTTCGACGCCATGCGTGCGGTTTATCCCAACGCAATTTAATCAACCTTCCAATCGTTGATTGCAGCGAACACGAACGTCGCTTGATCCATCGTGTTCAAGAGGAAAGTCCGGGCTCCGCAGGACAGGATGGTCGGTAACGCCGACCGGTCGCAAGATCAGGGAAAGTGCAACAGAGAGTAGTCCGCCGAACGATGCGTGCCCAGCATGCATGCGTGGTCAGGGTGAAACGGTGAGGTAAGAGCTCACCAGCATCGTGGGTGACCACGATGGCTTGGCAAACCCCATCCGGAGCAAAACCAAACAGGAAGCAGTTCACCCGTGCAGCGTGACATGTCATGCCGCGCGTTGGTGACGCGAAGCGGTTCGTTTCGTCATGACTTTCGGGTAGGTTGCTGGAGGTGGCGAGCAATCGTCATCCTAGACAAATGGCGTTCCAGTGCTTGATCGCATTGAACAGAACCCGGCTTATGCGTTCGCTGCATTTTTTAATTTCAAACGACTCACTCCAGTTAATTTCCCCGCCTGAATCCCTCCGTCCGAACTTCGCTCCCGCCTGTCGATCTGCCAAGCCGCTTTACTCCTTTCCCCGCCTGGGCTCGACGTTCTGGCGTTGCTGCCCAACGCCAAAGCTGATGCGTCGGGTCGGTGACGCCAGCGACGGATACTGTGCGTCGGCACGCGATTTGCAAATTTGTCCCGTGTGCCGAATCGGAATTCGAGACATCGTTTCCCACCTCCTATCACTTACCATCAATGCCGCTATCGATCTCACCCCGTCAGACATCCTTTGGTCAACGCGCTTTCTGCGTTTTAAAAGCTTGGTTGAAGCAGCCTTCACAAGTCGCGACGATCTTGCCCAGCTCCCCTTTCTTGATGGAGAATCTCGCCAATCGAGATTGCATCCGCGAGGCGAGTTTTGTGGTTGAATTGGGCCCCGGCGCTGGCGGCACAACCTGTGCGATTCTGTCGCAAATGCGAGCCGACAGCCAGTTGTTGGCGATTGAGAAAACCGAAGCCTTTCTGGAAGCGTTGCAGCAGATCGACGACCCACGACTGACGACCGTGATCGGCGACGCGTCGGACCTGGCCGACATCCTTCAAAAATACGGAAACGAATCGCCCGACGTCGTTGTGTCGGGAATTCCTTTCAGTTCGATCCCCGCCCCGGTGGCCAAGGCGATCACACGGTCGATCCATCAAACTCTCAAGCCGGGCGGTACGTTTATTGCTTACCAGATGCGTAACGATATCACGCGGTTGGCCGAGCCGTACTTCGGAACCGCGCGAACCGATTCGGTCGCGCTCAACCTCCCGCCGCTGCATGTTTACGCTTGGCGGAAGATGGCCGCAGGTGGCTTTCGTTCCGTCTTGCCCGTTTCCCCTCAGAACCCATGAGCCTTTGACACATGGCATCTTCAACAACCGATCACGAGACCATTCGCAACTGGGTCCATCAACGCGGAGGCGTCCCCGCAACGGTGAAAGCAACAACCCAGTCCACCGACGACATCGGCCTGCTCCGCATCGACTTTCCGCACGGGCAGCGAGATGACAAACTGTCGACGATTTCTTGGGACGACTTCTTCGATAAATTCGAGGCCGAGAATCTGGCGTTTCTTTACGAAGAAGAGACGAGCGACAGCAGCACAAGTCGATTCTGCAAATTCATTCGACGCGACAGTTGACCGATCAAACGTTGAACAGAAAGTGACAGACGTCGCCATCGCGCATAACGTACGACTTTCCTTCGACTCGCAATTTTCCGGCGTTCCGAATTTCTTTCTCGCTTTTGTAAGTGACCAAATCGTCGACCGAGTAGACCTCGGCGCGAATGAAACCACGCTCGAAGTCACTGTGGATCACGCCGGCCGCCTGCGGAGCCGTCGCCCCAATTGGAATCGTCCACGCACGCACCTCCTTTTCGCCCGCCGTGAAGTAGCTGTGCAGCCCAAGGTCCGGTGCGCTCCCGAGCGAGTTTTTCAAGTGCTGGCTCCGACAAGCCGACGGCTTCGAG
The DNA here is from genome assembly GCA_041399105.1 of Pirellulaceae bacterium. GTDB lineage: Bacteria > Planctomycetota > Planctomycetia > Pirellulales > Pirellulaceae > Rosistilla. The sequence continues at coordinate 102,711 of JAWKTL010000020.1, read as the reverse complement.
CATCTCGGCACGACACCGTCGGCATCGAGTTCGGCGATCTCCGACTCCACCTGGGCGCACGGGAACGACTCCCGCTCCTGATGCTTCGGCATGGGGCAAGAACCTTTTTAACCAGTTCGCTCTCGCCTGTTGACGTCATCTTCGTCGACATTCGCAACATAAAGGATCGGCTGTCATTAAGCCAAAATTGCTGACAGCTTTCGCTTCAGCTTCGATCAGCGAAAGGGTCCGCAATGGCTTTTCGTCGTTGATAAAGCGCAAGATGCTTTTCAATCGTGGCGACCAACAATTTCGCGGCCTTGTCACCTGTGCGGGCTGTCCGTTCAGCTTTGGGCAACGCATTTTCGAGCGTTTGCATATCGGCCAGATCAACTCGGTTTTCGATCGTATCGATGTCCGCCAGCGGATCGACGGCACCGGCAACGTGAACGACATCTGGATCCTCAAAGCAGCGGACAACCCGAATGATCGCGTCGACCTGGCGAATGTGGCTAAGAAACTTGTTTCCGAGCCCCTCTCCCTCGCTGGCACCTTTCACGATCCCAGCGATATCCACCAGCTTGCTGCTGCCGGAACGATCTTCTTGGTCGCGATTAAGCTTGTGATGGTTTGCAATCATGTCGGGAACGTTGACGATTCCTTCATTCGGTTCGATCGTACAGAAGGGGTAATTTCGCTCTGGGCGGCCTGCGAACTGGTCAAGGCAACAGCGTACTCTTTCCGACGTTCGGCAATCCGACGATACCAGCTTCCATGAAAACTCTTTGCAAATAACGATGGTGGGGTTTTGGGCCGCGAACACACAAAACAAAGGACAAGCAGTCGGTTGTATTTGCAAAAGAGCCGACAAATCGCGAACTTCCCGGCCCGCCGTCCGGTTGAAGTACTTATGACGTGCGTGGTCTGAATGATGCTTCGCGTTAAATGGGAAGTGAATCACCTCATTTTCGGCTAGGCGGCGTGTATACCGTGCGTGGTCCGAAATGATGCCTTCGCGTTAAATGAAGCGAATCACCTCATTTCGGCTAGGCGGCGTGTATACCGTGCGTGGTCCGAAATCGCACGTTGGCTTTGACATGTCGCTCACGACCAAACCATCTTCCACGGAAGTTCCATCCATGTTGCATCGATTTTCAAAATGTTTCCTTGTTTGTGCCGCGATCATCGTCATGACGCTGCCGGTCGCGGCTCAGCCGGGAGGCGGTCGCGGTGGCCGTGGAGGTTTGGGCGGCTTCGGCGGTCCCGGCGGTCCGGGAATGATGGGCGGAACACTCAAGCATCTGCCACTAGGCATGGCCCTGCGAATGGAGGAGCCCGCAAAGAGATCGAGCGATGCCCGATCAGGTCGACGCCTTCGAAAAGTTCACGCAGCGTGAGATGAAGAGGGTCGCGGTCAAGAACGTCCGGATTTTCGTAACATGTCCGACGATGAACGTCATGAATTCATGGAAAAGATGGAGGCAGCGAGAAGAGCGATTGGAAAAGTCGAACGTGATGCTGAAGAGATCCTGCTTCCGCCACAACTGGATCGCCTGCGCGAAATTGCGATCCAAATGGTCGGAATGGGAGCATTGTCAACCGATTTTGTCAGCAAAGAACTCAACATCACTGACGAGCAAAAGAAGTCCTAGACAAGGTCCGTGACGAAACGCAGGCGAAAATGCGAGAGTTAAATGCAAGAAATCTTCGCTAATGCGCGTCGCGGTGAAGGTGGTGGCGAAGGTTTCGATCGTGACGCGATGCGATCGAAGTTCGAGGAAATGCGAAAAAACACTGAGAAAGAGACTGATGGGAGTCTTGAGTTCCGATCAGCAAGAGAAGTTCGAGAAGCTCAAGGGAGCGAAGTTTGACATGCCTGCTCTGCAAGGATTCGGTGACGGACGCGGTGGAGATCGCGGCGGCGGAGATCGTGAACGTGGTGGAGATCGCGAACGCGGCGACCGTTCACGTGACTCAGCCGAGTATTCGCGGAGCCCTTGGAACAGTGGGCCAATTCACGCCAGTAGGCCTCCATTTTAAGCCTTAACGCTTTGCTATCAAACAGATGGTTTTCACAGCACTTGCGATTCGCAAGTGCTGTTTTTGTTGGCCGACAGCCCTTGCTCGAAAGAATCTAATGCGTTTGCGGCATCCCAGCCGATACCCCACCTTGCCACCCATCACGAATTAGCAATCATTAACGTAGACGTAATCCCTGTTCACCCGCAAAGGCACCCAATGAATCAAGAAATTTGGAATTCACATTCCTACCAAAGCGTGCAACGTCAACGTCAACTGACTTTGGGAGACTTGCTGCTGGAGAATCGTATCGTCTTTTTGCAAGGCGAGATTCACACCGGCAACGCAAACGAAGTGGTGATGAAGTTGCTTTACCTGCAGAGCGAAAACCGCCGCAAGGACATCAGCTTCTACATCAATTCGCCAGGCGGCGATGTAATTGCACCGCTCGCCATTTACGACACCATGCAAATGCTGACTTGCCCGATTGCGACCTACTGCGTCGGACAAGCCGCTGCGGCGCGCGGTGCTGTTGGTTGAGGTACGAAAGTGGAAAACGCTACGCGTTGCCTAATTCACGCGTGATGTTGCATCAGCCAGCCGGTGGCGTCGGCGGTCAGATCAGCGATATCGAGATTCACGCCAATGAAATCCTTCGTTATCTGCGAGGTGCTGAATGAAATTCTGGCTCGTCACACCGACAAGCCATCGAGAAAGATTGCGAAAGATACCGATCGCGACTTCTTTCTTTGACGGCTCAAGCCGCCAAAGAGTATGGCATCGTCGACGATATCTTGACGAAACCGCCGGCATCCGAGGAAGACGAGGTCCCCAAGTCGTAATCGTCACTGGTTGTCCGTTTGCTGTCGGCTTTCACATTCACTTCACCGAAACCAACGTTGAGCGACCACGTCGCGAGATCCACTGAAAAACATTTGCGCAAGATAACATCAAACGCGTCCATTATTGATATAGGTTGCCCAAGATGCCACTGATCCCTTACGTCGTCGAAAAAAGCGGTCGCGAAGAACGTGTTTACGACATATACAGCCGGTTGCTGAAAGACAGAATCATTTTCCTGGGCTCTCAGGTGAACGACGATGTCGCCAATTCATTGGTCGCTCAAATGCTGTTCCTGCAGTCGGATGACCCCAAGGCCGACATCCACTTGTACATCAACTCCCCGGGCGGAAGTGTCAGCGCGGGCCTAGCGATTTATGACACGATGCAATTCGTCTCTTGCGACGTCGCCACCTACTGCATCGGACAAGCCGCGTCGATGGGTGCGGTGTTGCTGACCGCCGGTGCCAAGGGAAAGCGTTACGCACTTCCCAATGCCCGCATCATGATTCACCAGCCTTTGGCCGGGATGCAGGGTACGGCTGAAGAAATCCGCATCCACGCCGAGGAATTCAAACGCATCAAGCGACGCTTGAATGAAATCCTGATCCATCACTGCGGTGTCACCATCGAGCAAATTGAAAAGGACACCGACCGCGATCGGTTCATGTCCGCCGAGGAATCGGTCGCTTATGGACTGATCGACAAAGTTGTCTCGTCGGTTTCCGATTCAAAATAACCGCGGAGCGCGTCATCGCGACTGGCGAATGCTGGCATGCCCCTGCGTTCCCAGGACGATGTGATCGAGAACCTGAATGCCGATCAGTTTGCCTGCCGACTCCAAGCGTTCGGTGACCGCATGATCTTCGCGACTTGGCGTCGGATCGCCGGAAGGGTGATTGTGAACAAGGATGATTGACTGAGCGGCGTCCTTGATCGCCGCGCGAAACACTTCGCGCGGGTGAACCAAACTGGCGTCAAGTGTGCCAACCGTGATGCAATGGGTGTCAATAACCTTGTTCTTTGTGTCAAGCGTCACGATGTGAAACTCTTCATGCTGGCTGTCGTTGACCAACCTGGCAAATCGCCGTCGGCAGAAAGCGGCGGCGTCTTCCGGGCTGCAAATTTTACTGGCGGTTTCCGGTTCGCTGAGCGCAGCGACGCGACGCCCCAGTTCGATGCCGGCCATAATCTGACAATAAGCGGTCTTTTCGATCGACGGACTGATCGCCTTTAACTCTCCGCGTCCGGCGGTCGCCAATCGTTGCAACTTTCCATCGAACGCTTTCGCAAGTTTCTCACCCCCCGCGACCGCCGATTCGCCAGGCCTGCCACTGCGAATCAGAATTGCAAGCAGTTCCGCGGTTCGCAGGTTCTCCGCACCGTGCGAAAGCAGCCGCTCCCGAGGCCGATCCCCCTGAGGCGTCGACTTAAGCTGCGTTCCGAACAATTTCTCGTCCAACCAAGCGGTCACCGAAAAGTCACCTCGCTGGTTGTTCCAGTGATACACCTCACCCGATGATGCCGCGGTTTCACGGATCAGCCAGCCCTGCTGGACCAATTCGTTGATCACCCGCGTAACAAAGCCAGGCTTCTCGTGATCGCAAGCTTTTTTGATCGACACGAGCTGAAACTCAGGCATCGATCGAATGGTGCGAATGACCGGCAAATAACGGTCATAGCGTTTTGCGGTCGCATCCTGGCTCGGAATCGATTCGGTATCGAAAGTTTCATCAGACATAGGAAAGCATTGTTGCCGCAGATGCGCGAGAACACAATCACCCAGCGGTCAAAGGTGCGGTTTTGCGGAAGATTCCCCTGTTAGGTTGTGTTTTGCAATTTGGCAAGACACTCCGAAGAAATCGGTTATAGATGCAAGCAATTCGGTTCCGATGAAATCGAATGACCGGTTGTCTCGCCATTGCAGTGAGGCGACCGCTGTCAGGGAACAAGCAGCGAAAGGATTCGATTTCTTGCTGTTGACCGCAACAGCAGCAATTCACCCACCTAAGGGAGGAAATGTAATGGTCGCTGCATTACCGGAATATCTGTTAGTGTGCGAAACGAGATTGGATGAGGATGATCAACATCATTGGCGTTTCAGTTTGGAAACAATCACGGGACAGACCGTGATTGAGGCGAACGATCACGAGCCGTGCGACTTGAATCGGTTGGCGTTGCTCTCGGTCGTTCGTGGGCTCGAAGCCCTGGATGGCCCCAGTTGTGTAACGATGATGTGCAGTAATCGGTATGTGATTCACGGACTACGAAATGGTCTCAGTGGCTGGCGGGAAACGCAGTTCACCTGGGATCACTTCGGTCGCATGGTGCCGATCCCTAACGCCGATCTCTGGCGTCGCGTGGACCGAGCGCTCGACATCCACCAAGTGAGCACCTGCTGGCTCAGTGCGACATTCCTGTCGCAAGGAGGAACTGCCGACCGTTTGCCCGAAACACGGCGTGCCCCCTTGGATCGCATCCGTAAATGGCTCGCCGGACAAGCAATTGCCGAGCAGCCAACGTTTGCCGTTGCCTAGCAGATCACTGAAACTGAAGTTATTGGCCTCGCATGACCCACGGACCGGGTCATGCTTTCAAATTGTTTGAAAAGTGCTTGATGCATTTATGACGATGCGGGGGAGGAAAACTTCACCATTCCAGCGGATAAGGTACGAGATCGCGCCATTGGTTCATAAGTTGCACAGTGGACCGTTTTTAGCCGATAGACCTTTAAAATTTTTATTTTTTGCGGACGATGCCGCATGCAACGCCACACCCTTTACGAATTGAGTCGAGTTCGCTTTGATGCATACACAAGTCCCTTTAGACGGAATTGGTCGCCTCGTTGCTGGTCATCATGGGAACCCCGCCGAATTGCTGGGTCCCCATCGGGTAGAATATCAGGGGCGGAAGGCGATTGCGGTGCGAGCATTCATGCCAGGAACGGACCAAGTTTGGTTGGTCGACAACCCCGACGCGGCTCCAAGGCCGATGAGACGTTTGCATCCAGCGGGCTTTTACGAAGTGATTTGCCCTGTCGAAAACGACGCCGATTTCCATAACCTTCCCACGAACTACCGCTTGAAAGTTGCCCGTAAATCGGGCGAAATTACCACCATGCCTGATCCATACGCCGTTGAACCGATGTTGCAAGAACTGGACCGCTATCTTCTCGGTGAAGGTCGTCATTACGAACTCTACAAGCGTCTGGGAGCGCATGTCCGAATCATCGACGGCGTATCGGGAGTCAACTTCGCCGTTTGGGCACCCAACGCCAAGGTCGTGCAGGTCGTCGGCGACTTCAATCAATGGGACGGTGGACATCACGTGATGAAGGTCCATCCGAATTTGGGGATCTGGGAACTGTTCATTCCCGATGTCAAAGTCGGCGACATCTACAAGTTTCGAATCCTGCAACAAAATGGAAATTGGAACGACAAATCAGACCCGCTCGGGTTCGCGGCGGAACTCCCTCCGCGAACCGCGTCAGTCGTAACGCAGTTGGAACTTCATCAATGGCAAGACGACGCCTGGATGGGACAACGGCGTGAAACAAATCAGCTCGAACAACCGTTCAATATTTACGAAGTTCACCTGGGAAGCTGGCAGCAAGGGGGCGACAATCCGCACGGCTGGCTGAACTACCGCGATCTCGCCCATCGGCTCGTCGCGTATTGCAAACAGATGAATTTCACCCACGTCGAACTGATGCCGGTCAGCGAGCATCCCTACACGGGCAGTTGGGGATATCAAACTGTTGGCTACTTCGCCGCGACCAGTCGCTATGGCACGCCCGAAGACTTTATGTACTTCGTCGACCACTGCCATCAGAACGGAATCGGCGTGATTCTCGATTGGGTTCCCGCCCACTATCCGAAGGACGGCCATGGACTCGCCTACTTCGATGGTTCGGCTTTGTACGAACACGCCGACCCCGACAAGGCGAACATCCCGATTGGGGAACGAACATCTTCAACTACGGACGCAACGAAGTCCGCAACTTCCTGATCTCCAATGCATTGTTCTGGTTGGATAAGTACCACATTGACGGCTTACGAGTCGATGCCGTCGCCTCGATGCTCTACCTGGATTACAGCCGCGAAGGACGGACAGTGGATTCCAAATCAATATGGTGGACGCGAAAACATCGCCGCAATCGACTTTTTACGCGAATTTAACGTCGTCGTCCATGAAAAGTTTCCCGGTGCGGTGACGATCGCGGAGGAATCAACCGCCTGGGTGGCGTGTCACGTCCAACGTACGACGGTGGACTTGGATTCACCTTCAAATGGAATATGGGATGGATGAACGATACCCTTCGTTACTTTCCACAACGACCCAATTCACCGCCGTTACCACCACAACGAACTGACGTTTAGCTTGATTTACGCGTTTACGGAGAACTTCATCCTGCCCCTTTCGCACGATGAAGTCGTTCACAGTAAAGGGGCCTTGTTGTCTCAAATGCCCGGCGACATGTGGCAGAAGTTCGCCAACCTGCGACTGTTGTTCTTATACTGTGGACGCATCCAGGCAAGAATTTGTTGTTCATGGGAGGCGAATTGGGACAGTGGAACGAATGGAACGAAAATGGTCCCATTCAATGGGAACTGCTCGACTTCAGAAACCCATCGCGGCATTCAACATTTGGTCCGCGACCTCAACAAGTTAATTGTTGAAAACCCCGCCTTCCACAAGACCGATTTCTCCGACAAGGGCTTCGAATGGGTTGATTGCATGAGCGCCGATGAAAGTGTTTTAGCCTACGTTCGCAAAGCGGATGGCTTTGGCCCCAAGCTGATGGTCTGCGCCAACTTCACTCCCGTCGTTCGTGAAGGTTACCACGTTGGAGTACCCTGCAAAGGGACTTGGGCCGAAATCTTTAACTCCGACGCATCAATCTACGGCGGCAGCAACGTTGGCAACGGCGGGCAAGTGCAATCCCTCGGCGTTCCCCATCACGGTCGCGAGGATTCATTGAAGATTAACCTTCCGCCACTGGGCGTCGTCGTACTCAAACACCTCGGCTAACTGCAAGCGGCTCGACATAGGTTATTACGTAGAATCTGCCGTTGAGCGTTCGCTCACGGTTCCAAAGAACCGGACACGAACGCGTGCCGACCGATTCGGCATGCTTGAATGACTTCTGCGCTGTCGGCTGCATGAGAAGGTTTGCAGAATTTGACTTGCATCGGCGATATGTCTTTGATGGCAAGCCGCTAACTTTGTTTAGCTGCGAAGCCGCGATAGCGCATAGCCTGGAGCGCGAGCCCCAGGTGTGATGAAGCCACAAAGCCGGAAGCTGCGGAGCAGCGAAAGCACGCTCCGAGAAGGGCGAAGTAAAGCGGAGAAATATTAAGAAACGTAGGCCCAAGCTTCGAAGCGACGATGAGGACGCGTCACCACGGCGGAGAAGATCGCCAACGCTCAGCGGACTGAGAAAGTTTATCCCGACGAGTGCGTTGATGGTAATAACAGCCGCCGAAAGTCCGTTGCGAGGCGACGCGCAAGCTCGGAAAACGGATCGCACAAACCAGACGCCCAACGGTGCGAAACGTCAAAGTCTTATCAGCAGTGTCGTCCAAACTATTGGCAAGCAACCAGAGACGTTCACGCTGGAAGCGGTGATCACCGTAGTCCGACAAGTGAGCCAAGCTTCACGTGCCAGTATTTGAGAACACGATAATTCTAACCACTTGTCGCCGATTCATCATGCTGCATTGGACAGCTACCATTGGTCGACCCGAGGACGGGCCGACTCTACACGTAGGCTGTGTAGCCTGTCCTCAGGTCAGCCAATACGTCAGCCAACATCACAAACGCAAAGCAGCGTCGATCACACCCTACCGAGCTGTCTTACTGACTTGCCACTGGAAAGCATCGGTCGACCCGAGGACGGGCCGACCTACGTGTAAAGGCTGGCCTGTGCTCAGGTCAGCCAATACGCCCTCCAACATAAACAGAACGCAAAGCAGCTACGATCACACCTATCGGAGCTGTCTTACCGCCTTGGCACTGGAAAGCACATTGGTCGACCCGAGGACGGGCCGACCTACATGTAGGCTGACCTGCCCTCAGGTCAGCCAATACGGGCGACGTGAGAACAACGGGCGACTCGTTACGTTGATCAAAGGGACCGACGACGACGGCTTGAAACAGCGAATCCGCAACTTCTTGGTTTCGGGGGGGTAGATCATACTGACACGCCGAAGGAAGCGGATTTTGAAGGCGGTGATAACTCGCGACTTGCCAGATGCGTGTCATTCGTGCCAAGAGGTGATTGCTGCCGGGATAATGGAAACACTTGCTGCCGATTGGAGTCAGGTCACTCGGTGCGACCACGTCGTAAGATGAACTGAAAAAAACGTACGCAACACAACATCAAACGCGTTCATCATTAAGAAAGGTGCCCCGACTGCGATGAACGGATCACATCGGACGCTATGAATGTCAAGGAAGGCATTGCTCTCTGCCCGCAGTAGTGTTTGGCTTGACTGGCGGTCGATCGAATACTTGCGTCGACGAGGGAGGTATCCATGTCGTTGGGTTGATCGTCGCGGCGGAGCAAGCTTTTCGAGGCGATTGCCCAGGTTTTCGTTACAAATCGATGATTGTTGACGACAAATTGTTGCCAACCTCTCGGGTGCGATCAGGCTTCCCCATTGCGTTTTCGCGAGGGCTAAGGCAGACTCTCCCTTTACATCAATGTTGAACGTGGTTGATGTTATCTGGCGAATGTCTTCCAGTTGATCTTGCGAGTTAGTCGCTCTATGAAATACGCAATCATTATTCCCGATGGATGTGCCGACCAGCCAATGGAAGTCTTGGGGGGGCGAACCCCGTTGCAAGCCGCCGATCTGCCGCACATGGACCGCATCGCGTCCACAGGCCTCTGCGGATTGAGCAATAACACACCGGCACACCTTCCGGCAGGCTCCGAGGTCGCCAACTTGTGTCTGTTAGGTTACGACCCCAATCGATATTTCACTGGCCGCGCCCCGCTTGAAGCCGCCGCGCAGGGGCTGCAGCTTGGCCCGCACGATTGGGCGGTGCGGTGCAATTTGGTTACCATCGAGGATCAGACGATGGTCGATTTTACGGCGGATCATGTCTCAACCGCCGAGGCGACCGAACTGCTCAAAACCGTGCAAGCCGAACTCGGGTCGGATTGCATCGAGTTTGTGCCCGGCGTCAGCTACCGCAATTTGATGCTGTATCGAGGAAGCGACGACCGACCCGCACCCTTTACGCATGAGACACGCACATCGGTTCCTCACGATTTGACCGATTTGTCGGTCGCGGACGAGTTTCCTCGCGGGCCGGGAAGCCAATTGCTTTCCGAATTGATGTCGTCGACCATGGACATTTTTAAGGAGCATCCGGTCAACCAAAAGCGGATCGCATCAGGGAAACGTCCGGCGACGAATATTTGGTTGTGGGGACAGGGACGTGCTCCAAGTTTACCGTCGTTCAAAGAGACGTTCGGTCCTCAAGGGGTAATGATCACCGCTGTCGATCTATTGCGGGGCATCGCTGCAATTGTCGGCTGGCCACGCATTGAAGTGGAAGGGGCGACGGGCTACTTAGACACCAACTATGCGGGCAAAGGCCAAGCTGCGATCGATGCCTTGCAGGATTACGACGTCGTTTGCGTTCACATCGAAGCTCCCGACGAAGCGAGTCACGAAGGAAGATACGATGCGAAGATTGAAGCTTTGCAGCAGATCGACCAGCACATTGTTGGACCGCTGCACGCGGCATTGCAAAAGCACGGTGACTATCGCATTTTGGTGATGCCCGATCACCCAACGTTCTGTTCGACGAAGAAACATACGCACGGTTCGGTTCCCTTTGCGATGGCGGGCTCCGGCTTGCACGCTGATCAATCGAAAGCGTTCGACGAAATTGAAGCAGCAGCGACAAGCAAGGCGTTCGATTTCGGCTGGGATCTGATGAAATTCTTTATTCAACAAGCCTCGGGTTCCGCTAACTCTGCTTGACCCATCATCATTTACTTGGAGCGACGCGATACCCTGCGTGGTCTGAAAGGATGCCTTCGCGTTGAGTGAATGCGAATCACATCGTTTCCGCCCCTGCGACGTATACAGACCAAAATGTCACTGATTGTTCAAAAATTTGGCGGCACGAGCGTTGCCGATGCTGAAAAGATTCTTGCCGCGGCTCGCAAGGCTATCCGTGCTCACAAAATGGGTCACCAAGTGGTGACGGTGGTCAGCGCGATGGGGAAGAATACGGACTTGTTGGTCGATTTGGCCTACCAGCTTAACGAGCGTCCGCCTGCTCGCGAGATGGATGTCCTGCTTTCAACCGGCGAACAGGTAACGGTCGCCTTGATGGCGATGGCGATTGAGTCGCTCGGGTCGCAGGCGGTCAGCCTGACGGGTGCGCAAATGGGCATCCGAACCGATAACACGTTTACCAAAGCCCGCATTCGATCCATCGACACGCAGCGTATCAAGAGTTATCTGGATGCCGGCAAGATCGTGATCGCGGCGGGTTTTCAAGGTATTGATGATGACTTCAATATTACGACCCTGGGACGAGGCGGCAGTGACACGACGGCGGTTGCCCTGGCGGCGGTTCTAGGTGCCGATGCCTGTGAAATTTACACCGATGTCGATGGGGTTTACACGACCGATCCGCGATTGCTTCCCGAAGCGCGACGCGTTGAAGTGGTCAGTTACGACGAAATGTTGGAATTAGCCAGCTTGGGTGCTGGCGTGATGCACAATCGCTCGATCGAGTTCGCCAAGAAATTTGGTGTGCCGATTCATGTGCGCAGCAGTTTCTCGGATACAACCGGTACGATGATCGTGGCCGAGTGTGAATCGGCGACGGCTCCCGTAAGCGGGGCCGCCATGACGAAGAATGAAGCACGGGTGACGATCTTGGGTGTCCCGGATGTGCCGGGCATGAGCCTGGATATCTTTTCACGCATCGCCGACCGGAAGATCGCCGTCGACATGATCGTGCAGAATCTTGGCAGCGAAGGACGCGCCGATATTTCCTTTACGGTTCCCAGCAGCGAATTGCCCGTTACTTTGGAGGCCGCGAATTCGGCGATCGAAAAGATTGGTGCGCGGGGGATTTCTTACGACGAAAGTGTCAGCAAGGTTTCCGTTGTCGGATCGGGGATGGTTCAGCAGACCGGTGTCGCTCATCGGATGTTTTCCGCATTGGCGAAGGCCGGCATCAACATCTATATGATCACGACCAGTGAAATCAAGATTTCCGCACTGGTGCCTCGGGAGAAGGCGCAAGAGGCGCTGCGGGTCGTTCACGAAGCCTTCGATCTTGCCCAAGCGGCACCCGACGCGCGAAGCTGGGATCAGATACAAAGCGATCGCGCGAAGACGGCTGACCTGGAAACATTGATCGCGACCCTGCGTGAAGATGCGTTGGAGGAGTTGACGTTAACCGACATTTCGCTCGTCCCCGATCAAGCACGCGTCACGTTGCTGGGTGTACCTGATCGGCCGGGAATCGCGTCGGAGGTGTTTGCCGAAGTCGGCGGCTCGGGCATTGTCGTGGATATGATCGTGCAAGGTTACGATGGCGATGATGGTACGACCAGCATCAGCTTTACGGTTCCGAAGGCCGACTTTGAAACCAGCCGCAAGGTCGCCGATACCCTTTGCAAGAAATTTAACCTACGCGGTGTTGAAGGGAGCGATTCGATCGCGAAACTGTCGGTCAGCGGAATCGGCCTACGCAGCCACACCAGCGTTGGAACGATTCTGTTCCGAACGCTTGCCCAAGCGGGCGTCAACATCCAAATGATCAACACATCCGAACTGCAGGTGAATGTGGTGATCGATAAGGAAAAATCGCGGGAGTCCGAAGAATTGTTACGCAAAGCTTTCGCGCAGTCGCTGAGGTCTTGATTTGACAGTCCCTTCCGACACACAACGACGCGCGATTGGATTGACATCGCTGGTTTGCTTGGTGGTCGCCAACATGATTGGGGCCGGCGTCTATACAACAAGCGGTTATGCTTTGGATGCGTTGGGCTCGCCTTATCGCGTGCTGGCTGTGTGGGGCGTCGCGTCGATCATCGCGGTCGCCGGCGCGATTTGCTACGGTGGCTTGTCGCGACAATTGGTGCAGTCGGGGGGCGAGTATCTTTTTCTCTCTCGAGCGGTTCACCCGCTGGCGGGTTTCATGGCCGGTTGGATTTCACTGTTGGCCGGGTTCACCGGCGCGATCGCTTATTCGGCGACAACCTTTGTGAAGTATCTGCCGACGAGTCTCACCGTCGAAGCGCCGACGTCGCAGATCTTCGTCGCCTGCTGTTTGATCGCGTTAGGCGCGCTGTTGCATCTGTTTCACACCGGTTCGGGCGCGGTTGGCCAAAATCTGCTGGTTGTCTTGAAGCTTGGTGCGATCGGTCTGTTCATCGTTTGGGGGTGTTACTGGATTGGTTTGCCTTCCGACGCGACCACTGCGGGGGCAACGGCGTCGTCGCCGGTATCGCTCTGGACCTACGCGAACCAGTTAATGTGGGTCTCTTTCAGTTTCGCCGGTTTCAACGCTTCGATTTATGTCGCCGGTGAAGCAAAGCTGGGCGAAAAGACCGTTCGCGCTTCAATGTTGTACGCGACATTAGGCGTCGCATTAGTCTATTTGCTGCTGAACTTTGTCTTTCTGTTCTCCGCACCAACGACGGAAACCAGCGGTCAAGAAAACATCGCCGCCATCGCCGCCGATCATCTTGGGGGCAACTGGCTTCGCTTGACGGTCAATCTTTTGGTTTGTCTGTCGCTGGCGACAGGCGTTTCGGCGATGTTGCAGGCCGGACCTCGCGTCTATGTGAAGATGGCGGAGGATGGACTGTTGCCAAAATGGTTCGTTCCGGCTGGCTCCGAGCCGCGTGTCGCGATTGTGGTTCAGGCCGTGCTGGCGATGCTTCTTGTTTGTTTGACGCAACTGAAGGATCTTCTCGATTACACAAGTTTTCTGTTGTCGGTAAGCTCCGCGGCGACCGTCCTGTGTCTGTTGCTGCCAAAGTTTCGTGGCATTCCCGGCAACCGGCCTTGCATTCTATGGCCGATCCTTCCGGCTTGTTTTGCAACCGCGACCCTCGTCATCGCTGGCATGGGATGTTGGTTTCGGTATCACCAAAGCCCAACGAGTTTAATGCTCAGCTCGCTGGTATTCCTTTCGGGGATATTGTTTTATGCTGCTCGTAGACAACGCTTGCCCCCCGCCTAAACTTGCTGGCTTCCATGCAACCAATCGACATCATTTCCGCCTTCTTCGGTCTCTTTGCGATTGCTTTGTTGGGTGCTTCGATCATCGTTTGGGGAATCGTTGTCTATCGATGGATCAACGATCTTCAGCCGCTGCGACTTGAACCCCGACGACCGGTCGGCTGGAGTTTCGATGCGATCGTCTTCGCCGTTGGTGCAACGGTTGTCCTGGCGAGCGGGACGACTCTGATAGCACAATTGGCGGGGTGGGTTGAAGTTTCGAAGAATGACGCGACGTCGACTCCCCCACTCTCCAATGCGGCGGTCCTCATTTCGTTGGAAGGTGCTTCACGAATTTTGGCGTGTGGGCTTCTGCTGGGTTGGCTGATTATGCTCTACCGCGTGCATGCTCGAGACTTGGGAATAGCGCTCGTCGCTCGCCATTTCAAAATCGGAATCGCCGCGACCGCGGCACTGCTTCCCCCTCTTTATCTGTTGCAGTTTTTGTTGACGATCTACTGGGTGGAGTACAAGCATCCGGTGCTGGATCTTCTGTCGGAAGCGAACAATCCGATGTACCTTGTGCCGATGGCTGTCGTTGCCTGTATCGTCGCCCCGTTGAGCGAAGAATTCGTCTTCCGCGTTGTCTTACAAGGCTGGCTGGAAAGTTCAGCGATGAAGCAGGCGGATGGGCATTCGTTGCAAAGCGGCGAAGACGTTGCGTGGATCGATAGCGATGAAGACGAGCAAACGAACGTCCCCTACTGGCCCATTTTGGTCAGCAGCTTCTGCTTCGCCATCGTTCACATCGGGCACGGACCGGCTCCCGTCAGTCTCTTCTTTTTCGCCTTGGGGCTCGGCTACCTCTATCGGCAGACGCACAGCATCTGGCCCTCGCTGATCGTTCATTTCGCACTGAACGCAATCACAATCATCTCCGCCGGTATCAACTTGCTTATACCTTTGGATGCGGGATAGTTCGCGTCGTACAACGAAGATTGCCGTTTGACGGATGCGGGCTTATCGCGATGACTTGCCTTCCGCCATGGCGTCCAGTTCGCTCAGCTTGAATCGAACAGTCATGATGTACGGGTCGAGTCCTTCGTCCCAATGCCCATACGTCGTAACGACGAAGGTGTCGTCGGGCAGGATCTCGACCCCGGGATAGGCCGCATCGTAGCCTTTCGTGTTCTCCTTCAGCCGAACGTTGTACTGTCCTTCCTTGCCATCGACAAGATTTTGCCAAGTGCCAACCCAGGCGATCCAATCTCCTTCAAAGGGACGATCGTTAGCCTCATGTTGCGGTGATCGGCAGCGAAAGCTGATCAGCAAACGGCCTTGTGAATCATACTTGCCCACATGACGATCTCCCGTCAGCGACAATGGAACCTCCCGCGGCGCCGTCCAACTTTCACCCTGATCGTCGCTGAAAATAATATGCGAATTCTTTCGACGCGCGTTCTCGCGAAGAAGCACGGCAAGCCGCTTGCCATCGGGGGATCGGACGCAGCCTGGTTCGCAAAGATGAATCTCGCTGGACCGGAAAACGGCCTCGGGGCGCGACCAGCTCAAGCCTCCATCACTGGAGAACGTCTTGTAAAGCGTGAATGTTCCCGTGTTTGCGCCATTGGCGGTAAAATAACGACCGTCGTCATGAAACATCGCCAGATAGTGGCCGGGCTTCGCCAACGGTTCGACAAATCCCATAACGACAATTCCACCCCAATCGCCAACCGCGTTCAATTCACCCCACGTCTCCCCTTCGTCATTGGAAACGGCCAAGCGTGCCGGATACAGCCCCGACCACATGATGATGCGTTTCTTGCCCTGTGCGTCGACCACACGATGCAGCGTCGGAACCTCCTTCGATGTCGCCCAACTTTCAGGCGTTGGCAACCGTTTGCTCCATGTTTTTCCGCCATCAGTGCTCTTCTTGAAGACGATGGGCCCGCGACCGTGCCCTTTCGGATAGACGCACAGAATCGTCCGGCCGTCGTCCAGCAATGCGGTTGTGGGATGGCCAAGGTACTGCCCCGTTTCCCGATCCACCACGAACTGCCGCTGTGACTGATCGTCCAAATCGATCGTCGGTAGGGTGACTTCCGACAGGCTCTCTTTGGCGTCGGTCTCTTCACCATGCAGCGGACCGATCGGTGCGACAAACATCATCGAGAGCATCGCGATTGCTTGCAGCAAGTTCGAATAACGGGAGATCGTTTTCATGAGACATCGTTCCTTGATGATTTTGTCAAATTAGCGAAGCTGTGTCCGCCGAAAGATTCCGCGCAACTTATAGAACCTATCCGAAAACCGCCAGCCGAATCCCAGGATTCAAAACAATAGCGATGATTCTCGCATTTCGACGTCTGAAATACAACTCGTCTTTTAAAAGCAATTACGTCTTTGTCTTCATGCCCGACGGACGTCTTGGTGACCGCTCCACCGATTGAGATGCCTGCCTCATTTCAGATGGCCCATCGTGTTTCAATCAATACCGATGCGCAGAGGTCTCGTTGAGTCAATTCGGTGATTGCATGGCAGTTTTCTCGGCCAGACGCCCTTGGTTACATCATTGCGCCGCTTCGCGGCTGTGACGCACGCTTAATCTGGGAAGGGGGCGAATGAACCGCCGTCGTTTATCAGCACGGCATTGAACCACGAATTCGACTCGGTCGTCTTGAGAATTGTTTTTACGGAACCATCGCACATTACGGCTAGAGTACGATCAGACTCCCAGTGAAGGATGTCTCCGAAGCTCACGTCACGATCGGCTTGAATGTCTTTCGGCTCAGTCCAAGCCACGGAATTTTCGCTGTTTGCAATCAGAGCAAAGACCGTCTTCGATAGTCCATCCGTAATGTCTTGAGAGTCGATCACCTCATTGGGCCACGCTGCGGCACCGATCGCGACGGGACGTACGACCGCCGTATGATTTGGTTTTGTTTCGATGGTCGGAAAGCGATAGATCGATGGCATAAATGGGAGCAGTTGTCTGTTGTGTTCGCTGTCCCAGGGCTCATCAAGGCGAAAAAGTGAATACAATCGACCGGCGCCAATAAACGGTAACACCAGCACACGCCAGCTAACCGTCGGCGATTCTTGTTCGTTGACAAATGCAGCCGGCGGCAGCCAGTTGTATCTTAACGAAAACGAATTAATTGCACGTTTGAGCATCTGAAGCTTGACGACGTGCAGCCTTTGCTCTTTGATCAATGCGATCTCGGAATCGGTTAACGCAGGTCTAGCTTGCTTTATGTACTGCTGATCGTCCTGCGAAAACTGATCGATACTCAATACCAGCTTGTTACCTTGAGCGGTTGTCAGTGTCACCATTCCCGCAAAATGAGAATCCATGCGGGCCATGATTCGATTGCCCTTGCTGTCGATCCACTCGCGCATTGGGAGTAAATCCAATCGCTTGAGTTCCGCTTCGGCATACGCAGTGAACTGTTCTTCAAAATCATTCAGCGCTGATTTCGCGATGTCCGTTAGTTTGCTGTTAAACTCCAAGGGACGCGCGGACTTGGGATGAATCGAGACGCACAATTTTTTGAGGCGGCGAGAGGGCTGTCGGCTGTCGAGCACCGCCAGCCGCGCGAGTGCTTCGGTTGCGACCGGTGTATCCTTCCATCGCCGTGCAACCTCCTCGTTCAGCGGATATTCAATCCAATCCCATGGGACGTCAGCAATAAGGACTCGCTCGGTGCCCTGAAGTTGATTATTGCTGTCAATCGCCACAATTATCGCTCGAATTCCGACAGGAATGCCTTGCGGAGCTTTGCCTGTCAGCATTTCCATTGCCGCTCCGACCGCCGAGCTAAATTGTTTCTTTATATTGTCTGCGGACGCAGGTTTGTTTGCCAATTCACACAATTCCTGTGCAATGTTCACCGCGCGAGACTGAAGATAATCGGAAAGGTTCGCTTTGATTTCAACATGCGCATCGGTGAACTCACCCATCCACTGCTTGTTCCAGGCGGTATCATCACCATCGGCCAACTGAAAAGCAACGCGATACGGTGGCGCGCCTCCATCGATATCGCACACTAACTGCGCATTACCATCATTGCTCACAAACATCGTTTTTTCAGTGTCAGCGATGCGGAAAGGCTTTGCTGGAAACCGCAACCGCAACGCCGAAATGTCGACTAGGTGCGCCACGCCGTCAAAAACCACGATGGCAGTCGCGTCTCTGACCGACCAATGTACGTTCAACACACTCTTTCTGGTGGTTGGGTCGATCAAAGCAACTTCCCAACGACGCATGCAGGTCAGGCCGAATATCGACCACGCTTCGAGTTCCAAACGTGAATAGCCAGGCACTGCTTCGGGAACAAGTCGCACGCTGAACATGACCGGATAGTCGTCGCTTCCAACCATTTTGATACTGCTGCCGGGTCGTTGCACCTCAAAATGTTCCGTGCCCCGAAACGACCGATTTCCAACGCTGGATGACTTCGGTTTCAAAGGGGTGGGAGGTTTCTCTCTGGGTGGAAGGGTGAAGCCGCTTAGGGCGATCCGCACCGCCGACACTGAATCGGTCTCCTTCTTTGAAATGGTTGTCCGTGTGTCAGATTGTGGGATCTCTTCTAGATCGCTTAAGTTGAACCGAAGAATCACATCACTAGGGGTACGGATAGTCAAAGTTTCTTGATCGGTCACAAGGCGACAGTCTTCCAGAAACCGAGTATTCGATTGCACGTCAATCTCGCGCTGCACTTCCGTTGCGAAACTGGTTCGGTTCAGTTTTAGGAGCTTCGCCGATGCAGACAGAGCGGCCAAGATGTAGACCGAATCATCCCGCGCATCAGCCGCGATAATCGACATGGAAACTCGATGACTGACGACGAGCTTTCCGCTGTCCAAATCCACAATGCCAATCTCAGATTCCGCGGCGGGAGCCCAAACGAGAAGCTGGTCCGTATCGTCCAACAAGATCGCGTGTGTAGCCGCAAAGGGCATCTCCACTTGCCGTTGTTCGGCGTTTGCCGGAAGAACAGAAACCAGGGTTGTTACGATTAACGCTTTCAGTGACTTCATGGGCTTCACCCTATTCACCTATCAAGGGGAACGACGATACCGGTCAGCGTCCACGACCTCGCCACCGCTAGGTGTTGCGAACGCCAGAAACTCGGAAGCTTCCACGTCGGTCGGCAGCAACAGCAATTTGGCATCGCCCATAACACAAGCAATGAAACTATTGGGATTCGTTCCAAGTGCGGCCAGCGGATTCTTCGGATCGATGACAATGTCGTCGGGTTTGGTCCACAGGGTTGCCGCGTCCGAACCCACCAGGACTGACAGAATAGTGTGTCTCAACCCGTCCGGGCAATCCCGCAGTCGCGGCGCTGTCGTTTGACCAAACAACATGCCGGGTCCACACAAAACTCGAAAACGCGTTTCGTTCTCGGCGGTGCCGGCGAGCCGATATACTTCCGGCATTGAATCGGCTAGCGGAAGATTGTGCGGACTATCCCATGGTTCATCCAAGTGAAACTTCTCATACAACGCTCGTTGCTGGATAAACGGGAGCAGATGCACGCGCCACGACAATTCAGTGGGGCGGGGGCGTTTGTTTGGGTTCATCACTTTCACATCCATTACCCGTGGAAATGCGAGAGCCCCATTCGTTTGATGGAACGCGTGAAACGCCAATCCAATCTGTTGCAGCTTGTCTGAGACCTCCGACTTGCTGTCCGCAGACGCAATTTCGTCAATCCGAAGAAAAAATCCAACAACCAATGCAAGCGCAGCGCCTATCAGCAGGAAGGAAAAAAACACCTTAACGTTGTTGATTGGATCGACTTTGCCATCGGACGTATTTGCTTCGACCATTCTCTAATCCTGTTTCCAGTAAGGCATTTCTTCAAAGACCAATGAATCGTTCGTATTCGACAGAGAAACGAGCAATTTCAAATCAGCGTACAAATGATGACGCTTTTGAAACGCAAGAAAGCCGACCTCATTCCTGTTCGGATTCTCCTTACGTGGAGTCAGTCGAATCACGGGGTTTATATTGCCGTCCATAAAATTACAAATCATTACACGGTTTCCTCCATCAGGGTTTTGGATTGCATAGCGTGGATCATAAGCTGGATAGGCATGACGTCCTCTGCCGATGAAACCGCCCGTGCTGGAGAAGCTGAAACCCCGATAAAAAAGACGTTTGCCATCGGCAGAAGGAATGACTGAATCTATATAGTTTGGGTACTTGGCAATGCTTTCCAATTGCAATTCAATCGATGTGACCTTCGTTCCGTTGATGGTAAACGCACAGGCAGGACCACCGAAAACCTCGCCGGAAGCGGATGCGTAGATAGAAATCGCCTCCGACGAATCAACGGTGGGTAACGGTTTGTCCAATTCAAGTTCACGCAGGGATGCAAGGTCGATGCAAGTCCAAATTGGTGTTGAATCAATCCTACTGGCCCCATGAAGCAGTATTGGCCCATCGCCAGCGCCACCCAGCGCGACCGACTTGACGAGCCGATCACTGGGAACCGTCGTTGTTGCATCGCGCTTGCCAGTCGATAAGTCCCAACGTTCGATACGTCCCGAGTCGGGATAAATCAGCACAAGCTTGTGCTTGCTGGCAGCCATCAGCAGTTCCTCGCCAGTCGTTCTTATGACGTGACGAAGACGTTTCTTGCCGACGTCAAAAAGCAGGATTCGCTGAGCCAGCTTCGCATGCAGGGTGAGGCACTTGCCAGTTTCGCCGCTTGCGACATCCGATATCGGTGTAAACAGTGGAACCTCGCGAACATTTGACTTCGTCGGCGGATGATCGTCAGCTTCCAAACTGTTCCATGCCACTTGCAGAGGTTTGGTGAACGCATACTCTTTGACCGCTAAACTAGGAACGTTGTTGAACTTGAATTCACCACCTTCGCTCGCAATCTCGCGGCCTTCCCGGCGCACGATAATCGTGTACTCAACCCGTGAAGGTTCGATGCGCTGTAGTGATGCGCCCAGAGCTTCACGACAATCGACACTCAGTTCATCGTCTCCTGACTTAATTGCAAACGGAGGAATGTTGAATTCATGGCTTCCGTCCACAAACAGGTCGGAGGGCATGTCGGATAGCCAGTAAGAGTTGTCGTCGACCTGAAACTTTTGATCTTTAATGATGCCGGAGATCGGTTTGTCTAAAAATCGAAAGGTCGCGTTCAACGAAGCGATGGAATCACGCGGCACCAGTGGCGCGCGGACCTGAAAGGAATCCGTATCATCAACTCGGATCATCGGATATGTTCTCTCCTCCCCGCGTTCCGGTTTCAGCTTTAATTCCAGCTGCAAGCCCTCCGAGGGTCGGATCAGCGTTGTGACATTTGCTTGAAACAGCGCTTCGTCGTATCGAGATGCAAAGGTACTTCGCGGCAGTGTCAATTCCAACTTGGGTGAAAACAGGAATTGACGTAAATGAACAAGAGGAATTGCATAGCCTTTACCCGTCCCCAACTTGGTCGCAAATACCACACCTACAACATTCCCAGTTTCATCAATTACCGGACCACCGGAATTCCCAGGATTGACCTGTGCCGAAAACTCGAACGACGACTTACCTAGGTTTTGCATGTTCGATCGATTTATACGGGCGATATTGACGCTGACGCTCGGATACTCCGACCCTTCAACCTTAAATGTGTCGCCGTAGGGAAACCCTAACGCGGTGACGGTGGTCTGGTCCGCGATCGTATCTTCTTTCCGAAGGGTTAACGCCTTAAGATCGGTCTGTGTATCAACGGTTTTAAGCAAGGCAAGATCCCATTTAGGAGCAAGATGCACCACCTTCGCTTCGAGTACCTTTTGTTTCGGCGTTTCAGCGTGCAACACCAGTGAGACCGTTTTACCTGAAGAAACACCTTCAACTACGTGAGTGTTGGTTACGAAGTAGCCGGACCGATCGACGCAGAACGCACTTCCGAAGCCTTCGTTTGATGGAAGAACGACCAACGCAGTGGCTTGCTTGGCATCTGAGATTACCTGCCGATCCAGCAGAACGTCTCGCGCCGTAGCGGCTTTCGCCACGCCCATTGGTATAGGCAAGCTGTTCAATTCAGGCCACTTAAGTTTTCGGATACAGTCAATGGGTGCGATGAAGGCGATCTCAGCCTCGACAAATCCTCCGATCGAAATTCCGACCACCCGTCCTGTCGAATCAACAACCGGACCGCCGGAATTGCCTGGAAACATCGCACCGTCAAACTGAATCGCAACAAGACCATCTTCGGAAACTCGCAGCGCGTCGCGGTGCCGCGAATGACTCGGACACTGGAATAACGGCCCGCATCGATATCGAGTTCTTCAATACGACGGTATCCGTATGCGGTTAGCCGCGTTGTAACATCGATACCCTCCGCAGTTCCCAAGGGTAACCAGACCAATCCCGACGGGTCGGAAACCTTGAGCATGGCCACGTTCTCCTCCGAATCCGTACGGACAACACGAGCCGAAAGAACTCTCTGCATCGGCGAGCCAGCGTGGACGGTTAGCTTGATCTCGCCATCGTCAGGTACTTCACGAACTTGGGTTGCGGTGGTCAGGAATAGTCCATCATCGCTGATGCAAAACGCCGTTCCCATCGATCCTTGATAAGGATTGTATAGGTGCGCGGTCGCCGCCTTATCACGCGACATGCCACGAACGGCATCCCCGTCAGGCAAAGCGAGTTCGTTACTGGCCGACCCAATGTTCAGAGACGTCGCCCCTGCAAACTCAGCCACTTCATTGGAGTCCAATTCAAACCCCCACCTTGACTGTGGCGGGCACTTCACTTCGACGAAATAAGCGGCTTGAGGTGTGAACACAATAGCACCACGCCCATCAGGCGCCGCACTCATTTCGTATGGCAAGAGATTTCGGTGTGTTAAGGCAAGGCTGGCGTATCTTGTATTCCTTTCAGTCTCACTTTCAAACTGGCCACCAATACCTTCAAATAAAACAGTCTCCACATCCGCAGCACCACGCAGCACTCGGAAACAAAGTTGTCGAGATTTCCAATCGGGCCAACAAAGGTAGACCGACTTACTTAAAGAATCCATCGCGACCGCGCCATCGCGTGGAAACGCCAGCCCCGCCACGGAAGCACTAAAATCGTCGGCCTTCACAAACCGGTATTGCTGATCGGGAAAGCAGAGAAAATCATTGCTGACTCCAACGTCGGCACTTCGAGTAGCCTTGGAGCGGAGTCCACCCACAACCATACTTTGCCGCCAGCGAATGTCGACCTTCGAGACGTCGAACCGATTGACGCTTCGTCGTCCCCTCCATTTCGTGGCCTGCGAGTTGGAACTTACACTGCCGGCAACGGAATTGACGCCGTGGGTGACCAGATGCTTGCCGTCTGTGGACAGCGACATATTCGAGAAGTTCAAATCCGTTGCCGCCCCCTTTTGCCAGGGTGCGACGCACAGGTCGTGCGTCGTATCGACACTCAACAATTCACCCTTCTCAACGTTGACAACCAGCAAAGCGTCACGTGGGCTGCAAAGGTAAGCAAGATCACTTTCCGAACGCCCAACCACTCCAGAAACGCGGGGAGAGACCCACCCACCTTTTACCGCAAGCGTATTCTTGTCGAGCAAGAACATTCCACCGCGATATTGGGCTAGACGCTGCTCGGACGGAACATACTGGAGCTTGGGTGAGCCTGGACCAAAAGGTGTCGTCGATGTCGCACGTTCGAAGACAACGGCGAGCAGGCCTTGCGATGTTAGCGCGAGACCGGAAACGTCATCGCGTGTCGAAAAACTGCATTCGATACACCATGAATGGGTGTTCAATTTAGATATCGTCTTCTTCAGTCGATTACCCGTAAGAATGTAAAGATATGTGCCATCGTCGGACCAAACTTGATGATGGACAAAGTCCGGTGGAAGGTTGCCATCTCGATCAGGGAAATCATCGCAAAAATGGTTCAGCGTATGAACCCGAAAGACCGCGTCTTCACTGGTGTCGCGAATCACTTTGAATGTTTTCCCACTGAATTGCCGCACGTTTGAAGTCTCCCAGCCACGATACTTCATCACCGCGGGCGACATAACCAACAAGGGCACGCCGTCACCGACGCCAAGTGTCTTTCCCGCCGGTGCCGAGCGGCCGTTGTCAAGACTAAACTTCGCCGTGCCTCGTCCATCCGCATGTCGATCAAGTTCTAGTAGCATCCACGCCCGTGACTGTCGACCCACATCAATAATGTCGGCCCAGGAATCAGAACCGGCGGCGTTTGTGGATTCGACTGGCGAACGTCGATCGGCTTGAGCGCCGGGGACAACAGACGTCGGTTCCGAAACCGCGCGAGGCTTGTCTACTTCGGTGTTGCGAGTGGGAGCCGTGCGCTCTGCCGGCGTGCGTCCTGGAGCAGCTAACTCTGGATTCACGGCGATGGCGTACAACGCGGCAATTCGCAGGTATGTCGAGGACTTGCTTATCGAGTCCCACATCAAGGGAACGAACACGATCAGGAAACCCAACAATGCGCCACGAATCGCCATGGTTACGGTTCGGTAACTGAAAGCGGACTGTGATCGTGTTGACGCTTCGTCTACAAGGTCGGACTCGTCCACGAGGTCGGACTCGCTAACCTCAATCGCATTTTGTTGAAGCAAAGGCACCTGAACGAAATGACCGCATTGGGGGCATGCAATCTGCTCACCGATAAGGGCCTCCGATGCATTCAACACGTGGCCACTAGGACAATAGATTCGCACCACACAATCCTATCTGATGATGAACGGCTGCAATTCATTAAAGGACATTTTTTCACCGCCCCTTGGGGTAACAATTGCCTTAAAAAGATCAGGCGGAAAGTCCGTCTTAATACGCTTTACGGCACAATCGACGAAGGCAAACAACAACAAGTCAAAATCAGTCTTTCCCCAACAAGCCATCGGGTTCTCCGCATCAAATACGCAGTCCTGCGGTGCTGTCCACACAACGGCATTGTCCGCCCCAGTAAATAGGAGCTGTATGGTTCTTGCCATACCATCAGAAACCTCATCGATCGACATTCCTTTTGGAGTGGGAAACAGAGTGTACGGACCGGTGAGCGTGACGAATCTTGTTTTCGAGCTGTCTATAGGATCGAGCAAGTCACGGTAGATTTCGGGCATCTTGTCAATCAGTTGGATATTGCTTTCACTGTCCCAAGATTCATCCAATTTGAATTGATCGTAAAGAGGTGCATGAGATAAAAAAGGCAGCAAATGCACGCGCCAACTGACTTTGGGACGTCCATCGGCATCAAAATATTTGCTCTTATCTGGAATCTGCAGACCCTTGTAGGTATCCCGGTGATTCATTATTGCAACCGCGATCTCCTTCATCTTTCTCGAGCGACTATCCTCCAATGCGATCTGTGCGGAACTCTCGCTTTCAAACTGACGAATGAACGATTCTACGGGATCGCTTGCGTCAGCACGCGTTGATGGTTCCTGCCCTTCACCAACAGCAGCAGATTTCGCGGTGGAGGCAATCAACGGGCTGCTTTCGTCGGAAAACGAGAATGTAATCAATAGCCAAACCGCAGCGGAGAGCCCCCCGACAACGAAGCCTGTCGAAAAGAACTTCGCCGTGTTAGCAAAAACATTTGTCAAGCCTTCCCTTCCGCCAGCGAGTTGTTGGCTTGCAGACCCCGTCGTTAGCTTCTTTGCAGGGACGGACCGATGTTTGACGTCCGATTCAAGATCTCTGGTAACCTGCTTTTCAGGCACTACGCTTGGTTTGGCCGACATAACAGGTTGAGATATCCGCATTTCAGAACGCGCAGGTTCGGAAGCAGTTTCCGACACGGCTACGCGTGGACCCGCCGGAGATTGAGCCTTCGGTTTGGGCTCTGGGTCGCCGAGCTTAACCCTCGTTTTACAGATCGGACACGCGATCGTCCGTGATAAAAGGTCTTCGTTGACCTTTAGCTTATGTCCGTTTGGGCAAGATATAATCAATGACATACAAAATTCCGCAAGCCGTGATCAAGTTAATGTGTATCCTGGAAAAACCATTGTTTGAAACCATGGAACATACGCCGATACGGATTTCGCTACGGTCTGGTTGGAACATCGATCAAGAAGTAGTGCCAGAGTTCGGTCTGTTGTAAGCCATCGTCGTGCGTGGCTTCGACTTTCGCGCGTACCGGCAGTACATCTCCTCGTGCGTTCCGACCGGTTAACTCCTTAAACTTCGTTGCCGCATTTTTCGCCAGTTCGCTCTCTCGAGGAAACGCTGGACTCGGCGGACCGGACTCAAACAGTGACTTCATCTGTTGTGTTGTCAGTCTGAAGGTACCGTCGGTTGAATCAGCGACAATCCTTGGCTGGTTGAGCGCCGAAGTCGAATTCCAGATACTTAGACGGAACTGTTTTGCGCCAGGTGCGAAGTACTCCAGAGTATTTGTTTTTCTCAAGTCCAACTCCATCTGACTTTGCCGCTCTTCAAAATGAAAGACTTGCTGTGAGGGCCGCAACTCTTCAATCGCGATCGAAAAGAGTTTTCCGTCCAGGACAATGTGAACGAACCCGTCCGACTCGGAAACGTGATCGACATCCGCGAACTTTCCCTCTTGGAAAGAGAAATTGGAATTGTAATTGAACGTATTCCACCCGATGATGCGGTGCCTTGCAGGTCTCCATTTGTTCTCGACATTCCGCGTAGGATCAATGGTCCAGTCGAAGACCGTCAACTCCCCCACCGCATCGCCTAAACCTGCTGGAAATCCCACCAAAGCATACGCGCCTGGCAAGTTGGTTGAATGCTTCTTAACATTGATTGCAAAACAGCCGTTGGTTATGACGTGCGGTTCGCTAGTGATTGCTCTCATACCATGGGATATCTGTGCCGCCGTCGGAAGAAAATGGGCTGGAAATAGGAGGAGTCGCGGCTTGCGCATCTGCAAGTCCCAAATGATTCCATCCCAGACCCAGCCATCACGCAGTCGGCCAGCAATCGGGTAGGAAGTATCCATTGGAATCGGCGGTTCCAATGTCAAATCAGGAATTGAGAACCGCAGATTTTTGCCACTAAAATCTATCCGAGCCGAGAGATACCGTCCCCCTATCGCTTTCATCGCTACGCAGTGATTTGAGATTTCCACCTCCTTGACGGCTTGCAGCGTCCCCGCATCGAAGCGAATCAGCTTTGAAGGCTGTTCTTTCCTCAATGCGTCCCGGCGAGCTCGCTCTTCCACTGCATTGGACTTTGGAACAATGTCATTCTCGATCAGCGAGGCGTAAACATTGTCTGCGGCGATCACCGCGAATGCAATCGGTTTGGGTACTTCAACATGATGAATGAGTTCTTTTGCCAACATGTCGTAAGTCCCAAGATAGAACTTAACTTCGTGATCGCCGACGCGAATGAAACGATTCTCGTCGAACAACATCGACTGCCCCCAGACGACTGCACGATTTGACGCTAGGTCCGGCTCCATTCCGGTCACCGCAAATGGTATGTCCGGCGAAAAACGTTTCACGGTCACTCGCCAGAACCACTCATGACTCAGCTCGCCAAGGTGAGTTCGCATTCGAATGTTTTGCGTTCCGATCTGACTTGAGTTGGGAGTCCACTGCAATCGATTTCCGTTCAGGGTAGGCAGGTTTGAAGTGATAGCGTCAGATACAATGTCTTGATTTGGCGCTTCGGCAAGAACAATGCAAGGCGATGTGACACTATGTTCGGCGGGCTCCGTTCGCGTTACGGACAAAGCATGTCTAATTCTATCGACCCCGGTCATCATCATTCGTTCATCGCCGATCTGTATTGGTGTCGGCAAGGTGACACCTTCAATTTTGCGGGCGTCGCCCACAAATACAATTTCTTGCGATGGACTGATCGCCGCAGCTAGCGCCAATCGCAAGCCTGCGGGAGGTTTGCAGGCGGAAGCGATCTCTGATGTTATGTCGCGATCTTGGTCGTCAAGTATCGCAATCCGATCCAACGTTCCAATGTGGCCGTTGAGTGGTTTGGAAAGTATCCACTTGCCTTGAGCAATGTTAACGACGGCCAGCTTCGTATCGTTGACGAGGATGTTAAAGGGAAGCTTTTTCGCGAGATACGATAACGAGTCAGTGTGTTTAGGTACGAAGAACCGTTGACCTTTGAACGCATCTACTTGTAACTGTAATGGTCGTGGTGGTGCCTCTCCCTGCGGATGTGCTGTCAAGAGTCGCTGCGTTTCGTCAGGCAAGGATTCGGTGCTGGCGATATATTCGAACTCGACTGGGGCTCCCCCGTCACGCAATCCAAGCTCCAGTTCGATCGGTTCCCCGACCGCAACTGTGCTTGGCAATGGCTTTCGATCGGCAAGATTCGGCTCGGTTTGCAGCTCCAATGCATCGAGCGAGACGATCAAGAGCTTGTCGCTCATAATCGTAATCGCAAGCTTTCTTGCGTCATCCGCAAAGAAATCCAAATAGGTGGTTCGGGCATATGGTGTCACATTCTGGCGTGTCCGAAAATCTGGTTCGGGAAACCATCCTTTCTGGCCGAACCAATCGACGGGCAATGGAATTTCGGCAACTTGATGATACCCGTTAACCGATGACATTACCCACCGTTCGTGGTCCAATCCGAAGATGTAGGGTAAACGCTTAAACCCCGCACCAGGCGAAAAGTCCAGTGTCGCCGCTTTTACATCCATGGGTGTTGTGTAGAGCATCCCTCGCAACGCCACCATGCCGTTGAGCATGCGTATCGGTTCGTTCGCGTAATTTCGCGGCCATTTCATAACCGTTTTATTGTTGCGGTCACTTCCATTGTAACCCAACAACTGTGACCAGTTGCCGGCAACTCCGTCGTTTCCCTCCACGCGTGCATAAATCGTTTCGCCATCGTCCGACGCGATCAAATCCCCAACCGAGCTTTGGGTGGGGCCACTCTGTTCACCTGTCTGCAAATTGATTCGCCAAACTTTGTCCGCCTCAAGAATCGCTTTTGTGCGTTCCTTGGATACTTCATCACTGAACTTTGAAACCGAACACGTCTTCACATAGACGAAGGGATCATTGCCATTGGCGCTACCGGCGATGAAGTCAACACAACCAATTCCCTGTAGAGGAACATTGGATGTTGGTTTCATCGAATCGGCATCGATTAACTGCAACTGAGGGGAGTCTTTGGTCGCAACGACAAGGACTCGGCGACCTTCAATAGTTTTGTTACAAATTCCGACCGGCAGGCTCTCAGTCGACACAATCGCGATTGGCACCGCATCGGCCTTCAACACTTTTGCAAGATCATAAAATAAGATACCTTTGTCATCATTGGTAATCGCCAAACGGCCCGTCTGCTGATCGTACACACTTGAGAACGTTCGACCTGGCAGACTGTACCCGTGCATACGTTGATCAAGAGCCAGAGAGACGAGCTCCAATAGCTTGGGCGCTTGTTTCGGCTGCGGCGGAGCTTCGGAACGAGAGGCAACGGCCGATGAAGCCGCAACCGCCGTTGTGCTGCTCGCAGGCAGTTGTTCAGATTTCGATTCCGTTGAAACGGGGTCCGTTGACGATGAGTTCAGAGACGCAGTGTTGTCACGACTGGCCGCCGCCACGGACTGCGAAGGGGTGGTGCCGGGAAAGAACAACTTGCTCAAGACGCTTACAAACACAAATCCGCACAAGGCACCGGCCGCCCCAACCAAAATCGGATTCGAGGCAATGCGGAACGTGCTCGACGGTGCCGATGTCGGCGACGGCGAAGCGACAACGTCGGCATTTGCCGCAGCGGCCGTCAGGAATGGACCTGGTTGACGTTGCGACGGAAACGCCACTGGCTCGCTGTCCGATCGCAGC
Organism: Pirellulaceae bacterium; assembly: GCA_041399105.1. GTDB lineage: Bacteria > Planctomycetota > Planctomycetia > Pirellulales > Pirellulaceae > Rosistilla. The sequence continues at coordinate 72,881 of JAWKTL010000020.1, read as the reverse complement.
AGTTCCGATGTTGAATGGCCTTCTATCAAAGGCCCAAATGCAGCATCGGAACCAGAACTCGAAAAGAGATCTTCGCTGTTACCGGATTCGTCTATCTCCGGAAAAGGATTCTGGTCTAACGGAGCGCTGGCGGCCGTTGAATTTGAAGGTGCAAATACATCGTCAAATCCAAAGGGATCATTCTGCGCACTCGATTCAGTTATGAGCTCCACCTCATCGAGATCATCCTCAAGCATGGGGATTCTCAAGACCTCGCCACACTTCGGGCATTTCACTTTCTTACCAGCGAGGCTATCCTTAGCGTTAAGTCTGTGGCCATTGGGACAGGCAGCTTTGATGGTCATATATATATCACCCTTAGGGAGGAGGAGCGGATATTGTATGCCTACTTAATAGCGAAATGCAAGCCTTTCTTGAGATTGTTCGAAAGTTCGCAATTTCCCCCAAGAATTTGCCCATTTTTTCCGTTGGGGAGGCCACATGCTGGCGGAAGCCTGCGATGAGCGACTGCGAAGCGGCAGGCAAGGACAATCAGATGCGTGTCTGTCGATCAAGGACGAACGGACAAGTGCAAGCGCTCGTCTATTGTACCGAGGGAATTGGAACGTATACGGCGTCGTTTACGGACCAGCCATGACGTCGCTGAAAAACACGCCTACAGCGATTGTCGGACCCAGACGAAAGGCGCAGGCGGCCTTTCGCCCAATGAGGCATCGTTGATGTTCAACCCAGCTTCGGCGCGGTTTTCCAGGTTGACGAACGGGTGATCGTACAACTGGAGCGGGACATCGTTGCTGACGAATCGTACGCGACCATCTTCGTACAACAAGTTGTATCCCCGACCCTCGTGAGCCCACTGCGCGCCATTGAGGCCGCGAATCGGTGCGTCACCCAAGATGGCAAAGGTGGATCGAGCTTCGTATCGGGGCGAACGATACTCCTCTCCGTCCATAACGCCCAATGAATAGGCAAGATGGCCGCCGGAGACCGCTTGCAATCGAGTGAGCTTCGACAGCGATGCGCTTTGCAGTTCGGAGATGGACGGAATGGCTACGTAGGTTTCAGGCTGATCCTGTGAAGGACACCAAATGCTGTTCTCGCGATCGAGCAGTTCGGCTTCCTTCAATTTCACCATAAAAACCCCCGCGAACGCCAACGGCCCCTCCAAGTCGATGTTCGGGAGTTGCCGTTGAGGATCGTTGATTGCGAAGTGAGCCAACGATGTCCCAAGTTCCTGAAGGTTCTGCTGACAATGGCTGCGCCGCGCCTCGAATCGCTGCTGAAGCATTGCGGGAAAAACAAGGCCGGCCAATACAATCATCGAAACGACCGCGACCAACGCATCGGGAATTCGCCAACGACGATTCGAGGCGGGGCGACGCTCCAATTCGCCATTTCGGAGCGGTTCCATCAGCATCGCACTGGGAGTCGATGCCCGATCCGCTCGGGATGCGTCAATAAAGTCCATCGTCTTGGCGATCAGATCATCCGGTGGCGTGAATGCGGTCTCGTCGTGATCGAAGACTTTCAACGATGCTTCGATACGGGCGAGTTCTTGCCGAGCGACCGGATCGCGCTGAAGCAATCGCTCAACACGCCGCTCTTCGTCCGGTTCGAGTGCACCGAGCAAATATCCAAGCAAATCTTCACGCATCGTTGCCAAACCTTCTAAGCTGGCGAGCCATCAAATCTCAATGCTCGCTCTTTTCAAGTTCCCAAAGCTGATTCAACCGTGTAACCGCAGCATTGAGTCGGCTTTTCACCGTCCCGACGGGAATGCCAAGCACATCAGCCGCTTCGCGATACTTCATACCTTGATAGTACACCAGTTGCACAACCTTTTGCATCGATTCGCTGAGTTGCGAAACGATGGATTGAACGTTCGCCTGGTTTTCTCGCAAAGCGACAACCTGCCAGGGGTCGGGATCGTTGCCGACCAATTTGTCGGACCAATTGGTCGGATCGTCGGACGTATTTACCGATTGATCCAAGCTGACCGCACGGGTCTTACGGTTCTTACGTTGCAAGTCGATCGATTGGTTCGTTGCAATTGCATAAATCCACGGACGAAATCTTCGCCCTTCCTCGAACGTCTCTGCTCGCAGGTGAACCTGAAGAAACGTCAGTTGAAATGCATCTTCAGCCTGCTGAGCGTCACCAAGGTAGCGTCGCAGGTAGCTGTAAATCTCCCGTTGATAGCGCCTCATCAGGGTTTCGAATAGCTTTCGATTCCCAGTTTGCCGATACTCCAGCAGCAATTCTTCGTCGGTGACATCCCCGCAATCGGTCGACGCCTCCGCATGCTTGGTCGTTGACTCCATAAATGATTTCCCACAAGGTGCAAACCACGGTGCGTTGTCACACCGGTCGCCAGAAAAAAAGTTGAAAAGAACGAAATCACCTTCAGGTTAACTCAAAAGGGTACGAATCGTCAACGATTAAGATTCCTTCACGCGCCGTCGGCACAATCGTTACAGATTGCCTGAAGTCCCAAGGCCCTCGACGCCGATCCCAAATGTGTGCCCGACGAGTACGCGAATACATGGATACAAACAATGCATGCGTCACGATCGAAGTTGTTGATCTTTAGTCTTTTGGCGTTCTTGATTGTCAGCTCAAGTCATTTGTTCGCACAGTCTCCGACAATCGTTGACCAGCACGCGCATTCACAAGCTGGCATTGGTATGTGGATCGGCACTCCCGCACCCCATTTGGTCATCAGGCCGCCGGTGAATCGGCATCCGTCGCATCACCAAAAAACCGCATTCATTCCAGCAGCCGTGGCCGTCCCGGTTTGGAAGCAGCCGTATGCATACGGGTATTTCGGCGCGAAGCCTCGCCGTTTGCCATATCGCAGCTTCGGGCATCAGCAAGCATTCACTGAGTGGCGTCTGCGTTAAAGCTTTCGCTGTCAACTTCACTGCTGAAGTCTTCGGCCATCGGTTCGGCCGCTGGTCTGCGTCGAACATCGGGGGCCGCTGCGGGGAGTGCCGCATAGGCGAGCGCCGCATGGACAACGGTTTCCGCTTGAACCTGAGATGCGCTGGGCGAAATTTCGCAGCCGGATAGGCTGCCAGCAATGCGACCGATCAATCGTACTTCGCCGATCGGCAAACTTCTCTCCGCCGCTAACAGTCGCATCAAGCCGATCGATTCCGCTGGTACATCGCCTGGAAATTCGATCTCGTCTTTGACGGACCTGAAGTCAAGTTTCACCGACTCCCCGGCCTGAAGCGGTCCCAAGGGGGATGCGATTAACTCGCCGTTGTCTGGATCACGAGCGACAACGATCGCATTTTCAAGCGATACGACCGTTTCGTTGTTCAAGGTCGATCGGTCAGCCGACAGCGACATCGATCCACCCAAGTCGATCATCTGTTCGGCGTGCATCAACCGGGTCGTATTTGAAGCGACACCAACCCCTTCGACCTGGACACCGGGATTGAACCCATACCGGAAGCCCATCGCATCACCTTCGGCACTCGCAATGTCCGCGTTGCTTGACATCTTCGTCAACAAGGCTTCGCGCGTGTCAAAATCGAAAGCGTAGGTCGTACTCAACGAGTTATACAACGCAAAAAACCGGGTCAGATGACCACGGTTGTGCCGGGGCTGCAATTCAAGCATCGCGACTTCGCTGCGACTGCGTGCAAAACCGATGTCCAACTGAGCTTGCCTGGCAACCCAGATTGCTCCCACGGAAGCAATCACCGGAACGGCGATCCATGCCCATTCCAATCGCTTGATCATCCCGAAGACGATGTAGTTGAGAGGCACGAGAACGGCCAAATACCACAGCAAGCTTCGAGCAACAAAACGTGCCGAAGGAATCGATATACCGGCAACTTCGTTCAGCGTCTCGCGAGCCAACGACGCGACGCCACTTTTTTGATTCCACGCTCCCACGCCTCCGAACGATTGAGGATCGAATCGATCGCTGAGCCAAGGCGCACGATCCCTTGTTTCACGGGCTGGCGACGGCGCGTCGGCAGCTTTTGACGATGCCAGCGCGGTATCACGGCTGAGAATCCTGAGCCCGCTGATCAACTGCGGATTACGAGACTGCTTTTCCAAATCGCCAGCGAAGACCGCTTCGGTTCCAAACTGCAAGACGCGATAGTCGCGTGGCGGTCTGCGAAGCAATGCACCATTAAAAAATCCTGATGTGTCTCTCCATTTCCGAACCCATCCGGCTGTCAAATCGAAACGCGTCATGACAACGTTGCCTCGACCGCAATCTCCTTCGACGACCAAGCCATTTGTGCGGTCGACAACCTTCGCCTCTGGAAGAAGCTGGCCATCAGCGCCGGGCATCGATTCATTCTCACGTAACATCTGCTCAATCGACGCTTCTTCCATGTCAGAGTGCGTCGGCGTCACATCGTCGGCAAGGTGCCATGCCTTGACCATCGGGATCAGTTGCTCCCCCGACAATTCACTGTTGGCGGTTGGCTCAACCGGCAATAAAGGTTCCAGAATTGTGTCTCGAAAGTTGACCGCGGATGAAGGTCCATTGATGATCACGCGACCACCCCAGTGTGTCCAATCCAGCAGAGCCTGCTGTTGGTCGGGGGTCAGTGATTCGGGGCTCAGATCGTCCCACATGACATAAGCGATCGACGTCCACTGCAGAAAGCTATCGGGAAGTGGAATAACACCGTCGACCGTCGGAACGATTAAGCGGTAATGGATGCCCTGCTGAGCATCGCTCAACTCGTCCGACTGCATCTTCTGCCAATCGTCATCGTTGAGAAACGACCACTCCGCGGGACGCGACGACAATAAAACGAAGAAGTACTGATGCGGAGCCATCACGGTCAATCGAGAAACCTGATCCTGAAATAATGATCCTTGCCGCGTGATGAGCGATCCGACAAGGGCCAACCCGCGACCAGGTTCTTCAAGAACGGGAGGGGCCAAAAACTGCAAATCAAATCGCTTTTGCTGACCTTTCACCAATGCAGCCGGACGTGAGAAGATCGTATGTGAGCCAAGCCCCTCGCGAGTCACCTTTCCCCGTTCTGAGAGCATCGGCTCGATATTGATGACGCCGCGATAATCCTGACGTGTCGCTTTAAGGTCTTGAAAGGCGGCGGACCAATGCAGCGACTTCACGTAGCTGATCGGCGAATCATCATTCGTCGGCATCGCTCGCAACAAACTGGTCTGCACCTCCGGTTCATCGATCGCCTTGGCTTCTTCGATTGGCTCTGGTTCCCGGCACCCATCGCATCCCGAAAGGCAGACGATAACGATCAACATCATCACCCACTGAAGTGTGATTCCTCGCGCGGGCGGAAATGAGGCCGTTCGTTTTGAATGTTGCATACGTTTCGTTTCGGACCACGCACGGCATAGCGATGCTTCAAGGCGGAGCGGGTGGTCACCGTTTCGCGTCGATTGAAGAGGCAACGTCGATTCCTTCGCAAAATGCATGCGACTTTATCAACAAGATGAAGGCGAATGGAAAGTTCATGAGTCGGCGATGTCGTCCATCGAACCATCAAGATCGTCCGTCAGCGCGACTTTGCGGCAAGCCTTGATGTTATACAGCGGAATGAACGTTCTGGCAAAGCATGGGGGACGCCCCAACGTCAAGGCAACAGAACTTCGTTGCAAGAACCTCTAGATCTTGCCGTAGCCTTGAAGAAGGCGGGGCGGACGTCTTGGCAATCGGCGAGTTCAAAGAAGCGACAACGTACTGAAGCTGTATGCATCAAGCTGCATAGTCGAAAATTTTTTCGCAACCTGTTGGCGGATGTGGCTTCGTTTTCCGGCTTCTTAATAGCGGAAGGGGCGTCGCAAAACTTGACGCCTAAAAATCACAAAGAACTTTATCGAAAGCGAACTTTAATGTTGGTCAACAATCGGAACTGCAAAATGATCGGGTTTTGCGCGGTCGCGCTAGTCATTGGCTCAGTCGCAGCGTTTGCGAAAGGCAAGCGAACCGGAAGAGTCGACGGGACGTTTTCTGAACCGGCGATCATTGATCTAAGGGATTTTGCGAACGCAATTATCGGCCTAAACCCTCTGGTTGACGGGTTCGAGTCGCTGCCCGAGGGACTGGTGGAGACGAACGAATTCGATTTGCTGAACGGCACGTACATTGGCACGCTCCCATTGATCAGCTATTTCGCCGACCCTGCAACGCAAACGTTAAGCAATGATGTCTTCGGTACCAATGCGTCTGGCGCGGTATTGACGGATAACTCGCTTCAGAATGCGCGAACCTTGACGAACTTCCCGGAAGGAACGACTTACTTCGGAATGGATCTCTTGGCGACCGATTCCGCGGAATTCGATATCGTTGTTGTGGGGAACAGCGGGATTATGATTCGGGAGGCGGTTCGAGGCGGCGAACTATCCGGCTTCCTTGGGGTTCACGACCCGCAAGGAATCATATCGGTTTCGATTGCGACGGTGGACTTCTCGAACTCCGGTGGTGACGGGAAAGGCTTGAGTAATTTTTACATGGACAACATAATAACGGCCGGGAACTGATCGTCGGCATGGGTCGATTGAGTCCGCCGGGTAAGCATCGAGCACGTGAATGTCGCTTTCAGCGGAAGCGTTGGGAAGTTGTTTCACATCCGTTCTCTGTTTACAATTTGCTTCTCAGAAAGTGGTTGTCGCACCTTCTGTATTCTTATCCATAACTGAAATCCCGTGATTCGTAAGCGGCCGAAGATCCCCACGATGCACCCCCAAACGCGAATTCTGCGGATCGAGCGTTTGTGTGATCGTGCGTTGTTGGATGGGGCCGGTTTGGGGGTCTCTGATCCGTTGCCGTGGTTTGATCCGTCAACGTTAACGTACAGCTTTGCACCGGATGGAACGGTGATCGCAAATGAAGCGAGTTCGTTGTTCGATCTTTTGTCCCCTTTGGGTGACGCCTCTTGGCCGCAGCAGGTGGATGCCGCATTTCATGCTTGGCTCGAACCGCTGGGGACGACAATCCACCGCGCGACCGATTCCGGACAGCCATTCGGCGTCGCGGGGCGAACGCAGGGGGATGTTCGGTTCGGAGACGTGCGTATCGGAGCGATCCCACTTTCAGACTCGGTCTTGGCAACGTCCATTCCTCACAGCGCGATGGTTCAGGGCTCATGGGCGGGTGACATCTTGCTCAATTCCAATGCCAGTTGGAGCGATCCTCAGCAGTTGTTTGCGGTGATGGTTCACGAATTCGGGCATGTTCTGGGATTGGACCATTCCTCCGACCCGACGTCGGTGATGTTTATCCATGGTGTCCACGACATTGATACACCATCGCCCGACGATATTCAGGCGTTACGGGATCTTTACGCTGGCATCGAGTTTGATCACGGCGAGGGTTCACCATCGGACGGTGATCGTATCGACGAATTCGTTCAAGACAACTTACCGCCGGAAATTGTCGATGCCGTTTCCCTGCAACCCGCTGTTGGATCGACGCTTAGGTATGCGACCAATGGAAGTTTCGCGATAGGTTCGGATTCGGTCGCATTTCGATTGCAACCAACCAGCGATCGAACCGACGGTCTAGAAAACATGACTATCGTGGTCAGGACGATATCACCGATTGCTGATGATTTTCAACTGGCGGTTCATGATGAACTCGGCAGGCGAATTGACTCGAAAGTCATTCATCATGGGCGGGACGCGTTGATCGTGCAAGTTGCGGAAAAAATTGATCCTCGCGAATCGTTTTACGTCGCCCTGCGGCGTCCGATCGGAACGACCGTTCAAGCGTTTGAACTGGTCGCGGATGTAAGCCCTCGCTTGCGACTTTCCAGAGACATTGGTCGAGTTCGCCTCGACGAACAATCACCGGTGGTCGACATGCCGTTGTCCGTTCGTTCGTCTCGGTTGATTCATCTGCATGTTGACCATGATCATGTAAGAACCGATACGTCCAATGTCATCGTTCAACTGCTGGATGCAACCGACCGCGTCATAACTCAAATTCTGCTTCCCACGAATGCGTCGCGTTCCGCCCCGTTGACGTTCGTGGAGCCTGGCGAATACCGAATCAGATTCCTTGCATCCCGACCTGACACGAACACTTCGATAGCGGACATTCGGTTAGCCGTCTTCGTTGACGAACTCTCTCTTGATGTGGGGCCAAGTATCATTGACCCCACCGACTTGCCATTCACGGCATGTGACGAACCTACCATCGATCCAACTCTCTGTACCTTTTATGAACCAGTCATTGTCGGCACACCCGTCGTCCCGGATCCGATTCCAGAGTATGTAGAACCGGTCATCGAACCGTGGTTTGAGTATTCTTGCTACGACTATCAACCGGATGATTTTGAGTGGGTACTCTTGAATGACTTGCCGTGGTGGCAATTCTACATCGTCAGTTGTCGCGGTGTTGTGCCAACGAATCCGACTCCAACGAATCCGACTCCAACGAATCCGACTCCAACGAATCCGACTCCAACGAATCCGACTGACACTCCTGCAACGGGACGCAGTCCAGGACAGAACCCACGGAATGCGTTCGATACTTCGAATGATCAACAAGTCACGCCGCTGGATGCACTGATCGTCATCAATGCGCTTGCCGGCAGACGTGCCGGGTCGTTGACGGCGTTCAACTTTCAAACGACTTCGTTCCTGGACGTCAATGGCGACTACTTAATTACTCCCCTGGATGCATTGTTGGTGATCAATGAACTTGGTCGACAACAGCTTGCTGGAGAGATTGCCGCTCCATGGGACCGATTCCCGCCGAGTGGCGTTTCAATCGACGATGAAGAAACCGAAGACCTCTTTAGTTTCCGAATTTTTTAGCCTTCCTGGTATTCATGCGGTGGGCCGATGATCATCTTTCTTTCTCGCGATCCGGGAAATGACTTTAAACGGATATGACGCACGAATTCGATTCACCGATGCACAGTGACGCGGCGTTACTGACACGATTTCAGGCGGGCGAGGACGATGCGGCCACCGCACTCTACATGCGGTATGCGGAGCGGTTGTTGCGTGTCGCCGCTCACAACACAGGCGACGACTTGTCATCGCGTGTCGATGCCGAGGATATCGTCCAATCCGTCTTTCGCACTTTCTTTCGACGCGTCTCCGACGGACATTATATGATTCCCGAATCGGACGAGCTTTGGAAGCTGTTGCTTGTCATCGCCCTCAACAAGGTTCGTAAGATCGCCGAACATCATCGAGCGGCCAAGCGGGATGTCGCTAAGACGCGTGCGATGGAGAGTCCCGAGTCGTTTCAAGCCAATGATGCGGCTGACCTCTTGCGGATGACGATCAACGACGTCGTGCTTACATTGCCGGAAGAGCATCAACGCATTGTTTACGCGCGTATTGACGGATGCGAAGTCGCGGAGATCGCGGACCAAGTTTCCGTCTCCCGTCGCAGTGTCGAACGCGTGCTGCAATCATTTCGCGGAAAACTCAGAACCACTTTGAATCTCCAGTGAATGATCACCGTTACTCAATCACCGTCGACGCGACCTCTGATGTCGAGCAGCTCTTGACGCAGTTTGAGCGTGATCGCGCGACTGGACCAGTCGATCTGCGGCGCTACGTTCCACATCGCGACGATCCCGCGTACAAGTCGGTCGTTACAGAGCTCTCTCGCATCGATTTGGAACACCTCTTCAATGAGGGAAAGCTGCCCAACGCGAATCTGTACATACACGATTTCCCGGATGTTTTTAACGACGCCCATTATCGCGGCCAGTTGGTGTTCGAGGAACTGCGTTTACGCCGGCGAGGTGGAGACGCGGTTCCGGCGGACGATCTTGGGCGAAAGTATCAGGTGGACGCCTCGCATTGGCCACCGCTGATGGTTGTTAACGAACGCGAGCCAATGCCGCGCATCTCGCGACGATTTCACCGCGACGAGCTGTCCAGACCCGTGATCTCCTACCCAACCATCGACCAGTCGTTCGCGGGATACCCACTTGTCGGACGGATCGGCGAGGGGCGATTTTCCCGTGTGCTGCTGGCCCGCCAGCCCGACTTGGCCAGCCGACTTGTCGTCTTGAAATTGACGCCAATGCTGACCGACGAATCCGATCGGCTGGCGAGTTTACAGCACTCGTCGATTATTCCGATTTATTCCGTTCATCGGGAAGGCGAGCTTTCCGGTATTTGCATGCCGTATTTGGGACGAACGACCCTGGCCGATCTGTCGCGTCATTGTCGGCGTTGGGCGTCGATGGATGGTCCCGCCGAGGAACTTGTGACGACGATTCTCGATCAACGCGCGTCAACGATAACACCTTCGGAAAGAACATCGTGGAAAACGAATATCGATCAGGGAGCTTCGTTATCGGCCCCTCCTTCGTGTCCAGACGGTGCTTCGAGTTCCGATGGATCAAAAATCTTAAGCCCTGAACTAATCGAGTTGTCTCGTTCGGATTACGTCCAAGGATTTGTGCAGTTGATCACCGGAGCGGTCGAAGGGCTCGCGTATGCGCACGCTCGCGGGATCATCCACCGGGATTTAAAGCCTGCGAACATTCTCATCACCGATGACGGACGCCCCGTGCTGCTCGATTTCAACCTAGCGACATCTCGCGATGAACCAACAACGCAAGTCGTTGGCGGAACCTTGCCCTACATGTCGCCACAGCAGTTGGAGGCATTGGAAACCCGAGCGCCCGCCGATGCTCGCGACGATGTGTTTTCGATGGGTGTGATTCTATATGAATTGCTTTCCGGAAGAATGCCGTTCGCTTCCCCCGCCGATGAAATGGGCTTCGATCTCGCCACCGTTGTCAACGATCGTCGCGTCGTTCCGGCATCGATCCGAAAGGACAATCCACGTGTCTCTCCGGGACTGGAGTCGATCATCCAGCGATGTCTAGCGGCGGAGCGTGTTGATCGTTACGAGAATGCCGATCAGTTGTTGCAGGACCTTAACCTCCATCGGCAGCATCGGCCACTTCGCTATGCCCCGGAACGCAGCGTACGTGAAAGACTTGCAAAGTGGCGTCGGAGGCATCCGCGCGTCGCGTCGGCGGGATCGGTCGCTCTGATTTCCGCAATTATCGTGCTCTTCGGCACGCTGGCGATCTGGCGGCGCGGCGAACGCATCGCCGGACTGGAGGTTGAGTCTCGTTATGACACCTTTCTCCGACAATCCCCGCTAGCGGTTTCATCGCTGTCGGCACCTGGACGCGAACCCGAGATCCTTTTAATGGGCGTTGGACAAGCGAAGGCCCTGCTTGAATCTTGGCACGCCGAGGACAAGGACTGGGAAACGCAATCTCAACTCCATCGCTTGGACGACCGTTCTCGTTCCCATCTGCGTCGCCAACTCGGACGTACCGCGTATCTGGTCGCGGACGCCTTGCATCATCTCTCACGCCAGTCCACCTCAGCGACCGCCGAGCGGTATGCAGCCGATGCACGATATTGGAACCAGCGGATCTCTTCATTCGACGCGGATTTTGTTGATCTTGCGCGATTGCAGAGGGATCGGTTGGAGGCCTCGTCGAAATCCCGTGTCGCTCCAGCAATGTCACCGCCAACGGATGCCGCACCCATTGATGTTCAAGCGTTGTGGGCAAAGGAGATCGGGAACAATGAACTGTGGCTCCGCCTGACCGAGCGGTTCCTTGATGATCAACCAACCAATCCAGGTCTCTGGACTGAGCTGGCGATCGCAAAGAGTCAACTGGGTGATCCGCGGGGTGCGTTGAACGGCTTCGACATGGCGGTTCGGTTGCAACCGGCCAGCGTCGCAACGCTGCTTAATCGCGGGCTCTGTCATCTCGATTTAGACAATCCCGAGGCGGCGTTCCAAGATTTCGATCGATGTTTGAAAATCAGCAATGATCTGATCGCTCCCCGATTCAACCGCGCCGTCGCGGCTTATCGACTGCGAAGGTTCAGTGAAGCACGCGACGACCTGAATGTGTTGATCCGTAATCGACAACAGCGTCCACGGGTTTACTTAATGCGTGCCAAGGTTCACGACGCTCTGAATGACTCCCAGGCGGCCGAGCGGGATCGATCGACGGCGCGAAAGCTAGATCCTCAAGACGCGAACGATTTGATTGCGCTAGGGATTTCTCTGTTGTCCGAGTTCCCCGAGGAAGCTCTCGAAAAATTTCAAGCAGCCGCGGACAGGGAGCCGAACAACGTCGCAGCCCTCACCAACTTGGCTCATGTTTGTTCCGAGCGACTCGGGCGGCACGATGAAGCAATTGGCTGGCTGAATCGATTGTTGTCCGTCAGCCCCGAGCTGCCGTCGGCACTTGCATCTCGAGGCATCCTGCATGCGCGGTCCGGGCGCATTGAAAAGGCCGTTCACGACGCCCACCACGCCGCTCAGCGGCAACCCGACGGTCTTGTGAACCAACTAAAGGCATCTTTGCGTTGTCCAGTTCGCACAGCCATGATGACGAATATCGCAACAGGCCTTCTATTGGCTGGCGGCCACCCTGAAACACAACCCGTCGCTCGCTCGCGTTGCGGCAACCGACCCGGATCTTTCTCCTTTGGCACCAGACGTTCAGTTCAGTCGATTGATCGGGGCCGCATTACCGAAGCCCTGCAACGAGGGTTGTGAAGCAAAGCCTCGCACCTTCGGAATGGGCGGGGTGGCACGGGCGGCTATGGTGTCGTTTGCGGCACTGGCCTTCGCCAGTGCTCTTTGGCTGAAGTCCCAGCGTTTGAACACCGCTTGCGTATCCAATGCCTATCGCTATTCGCTTGACGCTGGAAGTTCATAAAGTGAATTCAGCCCCACTGCTTCGTTGACAAGAGCACTGGCAAAAGGGGCCATGGCACCCATCCGCCAGTTTGGACCGATTCGACGTTAGTTTGCTGGTCGTGCTCCGGTTATCGTCAGATGCCGGACAAGCGTTGAGAAAACGCGCACAATGCGGGTTACATGGCCAGTTTACGAAGTGAATCAAGCTTGGACGCAATCCAATGACGAAACCGTACAAAATGATCGACCTGTTCGCGGGTGCCGGGGCATGACTCAGGGATTCGTACGGGCTGGTTTCGTTCCTTGTCCTTGCGGTAGAGAAGGAACCCGACTTTCGCGGCTACCTACGCAGGAGAACTTTGGGAAGCACATCGTTGCCGATGACAACCGATGACGGAAGTTTTGCAAAAGTATTGAGAGAAGTGGAACCGCGAAGAAACAATCCTCGCGTTTTCACTTTATTGTCGTATTCCGTTTCGGCTGACTAAAACGAACCACGCCTGCCGTCATCGAACTTGCCGAGTTAATCGGACGCACCCCAAGTTCCGTTGCGAGAAAACTGGGGAATTTTGGGTCGTTCGGATCCTAAAACTAAGTGAACAGGGAATTAGTGGTCTCGTAAACGCGAGCAGGTTCTGACCGCGAAATCTGGGACGCGTTTCAAAGCGATTGGGAGTCGCTTGTGCTTGAGGCTGATGATTCCGAAATCGGCTAACGAACGGTCGCTGCGTAGAACTTGAAGGTACAGTCAAGCCTACTAAAGTCTACACGGGGCACAACCGAAATTACCTGAACCTGTCGCGAGCGAGTAGGTCAACAGTTCTTTCGTGAATCAGTGTTGAGTAGTTTCAATTCTCGCTGCTGCATCACCCAACTTGATTTGCCGGAATGTCTAATTGCCAGCCATATTATTCTGTGGAGCGTCCAAGCAGAAACACGGCTTGATCCAGCTAATGGGTTCTTGCATGTCCGCGACGTTCGACCGTTTGTTTGACCGTTTCTTAATGACCATCACTGTCGATTTCAGGGTTGCTTTCTCTAACAAGTTGCGTAAATCAACTAACAGTGAAGTCTTGAGACTTGTATCAGCCTACGATGGACGTTCTGTCGTAGAACCAGAGAGATTTCGACCGAAGCCAGAATACTTGCAATACCATAATGCTAGTTTCGCAGAAAGGGAATGACATGATTGACTCGTATCCGCGTGACTTGGACAAACTGGTTGATGAGTATGCTTCGCTGATTCGCGACCCTGGAAAATCCAAATCCGGGAATTGATTGAAGCGAAGTTGATTGACATTCACAAATGGACGCCGGACGCCGCAACTGCATTAGTATGTCTTGCAAAAAAGCATGGCTGGTTCTTTTTGCGAAATGCAACTGCCTTAGCGATAGCTTGCGATAACGAAGATGGCGAGTTTGGAAATGTAGGTAGTCGAGTCGCGCCGTTAACAGCGACGAGCCTCGCGGCAGGGTGGCACTGTTAACAACGGTTTTTGTTATTGGTGTGCCACTGGCTTTGCCAGTGTTTCTTCTAAACGAAGCAATGGGGCTCGAATCACCTTGCGATCATTCCAGGGTCAATTAGGCTACAATAGCCTCTTCATGATCGCATTTCGATTCTTAAACGGATCCGTACGTGACACTCTCTCCAAAGCGACGGAGTTGATGACATGGTTTCCGAGCCACATCGAAAACGAGTTGGGCACTACTCATCAAGCTGAAGATCTAAGGAGTTAACTTTTCTCATGCTATCGAAGAATGCCCTCGCTGACGAATGACTCGTGGCGACGTGAGCTGTCACGAGCGAATCCACCAAGCTTGCCATCAAAACAAGTTTCAGCTTGTCGCCTTTGTTTCTCATGCCAGAGCATGTTCACTTGCTTGTGCTGCCAGTCCTTTCAGATCCTGATGGCCGGGCGGTATCTGCCTCCTTCAAGCAGCCCTTTTCTAAAAAGATTAAAGAAATGGAGTTGAGAAAAGCAGTCCCTTACTGGATCGACTGACCGTTCGTGAGCGACCTGGCAAGACATGCTTTCGATTTTGGCAGAAGGGCCTGGGTTTGATCGAATATCTTGTTCGGCAAAGGCAATTGCTGCGTCAATCGACTATATTCACAGCAATCCGGTGAAGCGTGGGCTTTTAGGCAAGCGGCTGACTGAAATTGGTCGAGTGCTCGATACTACCTGCTTGAGCCGATGTTCCAGCAGTATCCTGAATTGCCGTTGATCACACATCTGGCACCAGAAGCCTTTGACGACTTTGGCAGAATTAACTGGTTTGCAGCGCACAATGAATGCCATTGCAGACACTATTGCCTGTTCAAACTTTGGGACTTCGATCAGGAAACACTGGCAAAAGCTGGTGGCACACCGAAATCAACCTTATTGCCAGTGCCACCGCCGGGGCGAACGGGGACAAAGGGCACCGAAAGATCAGTCAGGAACCTGGGAGGACGCACATGGTGAGTCCCACTAACAAGTGGTGAGCATCGACTCGGCTGCGACAATCGATGTTCAGAGGCGAAAGGAAAGATCATGCGACCCAATTGGATACTTGCTACTATCTTGTTCATCGGTTGTAGTTCGTCTTCGGTAGATGAAGACGGGACCCCGCGAAGTCGACCCAGCAGTCGTCGGTTCGAGTAAACCAGAGCCTGAAGGCTTTGCGATATTTGCCGATGA
The DNA here is from genome assembly GCA_041399105.1 of Pirellulaceae bacterium. Classification (GTDB taxonomy): domain Bacteria; phylum Planctomycetota; class Planctomycetia; order Pirellulales; family Pirellulaceae; genus Rosistilla. The sequence goes on along the minus strand of JAWKTL010000020.1, from coordinate 57,518 downwards.
TTTATGAATATTAGACTATGCGTATGCTGCAGGCGTAATGCGACCAGCAAAGATGTCTGAGTTGGATGGCATCTTAGGGAACCCTGTTGCCGATTTAGCGGGACCGCTCCCTATAAGACCAAGGCGACGAACGTGCAGTTGTGACGGTTTACCCGCGTCCTCCGCTTCCCATGAACCAGCGGGCCGATTCGTTTTGGTCTGGCGCTTCAATTGCGGAACACGATTGAACGATGCTATTGTCCAGTGGCTCAACCCGAGGGCGGAGCCGCTTCCTGATGACAGTAGAATTTATGTCAGTCCGGACTGGAACGATCAAGATCTGCTGATCGGATTCTTGAATGACGACACAATTCTAGTCAGCAGCGATCCTGGTTTTGTGTTCAATGCAATTCAACGATCGAAATCGCCGGCGAAGGTTACTCACGCGTTGGCGTCTGCGATGGCGGACATGGATCCGAATGCCGACTTCGCTCGTCGTCGATACGGACCGATTCTGGACACTTCGCAAACGCCCTATCTTTCGAGTTCCGTCCAGCCCCAATCGAACAGATCCTATCCTACGCGTTCGCTGACATAATGAAGTTGTCGCTCGATGCCTCACGGTCTGATGGCTTAGTGCTCAAAGGAGAGAGTGAGGCAACGAATGACTACACGCCGCTGGCGAAAAAGCCAAGGACACGCTTGTCTCTCATGCGAAAAGCATGATCACTTCAATTCGCACCACACTTGGGGCGAGCTTTGCTGACCGTGTCGAATCTGTCGATACGAAAATCAGCGAGGTCTTGCAATCGGCCATAGTTGACAGCGACGAAGAGTCGTTCACGATTCAAAGTCAGCGTCTTCCTGCGCCGGACGAGACCTTGAAGCTGATTGCGGGCGTGGGCTCCTTGCACATGGCGTGCTTGAGACAAAATCTAGCAGACCTTCGCTTTGCTAGTAACATGAAGCACGTTGGCTTGGCGATCCACAATTATCACGCCACGTACGGACAACTACCGCGAGACGTGGTCGATGGCAACGATAAGCCTCTGTTGAGTTGGCGGGTTGCGATCCTGCCGTTTCTGAACGAAGGGGAGCTTCATGATCGATTCCGCAAAGATGAACCTTGGGACAGTGACTACAACGTGAAACTGCTGGAAGAAATGCCGGACGTCTTCCGCAACCGCGATGGCCATCAGACGCTGAAGACATCGATTCAGTGGGTCACGGGAAAAGGAACGGCTGGTTCGGCGAAGACGTTTGCTGACATTAAAGATATGGGGACGACACTAGGTATCGTTGAATCGAGCGAACCAGTGCAATGGACGCAGCCAACCGACTTCGTCTTCGATTCAGTTGCACCTACCGCCGGACTTCGTGAACAGGGTTCAGCCGCGATCATGTACGACGGTTCCATCGCCTATCTTTCTCCTGGCACAGCCCCCGACGTTCTGCGTTCTGCTTTCATGGTCAATGGTCACCAAGTCGACCTTAGTGTCTTGGACGAAGGTAGCCCGTTGCCGAGTCGTCGCTCGAAACCCGAAGCCGTGCAACTTGGCGAGAACGAGTTTTTGCAAACCTTGAGCAAGCTCAATAGCGGCGACCCTCGAGATGTCCTAAACGCACTGGATCGATTGTCGACGTCGCTGCCGGATGCTCGTTCGGCATTGGTCGTACGATCCGCAACACCTTTGCTTCGATCCGAATCTCCGCTTGTCCGATGGAAGGCTCTGCGAACAATTGACGTCTGGAAAACTCCAGGCGTTGTCGACTGGAAGGCTCTGGCTGGGCTGCTGGACGATCGGCATGAAGCCAATCGCTGGTTGGCGATCAGGATCTTAGGTGAATTTCCCGAACCGGAACTCTGTAAAGCCATGTTGCGATTGCCTGCTCAAGATTGGCAGGTTTTTGGACCAGTACTTGATAACAACTACGCAAACATTGCTGTCGATTCGGCGTTACCATTGCTAGGCGATCGCGATCCCAGTGTCAGAGCTTACGCCGCAAGTTTAGTTGGGGCAGTGGGCAACGACCGGCACCGAGTGGCAGTTCAAAAGCTGCTAAACGATGACAACGAAATGTGTCGAGAGGCAGCGAAAGTGTCGCTGGAACGCCTACAGAAGAAAGGCCCATTGCAGCAGGCCGTGAACGAGTTTGACGGTGACTTCGTTGCAGCGATCAACAAAGTAGCGAAAGACGTTTTCCTCGACGAGCATGGGGATATCGTTGGCATCGATCTTGGATTTCACAATCCGGAACTTTCACTGATCCACAGCGATTTTCCACTTCTCGCAAAGTTTCCAAAGCTGCGATCCCTCGACATGACGGATGCAAGGGTTACTGCTGACGGAGTTGCTCACCTGGTCGGCTTGCCGCTTGAGCACCTTCAGATTGATTATTGCCATCGGCTCGATGACACAATCTCCCCGTCGTTAAAGCGTCTCTCGTCATTGAAAGTCTTGAAGCTGACCGAGACGAACATAGGCGACGAAACGTTAAACGCACTCAAAACACTTCGGAACCTTCGGGAACTCGATTTAGCGAAGACGCGAATCAGTGACGCAGGAGTGCTGCACCTGACGAACATGCACCAATTGACAACCCTTGACCTGTCCGGCAATCGGATTTCCGATGCTGCAATTTCAGCGCTCGCTGGCAAAAATCAACTGCGGCAACTGTTCTTGCATGACACATGGATTACTGACGCCAGCATCGAACACTTAAGTACGCTGAAGAGTCTTGAATTTTTGAACCTCCGACGGACGAGGATAACGGAGCAGGGATTGGCACGACTGAAGAAAGTCCTGCCAACGTGCGACGTCGTGAATTAGCTCGTCGAACTCTTAAGTACCCAAGCACAATTTTTCAGTTTGAATTCAGTTCATACAAGCCTGAAGCGCCAGCGAAGTAGTCCAAACGTTTTCCAAACTACAAATTCCTGAAACTCCAAGAACACGCTGGTTCCGCGAATCGATCGTTTGTTCTTGCGATTGGGCATCCGAAGAGGGCGTACGGTGGGGTCAGCCTTGGTTTTCGGTTTCCGAGTGTTTAAGGGCGCCGCAATCCAAGTCTAACCCAAGCGAAGGCTTACCGTACTCTATCGAAGATGTTGCACGTTGGATACGCAACAGTGTTTCAGTGGCGATGCAACACTACGGCGGGGTGCACGGGCGGCTAACATTCTGTTTTTGCGTGCCCTTGGCTCAGCCAGGACGTTTTGGCCGAAGTGCCAATGCTTGAACGGTCCCTGTTGCATCGAGTGCCTGTTGCTAAATGTTTGCTGCTGGAAACTTCACTCGGTAAATCCAGTCCCACTGCGTCGTTAAAAAAACGCGAGCTGAGCCCATGCTACCCGGCCACTGCACGAAGCGAGCGTGTACCAATTGGTGTTGCTGTCGCTTTTACAGGTATTCAATGAGTGCGATCCAAATTCTGCGGATCGAATCGCTGGCCTGCGGCTAGCAAAAGCGGGTTGATTGTGACACGCGATGACTGGGGATAGAATTGATGTACCTCATTGAATCGCGTGGCCACACTTTCAAGCGGTTGCAATACAGAATGTCTGCTGCTGGAAGATCGCACTTTTTGAAGATATACCTTGCGTGGCCCGAATTGATGCCGCTACATCTTTGTGAAGCGAAGGCATCGAACCACGCACGATATATAGGTCGGGTGGTCGAAAATGATGTGATTCGCTTCATTAAGAAGCAGAAGTATCAATTCAGCCCACGCACGGTATAGGTTTTTATTGAACCAAAGATCTGCATGAATAATCCACTTAAGTATTTGTCGCCGTGTGCGAGCCTGCTGTTTGTGCTGCCGAGTTATTTATGTGCTGCCGATCATGTTGTGTTCACTCAGAATGGCCAGCGTTACGAAGTTTCCGGAAAGCCATTGGTTGAAGCGCAAGATGGTGGCCTGCTGCTGAAAGCCAATGATGGGCAGATCTGGACGATTCAACCAGACGAGATTCACGACCGCAAGCAAGACGACGCCCCGGTTCAAGTTTTGTCGCCGCAAGAAGCGGTCGCCGATCTGGTGGAGCGTTTGGGAGCGGACTTCAAAGTGCATCAAACAGCGCATTACATCGTGGTGTCCAATGCAGATGATGCATTCGTGGAATACTGCAGCAGTCTGTTCGAGAAACTGTACAAAGGCTTTTATGCGTTTTGGAAAAATAATCGTTGGGATCTGCCGCAACCGGAATACCCGGCGGGGTGGCCAAACGGGGTTCGTTGATGGAATGTCGCAGGCGTTTTCGCAACAGTCTAATCCTCCCACACGTTCATGAATAATGGTAGGTAGATTCGGCGATGCCCGCCTTCGGTCCGGTGAATCAAGTCGGAGCCGAACCGACTTTCTAACGCATCCACGTGACGGCGGACGGTTGATTCGGAAACGTCCGCCGCGTCGGCTGCCGCTCGGATGGTCACCCACTGGGCACTGCGGTCATAGCGATAGTCCTTCACCGTCCACCCCTTGGGATCGAACGGCGCAACCTTGTCGAACGGGTTTCGGCCACCCTCCTTCTCCGACGGTCCAAACGTCACCTCAATCCAGCGACTCGAAGGCGGAAGGTCAAGCCAGTTGTCTCGTCGATTGATCGGAGCGGAAATGCGAAGTGCATGAGCATACGCGACCAACCCTGCATCGCAATCGGCTGGGATCAGTTCTCCGACGACGATGTCGCGGCAAGCGATCTCGCCCTGCGATTCGAGTTGTTTGCCGTCTTGCATCCAGTAAATCATGAACTCAATCCGCAACAGTTGCAGAGAGAGGCTCACATCATTTTCGATGGGCCGAGAGGCAACGCGGATCAGTTTGCCGGCGTAGGCGTTTCCCACGGTGAAGGAGTATCGAGTCATGGGTTTCCTGGGGTTGTTGGGAATGGAAAACGGAATCGTGGTGGATCTTGCCAAAGGTCCTGCTCGAAACGGGGATCTTTAGCAAAATCCACTACGAAAGGGTCGACGATCCTTTCGCGAGCGTCAACTATCTGGCGTCGAATGTTGTACTCTGGATACCGGTCCCACCGATCTCGAATCTCATGTCGATTCGATAGGTTGCGGTTTCCTTCGCGATCCAAGATGAAGTCGAACGGAAAGCGGTAGCCCATCGGGTCGCCATGCCTCACACACCACGAAGTATTTTGGCCGAATCGTTTGAGTGCTTCTCCAGTACGAATGCGGATGATGGTGAATTGCTCGTCGCGGTGGACGAGATCGGCCCCGGCCAACGCGACCGGATTGCCTTTGCGAATTTGCTTGTCTTCTTCGTCGATGCGAATGATCTCGGCGATGTTACCGGAGACCCTTGCGATCGTCTCTGGCGTGTACTTGAAATCGTCGGCATGGTATCCGGCGTCTTCCAGTCGTAGTTCTGTCCATGACAGTGGCGAAAAGTACTTGGCTCCTTTGTGATGGGTTTCGAGATATCGGGCGACGCGTTGCAGCTCGGCGTCGGTTGGGTTCCACTGGCCAGTCCAGTGATTGACCAGCCAGACGAGATACTTTTTCTTGGGTGCCGGGTCGAGTTCGGCGAGTTCGAGAATCAGCGGTTGAATATCTACATGTTGCAAGGGCGCGCGTTTCGTTAACCTTGCGCGGCCCTTCATGAAGAAAAAATCCGCAGAAGAGGGGGCTATGCCGTCACAACGATCACATGAACGGGCATCCCAGCCGTCTTCATGTGGTCGATCATGTACTGTGTGCCGGTGCTCTCGTCGTCGTGGATGGCGATCAAGGCTTCGCTGCCCTCGGCCAATTGGCGATTGGCAATCGACCCCGCGCCACGACCGAGCTTCCAGTTGGATTTGATCAAAGTGACCGGGATCTCATTACGAGCGGCCCATTGCTCGCCCGCGCGGTCTGGGTCGCCCGCGCCGCCGGAGATGACTTCGGTGATTTCCAGACCGGACTCGTTGATCGCGAGCTGAAGAATGTTCGCAAGCTTGTCGTAATCCCAGCGACGAGCACTGATTCGTGCCACGCTACGTGATCCAGCAATGATGGCTTTCAACGGTAGAAGCTCCTGAGTTCAAGAACGAAACGCAGGCCCAATTTCGGCCTCCATTATTTCAACGAGTTTCCAGGACTCCTGTCCTCGCGTGGCAAGTTTTCTGACAAGTTTGGCTTGGCGTGATCGGGGAATCCAAACCATTGTAAATTTACTCCTTGAAATCGGCCTCCTTGCGTGAGAGCAAATTTACAAAACGCCTGGCTCTAACTGGCGATTCATTGAATGTCGCGATGCCGGACGGCTGACTTAACGCACGCGACTACGGCGCACTCTTAGTAGGTAAGCGAACCAGGTTTTCTTTTGCCTGGAGTTGCCCGCTGGGCTATGCCTGGAAAGGCCGCAATATGCTTGGCCGCCTTTGGATGGAAGAGAGGGCGACGCTGCAGGCCTTGATCAGTTAGCGAAGCATTCTCTGTGGTGGCGAATTGATTTGTGCGGGGCGGTTGCCAGCAAGTGGCCGCCCCGCATGATGTCGCCAAACCTTTCAAAGAACTTTCCAAATCTAGATTTCTCGAATACTCACCGGTATGATCCCAATTCACATGTCCAAACCGGCTTCAAAGGAGTCATCAAGCTTGACCATCACCGTCTTCTGCCCGCACTGCGGTCGCCCCAATGCTGTTCGCGACCGAGTCCGCAACGGCACGCAACGCGAAACCTGTCGGCACTGCAACAAGAACTTTGGTGTCCAGTTCCGAAATGGCGAACTGTACGACATCACCCATTAATCAACCTCACTTATCGCCTTCACCTTCTACGTTCCAAGGATCTTGCCCATGTCACAAGTGAAACTCTTCTGCTCCTGTGTTGCCTGCTGCTTGCATCGGATGCGGCGGCAACCCCATCACCAAGGACAACTACAATGAGATCAAGACCGGTATGACGCTTGATGAGGTCGAAGCGATTCTCGGCTCGGGCACCCAACAGGCGAGCAGCGATGCGAGCTTCGGTGGCATCTCGATCGACATGAAGGGCATGGTTTGGCAGAACGAAGGCAAGATTATTTCGATCACGTTCTCGCACGGCAAGGTTCAGTCCAAATCACAGATCGGCCTGTGAATCGTCCGGCAAGCGTTGCCATTGCCCGTTCCCGCTGACTGCACTGACCGCCTGAAACACATTTTCCTGGAGAGGCCCGATTGCGCAAGATCGCCAAACTCATCTCGCTGTTCTACGGAAGCCAAATGCTGCTTGGCAGCCTGGGCATGGCGTTGTACTGCTATCTCGATCCCAACGCATTCGGCGACGTCAGCGAGAAATCCGGCATCAACCTGCGACTTTTCCTGCTGACCGCCGGCTTGGTCCCCAAGCCGGCCTCGGATTGCTTATAATATGGCTCGGCATACCCAGTCGAAGCCGCATGCGAACCTGGCCTGTCGTTCAGAACAACGATCAAGCAGATCGTTGAGAATTGAAGTTTCAGACCCGGCAGAGGTATAGATTTGACCGAAGATGTGTACGTTGGAATTGATGTAGCTTTCGCTAAGAATAAGCGACTGCCTGTTTGCTTTGCGACTCGACGAGGCGGTGTATTCAGTCCGATGCTGCTCCGTTCACTGAAAAACAAGCCACCCGCGGGCCAAGGCGTCGTGGCGACGTTTTCAGCGGAAATTCGTAAGACATTTGCGAATGAGGTTGTGTCCTGGCTGAAAACTCAAGAGCAGCGTCTTGGAGTAGCAATTCGACGAATTGCGATCGACGCCCCCAGTAATCCCTCGACAGGAAAGCGACGGGAGGCTGAACGTGCTGGACGCAAGGGGATTTCGTGTCACGAAACGCCTTCAGCGTGAAAGATTTGAGCAGGAAGATGAAAGAAGCTCAAAGGCATCTCGAGGACGGAGGAGACCAGCAAGCATCCCATTTGCAATGCACTGGTGGATGTTGATTGGTTTTGAATTGTTTAGCTCTCTCCGCACGCTATTTGATTGTATTGAGGTGATACCCGCAAGCCATTGTCCAGTTATTGGGATCGTTAACTTGCCCCATAAATCAGCAAAAGGTTGGACTCGATTCTGCAGATAGCGAGATTTTCCGAGATTCATGGGAGGGAACCAACGACTATCAATAACTGGATCGAAAAGCTCGGATTCGGAAGCCGGCATGACAAGTTTGACGCACTACTTTCAGCTTGGGTCGCTTCTCTACCGGAAATGGAACGTGTCGCTCTTGGCCAACCTCCAAACGATGATGTGGATTCCTAAGTTCCCCGACGAAAACTCACAAGCATGCACACCGCCAAAACCGTAGAGATGATTCTCGGTCTCGACCTCGATGGAACAATCACTGACGCACTCGAAGTTCTTTTCGGCCTGGACTCACTCTTATGGCCGGGGCGGGTGGTGATCATCAGGTATCGGACGGATCGTGAGAAAACGATCCGCGATCTTGGAACAGCATGAGATTCGTTACGACGATCTTGTGCTGGTGGATCGGATGGATGGGAAAGCCGCCGTGATCGCTGAATATGGCGTGACGATGTACGTCGACGATCAACCCGAGATGCTCAAGAATGTGCCTGCAGGTGTAAACGTGATGTTGTTCCGAAACGAAGGCAACTTTGACTTCGACGATGAGCGTTGGATGCTCAGCCAGCAGACCGGCAAACTCGTGTGCTAGGGAGACAGACGCGTGGAAAAGCAACTAAACCAAGTCACCGAGTTTCATCGCAAGATTGGCGAAACGGTTGCAGAGTCAGCGACGCTGCTTCAGCATGATGCCGAGTGCGATGCTGAGTTTGCTCGGTCGTTGCGGCAGATTGTCGAAGCGTTCAACCAATCCGACAGTCCAACGACACAACTGAGCCGTCGGGCGTTGATGGCTGTCGAGGAGTTGGCCGAGTGGATCGAAGCCCATGTCGCCGGCGACATCGTCGAAGCCGCCGATGCGATCGGCGATCGTTTGTATGTTTTGCTTGGTGATGCTGTTGCGACGGGGCTGCCGCTGGAGCAAGTTTTCGACGAAGTGCATCGCTCAAACTTGACCAAAGCATCTCGTGCCCTAACGACCGGAAAAGGCATCAAGGGAGATGACTTCTGAATTACCCTGAACTCGGTCATTTGCTTGAAAAAACTCAAAGGAAAATGAATAATGGCAGGTCCTTTTGCTGTTAGAAACGGAGGTGATTTTTGCCGTGACTGCGGTGGCCCGATGACTCGGTTGGCCGATGAGGCATATTGCGAAAACACGACGACTCAAGGCACGCAGCAAGAGCCCAAAGACGTTTGCCAAGCCCTGGGACGCGAAGCACGCTTGTTTTGTGAATTCTCTGGCACGCGAGTGGCACCTGGACAAACCGTTTGCCCCGTTTGCGGCAGAAAGGCAAGCGCTCGCTGAATCTGAGCAAGGTAGTAGCTATGAAACCACAAATCGGTCTTTGGTGGGACAATGGCAATGAAGTTGTCTTTTTCAGTGAAACGCCCGGTGAACCCGATGCAGAAACTGGACTGTGCGACGTTGCTTACTATCACAATGACTGCTGGCCCGACGCGGCAATGCAGTTGGGTGCCGAACCAGATGATGAGTACTTCTCGGTCCCGCGCGGGCGAGTGAAGTACGATCCCACGCGGAAGATCTCGATCATCTTCCACGGGAATCGTACGGATGAGTCTCGCCTGCCTTTGATTGCTTCCAAATTCGAATTGCAGAACTGGGAAGCTCGCAAGGACGGCCATTATGTCATTTAAATAACCTCGACTCTCGGTGAAGCGCTTTTGTCTGCAAAAAATCAACCCGAAACATTCCCAGCTCGAATCATTGCTCTCGATCGAGTGCGTTTGGAACAGTGTTTCTGGCCGCAAAGGCGTTTCTTGTGGTTGAGCGTCCGACGACCGGGGAGCCGATTTGCGGTATGTCAGTCCAAACTTGCGGCCCTCTCACGTTGCGACGTGATGCTGCACGAATGGGATGTCGACGATCCACCGAATCCCCTTCCGCGATTCGTCCTTCAATCACACCAAGCAGTCAAGATTGCGAATTGGCTGACAAGGCACAAACAAGTTCTTGTGGGCGGCGATACAGATCTTGTCATTCAAAGTGAACTGCCCAGCAGTCAACTTTCGGCGATCGTTGAGGTTGCGGCGACGACGCTGCATTTGCCAATAGAAGATCAGTCAAGCGTTCGTCCACATCTCCACACGCGCGTGTTACTCGAGATGGCCATGGCATCAACCTCGCTCGACCAAAAATGGAATCCGGTCGCGGTTTTCCAGCAGCCACACGCCGTGTCGAAAAGTGTCAATGCGGTTGGCATGCTCTTTCAGTTCCACAATGTGGACTTGGTTGTGTCCACGAAAATTGAGCCGACCTGGAATGGTGTTTCAGAAACGATGCGTCGAGGTGCTGAAAGCATCTTGAGCTCCATTGTCCCTGAAGCGGTAAATAGCTGCGTTGCTGATGCGGCGAGAGACTTCATTGCCGGAGTGATGACCGTTCGTGCCACACAATTCTGCCGCCCCAACACTCTGTCAAAAATGACGTTCGGAACAGCCGCAGCGGAACGTTCTATTTTGCTTCTCGAGCCAACGATGGAACGCGTGATACAACTCTACTCCAATTTTCCCGGCACCCTTCATTGGTTCGCAACCCGAGTAAAATCTCCTGAAACGATAAATCTAAAATCATGGTTACTCTCGCGAGGCGCGTGGATGCTAGAAACAATGTCAGAGGATCTCTGCCTTCGATCGATCAACCGGCGCCCTAATGCAATGAGTGAGGTTCTCCACCATCAAATTCGTCAAGCAAGTTAGGCAACTCGATCAGCCGGGTATTCCGCGACCGACACCAGACTTGGCCCAAACCTACCCATACACAAATTCGTCCGTTGTACGCCCCGGCGAAGGCTGGCTTATTTGATTCCAGAGCACCCTCTCGAAACTGGCATTGCCGCAACATGTATTCCGACGGGTGGCACTTGCATCTCGAGGCATCCTGCACGCGCGGTCTGGGCGCATTGAAAAGGCCGTTCACGACGCCCACCACGCCGCTCAGCGGCAACCCGACGGTCTTGTGAAACTTCAACTAGCAGGCATCTTTGCGTTGTCCAGTTCGCACAGCCATGATGCCGAATATCGCAAACAGGCCTTCTATTGGCTGGCGGCCACCCTGAAACACAACCCGTCGCTCGCTCGCGTTGCGGCAACCGACCCGGATCTTTCTCCTTTGCGACCAGACGTTCAGTTCAGTCGATTGATCGGGGCCGCATTGTCCCTCGAAGACCCGCAACGAGGGTTGTGAAGTAAAGCCTCGCACCTCGGAATCGTGCGTTATCGTCCGGTGAGTTAGTTGTCGAGAACGAAACTTCCCACATCTAGCCCATTGACTTTGATGAGCGTCCCGACACGGATCGACGGAAAATCTGCGGGGAATGGACGCTCTCCGGTTTCGAATCGAAGTTCGCCGCGTCCACGATTGTCAATCTGAACTTCGCCGACAACAACGTCGCCAATCGAAATCGATAACCGAGAACCCGCCGACGCCGATCGGAAGCGAACTTTTAACTCGCGTAGGTTGCCAGTCACTTCATACGTCGCTTCTCCACCACCAACGGACAATCGCGATTTATATTCAACATCTCCCGCTAAAGACGGATCAGGCGTCGTCGGAGCCCCTGGCTGAGAATCATCAACCGATCCGTCGCCACGCAGCTTGACGCCATCGTCGTTCAGGTCGTCATCCAGTGATGACGATGTTTTAAAGACGCCCCCTGCAAATCCGACGAGTTCAATTTCAGTCCCTGCCCCAATGACGCGCAGTTCATCAAGGAAGTCTTCATTGTCAAAGCCCCTCGACTCGATGCGAGCTTCACCTCGACCTCGCTCGTCCGTCGCCAGGGTGCCGACGACATTTCCATCAATGGTGACGTCGAAGAGCGAGTCCGTTGAAGCGTTTTGAACGCGAATTCTTAGCTTGAAGTCATCGTCTCCACGTTCGAACTCGGCTTTGCCGCGTGCCCCATCGGCTCCCGATAGAAGGGCAAATGCTTGGTCGGTTGCGAGCAAGGATGAGCTTCTCTTGCTAATGCTGTTGATGACGCTCAAAGCATCGACGGGGGTTATGGCTTGATCGTCGTTGACGTCGGGAAACCCGACACGAACGTCTTCACCACCTGCTTTTGACGAGATCCGATTGAGTACATACAGCGCATCAACGGGGGTCAATGAGCCGTCATCGTTAACGTCGTTTGGCGACAAGAAGTTGTGAAATGAATCCGCGGAAAGCAAAAGCCGGGATTCTAACGGTTCGGCAATTGATCGACGGCGAGCTGGTTTGTGCTTTGGCATGATGAACGTTCCAATCAGACGGTTCCGAGATGAAGAAAGCCACCCCCTCCACGACGCGCACTCGATGTCGAACAAAGTTACACGAGGCATTGCGAAAAGGAAGCCCCGTAGGACTGGGGTTGCTGGAGCGACAACGGACGCTCCAACTCTCAGAGCCGGAAACGATGGGCGTATCCGCCAAGGTGCTTATCGACCGGGGCGTTCGTCGACGACTCGCTTGGCTTTTGCCTCGAAGCGGGGCAAGGAACCGGCGGGAACGATCGTGATGTCGGTCCTCAAACCGATGGATGTTTCAAACCGTTTGCTGATACGCTGCGGATCGTTCAAGGGGTCTTCGATTTCCAGGTCAATCTGATCCATCGCTCCCGATTTGCGGATGCGAATCCGAAATTCCCCCAGTTCGGGGAAGCTGCGAATAACCTGTTCGATGCTGCTGGGGAAGATATTCACGCCGCGCACAACCACCATGTCGTCGGCCCTGCCCAGGACGCCTCCCTGTAAACGAACAAACCGGCAGGCGTCGGTGTGCGTCCAGTTGGGACGCACCAGATCCCCCGTGCGATAACGAATTGCCGGCGCTCCATCACGTCCAAGATTGGTCAGGACCAGTTCGCTCAGTTCACCCTCTGCGGCGGGGCCGCCATCTTCTAAAAGGAACTCCGCGATAAACTCCGACTCGATCACATACAGCGAGCCGCCATCGGACGTGCCGACTCCCCAAGGACCGATCTCGGTTGCGCCGCTGTGGTCGATCACTTTTGCTCCCCAAGCAGTCTCGATGCGGCGGCGAACCTCGGGGATCGAGCCTCCCGGCTCGCCCGCGACAATCACGGCACGCACTGCGGAGTTGGCGATGTCGATCGATTCGGCCTGTGCGACATCGGCCATGTGGAGTGCATAAGTCGGTGTACAGCAGAGCAAAGTCGCCGCCGATTCGCTCAGCGCGCCAGTCGCGCGGTTGTCGATAGCCCCCGCCGGGGATCACCATCGCACCACGTGCCGCCAGGGCGTCGTTTGCGCTCCAAAATCCACTAAATGGTCCGAACGAAAAGGCCATCATCGCGCGGTCGGCCGAGGTGACGTCGGCCGCGTCCAAGACATACTGCCATGTATCGATCCACCATTGCCAATCGTTGCGTGTATCGAGTACGGGAAGTGGTCGCCCGGTTGTTCCGCTGGTTCGATGGAATCGGACGTATCGGTCAAGCGGATAGGTATGAAAACCCGCCGGAAACGAACCCGCCGATTCGATCAGATCAGCCTTCGTCGTTAACGGCAGGGCCGCCAAGTCGGCAAGGTGACGCAGCGGCATGCTTCGCGATTCGATCCGGTTGGCGTAAAATCGATTCGTTGGCAGGATTTGTTCGAGTAGACGGTTCAACCGGTTGAGCTGAAAAGTTTCCAGTTCCGACCGATTCAATGCTCGGTATGATTGGCGAACGCTAGGGTTTTGGGTTAGCATGTCGCCAACGATACCGGTTTGAGGACCGTCAAGCAAGCTTGTCGGATGGGTTGGATTGGCGATTTACGTCGCGTGGCCGAAATTGAGGTGATTCGCTTCATGAAATGCAAAGGCATCATTTCAGACCACGTACGGTATAATGCCGGCCCAGGACGATGTTCGTGACGTTGAAGTCGTCCGAAGCACCATCGATCGGTTCGTTGTGTCGCCATTTGGCTGCGGAAAGACGGAAATATATTGTCCCATGCGAAGGGTTAATAAAGGAAGGTTCCATTGAGTAAACTTTCAGGGAAACGTGCGCTGGTCACTGGTTCGAGTCGTGGTATCGGTGCCGGTTCGGCAATCGAGTTGGCTCGTGCCGGTTGTGATGTCGTTGTGAACTATTTCCGCAACGCCGAGGAAGCGGAAGCGGTTTGCAAAACATGCAGAGACTTCGGTGTTCAAGCGACCGCCATTCAAGCCGACGTCGGCCTTCAAGAAGATGTTGAACGCTTGGTCGATGAGGCATGGAAGGTGTATGATGGATTCGACATCGTCGTTTCCAACGCCGCCTACAGTGATCGCGAACTGTTCTATCAAGCAAACTTGGACGGATTTCGACGCACGATCGATGTGACCATGTGGGGACCTTTCTATCTGCTGCGGGCCGCGAGCCTGAAGCTGATCGAAGCGGGCAATGGCGGCAGCATTGTGATTGTCAGTTCGCCTCACGCCGTTCAGGCAATGCCCGGCGCGATGGCCTATAACATGGCAAAGGCCGCGATCGACCAAATGGCCCGTACCGCTGCGGTGGAACTTGCCGAATACCGAATCCGTGTCAATATTCTTCATCCCGGCTGGATCGACACTCCCGGCGAACGTAAGTTCTTTGCGGAAAAGACGCTTCAGGAAAAGGGAGCGGAATTGCCATGGGGACGCTTGGGACAACCCGAAGAAATTGGTCGCGGTGTTGTTTTCCTGAGCGATCCAACCAACGAGTACATCACCGGAAGTACATTAACCATTGATGGTGGCATCAATTGCCGTGGCGTGATATGTTTCGCGTCAAAGAGAAACCGGATGCCAACTAGCCGTTGCGTTGTCATAATGAACTGATTCGCTTCGTATCGTGCGAGCATCCCTTCAGACCGCACTGGTATAATCGTTCGGATCAATCGCAAGACGCTTTTCTATTCACAGACCTCTAACGAAGCAGGCCGAATATGGCTGGGAACCTCCCGCCGAATCTTGCTGGTCGACGACAGTGCGACGCAATTAGCAAATGCGGATGTTATTGGAAAAGCACGGTTACCGAACGGTTACCGCGGCGGATGCGGAAACGGCCTTGGAGGTTTCCCGAAAAGAAGCCCCGGAACTGGTCGTGACCGATCTGGAAATGCCGGGCATGTCCGGGCTCGATCTTGTTCGGATGTTGAAGATGGAGACTCCCGAACTGCCGGTCGTGTTGACGACATCACGGGGCAGCGAGGAATTGGCGGTCGAGGCACTGCATGCGGGAGCGGCCAGTTACGTCCCCAAACGCAATCTAACAAGCGATTTGGTCGACACCGTCGAGCGGATGATTTCGTCGCCGATTCCGAACGGCCAGCGACTTTCGTTCGCGCAGTACATTCGTTCGGTTTCCATTGAATTGGAGCTTACCAATGACGACACGCTGTTGCCGCAGATTCTCGCCCGTCTGGAAACCCCATTGGTGGAACTGGGAATCGTTACCGAAGCAACACGAATGCACATCGGCATCGCCTTGGATGAGGGCAGCTTTCGCAACGCCATGATCCACGGCAATCTTGAAGTGTCGTCCTCCTTACGCGATGAGGGGATGGAGAGAAGGCTACCTGAAACTGATCAAGGAACGGCAGACGAACACTTCGCCTCGCGACGCGTCTTCGTCCAGTTGACCGCCAATTCCGATCGCGCGACGTTCGTCATCCGAGATGAAGGTCCAGGTTTCGATACCTCCAAGCAACCCGACCCAACCGATCCGGAAAACTGGGAAGACGTCAGCGGACGTGGCTTGCTGCTGATTCGTTCATTCATGAATCACGTCGAACACAACGCAAAAGGGAACCAGATCACGATGGTGAAGGAACGTTCGGATCCCGATGCGGATGACGATGAAGAAGCTGATGCTTCGTACTAGCCGATCGGCAGGAAAAAACTTACCAAAGTTTAACCCCTCACCCTCCCTCTCCCCTTAAAAAAGGGGAGGGCAACAGAAAGACAACTTTTTTTCCTGCCGCTCGCCCTAGAATCGCGGCGTCAACGTAGCTCGGCGGTCCCCGCCGAGCTCTCGGTGGGGACCGCCGAGCTACCTCTTTGATCAATTGTCACTTTGTCGCGATTGTGGGAACTTGCCACGGAAGCGCTAGTCCATCGAGCCCGGCGAACAGATTCTGCATCGTTCGCTGCATCATCCGTTCGCGAGTACGATTGGTGGCGCTTCCCAAATGCGGCATGATGATGACATTGTCAAGCGATAGCAAAGGATGGTCGCGAGGAAGTGGTTCGGGATCGGTCACGTCTAAACCAGCGGCTCGGATGGCGTGATCCTGCAATGCTTCAACCAACGCATCGGTGTCAACCACCGCGCCGCGAGCGCAGTTAATAAGAATCGCTGATGGCTTCATCATCGCCAATTCGCGTTGACTGATCAGATGTGTTGTCTCGGCGGTCAACGGACAGTTCAATGCGACGAAGTCGGATTCCCGAAGCAAATCGTCCAGCGCCCGATACTGAACGCCGAGCGTCGCTTCGGCTTCCAGTTGACGATTCCGATTGTGATACAGGCAGGGCATATCAAAGGCCGTGGCGCGGCGAGCGACCTGCCGGCCAATTCTGCCCAAACCGATGATCCCCAGCGTACTGCCGGAGACTTCCTGTCCGATCAGCCAGTTCGGATTGTATGCCGTGAATGCGGGGCTTCGTGCAAAGTGGTCGGCCTGGATCATGTTGCGGGCGGTAGCGAGGATCAGCGCCATCGTCATGTCGGCCGTCGCGGCATCGACACAACCTGGAGTATGCCCGACGGCAATGCCGCGACGCTGAGCCGCGGCCACATCAATGTGGTCGACACCAACACCGTGGTTGCTGATGACACGCAACTGCTTGCAGCGATCAAGAACGGCGTCGTCAATGCGATGGTGGCCGTAGACGATCATTCCGGTTGCTTGTTGATACTGCGAATCATCCGCGCTCTCAAACAAGCAAAGCTGACATCGGTCTTTCGCCAAAGGCAAGAACATGTCGGGCAACGGATCGGTCAGAACGAGGTCTTTCATTGGGAAACAACTTCACCGTTGGCGCGCGTTCCCAGTGCCGACCAGACTTTCCGGTCGATCGTTTCAGCAACCAATCTTACACTTCCATCCACGATGCCCATGTTGACGCTTCCAGGATGTCGACTGGAAAAACAGAGTTCGCGTTCTTCAATATACGGAACGGTCGAACGATCGAGAACGATATTGATCGCGATCGCCGTCGTGCCCATCACCTCCGAAACCTCGTTGGAACCGAAAGATGGTGAACCGATAGGCCAGTGATCGATCGATTGCGGCAAGTTCCAGTAGTCCGTCTGGCTAATATCAGGACGATTGATCGCCTCCCCCATGATAATCGTGTTCGAAGTGCCATCGAGCGCGTCAGCGATCCGCATGCGACTTTCGTCGAAGATCATGCCGTCCAGATCTTGATGGTACATCAGCTTTTGAGGCCCCGGGTCGGGTCCTGATTCGCGTGTGACAAGCCCCGATGCGCAGGCGATGTAGTTGGTCGGAACGCGATTGACCAAGAAATGATCTTGTTCGTGATCGTTGACTTCCGATGGACAGAGAAACAAGTCATAACGTCGCTGCAATGCATCGGCGTTCTGAGAGCCATTGACCGCCCAGTTTGACGCAACGCTGAAATCGAGCAAATCGTAGACATTGTCCTGCTCGACGTACGGCAGTATCGCCGACGTCCAAAAAGCGTAATTGCTGCGGATATACCCCGAAGGAAAGCGACGATAGGTATCGTGGTAATTGTGCAAAGCGAGAACATACTGCTTCACATGGCCTGTGCATTGCATGCGTCGGGCTGTCTCGCGGGCCGCCTGAACCGCTGGCAACAGCAACCCAATAAGGATTCCGATGATCGTGATCACGACCAGCAATTCGACCAGCGTGAAGGCGCGAGACTTCCGGCGGAACGGTTTGCGACACGTTCGTTCGGAAGATCGCGGCAGCGAAGACTCCCAGAGCGACCACGTCGCAAGCTCAACTGAAAAACATTGCCTCAACATATAACATCCAACGAGTTCCTAGAGCGACCACGTCGCAAGATCAACTGAAAAACATTAACGCAAGATGACATCAAACGAGTTCATTATTGATATAGTTCATATAAGAGCAAGTTATTCCGGTTTGCTCCATTGGACAAAGCGACCAACAGGGAACGGCTGATATCGATCCGCCATGCGTTCCAACAGGTAGGCATCCAATCGAAGTAGCTCCGCCAACCGTGAGCCTTCCCGCGCCCGAGCACATTCAACGCCGTCGCCCATCCATCGGCGATCATACAATTGTCGGCAACGACCGAGACCGATGCAAGCTGATGGGTGACGGGGCGTCCGGTACGCGGATCGATTGTGTGCGAATATCGCTTTCCTTCAACTTCAAAGAAGTTTCGGTAATCTCCCGAAGTGGCGATCGCTTGATCATGAAGAGCGACCGGAAACAACAAAATTGAAATCTGTTCGTCGGGGCGTTCGACTCCCGCACGCCATGGTCCGGCGGTCCCCTTGTCTCCCGTCGCACGAATCTCGCCACCGATGTTGACAAAAACGTTCGCACATCCGAGCGATTGCAACAGCGATACGATTCGATCGACACCGTGTCCCTTCGCGATCGAAGAAAGGTCGACCTTTAAGTTCGGCTTGTCCTTTCGCTTCGGGAGGATCTTGTCGCGTATGCAATGATTGGTAGCCTATCTGTTGCATTGCCTGCTCAATCTCAGCTTCGGTGGGCAATTCAATGTCTCGTTTTTCGGGACCGAAACTCCACAGATTAACCAGCGGTCCCACCGTCACGTCAAACGCGCCGTCCGTCTTTTCAGAAATGTCCAGCGCCGCAGCGACAACCATCGCCGTTTCCGTTGACACATCGAACCAGTCGGTGCTTTCCGATGCGTTGAACCGAGAGATCTCCGATCCCGCCAAATATGTCGACATTTGATCGTTCACACGTCGCAGTTCGCGATCGACCAGCAACTTCCAGTCGGGAGACAAATCATCGGGAGGCAAGCGCGATTTTGACTTCATAGTTCGTCCCCATCGTCCCGCCAGCGGTCTGCAAAATCTGAACGTCGGGTGCCGATGCCCCGCTGACGGACGATTCGGTTGCTTGTTCGCACCCGACCAGCGAAAGAATCAAAACAAGGGGGAACCATAAAAGATGCATGTATTTAAGCCTAGGTGACTACCTCGCACAATCAAATGGAAGACATTGTCGCACGTCAACAACGAACGCGCTTGGCATGGATGTACACCTGCCGTTTTTCACGGTAGGATGGACTTCCAGTCCGTCCTTAACACTTAAGGACGGACTGGAAGTCCATCCTACTGTACGCTTTTATCGGCCGCTCGCATTAATCTGATGGCGTCTGTAACGTACCTTACAGAGCGTCTTCGGTGCGCATCATAATCTCGACAAGCCGCTCCATTGCCCCTTCCGGACTCTCGTGGGGAAAGTTCATTAAAACGACTTCCTTCGCGTACAGCTTACCAATATAACGCCGGTGCTTCGAGGGCTTGCCTCGGCTGTTCATGTAATCACGATGGGCGCTGTTGATGACGATCTCGTTCCGACGCACGTCGTATCGGCTTCGCCAAGCGACCCCTTTCGCTGGATCACAGCGATACGAAGGCAATCCTTTCGGACGTCCGGTGAAGAGATCGGGAGCATCGTTGGTGAACGTCACGATAACGCGGTCGGTACGCGTGCGTCTCCCTTTGCTGCAGGTCACTTCCACGGTGACTTCCCCTTCGCGACGGGATGTTACTTCGCAAGTCAACCCTTTCCCCTCGTCGATATCCCCCTCCCCGTCGACCACTTTCCAGCGGACTTTCATCTCCTTACGTATCGATACGCCATGCTTATCTCTCGGGATCACGCGCAGCTTGCACGACTCGCCGGGCAGAACGCGAGCATTTCGTGGAAGGATCGTCACGTTCTTCATCGGACCGGCCGTATGTGGCATCTCGGTATGCTCGATCGTCTCTTCCACATGTCCTTCCATGACGCTTCGAGGGACGGGCAAGCCGCAGTCGGCCATGTGAATCAACGGTCGTTTCTTACTTGCCAAGGCAGCTTTCTTCGCTGGGTTGGGGATATCGAAAAAGATGTATTCATTCTCTGGAAGGGTTTGCAACGCATCGACGAATGCTCGTTGCAATTGCTGAAGCATTCGACGATTCGCTTTCTCCGAATCCGCGCGATCGCGTGCATGGATCGCATCGATCACAACCGGTTCAATCTCTTCGATCGCCTCCAAAAACATCGCCAAGCGATCGTCGGGCACGATCCCGCTGCGTGTCCCGGGTGCGAGATTAAACGCTTCAAAGTCGAGAATCCCCGACAGACGCGACTCCGTCCAAGGAGCGCGATCAAGCGGATACAGGTCGCAGACATCGGCGAGGACACGCGTTCCGTCCTTGCAGACCGCGACGCGCGCGTCGCTGTCGGCGGGCCCATCGGACAAATAAAGCTCGACCTTAACATCGCCGAACTTCGTCGGCACATCCTTCGCTTCCTCAAGTCGATCCCCCGCGAAGATCCGCGGCTTCACATCGATTTGCTTTCTCGCGACACGATCATTCAAGCGAATCCGTACGCCTGATGTTTTCATGCGATCGCGAAGCTCGACGGAAAGATACTTCTGCAGCCGCTCGCCGCTGACCATCGAACGCGTCGCCTCCAGCAAGGGGCCAACCGTCACGCGAGTTCCATCGGGAAACAACGGCGCGACGATGCGTCGCACATTGTAGGTCGGCTCGCCACGCGTCAGCGTCATTTCATAAAGATCGCCTTCTCGGCTGAGCGACGCGATTTGCAGTTGCTCACCCAAACTCCAAAAACTGAGCAAGCCGATACCGAACTCGCCATGAACGCCCTTTCGCTGCGACGGTTCGAAATGGCGTTTCATCGAGTCGCAGATGTGCGTCGCCATCCGCTGGAAATCGGGGAGCCCTTGATCATCGCGCTGGATTCCCTTTCCATCGTCGACGATCTCCAAGTAGATGTTGCCCTCCTTTCGCCGACGCGTGATCAAGATTTGCGTGCTGCCGGCGTCAATTGCGTTTTCCACCAACTCGCAAACAGCCTTCAGCGGATGCGTCTGCGACTGCGCTATGATGTTGATGGCGTTCCATTGGTCGCCGATTTGTAACTCTCCCTGCCGATTTTCGACGCGATCCATGCTTGAGGGTGATTGTTTTCGCATACCCGTATCGTACCTAGAGTGCCTTTCAAGGCACATCGACACGAAGTGAAATTTTGGCGAAAAGAGACGGATCCGACTCGGCGAACGCGGATTGATCGGAATAATCGACACGCAATGCCGAGCCCGATTTAACGGTCACGTTGCGATTAATCATCGCAATCGTCAAGCCTTGCGTTCTGAAATGAAACGCGTGTACCGATTGCAGCCATATTTCAGTTGCCCTCGATCGTGGGCAATGTATCCATTGAGCGTCGAATTGTTTTTCGTCTTCCTCAGAGTGACAAACCGTAGTGGATCGTGTTAGAGATCTCACCGCGCAGGATCTTTAACAAGATCCACTACGAAACAAGACACTGGTTTCTCGAACGATCGCAATGAGTTGATTCGCTTCAATCGTCGCGATGGCATCATTTCAGACCACGCACGGCATAACATCAAACACGTTCATCATTGATAAACGGACTTCCATGTCAAATTTCCGTCGGCTGTTGACCGACCTTCGCCGAGTGCTCACCGGTCCCAGTCGTCGGCTGCGGATACGGAGAATGTGCGCTCAGGGGAAGGCACCGATCAGCGTCCTCTTCTACCATCGCGTCGCCGATTCGCATCCCAACGGATGGACGATTCCGACGGCGATGTTTGAAGCGCAGATGGATTGGATTCGCGACCGTTTTGACGTCATTGATATGCAGGAATTGCAGCGTCGGTGCGCCGGCAAGCAAGTTATCGTCCCTCCGTTCATATCACCTTTGACGATGGTTATGCCGAGAACTGCCGCTTCGCACTCCCGTATCTCATTCGACATCGCATCCCCTGCACTTACTTCGTGACGCTCGAGAACTGCTTGAGGGAAAGCTTCCAACACGACGTCGACAGCGGATGCCCGCTGCCGGTCAACAGTATCGACGAACTGGAAGTCGCTGGCGCAGGCAAACATCGACATCGGCTTTCACACGCGAAGTCACTGTGATTGTGGCGAACTGCGATCGGCGAGCGACTTCAAGTACGAAATTGTTGACGGCGTCGAAGAACTGCGTGGCGAACTGGGGGCACCTGTCCGTTACTTCGCTTTCCCGTACGGCTTGCCGCAAAACATTCCCATCGCGGGAATTCAGGCTGTCTACGAAGCTGGATTCGAGGCTTTCTGTTCGGCGTTCGGAGCATACAACTTCCCCGGTCAGGATTCGTTTCACATTCGCAGAATGCACGGCGATCCTGAGTTCTCGCGGCTGAAGAATTGGCTTTCGTTTGATACTCGAAAACTGAACCTGCAACCTGAGATTCGTTATTGGCTTCCGCCAGCGAGCAACTGGGAAGAAACGAAGGCGCTGGTTGGCTGACCAGAAACAGAACACTTGATGAAACGATTTATATCAATGATGCACGCGTTTGATGTTTTCGTGCGTCAATGTTTTTCATTTGAACTTACGATGTGGTCGCTCTATGAAATTCCGAAATCGACAAATCGCACGCAATCAACGCGGCCCACTGAGAACGATGTTTGTCATCACCAGCATGCCGGTCGGGGGTGCTGAAACGCTGCTCGTCAACATGATGGATCGATTTGATCCCACGATGATTGCTCCCGAGGTGTGTTGCCTTAAAGAGCCGGGGCCATTGGGACTGCAAATTCAAAGTCGATTTCCCGTTCACAGCAACTTGCTGTCATCGAAATACGACCTGCGAATCGCTCCCCGTCTCGTTCGCTTGTTTCGGCAACGTCAAATCGACGCTGTTGTCACCGTTGGCGCGGGGGACAAGATGTTCTGGGGCCGCCTTGCCGCCTGGATCGCCGGAGTCCCCGCCATCGCCAGTGCCCTCCATTCGACTGGCTGGCCCGATGGCGTCGGTCGCTTGAACCGACTGCTGACGCCACTGACGGACGCATTCATTGGCGTTGCTGACTCACACGCGCGGCACCTTCGTGACCGGGAAGGCTTCCCGACGAGAAAGGTCTTCGCGATTCGCAACGGTGTCGATGTGCAACGCTTCGCACCCGATGAAACCGCGACCGCGGATGTCCGACGCGAGTTGAACATCCCAGCCGATGCACCGCTCGGGATCATCGTGGCGGCTCTTCGACCCGAGAAGAATCATGCGATGTTCGTTGACGTTGCTCGCCGCGTGAACCGGCACGTTCCCTCCGCTCACTGGTTGATCGTCGGCGATGGCCCCGAACGGACAACGATCGAATCCGCTTGCAAAACACATTGCATGACCGAGAACATTCATCTGTTGGGAACACGACACGACACGCATCGCCTGCTTGCCGCCGCAAACGTTTTCTTGCTGACCAGTCACAACGAAGCGAGTCCCGTTTCGATCTTGGAAGCGTTGGCAACTCAAACCCCAGCCGTTAGTACGAATGTCGGGTCCGTTGGCGAAACCGTCATCGACAACGAAACCGGCTTCTTGATCGAACCGGGGGATGCCGAATCGATGGCCCATCGAGTGACCGAGCTAATGACCGACCATCAACTGGCGAGCCGTTTGGGTCGGCAAGGACGTCAACGTGTTATCGACACCGGTTCGCTGGAATCGATGGTTCACGGTTATGAAACGTTGCTGGCTCAATTATACGACGCTCGCGTTAAGCTCCCGCTTCGATCTCGCCCGCCAGTTCGTCGACATTTTTTTCCGAGAGCTTTTTCCATTGAACAAGCTTCGGATCGGTGACGACAAGCTGAGCTAAATCGAGTCGCAGACGGTCGACGCTGCCGATCAACTGAATCATTTCTTCGATCGCCAAGTC
Source organism: Pirellulaceae bacterium (assembly GCA_041399105.1). Lineage (GTDB taxonomy): Bacteria > Planctomycetota > Planctomycetia > Pirellulales > Pirellulaceae > Rosistilla. The sequence continues at coordinate 33,553 of JAWKTL010000020.1, read as the reverse complement.
GTTCATCTCGCCACGCGCGTCGCCTTCCAGCGTTCGCGCCGAATCGAACTTCAGGTTGATCTTGTCCATTTCGCCACGCAACTTAATCGCCCGCTCGTCGACGTCGCTCAGCAGAACTTCGACGCCCCCTTCAAGCAAAGCGGATCGAATCAGCGACTCGACATCTCGCTTGTACGATTCCATTCCCTGAACATTTCGAATCGTCAGGATGTCTTCAACAATCATGCGTTTACGACCATGCCGTCCGACGCTGTTGACGGCAAGTCGGAGACCTCCCAGCGCGATTCGCGGAGACACCTTGAAGCCCGCGTCCCGTTCGTCGTTCAAGCTGGCGATCACATGAGCATAGATGCGGTGCAGCTTGCGTTTGTCGCTGCTCGCATCCGGATTCGCTTTGGCGAACAGTCCCTCGTAATCGGCTTGAACATACGAAGGCCAGCGAACTTCAAGCTGCAACGGAAATCGCTCCAGCAAAGCCTTGATGGCGTCGCTGTCCTTGGCGAACTCGCGAGGATCTTTGTTTGTGCAGGCGATGATGACCTTGCTGTTCATCGGCACCGGACGACTTCCATTCATGAACGTTCGTCGCGTCAGCACATCCTTCAGCGGCAAGAGCGCCTGCGACGAAGCGTCCAAGACCTCCTCAAGGATCACGACTTCGTAAGGAGGAAGGATCGATCGGTATCGTACTCCAAACACTCATCCAACTGTGGTAATGTTGGGGCCACCCCACAATCGATCTTCGCTCATCCCTTCGCCGAAAGATTGCAGGAAAATTTCGCTGTCTTGATAGCCAAGTTTCTTCAAGGCGGTCATCACCATGTCCGACTTCCCGTGTCCGCCCGGTCCCCACAGCAGAACGTTGCACGGTTGATAGAAGGCGTGTGTCAAAACCTGAATGATTTCATCGCAATGGATGTATCGAGACCGCAGGTTGTTGGCCACTAATGCCGGAATCTGGTTACGCGGCGTTCGCAGCGGTCCGTCGTCGATGGTGCTGAAGTCTTCCGGCGAAAGCTTCAACTTGATCGATCCCCCCGGTAATTGCTTGTCGATCTTTCGCGCAAGATCCGCCGTGTAAGACTGCATGCCCTGCACGAACCGAATGCTCTGAAATGCTTCTGGAGCGATGGTGTCGTCGCCTCGAATGCGAGCGCAATTGCTGACAACCTCCAGCGACTGCAAGGCCATTCGCGGCGACATCGTGAAGGCCTGCTCATTCAACCCCGCAATCACTTTGCTCAACAGCGTATGGAACTCGCGGCCAGCAGACGAGGCTTGCGGACGGACCATTGCGAATAACTCGCGATAGTTCTTGTCCTCGTACTTCGGCCAACGGACTTCCTTCTGCAACAGAAAGCGTTCCATCAATGCTTGAATGGCGTCGTTCCCTTCCGAAAAGTCGCGTGGGTCCTTGTTCGTACAAGCGATCACGACTTTGGCGCGCATCGAGACGCGATCAGGGCCGTTCATAAAGACGCGACGGGTCAACACATCCTTCAATGGCAACAACGCCTGCGCGGGCGCGTCGAACAACTCTTCGAAAATGACGACTTTATATTGAGGGGCCAAGAAGGAACGCGAAGTGTCGTACCGTAAACAAGTGTCCAGTGACGCCATATCCGGGCCGCCCCACAACCGGTCTTCGCTCATCCCTTCGCCGAAGGACTGAATGTAAATCTCTTCGTCGCGCAATCCGATCGCTCGCAGCGCGGCCAACACCATGTCGGATTTGCCATGCCCACCAGGTCCCCACAACAAGAGGTTGCACGGTTCGTAGAGCGCGGCCGACAAAACGTCGGCGATCTCATCGCAATAGATGAATCGACGCTGAAGACCCGCCTGAATGGTCGGCAGAATCTCCGCACGAGCGATCGGCAACCAAAAAGATTCAGAAGCGGAGACACCCATGAAAAGATTTACTCTGAAACGTGAGCCAACAACGCAAGCCGCGAGGCTGAATCTCCAGGCTTTCGGCCCACAACACGCGTGAGCAATTCCGGAACATTCATTTGCAACGTCCTTTATATCAATAATGAACGCGTCTGATGTTATCTTGCGGCCATATTTCTCAGTTGATTTTGCGACTTGGTCGCTCTAGGCTACCAACAATCTGGTCTTCGGAGAACTCGTCTGCATGCAAAACGCTGACCGGCGTCGCTCCTTCCTGGGGTTCGATTCTCGCCGCCGGAACATTAGAATACGGCGGTTTGCAACTGTGTATCCGATCCGCTTCAATCCACCGTGCATGGAAGACTTCGATGAATAAGGCCTGCTGTTTGTTTGTTTTATCTTGGATAACCTGTTCCAATGCCTTCGCGGACGAAGGGATGTGGCTGTTCAACGATCTTCCCAAGGAATACCTTCGAGATCGGTACAGCTTCAAACCTGATGATGCCTGGGTCCACAGGCTGATGCGGGCTTCGGTTCGTTTGAATTCAGGCGGGTCCGGTTCGTTCGTCTCCAGCAACGGTCTGGTTTTGACCAACCACCATGTGGCGTCCGATACACTGCATAAGCTAAGCACGCCGGAAAGGAATTTGATTGAAGACGGTTATCTTGCCCGATCGCTCGATCAAGAACTCAAAGCCCCCGATCTCGAAATCAACCAGTTGGTTGAGATTGTTGATGTCACCGAGAAGGTGACCGCCGCCGTCACTGCCGACATGACGCCCGAACACGCTGTCACCGCCCGACGCGCCGTGATTGCCGAAATTGAAAAGGAATCGCTCGATCGCAGCGGCCTACGGAGCGACGTTGTGACACTGTTTGGCGGTGCGAAGTATCATCTTTATAAATACAAGAAGTATACGGACGTCCGCTTGGTATGGGCTCCGGAAACGAAGATTGCTTTCTTCGGCGGCGACGCGGACAACTTCGAGTATCCCCGTTACTGTCTCGACGCGACGATTCTGCGTGTCTACGAACAGGGCAAGCCGGCTGTGATCGAGAATTTTCTGCCGTGGGCCGGCGAGTCGATTGATGAACACGACTTGGTCTTCGTATCGGGACATCCAGGACGCACGCAACGGATCTTCACCGTCGAGGCTTTGAAATACCTGCGCGATCATCGGTTGCCCTACGTGCTCGATTACCTTCGTCGCAAGGAAGTCTTGATGCAGCAGTTCGGTCTTCGCGGTAAAGAGGAATCGCGTCGGGCACGCGACGAGTTGTTTGGAATTCAGAATTCGCGAAAGGCCTACGGTGGCATGCTCGCTGGGTTGCAAGATCCCGCAACCATTCAAGAAAAACAACGGCGTCAGCAACGCGTTCTGGAAGCGGTTCGTTCGAGCAAGAACCCGGAGGCGGTTGAAGCATGGGGGGAGATCGCCGAACTTCAGCAACGTCGCGTGGAGATCTTGAATCAAACCAGCGGCTTTCGTTCGCGTCTGTACGATCTTGCCGAAACGATCGTGCTGATGGCGGCCGAGGATCAGAAACCGAACGCCGAACGTTTACCCGAGTTCAGTGTGTCCAATCGGGAATCGTTACTGCAAGACCTACTCAGCGACGCGCCCATCTACAAAGATCTGGAGCAAGTTAAGCTGGCCGATGAACTGGCGCGATTCGTCGAACAACGTGGCGGCGACGATCCATTGGTATTGCAGATCCTGGACGGTAAGAGCCCGCAGGTTCGCGCCGCTGAGATCATCCAGAACAGCAAAATTGACGAACTGGAAACGCGCAAGCGACTGGTCGAAGTCGGTGCCCCGTTGGTGGATCAATCCAATGATCCAATGCTTGCGCTGGTGCGAAAGATGCAGGGAGAGTATCAACGGTTACGTAAGATCCGCGATGAGATCGACGAACAGGAAAAACAAGCGTATGCGAGGATCACCGATGCGTCGAACGCCGTTGGCGGATCGTCGAAGTATCCCGACGCAACCTTCTCGCTGCGACTAGCGATTGGCACGATCAAAGGCTACACGCAAAATGGAGAGGACATTCCCGCTTGGACAACGATGCGGGACACATTCGAGCATGAAGCCCGTCACAGCGGGCAAGACGACTATGACCTTCCCGAAACTTGGCAGCGAGCCCGTAACGAAATTCCAGCAGGTGTGCCGATGAACTTTGTTTGCACGGCGGATATTATCGGTGGCAACAGTGGCAGCCCCGTTGTCAACCGAGATGGACACCTGATTGGTTTGATCTTTGATGGCAACATTCAAAGCCTGACTGCGGATTACATCTACACATCCGAACAAGCACGCGCTGTTTCCGTTTCGTCGAGTGCGATCCGACTCGCGCTCGATAAGATTTACGGTGCCGACTTTCTCACACAGCAACTCGGACGGTAACGCATAACGCTGAGTGCGTTTTGAGTAGGCGAATGTTCGAAAGGCGGGAAGAAGGCAGGTGTGTGCGTCACAAACGCCAAGCAGCTTCGATCACGCTCTATCGAAGCTGTCTTACCGCCTTGCCACTGGAGAGCACATTGGTCGACCCGAGGACGGGCCGACCTACGCGTAGGCTGGCCTGTCCCCAGGTCAGCCAATACGCCCACCAACATCACCAATGCAAAGCAGCATCACCAATTCAACTTCATCGACTCCCCTACCTAAATCCTACTCAGGGTGCCGCAGAAAAGTCACCTCACCAAAACCGCAAAACTGAAACTGCCAGGACGGTTCTCTTCTATTTTGTCTGATTGCGGGGGTGCTCGTTGGGAGAGGAGTTATTCAGCAGCCCCTGTCTGGAACGTTCCAACGCGAACAACTGGTTCAGCACTTCAAGCGCTTCGTCGTCTTCCAAGTGGCTTGATTCCAGTCGCGACAGTTCTCGTTGACGCTGCCGGGCCGCTTCGGCCTGTTGGTAACGGTCGATCACCGCTTTCCATCGCCCTTCGGGCGGAACGTTGGAAGCGGCGGACTTCTGATCGATGGCCTGCTGCAAGTCGACCAGCGCTCCTTTTAAAAAAGTATCCTCGACCGCTAACAAGACGTTCTGCACGTCCAAGTCACGCCCCTCAAGCTCCAAGTCTTCGTATGCGACGAAGATTTGTCGGGCGGTCTCGGTGGCCAGCCATTTCGGATCGATTGCTTCCAACGCCTGTGGCGCCAAGTCGCTTCGTTCGATCATCAACTCGAACAATTCACGGTCGATTCCGGTGACCGATTCCTGACGCCGGCGGACCGGTTCCACAGCGGGTTCGGGTTGAACGAAGCGTTGCCGCTGCTGTTGCTGGCGACGGTGGTCCGCAATTCGGCGATGCAGTGATTCGACGGGAAGGCTGAACGTGCGACTCAATCGCATCACCGTTTGTTCCAATCTCAGACCGCCTGCTTGCTGGGGCGATTTGGCGATCAGCTTCAGAAGCGAATCGAGAGCGGCGGAGGCTTGATGCGTGTCTCGAACCAAGTCGATTCCGACCGTTGAACGATTCAGCTTGTGTTCGATTGCATCGGGAGCGCCTTCAACCATTCGGTTGAAAGCCTCGGCACCGTGTGTTGACAAGAATTCAGCCGGGTCATTCCCGTCGGGCAACGTCAGCACACGCATATCGACGTCGGCGGCGACAAACAACTCAGGACCTCGTCGGTTCTGCGTTGTCCGGCGTCATCGCCATCGAGAACGAGGACGATCTGGTCGACGAAACGACGCAGCAAGCTAACATGGTTTTCGCCAACGGCGACTCCCAAGCAGGCAACCGCCGTCTCGATGCCGTGCTGCCGCGCCGCGATGACGTCGGTGTAGCCCTCCATGATCAGCGCCCGACGCTGACGCTGCATCGCCAATCGGGCGAGGTTCAGGCCGTAGAGATTCTGATTCTTCGAAAAGAGCTTCGTTTCGGGCGTGTTGACGTACTTGCCTCCCGACTGATCGCCGATCATCGGCACATGCCGTCCACCGAAGGCGATCGGACGATCCTGCAAATCGAAGATTGGAAACATCAGACGACCACGGAAAAAATCGTAGTGCCCGTTCCCACTTCGTCCCGGCATCACCAAACCGACGGCTTTCAGAATCTCGGGATTGAATGGTGTTCGCGTCGCTCTTCCCAGCAACCAGTCCCAGCGGTCAGGAGCGAAACCAATACGAAATCGGATTCGATTCTCGTCATCAATGCCCCGCTCGGCAACATAGTCGCGAACGGCGGCCGCGTCAGGCGATTTGGAGAGATAGTCGAAGAATTGTTCTTCCGCCCATTTGACCGCGGCCAGCAACATCGCTTTGTCGTCGACGGAGCCTTTGACCGCTTTTCGACCATGCGATTCGAAGGGGATGCCGGCGCGATCGGCAAGGATTTTCATCGCTTCGGGAAAACTGACGCCATCCCGCTGCATGACGAAGCTGAAGACGTCCCCGCCGATGTCGCAGGGATAACATTTCCATGTCTGCCTCGCTGGATTGATCGTCAGACTCGGGCGTTTGTCGTCGTGCCAGGGACATCGCGTGACATAGGTGCTCCCTTGTCGGCGAAGTTCTCCCAGTGCGTTGCCGATGACGTCAACAATGTCGCTGGCCGAACGGATGCGTTCGCGAAGTTCGAAATCGGGAGTCAGGGTCATGAACGATGGTTACGTCGCGAGGATCGTTTAGCGTGAAGCAGGTGTCGCTTCCAGAATCGTTTCAAGCACATCGATCAATTGGTCCAGGCGAAACGGTTTGTAAAGTATCGCCTTGGGATGCAGGCCGTCCTGGCGGGCTTTCACAATGGAGTGCCCGGGATCGTATCCGAAGCCGGTCATCAAGATCATCGGAACATGGTCCATCTGTTCCTTCAATCGCAGCATCAATTGATATCCCGAATAGTCGGGCAAACGAATGTCGCTGATGATCGCATCGTAACTGACGTCTCCTGAACTGCAACGGACCATCTGCACCGCTTCGTTGCCGCACTGCGCTGTCTCGACAATACATCCATAACGCTCCAGCAGCATGTGCGCGTCATCGAGAACCTGCGTATCAGCATCGACAACCAGCACCCGCTTGTCCATCAATGTTGGATACTGCGGCTTCTTTGCCGACGGCGGAACCGCTTCCATCGGAGTCAGACGTTCACCGATCTGTTGAATCGTTTGCTTGATGTCTCTAGCGTTCTTCAAGATGCGTTTAACGCGTTCGGCGAGATCCGATTCGTGACCGATGTACTGTTCCAGGACGTTGACCGCATCATTTAGGATTTGGTCCACCGGCAAGGCGACGGCACTGTGAATCGCCTCGCAGCTTTGTTGAGCGGTGTTGGCTTTCTGCGCCATCAAAAGTTCAAGCGTATTCAACGCATGGGCGACATCACGAGCGAAGATCTCCAAGAACTGAATGTCGCTTTCTGAAAACGCCCGCGGCTCGGGGCTTTCGATGTTGATCGTGCCAAGCACTTGATCATGCAACATCAGCGGAGCGGTCAGAGAACTGCGGGCGCCTTCGACTCCTTGGATGTAAAGCGGATCAACCAGTACGTCTTCGCACAGGTAACTCTCTCCGGTCGCGGCCACGTAACCGGTCACTCCGTTCCCCTTCGGCATGGCTTGCAGTTTGCGATCAGCGGCCGCTTGATCAATACCCACACTGAAAAGTGGCTCGAGTTCGCCCGTCGATTGTTCGAGAAGTCGAACTTCGACAACATCGAAATTCAACAGGTCTTTCAGGTAATGATGAATGTTCGACTTCAGCAGGTCGATGCGCTGATGCACATCCATGTGAAAGATTTCGTCGGGACGAATATCGGCCAATTCGCGACCAGCGCTGTGAATCGCGGCAAGCTTTTGCTGCTGCAGGATTTCCTCCGTTACATCGCTGACCGTGACGATCAGGTTGCGGCTGGTTCCGGTACTGCGAAGCGGCGCGGCGTGAACTTGAAAATAATGGTTGCTTGCGGTGTGAAGCGTGGTGTTGATCGGGAAACCGGTCGCCAGCGCGGTATGGAAAGGACAGAAATCGGGCCCCATGATTTCAGGATTATCGAGCGCCTCGTAAAAACGTAGGCCAATAACCGAATCCTTGTGAGACCATTCGACCAGTCGCCGGTTGGCCCACAAGATCTCATGCGATTCCGACAGCAACGCAATTCCATCGGGCATGTCCCGCAACATCGCCCCGCCTTGCTGCAACTGAATCAGATCGTCTCTGAGTTCCAACGAATCGAGCGACAGGTAAACTCCGTCGAAGTGCTCATTGCCAATTGCAACCAGAGCGTCGTTCGCCGAAGCGACGTCAACCATCTCGGCTTCCGCGATTGAAAGACGAGCTTCAGCGGCATTCTCGCCACCGCCGATCCGCAATATTCGCGATTTTTGGGTCAAGCACTCATCTCCCGCCGCTTGCGACAATTCGATGTGACCGAAACATCAATTATTACTAATTTCAATATAGGACAATCGTTCAGTCCTTGGCAATGGTAGTCATCGCTTACAGCGCGATGCCAGCTTCTTGATCGAGAAAAACGTTGCCAATGGATTGGATGTTTCTCAGACGAAACAGTTCCGGAAGCAAACGAAGCCGCGTACCGACAACCTCTCTAACAAATTGTTTTAACGGCTCCGTCACCCACTCCGAATCGCCTCGCAACTCGGGCGAAACGGATGGCGTTGGACGCTAGGAACGCGGCGTCCAGAAAGACGATGGGAAGACCATGCGGCATAAGGCGAACACAGAGGCGGATCACCGACCATTCCGTTGTCTTGACAAGTAGGCGGCACTCTGCAAGGCAATTCCCCAAAAAATCTCAAATTATTTGATTTCTTGAATCGACGGATGCGGATGTGCGGGATGGTAACGCCGCGCGAGGATCGATAGAATCCGTTCCATGCAGACGCTCCTTCGACTGCTCAATGCTAGCCTCGCTCCCGATTAAACGGCTGCGGCGCGTCGGGGGGTAAGATGCCTCCCGTTTGTGATCACCCGGATGGCGAAAACGCGTTTTTTGCAGGGTTTTTCGCTAAAAAAAAGACTCGGACGATTGTGCGGAAAATAATTATTCTTACGCTCTGCGGGCGATTTGTAAACTTTTCAAAAATTATCCCACTTTCCTAACCGTCTTAGGTTGACTTAGATTTGCTGCGGTGTAAATTCTTGGGAAGCACCGCCTCGGCAACCTGGATAAGCCTGGCAGGATGCGACGGTAATCAGTTTGCCTGATGGCAACAGAACACATTTTCTTCATGCATGTGGAGGTTAACCTACATGAACGTTCGAACTTTGATTGCAACCTTCGGTTTTGCTTTTGCGATGGTATTCGCTCCTCAAGCACAAGCTGGTTGCGGACTTTTTGGCTGCAAGAAGTCTTGTTGTGAAACTAGCTGCTCGACCTGTGAGTCGACTTCGTCTTGCGGTTGCGAAGCAGCAGCCCCCTCTTGCGGTGGATGTGCAGAAGCATCTTGCAGCACATGCTCCGCCCCAGCAGCATCTTGTGGAAGCTGCGCCCCCCAAATGGTGACTGAAACTCGTATGGTCACCCAAACCGTGATGCAACAAGAGACTCGCACTCGTATGCGAAACGTCGTTCGTTGCGTCCCTGAAACGAAGACTCGCACAGAGACCTACACAGTGATGGTCCCTGAACAACGCACTCGCACTGAGTCGTACCAAGTTCAGGTCCCTTACACTGTTGAACAGGCGTACACTGTGCAAGTTCCCGTCGTTTCGACCCAAACACAGTCGTACACTGTGATGGTTCAAAAGATGGAAGCACAGGAACAAACGTACAGTGTAAGCGTTCCTTACACCGAGAACGTTGAACAAACGTACAGCGTTCAAGTTCCTTACACCGAGACACGTCAACGCACGTATCAAGTTTGCGTTCCTTACACGGAACAAATTGAGCAATCTTATACCGTGAACGTGCCTTACACCGAGACGCGTCAACGTACGTATTCGGTTTCGGTTCCTTACACGGAAGAAGTCGTTTCCGACTACACCGTGCAAGTTCCTTACACCGAACAAGTTGAACAAACTTACCAAGTTTCGGTACCTTACACCGAAATGACCACTCAGACCTACACCGTTCAGGTCCCTCAAACAGAAACTCGCACTGCAACTCGCACGGTTTGCAAGCAAGTTCCTGTAACGACCTACAAGACCGTCAGCAAGGACATGGGAAGCTACCAATGTGTTGCTGAAGAAGTTGCTTGCGGCAGCAGCTGTGGAAGCTCTTGCGGCAGCAGCTGCGGTAGCGCATGCGGTGGCTGTGGCTCTTGCGACAGCGGCTGTGGAAGCTCTTGCGGATGCGGAACACGCACCGTGATGAAGAAGGTTTGGGTTCCCAACGTTGTTTGCGAACAAGTTCCTGTAACGACCTATCAGTCGCAACAAGAACAAGTTCCTTACACCTACACGGTTCAAACTTGCCGTACGGAAACTCGTACCAAGGAAGTTCCTGTAACACGCACTCGTATGGAAACCCGTACGCGTACCGTTTCGGTTCAGAAGTGCCGCACGGAAACTCGTCAACGCACCAGCACGGTCACCAAGTACCGTACTGAACAACGTACTCAGGACTACACCGTTCAATTGTGCCGTCAAGAAACACGCACAAAGACGGTTCCTGTGACTCGTAACCGCATGGAAACTCGCACTCAAGACTACACAGTTCAACTGTGCCGTACTGAGACTCGCACCAAGAGCGTTCCTGTAACCAAGTATCGTACGGAACAACGTACTCGTACGATCCAAGTCGCCAAGTGTGTTCCTGAAACTCGCACACGTGAGGTTCAAGTTACTTCTTACACAACTGAGCAACGTACTCGCACCGTCAACATGACTCGTTGCGAAACTCAGACTCGTGAAGTTCCTTACACTGTGATGGTTCCACAGCAACAATCACGTGAAGTTACTTACACGGTTAATCGCCAAGTAACCGAACAAGTTCCGGAAACCTATACGGTTTGCGTTCCTGTTCAAGTTCAACGCGAAGTTCAAGTTCAAGTACCAGCTCCAAGTTGCGGCGGATGCAGCGCACCGGCAGCTAGTGGATGCAGCACCTGCGGATCGGCTGCTCCAGCAGCTGGTTGCAGCACCTGCGGTGGCTAAGGTTAATCGCTAACCTCCACTCATCTTCTGATGGTGAATTACGCCCCAGGGAGTCTTCGGATTCCCTGGGGTTTTTTTATGTACCAATCGGTTGAAAGGACGACTTGTTCTCAGCCGTTGTCGGTGAGAGAATGAACTCGAGGCCTATCGACTCATTGAACAACGAACCCATCTCACCGACGGAACATTCATGACTTCGCGTCTCTTTACCATCTTTTCCTTACTCATCCTCGGCGTTGGATCGCAGGGAGTGGCTCGATCCAATCCGTACGACATTGTTGTCTATGGTGGTACGAGCGCGGCGGTGACCACGGCGGTGCAGGCTTCCAAAATGGGGAAAACGGTCGCAATCGTTTGCCCGGACCAGCACCTCGGTGGATTGACATCCGGTGGCCTGGGCTGGACCGATTCAGGCAAGAAAGAGGCGATCGGCGGCTTGAGCGGTGAGTTTTATCATCGAGTTTGGAAACATTATCAGCAGCCAGCAGCTTGGAAGTGGGAGGAGCAATCCAAGTTCGGGAACAAAAATCAGAGCGGACTTGGTTCCGATCCTCAGGAAGCTCGCATGTGGGTGTTTGAGCCGCACGTTGCGGAGAAGGTCTTCGAGGATTTCGTCGGTGAGTATGAAATCCCCGTCTTTCGGGATCACTGGCTTGACCGAAAAAAGGTGTCGTCGTCGAAGATGGTCGTATCAGGTCAATAACAATGCTCAACGGAGCCGTCTTTCATGGCAAGATGTTTGTCGATGCGACCTACGAAGGAGATCTCATGGCTGCCGCCGGGGTCGACTATCATGTCGGTCGCGAGGCCAATTCAGGTTACAACGAGAAATGGAATGGCAATCAAGTCGGAGTGCTACATCATGCACTTCTTTAAAGAGAAAATTGATCCTTACATGGTTCCGGGAAATCCGCAAAGCGGTTTGCTCCCTCGTATCAGTTCTGATCCACCAGGTGAATATGGAACGGGGGATCATCGCGTTCAAGCGTATTGTTTTCGGATGTGCCTGACAAACGTTGCGGAAAATCGAATTCCGTTTGCAAAACCGGAAGGGTACGACCCCGCTCAATACGAACTTCTTGTTCGCGTCTTCGATGCTGGTTGGCGGCAAATGTTCGAGAAGTTTGATCCGATGCCCAATCACAAGACCGATACCAACAATCATGGCCCCTTCAGTACCGACAACATCGGCAAGAACTATGACTATCCCGAAGCGGACTACGAACGTCGCAAAGAGATCATCCGAGAACATGAGATTTATCAGCAGGGGCTGATGTATTTTATGTGCAACGATCCGAAGGTGCCCAGCGATGTGCGTGAGGCGATGTCAAAGTGGGGTTTGGCGAAAGACGAGTTCGAGGAAACGGAGGATGGCCACATCAGCTCTACATTCGTGAAGCCCGTCGCATGGTTGGCGAGTATGTCATGACCGAGCACGACTGCATGGATCTTAAAGAGACTCCTGATTCGGTCGGAATGGGCTCTTACACGCTCGATTCACACAATGTTCGCCGCTACGTTACCGCTGATGGGTATGTTCAGAATGAAGGTGACATCGGCGTTGGCTTGCCGCGACCTTACGAGATTGCCTACGGCTCGATTGTTCCAAAGAAATCGCAATGCACGAATTTGCTGGTTCCCGTCTGTGTCTCGTCCAGCCATATAGCGTTCGGCTCGATACGGATGGAGCCTGTCTTCATGATTTTGGGGCAATCGGCCGCAACGGCTGCGGCAATGGCGATTGATGAAGGTCAAGCCGTTCAAGACGTTTCCTACGATCAGTTGCGGGCTAAATTGATCAAAGATGGGCAAGTGCTGGAACTTGACGACCCCGATGCGATCTTGTCCCGAAAGCTTTCCGGAACGGTGATCGACGACAAACACGCCCAGTTCAACGGAAACTGGGGATATTCGTCGGCGAATCGCCCGTTCGTTGATGCCGGTTACCGGCACAACGGTCAGGATTCGTCCGGCGATTTGACTGCACGATTCGCCGCCGACTTGAAGCCAGGCCGGTACGCGGTACGAGTTTCGTATCCCCCGAACAACAATCGAGCGTCCAACGTGCCCATTGAAGTTGCCCATACGAAGGGGACCCAGCGGCAAACAATCAATCAAAAGAAGGCTCCACCGATTGATGGGCTCTTCGTCGACTTGGGAACGTTCGATTTTAGTGGGCCATCGACCGTGACGATTGGAACGGCGGGTGCCGACGGATATGTGGTCGTCGATTGTGTTCAATTCGTGCCGGTCGAATGATCGGCTAAATCCGATCTGCTTAAGCACCCGTGCATAAGTTCTTGAGCATGACGCCTTTAACGGCATTCATTGAACGGTATTGCCGTTAAACGAAAAAACTTATGCGTTGGTGCTTATCTTGGCGGTCGAACGCGTCGGGTCAGTGCGATATGGCAAAACCTGGTCGCACGTCAGAATAGATGACGGCCGCCATCGCGAGCAGGATAACGGCCAAAATTGCATAGAAAACCCTTGCGGCTCGCTTTCCGAAACGCTGTTGGATCAACGCGGCAACGCGCATCTTGTACGGGGCTGTTGAATCGCCAACGGCAGCCACAAACGACGCGATGGACAGAAAGACCGTGATCGATGCGACAAATACCTGATCGTTTGGCATGATTTCAGATTACCTGGAAATGAAACGCCGTCGTTGCAGTCGGCTCAACCCCCATCATTGTTTTCATCATAAATGACACGATCGTTTAAATAAATGACAAATCGCTTAATCCACAAGAGGCGATTAAACCGCATCTCGATTCTTCCGGGGGCATCCGAGCCGGCTATCTCCGCTGGCCAAACAAACTCAATTTTAGGATGAATTCTGACCCAACTGATGCAGTGCCATACGCGGTGACCGCCGATCAGAACCCGTTGCCGAAAGTGCTTGCCGTCGTAGTCCAAGACCGTTTGAAAGGGTTCGGTAAAAGCAATCGTGCGGTGCAGTAAGCCGCGAGCGGACCGATTTCCGCCGAGCATGAAGATGCCCGGTTCAAATTTCAGTGGTGTCGGCGACGCATAGGGATTGGACTCGTCCATTCGTCTTGGTTACGAGGCGTCGCGAGCGCGAACGAGCATCTCGATCCACGGCCCGATGTAATGTCCGTTGTCGTGAAAGGTGCGTCCGCTGACCAGATTGCCATCGACGACGCATGGTTCGTTGACGAAGATTCCGCCGCAAACTTCGAGATCGAACTTGCACTTGGGGACCGTCGCCATTCGCCGCCCTCGCACACAATCCGCATAGGCGGGGATTTCCACACCATGGCAGACGCTTGCCACCGGCTTGTTTTCGGCAAAGAAGTGTTTGGTCACCCGGACGAGATCCTCGTCATAGCGGATGTATTCAGGGGCGCGTCCGCCGGAAAACATGATCCCCGCGTACTCGTGCTCGTTAATTTCGGAGAACGCCAGGTCGGCCTGAAGCGTGTATCCCTCCCATTCCTTCGTGATCGTCCATCCAGGTCGCACCTCGTGCATCACCATTTGGTACAAACGTTTTTCAGGGGCCGCAACAACCGGCTGGAAGCCCGCCTCTTGTAAGCGATAAAACGGATACATGGTATCGAGTGTTTCGGATGCATCGCCAATAATGATCAGGACACGTTGTCGAACATTCGGATCGGTCATGAATGCTGTTTCCTCAGGAGGCACGGAAAGTGGGAAGCTTCGCCCTTGGCCTAATATGCCCGCAAGCGACACCGATCGCTAGCCCCATATATCAACAATGAACACGTTTGATATTATACCGTGCGTGGTCCGAACTGATGACTTCGCGTCAAATAAAGCGAATCACCTCATTTCTGACCACGCGACGTATATCTTGCGACAACGTTTCACAGTTGATCTTGCGACGCGTTCACTCTAGGGATTGATCGCCCATCGCGGACAGTAATCGACCGCAACAAACGGTTCTTGGAAAACGAAACTCCATCACGCAAAACAGGTAACCATTATCGTGGACTTCACTTACAACGACATCGCGAAGATGATCGATCATTCGCTGCTGCAACCGATGTTGACCACTGAGGCCTTGGAGGCGGGCATTCAATTGGCGCTGGCCTACGATGTCGCCAGTGTGTGCATCATGCCCTATTACTTGAAACGATGCGCTGAATTGATGGATGGGACCACGGTCCAACCGAGTACAACGATCGGGTTCCCGCACGGTGGACACACGACGAATATCAAAGTTGCCGAAGCGCGGCAGGCGATCAGCGATGGCTGTCGCGAATTGGATATGGTCGTCAACATCTCCAAGGTTCTCAGTGGCGACTGGGACTACGTCCGCAGCGACATCCAAGGAGTGATCGAGGTTGCCCACGACGCTGGACAAAAAGTGAAAGTCATCTTCGAGAACTGCTATCTGAGCGATCAGCAAAAGATCCGCCTGTGCGAGATTTGCGGCGAACTGTCCGCTGACTGGGTGAAGACGTCGACGGGATACGGAACCGGCGGGGCGACGATCGACGATCTGAAGCTGATGCGTCAACATTCACCAGCGACCGTTCAAGTGAAAGCGGCCGGCGGAGTCCGCGATTTCGATAAACTTCTTGAAGTCCGATCACTGGGCGTCAGTCGCATCGGCGCAAGCGCCACGCAAGGAATGCTTGACGAATGCCGTCGGCGTCTGGGGCTGGAACCGATCGCTTTTCAACAACAAGCATCGCCATCGGGATATTAACGGGTGGCATAGCGCACGATGACGCCGACACGCATGGCAAATGTTTCAGCACATCGGCGTACGCTTCGTTTGATGCAATTGTCTCAATTTGGACCACCTTCGGTATACATTTTCGAAGGCGTTCGATCTATCATGAGGCAGGTTCTGAACGTAGTCCCGTGGTCCCCACCGACACTCTCGACTGGGACCACCGAGCTACTATACCGTGCGTGGTCTGGAATGATGCCCTCGCGTCAAATGAAGCGAATCACCTCATTTCTGACCACGCGACTTTAGCTAATTGATCAGACCGCTCTCGAAATCGAAGATGGTCGGTTTCGCTTTTTGCTCGAACACGCTTTCCTCCATCAACAACCGTCCACGTTCCCAATGTACCGACCCTTCTGATCCTTCAGGCGTTTCTTCTTGCGATCGGCGTTGCTGGGCGGAACCGAAATCGCCGCACCAGATCGAACGAACGTCTCGTTGGCATGGCTTTCAGCAGCAGCACTTTCAAGTCGCCGGGCGGAATGCGTATATGGTCCTTCCCGACGTGGCGGCCGAAGGGAAGCCGTGGGTCTGGCGAGCTCGGTTTCCCGGTTACCATGACGAGATCGATGCGAAGCTGGTCGCCGATGGATTCCATCTGGGATACGTCGATGTTGCGGGCTGTTTGGAAACGAAAAAGCAGTGGATATCGGAAACGCTTTCCATCAGCACGTGATTGAACATTACCAACTCGCCCCGCGCGTCGTGATGGAAGGTGTCAGCCGAGGCGGGCTGTTTGTTTACAACTGGGCCGTCCAGAATCTTGATCGCGTCGCCTGTATCTATTGTGACACACCGGTATGCGACATCCGAAGCTGGCCGGCGAAAGGGAGCGGGCTCGGGTCCGATGCCGCATGGAACCAATGTTCGAAGGAATACGGATTGACCGACGAACAGTCCGCGATGTTCAAAGGAACCCGATCGATCATGCGGCCCGGAATCGCGGCCGCGAAAGTACCGATCCTGCACATTGTCAGCGAGAACGATCACGTCGTTCCGCCATCGGAGAACACCTACCGATTGCGGGAAGCACACAAAACGTCGGCCATGACATGCAAATAATCTCGGTTGCCGAAGGGACGCGAAGATCCAACGGCCATCATTTCCCACATCCCTCCGTCGACCAAGTTGTTGATTTCATCAAGACCAATCAGAGCCCTACGACCAAGCAAAACAAATGACAAGCACCCCTGAAGCACTCAATCGTCGTAAACTATTGTCGCTGGCGGCAGCCTCAACGCTGCTTGGCCCAGCACGCTGCCGCACCACCACCAGCCGAAACGACCGGAGACAAAGCGATGGACCCATATGGCGGTATCCGATTTTGTTTGAACACCAGTACCGTGCGAGGCCAAGAGTTAACGATCACCCAGCAAGTCGATCTTGCCGCTTCGTCAGGCTACGACGCAATCGAACCGTGGATGAGCGACTTGGTGAAATACAAGGAATCTGGGGGAAGTCTGCCCGATTTGCGTAAGCGAATCGAGGACGCGAAATCACCGTTGAAAGTGCGATCGGCTTCGCCAACTGGATTGTCGATGATGACGAGGCGGCGAGCCAGAGGACTCCAGCAGGCTCGCGGCGACATGGAACTGCTGAAGTCGATTGGTGGAAAGCGGATCGCCGCGCCCCCCGTTGGTGCAACGAAGGAGCCTGGGCCAGCACTCCCGGTCATCGCGGAGCGGTATGCCGAATTGCTGAAGGTTGGTGCCGAAGTCACGTGACTCCCGAACTCGAGTTATGGAGTTCTCCAAGACGCTCAGTCGGTTGGGCGAACTGGCGTATGTCGCGGTCGAATCGGGACACCCCGACGCCTGCGTCCTTCCGGATGTCTACCATATTTACAAAGGGGGTTCCGACTTCAACGGCTTGGCGATGATTGAAGCATCGCGCATGCCCGCATTTCACATGAACGACTACCCAGCCGATCCACCTTGGGAAACGATCGGCGATGCCGACCGAGTCTATCCAGGAGACGGCGTTGCACCTTTGGACCAGATCATCTCGACGCTACACCGCAATGGATTCCGTGGCTACTTCTCGTTGGAACTGTTCAATCGTGAATATTGGAAGCAACCCGCAGCGGAAGTCGCGACGACCGGATTGCGTAAAATGCAAGCCGCTGTCCGCAAGGCATTGGCCTAGAGCGACCACGTCGCAAGGTCAACTCAGAAACATTGACGCAACATTACACCAAACGCGTTCATTATTGATATAATGTTGTGTACATTCTTCGTGTTGAATTGACCCGGGCATTTCTTGGGATGTCGATTCGCACGGGGTCGCCGCAAACGATTGCCCGCTGAATTCCTTAGTACACACCAAAAATGAAACGATACCCGCTGATAACGTCATACCGTGCGTGGTCCGAATTGAGGCCGTCGCGTCAAATGAAGCGAATCACCTCAATTTTGACCACGCGACGTATATACCGGTGTGGTCCAAATTGAGGCCGTCGCGTCAATGAAGCGAATCAGCTCAATTCCTGACCCGCGACTTATAACAGGGCATTGTTGCTGATGCCTTGTTTTGCAACTGCCGTCGAAAAGCTCCCGGCGTTAAACGTTCCCGATTGTGAAGCAAAAACACCTCAGGAAATGAAACCGTACGAAGAGGTCATCGAACACACTGACACAGTGATCGAGATGGTACCGATTCCAAGGGCACTTTCACAATGGGAAGTCTGGACACCGAGGTCGATCGCGACGCATCGGAGGGTCCGACTCACGAGATCGATATCGATCCGTTCTGGATGGGGAAGTACGAGATCACTTGGGAACAGTACGAGATCTGGGGAGATGAACTGATACGATTCGCCGCCGCCTGCTGAAGTCCAAGGAATGCCGGCGACGCGATTGTCGACGGCTTCACGCGACCCACGGAACCTTACACCGACATGACGTTCGGGATGGGAAGCGGACGCCATCCAGCGATTTGCATGACCCAACACGCCGCGCGTCTATTGCAAATGGTTGTCGGCGAAGACCGGGCGATACTATCGCCTGCCGACCGAAGCCGAATGGGAATATGCGTGCCGCGCCGGAACGAAGACCGCCTACTCGTTTGGTGATGATCCTTCTGAGCTGGGGGAATATGCGTGGTTCAGCGAAAACACAAACGAGGAATACGAAGAGGTCGGTCAGAAGAAGCCCAATCCTTGGGGGCTTTATGACATGCACGGCAACGTGTCGGAGTGGGTGTTGGATCAATACACGCCCGACTTCTACCGCAGTTCGCCGCGCCGAAATCCGCTGGCGATTCCCAAGCTGCTTTACCCTCGCGTCGTCCGTGGCGGCGGTTGGGACAACGATGCGCCCCAATTGCGAAGTGCCGCTCGGATACCCAGCAGCGAAGATTGGAAGCAACAAGACCCACAATTGCCTCAAAGTATTTGGTATCATACCGACGCGTTGAGCGTTGGTTTTCGGATCGTTCGTCCTTTGGTTGAGCCCTCCGATGATGAAAAGCTCCAGATTTGGGAAAATACCCAACCGGAACAAGTCGACCCGCCCGAAGGCGAGTAACCATCTGTCTCAATGTAGCCTGTCCCCTTCACCCCTTTGGATCTGAACGAGTCAAATTATGGAATCCGAAACATCATCCCCCGTCGGCAACGAATCACGCCGCCAATTCATGAAAGCCACCGGAACGGCCGCGGCCGCTGCAACGTTTGCCGTCGCAGCGACACAGCGCGTTCATGCTGCTGAAGACAACACGATTCAAGTTGCTTTGGTCGGCTGTGGCGGTCGAGGAACCGGTGCCGCCGTGAATGCGTTGTCGGTGCAGAACGGCCCCATCAAGCTGGTTGCGATGGCCGATGTCTTCGAAAATCGCCTGGAAAGCAGCCATCGCAACATCAGCAATGCCTTCAAGGATCAAGAAGGAAAAGTGGACGTTCCGACCGAACGCCAGTTCGTCGACTTCGACGCTTACAAGAAAGCGATGGATGTCCTGAAGCCAGGCGACGTGGTCATTCTGGCAACGCCTCCCGCTTTCCGTTGGGTTCACTATTCGTACGCGATCGAAAAAGGCTTGAACGTTTTCATGGAGAAGCCCGTCACGGTCGATGGACCCACGACGGTTCGGATCATGGACCTCAACAAAAAGGCGAAAGAGAAGAATCTGAAAGTCGCCGTCGGGTTGATGTGCCGCCACTGCAAAGCACGACAGGAACTGTTCGAGCGAATTAAGGGGGGCGAAATCGGTGAGGTCAACATGCTGCGAGCCTACCGCATGGCGGGACCGACCGGATCGGCGGCTTGCGGCCCCAAGCCCGAAGGAATGAGCGAGTTGATGTATCAGATCAGCAACTTCCACGGCTTTCTGTGGCTCAGCGGTGGAGCGGTTAGCGATTTTCTGATCCACAATATCGACGAAACCTGCTGGATGAAAGACGCTTGGCCCGTGAAGGTTCATGCTTCGGGCGGTCGTCACTATCGCGGCGACAATGTCGATCAAAATTTCGACAGCTATGCGATGGAGTATACGTTTGAAGATGGAACCAAGATGTTCATCGGCGGACGAACAATGCCTGGTTGCCGATCCGAATTCGCCAGCTACGCCCACGGATCGAAAGGTCTCGCCGTCATATCAACCGCGTCGCATACGCCGGCAAAATCGCGGATTTACAGCGGGCACAATGAGGACAAAGCGAACTTGGTTTGGGAGTTCGGTCAGCCCGAACCGAATCCGTATCAAGTCGAATGGGACGATTTGATCGACGCGATTCGCGAAGACAAGACCTACAACGAGGTCGATCGTGGCGCGATGGCCAGCATCGTGACTTCGATGGGACGCATGGCCGCGCACACCGGTCAGGAGGTCACGTTGGAGCAAATGATGAAGCACACGCACGAGTTTGCTCCGAACATCGACAAGCTGACGCTCGATTCGGAATCTCCGCTGAAGGCGAACGATGATGGATCGTACCCGATTCCGTTGCCGGGCATCGTGAAGAAGCAAGAGTATCTAAGCTGATCGATGGCTTCGACCTTTCGCTGTCTATACGTTCAGGAAGATGCAAGCGGCAACGTTTCGCACGGGCTGGCGGATCGTCCTCTCGACGATCTGCCCATCGTTGATGGTCCCGCTTGCCAGATCGATGTTCGATGGACAGCGCTCAATTACAAAGATGCTCTGGCGGCGACAGGGCATCGTGGCGTCATTCGCTCGCTCCCCCACATTCCTGGAATTGACGCCGTTGGTACGATCGCGTCAAGCGACAGCGCCCAGTTCAGCGTCGGTGACCAAGTGATCGTCACCGGATACGATTTGGGGACAAGCAGATTCGGTGCCTGGGCGGAGAAAATCCGAGTCCCGGTCGAGTGGGTCGTTCCGCTTCCCGAAGGACTTTCCCAGCAAGAGGCGATCATTCTGGGGACGGCGGGATTTACCGCAGCGCAGTGTGTCGCGGCCCTGCTGCACAACCGCGTTGCCGTCGATGAGCAACCGATTGTGGTGACGGGAGCGACCGGAGGCGTTGCCGGATTGTCAATCCAGATCCTTGCCAAGCTGGGATTTCACGTCGTCGCCGTAACGGGCAAGCAAGACGAGCATGATCGGCTGAAATCCTGGGGAGCTTCCGAGGTCATCTCACGCAACGACTTCACCGACACATCGGGACGTCCGATGTTGAGCGCTCGGTTTTCCGGAGCGATTGACACCGTTGGCGGATCGACTCTGGAAACCGTTCTTCGCCAGATCGCCTATCGCGGCTGTGTCGCCGCCTGCGGTTTGGCCGGCGGACACGAACTGCATACGACGGTCTACCCGTTTCTTCTGCGAGGTATTACTCTTGCCGGCATCGACTCGGCAATGTGTCCGATGTCGTTGCGTCGCGATATCTGGCGAAAACTTGCCGGTGATTGGAAGCCGCAACACTTGAACGAGATCGCCCATCAAATCCGATTCGATGAACTTCCCGAAGCCGTCGCCTCCATGCTCAGCGGCAAACACATCGGTCGATCGATTGTCGCTTTGGAATCGCCTTGACGGAACCAAGGAACGCATTATCCCGTGCGTGGTCCGGAATGATGCCTTCGCGTCAAATGAAGCGAATCACCTCATTTCGACCACGCGTTGCATTAAGGCGAGCGGCAGGGAAAAACTTACCAAAAGTTTACACCTCACCCTGCCCTCTCCCCCTTTAAAAAAATAGGGAGAGGGGGCAGCGGAAGGTAATTTTTTTCCTGCCGCTCGCCTAAGCATCGCTTGAACTTCCGGAGTCTTGCCGACTCGGTGGCGGCGTAAATTTCGGAGCCACGGGCTGCCGATACTCAGGCTCGTCGTAATCTTCTAGTTTCTTCGTCGATCGTGGCGGCGGGTCGGTAAACTCGCTCAACTTGAATTGGCCTTGAAGGTCGGCGAGACCGCGACGAAACTGATTGTAGCTTTGCCCGAGCGATCGAGCGACGTCCGGCAACTTGCTGCCAAAGAGCAAGATGGCGACGACTCCGACGAGCACCAATTCAAATGGACTTAGACCAAACATAAACGTTCCTTTTGTTTCCCGTATCGCAAGTTGGAGCGATTGGTCGCGAAGATTCGACCGGTCGACGAAGTCTCGACCGGTCGAAGGTGGTTCGACGAGCGTCGGTTCACACGCAGGGAAACCGACGCTCATCCGTTTGGAAGCGAGTGGGGTTACTCTTTTCCGTTGCCGTCGCGATCGTCCGATACAGGATCATTCAAGCCATGCTTGAATTCGTTGGCGCTGCGTCCAAGATTGCGCATCAACGTCGGCAGCTTCGCACCGCCGAAAAGGACCAAAAGAATGACCAAGATGACCATCATCTCGGGAAGACCGGGCATTCCCATTCCAAGTAACTGATTCATTGTTTCGCTCTCGCGTTAGATGGGTACAAGTACCCCTCCAACAACCGGCGAAAGCGGATAGCCAACAACATTCCGAAAAATGGGGCTATCGGGACCGGCCTGTCGGGGTTGGATTTCAACCGGAGGCAGAGATTCGACCCGTCGAACATGCATTCGCCACAGGCCGATCGTTTCCTCCACATGTTGCTATTCTATTGGGGTTTCCCGGAATGTCAAATCCCCGGACGAGGAAATTTGCCCTGCGTCAATGTTCCTCAGTTGATCTTGCGACGTGGTCGCCCTACTCCGAAAAGCTTACGAAACCAAGGGCAGCGGTTCGGAGCTTAACGCCTCCAACTCGCGCTGCGTCTCCAGCAGCGATCGATCGTTCAGAGCAAGAATCAGTCGAAGTCGACATTTACGGATAACGCCACGCTCCATGAATTCACCGAAGAAAAGGATCGCGCGCTCGCCGTTCTGTTCTGTGACCAGCTTCGCTTGGGCGACATCGATCGGATCGATGACGACCGCTAGATGAAGCTCGTTCTCGGACCATGTGCTGACCGGCGTCAACTCCGGCGATGAAACGTTTCCGACAGACACACACAGTTCTGGATGGGCCTCGAAATCTCGCGTCTGCAGGGCAATCGTTCCTTGAAGCACCAAACGATTCGCGGTTACCGAAGTTATCTGATAACGGATATCCAATCCGACACCATTGGCTTGGGTTTGCGGATAACGCACGATAAGGTCGCCTTGCTGGCAGTACGCTTCTTGCATGGGAGACAATGTCGACGAGCAGCGAACCGAAAGCAATCGATCGACGGTCAAACCCGCTTGATCGATCGCTCGCCAGCCACGTTCGGGCAGAGCCAGATCCGACTGAAGGGTCCAAGGACTGGAGGTGTAGCTGACGTCTGTGTTTTCCAAATTCCAAGACATTGAAGAAGCTGCCAATGGCGATCGTGAAAGAGAGGTGAAAGCATGTCGATACCGATTCGGTTCGTCATTATACCGGTCGACCGCTTCGTTGTCTTGGACATCGGCGGTTCCTAATACTCGCCGACGACCTGCCCGTCGTCTCGGGCAATCAATCGCTCGTATACATCATCGGGTGGGCCGACTCCTTCGTTGTTGTTAACCAGATAGTCCGTGGCGGTTGGATCGGTCGATGGCTTGACGGTAAATTCGATCGTTTCAGAGATGAAATGGACGCTGCCATCGACGAATGCGAACATCGCCCCACCGGGATGCATGCTGGAGAATCCGGTTTTCTTTCGCCTTGCCCCGGTGACACCGGTTTTCGCGCCATCGTAGTTCATTCGCACGATGCCAACACCGATCACGGCACCCGCTTCGTTCGTCAAGCTGCCGTTCGTCTCCCGTCCGTAGACCAAGCCGGCGGCCGCCAACTGGATGGACCGATCAAAAACATCGTTGTACTGCCAGCGTCGTTCACCAAACA
Source organism: Pirellulaceae bacterium (assembly GCA_041399105.1). Lineage (GTDB taxonomy): Bacteria > Planctomycetota > Planctomycetia > Pirellulales > Pirellulaceae > Rosistilla. Next base: position 9,578 of record JAWKTL010000020.1, on the reverse strand, counting down.
GTAAAACGCTTGATGTTCCGTCGAGGACGTCGCGAAACTGGATTCCTTTGTCTTCGACAAACATTCCGTGTTTCCCCGGACCACCATCACCAGCGGCTCCAGCGTCGCTTGCCTCCGCCCAGCCGATGTTGTTCGTTCCCACATAGTTTGAAACGGCGGTGCTCTTTCCGTCGGGAAGCCGATCGCCATCGGTTGATTGGTCCGGGGCAACATCGCTGGGACACCGAAACGCTTCCATCGGTTGCTGCATGATCGCCAGCTTGACGGGATCATTCAAGACAACATTGAAAGGGACGCGAACCACGTCGACCGCATCGGCTGAAGTGCCCGCTTCGATAAACGGTAAGACCAACGCTCCCCACCCGTAACAATCACGATTGGGGTCGGGGGGCGTGACCGGATTGATCCAGCCCGAGGGGAACGATCGGTAGGTGTCGTGGTAGTTGTGGGCCGCCAAAGCCAATTGTTTAAGATTGTTGCTGCACTGCATCCGGCGAGCCGCTTCGCGGGCTGCTTGAACCGCTGGCAACAGCAAGCCGACCAAAATCCCGATGATGGCAATCACGACCAGCAGTTCAACCAATGTGAATCCGTGCCGTTGTTTGGCTCGCATGACGCTTACGCTCCGAAAAAATTCAAATCCATGATGGAAAGACCTAGTGAACGGTCAATCGACGACTGTGATGTCCATATTGTCAATTTCAGACTCGGAGACACCGTCCGCCTTCAGTTCATCCAATTCCGCTTGGGTATAGGTTCGCTTCGGATCTTGATCGGCATCACCAGCGATCGGCTGATTGGAACAACCCAAGACGAAACAGAATAGCGGGGCGGCAAAAAAACGGAAACTGATTTGCATCGTAGAAGCTCGATTGACGGAAACGTCTCATTGCACAATGATCGATCTGCTTTGGATTGTATCAGTTATGTATTCGCATTACGGAATGTTCATGGAAAATTCAAATATCATTCCCCCCGTCCCCGCCGCTCTTGCGACGGCTCCCAAAATCGGAATCCTGACTTCCGGAGGAGACTGCCCTGGACTGAACGCCGTGATCCGGGGCGTCGTGAAATCGGCTTATCGGATGGGGTACCAAACGCTTGGATTCATCGAGGGCTTCGAAGGGCTGATCGAACCGGTGCGATATCGCGAGCTGACGCCTCAGAACACGTCCGGAATCCTGATCCAGGGAGGGACGATCTTGGGATCGACAAATCGTGGCCGATTTGGCGTTACGGTCGGCCAAGATCAGAAGCGGTCATTGCCCACGGAATTGGTCGATGCCGTTCGCAAAACGTTCATCGAAACCGGTCTGGATGGTTTGGTCTGTGTGGGGGGGGACGGTTCGCTTTCAATTGCCCTGGAACTGCATCGGGCGGGGTTGCCGGTCGTTGGTGTTCCCAAGACGATTGACAACGACCTTTCATGCACCGCTTTCACGTTCGGTTTCGACAGTGCTGTCAACTGCGCGACCGATGCACTGGACCGCTTGCATACAACCGCTTCAAGCCACGGACGAGTGATGGTGTTGGAGGTCATGGGTCGACACGCTGGTTGGATTGCGTTGCACTCAGGCATTGCAGGTGGGGGAGATGTGATCCTGATACCGGAAATTCCGTGGACCTTTGAAGGGATCGTGGCGAAGATTCAAGACCGTCAACGCATGGGCAAAACGTTCACTCTGATTGTCGCCGCTGAAGGGGCGGAGCTTCCCGGTGGTGGCGTGATCACCCGCGAGACGATTCAAAGCAAAAGGCAGACTCGTTTGGGGGGAATCGGGGCTGTCATCACGAATGAACTGTCGAACATTATTAAGCAAGAAATTCGCTGCGTTGTTCTGGGGCATTTGCAACGCGGCGGCGGCCCGACCAATTTTGATCGGGTCTTGGCGACGCAGTTAGGGGCGCATGCCGTGCGACTGATCGTTCAAAAACGCTTCGGAGAAATGGTGTGCTACCAGCCGCCACAGATCGACAGCGTACCGATTGCCGACGCAGTTGGAGAACTGCGCCGCGTGCCCCCCGACAGTTCCGCTGTCGCGGCGGCCCGCGCCATGGGCATCAGCTTCGGCGACTCGCTGGATTACGTGAATCCCTTCGCGACACAGCCCGCCTCGCAACCGACACAAACGCAACAACTGGACCGCTAGCAATTTGTATTGATTACATCGGTGGTTGCAAATTGAAGCGTTAAAGGGCGTGTTCCCGATTTACGGAGGGAACCTTCATCCTTCAACGCCGCAGAATCCTCCGAAGTCGCATGAACATCAATCGCAAAGGAATTGCTTTTACGCTGTTGCTCGTGAGCGGAATGGTTGGCTGTCGCTCGGCTGACAAGGCGAAGATCGCTGATGTGGACAGGGAGCCAAGAATCGCCGCCAATGGTCCGTCGCGCGTAAACGTTTCGCCGGAGATCGATAATGAAGAGCGACCGGTAACGATTCATACAGTCGCGTATCAAGATTCCCAAGATGCCGGAACTGAACCGAAACCTGCCCGGACGCTTGAAGAAACGTTGGAAGCTGCCGAAGCGGCGATTCATCCCAATGTGAAACGTCCCGCGCCCGATGCGTCTGGCGCACCGAATGTGGGTCCGCTTCCCAAGCCTGATTCCGCCCGCAGTGACAACGATCAATCGGATGACAAGAAGGACGACAAGCAGACGGAAGATGATCGGCAAGAGAACAAGAAGGAAAAAGCAAGTTCCAGCGAAATTTTGAACCCGCTGTTGGAAGTCCTGCGTCCCGGTCGTGCTGAACACACGAAGGACCCACTGTTGGTCGACGAAGTGATCGCCTCGGTACGCGATTATTTCCCGCTGCTGGAACTTGCTTATCTGGAGCGTGATCGCACGCTCGGAAATCAGATTGCGGCTTGGGGATCGTTCGACACCAAAGCAAAAGCGAACTCGGAAAATGAGCCGCTCGGGTTCTACGAAAATTACCGTCACGAAGCGGGCGTGGTCAAACCGTTGTATCGCGGCGGTGAAGTCTTTGGTGGCTATCGCATCGGTCGTGGTTCGTTCGAGCCGTGGTATTTGGAACGTGAAACGAACAAAGGGGGCGAGTTCAAAGCAGGGTTCATGGTACCGCTTGTTCGCAATCGCGAAATCGATCAGCGACGCGCGGAGCTGTGGCGGGCCACCTACGACAGGCAACTTGCCGAACCGATGATCCGGGCCGAAGTGATCATGTTCATCCAGGATGCAAGCTTCGCGTACTGGGAATGGGTCGCCGCCGGACGTCAGTTGGAAGTTGGCGAAGCCGCGTTAAAGCTGGCGATGCAACGCAACGAAGGGCTGGAGAAAAGTGTTGATCGCGGGGCGGTCGACCCGCCTGTCCTGCAAGACAACCTCCGCGCGATTGCCGAACGTCAAGCCAAGCTGACGCAGCGACGCCAAAAACTGGAGCAAGCCGCTTACAAGCTGTCTTTGTATCTGCGCGACGCGAACACGATGCCGATCGTTCCGCAACCAAGTCGCGTTCCCGACTTCCCGAAAATCGAGGAGATCGATCGCAATACGTTGAACGAAGCGGTTCAAGCGGCACTGCTGCGACGCCCCGAACTGCAAACAATCAATACCGAACGGCGACGCGTTCAAGTCGACCTTGCCGAAGCCGCCAATGACCTTCGTCCCAATCTGGATGCGGCCCTCGCCGGGTCACAGGACGTCGGTGAGCCGACGTCGGACAAACGGGACAAGTCCGAGTTTGAACTCGAGGTTGGACTGTACTTCGAAATGCCCATCCAGCGACGCAAGGGTATTGGAAAGGTTCGAGCCGCACGGGCTAAGCTCGCTCAGTTGGATGCCAAGCAAGAATTCACCGTCAACAAGATCACCGTCGAAGTTCAGAACGCATTTGCCGCCCTCGACGCGGCCTATGATCGTGTCGAAAGTGTGCGTGAAGCCGTCCGCTTGTCCGCTGAGTTGGCGCGAATCGAACGAAGGAAGTTCGATGTTGGGCAAAGCGATCTGCTGGCCGTTTTCCAACGCGAACAATTCGCCATCGAAGCGGCCGATGCCGTCATCGAAGCGACGCAGGACTACTTCCTGGCGCGGACAGCTTTCTTGGCCGCTCTGGCGTACGACTTCAACGATCTGCCAATGCCGTCAAGTCTTTAAGAATCGCTTTGCTTGCAATGGCGGGTGTATGGCACGGTTTGCAGCATTTGACTTGCATCGCCGATATGTCTTTGATGGCAAATCGCTAAGGCGAACGGCCAATTGAAAGCTAACTGCCGTTTTCACGGTAGGATGGACTTCCAGTCCGTCCTTAACACTTACGGACGGACTGGAAGTCCATCCTGCGGTACGCTTTTATCGGCCGCTCGCCTAACGTCGCGTCCCCTGCAATAGCATGCTGCCCAATTGGGTTTGATTCAAGAAGAGGAATTTGACACAATCCCGCCGATCATCCGTAGAGCGACATGTCGCAAGATCGACTGAAAGGACGCAGATGAAAAAAGGTCAATGGTTACCGCTGACAAAGAATCGTCGCTTGGTGCTCGATGTTTGCAGCTTGTCAAAGCACGTCCCATTGTTTCCCGCCGAGATGACGGTCAATGTCGGCGCGGTATCGCAGGCACGCACCCAAGCCGCCATCCGCGTTTCATGGGCGGCGATCTTCACGAAAGCTTTCGCAATCGCCGCCGTCGATCAACCCCAATTGCGACAAGCCTACTTTGGCTGGCCTTGGCCGCACCTGTACGAACACCTTTTCTCAAACGCTTCGATTGCAATGCATCGCACCGATGGCGACGAGGATCGTTTGTGCTGGGCTCGACTTACGCGAGTGGAGGAACTGTCGTTGTCTGCCATTCAGGAACGCCTCGACAGTCTGAAAACATTGCCGATTGAAGAAGCCTTCGCAAAGCAACATCGCATGTCGCGGCTGCCTTTCCCCGTGCGTCGACTGATGTGGATGCTGGCGTTGCGTATGAGTGGACGCACGCGAGCCAAATCATTGGGGACTTTCTCGGTTTCATCGTTGGCCGGAATGAAGACGTACAATCGCTTTCACCCGACGATATTGACGACTAGCTTAAGCTATGGCCCGATCGATGAGGCGGGAGATTGCTTGCTGACGCTGATCTGCGACCATCGCGTGCTCGATGGCTTTCGCGCGGCGAAGTGCCTGGAAGCGATCGACACTGCGGTCAATGGAGAGGTTCTCAGCGAACTCCGCGCTCTTGAATCGATGCAGAACGCGGCATAAGGCGAGCGGCCGATAAAAGCGTACCGTAGGATGGACTTCCAGTCCGTCCTTAACACTTACGGACGGACTGGAAGTCCATCCTACCGTATGCGGGTCAAACGATCGGCTACGGTTTGACCAAGACGCTCTGCGTTGGGCGCGAGGCGCGATCAACAGGCGGCTTTTGTGCTGACGCTTGCGTCGTCGGCGATGGCGCAAGCTCTTCGGCCTTCTCCAACGTCCACTTTTCCCCAGCCAACAGCTTCAGGCTTTTCCAGCTCAGACCTTGATCGAAAAAGATTGAACCCAAGTTCGTGCCGTTGACTTCGGATTTGCCCCACGATGTCTGAACGAGCAAATTCTCGATGCTGACCGATCCGGTGATAATGTCGCCATTGTGCAACACAACCGTTGTGACTTCGTCCTCGTCGCGAGCAAGTCGAATTCCGAGGACTTCCTTCAGCGGCATCTTTGCAATTCCAAACGCGGTCTGAACTTCCAGATCGTTGGTGTCCAATAGTGATCCAACGAGATCACGAACGTCGTCAAGCAGTTCGACGACTACGGGAAGTGGCTCAACGGTCGGTTTGGCGTCTGGAGCACGAAGACGCGATTCACGCTGTGCTTTCGGCTGAGTCGCCGTCGCGGTTGCGGAGGATGCGGCGGGAGTTGTCGTTTGTGCGGCGACGATGGAAGTCGTCAGCAGCGTGATCAAGGAGCCGATTAGTACACGATGGAGCATTTGCAAGCCTCTGATTAACAAGGGAACCATTGTTCACATATCCGGATTGCGATGAGGTGCGTCGCATGATCGATAATCTCACACATCGAAAGAGAGACGCAGAATAGCAGGATGGGAAGACAGAATCAATCAGGCAAATTAAGGAATCTGGGTTGATTGTTGCGGTTGTCCGCTTGTTGCTTCCTAGACCGATTCAGCGGATGATACGTCCTGGGAGGTCCGAAATGGCGCGTTTGCGTTATCGAGAGCGAACCAAATCGTCTCCGGAATCGCGACATTCCCGGCTCCAATACTTGATCGTTCCGCCAAAACAGGATTTCCAGTCGATGAAACCGTTCAAAAAACCAGTGGTCTATACGTTCCATCGTGCATGGTCGAAGCTGTCGCCGTTCCCTTGTCGACCGCGAACTGCGTCATTTCTGCCGATGCAACGTCTATTGGCGACGATGATCTTGGGTGGCTTGGCGGTGGTCAGCTTCGCCCAGCAGGTACAGCCCACGCACCGCGATATCGCTTACGACGATCAGCATGCGTCACAGAAGTTGGATGTCTATCTGACTGAATCGCGGAAACCAACCGCTGCGATTGTCTACATTCATGGAGGTGGATGGCGTGCCGGATCGAAGGATCGCGTGCCGCGTTGGCTGACGGATGCCGTTGCCGCGGGTTGGGCTTCGGTGATCTCTGTGGAGTACCGCTTCACCGACGTTGCCACGCATCCAGCCCAGACCGATGACTGCCTTCGCGCCATTCAATTCGTGCGTTTCAACGCGGCAAAGTGGAACATCGATCCGGAGCGAATCGGGGTCACCGGTGGTTCAGCCGGCGGACATCTTTCGCTGTACGTTGCTCTGCATGACGACGCCAAGAAGACGGATGCTTCCGACCCTGTACAGCAACAGTCATCTCGCGTCGCTTGCGCCGTCAGTTTTGCTGGCCCGACCGATTGGTCGTTGCTGTCGCAGATCGAACACAACCATCCCGCCTATCGACAACTGCTCGGTTATGAACCTGGAACACCAGCCGAAAAGATGGATGCAAACTCAAAGCGAGATGTCTCACCGATCAATCACCTTAGTCCGGATGATCCGGCAATCATGATGGTTCACGGCGACGCTGATGACATCGTCCCGTTGAAGCATTCGGACAAGCTGAATCAGGAAGCACGGAAGATCGGTATCACCAGCCAACTCGTGATTGTGCCCGGTGCGAACCACGGGGTTGCCGGTGCTGGTGCCGGGTCCGCCACCGATCAAGCAACCCAGTTCGTTCGTAAGTGGCTGAAGGCGTCGCCTTAGATCACCGCTTCAATCGAGGAACTTATCGAAAGCGAATGTCGGAAAACGCGTTCCGTGTTAGGGCTCGCTGCGCATCGTGACGCGAGGGATCGGCGGCGTTGAGTCGGTGTAGGGACTGGCGACCGGCGATGGCAGCAGGTCCAAGACCATATTTCTTCGTTCACCAGCGAACAATGGTTGTGTCAGATCCGGTGCGACCAATTGTTTGGGGATGCTCGCGGCCAACGGCTGTCGCGTGGCGAGCAGCGCGATCGGCTGTTCATTGTCCACGGCCAGAACACCGCGTGGCAGGTTGTTGTGCGCTGATTCGCAAGCCCCCATGAACTGCCACCCAACATCGTCCATTGCAAAGTGAAATCGCATCATATCGAAGGGATACGCAGGTCGTTGAACCTGCGTTAGCGATTGAAGCCCCATCAACCCGTTTGCGGCATGCATCAGAGAATCGCCGATCTGTCCGTCGCGGATTGTCACGCCACCAGCGATCTCGACCAGCAGGCCACGTTCAATTCGACACTGGCCGAGCCAAATGTCCGCCGTTCCGGTCAGCTTGTGGGCCAGTGAGTCAAACACTCGGCTGACCTCGATGTTGCTGATCGACGATCCTCCCAGGTCGAGATGCCATCCATCCTGACCGATCCTGCAACTGATCGGACCGTTGAATTCGCATGCACTCCCAAGATGCGGAAGCTCCGGAAAATAGTCGGCGAAGATGCTGTAGGGTAATGCCGTCCCCCCGGTGTGAAGTTTCCAGAATGTTTCCGGATGCTGGCGACTGCGGTCACGCGTGATCGAAATGGAAGCGGGGCGAGGCATCTGTCGACCGGCAATTTTGAACTGCGTAATCGTTTCATTCGCGTAATCGTGCGGCTGAACATACGCTTGGAAGTCGGTCAGCGTGATCCCTCCTCCTGTGCTGCGGATGCTCAGGTCGTCCGCCGCGATGCGTACTGGACGGGTCGTCAGTTCGGGGTGACAGAGGAATCGATCGTGCAACAGTTCCCAAGCCTTCGGCAACTGTTTCGCCTGGACCTCGGGTTGCGCCAGACGTATGGCGATTCGACCATCGCGGGTCGTGTATTGAACGACTCGAATATCGGCAACCAGCGCATCGGTTTCCGGATCGATCAATTCAACATGTTCAAGCTGCATCGCCGGGGGCAAGAATCTTCAATCGCTCGATGTTGATTCGTAATCCAAACCGGTCTCGCAAGCCGGCCTCAATGCTTGCAATTCGCCACGCGTCGAACCAGGGTGTTGTACGGACCAGGATCGTCGACACGGTTAATAATGTTGGCAGCGCGCAGGCGAACACGAAAACGAGTTGGCAGATCGATTTGCGAGTTCTCTCGTGCATCCTTGCACCAATCGTTATACCGTGCGTGGTCCGAAATCCAACAGCAGCGTCCGTTGAGGCAAATCCCCTTATTTCCCGCCGCGCTACGCATCATTGACCTCGGTCCACACCGCGAATACAAAAAGCATTGCGTGCGACTTGCGCTGCTCAATCGTAAACGTTGGAAGCAAATGATGGTAGATCGAACGTGCATGAAGCAGATACGAAAACAATGGTTTCTGATCGGTTTGCTATCAGCATTGGTCATCGGATACGTCGCTCGCCAGCCGCTGTCGCCAATCGCCCAGGCCGCGTGGCTGCGTTCGGCGATCGTCGCAAGTGTCTTATTCTTGATGGGCCTAGTCTTTTCAATGCAAGCATTGGTGAGGAGCTTGCGGAACCCCAAGGCCGCCATGCTAGCAACGGGATTGAACATCCTTGCCGTTCCCGCGATCGCCTATCTCCTGTCCCGCTTTCTCCCGGCGTCCCTTGGGGGGGGACTGATCGTCGCCTCCGCCGTACCCTGCACTCTGGCTTCGGCATCCCTTTGGACTCGTCGGGCTGGAGGGGACGATGCGGTTTCGATGATGGTCACCGTCTTCACGAATTTGCTTTGCTTCGTGATTGCCCCGACCACATTGATCCTGCTGTTAGGCAAATCAGCCAAGATTGACTTTGTCGATCAAGTTACGAAACTTGGCTTGCTGGTCGTCGTTCCCCTTTGCGTCGCACAGATCCTGCGACGCAGTCCGCACATCGTACACTCCGTCGCGAAACATAAAAGCATCCTTTCGATCGCCGCACAAACGGGAATCTTGATCATGGTGGCTCTTGGAATGGTCGTGACATCGCAGCGTATCGCGGCCAGCGAAACGAGCGTGCAGTTCGGTGCTGTTGCCTGGATGATCGTGCTCGCAGCCCTGTTGCACCTGATTGTCCTGGGAATCGGCTGGTACGCCGCTCAGGCCGCTAGGTTATCGCGACCGCAACAGATCGCGGTTGCCATT